>UQDC01000001.1 GCA_900539755.1 uncultured Alistipes sp.
TCCTAACCTTCAATATTTTCAAAGAACTTTCATGATTTTTTACCGGACACTAGTGACTGATTATATAAATTGCTCAACCCATCGCGGCGAGGGTATTTGGGCAATTAAAAAAATTGCCATATATTTGTCGCTGGAGCGTTGAAGCCTATATAACTTCAATTCCAAGATACGGATAATTTTCCATTATTCGCCAAAATGAGTCGGTTTATTTCGTTCTGACACCGACTTTAGCTTTAACCCTAATCGACATACCCAATCGCCCTTCTGGAATACTGACAAGCCTTTTCAGAACGTTATTTGCCTATTGCAAACCCGTGATGGGCGTGTATTCCGTAACAAAAAACGGACCCAAATTCCTTTTATGGACAAAAACTACAACTTTGAACGTAAAAAACTGATGCTTCCCGAATATGGGCGGCATATTCACCAAATGGTGGATTACCTCTGCACCATCGAAGACCGGGCTTTGCGTAATGAGCAGGCTCAGGTTGTGGTTGAAGTGATGGGCAACATCAACCCCGTATTGCGGGATGCAACCGACTTTAAACACAAGCTGTGGGACCATTTGCTAATTATGTCGGATTTCAAGCTGGATGTCGATTCCCCCTATCCGATGCCCGACCGCCACGCTGTACAACCCAAACCGGACAAGCTCGAATACCCCAACAAAAAGATTGCCCACAAACACTACGGGAAGCATATCGAGCACATGTTGGCAGGTCTGAAAAATGTTCCCGACGAGCAGGCGCGTAAAGCCATTGCCATCAACATCGCCAAATACATGCGGGCAAAAGCGTTCGAATACAACCAAGAATATCTCCCCAACGATGTCATTCTGAATGATATACATAAAATGTCTCAAGGCGTTATCACTTTAACTGAAGAGGAGATCAATTCGGCCCGTAACGACTACAAACAAGCTCAAACCAACAATCGCGCTCGCAAAAATCATCTCCCTGCCAATCGCACCGGCAACAAAAACAATGGCAAAAACAACAAACAGGGGAATAAGCGTTGGCAAAACCGGCCGCAATACAAGTAAGAGGCGGTAGCAATTCAATCTATTTTGTTAATTTTGCGGAACGAGTGATCATTCACCGACTTATTCCGGTTTTAAGATGTCAGATTACCGCAACATATCGATACGCAACAAACGGGCGACATACGACTTTGAAATCCTCGACACCTATATTGCAGGTATCGTATTGACCGGCACCGAGATCAAATCGTTGCGGCTAGGCAAAGCGTCGTTAACGGATTGTTACTGCTACTTCAACAATGGCGAGCTGTTTGTCCGGGGCATGAACATTTCCGAGTATCACTGGGGGACCTACAACAACCACATGCCCAAACGTGACCGCAAACTGCTGCTCAATCGCAAAGAGTTGCTCAAATTACAACGTTCCCTGCAAGACAAAGGGCTGAGCGTTGTCGGTCTCAAACTGTTCATTAACGAACGGGGGTTGGCCAAGCTCCAAATCGGCTTGGGTAAAGGACGCAAGAGCTTCGACAAACGGGAATATATCAAGGAACGTGATGCTCGTAAAGAGATTTCGCAAGTTTTCCGCAAATAATCCGGCACGATGAACCGTACATTCTACCATCTAATCAAAGGTTTCATCTATATCTTTTTGGTGGGACTTTTCGCAACAGCCGGGTTGTGGCGTTGTGCACGGGTTACCATGCCTCAGGGAGGGCCGAAAGATTCGTTGCCTCCCGTTGTGATTACAATGACTCCGGCTTATGGAACCATTGATTTCAAATCCAGACGGGTCTATATCGAATTCAACGAATATGTGCAGCTCAAAGACCAGCAAAAGGAGTTTTACACATCACCGTTCATGAAAAAAACGCCGAGCGTCACTTTGAAAGGACGAGGCATTCAAATAGACATCCAAGACACACTGTTGCCGGATCAGACCTACTCGCTCAATTTCGGACAGAGTGTCTCTGACAACAACGAAGGAAACCCATATACAGGTTTACGTTACGTCTTTTCCACCGGCAAGGAGATCGATTCACTGATGATGTCTGGCTACACAGTTGACGCAGAGACCAATGATACGGTCGGCAAAGTTTTCCTGCTCTTTTTCGACCCGAAGGCAGACTCATTGGAACGGGACTCCACCATTTTCAAATCGAAACCGCTGGCAGTAGGGCGCTCATTCCCCAATGGAATTTTCCTCACGGAAAACCTGAAACCGATGGCGTATCGGGTGTATGGTTTTGAAGACAACAATAGCAACCAGCAATATGAACCGGGGGTCGATCGCATTGCGTTTTTAGACAGCACCTATAATCCGGCCCAGATGCCTCCATTTGACGTCTGGTTCGATTCGACGCGCATGTACCTGCAAGCACAACCGCAGATTCAAATGCGGATGTTCATGGATACCCCGAACAAGCGCCAGACCTATTCCAGTTCAAGTCGGCCGCTGCAAAATAAGGTCAGCCTCTATTTCACAGCTCCATTCCCCAAAATCGAAGAGTTGAGTTTCGACAGTATAGACTCCTCGCTGATCAAAACGGAATACTTGACGCCTCGACACGACAGTATGGAACTTTGGTTCGATCTTTCAAAGATCGAAAAGATGCCCGATACGCTCAAGGGACGTCTCATCTATCATGGACAAGATACGGCTTATCGCATGCGAATCGATACCGTCAATCTGAAGTTGGGATGGAAAGCACCCCAAATCAAACAGTCTGCCCGCAAAAAGGAGAAAGAGGAGGATACTCCCAAACGGAATCCCTTCGCGGTCAATGTAACACCTGCAAACTCCGTCAATCCGGAAGAGCATATCAAGTTTGTCTTCACAGCTCCCCTCTCGAGTGTGGACAGCAACGCAATTGTTTTGGAGCAGATTCTCGATGAAGAGGGATCATCGAGCACTTCGCGGAATACCCGTACCTCCCGCTCCACTACGACATCGTCGTCAAATGCGAACAACGAACAACCACGAAAAACCAAACGCATCCCTGTTCATTTTGTACAGGATACGATTCAACTGCGTCAATGGTGGCTCAAAGCAGACTGGGTACCGGGAGGTCGTTATGCACTCATGATCCCGGCTGAAACATTCGTTAACATGAATGGGGAGAAAAACGACACGCTACGCAGCGAGTTCGATATTATGTCACCTGACAAATTCGGTACAATCATTCTCAATATCAAAGGAAAAAATCCTGATAGCGAATATATTGTACAGTTATTGGATCCCACCGATAACACCCTTCAGGAACGAGCGCATCTTACTACCGGTGAACACTATTTCCGCTATATCAATCCAGCAGAGGTCCGGATCAAAGTGATTGAAGATCTCAATAAGAACGGCAAATGGGATGGCGGTTCATTACCGGAGCGACGCCAACCTGAACGGGTCGAACTTTTTGTAGGTCCGGACGGGAAAGAGGCCATTATGGCCAAAGAGAATTGGGAATTATCGTTCGACGTGGACATGAACGATCTGTTTGCCCCTGTGACGATGGAAAAAATGCAACAACGCATTGACCGACTTGAGGCGATTCGTCGCCAAAAGATGATGGAAGAGTGGGCGAAACGTCATCAGGATGAGATGCACAACCACAATTCCAATACCCCCAATGGCTACAATAACCAAGGGTACGGAACTCAGGGATATGGCACCCAAGGGTACGGAACACAAGGTTATGGAACCCAGGGGTATGGTAATACAGGATATGGATATTAGCTAGCAAGATACAACTCCGGGAAGGGGTTAGAGACCAAGAGACCATGCGTAAAAACATCAAGATATCCCGATTGCTGTTCTGTCTGCTATTGTTGATTTGTGCAGACAGTCTCTCGGCACAACATTACATTGGTGTCATGGGAGGCTGGGGAGGCGGTATGGCCCGTTTCAAGCCTGCTAAAGAGACCGGCATTGAATGGGGTTTGTACGCTGGCGGACTCTCCTACAAATTTTACAGTGAAACCAAATATGTAGGGGGTATTGAGATCGACTTGCTGTTCAAGCAAAAAGGGTTCAATTACGATGAGTCATTTGGATCGGATGAAAGTTATCACCGGACAATCAACTCGATCGAGATACCTTTGATTTGGCAACCTCACTTCTACCTTTTTCAACGCAGAGCCCGCTTTTTCATCAACCTCGGCATACAGGCCTCCTATAACCTGAATTCGACCTACTCCCGCCAATCTAAGACCAATGGGGTTATTGAAAGCGGAACTTACACCATGCAACTCAACCGGGACAACCGTTTTGATTACGGACTCTGCGGTGGTGCCGGTTTAGCATTCCTGCTTGGGCCACAGCGCCGTGTTGAATTTTCAATAGAGGCCCGCTATGGCTTCGGATATGGAGATATTTTGCGGAATCCCACCAAATACAAAGGCAACCCCGACCGTTCACCGCTCGACAATATTAATGTGTTTGCCGCTGTTTATTACCGTTTGGGTAAGGGAGGCATTCGTTCTGCAGCCAGCAAAGCGACTCAACTACGCATGGATCAGCAGTATGCCCGTTCAACCATACGCCGTATCAATCGTAGATTGGAAAAAGGACGTACTCCATCCGATACCGTTTTGCTAAACACGCTGCCTAAAGACAGTACGGGACGAATTCCTATGGATTCGACAACTATCGAAACAGTAAGACTCTATTTGACCCGTCCGGCGGTTACAGACACATTGACTGTACCGGACAGTCTTTCGACTTCGGAACAAGCGGAGAACAAAAATTTGGCTCAACCTGATAACCAGGGAGAGGTAATACCAGCTGCATCAACCTCTGAAACAGAAAAAAAACCGGAAGGATCTGCCCAGTCTCAACAGAGTAAGCAGGGACAATCAACAGAAAACCGTCCCGCTTCAGAGGCCACCAACAAGGAAGAACAGGGTTCCTCCTCCTCGGGCGCTGCAACTTATTTTCAGCGACAGAGCAGATTTCAGCACAATCGCAATGTGGATTATCGCACACGTCACTCTTTAAGATACCGACTACTTCCCCAATTGCGACCCAATAATATTGCTTGACATCTCTGGACTTTTTGAACACTAAACGCTAACTTGCCTCAACTGTTCAAAATGCGGTAACCGCCACAGCAAAATGGGCAAGAGCCGAAAGGGAACAATCCAGATACAAAGCACATGGCAACAACAACAAAAGCACCGAAATAAATAATAAAACGGCAAAAACTCATAATATAAGGACGCACATGATGATTCATAAGTCAATCAACTTGAACGTCCATTTTAGATTGATAAGAACGCTGGACAATCGCGGCCTGACCGTCGATTGATCTACATAAATTCGCAAAGCGATGAGTAACGAAATTGAATCGACACGCCAACAGAAGATCGGCAGACAGATTTTGCGTGACATCAGTGACATCCTTAGCAAGGAAGCAGCCTCTTTAGTCAAAGGCACCATGGTCTCAGTCACTCGTGTCAGAATGAGTCCTGACTTTTCGTTAGCAAAAATCTACCTAAGCATTTTCCCGTTCGAACGGCACGAAGAGATCATGCAGACCCTCGCTGACAACAATTGGATGATCCGCAAAGCGCTCGGAGTTCGGGTCCGCAATCAGTTGCGTATTGTTCCCGAACTGGCCTTTTATCTGGATGATTCGCTCGAATATATCAGCGAAATCGAAAAACTGCTCAAAAAATAGACCATGCCCCGTCTCACACTGCTCTTCGCACGGAGATATCTCTTCTCCAAAAAATCACATTCGGTGATCAACATCATTGCCGGTGTGAGTGCTTTGGCAGTGGCTATCCCGGTAGCGGCTATGGTAATTTTGCTGTCGGTATTCAATGGCTTCGAGGGGCTGATCCGCAGCATGTATAAATCATTCGATCCCGATCTGCTGGTCACTCCGACACAAGGCAAGGTCTTTGCCATGGATTCGATTCCTGCAGATCGGTTGCGAGCCATTCCAGGTGTCGCACAATGGTCGTTCAGCCTCGAAGAGAATGCATTGTTCGAATATCGTGATCGACAGTATATAGGGGTTATGCGTGGTGTAGATTCCCTGTTTGCAGAGGTGGTCCCGATCGATACTCTGATCACTCAGGGGAACTATCGCTTACGCTTCGGAGAACTGCCAGAAGCTTGTGTCGGACAGGGGATCGCTTATACACTCGGCATCCGTACCACCTTCAACGATCCGATCGCGATTTACGTTCCGCGCTCCGGCAAATTTTCACTCATGATGCCCCAAAGTCTTTATCGCAAAGGGCTTCTTTTTCCATCTGGTGTCTTTGCTCTCGAGGCTGAGGTAGATGGGAAATACATGATCGTACCGATCGATTTTGCCCAAAATTTGCTCGATAATAAAGGGAAAGCCTCTTCTTTATCCATCCGGCTTGACGATGGTTATTCACCTGAATCGGTCCGTCCTGCCGTAGCTGCACTCTTGGGAGATCAATTCGAGGTACTAACCCGATACCAACAGAAAGCCGAATTTTACCGCATCATGATGTATGAAAAGTGGGGAATCTACTTCATTATCTTGTTGGTATTGATTGTCGCCTCCTTCTCGCTGATCGGATCGCTGGTTATGCTCATTATCGACAAACGTAAAGATATCCGTACACTGTTAACCATGGGGGCTGATATTCCTTTGCTACGCCGGATTTTCGTCGCAGAGGGAATGCTGATTTATGGTATAGGTGCCGTAATCGGTATGATTTTAGGACTCGGGCTCTCTTTGGCCCAACAACATTGGGGATTTCTCACGCTCGGAGGCGAAACCTTCTTAATCGACACCTATCCTGTCGAAGTACACCTCAGCGATTTGTTACTTATTGTGGTAACATTTACAGCTGTAAGTTACCTAATTTCCAAATTGACTGTGCTGTCGATGATTCCTCGCAGCCAAATCAGAGACTAACCATGAAACGACTCTGCCACATAATTGCATGTCCAAAGCTTTTAGGCGCCTTGTGTCTGATGCTCATACTGACCATATTCTCTTCATGCGATAAGCCCAAAAGCATCCCTGATACCACGTTGGTATCCATTGTTGGCGATCTCTATCTGGCCAACGCCTATTGGGATATGCATGGGAGCTATGCCTTCGAAAAGGATTCTATGGATGTCTATACGCCGATTTTCGAACATTACGGTTACACTCCTGAAGATTTCATGTACACCATCGAGGGGCTAACAAAACGTAAAAGTCTAAAATTCAGCGATGTTCTACAGGCGGCTCTCGACACTTTGGATGCCAAAGGCAGACCAACGTTTCAAGCTGTCGCACGCCGTGACACCTTGAATCGTATTGCATCGGAGCTTTACAAAAAAGAGGTGTACAGTGCTTTGGAATCTCAACGTTACTCTCGGCTGAGCCGTGCGCAAGACTCACCCGCCATCAAAATTCCTGTCGAAGCAGGGAAGTACAAAATTGAATGGATCTGCCATATTGATTCTGCAGACCAAAATCCGTATGTACAATATATGCAATGTCTTACGGATCAGGATGGTAAAAAAAGTGACTACCTGTATCGTAGTTATACCAAAGGGACCATAAATTCCGAATCTGCTACGCTCATTGTCAAAGAGGGCAAAGGGTCACAATGGTTAAATGTTTATCCAGCCTATACGACACTTCGGGAAAACCAGCAATATACGACCAAAGTGACCATTGACTCTCTACGCATAATCCGGTATCCGACTCAAGAACAGATCCGTGACTCCATCCAAGCCCGGTTCCTCTATAATCTGCCTCTTATCCCTCCACAACAATATGACACCCTTACGAAAGATTTCCTCCCATTTGCTTTGGACACCACAGGGGTTTCTACGCTCGGCGATACTCTCGTTCGACGCTGAGGGACGGGTGGTTGAGATCACGACACGGGAAGCCATCGACTCCTGCGAGGGGGTTGAATTTTTCAACGGCATTCTCATCCCGGGACTGGTCAATGCCCATTGCCATAGTGAACTCTCCTATTTACGGGGCAAAATCGCCCGTCACAGCGGTTTTGCGGGCTTTGCTGACGGCATGGCTCGTGTCCGTCATGAAGCCACGCCTGAAGAGCGATTAGCGGCTGTACGGTATTGGGATACCAAAATGTTCCAGGAGGGAATTACCGCTGTCGGAGACATTTGCAACGGGGATTCTACATTCGACATCAAACTTAAGAGTAAAATCCATTACCACAATTTTATTGAGTATTTCGGCCTGCGGTGCACCGATTTTTCACCCATGGACTGTATTGTAGATAAGGCCTCACAAATCGGTCTCAGATGCTCTCCAACACCTCATGCTACCTATTCGTTGCAAGATGCCCCATTCCGGGATTTGGCACAACGGGGAGATCCGCTTTCGATCCATTTCATGGAGAGTAAAGCCGAAACAGAGCTCTTTTTCGGATGTGGAACCCTACACGACCGTAACCAACGAATGGGAGTAACCATCGATTTCGCCCATTATGGTTCTCCAGCTGAACGCATCATGGCCTCCACCCCCTCAAACAAACGGATTTTACTGATCCACAACACTTTTGTTGACGAGTCCGTTGTAGAACGCATGGAGGCATATTTCGCGCCGGGCGATATCACCTGGGTAGTATGCCCCCGCTCGAATGATTACATTGAAGGGGCGCATCCGCCCGCAACACTGCTAATGAATAAAGGGGTACGCATCGCTCTCGGCACTGATAGTCTGGCCTCCAACGAAAGCCTATCACTGGTCGAAGAAATGAAACTGTTACCGGAGATCCCGTTGCACGAAAGGATCCGCTGGGCTACACAAAATGGGGCTGAAGCCCTCGGTATCGCCGATTGGGCAGGAAGCTTCGAGGTGGGCAAACATCCTGGTGCAGTTCTGTTGGAGGGGGTAGATTTCGGCTCGATGTCCTTACGTGCGGATGCTCGGACCCGCCGCATCATTTAGTAGTTTACACTATCAAGTATTGTTGGCTTTAGACAAATAGTGTGCTTTTAACCCGCTATTTCTCTCCCTTACAAAACACATAGCGGGCTGATCCCAACACCGCCTGCTCTTTCTACTCTTTCAATTCATCGAGCAGCTGTCTTACTGTTTTATGTAAAACGGGATGGATCCAATCGGGCAATACCTCCGCCAGCGGACGCAACACAAATCCACGTTGATGCAATAACGGATGGGGCACCTGTAATCGTGGAGTATCGATTACCTGATCTTCATAGAAAAGAATATCAATATCCAGACTTCTGGAACAATATTGGCGCAAAGGAGCATTCTGTTTTTCCGAAACCACTGATCCACACTCTTTCTCTAAACCCTGTGCTTGCGACTGAGCACGCACACGCCCTCCCTCAATTTCAATCTGTTGACAACAGTCAAGCAGTTGCTCGGGATCAAGCGACGTATCCAGTACTAAAACCTGATTCAGGAAGCGTTCAGGGGCATCGAAACCCCACGGTTCAGATTCATAGAGTGTTGAAGCAACCAACTCCACACCGGCCCGCTCAACCAGTTTACGACGAGCCGTAGCAAGCGTTTGCGCGATCTCTCCCAAATTTCCTCCTGTCAGCAATACCGCACGTGCCATCACTTCACCGGACCGATCAATTTACTCACCGTCAATGCAAAATGGGGAAAGATCAATTTGGGATTACCGTTTTGTCCCACCTGTCGGATTACCAGCTCCATTTCAGCAATCAACTGCTCAACATTGCTGTTGTTGACATACGGTGCAAATTTTTTACAAAAATCGTACTCCTTTCCAAACAGATAAGAGATCTCGGGGACACCAGCAGTCATCATATAACTATCCCGGATCAGCCGAATCGAGTTGGACATCAACCTTTTTTGCTCTTCGCGACCCATTGCAGCCACGGTTTCGGCCCACTCCAACAACTCCATATGCCGATTCTCATAACTGAGCCGCATCAGTTTAACGAAAAGATCGAACGCTTCATTTCCGGCACCGGAAGAGATTGCCTGCAGGCATCGATCTGCCTCCAATAAATTGCCTCGGGAGAGACGAGCTACCTTGTCGGCATCAGCCTCCGTAAGATTTTTATGCGACATCAACCATGCCGCCAGATCGGCCTGCTCAATTGCGGGAATAGTAATGCCTTGGGTTCGGGAGATGATGGTCGGGAGCAGTTTATCCGGAGACTGACTGACCATCAAAAAGAGCGTCTTGTCCCATGGTTCCTCCAGAATTTTGAGCAATTTATTGGCTGCCGGGATATTCATCCGTTCGGGCAGCCAGATCAGCACAATTTTGTACTCCGATTCAAACGATTTGAACGACAAGGCACGGATGATTTCATCCGCCTCAAAGGTGCTGATATTTCCCTGTTTGTTGTCAATCTCCAGAGCCTCATACCACATCTGCTCATTAAAATAGCCTCCAGTTGAGGAGACCAATTCACGCCACTGCGGCATAAAACGGCTGCTGATCGGTTTTTCAGAGGAACTTTTCCCCTTAGGAGTATTGACAGGGAATACAAAATGCAGATCGGGATGGGCCAACTGACCAATCTGATAACAAGAGGGACACACCCCACACGAATCACCGTCATGGCGATGAGGACAGTTCAGGTACTGCGCATAGGCAATCGCCAACGGCAATGCACCGACACCCTCATCTCCGACAAAGAGCTGTGCATGGCTTACCCGGCCGCGTTCCACGCTACTGATGAGCTTCTGCTTCACCTCCTGCTGTCCAATCACATCTTTGAACTGCATTTTGTTGACTATACAATTTTATTAAGACAAACGGTCACACAACAATTACAAGACTGATATCGGTTTTCCACAAAGATCACCGATCCTACCGTTCAAACAGGGCTTCATACATAGCTCCAATGAAAGCGAACACAAAAAGGAAAATGGAGAACATCTCACTTAATTTATTTACAGCCTAAATCAAATCGCAGTTCTGATTTTTCATTTGGACTATGCCCTTCTTATGCACATTCACAAATCGCAGCAGCATCCCATTAAACGCTCGTAAGCCTATTCCTATTTTACACCGGTAGAGCCAAATCCGCCAGCACCGCGTTCAGTCTCACCTAACTCCTCAACCGGTTCCCATTCAACACGAGTGAACTGTGACACCACCAGTTGGGCAACCCTTTCTCCTGGCTTCAACTCATAGGGGGTATTCGACAAGTTAACCAAAATAACCTTGATCTCTCCCCGATAATCTGCATCGATCGTTCCCGGTGCATTGACCAACGAGAGGCCATGTTTGGCAGCCAAACCGCTACGTGGACGCACCTGCATCTCGTACCCTTCGGGCAACTCGATAAAAAGGCCTGTTGGAACCAGTGTACGTTCCAGCGGACCTAAAGTGATACTTTCGGTAATATTTGCCCGCACATCCAGACCTGCAGCGAGTGCGGTTTCATACTGAGGAAGGTCGTAAGCCGACCGATTGATTACTTTTACTTTCATGATTAGCGTCTTCTTAAAACCGACCGCACGAGACCTTTCACATCAATATGCTCCCAACGGACGGCGACTACAAAAAATGCAGCCAACATGCCCAAATTTAACAAATATTTCGGCACGGCGGGCAACAATCCGGTCAAATAGGAGAGACCGTACAGCACACCACCCAACAGGAAATATGCACCGATCCGGCGCACATCATACGGAGTAGGATAGTGCCGGGTATTGAGCCAATAGCTCAAAGCGAGCATCACCGCTTCGCATCCGAAACGTCCCCAGGCCGCTCCTACATAACCCAACGCCGGAACCAACCAGATATTCAACAGTGCCGTAAAGACAAATCCCGTTCCGGTGATCCAGATTGCATAACGGGTTTCGCCAGTCTGTTTGTACCAAAAATTGAGGTTCAGCGTCATGCCAGAAAAAATATTGGCCAGCAGAATCAAGGGCAGAATAAACATACCTTGTCGGAAGGCTGGTCCCACGAAGAGCGCAAACAGATCGACAAAGAGCATGATCAGCAAAAAGATCCCCACCGAAGCAATCGTAAAGAATTTCAGCGCTTCAGCATTAGCCCTCAAAAAGTCCTCTTTTTTGAAATTGGCCAAGAAGAATGGCTCTGCAGCATAACGATACATCTGGATAAACAGCAGCAGAATCACACCCAATTTGGCAACGGCACCATAGATACCCAATGCGTCCATCGCTTCGTCAGCAGGCATCAGGTATTTGATCATTTGGCGATCAATAAACTGGTTGGCCACACCGGCCACACCACTGACCAACAACGGGAACGAATAGATAAAGATGGTTCGTAACAGTTTCCAGTCGATTTTCGGCACACAATCCCGATAGGAGGGGAAGAGCAGCAACAGGGTCACAAAACTGGTAATCAGATTGGCAACCAGATAATACCCGGCACCATAATCGGGGTCATACAGAGAGGCCCACCAACCACCATTAGCTGCCAGATGCGGCAAAGCCGAATATAAAAAGATCACCAGTACCACATTCAGCAGTACAGAGAAGGTGCGCAGAACGACAAAAAGTTTGGCTTTATTCTCTTGTCGCAAACGGGCATAGGGTATCGCCGTAATCACATCCAATGCGATAATCAACGCCACAATTTGGATATACGACGGATAGTCGGCATACCCCATTGCTTGCGACAACTCGGGTGTAAAGAGGAATGCAGCCGCAGCAAAGAGAATAGCCAGCGCACTGACAGCACCCCATGTGGTTGAGAAGACCCGACGTCGTTCCTGAATGTTCTCTGCCTTACCGGCAAAACGGAAATATCCGGTCTCCATTCCCATGGTCAGTACCACCATAGCAAAGGGGATCAACGCATACATATCGGTGATTACCCCATACTCACCCGTCGTCATAATACGGGTCAGGAAAGGGGTCAGCAGATAGTTCAGCAGACGCGATACGATACTGCTGATACCATAGATTGCCGTTTGACCAGCCAGTTGTTTGAGCATCTTTTTAACTGTTATGATTGCCAGACAGAGTGAATAAATTTGCTCTGAGCCGGATCGACTTACCTGTTAATTGCGATCCTCTTTATTCAGCAACACCTGATTACTTTAGAATCAATTTGTTGTCCCATCCATAAAGTGTACTGCCAATTAGGAATAAGTATTCCTCTATTTGACATTATCCTATATATCCCATCATTGCCCCATCAAACGCGCCCGATATGAGCGCCATAACTTCCTGCTGCGATCTTTTACAGATTGCTGTATTACTTGTTTAACAGGCAGATTGAATGGGTAAAATTTAGGGTAAAAGATGACTATTTTCCGGAAACAGTCGCCTTTTGTGCACTATCCGCAGCTGTTTCGGCTGCCGTTGCATTGTATTCACACACTACGCGGAAACCGATCGGCTTAATATCCGAATACCACCAGATACTTTTCGGCTGTTGCGGATCAGTTTTGAGCCATTCATCATGACGAGTATGTGAACGCGCAGCCGAACGTAACAACGAAGCGTCATCACTAAAGGAACCTCCACGCACCACATGTTCCGTACCCTTGGCCGGACCTTTTGGATCAACTGCCCCCTCTTCAAGCTGTTGATAGGCATCGGGAGCATACCAATCGGAACAATACTCCATGACGTTCCCGAGTGTATTTTTCAATCCGAAAGGATTAGCCTGAACAGCTGACGGCTCTTCAGTTCGATTCTTGCTGTCGTTCGCATAAACCGCATAACGGGCAATCTGTGCCGTATCGGCTTTAAAGATTTTACGCCAGAATCCTTCATTTGACAACTGTTTCGGATCACCGGGGAAGAAGTAGGGAGTCTGCGTACCGCCACGCGTAGCGTATTCCCACTCAGCCTCGGTCGGCAGACGATAATGTTTGCCTGTTTTTTTCGACAACCACTGGCAGAAGGTTTCGGCTGCATAGTGTGTCATCGTAATAGCCGGCCGGTCACCACCACCCCAACCCTGATCGGGAATACCGAACGGGGGAGTCGGTCCACTGATCGCATCAACAGCCGGATCGGAACTGTTGTTGGCAAACACCTCCGATGGAGGGATACGTCCCTCGGACATCGTTTCAGCATAGAACGCCCAATACATATCCCAAGTCACCTCAACCTCACCGATAAAGAAGGGCGACAACGTCACTTTACGTACCGGTCCCTCATCATCCTGTCGGAAGGGCTCATCTTCGGGACTTCCCATCAGGAACGAACCGCCTGGAATCGCCTTCATATTAAAGGAGACATGCGTACCGGGAATCTGCTCCGTAAAACTTTCGAAACCAGTAATCGGCGTAGCGGATGCAAACACTTCTCCGGTTTGGGTAGATTGAGGCACCCCTTCCATACGGGCATGGCTATAATTGGGATCATAGTGCCCAGCATCAAGGTGACAACTGATACACTGCAGACCGAGGCGTTCTTCGTTATTTTCATAATAGAGGTGCGCTTTCAGCCCCTCGTCAGTGATCCGAGAAGGGAAAAGCTCCTGATGGCACTCCTTACAAGATTCGTTATATACAATGGTTTGAGCGTACTCTAATTGGCTTTTGGCCTCCCAGTCGATCTCTGCCGGATCTTTGGTAAGATAGCCCCAAATATCTTTCACCCCCATCCTCAATTTCGTAAAGAAGTGTGCGGCGGTGCCTTTCGGTGGAAGATGGCAGGCTGCACAATCGGTCACCACACCACTTTTCGAATGGTGATGGACAGAGTATTGCCAACTTTTATCTGCATCTTCATGCACATGGCATGACATACAGTATTCGTTGGTCGAGGTCTTCCTATAGACCCGGTTCAAAGCGATAGTTACGCTGACTCCCACAGCCACACCAAACAGGGTAAACAGGACAATTCGGCGTTTACGAGAACGCGACGACGAGACGGAAGATGAGGACATAATTCATTAATGGCAGCAGAGGCCCGACACAAAAGAGATTCATACAATTTAAGAAACGCTATTTCAGAACATATTCCTCTAAACGTTTCTCGAACTGCCCTATTCCGGTCAGTCTTCGCATCAGCCATTTATTATTGAGCTACACCAACGAGAATCGGTTACATCTGTATAAAATCCTTCTATTTCGACGTCTCTGCAATTCGTCAAACAAAAGTCCACAAAATTAGCAAAATATCCCCGAAAAACGCAACGATTTCACCTGTTGAAATTTCCAGACCTTCACCTACTCATCCGAACACATTCCCTCAACGGAAATCACTCCGGCACTCTTTTCCCGAATTAGGAAATACCGCTCACCAACTCCGCTCTACGCCCATTCACGTACACAATCAAAACGACCGGAAAGGATCCCAACTCGGTCCACCAATCCTAATCATATAAAAAAGTCGGCAGGAGTAATTCTCCTGCCGACTCAAATCATTCTTAGCAGCATATCCGGAGGCTCCCAATCGCTGCTCTAATACATGGAAAAACAACGAGGCACAGAGCAACTCTTAGCCGTTAACTGCCGAATCTACTATTTTTTGTGGTAACGTAACGTCTCACCCACTTTGGACAACGAAGGCGGAACGCTTTCATCCGACACCGCACGCTGTTTGTTCGGGGTCGCACTCATTACAAAGTGAATGTCGGCACCATTGCGAATATCGTCGTAAGTGATGTAAGATTTGTCGTACTCTTTACCGTTGAGCAACATCTTTTCAACATAGACATTCTCTTTGGACCAGTTTTCGGTGGTCACCTTCACCTGTTTGCCGTTGTCAAGATACATCGTCACTGCAGCCAGAGCCGGTGAACCGATGTTGTAGATATTGCTTGACGGAGCGGTCGGGTAGAAGCCCATACAGTTGAAAATGTACCAAGCCGACATCTGCCCGCAATCATCATTTCCGCTCAATGATCCCGGTTCATTACCGTAGAAGTTGTCGATCACATAACGTACCCAACGCTGACACTCCCAGGGCCGTTTAAGATAGTTATACAAGTATGTCACTTGATGACAAGGCTCATTACCGTGCCAATAGCCACCGATACGGCCCCAAATGTCGTGAGCACCGGGTATATTCTCATCCATTTCGATCACGAAAAGCGAATCGAGACGGGCTTCGAACAACTCGCGTCCTGCCTCATTGATGTAACCCTGTACATCGTGAGGCACATACCAAGTGTACTGCATGGTAAATCCTTCAGTAATATCACCCCAGCCATGAACTGAACCGGGACCCTGATAAGCAATCGGAGCGAACGGTGTACGCCACTGACCGTTGAAATCCCGGCCGCGCATATATTTGGTTTCGGGATCGATCAGATTCTGGTAAGACAACGAACGGTTGAGGAAATATTCGTAATCCTCCATTTTCCCCAATTTTTTGGCAGCCTGAGCGATGCAGTAATCGTCATAGGCATACTCCAAGGTTTTGGAGACAGACTCTTTCTCGCGATCGAACGGCACCCAACCGAGGGAATCATACTCCGGAAGGCAATCATAGTGAGGATTCATCGCTGTGGTCTTCATCGCTTCGAATGCCCGCTCGTAATCAAAACCGGGAATTCCCTTGACAATCATATCGGCCAATACCGATACCGCATGGTAACCGATCATGCACCACGTCTCATTGCCATAGAACGACCAGATCGGCAGCATGTGCTCGACACTCTTGTCGTAGTGGGCCAGCATCGAGTTGGCAATGTCGGCATTCACTTTGGGCTGTACCAGACAGAAGAGCGGATGCAGGGCCCGATAGGTATCCCACAGCGAGAAGGTGCTCAGATTGGTGAATCCATCGGATTTGGCAATATTCTGATCCAATCCGCGGAACGAGCCGTCGGCATCCTCAAATACGAACGGATGCTGGAAAGTACGATAAACAGCTGTGTAGAATGTCTCCTTATCGGTCTGTGAAGCCTCAATATGGAATTTATTCAACTGTTCATTCCACAAGGCGACACCTTTTTTGTGGAGAGATTCGAATGTTTCGCCATCCAGCTCTTTCAGATTTTCAAGAGCTCCAGCCGTACTGACTCCAGAAACCGCAGTTTTCACATAAATCGGTTCCCCCTCAGTGGTATTGAAGGTCATCCAGGCCTTGATATCCTTACCCCATGCTTCGAGACTGCTGCGGAACCGTTTGGTGTTGTAGATCACCGGACCGCCATCCTGCATAAAGCCCACCTCTTTGAACGGTTTCGAGAAAGTAGCGGCAAAATAGACATGCCGTTCCGGTCCCCAACCGTGCACGAGCCGTGAGCCGACAATGGTCGAATCGTTCACCAGACGGATATTGGCCCATACACAATCCCAATAGAGAGTATGTTGCAGGTCAACCAGCACGAACGAGCTATCGCTTTGCGGGAAGGTAAATTTGAAAATACCGGCCCGTACACCCGAGGTCATTTCAGCTTTGGTACCGTAGTCGAGCAGATCGACCCCATAGTAGTTCGGTGAAGCCCATTCGCGGTCATGCGAAAAGCGTGACCGATAACCTGCATCGGGATCTTCGTGAGTTCCCGATTCAAATTTGATCTCGCCTACACCCGGCATAAAGAGGAAATCCCCCAAATCCGGGATACCGGTACCGCTCAGGTGAGTCAGACTGAATCCGAGCAGGGTCGGGTGGTCATATTTATAACCGGCCGCTACATCATAATCATCGAAATCGGTATCGGGGCTCATCTGAATCCCGCCGAATGGGATCTGTGCGCCGGGGTAGGTATTACCGAATCCGGCGGTTCCCACCAGCGGACGAACATACTGGGTCAACTCCTGTTGAGGCACGTCATTACCGGCCTTTTCGGAACAACCGGCAAGAGGCAACAGCAGTGCGCCGCTGAGCAGCGCCACAGCTTGTCTGAACATGGTTTTCATCATTTATCGGTTTTGTGACTAAGATTTCCTACAAATAGCGTTAAACGCCTAAGGCGGTTATCGATTTTACCGCATAAATCCAATGTGTACAATTTGACACACAGAGGTTGATAATCAGTCAAAGATACGATTTTTTCAACAGGTCACGACATCTTTTCCCCGAAACGATGAGGCAGAAAAGATCTGCACATTAATTTTTCCACCCTCCTTTTTCCATATTGCCTTACCCGAGAAGTCACCTTCCGATTTTTCTTTATCGACACCCTCATGATGAAAATTGAGGCAGGACAAGGAGTTAGAGAAGGTTCACTGACAGGTCCCGATCGGGACGTAAATAAGATGTTGATAACTTTCGTTTCGGGAGCCGGAAGATGCGTGAAGTTTGTACTACTTTTATCCAGGCGAAAGGTTCCGGTCATCCTTTTCTTGTGAAGACGGATTAAAAGGGAATCCTGTGAAAGTCAGGAACTATCCCCGTAGCTGTAAGTTCCTTTTTTGTGGAGGGTAGCTCTTTGGCCACTGTCGCTTTGGCGATGGGAAGGCGTACTCTCCGGAACAAGTCAGAAGACCTGCCTGCGCTTGCATTCACGGAGCTTTCGGGTGAAAAAGCCACAGAATTTATACCGTCCTACGATCATTCCGTCTGGTCTGTATTGATCTGTTTGTCGCTGTTTTCACGCTGGTTCCGCACAGAACTGAACAAACACAATAAAAATATATACCGAGATGAATACAGAGATCTACATTACCAAACGTGACGGAAAACGAGAAGCCTTCTCGATTGAGAAGATCAAGAGTGCTATTTCAAAAGCTTTTCTCTCGGTGGGGGGCTTTGCCACCCAAGAGACCTTAACCGGTATCCTTTCACGGCTCAGCATTTCGAACGGCACGACCGTCGAGGAGATTCAGAACCAGGTAGAGGTTGCCTTAATGGCTGAACAATACTTCAGTGTGGCCAAATCATTCATGCTTTATCGCCAAAAGCACCTCGAAGATCGGGAGGTACGCGACAAGCTGGCCTTTTTGATCGACTACTGCAACGCTTCGAACCCGGCAACCGGCAGTAAATACGACGCCAATGCCAATGTCGAAAACAAAAATATTGCGACTCTGATTGGTGAGCTGCCCAAATCTAATTTTATCCGTTTGAACCGCAAATTACTCACGGACAAAATCAAAACGATGTATGGCAAAGAGATTGCCGACAAATACATGGACCTGCTCAACCGCCACTTCATTTATAAAAATGACGAGACGAGCCTGGCCAACTACTGTGCCAGCATCACAATGTACCCTTGGCTGCTCAACGGTACGCTCTCAATCGGAGGAAACTCGACCCGACCGACCAATCTCAAATCGTTCTGCGGCGGTTTCATCAACATGGTATTCATGGTATCGAGCATGTTAAGCGGAGCTTGTGCGACACCTGAGTTCTTGATGTACCTCAACTACTTCATCGGCAAAGAGTATGGTACCGACTACTACCTGCATGCCGACAAGGTGGTCGATCTCTCTAAGAAACAACGTACATTGGACAAGGTGATCACCGACTGTTTCGAACAGATTGTCTATTCGATCAACCAACCTACCGGTGCCCGCAACTTCCAGGCTGTCTTTTGGAACATCGCCTACTACGACAAATACTATTTCGAGAGTCTGTTCGGTGATTTCGTCTTCCCCGACGGTGAAAAACCCGACTGGAATTCTCTCGATTGGCTCCAACGCCGTTTCATGAAGTGGTTCAATGCCGAACGTACCAAAACCGTGCTCACCTTCCCGGTTGAGACGATGGCACTATTGTCAAAAGATGGTGATGTAATGGATCAAAGCTACGGTGATTTCACTGCCGAGATGTATGCTGAGGGGCACTCGTTCTTCACCTACATGAGTGACAATGCCGACTCTTTAAGCAGCTGCTGCCGTCTGCGCAATGAGATCCAAGACAATGGATTCAGCTATACGTTAGGTGCCGGTGGTGTATCGACCGGTTCGAAAAGCGTATTGACCATTAACCTCAACCGTTGTATCCAACATGCCACCAACACGGGTATCCCTTATCTCACCTTCCTCGAAGGGGTGATCGATCTGGTACACAAAGTACAGATGGCCTACAACGAAAATCTCAAGGATCTTTATAACAAAGGGATGTTGCCTCTATTCAATGCCGGTTATATCAACATGGATCGACAGTACCTCACCATCGGTGTAAACGGTCTGGTCGAGGCAGCCGAGTCGCTCGGTATCGAGATCAATGACAATCCACGTTATACTGAATTTGTGCAGAATGTATTGGGCCTGATTGAACGTTACAACAAAAAGTACCGCACCAAAGGGGTTATGTTCAACTGCGAGATGATTCCGGCCGAGAATGTGGGTGTGAAACATGCCAAATGGGATCGCGAAGATGGATATGTCGTACCTCGCGACTGCTACAACAGCTACTTCTATCGTGTAGAGGATCCTTCACTGACCATTATCGACAAATTCAGGTTGCACGGCCGCAAATATATCGAGCACTTGACCGGAGGCTCGGCCCTGCACATGAATCTGGAAGAGCATTTGAGCCAGCCTCAATACCGTCAGCTGTTACGCGTGGCTGCACAAGAGGGTTGCAACTATTTCACATACAACATTCCCAATACAGTCTGCAACGACTGCGGACACATCGACAAACGTTATCTGAAGGCCTGCCCCAAATGTCAAAGCAAAAACGTCGATTATCTTACTCGAGTAATCGGTTACATGAAACGGGTCAGCAACTTCTCGCAAAGCCGTCAGGCAGAAGCCGCAAAACGCTACTACGGTCATGCTTAAATTTGCCGGATACGACATCGTTTTTCAGGAGATTCCCGATGAGGTGACGCTGGCTATTTCAATCTCCGGCTGTCCGAACCGTTGTCCGGGCTGTCACAGTCCGCAGCTACGGGAAGATATCGGCGAACCATTGACAGAAGAGGCGCTGACAGCACTTTTGGAACGGTATCGGGGAGCTGTCACCTGTGTCTGCCTGATGGGCGGAGACGGTGATCCCCAAGAGGTGGGGCGTATTGCCCGCTTCCTGCATCGGCAACAGACAACGCCAGTCAAGGTAGGGTGGTATTCGGGTCGTCAACAGTTGCCACAAAGCTTCTCACTGGAAGGTTTCGAATACATCAAACTGGGACCATACATTGAAAGGTTGGGTGGGTTGAAAGCACTGACTACCAATCAACGTCTTTACCGAATTGGCGCTGATGGCACGATGCAAGACATCACTTATCGGTTCCAACGAAACTAAACCTCCATCAACCCAAAAGAGATTTTCTGATCATATATCCACACAATAAAAGCCCCGGATTATTCGGGGCTTTTATTGTGTGGATATATGGTAAACTTCATTCATCATCCATAATTTTAGATGTAATGCGAATTCAACATGAAGGCAATATGTTGAAAACGGGTACCGTCCGATAAAATGCCTTAAACTTTCAAAGATTTTCTTACATTTGTAACGCAAATTCTTTTTTACTATGACATTAGCAGAAAAGAATTTTATTTTTGAAGTCGCTCCGCCAGGGATCTTAGGAGATATTTTTCATTGAAGGATCGTCTCAATAAAACTCAAGTAGAAGACAACAATGACACCAAACACTGTGCGATTTACCTGCAATGCACAGATAAGATCATCGTTGCAACAACACTTTTCATTATCTATAACCATTTGATTTAAAACCGAAAAATGACCAAAAAACTACTTCCGCTACTCGCGTTGCTGGCATTGGCCAGCTGTACGGGCCAAAGCAAGAAAGATGTCGAACTGACCACACCTTCGGCGCTTCAACTCGAATTCATGGACAATGAAATCGGTGCTTTCTTCCATTTCACAACCAACACCTACACAGGAGCCGAACATGGCGATGGTTCTGCATCGGTATCGGTGTTCAATCCCACCAAGATCGATCTCGATCAATGGATGCAGACAGCCAAAGATATGGGAGCAAAATACGCCATCCTGACTGCACGCCACGAGGACGGATTTTGCTTATGGCCGACCAAAACCACCGATTACAACATCAGCAACTCGCCATGGAAAGACGGGAAAGGCGACCTTGTCAAAGATTTTGTTGAAGCCTGCCGCCGTCATGGTTTGAAACCGGGTCTCTATTTTTCACCCTATTTCAATGCACATGCAGCTTTCCATCCTACCGACGACAAGGTAACCTGGGGTAAAAAATGGGACAGCCTTGTCAGAGTCCGTCTCCAGGACTCAACCTTCCTCAGAGAGTTCTGCCAGTTGGATATGGATCAGATCACCGAATTGATGACCAATTACGGCCCGATTTACCAGGTTTGGATGGACCACTGGAGCGACAACATGAACTGCGACTCGGTAACTGCCATCATTCGCAGACTGCAACCGGATTGCATCATGACCGGTCCTGATATCCGCACTCCGGGTAATGAAAAGAGCACTGCGCTGTACCCCTCTTGGAACGCCGTATTCACCAAAGATAGTACAAACAGTTCTCGCGCTGTAGAATTGGTACCAGCAACCGACGGCCCGAACGAATACGGTCTGTTGGAGACAGCCAAAGTATCCGGACATCCTTACGGCAAATTCTGGAGAAACGTTGAAACACCTACAGCCGACATCTTTAACCACGGCGGCTGGTTCTGGCACGGTCCTCAGATTCCAATGTCAATGGAGGAGCGTATCGAGGCTTTCTACCGTTCAGTTGGTTTGGGTGCTACCATCTTGATCAACTTGCCTCCCGACCAGGATGGTTTGATTCCTGCCGAAACCGTAGCAGATGCCAAAGCATGGGGTGATACCATCCGCAAAATGTTCTATGGCCCTTACATTGCTGAAACCACTGAAACGCAACAAGGTAACGAGGTTGAGCTTTCTTGGGAGACTCCATGCCGTATCGACCATGTCATGTTGATGGAGAATTTGGCAAACGGACAGAAAGTTGCCAAATATACGCTCGAGGCCTTTGTGGACGGTCAATGGCAACCTGTAACTCCGGCTAACCAATTCAAATATTGTCCGGAAGGTTTCAATAATAACCCTGGCTTCGAAACAATCGGTCACAAGAAGATTGACCGCATCGTTCCTGTGGTTACCAATCGCATGCGTTTCCGTTGCACGGAAGCTGTCGCTGAGCCGGTTGAAATCGCCAAATTCGCCGTATGGAATCTTGGCCAGGACGCTCCTGCCACCACTACCGAAGCTACAGCACAAGCCAAATAAGCATGTGCTATAATCTATAAATTGTACAAACAGACGGGAATTTTTAATCAAATTAAGCTTTCCTCTGTTATATGGATCTACAGGCAGCCTCAACGGCTGCCTGTTTTTCATTGCAGCGATCAGGCTTTTTCAATTCAAAAAAAGCCTATTTTTGCAACGCGATTTGATCCCAACCTATTTTCGGACAGTTCGTTCTGAATGAATTATGGCCACAATGCAGATCGGCATTACAACGCCTCAACGGCCGCATGTAAAACGTTTAACCGATCAGCCAAATTCACATCAACACCATACAGAGCCGACCGATCCGCTAATTATTTGGGCTGCCGTTTTAACAAGGCGATTCTAAAATCATCTATTATGCAAACGCAAAAAGCATACATCGGCCATTTAGCCATGTTTGGCGCCAATCTGTTGTGGGGAGTAATGACACCTCTGTCAAAAGCCGTTTTACAAAACGGCATGGTCAGCCCATTTTCCTTAACCACGCTGCGTATGGTCGGAGCTGCTGCTGCCTTCTGGATTTTATCCATTTTCACTCGACGTGAGCATGTTCCGCCACATGATTTGGCCATGCTTTTTTTCGCAGCAATGCTGGGAGTAACGATCAACCAAGCCTGTTTCATTGCTGGCGTCGGATTGAGTTCTCCGATCGATGCGTCGGTAATCACGACCACCACCCCTATTCTCACGATGATTTTAGCAGCCCTTTATCTGAAAGAGCCCATTACATCCAAGAAGGTTTTAGGCATCTTCAGCAGTGCCATTGGAGCGCTTATTCTCATCTTCAGCGCCCGCACACTCAGTACATCGGCAGGTCAAAGTGGCATCTTCGGCGATCTGCTTTGTCTGACTGCCGAAATCTGTTTTGCCTGCTACTGCGTCTTTTTCAAAGATCTGATCAGCCGTTACTCGGCAGTCACCCTGATGAAATGGATGTTCACCTATGCATCAATATGCTGCATACCTCTGTCTTATAGATCATTGGCTGCGATTGATTTCGCATCGCTACCCTTAAACATCTATGCCGACATTGCTTTTGTTGTCTTTGGCGCCACCTTCATTGCCTACCTGCTGGTACCGATTGCCCAACAACGATTGCGTCCGACCTTAGTTACGATGTATTGTTATGTTCAGCCCACTGTAGCGACCATTTTAGCAGTGATTTGGAGCATGGATAAGTTTACACCAAGCAAAGTGATTGCCATTATTTTAGTCTTTGGAGGTGTCTATTTGGTCAATCGGAGTAAATCTCGGGCCCAAATGGAGGCAGAAGAGCTGGCAGCTGCACAAGCTCATTCGCAGGCCACTGCTCAACCGACAGCTATCGCAGACTCCAATACCACATCGTCCAGCGGCACAAATACTCACAATCTCAACAAGCAATAACCCACAAATACTCTATGTTGGGACTCAATTCCAAAAACGTTAAGCTACACTTCCCCAAGCTATTGCTTCCAGGCAACGATTGAGTTCTCCTTCCAGCATATAACACAAGCAGCCGATTGTTATTTATACAATCGGCTGCTTGGTTTTCTTATATACGGCTTTAAACCCTCACAATACATCTTTAAACTGATCAGCCAAATAGGCCCAAGGACACACTATTCGCTTACCCTCAACATTCTTCGATGCACTATGTAATTATTACTAAAAAGTTAGGGATCGGCACACTTCAGGTTTTCATTTAGTGATCTTCAAACGCAGGCAAGATTAGGGTTGCTGCCCCGTACAACGAAAATATTTCTGTAGAACCAGCAATGAAATCAATCTTTCACGCTTTTTATCCTTGAATTGAGCGATGTATTCATGTGCATGACGGGCAATGGCTTCCGCCTCTTCGGGATGGTCAATGTAGTATTGCAATCGTTCCGGGAGGTCAGAATAGTCCTTCTTAATCTCAATATAGTGGTAATTCGGGATCAACGAGCCCTCCATAAACCAGGTTTCATAAGTCGGACGAGGCATTACCGCAATTGAGTTGGTGGACATGACCCATTTCAGGCAAGTAGCCACATCATTGCCCTCCAAAGAGACAACAAACTTATACACCAGATGATCATACAGCGTTATCTTCTTTTTAACCCATTCTGGTGGATCATCGGGCAGTGGCGAAATGATACCGGTATCGCACATCGGGTGTCCAAAATACATCTGAACAAACCTTCTGCGATGCGGTTTTTCGGAAATACTCAAACGGAAGATAGCCTTATCCATTTTCTTCCGGAACGGAATATGATCTTTGATGAAGGTAAAATGACGCACCTTATCGAGATTCAGCAGCACGGAATTGGCAATATCGCCCTCAATCGGACGACTTTTCACAATCGACGGCACGGGCGGAACGTGGGTCACATCGCCAAACAGATAACACCATTTTAACGAGTCGCTGAACCAGCGGGTAAACTCATAGCTATCGAAAAAATAGGTCGAACCGGCATCTCCGAATTTATGCAGAGCTAAAGGTTTGGCACACGTGGGATCAAGCGGCACAATTCCCTGCAGCCGATTATAATATTCGACCCGTTTCAGGATGTAGTCTTTGTCGGGACGTTTGTCCAACTCTGCCAGCACTTTATTCAGCCGGCGATGCAGCCAAACCTTTGGCGTAATATAACGGATCAGATTTTTAGAAAAATAGGCCAAACGGTTGTTTGTCCCTTTACCAATGTGGGGCAGATGCATACCGAGGAGGATTAAGCGTTCATTATCAAAGATAAGGAAACTCTCCTATTTTCCATCAATTCGACCAATAAAATAATCTCCATTCCACTGCAGTACCGGACAAAGCAGAAACCGATGATTCCTTTTAGACTCCCCCATAAAAAAACGCCTCTTTATTGAGGCACAACCCTTTGCCGCAACTACAACTTTTATTCCTCCCTGAATACAAAACATGCCGGCCAAGGCATTTTATCGTATCCTGATACGACCCATGCCCTTTACACAATACAAGATATGACTCTATGGAATTATCGGATTTGAACCGTTCGGGTGGCATGGTCAAACAGCAGATGTCCATCCCGGAACAAACGATCGATATTTCCGGCATCGATCATCTCTTGCGGAGAGCCGTAAAGGAATTTACCTTGATCGATCATGACAATCGGATCGCACAACTCCAGCGCAACATTCAGGTCATGCGTCGAAAAGAGAATCGTTTTACCCTGTTCCCGGGCCAAAGATCTCAGCAGCAAGACGATCTCATATTTATTGGGAAGATCCAAAAAAGCGGTTGGCTCATCAAGCAGAATAACCGGCGTATCTTGTGCTAACGAACGGGCAATCATCACACGCTGACACTCTCCATCACTGAGCGTACTGACGTTTTTTTCGCCAAAGGCCTCCATGCCCACCAGACGTAACGACTCTTGGACAATCTCTCGATCCTCATCCGTAAGACTTCCAATCCAGTTGGTATAGGGCGAACGACCTAATCCCACGATATTATTCACCTTCAAATTGCTGGCTCGTACATTTTCGGTCGACACGAAGCTGATTCGTGCGGCAATTTCCCGTTGTGACAGTGTATGCACCGAATCTCCTCCAATCAGGATCTGTCCATGTAACGGTTTGAGTAACCCCATGACGGTTCGCAAAAGCGTACTCTTTCCGGTTCCGTTACGACCGATCAGTGCCGTGAGTTCTCCCCGGTTAAAAGAGAGATCAACATGTTCAAACAGAGTACGCCCGGGATATCCCAATGCGAGATCCTGCAGTTGAATAGTATGGTCGGTTGCTGACATGAGAGACGGAATTAGAAAATTTTGCGATTGCGGACAATGACCAGCACAATGATCGGAATACCCAACAACGCCGTGATCGTATTAACCGGGAGGACCATTTCATGCCCCGGTAATTGAGCAATAATATCGCACAACAGCATCGTGACGCTGCCCATCAACATCGAAGCCGGCATCAAAACCCGATGATCGGCATTTCCGGTCAGCATTCGTGCCACATGCGGTACCGCAATCCCGATGAAGCCGATCGGGCCACAAAACGCCGTAACGGTACCCGCCAACAAGGTTGTACTGGCAAAAAGCAGGAAACGAATCCAACGGATATTGAGTCCCATTGTCCGGGCATAATTCTCGCCCAGCAACAACAAGTTGAGCGGTTTAATCAGGTAGATCGAAAGGGCCAGTCCCGCCACAACAATACCACTCATCAAACCCAGTTGTTGAAGCGAAACACCACTAAGGCTACCCATGGTCCATACGACAAATGATTTGAGGGCTGAATCCGGGCTTAGGTATTGCAGAATCTGGACAATGGCAGAAGCAGCACTGCCAAACATCATACCCAGAATCAGAATAGCCATAATATCCTTAAGTCGCACCGAGACCGCCATGATAACGGCCAAAATCAATGCTGCCCCAATCCAAGCCGAGCCCACCACACCGATATTGCGCAGGGTTTCCGAAGCAACCGACACACCCAACAGAGGCGCTCCCAACAAGAAAAGAGACACACCGAGACTGGCACCCGAACTGATACCCAACACATAAGGGCCTGCCAACGGGTTTCGGAACAATGTTTGCATCTGCAGACCGCTTGCAGAGAGAGCGGCACCTACAACCAAAGCTGTAATGGCTTTAGGCAACCGAAAGTGCGTTACAAGTATCCGGATTTGAGGATCGACCTCCTGACCCAGGATCACCCCCAATACCTCTTTAACCTGCAAGGAGACCGATCCCAACAACAGGCTGGCAACAAACAGAATGACCAGCAACAGGGACAACAGAATAAAACAGAGTATCGTTCGGTCTTTCATGCAGAAATGTCTATATCAATTTGAACCGTTTAATTTGGACTGGGTTTAAACCAGAAAATTTTTCGTAGTTATCTTTAGTAAAGCTGTGTTACCCCTTAACAGAACACTCTTTAATGGAGTTTTACTAAAGGTATTTTATTTACTCATCCTTCCTCCTTATCACACAATTTATCCAAAGCGAAGGGAAGGGCGTTGCTCTATTTTAGCTGATGGAAATAGAACAGCTCATGGTCTGGCAGCAACTCGGGATGTAAAATGCGAATCATATCTTTGAGCGTACGATCGGGATAGAGGGCCCCGGATTCCCAAAAGTCACTTCCTCCACTTGGCGTAATACGAGCATTGTTATTAAATACGTGATTTTCGCGTACCGGCTTGATCGACTCAAAACGGGGGTTCATCGCCCGCAACTCCGCTAAAGAGGTAGCCATACCGGGACTGAGCCAATAGTCAGCTTTCGAAGCGGTTACAAAAGCGGTTTCAGTACTGATTGGGCGACTCTGATCCGAATCCACGCCACGGCAGGCATAATCACCTCCCGCATCCTCGATCAAACGCACCATATAGCTACGGTCTCCGGGAACAAACCAAGAGTCCTGCCATGGCGCATTCAGCATTACTTCAGGACGCTGGTCAACTTGCGCCACCAACTCTTTTGCTCGATTATATTCCGTGCAAATACTGTCAAAAATAGCGGTTGCTCTTTGTCCTTTATCGACAAATTCACCAAACAACGTGATCCATTCGGCCCGTCCCAAAGGATTGTTCTCAACATAATCGCCAATATAGATCGTCTGCAGGCCTAGCTCGTTCAGTTTCGCTGTAAGCGCGTTTTCGCCGGTAATTCCGTACAGGAACACAACATCGGGCTGCAAAGCGACTACTTGCTCGAAATTCAAACTGTTATCATATCCAGTTTCGACAATCTCTCCGGCAGCAATTCGTTCCCGAATCTGTTTGGAATAGATAAAGTTGGTTCCTGAAATGGCTCGAATAATAGTGTCTGCTTCCAAAGCCTCCAAAAAAGCCACATAGGAAGAGGACATACACACAGCTTTGCGAATCGGGGTCGGAACCGTTATGCCATCAAAATCTGCCGGAGCCTTTTCCCCATCCCGAGAGAGAAAAATCCATTGCGAAACACTGTCAGCCCCCTGCCATGGATTGATGATATGGATCATCGTACTCTTTCCGTGACGGAACATCTCAAAGCCAGAGGCGTATCGAGGGGTATAAAGTGTATCGAGAGTCTCGGAGTTACGACTGTTTTTGCTGGCCGAACCTCCACACGAGGAGAGCAGCACAACACACAAAAGCAGACAAATAATCGTAGATCGGCGCATAAAGTAAAAACTGAGCATGATGTATTCGGGGCAGATCTATTTCGGCGGCTGATTATCGTAAATCAGATAATCAATTCCCAACATTAACAACAACAGGAAATTGGGGATTGAACCGGTAACTGCACCGTGGATCAAAATATAAAGCAGTGCCGTATAGGTAACCAAACGCACCTTGGCATTGCGATTGAGCTGCTTGAAATGGCGGATATCACGAATCGCAGTAGGCAGATTGCGCAACAGATAAACGCCTATGGCACAAAGCGCAATGATCAATCCTGCGGTGGGATACTTACTGTGCAACAGTGCACCCACGACAATGACAACGACAACCAGTTGGATCAAGGTTTTCGAAGAAATTTTCATTTGTCGAAAGTTTTTAGGCACATTTCGGGCATGGCAGAATATTTTTCAACCAACGCCAGATATTTGATTGCCAACACTGTGGCAGATTGTACAATAAAAAAACGGTGGGAACAAAGTTACAATAAAAATCTTTTTTTTTAGATTTGTTACACTGCATTTTGGAATCTGACACCATGCCTTGTTTATCATCTAAAAGTCGAATTTTACCTGCCTCGCCCATCCGCAAACTGGTTCCTTATGCCGAAGCGGCAGCACGACAGGGGGTCAAAATATACCATCTGAACATCGGTCAACCCGATATTCCAACGCCTCAAATCGCTATCGATGCGGTCAAAGGAATTCAAGATAAAATTTTTGCTTACGGGCATTCGGCCGGATTGGAGTCCTATCGCCGTAAACTGGTGGGTTACTACCAAAGCGTTGGGATCGATCTGACTTACGAAAACTTGATCATTACCAACGGCGGATCCGAAGCGATCTTTATGGCCCTTTCGATCTGCCTCGACGAGGGGGACGAGGTGCTGATTCCTGAACCTTTTTACGCCAATTACAACGGATTTGCGGTTGAAGCCGGTGTCCAGGTCCGTACCATACCTTCATCGATTGAAAACAATTTCGCACTGCCTCCCATCGAGGAGTTTGACCGCCATATCACCCCTCGAACCAAAGCGATCCTGATCTGCAACCCGAACAACCCGACCGGTTATCTCTACTCCCAGGACGAGTTGGAACAGTTGCGGGATATTGTACTCAAGCACGACATGTTCCTGATATGTGACGAGGTCTATCGGGAATTCTGTTATGATGGTGCCAAACATTTTTCAGGGATGAACCTCAAAGGAGCCGAGCAGAATGTCATCATGATCGACTCTGTATCGAAACGGTACAGCATGTGCGGAGTCCGTTTGGGAGCTCTTGTTACTCGAAATCGGGAGGTACTCGATGCCGCATTGCGTATGGGACAGGCCCGTCTTTGTCCTCCCTACTTGGCACAGGTAGCCGCTATTGCCGCACTCGATACACCTCCAAGCTATTTCCAGGAAGTACACGATGAGTATGTCGTTCGTCGCAACTGCATCGTCAAGGCTCTGAACGCAATCGAAGGGGTCTATTGTCCAACTCCACGTGGCGCTTTTTACTCCATCGTCAAATTACCGGTCGATGATGCCGATCGGTTTGCACGTTGGATGCTCGAAGAGTTCCGGTATAAGGATCAGACTGTAATGTTGGCACCAGCAGCGGGCTTTTATGCAACCCCGGGACTTGGACGGAACGAAGTCCGCATCGCGTACGTGCTCAAATGTGAGGATCTGTTGGCTGCTGCTGAGTGTATCCGTGAAGCTCTAAAAGTCTATCCAGGAAGAAGTATTTAATAAAACAGCCAGTTGTTCTTCCCTAAAGGACTATTTCATTAACATCTGCAAAATATCCACAAAGGGCTGCTCGATTGAGCAGCCCTTTGTGGATAGAGGGATCTGTCTTCTGACAAATCGACTGAGCAAGATGATGTAAACTGAAGTTTACAACCTTTTCTATATAAAGAGATTAGTAGACATTCGTCTGCGGAGTGAAGCTGGTCCAACCGTTCATCCAGTTATCCGCTTCAGCATCGCTCTTGAAAGCACCGGCGAAACCTGAATCCGTGAAACCATCGGCAGCAGGTACAGACAACAACGGGCTACCTGCTTTAGGTCCATAGTTAGGATTAGCCAGCAGACTGTTGGGCTGATTCAAACCGAGTTCGGCAATCGTTTCGAAAATTTTATTACCACGCTCTGCAGCCAACAGATATGCATGTGAGAATGAGATTTCGCCTTCGGTAAAGTTTTTCCCGTCTGCTGAACGGCTGTCCTGCCATTTCTTATTGATATCACTACCCAGGATACCGAAACTTTGTGCAGTCTTGTTATCAAATTTTGCATCTGCCGCATTATCCTGATAACCTGCCAGGAAGATATTTTTGAATGTGCTTCCAGTAGCTGTAGCATTCTCTTGCGTACCGGCCAATTTGTCATTTTCGATCATTACACCAACCGGATACCCTGCGATCACTGCATTTTGCAACGACAGACGTGAGTTGCGACGAATCTGTACACCTGCCTGATACTGACCCAAACGCGAACCATTGTTCGGGAAAAGTCCGCCACCGTCAATGTATGCAGCACCGGGATTGCTGACATCGTATGAGGTATTGAAGAAGGTTTCATCCTGAGCCATCGGGCCGATCAGCGTAACGTTGCAGAAACGAGCTGTAGTATAGGGTTCAACGGTTTTCGCATCAGCATTGTTATCCGATTCAAAGCTATTCGAGAGCGATTGGTCGGCAATTTTCGGATGGCGTACTGCCAAAGCGTACTGTACTTTACCCGAGAAGCCGTTATCCGTATCGAAGTCATCATCCCAACCGTGGTAAGACACCAAATATTTGTAATCTGCCGTTCCGCCGAACCATTCGTATGAATCATCGTTCGAATAGGATACCTGCAAATGGTCGATTTTGGTTCCGCTACCGACTGAACCGAAAGTGATACCATTGATCTCCTGGTCCGTTTTGAACGGATAGCCGGCAAATTCGACACGAACATATTGCAATTCTCCTGAGTTGTCGGCATCGTCATCACCACCATGTTTGGTGCGAGGACCTCCTTCGATCTGCATTTCGTTCAGGTTGTTTTTGGCCTTACCGCAAATAATGATACCGCCCCAGTCTCCGGGTCTGCGAGATCCGGCAGGCTGTTCAGACGTAAAGACGATAGGTTTTTGAGCTGTTCCCGTAGCATGGATTTTACCACCACGCTCAATAATCAGTGCTGCTTTGGTGTCTTTGTCTCCGAGAATAACCGTACCGGCAGGAATAGTGATCGAAGAGCCATCGGTAATATATACCCAACCGCGAAGCAAATATTTTTTAGAAGCATCCAACGTCACATGACCTTTGAACGGATACTCTTGGTTGCCATTGCCAAGGTCATAGGTGTTGGGGATCAAGTTACCGGCGTTATCGCGACTCTGTTGGGTGCCGAGCGTCGTATAATACTCGCTACTGCCATTGCTGCCGCCGTCTCCGCCGTCACCACCGTCACCGCCTTCGCCACCTGAATTTTTTTCACAGCTGACCGCAAATACGGCCATGGCTGCCATAAGCAAAAGAGAAAACTTTTTCATGGATTTCATGTTAAACTGTTGTTTTAAATTGAGTTCGTTTGATTTCATATGAAGAGTTGCGTTGTAAAAGTTACTCCGTAGTCAAAGCTCACCGGATTTAGAAGGTCGCCACCACTGTCAAGAAGAATGAACGCCCAGGGTTGTAGCTTTTTGTAACCTGTTCACGATGTTCAGTCGCCCCGTCTGCTGTAGTGAAAGTCGGGAACTGTTTGAAGCTGATATTTTCGGCCAACAGGTCACGTCCGGACAATTTTAACTCGAACACTTTCGAAATGCGTTGTGAGAGGGTGATGTCCACAGCATTACGGGGCATCTCATAAATGTCGGGAATCGTGTTATTTTGAGTATTACCCTGAGAGTCTGCCGTACGTCCGATTCCAACAATACGTTTACCGATTCGGTTATACAGGATGGCTGCCGAGAACCCGATCCGATCATTCTGATAGAACAGACCGGTATTGATCAGGTAGGGAGATTGGCCCTGCATGGGACGGTCGTGCTCGATACCATCTGCCGGGAAGTGGACATTACTTTTGATCCAGGATGCGTTGAACGCCAGGCTAAAGTTACGCATGCCCAAAAACGAAAGGTCTTTTTTGAGATCCAGTTCCAAACCGTACAGATCGGCTGACAAGGCATTCTGGAAAGAGTATATGTAGGATCCGCCTGCATCCGTATAGGTCCACTCGATCGGATTCTTGAAGCGTTTGTAGAATGCGCCCAACGAGATAATCTCCCCGGATGCCACATACCATTCATAACGCAGATCGATATTTTGGATCACAGCCTGTTTGAGGTTAGGGTTACCCATGACCAAACTGTACATATCGAAATCTTCGTAAGTGGACGGTGACAACTCCCGAAATTCAGGACGGTTGACAGTCATACCATATGCAAGACGCAACAGCGATTTTTTATTGAAATTGTAAGTAGCGTTCAGTGATGGCAGCAGATTGATGTAATCGTACACGCGTTTTGTGTTGCTTACGTTACCAAAAGAGGTAACGGCCGTACGGAACATCTCCAGGCGTGCTCCAGTGTAAATGTTGAATTTGCCCAGGGGAATATTGAAAGCGGCGTACACAGCCTCCAAGTGATTGTTTGCCTTGTAGTTGTCCGTGGGTTCACTCTGGTCGTTGATGTGGATTTTGTCCACTCCCAGATTAGACGGAACCATAATTTCCCAAATCGGCAGTGAAGCAAAGCCCTGGGGCAGATCGGCGTCTATATCCCATTTGTATTCGAAAGCACGGGTATTGTAGGTACGGGTCTTGTATTCGCCATAAATACCGGCTCTCAGTTCGATGGCGTTTTCGGACGATGGATTCAACGGCTGACTGAGGTTGGCTGCAGCTGACGCAATATGCTCGTCCAGAGAGATGAAATCACGTGAGATAAATGACTGATCGATCTGATATTGGTCAATACCGTTGCTCAGGTCCTTTTGACGTTCGACAATCCGACGATCCGGTTGACGTTTATTGGCATAGGAGTAGCTGGCATTCCAGTCTATCCGCGTCTGACGGATACGGTGTTCACCGGCAAACTGTCCGGTATAGCTTCCTCGCGATGTATAAAGGAACTCCTCTTTCTGTTGGTCATAGTACCCGCTGATATTTTGGAAACCCTCCCTTTCGGTATAACGGTTACGCCCCAACTGATTGAATATATTGCGAAATTCATATTTGTTGATATGATCTTCATCTTTTGGAGCCGGCACGTACGAAAGATTCAACATGGCACCCAACTTCACATCATTGGTATATTGATTGTCGGTGTATTTATATGAGTAGTTTTTGGTGTCCTCGATACCGTTGTATATGCCGTACCGGGAGTTTTCCATGTCGAGGAAACTTTTGTTCGTGTTGCTGTAATTCAAAGCCCCGACCAAACCGATTTGATCTCCATTCTCACGATTGAATTTACGATTGATCGCAAAATTGAATTTTTGATCCCATAATGGACGACGGCTTTTGACACGCCACTCTTCGCGGAAACCGTTTTTCGTCACTTTGTCAACCTGCTCCGCATTGCCATCATCAACACGGGCCGGTACATTATCGTTAAGATCACGACTGGCGTTTCCAAAGCCGAAAGCATCGGCAACACCACCCGGATTATATTTGAAATCATGGAAATGGGTCATACTGTTGAACCCGGTAGTATAGGAGAACTGCAGCGAGTTTTTCTCGGGCAGGATTTTCGTACGGATCAGTACAAATCCTCCGGAGAAATCTCCCGGGATCTCCGGTGCAGGCGACTTAACGATCATCATGTTATCAAGCTGGCTGCTGGGAAGAATGTCGAAAGAGAACGAACGGGTATCCGCTTCCGAGCTTGGTACTGCTCCACCGTTGATCCATACATTATTATATCGTTGAGCAAGGCCACGTACCACCACAAACTTGTCATCCAGAATAGAGATTCCAGGGATTCGGCGCACCACCTCGGCTGCATCGCGATCTTGGGTTTGTGCAATTGCCTGAGCCGATGTTCCGCTGGCGACCAGTGACATTTCACGCATCTGTGACAGCACTCCTGCATCGGAATTAACTTTACGGGTGGCAACCACCACTACATTGGCGAGTTCGCTGACCTCTTCGACCAACTCCACGTTAAGTGCAGTCGATTCGCCACCTTTAATAGTTAAAGGTTCGGAAACAAATGTTTTAAAAGAAAGAAATGAGATTCGAACTGTGTAGTTTCCCTGAGGCAGATCTTGTAACAGAAATTTTCCATCGAGATCGGTCGAGGTTCCGATTGTAGTACCCTCGATGGACACACTTGCTCCGATAACAGGTTGCTTGCTTTTGGCCTCCAGAACGGTTCCATAAATAATACCGTTGGAAGTTTGTGACATGGCTACGGTAGCCAGCAGTAGAAAGATCAAAGTGAATAAAAAACGACTAAATCTTTGTTTCATTGCGACTTTGTTTGATAAATCTGTCTGTTTTCGCCGCAAAAATATGGGTGCCGTATTGACGAAATATTAACTTCTTGCTACATATCTGTTAATCTTAATTGAACTCAGTGTTAAGATGTTAATTTGTGGTAAAGTTCGATCACAAACAATAAAAACCTCTTTTTTGCATTATATTTGTTTGAAGGGAGATTTATTTCTGATTGCATATCAAAAAAGTTGTTGAATATGAGTAATGGAGTCCGCATTCTTTGGGTAGATGATGAAATAGACCTGCTGAAACCGCATATCCTGTTTCTAAAAGGAAAAGGATACGAAGTAGAGACAGCCAACAATGCATACGATGCGATCGATATGGTCGGATCGCATCCTTATGATCTGATCATTCTCGATGAGATGATGCCGGGTATGACCGGTCTCGAGACATTGCCCAAAATCAAAGAGATACGCCCCACAACACCGGTTATCATGGTAACCAAGAGTGAAGAGGAGAACATTATGGATAAGGCCGTGGGCTCCAAAATCGCCGACTACCTGATCAAACCGGTTAACCCCAATCAGGTGCTGTTGTCAATCAAAAAGAACGTTCACAGTCAGCAGTTGGTTTCCGAGCAGAGCATGGCGGATTACCGCAGTCAGTTTGGTGAAATTGCCTCAGCATTGGGACAGGCACGAACCTTTACGGATTGGGCTGCAATCTATAAACGACTGGTGGGTTGGGAGGTCGAACTGACCGATTCAACCGACACGGGTATTCGCGAAATTCTTGCATTCCAAAAGAATGAAGCCAATAACGAGTTCAGCAAATTTGTTCGAAACCACTACCTGAGTTGGTTCTCAGATCGGGATCAGGACACGCCGGTATTGTCGCACAATCTGATGAAGTCAAAGGTTTTTCCGGTAGCCGATGCAAACCCCAAAACCGTCTTTATCTTGATCGACAACTTCCGTTACGACCAGTGGCGGGTGATCCACCCGATTTTGCATAACCTGTACGAGGTGGCGCAAGAGGACTTTTATTGCAGTATTTTGCCCACCGCTACCCAATATGCCCGTAATGCGATTTTTGCCGGACTCACTCCGTTAGCCATTGATAAAATCATGCCCAATTTGTGGCTTAACGATAACGAAATGGGCGGCAAGAACCGCCACGAGGAGGATTTCCTCAAGCGGCAAATGCAATCGCAGGGACGGAACGGCAAACTCTTCTTTGACAAGATCATTCGTTCGGATGCCGGGAAGCGGCTGTTGGACAACATCGAGAAGGTACACCAGGCCGATTTCTCCGTGATTGTGTTCAATTTCCTCGACATGTTGTCGCATGCCCGTACCGAGACCCAGATAATTCGTGACTTGGCTGAAGACGAGGCGGCTTTCCGGTCGTTGACCCGCTCTTGGTTCGAACATTCCGATCTGTTATTGTTACTCAAGATGTTGGCAGAACGAGGACACACCGTGATTCTTTCATCGGACCACGGCACAGTCCGTGTCAACAATCCGGTTAAGGTGGTTGGTGACCGTGAGACATCACCGAACCTGCGTTACAAAACAGGCCGCAACCTCAACTTTAACCCCAAAGAGGTGTTTGCCATCACCAAACCCGAATTGGCCCACCTGCCCAAATCCAACATTACCTCAACCTATATCTTTGCTTATAATCGGGATTTCTTCGTCTATCCGACCAATACGAACCAATACGTTCGCTATTACGACAACACCTTCCAGCACGGAGGCATCTCGATGGAGGAGATGATTGTTCCCTTTATTGTACTGAAGCCGAGATAGTCGAATTTCTGTACAAAGAGGACCTCGGGAACGTGTCAGTTACCTTTCTAACGATATAGAAGTTGATTTAACGTGTTATTGATTTCGATAAAAAGACTTCGATAGCACAACTTACATCGTTCAAAAGGACGCACACAGATTGCCACCAATACCACAGTCAAGGTTATGTAAAGCATAGCTGCCTTCCCCAAAATAGCAGATTACCATATAAGTTGATTTATCTGATCAGTTTGCCACAAGCCCACAATAAGAAACGGGAGACAATGTATGGGGAAAGGTGGTTCTTCGAAAATAGTTTGTATTTTTGTCGCAGGAGGATCGTCTCGCAACCGGATTCACAATCACGGTAGATGGACATCAAATTCGGAAGCAGAGCTATCCATGAATCAATCGACCAATGAAGACAATTAAAGTAGATGGAGTAGGTGATCTCCGTGATGCAGCGGAGGAGATTCTTGAATCGTTAGAAGGACGCACCATTGTTGCTTTCCGAGGAGAGATGGGGGCAGGAAAAACCACCCTAATCCGTGAGATATGCGAACAGTTGGGCGTGACAGATACGGTAACCAGCCCCACTTTTGCTATTGTCAATGAGTACAAAGATCGGGATATGCGCCCGATCTATCACTTCGATTTTTATCGGATCAACCGGATCGAAGAGGCGTTCGACTTCGGTTACGAAGAGTATTTCTATAGCGGCAATCTCTGTTTGGTCGAATGGCCTGAAAAGATCGAGCCCTTAATGCCTGAAGAGGGGGTAATGACCGTTCGAATCGAGGTAACAGGCGAAGAGGATCGCGTAATCTCGATCGACTAACACTCCTCGATCACGCCTACATAGTCTCTCCAAAGCGGTATTGCAGAATGCCTGCACGTAATCGGCATTTTTCGATATCGTTGTTTTGTACGTGCGAAAGCAAGACACAATAGGCATTCTGACATCATCAAAAGAACCTCTAGCAGTCCCATATCAGAAAATGGAGATCCCTGCTACGAAACATTAAGTAGGTTTATACAAAGGAAATCTTGTAGAATAAAATCATCAGTAGGTTGATCTTATTCCTCGACAAATAACAATAAAGGACAGCATTGTAGCTGTCCTTTATTGTTTCAAATAGATTGCCTCTCCAATTCAATTATCCATTGTCATATATCCAGGATAGAGGCAAACTTTTCCTTTGGTCTGATTTGCAACCCGCAAACCTATTCCCGTGTCAGCACACCACCGACCACCGGTTGACCATTTTCGAGCCGTTGTTTACGCAACAAGGCCTCCAGGAAATAGTAATCGGCATATACGATCGGTACGTCAATTTCAGAGCCATTGGGCTTGTGTCCCGTACTGGATCTCAACAAGAAACCGTACATCGTCCCGGGTGCAACCAAATAACTCTTTGACAGGTTATTAATAATACTATCGGCTACAGCCCGGTATTTCAGGCTATCTGCTGAATAGGTGGACAATTCGTACAAGGCAGACGCTGCAACAGTAGCAGCCGATACATCCCTCGGTTCATTGGGAATATTCGGAGCATCGTAATCCCAATAAGGAATCAAATCTTCGGTTTGATTCGAACGGCTGAGGATATAGGCTGCAATTTGATCGGCTTGAGCCAAGTATTTGGGATCTTTGGTTTCGCGATAACAAACCGTGTAACCATAGAGGCCCCAAGCCTGTCCACGTGCCCATGCCGAAGAGTCGGCGTATCCTTGATGGGTTTGCTGAGCGATCCGTTTACCCGATATGGTATCGTAATCTACCACATGATAAGAACTGTAATCGGGGCGGAAATGATTTTTCATGGTCGTATCCGCATGGGTGACAGCAACTTTATAGAAAGTTGAGTCTCCCGTAGCCTGTGTTGCCCAGAAGAGCAACTCGAGGTTCATCATGTTGTCGATAATAACCGGATATTGCCATGGAAAAGTCGGCCCCCAATTGTCCCAGGAACGGATACAACCGGTAGTCGGATTGAATCGAGAGGCCAGCGACCGGGCACTCTCCAGCAATACGGCTTGATAATGATCATTCGGAGCCAGCCGTTGACCATTACCGAAACTGCAATACATCATGAATCCTATATCGTGGGTTCCTCGATTACTTTTTTGGCTTTCGAGTGCTTCAGTGTAGGTTTCGGCCTGTTGTTTCCAGAATGGATCGCCGGTATATTCGTACATATACCACAACTCTCCGGGGAAAAAGCCGCTGCACCAATCTGAAGCCGACACCAACCGCATCGAACTGTCGGGTTCGATGTTGCGGGGCGATGGCAACTCAACCAATGTCTTGTTTTGAGCAGCGCGAGTACTGTCGGCACACTGAATAGCAAGACGCAATTGACTGTCAGCGAAAGCAAAATCAGACTCTACAACTGATGTTTTCGGAGAACAAGATACCAATGCAAGACTGCTCATCGCAACGGATGCAAGCAGCAGATGTACGGAATGTTTCACGGAATGTATGGATATTTGAAAATTAGGTTAAACGAACTGTATGAAAGTGACCCAACGGTTCAAAGCTATTTCAATACCGGGGTGAACCCTTCGGTTGAACGCTCAGCCGATCCCGGTAACATCATTACGGTAAACTTCTGGGTTTCGTTACGTTTGAGATCCGTATCGAATACCACCATGGTTACATCCGGACAGGGCGTGTCATAGGTATTGACCGTAGGTGTCTTTTCAAAATACCACTTGATCGGAGTCTCGGAATCGACTTTCAAATAGCATTTTTTACCATCCTGCTCCAACAGCACTATGTTATCAGAGATAAGGGTCGGTTTGGCTTTGGTAGCCAATGTCCAACGCATACGGGTGTAATGCGGTCCGGCAGTTACTTTATCCTCAACTACCAAATAATCATTATTGACTAACGAGAATGCCCGTTCAGCCTTTTGCACTTGCCCGACATAGACCGGAGTCAGATCTGTCGCAACATAAGGCTGCTGAGGGTTAGAGCTGGAATCGATAATCGGAGCCGAACCCTTCATATATTGATGCTTGTCGTTAAATGTCAGTGTATTGTGAGCAAAGTTATTGTATTTGAATACATCCCAACGCTGCGACTCCTGTGTCATGGTCCACAGATCCACACCGAGAGTCTCCGTATCGTTATAGTCCTCACGACCCAGGTCGAGTGCCCAACGTACGCTATCAGCTTCGAAAACAAAACTACCTACATCCATGTGGCCATGGTTAATACTCGGTGAACCCATTTTTACGCCAACAAATCGAGCATTAGGATCGCCCCAGGCCGACCGCATCACACAAAGCGGGGTGTGACCATTGCCGATCCAATAGGTCTGCGTCGGCAAAACCGGCTGTTCCATAGGTGCACCTGCACCCCAAATTATAATTGCCGGCAAAACTCGATTGTTCAGGAATTTATGAGTAGAATCCCGTTTCAAAGTGGCAATCTGGTTGCACAACAGAGCAGGATCTTTGGTCTTATTGTAGAACCAGAAGAGTGCCGGTGATTCTTCTGGGGCCTCACCATTATCCATGAAATTGAATTGCAATCCCAGCGGACTGATCATCTGCATGGCAAACGTACCGGTCTGCATGAAACCCGGCATCTGTCCTAAGCCATAGTCAGTACCGAAAGCACTTTCCAGTCCACTGATCATCAATACATTGAAAAGCGTTCCATAGCCCCAATAGCTGACTCCTTCGGGATAACCGCCATCCGGGGCATAATTGCGCATCGGAAGACGAACACGGTCAATAGCCCGATCGAGAATTTTCTGTGACCATTCAGGCGCTTCGTCTGCAATAGCTATGGCTCCGAAGGTGAGTCCACCGTTGCAGACCTGATTCCAGTTGTGTTCAGCATCGAGGAACCAGTTATACGCCGTATCGTATGAGGGGACAAAGCCTTTATTGATAATGGCTTCCCGTATGGTTTTACGCGAGGATTCGGAGAGTTTGGGATATAGCCAGTCGTAGCCTATACCGAGAGCCATGGTCATTTCTCCCACATCGAGGAAATGGCTGGGATTCCAATCCGAGAAAGAGGCAGCCTTGAGCATTTCGGCCTCAGCACGTTTGAAATATTTCTCCTCTCCGGTCATACGGTAGGCATAGCTGAGCACAAAAACACGCCGTAAGTTTTCCAGCGAAATAGCCAACAGACGCATTCCGGTTTTGATCCGTTCGTTAACGGGCAACGTAATGATACGATCAGCCTCCTGGAGAGTCAAAGCATGAATATTCCGCCATACGGAGTCCTTCTTGATCTGTTTGAGTAGTTGTTTTTCAGCTCCTTTGGGTAACATCAGACGGGGATGTGGAGCAATCTGATCCAAATCGACCTGTGCAAAAGTAGGTGTTGCCACAAACGTCAGCAGGGCAACCACGCAGGTTAATAGTAGTTTCATGAATGTGAATTTAGGCGATAAAATCTTAAACGAGAGCCTGTAAGGCGAATTTAGGTTCGAAGATACAAAATAAAATTCGATTCACCCATTTTAGAATTTTCAGACCTTGACGCTCAACACGGCAACCGTATCTACCCACCTGAAGCGAGGAAACTTAATTAACTCAACATTTTGTTGTTCAAGGTTACGGTGAATGGTGAACTTAAAAACGATCGTTTGACATTTTATGTTACAAGAACCGAAATATGAACTCATTGACAGATATGTTTCTCAACAAAAATATGATTGTAAAGGGGGGGCATTCCATAAATATTTGTTCAAAATAATTCAGAAGGGCATTGGGAAACAGCGGATAAAAACAGAAACCTGAAGGAAAATTTTGTGATTTTAAAATAAACATGTAATTTTGTGCCACTCAAATCGCTCGGGGTGTAGCTCAGCCCGGTTAGAGTACACGTCTGGGGGGCGTGTGGTCGAAGGTTCGAATCCTTTCACCCCGACAATTGAAAATAAAGAGGTTAGCTGAAATCGCTAACCTCTTTATTTTTCTTTGCACTCATATATTACCTTAATTCTAAGGATTTTATCACAGCTTCATAATATACCAACTAAAAAAAGCTCTCTTTTACAGTCCTTTTTTTAAGGAGCGTAGATGGCGACCAACCTGAAATGAATTTACGACATATCACAACAGATATGCCAATACGGCATCCCAATCCGGGAAACGGTCACTGCCAAATTGGATGAGTTCTCCTTCGAATCGGTCCGCACCATTTTTAGTACGGTCATCAATCAAATAATCCCCCTTGTTCAAATGTTTATGATGGGTAAAGATGGCACGTTTATAGGCCACATCTCCCAAATAGCATTTAATCCATTCCAATTTATCATTCAATGCCGTAGGGTTATCCCAGGGTGACGTCGACAAAATGTAGGTATCATAAACGGCTGACAGCCGCTTAAAACTCTCAATCGCCCCTTTTATCGGGACCATCTTTGAAAAGATATGCGGGCAATTATCATACGTCCCCATATACGCCTCCTTATCTTCCGGTGCCAATGCGTCTATACCCGACTGAAAATCGACCAGCACATTGTCCATGTCCACATAAAGTACTTTTTCTTTTTTTGCCATTATTGTCAAATAATTATTACACATATTCCCTCATGTATCAATTGATTATATTGCCACGAATGACAGGTAAGTTGCCCCAACAACAACCCAAACCTCCAGAATAGATACTTGTATGCATCCTGAAAGCAAGCAGGAGTAGCATTCTATGCAAGACGAAATTTGCGAAATACGGAAACAGAGCAAAAGCCCAACTGCGGCTATTACTCAAAAGTTGGTCTCTAAAGATTCATATTGATGCAACAAACGCTATTTTGTCAATAGGGCTGATTGATCACGAACATCTCAAAACCTTAATCGTAAAAGGGCAATTTCTCAAGAGTTCCCTCAGCATAGGGGTCAGTCGGATTCAAAGTCTCTCCGTTCAAAACCTTTTCATAATAGGAGAGGTACTGCTCCGCCATCACATGAGCGTTGAAGGTATCCCGTACATATTCATGACACACCTGTGGAGAATAGGCTTGCCAATTAGCCATCGCCTCTCGCAGGCCGGAAGCAGAGTCGGAGAGGAAACCCACCTGTGCGGGGATCAATTCAGGCAACGAACCGTATGGAGTTCCGAAAACCGGCAAGCCATACCACATACTTTCGATCATGGCCAGTCCGAAAGGCTCGTGCCAACGCACCGGAAAAACCAACCCTTTCGATTTGCGCATGTAGAACTGTTTCTGGGTTTGATCGACCATACCACAGAAGTGTATCTTCGGTGAAAGGGTCAATCGGAATCCGCTTTTGAAATTCAGACGGGTTCCACCCAATACATATAACCGTTCGGAAGGCATTCCCCGAACGATCCGAATCGCTCCCTTTACATTCTTGATGCGCCAAGCCGCTTTGGCTAAGAAATGGAAATAGTCTCTTTTGAGTTTAAAATCGGGTGTTCCGTAATCCGACCAATCCAAACCATTATATACATAGGCTGTTGCCCCATGGCGCTGAGCATGATTCCGGCTAACGAAAATGGTATTGATTCCGATTCGTCCCGATACATTACCGTGAATGGTGGTCACAATCGGAATGTGAGCTTCTGCCAACTGCTCATCACTAAAATTCCCCAATCCAAGATGAAAGTGGACTATATCGGCATCATGCGGAATCTGCGCCGTAATTGGACGAGAGGGATCAATCTCAATCACGCGTGCGAAATCGCATGTGGTATTGCGGGCCGCCAGGAAAGTAATCTGATGCCCCATCTCCACCAATGCTTTGGCAAGAGACCACATCACACGTTCCGTTCCCCCGTATTTATGGGCGGGGAGTACCCGATCGGTCACTTGGACAATATGCATAACTGTTCGGAAAAGGAGAGTTAACAGGATTCGGAAAGCGGTTTTCCGGTAAACAAATATAGCTTCAAAGCGTCAAAAATGCGATATTGTGAGCGATTTTTTCAGTTTTTTTTGCACATATAAGTTTTTTAATTACCTTTGCACCGCTGAATTAGTCATCGGCATTCTCACGATTGGCCCATTCGTCTATCGGTTAGGACGCAAGATTTTCATTCTTGAAAGAGGAGTTCGATTCTCCTATGGGCTACCAGTAAAAACATAAAAAGCAAAAACACATAACCATGGCAAATCACAAGTCATCGAAGAAAAGAATGCGCCAGACCGAGGTGAAAAACGCTCGGAACAAATATTATCACAAAACCGCGCGCAACGCGATGAAAGCACTGCGTAACACCACCGAAAAGGATGCAGCAGTTGTATTGCTTCCTAAGGTGACCGCCATGCTGGACAAACTGGCCAAGAACAATGTGATTCACAAGAACAAGGCAGCTAACCTGAAGAGCAGTTTGCAGTTGCACGTCAACGCGCTCTAATCAGATAGACTGACGTTCCGGAATAAAGGAAGCCGTCCGAAAGGTCGGCTTCTTTGTTATACCCCTATCCAAACTTTAGACCGTCTGCATCTTTCCATATTGAGGAAGATTGCAGACGTTTTTTTGTTTGCTTCGGGGCAGCATATTACTTGCGTACAACTTTCCCTCTCCACACCTTCTATACGCAAAATCGTTTTTTACGCCCCGTACTTTCAATCAATAAAAATTTGGCCCGGCTGAACTCCAATAATCTGATTGGCTTAATCAATACAGACTTCTGCGAAAATTTAAGTTGATTGATGTACTGGAATTCCCCGATCGTTCTGCATAGCCCATCATCTCCTCTATCGCTCGGGGTGAATGATCCATAGGCCTTCCACATCACATTGCAACAGTTAAAAACCCTTAATCTCAACTGTTCCGGTATATGGCTTTGAAACAAGTACGGCATTGCCCTCCAATGCCGTTGTAGAGAACAACTTATCTCATATACGCTTCTCATATACACTCACCAGCACATCATATTTTGCTTACAAACATCATCAATACAAACCAGTAACATATTTATCCTGTGACGATTGCGAGAAAAAATTGTGACAATTCGACACCTTTTTCGGTCAATTCGGCACCGATTGTCCACTCTTTCTGACGTCCTTTCACAAGTTGTCATCAGTTGTCACCTTTGTGGTGTCAGAATTGCAGCCAATGCAGTGTGGCAATGAATTTGATAGTGTATGTAGTGAATTTGATTCACAAATCACGAAGAAGAAAGGAGAACACAAAATATGACGATCAACAACTTAACCATTCAGGCGCAAGAGGCTTTGCAAAGTGCAATGTCACTTGCCACCGGCCACGGCCAGCAGGCTGTTGAGCCGCTCCACATTCTGGAGGCCATCGTCACCGAAGATGACAGTGTTGGCGTTTACCTGTTGCAGAAGTTGGGCGTGAACATCAACGCGTTGCGCTCGATGCTCAAACAGGAGATCGACCGACTGCCCAAAGTTTCGGGCGGTGACCCCTACTTCTCGCGTGAAAGCTCCGAAGCTATTCAAAAAGCGGGAGACTTTACACGTGAGTTCAACGACAAGTATGCTTCCGTAGAGCACTTGCTGTTGGGTATTTTGGCAGGTCGTGACATGGCCAGCCGATTGCTGAAAGATTCCGGTGCCACCGAGAAGGAGATGATTGCAGCGATCAAGAACCTGCGGAAGGGCTCAACAATCGATTCACAGACCAATGAGCAGACCTTCGATGCATTGGGCAAATATGCAATCAACCTGAACGAGCAGGCCCGTAAAGGCAAATTGGATCCGGTTATCGGTCGTGACGAAGAGATTCGTCGTGTGCTGCAGATCCTTTCACGCCGTACCAAAAACAACCCGATTCTGGTTGGTGAACCGGGTGTCGGTAAGACCGCTATTGCTGAAGGTATTGCACACCGTATCATCGACGGCGATGTACCCGAGAACCTGCGTAATAAACAGATCTACTCATTGGATATGGGTGCATTGATCGCCGGTGCCAAATACAAAGGAGAGTTCGAAGAGCGACTGAAAGCCGTTGTCAAAGAGGTTATCTCATCAGATGGTGAAATTCTGTTGTTCATCGATGAGATTCACACCTTGGTAGGGGCAGGTAAGAGTGATGGCGCCATGGATGCCGCCAACATCTTGAAACCAGCCTTGGCACGTGGTGAGTTGCGTGCGATCGGTGCGACGACACTGGATGAGTTCCAGAAATACTTTGAGACCGATAAAGCGTTGGAGCGTCGTTTCCAGAAGGTGATGGTCGATGAACCCTCTGTTCCGGATGCCATCTCGATCCTGCGTGGTCTGAAAGAGCGTTACGAGAACCACCACAAAGTGCGGATCAAAGACGAAGCGATCATCGCATCCGTTGAGCTGTCACACCGTTACATCACCTCACGTTTCTTACCGGATAAGGCGATCGACCTGGTCGATGAGGCGGCAGCGAAACTGCGACTCGAGATGAACTCCGTACCTGACGAAATCGATGAACTGGATCGTAAGGTACGCCAGATGGAGATCGAACGCGAAGCGATCCGTCGTGAGAACGATCAGGGGCGTATCGATGAGCTGACCAAAGAGATCGACGACTTAAACGGCAAACGTACCGCAATGCGTGCAAAATGGCAGAGCGAACGCGACCTGCTCGAGAAGGTTCAGAAGAACAAACAGCTGATCGACGAGTATAAACTTGAAGCTGCTGCTGCTGAGCGTAGCGGTGATTATGGCAAGGTAGCCGAACTCCGTTACGGTAAGATTCAGGAGGCCCAGAACGAGATTACACGGTTGCAGGCTGAGATCGAAAAGAGCCATGCAGGCGGCGCCATGATCAAAGAGGAGGTCGATGCCGAAGATATCGCCGAAGTGGTTGCACGCTGGACCGGTATTCCGGTAAGCCGTATGATGCAGAGCGAGCGTGAGAAGCTGCTTCAGATGGAGAGTGTACTACATGAACGGGTGATCGGTCAGGACAAAGCGATCGAAGCTATTGCCAATGCCGTACGTCGTAGTCGTGCCGGCCTGCAGGATGCCCGTCGTCCGATCGGTTCCTTCATCTTCCTGGGTACGACCGGTGTCGGTAAGACTGAGTTGGCCAAGGCTTTGGCAGAGTATCTGTTCAACGATGATACGATGATGACGCGTATCGATATGAGTGAATATCAGGAACGTCATAGCGTTTCACGACTGATCGGAGCGCCTCCCGGATACGTCGGTTACGATGAGGGTGGCCAGTTAACCGAAGCCGTACGTCGTAAACCCTACTCGGTTGTCCTGCTTGACGAGATCGAAAAGGCCCATCCGGATGTCTTCAACATCTTGCTGCAAGTATTGGACGATGGTCGTCTGACCGATAACAAAGGGCGTACTGTAGACTTCCGCAACACGATCATCATCATGACTTCGAACATCGGTTCACCGATTATTGTGGAGAACTTCTCGAAATACCACAACGAGACTCCACCCGAAGAGGTGATCGAGAAGACGCAGAATGAGGTTTTTGAGTTGATGAAACAGACGATTCGTCCGGAGTTCCTGAACCGTATTGACGAGATCATCATGTTCACGCCGCTGACCAAAGACGATGTTCGTCAGATCGTTGTCCTGCAGCTTGCCCAGATCAACAAAATGCTGGAAGAGAACAGCATGAGACTGGAGGTTTCAGACAAAGCGATCGACTGGTTAGCCAAGAAGGGATTTGATCCGCTGTTTGGTGCACGACCGATCAAACGTACCCTGCAGCGTTATCTGGTCAACGAACTCTCGAAAGAGATTTTGGCCGGAACGGTCAGCCGAGATTCGGTCATCCATGTTGATGCCAACGAAAACGGATTATTCTTTAAAAATTGATTTCAGTAGATCATTTGATCTATCCGAAACTACAAACCGCAGAACATCTAACCGTGTTCTGCGGTTTTTTATTTTATGCCTTTCCGTTGCAAAGCCAAATGACATCCCAAAATTTTACTGATCAGTCCCCGTTTCATGTATAATGCCTCATAATGCATCCTCCCAATCGGACATATCTAACAAAAGATCCCGATAAGTCCCCTTGCTATTCCTGCGGAAAAACGGCATATTTGCACTGCATCATTCCAACCTATAAACTTATAACATTTATGGATTGGTTACTGGATTTGGGCTATTTCGGCCTTTTTCTCGGATCATTTATTGCGGCTACGGTCGTTCCGTTCAGCTCGGATGTCCAACTGATCGCCATGCTGGCAGTCGGGGGGAATGTGTGGCTTTGTGTGGGAGTGGCCACACTCGGTAACTGGCTCGGCGGACTGACCTCTTATTGGTTGGGTTGGCTCGGTAAATGGGAGTGGATCGAGCGTTTTCTGCATATTAAACACGAAACCCTCGTTAAACATAAAAGTAAAATCGACCGTTTTGGAGCGTGGCTCGCTTTATTGACCTGGTTACCCTTCGTTGGCGATGTCTTTGCGTTAGCTTTAGGATTCTATCGTGTCAATTTTCGCTCTTCGGCTCTATTGATGTTAGTCGGTAAAGGAGCTCGTTTTGTCATGTGGGCACTTCTCTATCTGTGGAGCAAACCCATGCTCTCTTGACCTGATCCTCTGACCACAACCAAGCTCTATATAACCGCAACAAGTTTATACCCCCATTAAAGGCAACAAAAAAGAGAGGCACTATTGATGGTGCCTCTCTTTTTCTATTTTCTATTTGATCAAGAATACGTATTTTCCATGTACAGATGCGAATTGCTCACTGCTAAAACATCTCTGCACGTTTCTCCTATCATAATTTTAAACACGTCCGACATACATACCCTTACACTCCATCCTGCATATCGTTTCATACTTTATCTGCAAGGACCTATAGAGTGGTGGATGTGTTATATGCATAGTAACCTATTGAATACCGAACCGGTATCTATTCAACAGCTAAAAACCTCTCCACTGTGGATCGCAACAATTGGGTATCCGTCTTCGGACAAAACCCGCACTCCACTTTCTTAACGTACACGACGTTTGAAAATCCACGCATCCGGGAATGAACCGGCACATTGCTGCTTAAGCCTCTTGGCTTGTTGCTCTGTTGCCGCTAACGAGGTATAAATCATAATTTTCCCATTATCGAGCGGCAGTTTATAGTAGGAAAGCGTATTATCAATTTGTTTGGCCTGTGCAATAAATTTGTTTGCATTGGCATCCGTGCTATAGGTTCCAACCACCACATAATAGCCCATCTGCCCAGGTGCCACAGTCGATGTAGCGGGCGAGGCCGAAACAGCCGGTTTTGTTGGAGCTGTTGTTGCAGGTGCAGGCTGAGCTGTCGGTTTGGAAGCAGACGCTGTCGCCTCTTCTGAATCGTCAGCCGCCTCATCTGTCGTCGCAGCAGGCTGATCCGTAGCCGTCTGTGTGCGAGGCGTTGCAGGCGTCAATTCTTCCCACTCAATCGCCTCGTCTTCGTATGAATAGGTACTGCGATTAAGCAAAGTGATCGCTCCGTAAGAGATCGCGCCTCCGATAATAATTGCACCAAGTACCCACCATATGATCTGACGGACCTCCATTTGCCGAGGAACTCTTGCAGGTTCAGGTCGAATGGGATTCATAATCTCATTCAATCCTGGAGCCGGATAGAACCGCTTTTCACGGATTTCCCCTACCGAATCGATGCGAACCACCTCTTCACTGCGAACAGTTGCCAGCCAACTGTCATAAATAGCTCTGGCCTGTATCTCATCCTGATTATTATTTTGTGCGATTAATGCTACAATATTCAAAAAATCAGGATTCTCAGTCTCAGCATAAATCACCAGATTGAGCGGAGGGGTAACCATCCCTTTTTTCTCCATCACCGGAGGGCGGGTAATCACCTTTAATGATCCGATTTCGGGCAAATTGATACTCTGGCGACGAACCAGTGCATTGAAAATAAGTGTACTGATAGAATCCATGGCTTTAGGCTTATAGGTTTTATTTGCGTTTGCCAGATTTCCCGGCAACCGTTTTTTTCAACGGGGATGGTGTTAGTGGTACTTGCTTTAACGCACGCCACAGGATGACGACACCTGCCACAATAAACGGAATGCTCAACAGTTGCCCCATGTTCAACACCATATGCTGTTCGAAATCCACTTGTGGATTTTTGATAAATTCGATCAAAAAACGGGTGCCGAACAGAATAATCAAGAAGAACCCGAACATCACTCCGGGCCGACGGCGTGCCAAATCCTTTTTATAGTACATCCAGAGTAGGATCACAAACAACACCAAATAACACAAGGCTTCATAAATCTGTGTCGGATGTTTGGGAAGGGTTTCGCCGTCGCGTACGAAAATAAAGCCCCAGGGTAAGGAGGTAACGGTTCCATAAATCTCGGAGTTCATCAAATTACCCAATCGCACAGCGACTCCACTGATGGCAACCACTATACTGATTCGATCCAACGACCAGATATAGGGCAATTTATTTTTCCGGGAGAACAGCCACAAGCCGATCAACAGGCCGACTGCAGCTCCGTGACTGGCCATACCACCTTGACGGATATCGAGAATTTCGACAGGGTGGGTCAGGTAGTATCCTGGATCGTAGAAGAGGCAGTGTCCTAATCGAGATCCCAAAACGGTCGAAATCACTCCGAACCAAAAGACCGAATCAAAGGTCTTTTCGCTCAACCCTTCGCGGATCATAATATGGTGGAAAATGTAGGCGCTGATTCCGAGAGCTACCGCCCAAAGCACCCCGTAATAACGGACCTCGAACGAGCCGAGATGAAACAGGGCCGGATTAACATCCCATGTAACGACAAGTGGGAGAAGACTTTCCATGTGTTTTGATTAGATATGAACAAAATAAGCAAAATACACGCAATAGAATGCTGTTTCAATGAAACTTCAGCATTGAATGCATGCTGTGTACACAATAAACGCAATGAATGTCAAACATTGCAAATTCTCCCCGTAGGGTGAGAACTTTGCAAAACGCATCCTATAATTTTCAAATATACGCAATTTCTTGTATCTGCGGTTTGGGTTAACGGATAATTTCCCTCAATGGGCAAACAGCTGGCAGGGCGGATGTACAAAGAACCTGTGACAAAGAATTTGTTGGCATTCGGACAGAGACCAGGAAACACAACACACAATGAGAAACGACCAGGTCTAATTGGCTGGCCAGTGAATCTGCTCCACACAACAACTCTGCTTCCGGAAAACCCATTATTAAGATCTGCAAAACCATCAGAGAGGTAATAAATACTAACCCTTATGCTGCAACAAAATCGGGGGAAGGCTAAAAAGCCCTATTCAATCAATAAAAACAAGACAACACAGACTATCGGACAACTTATTATATCCTTTCATAGAACAAATGAGGCAGATCGCTTCTTTCTATATACCATAGGCCTCACAATAAAACCTATACAACGATACAGGCTCTGAAACAGCTAAATAGGTCAGCAGGTTAGATAAAAGTGAAACGATGCAAGAAAAAAGAGTAAGTCAACTGAGGATTGATTACAACAGCTATACGGTTTTAGTCACTGATACAGGGTTAGCTTTAGGTGCCTCTTTGGCCAGCGCAAACGAGAAGGTGCTGCCTTCACCCAATTTGCTACGCAGAGTGATGACCTGGCCGTGTGCTTCGAGGATATGTTTAACAATCGCCAATCCCAAACCAGTGCCTCCCTGTTCCCGAGAACGGCTCTTATCAACCCGGAAAAAGCGTTCAAATACACGTGGAATATACTCTTCTGCAATACCCACCCCGTTGTCAGCCACTTCGATCATCACACGATCATACATATCGACGAAACTGACCGTAGTGGTTCCATTGTCACGGCCATATCGCACCGAATTGATCAACAGGTTCATAATTACCTGACTAATTTTGCGACGATCCGCATAAACCAATACCGGAGGCTGAAAATTGCTTGTACCGATGCGGAATGTAATATGCCGGGCCGCAGCCTCTATTTCGATCGATTCGGCAATCTCTCGTACCAACGCCACAATATCGAACCGCTCCGGCTCCAACACAAGCGAACCCGACTCGAGTTTGGAGATCTCCTCCAAATCTTGCACGATATTGATGAGTCGATCTATACTTTTTTCAGAGCGTTCGAGGTATTTACGATTGATATTTTCGTCTTCCAACCCACCGTCAAGCAGCGTCAAAATGTATCCTTGTATGGTAAAAATCGGTGTCTTGATCTCGTGCGACACATTACCGAGAAACTCCTTGCGGTAACGCTCATTCTCTTTCAGCCGTGCAATTTCACGGGCATTCTTTTCGGCCCACAGATTCAATTCGTCTTGCAGCCCACTAACCAGATCATGAGTCGGAGGCAGATCATGAGTTCGGATATTTTTTGAAAGCAAGACCTGATAAATCGGCTTGATCCGATAACGCACGAAGAGATTAAACAGGTAGTGTGCAGCAAAAAAGAGCAAGACAAACAGCCCGCATGAACAGATCAAAATCGAAGTGGGTTGCAGAGCCAATACCACTCCAAAAACAATGCTGATAAAGGCTGCAACAGTTGCAACAGCCAATGCCGCCCCTGCCGTGGTTTTGATCTTGAATCTCATCATGCTGCGCAACCGGTTAGGCCTTGGGCTGATACTGTTTCATCAGCTTAGTGATATATTTACCCACAATGTCGAATTCGAGATTGACCGTCGAGCCTACTTTTAAGGTATGGAAATTGGTGTGTTCGTATGTGTAGGGAATGATCGCTACCTGAAATGACGAAGCTTGTGAGTTGACAACAGTCAGACTGACTCCATTGACCGCTACAGACCCTTTTTCTACGGTTATGTTACCGGGAGTTGGGTCGTATTCAAATGTATAGTACCAACTGCCGTCTGCTTCACTGATCGCTGTACAACGAGCAGTCTGATCGACATGTCCCTGGACAATGTGTCCATCCAACAGTGCATCAGGACGCATACTCCGCTCCAAGTTGACCAAATCTCCCGGTTGGAGTTCACCCAAATTGGATTTGACAAGCGTCTCGTGGATCGCAGTCACGGTATAACGAGGTGCATCCAATTCGACAACAGTCAGACAAACTCCATTATGAGCAATGCTTTGATCAATACGCAATTCATTCGTAAATGGGGCTTCAATGGTAATGTGCTTATTGCCTTGATCTTCACGGACGGCAACGACACGTCCTGTAGCTTCAACGATTCCTGAAAACATGATCTTTGTTTGATTAATATAAAGTTCCAGCCGCTTTATCCCTGATGCTACACCAAGAAGCACGGCCACTACCGACATACAGTTAGAGATCACAGAACAGACACTATAAAAGCAAGTTCGTCGCTCTTCAAACCCTTTCTGTCAATGTTACGAAACAAAGATCACAAAATTTTCTTGATAATGACACCTTCGACCACAAACAATTTGCGGATTGCCTCCCGTTTGATGGAAATCGGATCATACGCCTCTGTATTTCGAGGCAACAACAACAGCTCCTCTTCATGTGGACTTTGGCGGACAATCCGTATACCTTTAAACGTCTCGGAAAGGATCAGACACATTGCTCCGGGGAGCAGTTCGTCGGGATTTTGACGACGCAACAGGACGTAACTTCCCGCCGGAACCTCAGGCTGCATGGCATCGCTCAAAGACAAAGCGGCCAGATCGCAACGTTTCAAAGGCGGGAAATCAATATAAAATTGGGGTTGAAGAGGCTGTTCTCCATCGGTTCGCTCAAGCATTTCGACCGCTTCGACCGCATCCATGCCATAACAAGGAATCCCCGAGTTTTTACTGGAGCTTTTTTGGTCGATCATCATCTCTCCTTCGCCGGTGAGCAACCAACCTTTGCTGATGGAGGGATATTTGGCAGTGATCAATTCGGCCAAATCGTGGCTGATCCCATTATTACCTTTTTTGATCTGGTACAGGTTTTCACTTCGCTTCAGGCCGATATGCAGCGCAAAAGCATTAATAGACAATCCTGTCCATTTGATCACCTGTTCGAGACGGTGCCACTTTTCAGTATTAGGAATATTATTTGACATGTTGGTGGAATTCGTGTGTTATGTAGTAAGTAACCGCACAGTGAGGGAGTTGGGTTCAGAAATTCTTCCTGTCAAGAAGCTGGAAATCGGGGGTGAAAATTTGTATTAACGCTAAAAAAATTGCACCTTTGCATTCACAAGTTTCACATGCCTCCGTAGTTCAATGGATAGAATGGCAGATTCCGGTTCTGCTGATATGGGTTCGATTCCCGTCGGGGGTACTTTGATTGGGCAGAAGAAAACTTCTGCCTTTTTTATTGCACACCGTTGTCTGTCTGTAAGAAGAGTATCTCATCTTTGTCTCCATTCCTTTCGAAAATTGATGATCCAATCTCTTTATCCCCTCGTTGCGAATTACTCTCTTTGAATGACTTATCTGTTTTTCTTAATCCGTTTACTCAGTTTGTGTCAATAGTCCCGAATCATTTGTCCGGAGGTATTGGTAAGTGTACGCTCATGGTGTGATCCATTGTTTGAAAAAAATACGTTCATCCCTTCAGATCGCATTCATTTATTAATGACAAGCGAGATGCCACAATTGCATTTATTTTGTTATCTGGCAATCCAATAGCGTATTTTCGTATAACAATAGTGTCTCCACGTTTTCATTGCGACGCCTACCCAATCCTGGCATACAGCTCCTAAACCTTTGGTTTCGCTATCAGAATCTGAAAATTTAGTATTGTAGTGGATGAAATAGCGTATTATTCCGTCTTTTTATACGAAATTAATAAAAATATTGAAAGGTATTCACTCTTTTCAGCCTTTTTAGAACATTGAATTATCCCAATTATTCAATGATTTTTGATAGATAGAGTAAAAACACTTTACAAGTAAATTAAACTTGTATATATTAATATATTTGATTTTCTGAATATTATATATTACATGTGAAATATTTAAAACTTAACAAGTAATTTTAATAATCACACAGAACTGTCACTTTATGAACATGAATAACGAACCGTATAGGACAATATTAAACCTAAATATTGTATAGACTATTCACAAAATACTGAGGGATTATTTTGAAAATCAATGGATGACAACCCCATTTGTTAGCAAAGAGGACAAAATAAAGAGACGACCTCAGCATGTGAGGTCGTCTCTTTATGATATTATCGGTCACACCAATGTTTGGCCGTTGTAATAAACCAAGGGCAAGACAGGGAGCAGTAACAACATTAATCAGCATTTAGGACTGCCCACCAACAATACAGACAGCCCTCACCCTCTTAGCACTGATTGCCGCCCCTCGAATAGCAATTACGGATGCATGTAACTCTCGATATCTTCGGTAGTAGCTGGAGCCCGACGGTTGCCCAACATACGATTGCCATCGGGAGTGATCAACATATCGTCTTCGATACGAATACCTCCAAACCCGATATATTCCCGGGTTTTCTCAAAATTAATAAACCCGTTGCCGAGCCCCTCTTTTTCCCACTTGTCGATCAGGGCAGGAATAAAGTAGATACCCGGTTCAACCGTCATGATCATACCCGGTTTGAGTCGTTTGCCCATCCGCAACGAAGAGAGTCCCGGTGTCTCACTGCGCATGGATTCTTCGTCGTAACCGACATATTTTTCACCGATATTCTCCATGTCGTGTACGTCAAGCCCCATTTGATGACCCAACCCGTGAGGCATAAAGAGCGCTTGAGCTCCACAAGCGACAGCATCCTCCATATTGCCCTGCATCAGCCCCAACTCTTTCAGGCCATCGGCAATAACCCGTGCAGCCTCATTGTGCATCTGCCAATAAAACAAGTCAGGTTTAGCCAACTCGAATGTACGGCTATTCGCTGCCAAAACAATATCATAAATAGCTTTCTGGCGGGCAGTAAATTTGCCATTGACCGGAATGGTACGAGTAAAATCGCTGCAATAGTTCATATTGGTTTCAGCACCGGCATCGACCAACAGCAGACGCCCTGACTCCAAAACATTGCCATGATTGTGGTTGTGAAGTGTCTCACCATTCTGGCTGACGATCGACAGGAACGAAACTCCGGCTCCATACTGACGCGCAATACCATCGATTGCACCGGCAATCTCCTGTTCAACCACACCTGGACGACACATCTGCATCACCTGCAGGTGCATTTTGGTACCAATCGTACAAGCTCTTTCGATCTCGTCGATCTCATCCTGCTCTTTGATTTCGCGCAACGCCACTACAGCTTTGGCCAATTCAACCGAAACCTGCTCTTTGAGGGCAGCCGGTTGCAAGCCGAGCAGTTCACACAACATCAGGGTCACCTCACCCCGATAAGGAGGCAAATAGTGAATCTTCCGGCCTTGGGCAATTGCCTTCTTTACCGTTTCGGCCAGTTGAGCCAATCCGGCCGTCCGGGTTACCCCCACTTGCTGGGCCTGCTCAGCCAACGATGGTTGCGGGCCCATCCAGATAATATCATCGATCGTGTAATCCTCTCCGAATAACATATCCTCTCCTGAATCCGCGTCAAGAATACCGGCAAATTCGGGATGATTCAAACCAAAGAAATAGAGGAAAGTACTATCCTGACGGAATGGGAAAGTATTACTCGGATAGTTGGCAGAAGCTTCGTGGTTTCCAGGGAGCAGAATCAAACCACTGCCAACACGCTTACGCAGCGCCTCTCGGCGACGTATATACGTTTTTGCTTCAAACATGGTAAAAAAGTTGTTGGTTGGATCGCCGGGTATCGACGATCCGATCTACTTCGTTGTGGACAGGGATCACTTTTGCAAATGCCTGCCAGTTATGGAAGAGATCGTTCAAAAGTAACAAAAACTTGTGGCAATCTTGCTATCTTTGTCGGGAAAAAGAGAAGGGCACAACGTAGTTGCAGAAGAAATTTTGTTATCTTGGAAATCAATATCTGCGCTACATCCGTTTTCCAATAAAAAGATCTTGGTTACCCCGATTGAGATCTGCATAGTCAGTATAAACCGCCCAAAGGGAACATCTGGGTTAATCAAGGAGATTGAACGGACAGGCTACTCAAAAAACATGGAGAGATGAAAATTGCGATCGTAGGAACAGGATATGTCGGGCTGGTATCCGGTACCTGTTTTTCTGAAATGGGAATCGAGGTGATCTGTGTCGATGTGGATCGGGCAAAAATTGAACGACTCCAGCAGGGTGAAATTCCCATTTACGAACCGGAACTTTCTGTACTCGTCCAAAAGAACATGAAGGCCGGACGTCTCTCTTTCGCAACCGATTTGGCCTCTCATTTGGATGAAGTCGAAGTGGTCTTCATCGCGGTCGGAACTCCGCCTGATGAAGATGGATCGGCCGATCTGCACTATGTATTGGAGGTGGCTCGTGAATTCGGTGCCGCCATCAACAAATACACACTGCTGGTCACCAAAAGCACCGTCCCCGTCGGTACTGCAGCTCGAATCCGAGAGGTGGTCGATGCTGAATTGAAACGACGCGGGGTAGAAGTAGAGTTCGACGTAGCCTCTAACCCCGAATTTCTCAAAGAGGGTAGCGCAGTCAAAGATTTCATGAGTCCGGATCGCGTAGTCGTCGGCGTAGAAAGCGAACGGGCACGCGAACTGATGCAACGACTTTACCGTCCTTTCCTGTTGAACAATTTCCGGGTGATCTTCATGGATGTACCCTCTGCCGAGATGACCAAATATGCTGCCAACAGCATGTTGGCCACCCGAATCAGTTTTATGAATGATATTGCCAACTTGTGTGAACTGGTTGGAGCCGATGTCAACATGGTACGGCGCGGGATCGGAACCGATATGCGCATTGGCAATAAATTCCTCTATCCGGGATGCGGATATGGCGGCTCATGTTTCCCCAAAGATGTGAAAGCCCTGATCCGAACAGCCGAAGAAAACGGCTACCAAATGCGGGTCTTGAAAGCTGTCGAAGAGGTCAATGCCCATCAAAAACGGGTACTGTTCGACAAATTGAATCGCCATTTCAACGGAGATCTCAAAGGGCGTAAGATTGCGTTATGGGGTCTGGCCTTCAAACCCGAAACCGATGATATGCGTGAAGCAACGTCAGTCGTGCTGATTCGACTGCTGATCGAGGCAGGGGCAGAGGTGACTGTTTACGATCCCGTAGCCATGAACGAATGCCACCGCGTAATCGGCAACCAGGTTCACTATGCTGACGACATGTACGAGGCAGTCATTGGAGCGGATGCTTTGTTGTTGGTAACTGAATGGAAACAATTTCGGGTCCCCAACTGGGAGTTACTTAAAAAGACGATGCATACACCGTTGATTTTTGACGGACGCAACATTTACGATCGGGACGAACTGGAGACGGCAGGATTCACCTACTACTACATCGGAAGCAATGCAACTTGCTGATATTTTTATAAACTTGCCGCTTCGACACAATCCGATTCTTTCCTAAGATTCAGTCTATCGATCTGTTAGTGCGACCAAAGGACATCGCTCTTACCGACAATACAATTTTGCTAACACAACACGACTTTTGCTATTATCCCAAAAGCAACATCAGCTTGTAGAAAAACCCATCAAAAGAAGTTTTATATTAATTTTCCCAAGTTGGTTCGATATTTCTCATTTTAGATCAATCATCACTGCCTATGACTTGGGCAGGAGTTTTGTAAATACCAGACCTACAAAGACAATTTTAATAACTGCTCTCCACAGATTAGTATCCTATCAGATAAGAGCACAAAGCCATATCGAAGTTCGATTTGGCCAATTACAACAAAAGCAGTTATTTTGCGCCAAATTTCAGAGATTCATGTATATAAAACCGCCAAAGATTATTCGTACGATATTTCCGTCTCTGATTTGGGAGATGCCTCCCTCCGATGAGGTTTATCTCACTTTTGATGATGGACCGACACCCGGAGTAACTGAAGAGATTCTCGAACAGTTGGCCAAATACGATGCGAAAGCTACCTTTTTCTGTCTTGGCAAGAATGCTGAAATGCACCCTGAACTTTTCGAACGGATCAAAGCTGAAGGACATCGTATCGGAAACCATACATACAGCCATCAAAAAGGTTGGCGGATGACTCTCGAAGCCTATCTCGAAGATGTCGAACTGGCCAATAACCTGTTGCATACAGACCTGTTCCGACCTCCTTATGCACAAATCAAACCGTCGCAAGCACGCCGCCTGAGTGAACATTACAACCTGATTATGTGGGATGTCCTCTCGCAAGATTACAACAGACAGATCTCTCCTCGTCTCTGTTTGCGTAATGTGACCAAACATGTCCGTGGCGGTTCGATTGTCGTTTTTCACGATTCACTCAAAAGCTATCGGAATATGTCCTACGCTCTGCCTCGTACTTTGGAGTTTCTGTACGAACGAGGGTTGAAATGTGTAGGAATTGAGATTTAATTGGTTCATGGCGGTACATTGGCGTACCACTGTTGAGACAAGAATCGACGTCAATAAGGTTGTACTACCGACACCGTGAACTACGTCCATAAAAAGCTGTTAGTTTTTCAATAACGGGTATGAAAAAGAGACGCAACATCATCGTAGCTGTAACCGGAGCCAGCGGTTCGATCTATGCGCGGCTATTGTGTCAACGACTGGCACAGGCCGAAGAGGTAGGCGATATTGCCCTGATCGTCACTAGTAACGGAGATGCCGTATGCCAGTACGAAGATGACACTACCTGGATGGAAAATCCTCGTTTAACCCGTTATCACAACGATAATCTCTTTGCACCGCCAGCTTCCGGATCAGCCCCATTCGACGCCATGGTGGTTATTCCCTGTTCGATGGGTATGGCGGGACGTATTGCCGCCGGTATTTCGAATGATTTGACCAGCCGAGCTGCCGATGTAATGCTCAAAGAGCGCCGTCGTCTGATCTTGGTGCCACGTGAAGCACCCATGAGTACGATCCATTTGCGCAATTTGACCACCCTGTCCGAATGCGGCGCCATTATCTGCCCTGCAGCTCCGTCGTTCTATTCCCACCCCCAAGATATCGAAAGCCTTTGCGGAACCATCATTGAACGAGTACTCACTCTACTGGAAGTGGACACACCCCACTACGAATGGACCGGGCAACCGGATACGACACATTAACCGAAAATCCTCTCTTTGGCAACTGTAATAACACTTCTGGCATATTCTAACATATCAATAGAAGTGTAACAAACGTGCTACGCCGATCTGAAAGAACCGGATAAAAACGGTTGCCACCATTTTATCATTTGGTGTCTCTTGCTATTTTTGTATATCCATCAGGATAGGACATCTTGAAATTCCGCCAACGGCAGAAACCGATCATAATCGAGACGTACATCAATTGCCATGCCTGTCAATGAAAAAAATACGGTGATTTCGCAACGCATACAACTGTTGAAGGAAAAGGTAGCCTTGCTGCCCGATTCTCCTGGTGTGTACCAGTTTTTGGGTGCAGACGGCAAGGTGATTTATGTGGGCAAGGCCAAAAACCTGAAACGGCGGGTTTCATCTTATTTTCTGACACGCGCTGACCATACGCCCAAAGTGCGGGTTATGGTGGGTAAAATCGTCGATCTGCGTCATACGGTAGTGGCCAGTGAAAGCGAAGCATTTCTGCTGGAGAACAACATGATCAAGAATCTCCAGCCCCGTTACAACATCCTGCTCAAAGACGACAAGACCTATCCCTGGATTGTGATCCGTAACGAACCCTTCCCGCGGGTACTCTCGACCCGCCGTTTTGTTCGAGACGGCTCGCAATATTTCGGTCCCTACGCCTCGATATATATCCAAAAAGAGATTTTAGAGATGTTGCGAGGGATTTATCAGCTGCGGACCTGCTCACTCAACCTGGCACCTGATCAAATTGCAAAAGGGAAATACCGGGTCTGTCTCGAATATCATATCGGCAACTGCAAAGGACCTTGCATCGGACAACAAAGCGAAGAGGAGTATCGCGAAAGTATCGGCATGGTAGCCTCACTGCTCAAAGGGGATACCCGCGCCACGCGCGAATACCTGCAACAACGGATGACCGAAGCCGCTGCAGAGATGCGGTTTGAAGAGGCCGGACGTTACAAAAAACGGTTGGAACTGCTGGCCGGATATCAGAGCAAGTCAGTGGTCGTAAGCAATACGCTGGGCAGTATGGATGTCTTCTCACTGATTGTGGATGAAGGGATAGCTTTTTGCAATTTTATGCGTATTGCCCAAGGTTCGATTGTCAACACCTTTACCGTTGAGTTGAAGCCCGGTTTGGAAGATGAGCCTCGTGATGTGCTCTCGTATGCCATCACCAGTATTCGTGATCGGCTGCAGGGGCGATTGCAGCGTGAGGTATTGGTGCCTTTCTTGCCCAACGAAGAGCTGTTCGAAGGGATCACTTTCAATATTCCCCAACGCGGTGACAAACTCCGCCTGTTGGAGCTGTCGGAACGGAATTGCCGGCTCTATCGACTCGAAAAGCTCAAACAGATCGAGATCAAGGATCCGGCCAAACATGTGACCCGGGTGATGGCAGCCCTGCAAAAAGAGTTGCACCTGAAAGTAGCGCCACACCATATTGAATGTTTCGATAACTCAAACCTGCAAGGGACTAATCCGGTCGCTTCGTGTGTGGTATTTCGCGATGGCAAGCCTTCACGAAAGGAGTATCGCCATTTCAACATCAAAACGGTGGTCGGTGCCAATGACTTCGCTTCGATGGAGGAGGTGGTGACACGACGATACAGCCGTCTGCTGGCCGAAGGAGCCGAGCTACCTCAATTAATCGTGGTGGATGGCGGCAAAGGGCAGTTACGGTTTGCCTATGAGACGCTACAACGATTGGGGTTGGAGCAACAGATCGCGATTGTCGGTTTGGCAAAACGAATCGAAGAGGTCTATTTCCCGCACGATCCAATGCCTTACTACATCGACCGCAACAGCGAAGCGCTCAAAGTGCTGATGCATATTCGTGATGAGGCACACCGGTTCGGTATTACCTTCCATCGTCAGAAACGTTCGCTGGCCTTTATCAAAAGTGAGTTGGAACAGATCCCCTCTTTAGGCAGCCGTTCAGTCGAAAAATTATTGCAGCGTTTCCGGACGATTTCCCGTATCCGCAAAGCCACCATGGATGAGTTAACCGAGGTGATCGGGGCACATCGGGCTTCGGAGGTAATACGCTATTTTGCCAATGCCCCCAAAGAGTCCGCAGATCAAAACCCCACTGATCAATCGACAGCAGACAAGAAAACGAAGCAATAAAGCTTTTCACATCGTTCCACTGCTATTTCTAAGCCCAGCTACAACAGCTCAAAACCAGATAACAATCATCTCTTTACTGTAATAAAAACAAACGTGAACAGTTAATGCAGCTGTTCACGTTTGCTTTACTTTTCATTTGGTATCGGAATTAAAGCGTTTATTGGATTACATTCTGGTACAAACTAATTATTTAATATTTACTAAATTAACACGTTCAACAGATAGGAACTGACAACTTGCTATGCAGGCTTTTTTTTCCGACCATCCCACCAAGCTAACTGACAATTGGATTACAGATTGCTATGCCCGATTGCACATCCGCACGCAACTAAAAAACAGCAAGTATCTTCAGTACGATACGACCGATATTTACCTATTTCGCAGAAGTATGCCGAACTACTTCCAGTGCTCGCAGGAAGGTCGAAGCGGTCCATCCCATCATTTCGCTGCAAGGATATTCACTGTCATTGATCTCACCTGTCCGGGTATATTTTTCATAAATAAAACCGGGATGACGTTGTCCGTCTCCATATTTGAACGGTCGATGGGTAGCAGGGTGAGGATCAAGGAAGTTTGCCGTTACCGTATTGAGCCACTTCAAAGCGACCTGATAGGCCTCGGGTTGGTAGCCGTAATTTTCGAGTGCTCCCATAGCCAAAAACTGCACAGGGGCCCATACGGCTCCATCTCCCCACTGGTAGAGAATGGGCTGATCAGAGGGTTCACATACGACCAAACCGCCCGGAGAGTCGAAGAGCTTAAGATTCTCTACCACTCGAGCAGCCTCTTCGGGTGTAGCGAAGTGCCAATAGAGCGGCATCAGGGTCATCACAGAGGCAATGGAGCCGTGACGCTGATTCACAAAATCATAATCCAGGAAAAGTCCACGCTCCTCGTCCCACAGGTATTTTCGGATCAGCTCGGCCCGCCAGACGGCATGTTTTTCCCAACGACTACCGTTTGAAATCTTCAGTTGACGCTCGAGCCATCCCAAAATACGTTCGTACTGATACAAGTTTGCATTCAGATCGATCGGAATAAAATCTTTGCAACGCCCGTCAAATCGAGGGGTAAAATCCATCGTTTCGGCCTCAGCCAGACGGTGGCTCGCTATCAAGATCTTGACACTATCCGATGCCTCTTTATCGAGTTGGAAACGATGCAGCAACACCTTGTCATAAAAGTTGAGCAACGTAGCTGAATCGGCATGTTCACCATAACGTTGCAGGCCCGGGATCGGGGTAGAGTGATCCTCGATGGTATTTCCATTCGCATTGGTCCAGAATTCATACTCCTTGAGCAACGCTTGATAGGCCCGATGCAGCCAGGCGGTGTCCTTTTGAGGTGCTTTCATAAAATAGCTCTGCACCATCATACCGAAATAGGGAGTCTGACTGCGATCTTCTCCCCAACCATTCGCATTGGGAATAAACCCCAACTGCTCTATCTCGTAAATAAAATTGTCGATATTATTTTTGGCCTGCTCGAAAAAGCCCTGCCGCATCAACCCTTCGTTGATGAAATAGAGGTCCCAATAGTATAATGTTCCGGGGTTTAAGGCAAAGGAAAAGGGAGCTGGCAGAGTAGCTACGGTATCGACATAACGATCCCAACTGTTGCGGATATGGTTTTCGATTTTCGGCCATTGGTCCGGATGAATCGGTCGTAATGTCGTATCGGGTTGAGCATGGAGCGCCAACGCTCCACAAACGGTCGCCAAAGCGACAACGATTTTGCAAAGTTTCATAGGTTAGTCTTTGGGGTTTATCTTTCAAAGATAATCATCTCTAGGCCAAAGGCAATCCGCTTGTCAATGAAATATTTGCATGGGGAGGTTCGTTCTATCGGTAATTCGGATTAAAATTGTAACTTTGCCCCATAAAATTGATGCACGGCATGAACCGTAAATTGATCGACAAATTACAGAGTCCCAAAGCTATAAAATGGTTTTGGATCATACTGGCCTCTCCGGTGGCTTTGATTCTTCTTTTGCTGTTGTTGATCCGTATCGGCCTCTTCGGCAAACTACCCACATTCGAAGAGCTCGAAAATCCCAAAAGCAATCTGGCAACCGAAATATATTCCGAAGACGGAAAAATGATCGGCAGTTTCTTCGTACAAAACCGATCTTATTGCGACTACGATGAGTTGTCACCCAGCTTGGTCGCCGCACTGATCGCAACCGAAGATATGCGTTTCTATTCTCACTCCGGAATCGACTTTATCTCGTTGGCTCGTGTAGCTGTGCGGACCATTGCGCTGGCCCAATTCGGTCAGGGCGGTGGTAGTACCATTTCGCAACAATTGGCCAAAAACCTCTATCCGCGTGACACGGCAGCCTACAACAACCCGATTTCGAAAGGTTCTAAACTGGTCATCTCCAAACTTAAGGAGTGGATTACGGCGGTCATGCTCGAACGCAATTACACCAAAGAGGAGATTATTGCCATGTACCTCAATACGGTCGAATTCGGCAGTAATGCTTTCGGTATTAAATCCGCCGCACGCACCTTCTTCAACAAGCTTCCTTCGGAACTTAACGCTCAGGAGTCAGCTATGTTGGTAGGAGTGGTCAACAAACCGACCCGTTACAGTCCGGTTTTGAACCCTGAACGAGCTCTTTCCCGGCGTAACTTGGTTATCGCCCGTATGAAACAGATGGGGTATATCGACCGCCATCAACGGGATTCACTACAGGCTCTGCCGATTGAATTGGATTATCATCCCGTATCGCACAACTCCGGAACGGCCACCTATTTCCGCGAAATGCTGCGTATGGTGATGACGATGGAACGTCCTACACGCAAACAATTCTACAATGATTGGGATTATCAGCAGGCGGTCAAAGAGTGGGATAACAATCCGCTTTACGGATGGTGCATCAAAAATGTCAAATCGGACGGTACCCCATACAACCTCTATCGTGACGGTTTGAAAATCTATACCACGATCAATGCAACCATGCAGGAGTATGCAGAAGAGGCGTTGATCAACCACATGTCCAAAGACATTCAACCGGCTATGGACAATCAGGTACGTCGTACCAAACGGTTGTTCAATGATATCGGCAAAGAGGACATCGATCGCATTATGCGCAATGCAATCCGTCAGACCGATCGCTATCGGGCTTTGAAACGGGATGGTGCTACGGAAGAGGAGATCATGGCCGATTTCAAAAAGCCGGTCAAAATGAAGATCTTCTCGTACAAGGGTGATCGCGATACAACGATGACCCCGTATGACTCGATTCTGTACCACAAACAGATCCTGCGGGCCTCATTCATGGCGATGGATCCTTCGACCGGTTATGTAAAAGCCTACGTAGGCGGCCCCAATTATCGCTACTTCAAATACGATATGGTCAAACAGGGTAAACGCCAGGTGGGTTCGACAATCAAGCCCTTCATTTACACCTTTGCCATAGCGAATTTAGGATACGATCCCTGCACGTTGGTTCCCAACCTGCCGGTAACGATCGAAACCGATAACGGCACCATTTGGCAGCCCAAAGAGGCCGGACGTGTGGAATATACCGGTGAAATGCACCCCTTGCGCTGGGGTTTGGCCAACAGCCGGAACAACTACTCCGCATGGATCATGAAGCAGGCTCGCCAACCGCAGGCCGTGGCCGAATATATCCATCGAATGGGAATTCAGAGTTATATCGATCCGGTCTATTCGCTCTGTTTGGGAACCCCTGATGTTTCTCTCTTCGAGATGGTCGGTGCATACGGCACCTTTGCCAATCGAGGAGTCTTTACCGACCCGATCTTTGTCACCCGAATCGAGGACCGTAACGGCAATGTATTGGCCACTTTTGCGCCTGCACTGCACGATGCAATCAGCGAGCAGACAGCCTATACCATGCTCGGTATGATGAAGAATGTGGTGACCTCCGGTACAGCAGGCCGTCTACGTTGGATGTACAAATTTAAAGCCGATATGGCCGGTAAAACGGGAACATCCCAAAAGAACTCCGACGCATGGTTTATGGGTGTCACCCCGAAAATTGTCGCCGGAGCCTGGGTTGGAGGAGAGGATCGCAGCGTCCATTTGAACAGTGCAGCAGACGGTGCCCGTGTAGCCTTACCGATCTTTGCAGGGTTCATGAGAAAGGTTTACGACGATCCTTCGTTAGGGGTGAGTGAAAGCGATCAGTTCCCGATTCCTGTGGGTGCCGTGGTATATGAATGCTCCGAAGAGGAGGGTAACCAAAGCGCTATCATCCAGGAACAGGACGAATTCTTCGATTAATCCCTCTGTTTATTGGTAAAATCGATTGGGGAGCCTTTTTTGTCAATACACAAGGCCCAAATCGGTCAATTACCGCGAAAATATTTCAACAAATTGATTCGGTTTGCTTTACCGATATTATCTTTGTCTCTGTTTTCAACTTACGGCACAAGCCGTACATAATTCTTCTAATATATGAAAGTGGCAATTGTTGGCGCAAGCGGTGCTGTTGGCCAAGAGTTTTTGCGAGTATTGGAACAACGCGAATTTCCTGTTCGGGAGCTGTTGTTGTTCGGTTCAGAACGTAGCGCTGGACGTAAATACACGTTCCGCGGTAAAGAGGTAACCGTTAAAAAACTGGAACACAACGATGATTTTGAAGGTATAAATATCGCTTTCACATCGGCTGGAGCCGGGACCTCCAAAGAGTTCGCAGAGACCATCACCAAACACGGTGCATTGATGATCGACAATTCAAGTGCATTCCGCATGGATGAGGATGTACCTCTGGTGGTGCCGGAAGTCAACCCGCGTGATGGAATCAACCCGCCCCGCAACATCATTGCCAACCCCAATTGTACCACCATTCAAATGGTTGTAGCCCTGCAGGCAATCGAAAAACTCGCTCACATTCGTCGAGTACGGGTATCGACCTATCAGTCCGCCAGTGGTGCCGGTGCTGCAGCCATGGATGAACTGGTTGAGCAAAATGCCCAATTGGTACGGGGTGAAGAGCCTACTGTCAACAAATTCCCCTTCCAACTCGCATATAACGTGATTCCTCAGGTGGATGTTTTCACTGAAAACGGGTACACGAAAGAGGAGATGAAGATGTACAACGAGACCCGTAAAATTATGCATTCCGATATTGAGGTGAGTGCAACATGTGTACGGGTACCTGTCATGCGTGCACACTCTGAGGCCATTTGGCTCGAAACCGATCGCCCCATTTCCGTAGAGGAGGCTCGCAAAGCTTTCTGCCGTGCTGAAGGCATTGTGCTGATGGACGATCCGGAGCAGAAAAAATATCCGATGCCGTTGTTATTAGCCGGTTGTGATCCGGTTTATGTAGGTCGTATTCGGAAAGACATCTCTAACCCGAACGGTTTGACCTTCTGGTGTGTGAGTGACCAGATTCGCAAAGGTGCTGCGTTAAACGCCGTACAGATCGCAGAATATCTGGTTGCAAACGGTCATATCAAATAGGACCAGATACTCCATATAAATCGAAATAACACCCGTTTATATCACGGTAAAAATAAGAGAGGCACCCCGTATGGTGGTGCCTCTCTGCAATATATATGTGAAGGTATGAAAAGGCTATGTGAAAGCCTTGTCACGAAGCGGGATCAACCGCACTTCGAGTGGCCGCAACTCATGCAAACCGGACAGTTATTCTGGTAAACCAGCGTCTCCTGACCGCAATTCGGGCACTTCTCCTTGGATTTGGTTCCATCGGGAATGTACTGTTTGAGGGCACGTGCCACACCATTTTTCCATGTATTGATGCTGGCCGTATTCAGATGCAACGACTCGATCAACGTCACCACATCGAGAATTGGCATACCGTTACGCAACACTCCAGAGATCAGTTTCGCATAGTTCCAGAACTCCTCGTCAAAGAGGCGGGAGATACCTCCGATGGTGTTGGTATAACCGTATTTGTCTTTATATTGGAAATCGTAACGTTTGTTGCCCTCCGCATCTTTTACCTTAATGATAGCGCCTTTGGTAACCCGTTTGGGGATAAACATGGCATCCTCTTCGAGTTTACCGGTAAAGATCTCATATGGACGTCCATTGTAGATTCCGACAAACGCTATCCAATTCTCTTCACCATTCTTGAAACGGACAATATCAGCAGAGAGTTCGATCGGACGTTTCAAAGGCGGCTTATAACCGTTATTATCGGCCTGTTTTTTCTTCTCAACCAGCACGCCGGCACGTGAACCGTCACGATAAACCGTAACGCCTTTACAGCCCGATTCCCATGCGGTACGATAGACTTCGCTGACCAGCTCTTCCGTCACCTTATTCGGCAGATTAACCGTCACCGAAATCGAGTGATCGACCCATTTCTGGATGGCACCCTGCATCTTCACTTTGCTTACCCAATCAATATCGTTGGCAGTCGCCTTATTATAGGGGGATTTGGCTACCAAAGCGTCCAGTTCAGCCTGCGACATATCCTTAACTTTGTCGATGTCGTAGCCATTTACCTGAAGCCATACCAGGAATTTATGGTGGAAGACAATGTATTCTTCCCAAGAGTCGCCAACCTCATCCACAAAGGTGATTTTCACATCCTTGTCATTGGGGTTCACTTTGCGGCGACGCATATATACTGGACGGAAGACCGGCTCGATACCCGAAGTGGTCTGTGACATCAGACTGGTTGTACCGGTCGGAGCGATGGTCAGCATCGCGATGTTACGACGACCATCCTTAACCATTGCCTCATAGAGCGCAGGATCAGCTTCGCGGATACGTCCAATCATCGGGTTATTCTTTTCGCGTTCAGCATCATAAATCGGGAATGCCCCCCGTTCACGAGCCAGCTGAACCGAAGCGCGATATGCTTCGAGAGCCAGTGTTTTCTGAACCTGAACTGCAAAATCGATCGCAGCTTCGGAGCCATACTGCAAGCCGAGAGCTGCCAACATATCGCCTTCCGCCGTAATACCCAAACCGGTACGACGTCCCTCTTGAGCTTTGGCGCGGATTTTCTCCCAAAGATTCTTCTCTACCCGACGGATATCCTCATCTTCAGGATCTTGAGCAATCTTTTTCAGAATCAACTCAACCTTTTCCAATTCGAGGTCGATAATATCGTCCATCATGCGCATGGCCAATGCAACGTGCTTTTTGAAGCGGTCGAAATTGAACTTAGCGCTTTTGGTAAACGGATCGTCCACGTAACCGTAGAGATTCATAGCCATCAAACGGCAACTGTCGTATGGGCATAGCGGAATCTCACCGCATGGGTTAGTTGAAACCGTACGGAAACCTAAATCGGCATAACAATCAGGCACCGACTCACGAATCACTGTATCCCAGAACAATACTCCGGGTTCAGCCGATTTCCAGGCATTATGAATAATCTTATTCCACAATGCACGGGCATCAATCTCTTTTTCATACAGTGGTTTAGCTGCGTCAATAGGGAACTGTTGGTGATACTTTTTGTTCTCCTTGACAGCTTGCATAAACTCATCGTCAATCTTGATCGAGACATTCGCACCGGTTACTTTTCCGGTTTCGACTTTGGCATCGATAAAGTTCTCTGCATCGGGATGTTTGATCGAAAGGGTCAGCATCAAAGCTCCCCGACGGCCATCCTGAGCCACCTCTCGAGTCGAATTCGAATAACGTTCCATGAAGGGAACAATACCGGTCGAGGTGAGGGCACTGTTCAATACGGGGCTACCGGTCGGACGGATATGCGACAGATCGTGTCCCACACCACCACGACGTTTCATCAATTGCACCTGCTCCTCGTCGATCCGGATGATACCTCCGTATGAATCGGCCGGATTCTTATGGCCAATTACAAAGCAGTTCGATAACGAAGCGATTTGCAGGTTGTTACCGATACCGGTCATCGGACCGCCCTGAGGAATCACATAGTTGAAACCTTTGAGCAGGTTATACACCTCTGATGCCTCCATCGGATTGGGATATTTTTTCTCAATCCGGGCAATTTCGTTAGCGATACGCCAATGCATCTGTTCGGGAGATTTTTCATAGATCTTTCCGAATGAATCTTTCAGTGCGTATTTGCTAACCCAAACTGTAGCGGCCAGATCGTCTCCGCCAAAATAGGCTCTGGCACCTTCCACGGCCTCTGCATAAGGATATTCTGTCAATCCTGCGGCCGGATTTGTTTCTTTTGCGTTAGACATAACCTATATCGTATAATTTTTTACGGTCAAAGCCCTTCGAGCCGATTCTTGCGTTTCGGCAGGCAACAGCCGGCCGCATCCCGAACAGAACGGCAATTTGTACAAGGATACGAATTGCACGAAAAAAGTGTACGATCCGTCTCCGAATCTTATTAATAATTTATCAACACTTTCGTATTGAGATCTTTCGCAACCCTTTATTCTTCAAGGGTTACGGATACTTTTTCGATTTTTCCGCCCAGTGGGGGAGCCAGCTTCGAGACCTTCACACGAATTTTCTCGCACTGCGGGAAACGGAGTCGGATAGCATCGATAATCCGACGGGCCACATGTTCGAGAATATGTGACGGTATCTTCATCTGTTCGCGTACCGTTTCGAAGACGGTCAAATAATTGATCGTATCGGCGACATTATCGGTACGGGCAGGTTTAGAGAGATCGGCCTCAATAGTCACATTCACCAAAAAACGGTTACCCACTACCTGTTCCAGGGCATAACATCCATGGCAGGCATGAAACTCCATGTTTTCCAGTTCGATAATATGCTTTGACATCTTTTTTCCGATCAAATGTTGTACAAAGATAGGGAAACTTCGGCTGGAAATGGGATCCGGTATAAAAATTTATTGACATCGATAAAATATCAACAAATTTTATTGATTAACAGCCATTTACGGCAAAAAAACTGTCATACAAAACGCTCAATCGGTTTATTTTCAGCCATTGACGTTATTAACAAAATTTCACTGAAAGGAGACCGTAACAGATCAAACAGGACATACAATTGTCACTGTCAATCATGTACCCCCAAAGCGTCAACAACCGACCTTCAACACACAACCAGAAGAAAACTAAATGGCTACAACACCCTTATTCATCCCTTGTGGTTGGCATCATATTCAAGAGATACAATTACCGCCTAACCCAACCGAAGCCAAAATCAACAGGACATTACAGAGGCAAAGTCAACACAAACCCGCTTACTACCCCTTTCCGGTCGCTTGGCTTATAGACATAGACACCGATCGATGTATCGTTTTTGGGCATACGAACCAGACGCATATCAAAGGTAAGCGTTCCGCCATACGACCATAGAGTCGTAGCCGTATAGCCGACATTTTGCGCCAAATGGCTGGGAATACCGATAAATCGGGCATAATCGCCATAAAGATTAAGCCGAATTCGGTTGAAATAGACCAAACTGTTGATTCCCACATCGGGATAGCAGATCGGGAACTGATAATCGGCAGAAACGGCCGCATAGTGCGAAGAGGTGATATCATAGTTGGCACCACGCGGATAGAGCTCTTTGTAATACCAGGTAAAACGGTCAGTCGGCTGATATTGCAGGTTACCGCGCAACATCAGGCTATGGTGTGGAGCCAAACCAGGCATATAGGCTCGACCGTAGAGAGCAAAGACCGTCCCGAAATCCCGCCGGAATGGGGCCCCAACCGTTGAAAATTTCAAGGCATATCCCCAACGAGGCAAAATATCTCGAGTTCCCATCCTTTCGTTGTCAATAAATGAAAGGCCGATCACTCCACGTGCCGTTCCCTGATCATACGAACCATCCGGCATGTAAAGTCGTGCGTTAAGATAATAGAGCTGCATGAATGGAGTCAGCGTACGGATATGGGATCCTGACGAGAGTGTCATCGGCAAGGTAACATCCGCTTTGATACTAAAGCGGTTTTTCAAAGGAATATCGGCCTCCGAACGTTTGATACCATAAAGCTGCTGCAGACCACCTCCATAATCAAACTCAACGCTGATTTTCGGAGCCAGTCCATAATAGTTCACCTTACCACGAATCCGATGGCCCTTTCCGCTATATCCATAGGATAGATAGGCATCGGTACTGGAAAGTAGATCCTGTGACATGACCGTAGCGCCCAATCCTATATCAATCCGATCCTCATCGACAATATTGGTGGGATCAAAACTCCAAGGGGCCCAACTGTGCGGATTAAACAGACGCAATCCCTTTCGGTAACGTTTTACATGATGTGTGGCCGTATCGAGTGTTCGGTCAATACGTACCGTGTCGAGATTAATGACGGGCCATTTCTCACGGGGAGGATTGACCACATTTTTGGGCAGAGGCGAATACTCCACCCGCTGCATCGAATCGGAATTGAGCTGCTGACGGGAAAGCAGATAACCCTGCGTCGTATAGGTAGTCATAAAGAGGGTGTTGTCTCCGCTCCGAGGAGCCGAAGGGGAGACCGAACCATATTTTGAAGTGGAAACGCGCATCTCTTCATTGCGAACCAGATCATAGATATGAACCTCATCATAACCCGAAGCGATCGAATTGAAAGAGAGCTTGCCATCTCCTGCCCGCAGGTTAAAGATTGTCGTATAACCTGGCCGAGTAATGGATGATATCTTACCGCTACAGGTATCGATACGGCAAATGGACATACCACTATCACCCAAAGCAATGAAGGCCAATGTTCCGGTTTGGTCATCATAAGCGAGGCCATGCACCGAAAGAGTATCAGGAATGGGCAGTGATCGGCCTTCTCCGAAATCAATCGAATAGGCACCATCCCAATCGTATCCTACACTGGCCACCCTTCCATCGGGCAGAGGAGTGGGATAGAGTGCACTTTGCCGATCACGCAGCAAACGGCGTTTTTTGCTGCGCAGATCATAACTGACCGCACGCGCCGTAATACGCTGATCCCAAAAAAGACTGCTACGGAATTCACTCCAATAGAGCACACTATCTTTTTCGACAGGGGTGGTACCGACCCAACCGGTTCGGATCAGAGTCTTTTCACGAGCCGTACGCAGATCGACGCTGACAATACGATTCGGTTGATCCATATCCCGTTTCAATGCCAACAGAGTGGTATCGTTCAACCGCATCGGTGCTGCATATACCGTATAGCTGGTGGTTCGGGTCGGGATCAACTGGGCACTGTTGTGTCTCGCAGGTAACGAATCCCAAAACTTGCGCAAATCCGCAAAAGTCTCCCGAAACATTCGGGTCACTGAGGTATTGTAATACTTTTTCAATGCCCAATGAGCAGGAATGACCGTATAGGGTCGTCTGGCACTATAATTGGCCACACGATCCCATATATCGATCCCATAACGTTCTCTGGACCAAGCCGTAATTTGATAACCCAACTGATAGTGATCGGGGATAAAGTCTTTGTATGAACCGCAAAACCATTTATCAGGGACAAAACGTTTTGTCCCTTCAGCCATATAGGCACGATAAGCGATTGTAAAGGAGGGTTGCAGAGCCCGACCGAACGAGGACATTTGAGTCTCTGCCTGTACAGCATCTCCTTCGAGCAGCCAGACAGGCAGCAGGGCCTGACTGATCAGGCCGGAATGTTGTCCGAAAAACCACCCCAGCGGTCGCATAAAACCCTTATAAAGGTTGCCATATTGAACGGTATGACGTGATTCATGCGCCACCAACTGTTTATACCAGGGCATGGCATAAAGATCCTGAGAGGGGATCATTTCGAGCTCCATACGTTTCGGAGCCCACATCACGATACCGTTGGCATTGAAATTTTGGGTATGTAGGACGGTAGGGAATTTTACCGGCCCGTACCTGAAACCATACCCCATGGTCGGGGTGATCTGCTCCATAACAGAGATCACATGCGCAGCTCCATTCCCAAAATAGTCAGGATAGACGATTTTACCGCGAGGACCATTGACCTGCATCCAGCGAATCGATGCAGGGGAACTGCCCCAGGTATAGTATTGAGCTGAAGCGGGCAGGGAACATAGAAGCGTTCCCAAACTGAGCAGACATAAAAAAAGGCGTTGCATCATCGGTTCCTCTTTTCGGAAATCAGTTGCCCGCCTTTTTTACCCGATATCCCTCTTTGAGCAGAATATCGACCACCCGATCACGAAAATCTCCCTGAATGACGATTTCACCCTCTTTGGCGGAACCACCTACACCACATTTGCTTTTAAGCAATTTTGCCAATGCTTTGAGGTCCTCCTCTTTACCGACAAAACCTTTGACCAACGTCACCTGTTTTCCTGCACGTTGTTTTCGATCGAGCCATACGCGCAGATCCTGACGGGAAGGTGGCAAGGTTTCAGCCTCATTCTCATCCTCCTGATAGGTGTATTGAAAATCGGGATTGGTCGAGTATACGACATTCAAACGGCTTTTCCAGTCGTTGTTACTCATATTTCGGGTATTTGAAAGCTATTAAATCAGAATTCTTTTCAACAAAGCATACACGGTCTTATTGACATCAATAAAACCGTGATGCGTTTTTACGATATGCAAAATTAGAAGGGCAGATCATCTACCTCTTCAGGCACAGCAGCAGTCATATTATTCGTTACAGGGGCCGCTGTCTGTTGTTGTGGAGCTGGAGCCCCATAACTGTTACCTCCATATGAAGAGGTTCCATAAGAGCTGTTCTCATTGCCAGCAGTCGGAGCATCATTTCGACGACCCAACATTTTGAGGTCGTTGGCTACAATTTCAGTCGTATAACGTTTGTTGCCATCCTTATCCGTCCAATCACGAGTCCGGAGGCTACCCTCCACATAGACCTGGCTCCCCTTGCGAATAAAACGGTCGGCCACATCAGCCAGATTCCGCCACAACGTCACATTATGCCATTCGGTATGCTCTTTGGTCTCCTGGGTTTGACGATTGTAAATCCGTTCGGTTGTGGCAATACGTAGACGAGCCACTTTGGTTCCACCTTCGAGAGCTCTCACTTCGGGATCAGCCCCCACATTACCGATCAGAATCACTTTGTTAATCATTGCTCAATATTTTATTAAAATTTGGCTTTTTCTGTTTTAGGTAGTGCTGATAACAACGTTACAGCTCAATCCGCATTCATACAGGGTATTGTTCAATTCAATAACACCTGGTGTTTTGCCTTAAACAATTAGCGGTCGAGAGCTATTCACCTCCCAACCTATGATCTTACGAACATTCTTGAATGATCCGTTTTCATTCAAGACGTCACTTTCAAGAGGCTTGATCTGCTACTACAATCACACATTTGCCCGCATCGATCCAGCAACCTGTCTCCCTCCTGTTTTATTACGAAACATGTTTACGCAATCTCTTCGAGAAGACGGGTGAAGAGGCGAGTCATCTTCTGTTGCGCTTTGTTTCCTTCACGTTGCACCTCTTCGTGTGTTGCCTTTTCACCGGAAAGCCCGTTATTTGTTATGACAGAGACTGCAAATACAGGAATACCCATATGACGTGCCGCAATCACCTCAGGAGTAGTGGACATACCCACAGAATCGGCTCCTGCAACATGGAAAAAACGGTATTCAGCCGGCGTTTCGTATGTTGGACCAGTACCACCCCAATAACATCCGTGTTGCAAGGTTATCCCCTCTTCAGCAGCAATCCGGTCCGCCATAGCAATCAAGTTCCGATCATACGGTTCACTCATATCGGGGAATCGAGGTCCCAACTCCTCCTCATTAGGACCGACCAAAGGGTTTGGAATCATATTGATATGATCGGTGATCACCATAATGTCTCCCACATGGAATGAGGGGTTGACACCACCTGCTGCATTGGAGACGAACAGGTATTGAATGCCCAACTCCCGAAGCACTCTGACCGGGAAGACCACCTGTTGCGGGGTATATCCTTCGTAATAGTGGAAACGGCCCTGCATGGCCACCACACGTTTGCCGCCCAACCAACCGAAAATCAGCCGGCCGGCATGTCCTGCCACTGTTGAAACCGGAAATCCGGGAATATCTTTATATGCCAACGAGGCAACCGGTTCGATATGGTCAGCCAAAGCACCCAGTCCACTACCGAGAATAATGCCGACTTGAGGTTGAAAATCGACGCTATTCCGGATGAAGGACGCTGTATTTTTTATTTCTTCTAGCATATTGTTCGAGTTGATTCAAGAAACGTATTTCCCGATTTCCTATAAATTCGACACGAATCGGCGCATAATAGAGGCGTCGTTGAATTTCGACCGGTATTTTCTTGCGGTTGGTCAATTTGACCGCATCCTTTTCGGTCACTACCACCACACAATTTTCGGGTGCATCAGCCAATAACCGTTTGAGTTGTTCGAGATCACGCATCCGATAGGTATGGTGGTCACGGAAATAGAGCTTTCCTACAATTTTATGATATTTGGAAAGATTCTTTTCCAGTGACTGAGGATTGGCAATGCCGGTCATAATAATTACCGGATCTCCTGCACTGACAGCCCGTTTGGCCTGTTCCGGGAAAAGAGGAATCGGCCGCCCTTGCACCATTTTGGTAAAATATAACGTCTGATACGGAAACAGATTGAGTTGTTTGCGCACAATACGCATATCAAGCGGAGTAATCGAATCGGGACATTTGGTTACCAGTACCAGATCTGCACGATCGAGCTGTTGGGGTGTATCACGCAACCGACCCAACGGCAAGAAGGTATCGTGATAGATCGGACGGTTGTAATCCATCAGCACTATATCGGCCCACGCCTCCACATAACGGTGTTGAAAAGCGTCATCGAGAATGATCAATTCGATTTCCGGATGGGCTTCGCGAAGTTTTTTAATTCCTTCAGCCCGTTTTTCGCAGACGGCTACGGGAATTTCGGGATATTTCAGTTTGATCTGTTTGGGTTCGTCGCCAATAGAGCGGAAGGAGGATTGGACGGTCGAAAGGACGAATCCCCGAGTTTTGCGTTTATATCCGCGTGAGAGGACAGCCACTTTGAATATCGGGGAGAGTTTTTCGATCAGATATTCGGTAACGGGAGTCTTACCTGTACCGCCGACAGTCAAGTTACCTACGCAAACAATAGGGATATCAAACTCTTCGCTTTTGAGGATGTTCAAATCGAAAAGTTTGTGTCGAATCCTGACAACCAGTTCATATATCCAAGCCAGGGGGGCGGCCCAGAGTTTACGCAGCATACAAAAACATTCTTCCTAATCTCCAAAAGTAGGCAAAAAAGATTGTATTTCAAATAAAAAAACGGTTTCTGATGCACGAAACCGTTTTTTGTTGCAGTAAAACTTTTATTGGGAAAATATTCTGAAACGAGTCTGACTGTAAAAATTCACGAAAAGTCCGTTCCATAGCCCAACCTATAATCAGACAGAGCCACAACAATCCAATTTCAGACTTACTTCATGATCCTTGTTGGCCAAATTTATCTCCTGCCTGCATATCCATACAGCACATGATCTTTAATCAATATTAATCTACGTGTTTGTTTCACAGCAGTACATTGCCCGAGGCAATGATTCAAAACAGAACAAAATACTTTAAAATACCGCCAAACAACACTTTCCACTCTCCTTCACACGCTACTACTTTCAATGAAAATCATTAAAAAAAATGCCGTAACATAAACAATCAACCTACCCCTCAATAAAAACATCCATGACAAAATGTTTTATTGATCGGGTAGGTTGACTATTGAGTAAACGTTATCTCGAAAAATGTTTATTGAATATCGAAACGGCAGGGTAACAGGGCTTGAACACCCTCTTTGGACAAGATTCGCTGCATCGTTGCATAGTCACGATAAAGGGCTCCAAGTTCTCCCTGGAACGGATCTTTGACCGACATTTGGGATGACATCATCATGATGATACGGGTCAACAGATCAGGCGTATTACTGGGTGCACTGATCGAGAAATCCTCACCGACACCGGCACGGTCTGCAGCCAATGCAATAGCCTCGAGTAAGCCACCGTATGAATCGATCAATCCATTGTCGAGAGCACTGACTCCCGACCATACACGCCCGCCTCCGAGCGAATCGACCTGTTCACGAGTCAGATTACGACCCGCAGCCACGTGATCAACAAATTGTGCATAGGTATGTTCTACACTATGTTGCAAATAATTGCGTTCTGCAGCAGACAGGGCACGGAATGGTACACCCATGTCGGCAGATGGATTGGTTTTGGCTACGTCAACCGTAATACCGAGCTTATCTTTCAAACCGTTTTGCGCATTAAACAGCAGTCCAAAAACCCCAATCGATCCGGTAATGGTGGTCGGAGAGGCCAAAATTGCATCGGCCGGACAAGAGATATAATATCCACCCGAAGCAGCCATATCACCCATTGAAACAATCACCGGCTTTTTGTCTCGGAGCAGTTCCATTTCATGCCAAATCACTTCGGAGGCCAGTGCGCTGCCACCTGGTGAATTGACCCGTAACACCACCCCTTTGACATCATCCTGATTTCGTAATTCAGCCAATGCCGAAGCCAAAGACTCACCACCCACCATGGGTTGTGGAGCTTCACCATCGACAATCTCACCATCGGCATAAACAACCGCAATCTTGTTATCGGATTTATCAACCACCGTACTCTGTGCCACATAATCTTCGAAGGCATAATAGTTGGGTTCCTCCTGTGCAGTCACTTCAGCCAATAACGAATCCATATCGGCACCATATGCCAATGAATCCACCAATCCTTTGGCAACAGCCTGTTTCGCATCGGTAATTGCCAATTCCGATGCATAACGTTGCAGAGCTGCCGAATCGACCGAACGGGCACGAGCCACATTACCCACAACATGGTTCCAGATTGTCCCGATCAATTTTTCGGTTTGAAGGCGATTTTCAGGACTCATTTTATCCATAATGAAGGGTTCGACGGCACTCTTATAGGCACCATGACGAACCACTTCAGGCTGTACTCCCAATTTATCGAGCAACCCTTTATAAAATATGACATTCGAAGCCAATCCTTTCCACAAAAGGCTACCCTGAGGATTCATATAGATTCGGTCGGCAACCGAACTGAGGTAATAACTCTTTTGGGTATAGAAATCAGAATAGGCAATAATAAATTTGTCCGAACCATCTTTAAAGTCAAGCAGAGCATTGCGCAACTCTTCCATCGTTGCCAAACCAATTGATACAGCCGGATCGATATTTAGATAAATACCATCGATATGTTTATCTGCTTTGGCTCTTTGGATAGCTCCAAGCACATTGAGCATCGGCATGGCAAAACCATTGCCCATAGTTACCCGTTCCAAAGAGGAGATACGCTCTTGAACGGGATTATCCACAATGGGTACCGAGAGGTCTATTTCCAAAATCGTGTGGGAAGATGGGGTAGATATAGAGGAGACGTCGAAGCTGCTGCTCACAGCGCTCAACCCTATTCCAACGAGGACCATCACTCCAAATGCCACAAATAAAATTCCTCCCACGACAAAGGCCAACAGAGAGGCAAAAAAGGTTTTGAAAAATGCATTCATTTCACTCGCTAGTTTATTGATCTTTTTGTTTCTGAATTATCTAAGACTAAGAATAATGGAGATTTAGCCATCATAAAACAAATTTACAACGATATACTCCTATTTTTATTGAGAGATATTATCCAATCCAAAGCTCAGACTTATTTAGTACATCACATATAAAAAGTTCTCAGATCTACTTTTATCTTTTCGTTCATGTATCCATAAAAATGACTCTCACTTCATCGATAAAATTTTCGGATGAGAGCGATCGTTTTTATTCATACAGTTCGGATAAACTCTCATTTACAAAAATAGTAACTTTTGGGAGATCCTAAGCAGTTTATTACCTTTGCAGACAACACTTAATACCAGCCATTATGGATCAAAAAGATATTTTGGAAGCCCTTCGGAAAGTCAAGCATCCCGAGACGGGCAACGATATCGTTTCGCAAGGAATGGTCGAAAATCTGGTGGTAAACGACTCTAAAATTCAGTTTACACTCTCGTTTTCTCGCAGCCGCGATCCTTTTGCCACTTCACTCAAGCGTGCATGTGAAACAGTGCTTGCAGAGACCTTTCCACAATATGCCGATCAAATTTCAGTCTTTATCAAAGAGGCTGCACCCAAAAAGGTGGAACCCAAGAAACCCCAACCCGGCACCTGGACTGGCGGGATCAAACAGATTATTGCTGTCAGCTCTGCCAAAGGTGGTGTCGGTAAAAGTACCGTCACAGCCAATTTAGGTGTAGCTCTCCAACGAATGGGCTATAAAGTGGGGATTCTCGATGCCGATATTTATGGTCCTTCGATGCCTACGATGTTCGGCGTAGAAGGTTATCAACCAGCCGGAGATGAAGAGGAGGAGGGAACTCCACGCATCTATCCGGCCCTGAGCATGGGAATCAAGGTGATGTCGATCGGTTTCTTTATCAATCCTAAAGATGCGCTGATCTGGCGGGGACCGATGGCAACCAACGCACTGCGTCAATTGGTTCATCAGACCGATTGGGGAGAGTTGGATTTTCTGTTGATCGATATGCCTCCCGGAACAGGTGATATTCACCTGTCGTTGATGCAAGACCTCAAGATTACCGGTGCCATCATCGTCAGCACTCCACAAAAGATTGCAGTTGCGGACGTACGGCGAGGTATCAGTATGTTCCGGGCCAAACAGATCAACATTCCGGTGTTAGGAATTGTTGAAAACATGGCATGGTTTACACCAGCCGAACTTCCTGGCAACCGGTATTACATTTTCGGAAAGGGTGGTGCACAGGAGTTGGCTCAGAGCGAAAACATTCCTGTTTTGGCTGAAATTCCGCTGATTCAGAGCGTTCGTGAGGCGGCTGATGAGGGAACGCCGATTGCTTCTCAAGAGAGTGCTTCCGCTGTTTTCTACACTGATTTGGCCAACAATATGCTCAAAGAGCTTCATTGGGATGCATAGTGATGATAACTTTTTTCACAATCGGACGCAGATGCATGTCCATCAACAGTTTATCTGCAATTGACAACTTATAATAAACTGTTAAAAAACGTTCGATTGGTTGTGAACTGAAAATGAAAGATTCTCGAAAAAAAGACTTGACAAAACGGATTCGAGTTTGGTATAATGAAGATGAAAGAAAATGCAAACTCTTTTTATTACCGAATGTCAAAAGTTTTCAACGGACTTTTTCACCATCATTCACGACAAAAAACGGAGTGTTGATTTGTTCATAACGGTTTTCAACCGATGTTAACAACATATACTCGAAGACTGCTATAATAAATATAAAGTGATTTTTCACATCGCTGTAACTATTGATAACTTGTCATTAGAGTATTGATAAACAAAACAGAAATTTACTGTTAGGAAGTTAACAACAACACTAACCGACATTATTCTTTTTCTTTGATTTTTAATTTTAAAAGGAAAAAAGAAAAAATATAAATAAGAATTGTTCAAATCAGATAAGATGAAGAACGCACAGTTTACAGACGAGCAGCTTCGTCAGATCGAACAGCTCCGGAGCCTGGCCAAACAGAAGAATGCCGTGATCATGGCCCACTACTATACCCGTCCGGAGATTCAGGAGGCTGCCGATTTCATTGGTGATTCGCTGGCCCTGTCGGAAAAGGCGGCCAATACCGATGCGGATATTATCCTCTTTGCCGGGGTTCATTTCATGGCGGAGACGGCCAAAATTCTCTCACCAAAGAAAAAGGTGTTGTTGCCCGATCCTGAAGCCGGTTGTTCGCTGGCAGCTTCATGCGAGGCCAAGGCTTTTGCCGCATTTTTGAAACAGTATCCCGATTATACCGTAGTCTCTTATGTGAATACCTCGGTTGGGGTGAAGGCTTTGACCGATATTTGCTGCACCTCGAGCAATGCCGTGCAGATTGTCCGTTCTCTGCCTGAAGATGCCAAGATCATCTTTGCTCCTGACCGCAATCTCGGTAACTACATCCAGAGCGTTACTGGGCGCAAAATGGTGGTTTGGGATGGTGCCTGCCATGTGCATGAAGAGTTCTCGTTAGAGAAGATCCTGGAGTTGAAGCGGGAATATCCGCAGGCTAAAGTGTTGGCACATCCCGAATGTAAGAAACCGGTTTTGATGATAGCCGATTATGTGGGTAGTACGGCTGCACTGCTCAAGTATGCTACCGAAAGTGATTGTGACACCTTTATTGTGGTGACCGAGCCGGGTATTCTGCATCAGATGGTCAAGGATAATCCGTCGAAACGGTTTATTCCGGCACCTCCGGTTGATTCTACTTGTGGGTGCAATGACTGTACCTACATGAAGATGGTTACCTTGGAAAAGATGATCACAGCTTTGCAGAACGAACAACCCGAGGTAGAAATCGAGGAGTCGATTCGCGCCAAAGCGGAACGTTCTATTCGCAATATGTTAGCGATCAAATTATAGGGATTGAATGTTCATTCTATTCCGATATTTCCAAGCTGTACCTTTTGTCTTGAAAAGCATCTCACATTAAGTGAAGCTTTAGGTAGGTTCTGTTCATCTTTTACTTTTCTTTTTTATTACGATAGATCTCTCAATTCATTGAAATTAAAATAGAAAAAGATGAAGTAAAGGTTTAGTACGAACGGATTGTGCTTGCTTGTAGAAGGCTTAGATTAACATCAATTTCTTTAATTAAAAAGTAGTTAGTTCATTCATAACGAATAAATAACAAAAAAATGAGGAAGTGGAGTAGTTGGTTGCTCAGTGGATTGCTGGTGGCTACCGGTTTACAGGTTCGTGCCGATGAGGGTATGTGGTTGTTACCCTACCTGCAAAAGCTGAACATCAAAGAGATGAAAGCTAAAGGTTTGAAATTGTCGTCAGACCAAATCTATAACGTGAATGGCAATTCGCTTAAGGATGCGATTGTGATCTTTGGTGGAGGTTGTACCGGAGAGATTGTTTCGGCGAATGGTTTGGTCTTTACTAATCACCATTGCGGATATGGATCGATTCAACGTTTGAGTAGCGTTGAGCACGATTATCTTGAAAATGGATTCTGGGCGATGAACTATAATGAAGAGTTGCCCTGTCCGGGGATGTCAGTAACCTTTATTCGCAGCATTGAAGATGTTTCGGATCAAATCCTGCCGAAGTTGAATGATTCCATGAGCGAAGAGCAGCGCCAGCAGTGTGTTGATTCGTTGAGCAAAGCTATCACCAAAGCGGCATTGCCTGAGAACAGCACCAAAGAGGCTTTTATTGAATCTTTTTTTGGTGGAAACCAATATTTGATGTTTGTAGTTGAACGCTACAAAGATATCCGTTTGGTAGGTACTCCCCCTTCGTCAATCGGTAAATTCGGTGGCGATACCGATAACTGGATGTGGCCCCGCCATACTGGTGACTTCTCTATCTTCCGTGTCTATTCAGACAAAGAGGGTAAACCAGCAGCCTATTCTAAGGATAATATTCCTTATTCAACGCCTACACATCTGAAAATTTCACTTAAGGGTGTTAAGCCGGGTGATTATACCATGATTATGGGTTTCCCGGGTTCTACGGAGCGTTACATGACATCATATGAGATCGACCAGGTACTGAACATTTCCAATCCGAACCGTATCTTCATTCGTGGTGAGCGTCAGAAGCTCATGATGGAGGATATGGTTGCCAGTGAGAAAGTACGTCTTCAGTATGCCAACAAGTATGCCGGTTCTTCTAATTATTGGAAGAATTCGATTGGTGAGAGTCGCGGTTTACGCAAATTGGGTGTTAAGGGGCAAAAAGAGGCTCTTGAAGCACGTTTCCGTGCTTGGGTGAATGAAGACCCTGCCCGTCAACAAAAGTATGGCAATGCACTTGATTTGATTAAGGAGTCGATTCATGAACTGAATCCGATTTTAAATTACCGTCAGTACATTTCCGAAGCACTGTTACGTGGAACGGAGATTATCACTTTTGCCAAGATGGCAGATGTCCTGTTGGTTGATTCTCTTCCCAATGGGTTGGATACTGCGGCAGTTGCCAAGTATTTGAAGGGTGTTTCCAATATCTATAAAGATTACAATACGCCGACAGATCGTAAGATTGCTAAGCGAATGATCCGTATTGTTTATGATAGCTTGTCTAAAGAGGAGCGTCCTGATATTTTCAATGTGATTGATTCACTTTATGCCGGTGATGTTGAGCGTTACGTAGATGATTTGTTCGACAATTCTCTGTTTGCTACACAGGAGCGTTTTGAAACTTTCCTGAAGAATCCGAATGCCGAGCAACTCAAAAATGATCCTGCTTATTTGTTGGGTAAATCGGTATCACGTGCCTATTCTCGTGACGATAAGCGTGTAAAGGAGTTGAACAATCAATATGAGCGTGGTCATCGTCTCTTCATTGCTGGTTTGATGGAGATGATGCCGGATCATAAATTCTATCCGGATGCCAATTTCACGATCCGTTTGACCTATGGTCAAGTGTTGCCTTACCGTCCATCAGATGGTGTGATTTATGATTATTACACGACACTTGAAGGGGTAATTGCAAAAGAGGATCCGAGCAATCCATTGGAATTCACTGTACCCGATAAATTGAAAGAGCTCTTCAAAAATAAGGATTACGGACAGTATGCTGAAGATGGTACTGTACGTGTCGGTTTCTTGAGTAATAACGATATTACCGGAGGAAACTCTGGTAGTCCTGTGTTGAATGGCAAAGGTGAACTGATTGGTTTGGCTTTTGACGGCAACTGGGAGGCCATGAGTGGTGATGTGGCTTTTGAGCCTGAGCTTCAACGTACAATCAGTGTAGATATTCGTTATGTCCTTTTCGTCATTGAAAAGTATGCTGGTGCCACCCGTTTGATTGATGAGTTGACACTGGTCAAATAACGTCTTTTTAACTTGAATTTAATAGGGAACAATTCGTCATGTACGGGTTGTTCCCTTTTTTTGTTGCACCATGCGGCGTAAAATAGCCATTGAAAAGTATTTATATCTGTAAAATACGTTATTTTTGTGATTTGAACGCTATTAATGCTAATGCGAAGTATATGAGTACGGTAAATGAAGAGCCGGTTTCAAATGAGAGATCGCTCAATTTTCTTGAAGAGATTATAGAAAAGGGTTTGGCTGACGGTTCAGTCAAACAGATTCATACCCGTTTTCCACCGGAACCTAACGGCTATTTGCATATTGGTCATGCAAAGAGTATTTGCCTCAATTTTGGTTTGGCAAAACGTTACGGTGGATTGTGTAATCTTCGTTTCGATGATACCAACCCTGTTAAGGAGGATGTCGAATATGTTGATTCCATTAAGGAAGATGTCCATTGGTTAGGTTTTGACTGGGCTGAGGAGCATTATGCTTCTGACTATTTCGAGCAGCTCTATGATTGGGCTGTTCAGTTGATTAAAATGGGTAAAGCCTATGTTGACGATCAGTCTCAGGAAGAGATTCGTTTAAACCGTGGTACTGTAACCGTTCCGGGCAAAGAGAGCCCATGGCGTAATCGTACTGTTGAAGAGAACCTTGATCTTTTTGCAAGAATGCGTGCTGGTGAGTTTGCCGATGGTGAGAAGGTTTTGCGTGCTAAGATTGATATGGCTCACCCAAACATGCTGTTGCGTGACCCGATCATGTACCGTATTCTCCATTCCGAGCACCATCGTACCGGAAACAAATGGTGTATCTATCCGATGTATGATTATGCACATGGTCAGTCCGATTCAATTGAGGGGATTACCCATTCTATCTGTACGTTGGAATTTGATGTGCACCGCCCTTTGTATGATTGGTTTATCCAGCAATTGGGTATTTTCCAAAGTCACCAGTACGAGTTTGCTCGTTTGAATCTGACTTATACCATGATGAGTAAACGTAAATTGCTGCAGTGTGTTCAGGAAGGTATCGTAATGGGTTGGGATGACCCGCGTATGCCGACCATTTGCGGTTTGCGTCGTCGTGGTTATACGCCTGAGAGTATCCGCATGTTTGCAGATAAGGTTGGTGTTGCCAAACGTGATAACGTTATTGATCTTGGATTATTGGAATTCTGTGTTCGTGAAGACCTTAACAAGTGTGCAGAACGTCGCATGGCCGTTCTTGATCCAATCAAAGTGGTTATTACGAACTATCCAGAAGGTCAGACCGAAATGGTTGATTGTGTTAATAATCCTGAAGATGAATCTGCAGGTCGCCGTAATGTGCCATTTTCTCGCGAAATTTACATTGAGAGAACTGACTTTATGGAAGAGCCACCTAAGAAGTATTATCGTCTTTCTCCGGGTAAAGAGGTGCGTTTGCGCTATGCTTATTTGATCCGTTGTGACGAGGTGATCAAAAATGATGCTGGTGAGATTGTAGAGTTGCGTTGTACATACGATTCTATGTCAAAGGGTGGGCAATCTTCTGATGGTCGCAAGGTAAAAGGTGTTATTCATTGGGTATCAGCTGAACATGCTGTAGAGGCTGAAATCTGCCTATTTGATCGTCTCTTTACCCGCGAGAGTCTCGATGATATCGAAGAGGGTAAAACATTCAAAGATTACCTCAATCCTGACTCTTTAAAGGTCGTTAAGGGATATATTGAACCCTCTTTGCAAGGTGTTTCTGTCGGTAGTAAGTACCAGTTTGAGCGTATCGGTTATTTCTGCGCTGATAAAGATTCTACTCCCGATAAGATGGTCTTCAATCGCACAGTTACTTTAAAAGACAGTTGGGCCAAATTGGCTTCTAAATAATTTATTCATTAAGTCGGAGGTTTCGCCTCCGACTTATTTAATTTTTCTTCTGATGTTTTTTCGTTTTGCAATATTGCTCTTTTCACTTATTGCTTCGATTCAATTATCTGTTTCTCAAGTGTTTGATTATCAGATATTTGTAACTACACCAGGATATACTTCAATTCGTAGTTATTCCAAAGAGACATTTCCTGAAATTAAGCGAGATTTTCACATAATGAATGGACCTGTTTCTGTTGTTGATTCTTTGTGTAGTGATAGTGTAACTCAAGTAAAATTGCAAATAGGATCACGCAAATTTTTATATTACGTAACACCAGATGCTCCCTTTGTACGTCTGACTTTTGACCGTAACCGTCGTCGTTTTTCTGGTATTGGGTGCAATTTTGCTGACCAAGGAGATTATTGCTATGTGCCTCCTACTTTCAAAGGCATGAGTTTATCGGAACTTCCCAAGATATGGTTACCTGATATTAATCGGAAGATTGACGATAGAACCTCTTTAAAACGTGATTCAGCTACGGTTTTTGTCATTGAGGCTGATATTGACGAAAACGGGATGATCCATCGGATTGTGCCTTTAAGCGATACTCTATTTCAGTATTCTAAGGTTATTATCGATCAAATTTATGATAAAGCCGTTCGCGGATGGCACCCAGCTTCACGAAACGGCGTACCTTTCCGAGCTTTGGTGCAGATGAAATTTGAATTGAAAAAGTAGTTTGTAAGACTTAAATCAAAAAAAAGAGGGATAATTTATTTATCCCTCTTTTTTTTATTTGTTATCAATGCTTAAATTGATTTTGTGATCTTCATAGCGCAGAAATGCGGGCCGCACATTGAGCAGTGGTCTGCTCCTGAACCAATCATTTCGAAATGCATTTTTCTTGCTCTTTCGGGGTCGAGTGAAAGGTTGAATTGATCGTTCCATCTCATATCGAAGCGCGCCTTGCTCATTTGCAAATCACGTTCTGCAGCTCCGGGATGCCCTTTAGCAATATCTGCAGCGTGTGCTGCAAGTTTAAAGGTGACAACGCCTTCCCGAACATCGTCACGATTTGGTAGTGCCAAATGCTCTTTGGTTGTCACATAGCACAGCATTGATGTTCCCATCCAACCGATCATGGCTCCACCAATGGCTGATGTAATGTGGTCGTATCCTGCACCAATATCGCTTACTAATGGTCCCAGTGTGTAGAAGGGAGCTTCATCGCACCATTCGAGTTGTTTTTCCATGTTCTCTTTAATCATGTGCATGGGAACATGTCCAGGGCCTTCGATAATCACCTGTACGTCATGTTTACGAGAAATTCTGGCCAATTCACCCAATACTTTCAGCTCTCCAAACTGTGCCTCGTCGTTTGCGTCTGCAATGCTACCTGGCCTTAAACCATCACCTAAAGAAAATGCAATGTCATATTTCTTCAGAATTTCGCATATCTCCTCGAAATGGGTATATAAGAAGTTTTGAGCATTATTATGGCTCATCCACTTGGCCATTATTGAGCCCCCTCTTGATACAATACCAGTCACTCGTTTCAATGCAGCTGGGATATGTTCTTTGAGGATTCCTGCATGGATGGTAAAGTAATCTACACCCTGTTCAGCCTGTTCAATCAATGTCTCTTTGTATACCTCCCAGTTCAGGTCTTCTACCTTACCGTTTACCTTTTCCAATGCTTGGTACATTGGAACTGTTCCAATAGGTACGGGGGTATTTCTTAAAATGGCTTCGCGAGTTTGGTGTATATCTTTTCCTGTCGATAGGTCCATCACTGTATCTGCGCCCCATTTTACGGCCCACATAGCCTTCTCTACCTCTTCATCTATGGATGATCCTAAAGCAGAATTTCCGATGTTTGCATTGATTTTAACCAGGAATTTTCGTCCTATAATCATAGGTTCTGCTTCCGGATGACGGTAGTTTGAAGGAAGTATTGCGCGGCCGCTAGCAATCTCTTTACACACCATTTCTGGAGTGATTGCATCTTCTGGCTTGCATCCTTGGCTTTCGCGGATTGCCACATACTCCATCTCTGGAGTGATTATCCCTTGTTTTGCGTACCAGAGCTGCGTATGGAATTCACCTTCTGATGCTACTCGTTTTTCTACCCACTCTTTTCTGATTTTAGGTAATCCCTTCTTTGTGTCTATTTGGTAACCCTTATCAGTATAACTTCCTGTGGTATCGTACAGTAAAATATCTGTACCGTTTTGCAGTGTAACTTTTCGCATTCCGACTTTAATCGGATGTATTTTACCCTCTATGTAAACCTTTTCAGCGTTGTTTGCTGCGATATTAAAAAGATCCTTTTCCATATCTTACTGTTCCACGTGGAACATTTAGTTTGTTATTCTTTTGTTGAAATGTTCCACGTGGAACATTTTTTACTATCTCCCGAAGTAAACCAGCAAAACATTGATATCTGCTGGAGAGACACCGGGAATACGTGAGGCTTGTCCAATTGTTGATGGCTTGATTCGGGTCAATTTCTGGCGAGCCTCAATCGAGAGACCGTGCAGTGAATTGAAATCAAAATCCGGGCGAATTGAAATGTTTTCCAAACGAACCATCTTGTCTGCGATGTGTCTTTCGCGTTCGATGTAGCCGTGATATTTAATTTTGATCTCGGCTTCCTCGATCACTTCATCCGAACATTGCTTTTCAGTCAAATAATCTTGCAGTCCTGGTAGGTGTTCAGCTAACCCTTGCAGGGTTACTTTGTTGCGTAAAAGTACATCGTAGAGCTTACGACCTTGTGTTAATGGGGTTGAATCGATCGATTTAAAATAGTCTTGTAAATCGGCTGGAGTGACACTCTCCCGGCGAAGGAAAGAAATAAGCGATTCTACGGACGATTTTTTTTCTTCCATAGTTCGGTATCTTTTCTCGCTTGCCAAGCCAATTTTGTAACCGATTGGAGTCAGTCTGACGTCTGCATTGTCCTGTCTAAGCAGAATTCTATACTCGGCACGACTGGTGAACATACGGTATGGTTCATCGACTCCTTTGGTTACCAAATCGTCGATCAGTACGCCTATGTATGATTCATCTCGACGCAGAATGATTGGTTCTTCGCCGCGCAATTTCATTACAGCGTTTATTCCGGCCATAAGTCCTTGAGCTCCAGCTTCTTCGTATCCTGTAGTGCCGTTAACTTGTCCGGCAAAATAGAGTCCATTGATCAATTTGGTCTCTAAGGTGTGGTAGAGCTGTGTCGGTGGAAAGTAGTCATATTCAATGGCATAGCCCGGCCGATAGATATGGACATGTTCCAATCCTTTTATTTTTTGCAAAGCTGCTACCTGTACTTCCCAGGGAAGTGAGGATGAAAAACCGTTCAAATAGTATTCATTGGTTTCAAATCCTTCCGGCTCAAGAAAGAGTTGGTGCTCGTTTTTTTCTGAGAATGTCCGCAGTTTATCTTCAATGCTGGGACAGTATCGCGGACCGATACCTTTGATGGTCCCATTGAACAGAGGTGATGCATCGAATCCGCTTCTCAAGATATCGTGTACCTCTTGCGAGGTGTACACTAAATAGCAGGGGAGTTGTTTTTTAACAGCTTCTGTTTCATTGCTATATGAGAACTTACACGCAACATCATCTCCGGGTTGTTGGGTGAGCTGTTCAAAGTCAATGGTCCTTGCATCGAGTCTGGCTGGTGTTCCAGTCTTCATACGTCCCACTTCGAATCCGAGTGAACGTAATTGCGCGCTTAGACCATGGGATGCAGCATCACCGGCTCGTCCACCTTCAGCGTGAGAATACCCTATATGCATCAACCCTTCAAGGAATGTACCGGCAGTTAGAATAACCGCTTTAGCGCTAAATTCTACTCCCATCCGGGTTTTTATTCCGGTAACTTTCCCTTCGTCTATTTTCAATTCTGTGACGCTGTCTTGCCACAGATAAAGGTTGGGGGTATTATCGAGTGTTTCACGCCACAATTTGCTGAAAAGCATTTTGTCACATTGAGCTCGGGGGCTCCACATTGCTGGGCCTTTTGAGCGGTTCAGCATGCGGAACTGAATTGTAGAACGGTCTGTTATAATACCCATTTGCCCACCTAATGCGTCAATTTCGCGCACTATCTGTCCTTTAGCGACGCCACCGACAGCCGGGTTGCAGGACATTTGGGCAAATTTGGTCATATCCATTGTAATCAGCAGGGTACGGCATCCCATACGAGCTGCTGCTGAAGCTGCTTCGCATCCGGCATGTCCGCCTCCGATCACTATGATATCGTATTCGAAATACATCTTGTTTATCTGCGTTTTTCGCTTGCGTAAGGCCAGTTTTGAATTGTCCTGGTCTCATTATTCTAACACGAAATATACACTGTTTTTACCTTATTTTCTATTAAGATCTTTATAACCCTAATGTTATAGTTCATAGTCCTTCCAAACATCCTCAATTAACCGATACTCTTTGTTGTTAGTTACAAGTCAGTTCATTATAAGTCTGTTTGTAATGGTTGGTATAGATTTCGTATTTAAGTTTTCTTTTTATTGTCGTTTTGCCTGTAATGTTAGTTAGAAAATAAATTCTTACTTGATTACAGGTTCGTACATCATGTCACAGGAGATCAAAAGATCAGCTCTTTGTTTCATCTGTTTCACGAATGGCCAGATATTTATCTTCCAATGCGTGCATTTTAGCCTCTTCTCCAGGGGCTTTATCTCCATGACCAAGCAAGTGTAATACTCCGTGAATAATCACGCGAAAAAGCTCGTTTTCGAACGTTGCGCCAAATTTCACGGCATTGTCTCGTACCGTATCGATACTGATCATCAGATCACCTGAAATGATCTTTTTCTCTTGATCGGTGTAATCAAAAGTGATAATATCAGTAAAGTAGTCATGAGACAAAAATTGTCGATTGACTTCCAAAAGAGTCGCATCAGAGCAGAATACTACTGTGATATCTCCTGTGCGATACCCTTCAGCAGCTGCTACACGACGGATCCAGTCGCTTGTTTTGCGGCGGCCTTTGAATTGGAAATTGCAATCTTCTGTCTGATATCTGACAGCCATTTTATTGATTTTGTTAATGTATAATAACATAGTTTACCAAACTATATTATTATATCAACTGTTAACTTATTAATAATAAATATTTTATCTTAACCAAAGTTCAGGATTGAGGTTTTCTGTCTCTTTCCAAATCTCGAAATGCAAGACACAATCGTCATCGTTGTTACTGGAAACAAGACGTCCGATTACTTGGTTAAGAGAGATCTTATCGCCGGTTTTAACATTGACACTGGCTAAGTTAGAATAGGTAGTCAGGTAATTACCGTGACGAATGATCACAGTGTTGTTAAGACCCTGAACGAAGAAGATCTGAGTAATGGTTCCTTCGAATACTGCATGTACTTCGGATCCGCTTGCAGAGGCGATATTGACCCCTTTATTGTTTACCATAAGCCCCTTTTGTGTAGCGTGTGGATGGATACCGTAACGATCCACAATAACACCACCACGTACCGGATAGGGGAGCTTACCTTTATTTTGATCGAAGCGACCGGACAGTTTAGCCAAATACTCTTCTTGAGCGGCTGATTTTGGCTGTTTCTTGTTTTTACGTGCCTCTTCAGCAATAATGGCCTGAATGCGCTGTTGCAGTTTGTTGATTTGACTCTGCTTTTGCTTTATTTCCGAAGAGAGTTTACCTGCTTTGGTATTGATTTGGGCCAACGAGTTTTTATATTGCTTCTCGTCTTTGCCTAACGAGGTAATCTCTTGTGTACGGTTTTCGTGCACTTTATTCAGCTCATCCTTTTTGGTCTCTAGTTCTGTAATCTGAATATGCAGGGAGTCGGCTATGGATTTGATCTGCTCTGCTTTTTCCTGTCTTAAACGGTTGTAGCGACGCATGTATGAAATACGTCGAGTGGCATCGTTGAAATCTTTGGAAGCGAACAGAAAGACCAGAAAATTATTCAATTTATAATTTTTGTAGGCGGCATAAACCATATTACCGTACTCCTTTTTCAGAAGAGCAAGCCGCTCTTGCATCATGGTAACCGTATCGTTTTTTGTGCTGATATCACCATTGATTACCTCTGTCTGTTTTTCGAGGTTGGCGATAATCTGTTTACGGTTGCGAATGCGACTTTGGATCAGTTTAAGTTGATTCTGGGTTAGTTTTTTGTCTTTGTTGGTTTTGGTTAACAAAGCGTTTGTCGCTTTGATTTCCGCTTCAGCTTTGCGGATCTCTTCGCGTAGTGCATCAAGGCTCTGGTTCTGTGCGGTTACATGCAACGCGCAGAACAACATCCCAAATATCAACAATAGACGGTATCGGCTCATTTTGATTTTGCCTGTTTGATTCGTTGATCGATCTGTTCAGGATCGTAACCCAGCTCTTTGGCCTTTTCCCAATAGAAAATAGCCATAAAGGTGTCATTTAACGCATATAGAATATCTCCATAATGGAGATATAACTCTTTGCCATCACCATTACTATCGAGGGCAATTGCCTGCTGCATTAATGTCTTAGCCTCTGCATATCGCCCCAACCGATAGAGTACCCAGGCTCGTGTATCGAGGTATGTGGGGATTTTTGGAGAGAGTTCACAAGCACGCTGAGACATCCGGTCTGCGAGCTGTAATTTTTCGTTCTGTTCGCTGAGGTAATAACTGTAGTTATTCAGAAGCATCGAGTTGTCAGGATCGTATTTGAGTCCTTTACGATAGTAGGCGTAAGTTTGTTTGGAATTTCCCATCCTTTGGCAATTGTCACCCAAGGTACAGTAGATTACACTGCGAAGGGAGTCCGTTTGAGCCAATTTCAATGCTGTGAGAAACTCCTTTTCGGCCCCTGCATAATCTTTCATGAAGTAAAACTTACCGAAACCCTTCATGAGGTAAAGGTCTGGATCTGACGGAAAGATTTCGAGAGCCAGGTTGGCATATTTTTCTACCGAATCGGGGCGTTGGAGATACGACTCCATGCTGAGAATTTCGGTAAATACTTCACGTTTGGGGGTAGAGTCGGTTGTATGCGACTTATAAAGTTGCAGGGCGCCATCCAGATTTCCGGAGCGAATCATGTGAGTCGCATAGAGTTGTGTAATGCGGAAATCGTTCGGATAGCGAATGGCTAGATCCGAGATCAAATTATTGATTTGGAAATAGTAGGTTCGATAAAGATCATCGAATGCAGTAATCTCTTTGTAGAATTCGATTTTATTATCGAGAGGAATATCATCGGCTTCAAAAAGCAGGCGAGCCGTGGCCAGGTAATTAATATCATCTCCCCGTCGTTTGTAGAATTCGTTGAGCGAGATCAATACGCCGGTATTTTTAGGGCTAAGCATGCGGGCTTGTTCGTACGCTTCCAGTGCCAAAGAATCCCGGCCCATGGCAGCGTAAGTTTCAGCCAACACAACAAAATTCATTGGTTCGTATGGGAAGTTGACGGTTAACTCTTTGGCCTCATTGAGAGCTTTATCGTAGAGTTTAACCTGAAAAAGCAGCTGACGTTTGTAGCGAGCCACCTCTTCCATCAGTCCGAATCGGGTTTCGGCCGTATCGAGGATCGCTATGGCCGAAAAGGGTTGTTTTTGTTGTTCGTACAGTGCAGCCAATCGCAGATAGTTGTCGGCATTGTTCGGTGCCATTTTGATCAACTTTTGGCTGACACGCAGAGCAGAGTCGTATGAATTCGACATCAGATACAGTCGTCCCAACAGCCCCAAATACCAGGTATTGGTTGAATCGAGGCTTACCGCTTTTTTGCAGTAGGGGAGTGCTGTTTCCGGATTCTGAATATTGAGATTGGCCAGTTCAAAAAAGGAGGGGGCATGCAATGAATCGAGAGCGATGGCTGCTTGAAAAAGTTGTGCACTTCGCTCACGGTCCCCGAACATCAGGCTATTTTTGAGTCCCTCGGTGTAGAGGTAGGTAGCCTGTTGTTCTTTGGGATAATATTTCAGGGAACGCATGACGGGATCGTCTGCTTTCTTGCGCGGCCCTCCGTAGACGATGACGGAGCAACAGAGCAGGAGAGCAGTCGCGACAGCGACATGAAGCAGACGACATCCTTTCATAAATTTGGGTCAGGAATTAGAGCACAGAGTCGAATTGGCGCAAGAATCGTACGTCGTTTTCAAAATAGAGACGCAAATCTTTAACGCCAAATTTCAGCATAGCGATACGTTCAACGCCCATGCCGAAGGCAAAACCCGAATATTTTTTCGGATCGATACCTGAAGCGATCAGGACGTTGGGATCGACCATGCCGCAACCCATGATTTCGAGCCATCCGGTATGTTTGCAGACGTTACATCCTTTACCGCCGCAAAGGTTGCAGGAGACATCCACTTCGGCAGATGGTTCGGTGAAGGGGAAGTAGGATGGACGCATACGAATCTGGCTCTTTTCGCCGAACATCTCTTTGGCAAAATACAGAATGCTCTGTTTCAGATCGGCAAATGAGACGTTTTCGTCGATATATAGACCTTCTACCTGATGGAAGATGCAGTGAGCACGAGCTGAGATGGCCTCATTACGGAAAACTCGACCCGGGCAGATTACGCGGATAGGCGGTTTCTGGTGCTCCATGGTACGTACCTGAATGGAACTGGTGTGGGTACGCAACAGAATATCGGGATCTTTTTCGATGAAGAAGGTGTCCTGCATATCGCGTGCCGGGTGTTCGGGCGGGAAGTTCAATGCAGAAAATACGTGCCAGTCATCTTCGATTTCCGGTCCTTCGGCTACGGCATAACCGAGACGGCCGAAAATCTCGACAATTTGATTCTTAACCAATGCGATCGGGTGGCGGCTGCCGATGGGGTCGTTGCTACCCGGACGGCTCATGTCGATCCATGCGCTGTCGTCGGTAGTGTTTTGCTGATTTTCGAGTTCTGTTTTCAGCGTGTTGATCTTTTCGATCGCACGATTTTTGAGGGTATTAATTTTTTGACCCAGTTCACGTTTCAATTCCGGAGCCACTTTTTTGAACTCTTCCAGAACGTCATTGAGTTGTCCTTTGCGGCCCAACATACGTACACGGAATTCTTCGATTTCAGCTGCGGTTTTGGGTTTGAACTCTTCAACTTTTTTGAGCAGGTCGTTTATTTTCTCAATCATCTCTAATGTTGACTGTTTTTTCGCTATATTTACAAACTGTCGGAATTTTTCCGATCTTCGGCCTTGGTTGTGGGCTGGATAATTGCTCTATTTGTCGCAAAAAGAGCGAAAAAGGAGTTTTATTATGCCTTTTAACCTTTTAATAAGCAAAGGTAAGAATTTATTTTGAACATGCCCCACCTTAGATACATAATTATGACGATCCTGCTGTTATCGGCTTCGATGGTTTCGGCCCAACGAGTCGGTTTGGTACTCAGCGGGGGCGGAGCAAAAGGTCTTTATCACATCGGTGTGATCCGAGCATTGGAGGAGAATGGTATCCCGATCGATTATGTTTCAGGAACCTCTATGGGCGCGATCATTGGCGGTTTATATGCGATTGGTTATTCTCCGGAAGAGATGGCCGAGATTTTTACTTCCGCTCAGGTCAAGAATTGGATGTCAGGTAAGATCGATGCCAAGTATATCTATTATTTTCGGTTGCATCGTCCAAATGCAGCGATGATTACGTTGCGGATTGATTTTCGAAATCCTCAGCGTATTGCGAAGCTGCAAATTCCCTCCAATTTGATTCAATCCACACCGATTGACATGGCTTTTGTAGAGTTTTTTTCCTCTCCAACGGCAGGTTGTGGCGGTGACTTTGACAAACTGTTTGTGCCGTTTCGGTGTGTAGCTACGGATGCGGCGGCTCGTCAAGAGGTGGTATATCGAGGGGGAGATTTAGGTAAGGCGATCCGTGCTTCAATGACCATACCATTGGTTTTCAGACCACTCAAGCAGGATTCAACCTTGTTGTATGACGGGGGAATTTGCAATAACTTTCCGTGGCAGGTGCTCGAGGAGGATTTCAAACCCGATATTTTGATCGGTAGCAAGTGTGTTGAAGGCAATTCCAAACCCATTGAGGACAATCCGATGGAGCAGATTTTCTCTTTGACGATGATGCATACCGACTATTCTCTGCCATCGGAGGAGGATATCCTGATCGAGCATACGTTTGATGATGTGACGACACTTGATTTTGGAAAAGCAGCCTATGTAATCGAGCGGGGATATCAGGATGCATTGGCCAAAATTCCTGAACTGCGGGAGCGAATTGTCAGACAAGCTGATACTACGGATTTGAAACAACGTCGGGCTCAGTATCGTGCTTCACTGCCTAAAGTAGTTTTCGATCGGTACGATATTTCGGGGTTGAACGAGTCCCAAACTCAGTATGTGAAACGATTGCTACAGTTTGATACTAAGTTGGAGAAGGAAAACTTCTTTGATTTCAACCATTTCCAATCGGAATATTTCAAGATGTTGTCCGACGGTGAGATGACCGGTGAATATCCCAATGTGGCTTATAATGATACAACCAAAACGTTCGGTTTGAATCTGCATTTGCGAACTAAGCCGAGTTTAAAGGTGATGTTTGGCGGTAATATTTCGTCCACATCGATGAATCAGGCTTATGTGGGTCTTGAGTACCGACGGTTGGGACGCAATATGTCCACATACAATTTTGATGGATCGTTCAGTGTGCTCTATTCGTCACTTTATGTGGGAGGACGTAATGATTTTTCGTCTAAAACGCCATTTGCAGTCGATTACGGCTTCAATTATAACTATTACAACTATTTCAAAAGTGATTTCGGAATGCTGGCCCGTCATAACGATTTGAGTTATGCCAAAGACGGTGATCTGTTTTTGTCGGCAGGGTTGAGTATGCCGAGCAGTCGATTCCAGTCATTGTCTTTGCGATTCAATATCGGTAGTGAGAATTTCCGCTATTATCAGACGGCTGACCACTCTGAGGATGATCAACTCGATCGGAGTAATTTCCAATATGTCGGATTAAAATTGGATCTGGCCCGAAACAATTTGAATTATTTGATGTTTCCGACGAGAGGTTTGCGTCAATCCATTTCGGCGATTTATGTGGGAGGGTTGGAAACCTTTACTCCAGGAACGGCTTCACGAGCCACCATGTCGCGTATGAAAGATAACCATTATTGGTTCGGGGCCCGTTTTACACGTGAACAGTATTTCAGTTTGGCCAGGTGGTTTTCGTTGGGTTATTTAGTCGATGCGGTGGTAACGACCCATCCATCGTTTTCAAACGAGTATGCAACCAACCTCTCTTCACCTGCTTTTCAGCCTACACCTCATAGTAAGTTGATCTATTTGAGGGATTTCCGGAGTCGATCGTTTATCGGGGCTGGGGTTACTCCGACTTTTGAGTTCGGTCCTCGGTTCTATTGGACCAACAGTGTTTATGCCTTTTTGCCGGAAGACATGAACAAGACGACGGCCGATGTACGGAAACGCCTCCGTTATATGTTCAGTTCGTCGGTGGTGTATCAGACGCCGATCGGGGCGATCAGTCTTACGCTTTCGAAGTATGATGCCACAACTAACCACAACTGGTTCCTCACCTTCAATTTTGGTTTTATGCTCTTCAACAATCGGGGCACGTTCTATTGATTGGGAGCTAACAAAGAGGATGTTCCGTCAATAGGGGTTTGGGAAATTGCGAAAAAACAGCTATTTTTGCGCAACTTACAAAATTTTTAACAAAGATGGCAACAACAGCAGATATCAAAATCGGTATGTGCATCGAGCTCAACGGCAAGACTTTTCAGATCGTTGATTTCCAGCACGTAAAACCAGGTAAAGGACCTGCATTTGTCCGGACTAAGCTCAAAAACCTTGAGAATGGCCGTACGGTTGATAATACTTTCACGGCAGGTGTAGCGATTGAGCCGGTACGTGTAGAGCGTCGTCCTTATCAGTTCCTGTATGAGGATGACATGGGCTGCAACTTCATGCACACCGAAACTTTCGAGCAGATTGTAATCGATCGCAAATTGATTGATAACTCGGATTTGATGAAAGAGGGTCAGATTGTTGAGGTGATGTTCCACACCGACAAAGAGATGGTTCTTTCGGCAGAGCTTCCCCCGATCATCGATATGGAGGTGGTTTACACCGAGCCGGGTGTTAAAGGAGACACCGCATCTACCAACTCGTTGAAACCAGCGACTGTGGAGACTGGAGCAACGATTAAGGTGCCTCTGTTTATTCAGACCGGCGAAAAGATCCGTGTAGATACCCGTACTCGTGAATATTACGAGCGTATCAAATAGTATCAAGGACCTTTCATAACCCGCATATCAGTTAAAAACTCTCATCCGTTTATCGGGTGGGAGTTTTTTATTGATTAGTAGTGTGTAATTCCAATCGTAATTGTAATGGTTGGAAAATAAGCTACACCATTTGCAGGTTGCCTATTCCTGTTTTGGCAAGAATGTTGAGATGTATTCTGAACTGTTTGAACGGATCACAGTCAAAGTACATCTTAGAAGGTATATTGGACTGGAGATTTTGAATAGCATGAAGCGTCAGTCTCAGTAATGTAATTAAATAGTAAGGCTTATTTCTCCCTTTGCCTTTTCTTATAATTAATACCTCTCTTTTTGAAGAGAATAACCTTATCTTGAACCACTAAATAGAAGCACAAGCCCAATCCATAAAAGGTTAACGGCGTTTTTGAGGAACTGGGGCGCAGTTTTCAGGATGATCGAAGTCGATGACGGGTAGTTTGTTCATCAGGGAGCGTACTTGTGCTGAACGACGCATCATGTAGGAAGAGGGGTTGGCCAGCTTCATACGGATCGGATTGGGTAGGACGGTGGCGATCATTGAGGCTTCGTGTCGATTGAGCTCTTCGGCGGTTTTACCATAAACATGGCGTGCTGGAGCCTCTACGCCGTACATGTTTTCGCCGGTTTCGATCACGTTGAGGTAGACCTCCATGATCCGCCGCTTGCTCCAGAAAGTTTCGATCAGCAGTGTGTAGTAGGCTTCAAATCCTTTTCGGACCCAGGTGCGGGAGGGAAGGCAGAAGACATTTTTAGCGGTCTGTTGAGAGATGGTGCTGCCGCCGCGAAGCCGATCTCCTTCACGGTTTTCGTTGTAAGCTTTTTTGATGGCTTCCCAGTCGAAACCGTTGTGGACCATGAAATTGTTATCCTCGGTGGCAATCACGGCACACGGCATTACGGGATTGATGTGTGCCAACGAACACCAGTTGGATTGTACGGAGAGTCCTTTGTCCGGGAAATTTTCAATCACTCGGATCACCTTCAATGGGGTCACGGTAATGGGTATAAACCGTGCGATGAGCACGGAACTCACCGAAAGCGTGACGAAGAAGATCGCCAGATAAAGCAACAGACGTCCGAAGTATCGCATTTGCGAAAAAATAGATTTCCAAATACAAAATTAGCGGGAAAAAGGATACGATCCTCCCAAAAGAGTAAAATAAATGGCCTTAAAAGTGAAAAGGATTAAAATAATAGGAGTATATTTGCACGGATTATGTGGAGTTTCGATCCACGTTTCTTAGTTTCGAACAAAACACAAACTGACAAACATAGTTTATTGTAAGATGGCACAGAAAAATTTTATTACTTGTGACGGTAACTATGCAGCTGCACATATCGCCTATATGTTCAGCGAAGTAGCTGCGATTTACCCCATCACTCCGTCATCGACGATGGCCGAATTGGTGGACGAATGGGCCGCACAGGGCCGCAAGAACATCTTCGGTGAGACGGTTAAAGTGGTAGAGATGCAGTCAGAGGCAGGTGCAGCAGGTGCTGTACATGGTTCTTTGCAGAGCGGCGCATTGACTTCTACCTTCACCGCATCACAGGGATTGTTGTTGATGATCCCGAATATGTACAAAATTGCCGGTGAGTTGCTTCCGGGCGTGTTCCACGTATCAGCTCGTGCATTGGCTGCTCAGAGCCTTTCAATCTTTGGTGACCACCAGGATGTTATGGCTACGCGTCAGACCGGTTTTGCTATGCTGGCTACCAGCAGTGTACAGGAGGTGATGGATTTGGCTGGTTTGGCACACATTCTGGCCATCAAGTCACGTGTACCGTTCCTGCACTTCTTCGATGGTTTCCGTACCTCTCACGAGATCCAGAAGATTGAAGTGATCGACGAGGATGCACTCAAAGCATTGCTTGACACAAAAGCTTTGGCTGAGTTCCGTCAGCGTGCGTTGAATCCTGAGCACCCGGTTACTCGTGGTACCGCACAGAACCCCGATATCTACTTCCAGTCACGTGAAGCTGCCAACCGTTTCTACGATGCTATTCCTGATATGGCCGCTGAAGCGATGGCACAGATCAGCAAGATCACGGGTCGTGAGTACAAACCGTTCGTTTATTATGGTGATCCTGATGCAGAAAACATCATCATCGCAATGGGTTCGGTTACCGAGACCATCAAAGAGACGGTTGATTACCTGCGTGCCAAAGGTGAGAAAGTTGGTGTGATCACCGTTCACTTGTATCGCCCCTTCTCAGCGAAATATCTGTTGAATGTTGTACCGCAGAGTGTTAAACGTATCTGCGTATTGGATCGTACCAAAGAGCCGGGAGCAAATGGTGATCCTCTCTATCTGGATGTAAAAGATGTATTCTATGGCAAGGCTGGTGCTCCGCTGATTATCGGTGGTCGTTACGGTCTGTCATCGAAAGATACCACTCCGGCTCAGATTCTGGCCGTATTTGACAACCTGAAAGCTAACGAGCCGAAGGATCAGTTCACTGTAGGTATCGTTGATGATGTTACCTTCCGTTCACTGCCTGTTGGTCAGGAGATCAGTTTGGCGAAACCGGGTACTTTCGAGGCTCTGTTCTTCGGTTTGGGTGCTGACGGTACGGTAGGTGCCAACAAGAACTCAATCAAGATTATCGGTGGTTCTACCGACAAATATTGCCAGGCATACTTCTCGTATGACTCGAAGAAATCAGGTGGTTATACCTCATCTCACCTGCGTTTCGGTGATCAACCTATTACCTCGCCTTATTTGGTAACTACTCCTGACTTTGTAGCTTGCCACGTTCCTTCGTATGTTTACAAATACGATGTATTGAAGGGCTTGAAGAAGGGTGGTTCGTTCCTGTTGAACAGCATCCACGATGTTGAGACGACCAAGGAGACACTGCCTGATCACATGAAGAAGTATTTGGCAGAGAACAACATCAACTTCTACATCATCAACGCTACCAAGATCGCTATGGATCTGGGTCTGGGCAGCCGTACGAACACCATCATGCAGAGTGCATTCTTCAAGATTGCCAACGTGATTCCGTTCGACCAGGCTGTTGAGGAGATGAAGAAGGCCATCTACAAGAGCTACGGTAAGAAGGGTGAGGATATCGTCAACATGAACTATGCAGCCGTTGATAAGGGCGGTGAAGAGGTTCAGAAGGTAGAGGTTCCTGCTGAGTGGGCAAACATCACCGTTAAGGAGGCAGAGGCTGTTGCCGATGACGCACCTGAATTCATCAACAAGATTGTTCGTCCGATCAACTCTTTGAAAGGTGACGATCTGCCTGTAAGTGCTTTTGTAGGTCGTGAAGACGGTACTTGGGATGCGGGTACGGCAGCTTACGAGAAACGTGGTATTGCTGTGAACGTTCCGGAGTGGCAGAGTGAAAACTGTATCCAGTGTAACCAGTGTGCTTATGTCTGCCCTCACGCTGTAATTCGTCCGTTCCTGTTGACCGATGAAGAGGCTGCCGCTGCACCTGCCGGTATGAAGACGGTTCAGGGTAACGGTGCTACCAAGGCATACAAATTCCGCATTCAGATCAGTCCTCTGGATTGTACCGGTTGCAACAACTGTGCAGATGTCTGCCCGGCTCCGACCAAGGCTTTGGTGATGAAACCGCTCGAGTCGCAGCTTGATGAGCAGAAGAATTGGGAGTATCTGACCAAGAAGGTCGGTTACAAAGATACCGTTGTTGATAAGACCAAGACAGTTAAGAACAGCCAGTTCGCACAACCTTTGTTCGAGTTCTCAGGAGCTTGCGCAGGTTGTGGTGAGACTCCTTATATCAAACTGATTACTCAGTTGTTCGGTGATCGTATGATGGTAGCTAATGCTACAGGTTGCTCGTCCATCTATGGTGGTTCAGCTCCGTCGTCACCTTACACCGTGAACAGCAAGGGTCAGGGTCCGGCATGGGCTAACTCACTGTTCGAGGATAACGCTGAGTTCGGTTTGGGTATGCACGTGGGTGTTGAGAAATTGCGCGACCGTGTGAAGAGCATGATGGAGAATGCAATTGCCAACTGCGATCAGTGCTCAGCTGAGTTGAAAGCTGCCATGCAGGAGTGGATCGATGGCAAGGATAGCAGTGCATTGAGTGCTGCTGCCAGCGAGAAGTTGATCCCAATGTTGGAGGCTTGCGGTTGTGATACCTGCAAAGAGCTGCTCGAATGGAAACAGTACTTCGTTAAGAAGTCTCAGTGGATCTTCGGTGGTGACGGTTGGGGTTACGATATCGGATTCGGTGGTGTGGATCACGTCCTCGCATCTGGTGCCGATGTCAACATCCTGATTCTCGATACCGAGGTATATTCAAATACCGGTGGTCAGTCTTCTAAAGCTACTCCGGTAGGTGCGGTTGCTAAGTTTGCTTCAGCTGGTAAACGTATCCGCAAGAAAGATATCGGTGCGATTGCCATGACCTATGGTTATATTTATGTAGCACAGGTTTCAATTGGTGCTAATCAGAACCAGTACCTGCAGGCAATCAAAGAGGCAGAGGCATATCCAGGACCATCTCTGATCATTGCTTATGCTCCATGTATCAACCACGGTATCAAAGGCGGTATGACCCGTACTCAGACCGTAGGTAAAGAGGCTGTAGCTTGCGGTTACTGGCAGTTGTGGCGTTTCAACCCGATGCTCGAGGAGCAGGGCAAGAATCCGTTCACACTCGACTCGAAGGAGCCGGATTGGAGCAAGTTCCGCGAATTCATCCTCAAGGAGGTTCGTTACTCATCATTGACAAAACTCTTCCCGAAAGAGGCAGACGAACTCTTTGCAGCAGCAGAGGAGAATGCTAAATGGCGTTACAATTCATACAAACGCTATGCATCAATGGATTTCTCAGCCGAAAAAGGCGAGCCGGTTCTTCCTACGAAGTAATCGCTTGATCCAATAATACGAGATCGGGGCCGCACAATCGTGCGACCCCGATTTTTTTTGATGGATATGTGGAATTGGAGTGTAATGTCTCTGTGGTGATTTTGGCTGTAAATTTCAACTCTTGTAAGAGGGGAGTAAGAGGTTGGTCCGTCCTTTTGGTGTAACGGCTATTCAGTGGTTTGTGGCGCTACGTCTGAACGCAGACAGACATTTATTGTTGCATGGTCAGATCATAAAAAACACGCTATTCCACCTCTTTATGGGGCTGCTTGATAGAAGGAGACGACAGAGGATGGCTGCATGGAGAGAGGCAAGCACTGCAATCGCTGCAAGTAGAGGCGGTGGATTGGGAAGATTGGGGACTGGCTGATTGCGGTTGACGCAGTGCCTCCTCTTCGCGTCGAAATTCACCCGCAGTACAACGAATCCCGCGTTTTTGCATGTTGACGTTGGTCCCGATTTCCGAATCGATCGGGTGTCCCTTGATCATCTGTGTGAGGGATAGACCTATGACGAAAAGGGCTACGGCAGCCACTGTAATGGCGAATATGATCCAAAAGCTTTCCATGTTTCGGCGTGGATTTGATTCTGTTTGGGCTGATTATGATGCAAAGTCCATACAAAATTATAAATTTGTAAAGATTTCCCTCTGCATGGTGTTATCGTTCCATGATAGAGCTCAATAAGATTTTATTGAGAGTATCTGTTTGGGAGATGATGACTGTAAACAGAGAGCAAGAGCAGAAGGATATAACCTGAAAATAGATCCCATGAGAATAGTTATTTCGGGCGTAGGCGAGGTGGGAAGCCACTTGGCGAAGATGTTGAGCGGAGCTTCCCACGACATTACGGTGATTGATGACGATCCCAAACGGATCGAAGAGGTTGCGGGTATGGCGGATGTGATTACCATCGAAGGGGATTGCACCACCTTTGCTGTATTGAAGAAAGCAGCAGTCCGCAAAGCCGATCTGTTTATTGCGGTCCGTCCTGAGGAGTCGATCAACATTATCTCGGCAGTGTTGGCCAAACAGCTTGGTGCCCGTAAGGCGATTGTACGTATCGATAACAACGAGTACCTGGAGCCGAACAACAAGGAGATGTTCATCAATATGGGTATCGACTACCTGTTTTATCCTGAAAAGGTGGCAGCTCGGGAGGTGATCAATCTGTTGGGACATACCAGTACGACTGAATATGTCGATTTTTCGGGCGGTAAGTTATCGTTGGTGGTCTTCAAGTTGGATGCCTCTTCTCCGTTGATTGGAAAGTCGTTGTTGGAGGTGACGGCTGATCGTGAATCATTGCCTTACCGTACGGTTGCTATCTCGCGTGAGGGAGAGACGATTATTCCGCGTGGTAACGATCAGTTCCAAGAAGGGGATACGATTTATGTAATTGCCAATCAGGATGATGTCAAGTCGTTGATGTTCTTCTCCGGCAAGCCAAATATCGAGGTCAATAACATCATGATTTTGGGTGGTAGCCGTATTGGGGTACGTATTGCGGCTGAATTGCAGGAGGAGGCCAATGTCAAGTTGGTGGAGTACAATCCAGAGAAGGCCTACAAGTTGACAGAATTATTGGAAAAAACGTTGATTATCAGTGATGATGGTCGTAATATTGACTCAATGATCGAAGAGGGGTTGAGCAATATGGATGCTTTTGTAGCGGTGACGGGGCGTTCCGAGACCAATATTCTGGCAGCCATGGTGGCCAAACGTCTTGGGGTCAAGAAGGTGATTGCTGAGGTGGAGAACCTCAATTTCATCAATTTGGCCGAGAGTATGGGTATTGATACGATTATCAATAAAAAATTGATTACGGCCAGCAATATATTCCGTTTCACGATGAATACCGATGTACAGGCAATCAAGTGTTTGACGGGTTGCGATGCCGAGGTGTTGGAGTTTATTGCCAAGCCCAATTCTGTGGCTACGAAGGGACAGATTCGTGAGCTGAATTTCCCGCATGATGCGATGATTGGCGGAATTGTGCGTGGCGATCGCAGTTATATTGCTACAGGAGGTATGCAGATCAATGCATTTGATCGGGTGGTGGTTTTTGCACTGCCTTCGGCTATTTCGCGCATTGGGCGTTTTTTTAATTAGCTACGTTGAGTAACGCCTATTGAATTGCACGACTTTGTTTACAGGGTACGATTCAAATCTATCTTCCATGATGGCTGTTTGATGGCCTACAGATTTAACGAGTATTTTATGCCTTTATTGACGAAATTGATAAACGCTTTCTTTGCACGGCGGCGCAAGGAGATCGATTTTTTCATGGAGCATCCGCAGCAGGTGCAGCAACAGCAGTTGAAATGGTTGCTTAACCGGGCTGAAAATACGGTTTTTGGACGGGAGCATGGATTTTCGGCTGTCCGTACCGCCGAGGAGTTTGCTGCTGCGGTCCCAGTTGTTGATTACGATTCATTTCAGAGCTATATCGCCCGGATCCGGGCTGGTGAACAGAACGTGCTGTGGCCTACTGAGATTAAATGGTTTGCCAAATCTTCAGGAACCACATCTTCCAAAAGCAAGTTTATACCCGTCAGTCATGAGGGATTGCAGGGAGGACACATGCAGGGGCCACGAGATGTACTCTGCCTCTTTGCCCATTTGTATCCGCAAAGCCATGTTTTTGAGGGCAAGACGTTGACCCTTGGAGGTAGCCATCGGTTGGAGAGTACCGGCGGTAAGGCGCAGGAGGGGGACCTTTCGGCCATTTTGATTGAAAACACCCCCTGGTGGGCAGCCAAACGCCGTACGCCACGGGTCGAAACCGCTTTGATCCCCGATTTTGAGGAAAAGGTGCAGGCGATCTGTCGCGAGGCGATAGGGCAGCGTATTACGGCTTTTGCCGGAGTGCCGTCGTGGAATCTGGTCTTGATGAATCGTGTGCTGGAATATACGGGTAAACAGAATATCCTGGAGGTTTGGCCCGATATGGAGCTGTTTGTGCATGGAGGAATGAACTTCAACCCTTATCGTGAACAGTATCGTCGGATCTTCCCGTCGGATCGCATGAAGTATATGGATACCTACAACGCTTCTGAGGGCTTTTTTGCCATTCAGAACGATCCGAAGAGCGACGATATGCTGTTGATGCTCGATTATGGCGTTTATTACGAATTTCTGCCTGTTGCGTCGTTGAGCGATCCGTCCAAGGCGGTTCCTCTCGAAGGGGTACAGATGGGTGTAAATTATGCGATGATCATTACGACGAGCAATGGTCTGTGGCGTTATCAGATTGGCGATACCGTTGAATTTACGTCGATCGTTCCGTATAAAATTAAGATTACGGGACGGACAAAACTGTATATCAATGCATTTGGTGAAGAGCTGATTATTGATAATGCAGAGACAGCCTTGCAACGGGTATGTGCCGAGACTGGGGCATTGGTTACCGATTATACGGTTGGACCGATCTATATGGGAGACCGGAGTAAAGGGTCACATCAATGGCTGATTGAGTTCAATCGGGCGCCGACAGATATTGAACAGTTTACCGATCTGTTGGATCAGGCGCTTCAGCAGGTCAATTCTGACTATGAGGCCAAGCGATTCCGGGATACGACATTATTGCGTCCGACTGTGACGGTATTGCCCGAAGGAAGCTTCTATCGTTGGATGGAGAGTCGGGGTAAAGTGGGTGGCCAAAACAAGGTTCCTCGCCTTTATAACGATCGTACCTATATCGATCAACTTTTGGCACAGTCTCGGTGATCAGTAAGTGTTCAATAGGTTCATACTTATCTATAGAGGCATTTACCGTACTGATTAGGGGTATTGGCTGAGGAATGAACAATGGGCAGCAGTAAGTTGTTGTTGTCTGTGAAATTGAAGAAAGGAAGTCAGGATGAAAAAGATAGTGGTGCTTGACGGTTATGCGATGAATCCGGGGGATTTGTCGTTTGCGGGTCTCGAGGCGTTGGGTGATTGTACGGTATATGATTTTACCCGTCCCGAGGAGGTGATCCCTCGGGCACAAGATGCCGAGATGGTGTTGACCAACAAAACGCGCTTGACGGCTGAGATGATCGCGGCTATGCCCAAACTGGAGTATATCGGGGTATTGGCAACGGGGTATAACAATGTCGATATTGAGGCGGCCCGCCAGCGGGGTATTGTCGTAGCCAATGTACCGGCGTACAGTACGGCTTCAGTGGCTCAGTTGGCATTTGCACATATTTTGAATATCACGATGCAGGTGCAGCATCACTCTGAGGAGGTCCACAAAGGACGTTGGATGCGCAATCGAGATTTCTGCTTTTGGGACAATACGTTGATCGAGTTGGAGGGGAAAACGATCGGTTTAGTTGGTTTTGGAAATACCGGTCAAGCTACGGCAGCCATTGCTCTCGGTTTTGGTATGAAGGTGTTGGCCTATACCTCTAAATCGCAAGATAAGTTGCCCGAGGGGGTGCGTTCCGTCTCGTTGGACGAACTGTTCAACAGTAGTGATATTGTGAGCCTGCACTGCCCGTTGACTTCTGAAACACGAGGGTTGGTTAATGCTGAACGTATCGCACAAATGAAACCCACGGCGATTTTAATCAATACAAGTCGTGGTCCGGTGGTGGATGAGCGGGCCTTGGCCGATGCCCTGAATGCCGGACGGTTGTATGCAGCGGGGGTAGATGTACTCTCCAGCGAGCCGCCCAAGGCGGATAATCCGTTGTTAACGGCCAAGAACTGTTACATTACGCCACATATTGCCTGGGCTACCAAAGAGGCTCGGGAGCGGTTGATGGCCATTACAACCGAGAATGTGCAGGCCTTCTTGGCCGGACATCCGATCAACGATGTGACACGTAAATAACCACATAAATCCCTTGCCATGGCTATGGAGCAGACCGAGAAAAAAAGTTTGCGATCGATGATTATGTTGGGGCCGGCACATCCGTTCCGGGGTGGACTGGCTGCATTTAACCAGACGCTGACCCGGACTTTTCAACGGATGGGGATTTCGTGTCGGATGTTTACGTTTACCACGCAGTATCCGTCATTGCTCTTTCCGGGTACCACCCAATATACTGATGATCCGGCTCCCGAGGGGCTCGATATCACTCGAGAATTGAGCAGTATTAATCCATTTACCTGGATTCGGACCGGTTTGAAGGTGCGTCGTCTGCGTCCTGACGTGTTGATCGTACGTTATTGGATTCCGGTGATGGCTCCAGCGTTCGGTACCGTGTGCCGAATTGCACGGCGGGGTGGGGTTCGTACCTTGGCTCTGCTGGATAATGTGATCCCGCATGAAAAACGGCCTTTTGATTCGCTGTTGACCCGTTATTTCGTCTCGTCGATTGATGGGTTTATCTATATGTCGGAGCAGGTGTATCAGGATCTGCGTCTGTTTACCCGAACCAAACCGGCCCTCTTTTCTCCGCATCCGATGTGGAGCAATTACGGTGATCCGATGCCACGCGAGGAGGCGTGCGCTGCTTTGGGGTTGGATCCGTCATTGCACTATACGATGTTTTTTGGGTATATCCGCGATTACAAAGGGCTTGACCTGCTGCTCGATGCTTGGGCTGAACTGATGAACCATGGGAAACTTGAAAATCATCGCTTGATTGTGGCAGGCGAGTATTATAGCGGTAAGGAGCGTTATGCCGAACAGATTGCACGTTTGGGCATTGGCGATAAGTTGGTGATGATGGATCGCTATATTGCGGATCGAGAGGTGGCTCAGCTTTTTTCAGCCGTCGATCTGGTGGTGCAGCCCTATCGTCATGCGACACAGAGTGGTGTAACTCAGGTGGCCTATTGGTTCGATGTGCCGATGGTGGTGACGGATGTAGGAGGTCTGCGAGAGATTGTCTCCGACGGTGAGGTGGGTTATGTGACTGAACCCGATCCGAAGGCGATTGCCACAGCGATCGATCGTTTTTATTGTGAAGAAAAAAGTGCGGAATTCCGCGCCAATATCTTACGTTTCCGGGAGCGTTTTACCTGGCAGCGGATGGCCGATAACTTTATAGAGCTTTTCCGTAAGGTTTCTGCCGGCGATCGGTAGTTTTGGTGACGACGGCTAGTTTCGGTTCTGCTTGCATCTTTGGGTGCAGAACCGCTGCATCGGAGGTGGTGGGTATGGTTCGGTTCAGACGAGCCAGACATCCCAGCATGCAGAGTGCGCAACCGAGAATAAGCAGAGCGGTTGGGATGAAGATATTGCCCAAACCGGCTATAGGGGAGAGGAGGCCACCGAGTAGGAATTGCAGGGCTCCGAGCAGAGCAGAGGCTTTTCCGGCACGTTCCCGTTCACAATCCATGGCCAGTGAGGTCGAAGTGGGCAGAATGATTCCCATTAATACCAAAGTGAGGAACAGGGCGGTTTCGACCCATACAATTGACAGTTCGGCAATCAGGAAGCCGGCCAGGATTATTCCCATGGTGCAGAATCCCCGTATACCACGTTTTACGGCCACTTCGGGGTGTCCACAGTGCGGAGCTAACAATCCGCCACACATGATTCCGATAGCGTTCAGACCGAAAATCAGGCTATAACCCAGCGGGCTAATGCCGTAGGCATTTTGGAAAATGAAGGGTGATGAGGCGATGTAGGAGAACATTACGCCCATTGCAAAGGTTTGGATCAATAGATATAGAACAAAGGTCTGATTCCGGAAAAGGGGAGCGAATGATTTAAAGATCGGTTGACGAGGACCTGTTAGGCGTTGAGCGGAGGGTAGAGATTCGCGAAATTGGAATCCGGCGGCTACCAGAAGCAGACCTAAAACGAATAGCAGAATAAAAATTCCGTGCCAGTCGGTCACTTTCATGATCAGGCCACCGACTACCGGGGCAGCGACGGGAGCAATTCCTTGAATCGGCACTAGAATTGAGAAAAAGCGAGCCAATTCGTCGCCTTCGTAGAGATCTGTTGCGATAGATTTGGAGAGTACGAGGCTACCGGCTCCGGCTACTCCTTGGATCAGACGGGAAGCGATGAACCAGCCGATCGTTGGAGCGAAGATGCAACCAGCTGTAGCGATCAAAAAGAGTAGCAGTGAAGCGAGTAGAGGACGTTTCCGACCGTAACGGTCGCTGAGGGGGCCTACTACAAGCTGCCCCAGTGCCAGTCCCACCATGCAGACGGTAAGACTCAATTGTACCATTGAGGGAGTAGTGTTGAAATCGCTGTTGAGTTCAGGGAGGGCTGGCAGGTAAAAATCGGTGACAAAAGGGCCGAATGCTGAGAGCATGCCCAGTATAATATACAGATACAGAGTCGAATTACGGGGTTTCATGTTGAGTATTGATTTCGACAGCAAAGGTCAAAATAAATCCCGAGGAGAGATGTTCTGATCGTTTTTGATCATGTACTTATCGGCTTATTTCCGTTTTAAAGCGTCGTTTTTTATCGTATTTTTGACTTTATAAATAGAAGAAATAGTGGTGTTAGAAGCAGTAGATCATACATTACCCGCCAATCATTTTCGTATTTTACCGATTGGATCTTATTGTTTTGGGACGATGCCGTTTGATTCCGATTTTCAATGGGAAGGTATCGTTTTGTTGTTGTGTTTGGATGGGGAGGCTACCATTCGCATCAGTGGGCAAACTTATGAGTTGTATAAAAATCGGCTCTGTTGTGTGATGCCGTTGCATGTGGCCGAATTGCATCCATCAGACTCGTTTCGTGTAGCAGCAGTGGCTTTTACATTTGAATTGCTGGCTGATTTTCCCTTAGCGATCAAACCTGATTTGGCTGATCGCATGACAGAAACTCCTTGTGTGGATTTGACTGACGAGCAAGTGGATATTTTTACGCGGTACCATGAATTGTTGTATTTGCAGTACTGTCGGCGAGAACATCCTTCACGTGTAGCTGTGATACAGTCGTTGGTTTTTTCCTTGCTCGCAGAAGTGGGTTATACGTATTCATTTCAGGGTGTTGTTCCGTCGCGGAGTCGTCAGGAAAAGATTGTCAACGAACTCTTTTCCTTGTTGCATGTACATCACTGTCAGCACAAGGATGCTTCGTTTTATGCGGAGAAGATCTGTTTGACTCCGAAATATCTCTCTCATGTAGTAAAGCAGGTCACGGGACGAACTTTATATGATTGGATTACCTTTTTTGTTATGAAAGACGCCAAACGGTTGTTGCAGGCTACTGATTTGAATGTCAGTGAAATTGCCGATCGATTAGGTTTTTCCAATTCCTCATTCTTCGGGCGTTATTTTAAAAAGAATGCCGGCATGACGCCGCTGGCATTCAGACAGGCTACGCTCAATGAACGGTAGCCCGAATCACCATGTCTTATAGGATGCCATGGTGCATTGAACGGTCTTATTGGTTTGCACGGTTCTATTGGATGGAGAAGCAAAGGCAGTAACGGTTTTTTCTCCCGGTTGGATTGGGCGGCTTGTCGTATGTGGACTTGGACTATTGATAGTGTTTTAATTTTGGACGATCTGCCTAATTCATAATTTGTGCCCTATTAAGTACGTTTGATATACAATTGCTGAAACATACATGCACTCAGATACAATTGTTGCAAGTGCTAACATACGAGAAGATTGCGTCGCTTTGTGATCTTTTGAGATGCATCGGAAGGGGCATGGAGATTCGTGAAAAAATGTTATTTTTGTGATTATCAAATCCTCCATTCGGATCGATTGGGGTATAAGCATAGATTTGAAACCCTCTAAATTGTAGATCATGTATATTGCCATTGCCGGAAATATCGGTTCGGGGAAGACCTCTCTGACTGAAATCCTTGCCAACCGCACCGGTGCGAGGGCCTATTATGAGGATAGCGATAATCCCTATATCGGGGATTTTTATGATGATATGAACCGCTGGTCGTTCAATTTGCAGATCTATTTTTTGGGCCAGCGTATCCGTGAAGCGAAGTCGATTTTATCTGAAGGGACCGATTTGGTGCAGGACCGTACGATTTACGAGGATGCTTACATCTTTGCCACGAATCTGCATGAGTTGGGGCTAATGTCTTCGCGGGATTTCGATACCTACATGAAGATCTTTGATCTTTCAACCGGATTGATCCGTACCCCGGATCTGTTGGTCTATCTCAAAGCGAGTGTGCCGACCTTGATTCGCCAGATCAAAAAACGTGGGCGTGTCTATGAGGCGAGTATCCAGGAGGAGTATCTCGAACAGCTCAATCGCAAGTATGAGGAGTGGATCAGCAGTATATACGAGGGAGAGGTGTTTACCATTGATGTGGATACCTGCAATTTCATTGAGGATCCTTCGGTTTTAAATGGTCTGATGGATCGTATTGCGGAATTTAAAGCGCAGGGACGTTGATGGCCAAACGATCGTCTTCGCGCCGTTCACGAACGGCTTTTTCAAAGAGTGCATTTACTGCCGGTAAGGTTCAATCCTCAGCTTCCCAATCCGGCTCTATTCAAGCTGAAAATAATCTGCGTCCGGATTTGCCGGGCGATTTTTGTCGTGCCCTTGAGACGCAATTAGGAGTGTCTGAAGCGACAGCGCTTTGTGGGGCTTTGGATGGTGTTTCTCCTGTTTCGGTACGATTTAATCCCTATAAAATACAACAGTCAGCTTCTGATGCAGGCGGAGAAAGTGATCGTCCATCTGTTGGAACGGCTATTGCCGATAATGGACAATCTTTTTTTGATGCTGTTTCGAAGGAGAATGAATTCTCAAATGATATTGTGCAGGGGAACTCTTTTGTGAATGGCATTTGGCCCAATCTATTGCAGGGGAATGAGGTGCCGTGGTGCCCCGATGGCTACTATTTGCCGGAACGACCTTCGTTTACGTTGGATCCGATGTTTCATGCCGGAGGATACTATGTCCAGGAGGCAGGTTCAATGTTTATCGGACAGATTTTTCGACAATTGTATGGCGCTAATCCGGAGCATTCATTACGCGTGCTCGATCTTTGTGCTGCTCCCGGGGGCAAGACGACGCTGCTTTCGACGTTGGTGGGTGAATCGGGTTTGGTAGTTGCCAATGAGGTGATTCGTCAACGAGCGGCTACATTGGTCGATAATGTTCGGAAATGGGGATTGGGTAATACGGTGGTGACCAATAACGATCCCTCGCATTTTGCCGCTTTTCGACACTATTTTGATCTGGTGTTGGTTGATGCGCCCTGTTCGGGTGAAGGGATGTTCCGCAAAACGCCTGAAGCCCGGAACGAATGGAGTGCAGCGAATGTAAACCTGTGTGCAGCCCGCAGCAGACGTATTCTCAGTGATGTTTGGGATGCACTTAAACCTGGAGGCATTTTAATATATAGTACCTGTACTTTCAATCAACAAGAGGACGAAGAGACGGTAAAATGGTTGGTTGAGGAGTATGGTTGTGAATCGGTCTCCGTAGCAGCTGATCCGGCGTGGGGTATTGTACAGGGAGAGGTCGCAGGTTGTCCTACATTTCGATTTTTCCCTCATCGGGTGCAGGCTGAGGGCTTTTTTGCGGCGGTCTTGCGTAAACCGGATGAACGGTCGAACAGTCAGGCCCCCAAAGCTCGGAAAGCGATTTTTAATGCCTTGTCTCGCCGAGAGGTAGTGGCGGTATCGTCTTGGTTTGCCCATCCCGAACGGATGACTTATCAAAAGGTCGGTGATAATATTCATGCCTATTTTGCTGAACAATGGTCTGCGATCAAGGAGCTTTCGGAGAGCCTTTCGGTACTCTATTCCGGGGTGTTGTGCGGGCAACTGTTTGGAGAAAAATTACGTCCGGAGCATCCGTTGGCCCTGTTTTATGGATTATCGAGGGAGCAATTGTTTGTCACAGAGCTTGAGACGGAAGAGGCTGTGAATTATCTGCGTAAAACCGACCTGCCAGCCGATCGATTCCAGGAGGGAATCAATCTGGTCACTTATCATGGATTGGCCTTAGGCTGGATCAAACGGATCGGCAACCGTTGCAACAATATGTATCCGAAAGAGCTTCGAATTGTCAATCTTTAATCTTTGAAAAATCTTAGTACCTTTGTCAGGTATGGCCAATATTCGTAACATAGAGACCGATCTCGAATTTGAGAATAAGATCCGTCCGCAGGAGCTCTCCTCGTTCAGCGGGCAGGATAAGATTGTCGATAACCTGAAGGTCTTTATTCAGGCGGCCAAGATGCGAGATGAGGCTCTCGATCATGTTTTGCTGCATGGGCCTCCGGGTCTGGGTAAGACGACGTTGGCCAATATTATCAGCCACGAGATGGGGGCTTCGCTGAAGATGACCTCCGGGCCGGTCCTTGACAAGCCGGGCGATTTGGCCGGGTTGCTGACCAATCTCGAAGAGGGGGATATTCTCTTTATCGATGAGATCCATCGGCTCAGTCCGATTGTCGAAGAGTATCTCTACTCGGCGATGGAGGATTACAAGATCGACATTATGCTCGACAAGGGGCCCAGTGCACGGTCGATCCAGATTGAGTTGAACCCCTTTACATTGGTGGGTGCAACGACTCGCAGCGGTTTATTGACTAGCCCTTTGCGTGCACGTTTCGGAATCCAGTGCCATTTGGAGTACTACGATAGCCATGTATTGGCGGGCATTATTCGCCGTTCGGCCTCGATTCTCGATGTGCCGATTGATGATCAGGCGGCCCAGGAGATTGCACTTCGAAGCCGTGGAACACCACGTATTGCCAACGCACTGTTACGTCGTGTACGTGATTTTGCGATGGTTAAGGGGAAGGGACGCATTACGCTCGATATTACCCGTTTTGCGCTTGAGGCGTTGAATATCGACTCCCGCGGGCTCGATCAGATGGACAATAAGATTCTTGGTACGATTATCCATAAGTTCAATGGAGGCCCAGTCGGATTGGGCACCATTGCAACGGCGGTGGGAGAGGATGCCGGTACGATTGAGGAGGTTTACGAGCCGTTCCTGATCAAGGAGGGTTTCCTGAAACGCACGCCACGCGGACGTGAGGCTACAGCATTGGCCTATTCGCATTTGGGCGTTTTATTGCCGGAGCGTCAGGAGACACTGTTTTAGAGTAATTTAAGCGATAAGAAGCAAAATAATAAAGCACCGCGTCCAAATATTGGATTGCGGTGCTTTGTTGTTATCTTACCCTTAAAGAAAAGGTTTTATTTGTTACCGATGTCGGAAATTATTTAAAAAATTTGCGTTGGAAGATCAGCATATAGATGATACCAACCGAGATGTAGCTGTCGGCCAGGTTGAAGATTGGGCTGAAGAAGGTGAATGGACGCCCTCCGATTCCGGGCAGCCAGTCGGGATAGATGCCGCTGAAAAGTGGGAAGTAGAGCATATCTACCACTTTACCGTGCAGGAAACCTGCATATCCGCCTCCCTCGGGTAGAAAAGTAGCCACATTGTAAAATGTCGATTCTGAGAAAATCAGTCCATAGAATGCACTGTCGAAGACATTACCGGCTGCACCCACCAGAATCAGTGTAAATCCGACCAGCACTCCTGTAGGGGCCTTTTTACGCAACAGAACGTGTAGGTAATAGCCCAGTGCACCGATAGCGCAGATTCGGAAGATGCTCAGGATCAATTTGCCGTAATCTCCGCCGAGTTGGAATCCAAATGCAGCGCCGGGATTTTCGATGAAGCGGATAAAGAACCAGTTTGGAAATACAGTAAAACTCTGGTCGAGTGTCATGTGGGTTTTGACCCATATTTTAACGGCTTGATCGATGATGAGGAGCAGGACGATCAACAGCAGGACTAGTTTCTTTTTGGACATAGATAATATTTCCGTTTTTCGACATACAAAGATTGCCCCAATTTTCGGAAACGGCAAATAAAGACAAATAAAAAGAGGCTCGCTTACGCAAGCGGCCTCTTTTTATGTTTGTGCGGGTAAATTATTTTACCAAGGCGCTCAATTCTGCACCAGCTTTAAATTTAACGACCTTCTTCGGAGCGATTTTGATAGCAGCACCGGTACGAGGGTTACGTCCGGTACGACCAGGTTTTTTAGCGACCGAGAAAGACCCGAAGCCTACCAGCGCGATTTTATCACCTGCTTTGAGGGTGTTGCCGGTAACGGCGATGAACGCATCCAGAGCTTTCTTAGCGTCCACTTTGGTAATTGCTGCCTCTTTTGCGATGGCATCAACGAGTTGAGATTTGTTCATATTGGTGAAATTTAAGTTATTTAGTTAGGATACAATTCGTTCCTTCGCAAATATATTTATTAATTTTAAAAAAAAGCAAAAAAATGGGGGTAAAAATCAAAAAAAAAATTAGGCTTGATGGTGAATGTGTTAGGTGGTAGTTAGGGTAAAATGTGGCGATAAATGTGTATTAAATTTTGGTAAAAAGAAATTCCGTATTATCTTTGCGCCCGGAGAGATGGCAGAGTGGTCGATTGCGGCGGTCTTGAAAACCGTTGAACCGAGAGGTTCCTGGGGTTCGAATCCCTATCTCTCCGCCAGGAGAGCGGACAATGTCCGATAAATTTATAAGAGCTATGGAGATCATCCATAGCTCTTTTTTGTTTTTGGGTTATATGTCTATTTGTCTTTGCTAAATTATTGCGGTTTAGCAGTTGAGATACGATATCTGGAAGGGTATCTAATTCATCGATATTCTTTCTCTCAAATTGTTTTCCGGTATAGTCAGCCAATCTTGTTGGAGCAAGAAGAGATATGGGAACAGCTATTAGGATTATCAATTTTGGTTATGGATCAAATAGAAGTTGCTTATTTTGACAATCAAAGTTTGATATATCGTTTATACGCCAGCAGGCCGAACATTTTGTCCGGCCTGCTGTGATTTTATGTATAACGGGAGTTTATTTATTGTTCTACGATAAAGATTGATTCCCGTCCCTGCAACGCAAGATCAAAATGTGTAGTTGTCATGTTCCCTTGGCGCTGGTAAGTGGTTTTGATTGGAGTGCGTTCTCCAGTGTGAGGATTCCAGGCTTCGAGACGCAATTTGCCGCGCAAAGCAATTAGAGCATTGTAAGGTGCGGGGCTGAAATTGGCCAGATAGTAGAGCGCTTTTCCGTCACGCTCTTTGTGAATGTAACGCAATGGTTTTCCCGGTTCGAAAGTGATGTCCGTTGGAGTCTCGGATTGCAAAGCTTCGGTGAGTGATGCGGCATCGGGATGGCTCACAAAGAGCACTTCGCCTCCTGCATTGTTGGTATTGCGATTGGTTCCTTGCGGCAATAGAGCTGCCATCAATTCTGCAATACGGGCATCTTGTCCGATTTCGGTTGATAGGGTCGGCAGTAAAGAGGTAAAGATCACTTTGCCGCCATTTTGAAACAGAGCCAAAGCCTGTTCCAAGGTTTTGGTACTGATGGTTTTCGATGCTGGAATAATAAGGGTCTGGAAGGTGTTATACTGAATTTTGTTGTTGAGCTTCAGGCCGGTTTTGTCAACTGTACAATTCGAAGCCAATACTTCGGGATGCAGCCATTGGTAATCCCGGCAAATTTTATTGGAGAGGATTTCTCCCACTTGGACGTAATCCAGATAGGGGATTTTCACTCCACCTTCGTAGGGGCGGATCGGTCCGTCGAAGTAGTGATCCCCCTGCATGGTATGAATGGGGTAGAGAACGGCTACGTCGGTTACAAAACGAGCATTGTTCTGCAACATGTATTGCAATCGAGCCAGGAAGGTGGTGAAATCGTACAGGCTGTCTGCATAATGGGGATTTCGAGCCGACAATTCAGGTTTAAAGGTGACTTTTTTGTCGTTATACCAGGCAGCATGGGGAATGAACCAGTTAACCCCTTTGATAAACTGATCGATGGCGACACTGCGCAGGCTGTCCATCGAGAGGTCTCCCATCAGACCGTAAGTTTCGGCCATGACCAACGAGTGATCCCAGTTGTATGCGGCAGAGGCGACGATTTTGTAGAACTTTTCTGCCGGGCGGGTGATTGTTGGGCGGGTGGTTCCGATTTTATCGATTCCGGGCATCTCCAGATAGCGGAAACATTTCATCAAATCGCCCGAGGTGCCGACCGGATTGACAATCTCTTCGTTATCCTGGTGGCCGGTGGCAATGGTCTTGTGCTCCCGGCTCCAGCGGGTGATGGCCTGAGGGTAGGCCTCGGCGTAGAGATCGCTGCGCAGGGTAAAGAGTGCGTTTCGGGCAGCCTGGGTTTCGGGACCGATGTCGTACCAGAGGGCCGGATAGAACAAAATGGGGTTGCTCCCATATCTTTCTTCATATATTTCATTAAATCGGGGAGTCCAGACACGTCCCTGCGCCCGGTAGATGGTTACCTCGTCGTAGAAGGTGTGGGTGATGACGGGGCCGAAAGCATCGGGCATCCGTTTGTAGTAGGCTTCATGGATCATATCAATGAAAGCCTGAGCTGCAGCCGGATCGAGATAGTCCATATTGGGATCACCATCGGTAACGCAGACGAACTGCATCACTTTCCAGGTGCCTTGAGGTGCGGTCCAGCGAAGGGTATCTCCGGTAATTTTTGCGCTCAGATCGATTCGTTCTTTGGTGTCGATATTCATAGCGACGACACCCATCAATTTTCCCTCTTTGGGGAGAGATTCGCAGTATGTTTCGCCATTGGATACCTCTCGTTCGATCTTGTCCAGTCGTTTAATGGTTAGGTCAGGATAGCGCTCCATGAAGCGGGGCGTGTTGTCACCGTTGATAGCACCTGCGCTACCACTGGGGAAGCCGTATTCGTCGTAAAGCGCTACCTTCAGTCCTTGTTCAGCGGCTTTGCGTACGGCATATACGTAGAGGTCAAAATATTCATCCGAGAGGTATTTTGGGGTGAATTCGGTCCCGAAGGGGAGGATTCCGATGCCACCGTATCCGCTGTCGTCGTGCAGACCGATGATTTGTTCATCGATACCTTCACGGGTGACAGGGGTGTTGTTCCAGAACCAAAGGGTATGGGGACGATACGTTGCTGGAGGATTTTTGAAGTTTTCAGGCGATGGGGTTGCGGCCTGGGTGGTCAGGGTAAATAATAGTCCCAATCCGCAGAGGTGTAGATTCAGGTGTCGCAGCTTCATGGTGCAGATGAAATTATCAGTTTGTGAATAAACGATTTAGGTTAGTTGAAAACGGGACAAAAATAAATTTTATGCGCAGGTTTACAAAAGAATTTTAGAAAATTTTGATTGAGATTCGGTGTTTGGTGAAGTTATCAAAAGAGAGCCTGTAGAGGCTGAGTTGTGAGGTCAGAGGGAATTGGTTCAGAATGTGACCTGAAATTAGGAGAGGGTGAACCGTTGTGCGTGTCCAAAAAGAATTTTCAAACTACAACTTGGATTTCGGAATGCAAAATGGAGTGGAATCAGGTGGAGATTTGTTTGTTCGAAGTGATGTTGGGAAAGGACGGTACCGTTTCTTTAATATGAGCAAGGATCACAACTATTTGGACGATCTGACTAATAGGACCATTCTCCAGAAAATTGCTCAGAAATGTTACCTGCCAATGAATGCTTTGCTGCTGGATCAAATCCAGGCTCACAGTTGCAAGCTTTATACTCAACCATATCGTTTCAAATTAGCTGTTGAGGAGTAGTTGAGGCTCTGATTTCAAAATCAGAGCCTCAAACAATGTTACTCTTCAAGCAGGTTGACTATACTGATCTGTCCATTTCGGGGATTAATGCGTAACGATTTGATTTCAAATGGGGTGAATTCTCCTCGCCAGCTGGTCGGTACAGATGGAAAATCTATGTTTGCCACACACCTTTTGCCGAAACTTTCAATGCATCGGATGATCAGATCGTTATTGGATTCGGCCTGTTTGATGGCAGTAATGCGGATCCCGGGTGCATCTATCTTGAGGAATGAATCGGTTTTGGGCAGATGACCGTTATGGATGCCCTGATAGGTGGTAATCGGAGGTTGACAGAATAGGTCGGCTTGACGAGGTATGTTCACCTGCCGCCAATCTCCACGATGAGGGACAATCTTCATGTTGAAAGTTTGTATGCCTTGGTCCATCCAAGGGTATTCTTTAGATGGGTCGGGTTTCCTGGGTGCATTGATGGCATAGATCGGACTCCGTACGATGGTGATTCGCATATCGTGACCGTGAACGCTGTATGCATATTTGGCGTCGTTAATGATTGACAGTCCATACGATTCTCCGTTGCATGTTCCGCTGAGGTCGATCCAGCGATGGCCGGGTTCTTCGGTTCCATCTTGTCGGATGGAGGAGTAAGCGTATGGGGCCTCTACGGTGGCGACCGGATTTTCCAGATTGACCGGGAATGAGAATTTCAGCATTTTCTGTTTTTCGTGCCAATCCAATTGTACGCGGGCCTCGATGGATTTAGCTTGTGCGTACAGGATCCAGTCTATGGTTAAGGTTGAATCACCGTAAAAGGTGGTTGTACGTACCATGCCGCGCAGGGGGCCGTTCTCCAGTACTTTGAATTGTGCATTACCAAAGCTGCCGATCTGTTCGTTGTAGGATTGCATGCCGTGTCCCCAGGTATCACTCAGGTCGTTGATAACCATTGCCCGACAGCCCGCTTGATCTTTGGAAAACAGTTGTTGTCCGGTCTCTTTGTCCAGCACCTCTATTTCGCCGTTGTCGGTAAAGGTGACACGCAGATAATTGTTGGCCAGGAGCCGTTCTGACGCCTCGATTTCGGATGTGGGAGTTTCCGGATGTTCATCCCGGATCACACGGATTTGCCGGTATCCCATCGGAGGAAGTGTGGTTTTGAAAATGAGTTTCTTCACCGATTCGGATTGGCTTGAGCCGATACTCCATTGATAGAGAAGAGGATTTCCCTGATCGTCCAGGGGGAGAGCCTGTTCCTTGATATTCAGGTCATATTCCAAACAACAATCGGCCTCCCAGGCATGCGGGTTGAAAACGACCAGATATTCCGATCCAGGATCTTCCGATGCGATCTGCCACTCCAACTTTTGCAAGGCAAATGTTGAGCCCTGATCGGCAGTTTCGAGTGCATAGCCATAACCGTTTAGCGCAATTTCGGTATGTTCTTTCAGCGAAGAGCCGGCCAAGCTGTCATGAAATTGGAGAAAGAGCACCTTTTGCCAAGCCTCTGTAAAGTTCTTTTTGGGGTAATTGGCCTGCCAAGCCATACTGCCGATGGCGGAGATGGTTTCGGCTGTGGTCAAGGCTTCTTCAACCTTTCGATTGCCTTTTTTGATTGCGCTATCCGCACTGTAACAACCGACGGCATGGTAGCGAAGATTGTCTTTCACAATCGGAAGATCCAGAGTGTGATCTTTTTCGATTTCGTCGAAATAGTTGTCCGGAGTGCTGTAAATCAGTGTTGGAGCTCCGGTTTGTTTGCGGATTTCGGCAATTTGTTGAAAGTTCTTTTTGGTTGGGCCTCCTCCATGATCTCCAGCGCCGTAAAAGGCCATATAATTTTTTGTGGGCATGGCCTTGAACTCTCGGATAATGCGTTCGAGCCGTTCACGAATATCACGGGAGTTGCCGTATGCGACCTGGATTCGGTAGGTCAGCAGGCGGCTGCCATCGGGGCTTTCCCACAGGAACAGATCAGATGGTATGTGCCGTTCGTGTTCCATCGGGCGCATGAATACATAGCGGGTCATCCCCTGTTGGCGTAAGATTTGGGGCAGGCAATTGCTGTGTCCGAACGAGTCGGGTATAAATGCGGTTTTGGCTCGATGGCCGATCAGTTTTTCCAGTTCGCGTTGTCCGTACAGACCTTGACGGATGAAGGCTTCCGCTCCTGGAAGGTTGGCATCGGGTTCGATCCACCAGCCTCCTACGACATCCCAACGCCCTTCAGCAATACGTTTACGGATTTTACGAAACATTTCGGGATCGTTTTCGGCGACCCAACGGTAGAAGAGGACAGAACTGGAGGTAAATTTGAATCCAGGGTTCTCCTCCATTCGGTCCAGTGCGGCTTGGAAGGTACTCATGACAACGGAGAGTCCCTCTCTCCAGTTCCATAACCATACCGGGTCGATATGTCCGTGACCGATCAGGTGGAATCGGTACAGAGATGCTTCGGGAGCCCATTCTTGGACGGTGTTGCGCTGTTGAGCCCACAGATCGATATAGGGGACCAGGCTCAAAGCTGCCAAGCCGGTCAGGGAGCGGCCGATAAAAGCGCGGCGTGAAATTTTAGGATACTCTTTCATGGAGTAAAGCAGTAGGTTTTATAGTGTTGATTTTAGGTTAGTGTATACTTGTTTTGCTGTATGAAATGTAGTAGAAAGGTCTGAAACAGGTATTTGTTTTTTTAGAGGGCGTGTATGTCGTTTAGTCAGGGCATCCAGGTGACAATACCGGTGACGGGATGTTGTCTCCTCCAGGTTTCGAATTCGGCATAATTTTTCACACCATCGCGGAGAACGGCCTGATAATATTCGATGCCCATGATCTTTTCCGATTCGGGCGTTTCATATTTCAGCTGCAGGATCGTATGTCGTGTTTCATTGGTGAGGGCCGCAACAATACGATCGGCCATCTGTTCGAAATAGCCGTCGTAGCGAGAACCCTTCAAAATGTGGATCATATCGATCTGCCACATTTGGTTTAATGGGTCTTCATAATGGAGGTGCCATTCGAGGCAGGCCTCTTCGGTGTCGAGCAGGTTGACGTATTCGATTCTCTTGATGTGTGGGTTTTGGGCCAGGCGGGCAATAATCCGAAAATCATTGGTGAGGCTGACTGGATCGGAGTAGAGGTGTATATCGATATCCAAATGTTTCATCAACAGCCCCATGCGGAGTGATCCGACCAGATGGGCCTCCACATTGATGGAGGCCCATAGTGGAATGAGATTGAGTTCCTGGATGATTTCATGAGCACGGTGCTGGTTGGTTTGGGCTATTTCGATCAGACGCTCTTGCATGGATTTTTCAGTTTTGATCCATAAAGGTAGTGATTGTACCTTATCTTAAGGAGTAAGAGGGAAGCGAAAATAGTTTATACAAATAGGATCGATTGCCTGTATAAAGAATCTCTCCGGTAATGGCATCGAGTCGGATGAGGGAATAGGTGACTTTTGACGTTTTAGAAGCTGTTTTTTGTTTGATGACGATATCTCCGTCAAGTATCCATTCGAATCTATGGGTCAATGAGTTGTAGATACATTGTTTTCGCAAGACAGTGTATTGTGCGTTTGGCAGTTGTTCGTGTAGTTTGGCGATAGCATCTTTTTTAGAGAGCAGTGAGTCTTGTGAAAGTACGTTGTACATGTAGCGCAGTTGGGTAAAATCGAGCGAATCGTACAAGATCGGGGAGATGTTTGCGTGCTCGGTTGAGTCGAAGCTCATTGTTAGGGTGTACATTTTGATGGGTTTTCCGTCAGCGCGCTTAAGGCGGTATTGGACGAAAATGTGTTCTTTATTCAAGATATTAGTTGAATCACTAAAAGTTTCGCCGAGCAATGTATTAAAATCATAATAGGTGACGACTCTGGAAAGCGTGCTTTTATATTGGAACACTTGGTGAAAATCTGGGCCGATATGGACATTCAGCAGACTGTCTGCCAAATGACGGTATTTTGGCAGATTCGCCGGGATCAACTTTCCGGATTTGGTGATATGCTGCCCTTTGTAATGAAAGTCTTTATCTTGGTTGATTTGCAGGCGTGTGTCGGTATTGGCAAATAGTTGAATCAGCCGTTTTTTTTCTTGTCTGGATATTTGACCATATAACGACAAGCGGCTAATTTTGACTTGAGCCAATTCGTCGGGAATCTCGATTTTATCGATAAAGGTAAGGGATAGAGACGAGATAGCCGGTACTGACAATAATTCGTTGGGGAAATGTTTGACTCGAATCGAGATCTCATCCTGATTTGGATCACTGAGCATTTGCTGAACCATTTTTTGATCCTGCTCTTTTTTGCGGATCATCCAGCCGATCGTGGGGGTTAGCGCAAAGGTTTCAGGGTCCTGTTCCAGGCCGATAAAACCTGCCCACAGTTCCAAAGGAATAGTCTGGGTTGCTCCGTTGGGTAATCTGATCTGATACTTCAAGTCTGTCTTTACCATTTCGTCCGGTAATTCGATACGGTCCTCTATTTGGTGCAGGTCGTTTCGGTTGCCTTCATTGTCGTAAGGGAAGAATTTGACAATCCAGCCGTCGAAATAGCGTTTGCCGTTTCCTGAACCGCATCCTATTGGGCCTGTGTCGTGAATTTTGAACATCGACCTCCAAAAGTTGCGGTCTATCTTGCCCTTGGATGTTTCGACTATCTTTTCCAGTACAGGTACCATCTCATCGACCCACCAGCTAAGATTGTAGCGAGCCAGTTGTCGGGTTTTGTCGAGTATCTTTTGCCAGTCTTCGGGAGTTCCGAGCAGGGTAACTTCTGGAATGCCGCATATGGCATATATGTATATATACTCAAAATAATTTTCCATTGCCTTCATAACCGTGATTTGGGAGGCAATGCGGCTGGTAGGAGTAGTGGTGGAGAAATCGGCCGTAAGCAGATCGATAATTCCGTTTTTTGTATATGCGCGCATCGAATCGGCAAATTGCGGGAATAGCTTTTCCCATGGAGCGTTGGGATCATCGATTCTGATGCGGTTGTCCATAACGACTAAGGAGATTTTTCCGCTGTGATCTACGATTTGGGATCGGAGTTCTTCGGCGTGGATATCGACATGGGTGGCAAATCCCTGTGAGATCAGCAGCCAGATCATGTCGGGCGAAAGGACGAAGGGGTAATGTTCGGCATAGGCCCGATACATGCCTTGCAGAAAGGAGTGGGGCCCGAAATTGACCAGCTGTTTGGGTGCATCTCCCATAGCTACGATACCGAGGTCGCTCGTATCGCCCTGTTTTTCGATGTCGGAGCGGGAAAGATGCAGATGGTCGAGGATCATCTCCTCGTAAATTTGGCGAGGCGTTTGGGTGGACAGCGTTTGGGTGGGCTTGGAGAGCGCCTCAATAAAAATGCGTTGCCCCTCTTGTTGTCCGAATGTGGAGAGGGCAAGCGATGTGGCGATGACCAATAAGACAAACCGTTTCATAATGTAGAGGCGTTATGGTAGGGTGAGTATTGATCAATTGTTAGCGTGTCACCAGGTGAGTACTGGAATGGCACGTTGGAATCGAGTGTTTTACTTTGATTCTGCATGCCTCAGAACTGACCAGCAGTTATTATTGGAGCGAGGGTTTGCTCTGCGGTGCAGAGTGTGTTTGTCGCTTTGGCTTGCCTCTGTTGGTTTGGCTAACGGTTTTGTTGGCTAAGGTTTGTATTTTTTTATCGCAGCCAAGGTTTGTGCGGTTTTGCCTAATTTATCATAGGCATCTAATCGATCCCGGTCTTTGTTGGTGTTGACGGTTGTATAGAGTCCCTTATGTTGCATGATGATGGGTTGTGCTCAGAGAAAGAGTTCATTATGTCTCGAAGTTGGCGAACTGGAGATGAGTCTATCTCTCTGCTACAACATCTATCATGCTAGTCCCCGTGCAATTGTGTTGAATGTATATTCTAGTAAAACAAGATAGAGAAATTTTGTTACAGATACAAGAAAATCAACCTGTTTGCAAAAGAATAAACGCCGACATTTTGTCGGCGTTTATTTGGATTACGACAGCTGTGTGAATAGGCCGTATGTATGATACGGTTTGGCCTATGGTATATTCACATAACCGATGTATGGAACATAAAAACCACTGCCTATACTACATGCTTGTAGCGGCAGTGCATTGATGTTGCGGATCAGAATAGCAGAGGCGTATTATGCTTCACCTTTGTTGCAAAAACCCATTGGCATGGCGTTTTCTTCAGCTGCCGTAGGTTTGAGGGCGATCAATCCGTTGGTTGATTCGTATTTGGCGATATTGTCCTGCAAAGAAAGCAGTAATCGTTTGGCGTGCTCGGGAGTCAGAATGATTCGGCTGCGAATTTTGGGTTTGGCGAGCCCGGGCAGTATGGTGGCGAAATCCACAATAAATTCGGAAGTGGAATGCGAAATGATGGCCAAGTTTGAGTAGATGCCGTCAGCAATTTCACTATCCAATTCAAGGTCCAATTCGGGGGCCTTTCCGGTTGGTTGTGTCATAGTTCGCTCGTTTTAAGTATGTTCTTCATTCACCGCAAAAATATGGTTTTGGGACAATGTTGTTCACCTGCAATCAAGAAAATGTTGTGAATTTATTAACAATATTTTTATTGATTGAGATAAGTGATTGATATATAGAGATGTAATGGTGTATAAGATGAATTGAAATTGTGGAATATTGCAGGGTAATCTTGGAGAATCTGTTTTCCAGAGGTCGATTTCAATATTAAAAAGAGTCTTTGAATAGTAAGTTTCTGCGGAGTTGTGGTTGTTGATTTGTGGCTCTGAGCCTGTATTTATTCGATTTGTTCGTTTGATTTATGTGTTATGTATATGAGCCGTCGAAGCTTTTGAGCAAGCTCCTCTTTTGTACATAACGATCAATTGAGCCGCGCAACCGCACTTATATAATGTCAGTAGATAGTGTAATCGTTGATTCGAGGCAGGGATCCGTTAAGAGAAATTGTTGCCCGTTTCGCTGTTGCTGATCTGGCTGGTACGAACAAATACATTGACCATTCAAGGTTGGCAAGGCCAATAAAAAGTCAGTAATCAATAATGAGGTTGCCAATAACACTTTGTGAAACCTACCAACGTGGGGCGATTGCGTCGGGCAGATAACGTAGCGTATGGGTCCCATCCGGATTGAATTCGACGGTGATCAGGTCGAACTGTACCTCCATGTCGAGCTGGAATGTGGCAATGTAAGCACGTGCAGCTGCACAGAGTGAACGGAATTTGGCTGGAGTCAACGCCTCTTCGGGAGTGGTCAGTCCTCCGACAGAGCGACTTTTGACCTCGACAAAGTGCAGGATGCCCGCTTTGCGGGCAACCAGGTCGAGTTCGTGATGGTTGCTGCGCCAATTATGGTGCAACAGGTCGAAACCAGCATCTAGCAGGTAGTTGGCAGCCAATCGCTCGCCTTCGGCTCCGAGGTTTAAAGCCTCAAGCCGCTCCTCTTTCCCGCGAGCCCTCATGACGATTATTTTGACTGTGGCTTGGTCAATAGGAATTGCAAATCATCACCAGCGGTGACCTCACGTGCCTCTTCGCCGTAGTGGAAGATGCGCATGGAGCGTGGACCGATCAGCGAAAGTTTGCCTGCCTCGTATCGGAGAATGCACCCCTCCCGCAGACCTGCCACATATACATTGGGATTGAGAACGATATATTCGGCGATACGTTGCTCGCGTGTCTCTCCGGCATGTCCTTCGGGGTGGGCATCCAGATAGTGTGGGTTGATTTGGAAGGGGATCAGTCCGATGGCCCGGAACGATTCAGGCTGAATAATCGGCATGTCGTTGGTGGTACCGATGGTGGGGCAGGCCATGTTGCTGCCGGCACTCCAACCTGCGTACGGGATATGATCCTCGATGACCCGTTGGCGGATTGCCTCAATGAGTCCCTGTTGTTGCATCATCTGTGCCAGTCGGAAGGTGTTGCCACCGCCTACGACGATACCCTGAGCAGAACGAATTGCGGCTACAGGATCTTTTTCGCGGTGCACCGAACGTACGCGAATACCCAATTCTGCAAAACGTGCCTGCACTTTTTCTTCATAGGCATCGAACGAGAAGGTTACAGCCGCGTAGGGAACGAATACCACTTCATCGATTCCACGAAAAAAGTCACCCAGCTGAGCTTTGGGATATTCCAGATATGCCTCGCCGGCATTGGTCGAATTGCTGATCAACAGGAGTTTCATTGTCTGAAGGTATTGATAAATGAAAGTATCTATGAGTTATTGAGGGCTCCTACATTATTTTTACATAAGGGTAATGGCATCCGAAACAGCTTAATAAAAAACAAATTTGTGAGTTGTGTTTTTGTGTTGTTTTCGTCACCGTTTTGTTTTTTTGCCTTTTGTTGGTTTGGCGTCTTACCTCAGGCGCATTTAAGGATTTTTATTAACTACCAACAATTACAGTATTTGATCGGACCTTATATACAGGGTGTCACACAAGCGAAGGCAGGGAATCGCATTGAGGAAAGTGGTCCATTAAAATTTGGTCAATTCAGTTTCGATCACTTTCGGGTAGTATTCGTATTCGAGTGCGTGCACTTTGGCTGCGACATCCTCTGCAGTATCAGTTGGCAGCACGGGAACTTTATATTGTGCAATAATATCTCCACTGTCGTACTGTCCGTTGAGGTGGTGGATGGTGATACCCGATTCGCAATCACCAGCAGCCACTACAGCTTCATGTACACGGTTGCCATACATGCCTTTGCCACCATATTTGGGCAGCAGCGACGGGTGAATATTGATGATTCGTCCGGGGTATGCTTGGATCAGATAATCCGGGACAAGCATCAGGAATCCTGCCAGCACAATATAGTCGATCTTTTCGGCTTGGAGCAGGTATAGGATCTTTTCGGAGTTAAGGAAGGTATCGCGGTCAAAAACAACGCTTTTGACTCCGAGTCGGTCGGCACGATCCAATACGCCGGCACCGATGCGGTTTGACAAAATGAGTTTAACGGTGCCGTTCGAATTGTTTGAAAAGTAATGAATTAGGTTTTCGGCGTTTGTTCCCGATCCAGAAGCAAAAACAGCTATATTCTTCATAATTAGATTGTTGCGTTTTGTGTAAGGCCGAGCGATAGTAAAAAAATCGTTTCGGGTATCAAATGTAAGGGAAAAAGTGTTACTTTTGCAAAAAATTGGCTTTGAGTTACGAAGTTATTTTGGAATAATGTTAAACCTAAATCATTAGTATCATGTCAGACATTTCTTCAAAAGTAGTGGACATTATCGTGGATAAGCTGGGTGTTGACGCAGCTGAGGTTGTTCCTACCGCAAGCTTCACCAACGATCTGGGTGCAGATTCACTGGACACTGTAGAGTTGATCATGGAATTCGAGAAAGAATTTGAGATTTCAATTCCTGACGAAGACGCAGAGAAGATTACCACTGTAGGTGACGCTATCACTTACATTTCTGCAAAGAAGAACTAATAAAAGGCCTTGACAGAGTCGGGCGAATTTTTGTTTAACAAACGAGATTTCATTTATGAAACAACGGAGAGTAGTAGTAACCGGAATAGGTACCCTGAACCCACTGGGAAACAACATCGAGGAGTATTTCACCAATCTTGCCAACGGTGTTAGCGGAGCGGGCCCCATCACACATTTCGATGCTTCTAACTTCAAGACAAAATTTGCCTGCGAACTCAAAGGCTATGATCCCAGTAACTTTTTTGATCGTAAGGAGGTCCGCAAATACGACCTCTACACGCAGTATGCCCTTATTGCTGCTGATCAGGCAGTGAAGGACTCAGGACTCGATCTTGAGCAGGTCAATAAGGATATGATCGGAGTTATCTGGGCTTCGGGTATAGGTGGATTGGAGACATTCTACCAAGAGGTAAAGAGCTATGTCGAGGGCGGTTTCGTGCCTCGATATAGCCCTTTCTTCATTCCGAAGATGATTGCGGATATGGGTGCCGGTCAGATTTCAATGAAATACGGTTTCCGTGGTCCGAACTATTGTACTGTATCGGCATGTGCATCGTCCAATCATGCGATTATTGATGCATTGACCTATATTCGTTTGGGTCGTGCCGATATGATTCTTACCGGCGGTTCTGAAGCTGCCATTAACCCTCCCGGAGTAGGCGGATTTAACTCGATGCAGGCCCTTTCGACCCGCAACGATGATTATCAGCATGCTTCTCGTCCGTTCGATGTAGATCGTGACGGTTTTGTGATCGGTGAGGGTGCAGGTGCGCTGATGCTTGAGGAGTATGAGCACGCCAAGGCTCGTGGAGCCAAGATTTATGCTGAAGTGGCTGGTGGCGGTATGAGTGCCGATGCTTACCACTTGACTGCGCCACATCCGGAAGGAATCGGTGCACGCAAAGCAATGCTCGATGCTATTAACGATGCCGGCCTGAAACCGGAAGATATCGATTTGGTCAATGCTCACGGTACTTCGACACCTGTGGGTGACTTGGCTGAATTGAACGGTATCATAGCGACATTTGGAGAACATGCTTACAAGATGAACATCAACTCGACCAAGTCTATGACCGGACACTTGTTGGGTGCAGCAGGTGCAATCGAGGCATTGGCATGTATCATGTCGTTGACTGAGGGTATCGTAGCACCGACCATCAACAATGAGAACCTGGATCCGAAAGTTGATCCGAAACTCAACTTGACCTTGAACGTGGCACAAAAACGCGATGTGAAATGTGCGTTGAGTAACACGTTTGGTTTCGGTGGCCACAACTCGACTGTAATCCTTAAAAAGGTTGAGTAACACGTGGCGGGTTCGATACTGCTTGCTCTGAAGCTCCGTTGGAGTCGAGACAGGGAGTATTATAAAATTGTGAAAGATCTTTTCGGCATTTTGCCGAACAACATAGAACTATACAAGCTGGCCTTAATTCACAGGTCAGCTTCGTTGTTTTTGGAGGATGGCACACCCATTAACAACGAACGTCTTGAATTTCTGGGAGATGCTGTGATCGAGGCGATTGTTTCCGATTATCTTTTCATTGAATTTCCAGAGCATGATGAGGGTTTTTTGACCCAGCTGCGTTCCCGAATTGTCAGTCGCAGTACTTTGAATGCGTTGGGCATTCGTTTGGGTTTGGATAAGCACATCATTGTACAGGGAGGTGGAAATTTTGCTCAGAAACACCTGTATGGCGATGCTTTGGAGGCGATGATGGGAGCCATTTATTTGGATAAAGGGTATGATTTTGCCAATCGTCTATTTATCAATGATATATTGCGCAAGTATATCAATCTTGGAAGCATGACCCATACTGAGACCGATTTCAAGAGTCGGTTGATCGAATGGGGACAGAAGTGTAAACGCCAGGTGGCTTTTCATACGGTCAATGGTTCTGATTTTACGTCACAGCATCCTACGTTCCGTTCCGTGGTTACGTTGGATGGGCAGGAGATTGGTGCAGGAGAGGGTGGATCGAAAAAGGAGGCAGAACAGATGGCTGCCATGCATGCTACTGAAACGCTGCGCCAGGCCACGCCCGATGGCCCTTTGGGAACAATTGACGTAAACACCTTGTAAAGGGTAGTGAACACGAATCTCAACCGTTGATTTGTTGGAGGGTTGAGGAAGACCGTTTTTGATGCGCTGTTCTCTTGTGCAGAAGATACACGACCTTGATATAGCCTGCTTTTCGTACATTTATTGACCTCATTTTTTTTTTATTCTATTTTCCTCTTCCAATCCTCCCTCTTTCTCGTCTCCTTATCAACGTCTATAGTTTTATCTCATCTTCGCTTTTTCCCTTGTAAAAGTGCTGTGCTCCGCAATCCTATGCGGAGTATCTGTTTGGTCTTGTTCAGGGGCTGCGGAGTGTTGGTCACGTGGTGGAAGGTTTCTTTTAAAATTGTTGTGCATTGGCAGGAAAATGGTTATCTTGTAAAGACTGAATATGCAATGATAGTGTCCAAATAGATTATTAAAATCTGAGTATGCCGTTGACCGATAAGCAGGTGCGTGAAAAGTTGGTAACCCGCTGTGCACAAGCACTAACGGATGCAGAGCTGCTCTCTGTTTTGCTGCAAAAGGGTGAAGCGGGTGGATCGGCTTTGGAGTTGTCGGAAGAGCTTTTGGCGGCATATAATGGGGATTTGACGGCTATTGCACAGGAAGAGGTAGTTCGGTTGCGTTCGGTTGCCCGTTTGGGTGTGACGCGTGCTGCCTTGGTTAGTGCCGCCTTGGAGTTGGGGCGTCGCTGTCGTGTCGCTGAAAGTCGGATAAAGGATACTATAATGACCGACCAGGATGTGATTGATATCTTTCAGCCGCAGATTGGGATGTTGCCACACGAAGAGTTTTGGGTGGTTTACTTGAATGCATCGAACCGGATTTTAGATCGGGTTCGGGTGAGTCAGGGTGGTGTGACGGGAACCATTGTAGATTATAAATTGATTGTAAAACGTGCCGTTGAACGTTTGGCCCAAGGAATCCTGTTGGTACACAATCACCCTTCGGGCAATCCATTACCCAGTGGGGCGGACAATGAGATCACCGAGAGGGTGGTACGTGCAGCGGCCCTTTTCGATATGACGGTTGCCGATCATGTGATCATTACTGCCGGAGAGTGTTACAGTTTCCGCAATCACGGTTTTTTTGATCATTTACATGTATAGATACGCAGTCCATTGCCCATGATTTTATTGACATTCCCCTTGTTTTGAAGATTTGGGTTAATCAACTTTTTATTGTTGGGCGTTTCCATTGGTATGATGCGATGTCGCAAAGTTGGTTGTCAAGTTTATCTGGATGTTAGAGAAACGAACCGTATATGGAAAGTAGTAACGGAGACCAAATACAGAACCGTAAAAGCCATTTAAAGGATCTATAAGCATTTTTCTGATGCATCCTTTGTCTCTTGGCCATGTAAGAAAGTGAGGCGTTAAATTGGTCGATTATTAGGGAGAAATATTGTCACAATAATAATGAGATATAAATGCAAAGACAGGTTGCGGATTATTTCCGCAACCTGTCTTGTTTTATCGCTGAGGGAATAGATTTATTTTGCTTGTTCAGCTGTCGGTTCAGTCAAATCCTCTAAAAGCCCTTCGCATGCATCTTCGAGTAGATCGAGTACCAATTCAAATCCTTCGTGTCCTTCGTAATAGGGGTCGGGAACGTATGTAACATGGTGATGTCGGCAAAATTCGACCATACGATAGATTTTATTGGCTGCTTCTGTGGACGGGGCCATGCGGTGTACTCGTTCGTAGTTGGCATCATCCATGACAATGATACGATCGAAGCGGTCGAAGTCGTCGGTTGTGATTTTTCGAGAGCGACTGGTAAGTGCATATCCACGCCGTGAGGCTGCTTGTCGCATACGAGGGTCGGCTGGTTCGCCGGCATGTCCGCCGTAGGTGCCTGCGGAATCGATGACAAAATTTTCATGTAGCCCTGCGCGATCCACCAGTTGCTGCATAACTCCTTCAGCGGCAGGGGAACGGCAGATATTACCGAGACATACAAAAAGAATTTTGTGCGGTTTGTTGTTGGCGTTGATTTGGCTCATAGTGGTCAGATATTGAGTCCCAAAGATACGCTTTTCACAGAAAAACGTTTGGTTTGGTCTGAATTTTCCTGTTTTTGCGTATCTTGCAGACCAAATCCTAAACAAGCTATGTCGCTATTGTTGTGTATCGAGGCCGGAACGGATATAGGTTCCGTAGCTTTAGCCAAAAACGATCGTTTACTGTCGCTTCGAGAGAGTTGCGAAAGTCGTCATCATGCCCAGAATCTGGCTGTATATGTCGAAGATGTGTTGCGTGAGAATGATTTGGATGCCAGTGATTTGGATGCGGTAGCGGTTGGAATGGGGTCTGGGTCATATACCGGATTGCGGATCTGCGTTTCGTTGGCGAAAGGAATTTGTTATGGTGCCGGTATTCCTTTGTTGGCTGTCGGGAGTCTTGAGGCGTTGACCAGAGTGGCATTGGAAGATTATGAAGCAGGAATTTTGGGAATCGATGAGATTGAGGATGCTGTTTTGGTGCCGATGATTGATGCACGCCGCATGGAGGTGTATTGTCAACGTTTCGATGCGAAGGCAAATCCGCTTTCGGAGGTGGAGGCCAAAGTAATTGACGAGAACAGTTTTCAGGAGGAGCGCATTTCTGGAAAGAAATTGGTCTTGTTTGGTAACGGTGCTGCCAAATGCAAAGCACTGTTACCGGAAGAGAATGTGCATTTAGTTGAGGTTACGCCATCGGCTCGAGGGTTGGTAAAACCGGCTTATGAGGCTTATCGTGCCAAGAAATTTGAGGACATTGCCTATTTTGAGCCATTTTATTTAAAAGATTTTGTGGTAACCCCTTCTTTGAAAAAAATATTTTGATTATATTTGCACCCACAAACCGAAAGGTACTGCATTGACCTATGGTGTAATGGCAACACTACAGATTCTGGATCTGTCGTTCTTGGTTCGAGTCCAGGTAGGTCAACAAAGATTAAAAAAGAGGTCCTTCAATAAGGACCTCTTTTTTTGTGCAGATTGTTTTCATCAGCTTTTAGCTTCCTCTTATTTGTTACTTTGTGAGGCTGTTGCAGTGAAATGGGGCAACGGTATTTACAGGATGCATTAGGACTATTGTACGGAGAGATATGCGTTTCGGGTGTATCTCTAAAAGATCATCCTGATCTGTAAAAGCAAGATTTGAGTTTCAGGTTTTTAGTTTTGGATTGCGGTGCAACACCTGAAAATTTACGTCAGTGTGTTCGTGTCAGAGCCAATAATTCGTTATTTTTGTTCTATCTACGTTTCTGTTCAAGCGTTATAAAAAGAGTAACTATTATGAAAAGGTGGAACAAGTTTAGTATTCTTGTATTTTGTGCAGCATTCTTGACTCAATTTAGTCTGCAAGGACAATCGGTCCAAATACACTCCCATAATGATTATCAAAAATCACTTCCATTTTACCGGGCCTATTCGCAACAGGTTGACTGTATGGAGGCGGATGTATATATCGACAGCTTGTCTGAAACCGGTTTGTTGGTTGGGCATGATCCTCAGGATTTGGCCACGGCCTTGGATATTGAGGAGTTATATATCAAACCGATTGTGTTTGTCTTTGCTCAACATGGAGGACGCCCCTGGCGTAATAGTGAGCGTACATTTACGCTGATGGTGGATCTTAAAACCCCTCTGCATCCCACGATCGATCGGTTGATTGCCAAGTTGAAGAAGTATCCGGAAGTTTTCGATCCATCCGTAAATCCGTATGCCGTGAAGGTGGTGATTACGGGGAGTCGTCCCACTCCTGCCGATTTTGAAAAATATCCGAAGTTTATCTTTTTTGATGGCTTCATTGAGGAGCGCTACTCTCCCGAACAGTTAGAGCGTGTAACGGTGATTAGTGAGCCTTTCTTTACCTATTCGAAGTGGAAAGCTAACGGCGACACCTTATCGGATAGCGATCGGAAGGCCATAGTGGGTGTAGTTGAGAAAGCTCATGAAATGGGCAAGCCGATTCGTTTTTGGGCCTCTCCAGATAATCCGCAGGCTTGGGAGACTTTGCATAACTTGGGAGTGGATGTAATCAATACCGATAATCCTGAGGCTTGCACGTTGTATTTTAGAGCTTTGGAGAAGAAATAGTTATTCAGAACTGATTAGAGATAAAAATAGCAGCCGTTTAGGCTGCTATTTTTTTGCGGAATCTGTTTGATCATCGTATGCTAGTCTTCTGTCAATATTATTGATCGGATGGAATCGTAGATTGTGTGCTTCTGCGTCGTTTGGATAGCTGGATGAATTGAAGATAATTCTGCTTTTGTTATAAGAGACAGGCATATTTGAATAGGCAGACCCGCTTTGCTTCTATATGATGAGATATTCGAAAATAGAAATTAGTTGAGGTGACTATAAACAACAGAAGGGTACAGATAATGCTGTACCCTCCTGATATTTGTTAGTGAATAAAACCTTTTAATTTTAATACAGGGTAATTGGTCCTTCAAGTCCTAATGGCAGGTATGGTTGATTTTTGGTCCAGGTGTAAGTGAGCGGATTACTTGTACCTAAAGATTTGCAGTAATTGCCCAACGTGGTAGTAATGCGGATGGTAATTTCGTTAGCTCCCGGTTTCAGAAGTCCTGAGATGTTGAAAATCCGATTGCCGTACCATTTGACACCGGCGGGTGTACCGTTGATGAAAAGTTCAGTAATGCCGTTGTGTGTTGTACCTGCATCCAGGATCGTAATGGCAGCGGGGTCTGCAATGTCGATTGATGTAGAATAGTCAATTGTTCCGGCAAAATGGCGCAATGCAGGCAATGGCAGGGTATTGAAGTCTACCAGAGTGTCGAGCTGGATCGTATCCCGATGTCCGGTAAGGGCGTGAGTCATCGTCACATCCCACACGCTTGATATGGCCTGCACCGGAGTTCGGTTCCCATATTCAGGCAGAGCAACGTTTACTGTTGCTGCCTGATCGTCACGTGGAGAAGCATTTTCAAAGACGATTAGACGGGACTGGTTGATTCCGAGATAAAGGCTCATGGTATCATTTGCCCAGCCGCTGATGCTTTGGCGATTTCCGGTTTCAGGATCCCACAGCCAGGCTGTTTTGTTTTGGAGTTGCGGAAGGTTGAAATCGAGATGTACGGTTCGGTTGTGATCCGAATCGTAGTTGACAAAGAAAAAGATATCGAGATCGTTGTGTTTATAAAAGTTCTGGCTGAGTGTATGGCATGGTGTATTGATCAGCACGTATGGGGTGAGTTGCTGTTGTTTTTGCAGCTCCTGATACCATTGCCACATGGGTTGAGAACCGTCAGGAGCTTTTACGAGAACAAACCGTTCCGGATAACGGTTTTTGAGTTGGCTGATAATAGTTTGAACGTGACTGTCATTTACTTGGGCATTGTTTAATCCGACACTTTTGTGGGGAACTTTGCCGATACAGATCACTTTGCCTCCGGCTGCGACAAATTTTTGCAGAGCTTTTGCTGCTTCAGGACGGATGCTTTCGACCTCTGGCAGCAGAATCGTTTTGTAGCTGCGATTTCCGTAGTGGAGAGCTCCACGTTTCACTACACCTTTGGTCAAGATGTTTTCGCTAATATAGTCACAACCACTGCCGTTTTGATGGATTGCTTCCCATAGTGTATTGACATATTGAGGATAGGTAACCATTGGGAAGGGCTCACGTTGTGCTCCATAAATTGACCACAAATCTTCAAATGGAGAGAGTATAGCTATATCGGCTTGCTGTTCGCTGTTTTGGAACAGAGCCGAGAGACGTGCTTTGTAGTCCATCCAGAAATGCAGGTAGGGCCACCAGGTATTGCGTTCGTTGAAGAAGGTCCCGTACCGAATCCAACCTGGGAACGCCACCTCTTTGGGCGAATAGTTGAACCCATGGAATATGGAGTGCGTAACGCCCGTAAGATTACTTAAATCTCCGGTTAGTTTCAGCTTGTCGAGTGGAGAGCTGAAAACCCAACCGGTATTGGTAAGCTCTTCGCAACTAATGATGGTTTTCCCGCTCAGGTGTGCAGCAGACGAAACATATTTGTTGACCGGAGTGTAACCACGGCCGGCCATGGTATTGTCTGGGAAGTTGTGACCATGGTGGTGTCCATGCCACGTTTCGCATTCCGGGATATCGATCTCCATACTGGCTTCGAGCGGGTGTAATCCCCGTCCATAGGCCTGAACACGCGAGAGGAGACCATTGCGGTGGCACCAGTTGTTGTAAGGGATGGTAAAGTTCTCTTCGAAGAGTTCGCGTTGAGTCAGGTCGAAGTCATTACGGACACGGGCTATCGTTTGCTCGACTTCAGGAGAGATTTCCGATCCATATTTTTCGGAGATGGGGTTTCCCATATGGCCAGCCTTAAAGATGAGATAGGGCAGATATGGGGAGAGCGAATATTCCCGGCGGCGTTCGAACTCTTCCAGCATATCGTTATCCCAGTTGGCTCCTTCCAGCTCGAAACTATCCGTGAAGGCAGCACGCAGATTACCTGCACCCATTTTCCCCATTTTGCTGTTCATTCGATCGGACATCCGATTCAGGAACTGTTCGACTGCAGTTCGGTCAAAATGGTTTAAAACGGGGCCTGAAGCTCCTGGAGCACCATTAATTACACGCATATAGCCGGTTACTTTGACCAAGCAATAGAGTACATAGTCATCTCCCTCTGGGGCTTCGATCGTGATCTGTTCTTGGGAGGCCAAAGAGTCGAGATTCACTCCTTCAGTAAAATGGTCGATTTTTTGGGGCATCAGTCGCAGATATAGAAGCTCTTTGAGAGGACGATCGTATGCAGAACTGATATGCAATTTCAGATTATTTAGAAATTCATCTCGCTTGAGGACTAAAGTGCTGCCTCCTTTTAAATTGATAGTCTCGACGGTCAACATCTGCAGTTGTTGGTCTCGGGGCAGAAATTCGGCGCCGTATGGCCATCCCGATCCAACAATGATATCGGCTACCATACCTCGTTTGTTACACTCTGCCACAGCCGTTTGCACCAGTTCGATCCAATCGTCGCTGAGCCATTCGTGAATGGGATAACCCGCAGTGTCTCCAGCCGGAAGTTGTATTGGGTTGATTTCGACACCACCAATACCGGCTTGATAAAGCAGTTCGATCTCTCGGGTTATTTCGGCTTTGGATTGATGACCTCCATTCCACCACCACCGGACATAGGGATGATATTTAGTTTCCGGATGGCGGAAAATTTCATAGAGAGAAGAGCTTCCCTTTTTATTTGATGTTGAGTTATCGTTTTTGGCTGTTGTTACAGGGATGGAGACTCCGATAGCCAAGATAGTCAAACAGGTTGCAAGGAATGACTTGTGCCAAGGCCTATTTTTCATATTGGTTAGGGTAGTTATAGGAATTCAACGAATTGTCGAAGAAGTCTAGTTATTTTTTGAGGATTACGATATGACCACTGCAAGCTGGAATTTCGATTTCGTTGTTGAAATCGATCTCTCCGGCCGGTTGCAGTTCATTGATCTCCGGCAAATAGATTTGAGATGGGCGGAATCCGAGTTTGCGGGTGTCGATGCGAATGTGGCAACGTTGGGTAGAGTCATTGTCCCAGTTTGCTATCGCGAGAAGAGCCGCATCGTCACGTAGGTATGTTGTAACTGGGATCAACTCATTATTGCTGTTTACAGGATTGCGGCTGTCCCAGTACCCATACATTTTGGCTTGGTTAATGCCGAATGCATCAAGGGTTTTCCACATCGGGACGGGGTTGCCGCTCCAGGGGAGTCGAGGCAGCATACCGAACACCATACCCCGGTAAATATTGTGTGCATCAAGCATTTCGCTCATCAATCCAAAGGGGATGCCGGACATCTCGACGAGCCAGAAGTCGAGCGGGTTGTCATCGCGGAAAATTTCACCGATCCAGAGTCCATCCACATAGGGAAGGCGGTCGAGTGAGAGATTCAGAGAGTTGGCGAAACCGGCATATTGGTTCATGTGGTTCCAGGTGTGCATATCGACGGTGCGGAATTTACTGTCTGCATCGAGGATACGGCGTGCGCGTCGCATGGTTTTACCGTCGAATGAGCAGTCGTCGATATAGATACCATCAATTCCCATGTTTTGGATCATCCAGTTCAGACCCTCGAGGTAGTAGTTATTCCAGCGCGATACCGGATTGGTGATCACGGCAATATCGAGTTGTCCCTTGTATTTGCCGTCGAGGAAACCGGCATACCAGGCAGGAATGTAGTGTTTACGCAAGTTATGCTTCAACCAGGGTTTCGGCCCGTTCGGATAGATCAATGTGCGGGAATCGTTTCCTGGGCCATCTTGGATGATTTCATCACCCAAGCTGCGCAACATCCAGAATTCTGGGGTTTTGACTGTGAGTTCCCGGCAGGTATAGTAGAGTCGTACCTTCAGATTCTCTTTGTGGGCACTGTCCAGAAAACGTTTCATGTCAGGCACCACTTCATCTACCATCGGGTAGTTGATATAGGGATATATGTCGGCTTTATGATGAACATTGATCCAGTGGGCGCCGGCATGCAGTGCACGCGGAATAAATGCATTGCTGGTATCTGCGTTGAGGTGGTAAGTGCGTGAATCGAAGTGCTTTGGCAGATCGATTGGCTTGAGTGGTGTGATCAGCAGATCGAAGTTGAAATTGAGTTTTTCTCCAGCTTCGAGGCGGCGAGATCCACTGTATGCATTGACGCAAGTCGATTTTTTGTCAGGAGTGAGTGTGATACCGCCTTTGGCATCATTGCTCCAGGAGATGGGGTAGTTAAGTCGTCCAAAGTTGTAGTAAATGTTGACCAGTGGCCGTTTGTAGTTGATGTCTTTGAGGACGATCTGCATACCCGCGTTCACATTACCCAACCAGATTCGGTCTTGTTGCAGCATGGTATTCCATTTCCAGTTGTAGGTAGTATCAGGGCATTGTCCACCTTTCATGCCCAACCCCATAACATATTTTGCAGCATCATTCGTATAGTCAAAGACAGTTCGTATATCTTTGATTTCCACACTTTGATCAGCCGTGACTTTCATTTGGTACTCGATAGAACCGTCGAATTGCATCTCGGCAAAGCAGTTAACGGTTACGTCTTCCCCCTTAAGTTCCACTTTCCATTGCAGGCAGGCTGGAGTCTCTTTGATAAAATCGATTGCTGAAGGTTCCAATTTTTCAATACCTTGTGAGGTCTCGACAATGAATGCGATCGGTTTGGCCAGAACCCGGTTTGTAATTTCGGGATCGAGTTGGTTGGCCTGATCGTAATGGGTAATGATTTCTGCAGGCAATCCTTCGGGAGAGAGGGTTACGGATCCACCCAGGTAGTTGATGGTTAATCCATTGCGGATTAGAGGAGTGTATGGTGCCGTTGGGGTTTCTGCAAAGCCTATTTTGGAGTTGAGCCAACTCATACGGCTTTTGCGCCAACTTTCGTTTCTTCCTCCGTTTTCCAGGACAGGACCTGAAACCTTCAAGGTGATGTCGATGATAGTTGGTTCAGCACTGTTTGCTTGTACAGAGGCTTTCCCCCGGTAGGTTCCTGATGCATTTTTAGGAATGTTTATACCACTCCACAATACTTGCAAGGAGCCTTGAGAAATATCGACCCGTTTGGTAAATGATTTACCGTCCGTTCCGATTCCACCTGTGTTGAAACATTGGATTGCGCTGCTGCTGATCTTCTCACCTTTTTCGTTGGTCAGGTCACCGAAAAGCAGGCGAACGTTATAAAGTGCTTTGTATGGGGCATAAATACCCAATTGCCAGGTATAGTACTCTCCAGGCTGAGCATTGGCTACCAGTACATTGCGTTCTGAGACGGGGCGTTCTGCCCAGATCATGGGGATGGAATCGCTACGACGTATCTCTTTATCTCGCAGTTCTGTAAAGCAGAAATAATCAGCTGCCGGACGATCTTGAAGCAGCCAATACAATTTTTTAGGAGTGACCAATTCCAATTCGGTTGAGTCAATGAATTTTGAGCTGCTGCGGCGCAGGTCATTCATCGGATCGACAATGCCTTCAGCAGGCAGTGGTGGATCTGCGTCTTTGGCAGCAGCTGGGATCGGGGCCCAGTTATTCATGATGCCGACACTCAAAGCCAGTATAAAAAAACGGTTGATTGACATATCGTTATGATGTTTATTCAGGTTGATTCACTCCTTGGTTGTATTGTCCGGTTGATTTGTCTGAATTTTTGATCACATCTGTTGTTGAATGATGACAGATGTGATCTATTCAACATTCATCCGGGCATAATAAGGCTATTATTTGTTTTGTCCGGATGTAGCTTGTTCAACTGTTTCGGGACATATCTGTTTATCAGTCGTCTTGTTGCATTTGCCTCCATTGGAGAGGAATTGAGGACGTGGACCCACATGCGACATGTCGATCGGTTGGAATCCCAATTTTAGAGCCGGCGAGTCGGGTCTTAATCGAAAATCGTGGTTTTCAGGATCTACAAACATCGGATCGACATAGAGTGAGTGCAGGTCATGACCTTCAGCCTGCCATTGCGTCCACGAGCGTCCTCCGAAATCCAGCTGGTCACGGGTCAGATTCGGATTGTAAAAGATGTTCCAGTCGCTGACATAGGTGATGTTGGTCTCGATGGGGGGGGCGTAGGGGTTGGTGCTCATTTTGTAGCTGATGTTGTCCCATTTATACTCTTCGACCATCAGCTTGCCTTGAGTCCAATAGATGATATTCCCTTCGAAATAGGCGGTGGTGTGTTTTTCCTGTTTCGAGCGGGAGTATTGTTGCAGACGACCCATGGCAAAGATGTTGTTACGTACGGTCAAATCTTTGGCGTAGTGGATGTTGAAGGTGCCGTATTTGGTGTTATAAACAATATTGTTTTCGATTAACACTGAAGTGGAACCTTCGTCAGCATAGATTCCCCAACCACCATAGCGATTGGCATTTACATCATGGACTAAATTATTTCGCACGGCAGTTCCCGGAGAGAGCCCCAATGTGTAGATACCTCCCATATCCGATAGCAGGTTGTGGTATCCGATATCGTGAATGTGATTTTGCTCGATCAGATTGTTACGGGCTGCACTACGTTGATAACCCCAGGACCAACCGACCGAGATGCCGGTGTAGTCGCCATGGTGGATCAGATTGTGAGCGATTGTGTTGCAGTCGCTATGCATGACCAAAATTCCGACAGCGGAAGGGTAGGTGAGTCCGTAGTAAGCTATAGTGTTGTCACTGAAGGTGTTGTTCCCTGTTCGTAATGAGGGTAGGTTGCCTGGTTCGATTCCTCGCAGGCGGAACCCGCCGGCTGCCAGATTCTCAAGCTGGTTACCACAAAAACGGTTGAAAGTGCACCCGTCGAACAACTCTACGGCAAACGTTCCCAGATTGTACAACTTACATTGCTCGATAGAGCAATGGCGGGTTCCGGTCATATCAATGCAAGCACTGACACTGGCACTGCCTTGTGAGTTGTTGCAATCACCCCATGGCAGATTGAAGTTGGTGTAGCCCATTGCAAGGTTGTGGAAATTGACATATTCGACAAATTTGCCTTCACGCGGATTACCCTTGAATTGGATAAGTTTTTCGGTTTTCGGGGCAATTACTTCAGCTGTGGTAAGATCCTCTCCTGGCAGAGGCATGTAGTAGAGTCGTCCGGTTGAACGCTCAAGGACCCATTCTCCTGGTTGATCGAGTGTTTCGAGAATATTTTCAACGACGTAGCGGGCCAAATCCCCATGGAAGCCATCGCGGAACACTTTTCCGCTTGAGTAGCCAAAAGTGATACAATTCTTTTTACCGTCAATGGATTGGATGGGCAGGTGTGAGTCTGTCCAGTAGTGGTAGATGATTGCCTCTCCGTTTTCAGGGTGTTTCCATTTTGGATCAAGGTCCCCTTCACGATAGATAAATGAATCGCTGGGAACTTGATAGCTGCGCATGGAGGTGGTCGTATCGGTTGTGGCCGCTACTTCAAAAACACCTTGGTTGGGGGTGCGGGCACGACCTCTCACTTCTCCATTGACATAGAGTTGGCGGAACCACCATTTCCCTTCTTGAACTTCCGGCAATGTGGTAACCCATATATCTCCTTTGTAACGTTTCCAGCCGTTGATACGTTCACCTCCGCTCAGGAGCACCTTCTCTCCCGGTAAAGCGGTGTAGGTAACCGGACAACGCTCGTTACCCGAATCTTCGTCAGTCAGCAGGAGCGGTTCGGTGATCGAGTAGGTTCCACCTTTTATATATATGGTGACCTGTTCGGTCAGTGTTCCTGTAGCTTTCAAATCGCGGACGGCCTGTTGAGCTCGCGTCAAGGTTTGAAATGGAGCCTGCAGACTGGTCCCAATATTTTGATCATTGCCGTTCGGTGCGACATAATATTTTTTTTCCGCCTGGACTTCCGTCCCCATCACCCCTAATGCAAATAGAAGAACGAGTGCGGGACGAATGTTGCATCTAAATTGGGCATTTCGAGCGGTAATTTTGTTTTTGGCGTGGAATTGCCCACTTGTTGGAGTCTTCATAAATACGCGATGAATCATCGGATGATTATGTTAAATTATATTTACTAAATTCTATTCGGCAGCTATAAGTTGTACAGATATTAAAATTAGAAATATCCGTGAGTTTTGACATCTCCATATTTGAGAGCAACTTCAACTCGCTCCACTACAAAATAGTTGTCGAGTGTCTGATCGACCATGCGGATGGTGTTTTCTCCTTGGTGGAGAGAACCGGCCGGGAGAATGAATGCATACATGCGATTTTCAGTTCGCATTCCCCGGTCTCGATCATAAAGTTCGACATATTCTGGTTTCTGTTCAGTGATCACCGTGTCGTTAACCTGAAGGTTGAAGTTTGCAGGACGATCGGTCCGCAAGAAGAGGATCATCTCTTCAGGCTGATTGTTTTGGAGGCTATCAGCGATGAAGAAAGAAAGAGTGGTTGCCCGGCCACTGCTCACTGTTGCAGGTAGTTGGGAGATCCCCAGAGCACGATAGGCATCGGTTACTCCATCTGACATACAGTAAATTTTGTTACGGCCTTTCAGTGTTTCGAGCGTGCCGAGTTCGTGGAGTAATTCAGGAGTTCGGGTGCGTCTTACCTGTTCACCCTCTTCCAACAGTGGGGTGCCGTTGTGTTGACGATCGTACAAATCTCCAAAATAGTAGTTGAAAAGATAGATTCCATCGGCCCCTTGGCCCAGGATATGGGATGCCATACCTCGATACATCCCGTCCGAGTAGAATTCGCGGGGCAAATAGCCTCCGTCATCGATGGATGCATAAACAGGTATTTCGTTGTGTCCAAAATCTTTGCGGAATTGTGCAACCGGAATACCCGTATCTCCTCGCCAGTGTACTCCGATTGTAACAAAGTCGATTAGGCCTTCATCAGCCCACTGTTTGACATCCAGGCCTTTATCGAGTGCTCCATCAACGGTAACGGGTACACGTACGGCCAGTAAGATTTTGTGTCCACGTACTGCGGAAAGGGAGTCTATGGTTTGTTTGGTTTCGCGAACCATTTCGGTGATCAGAGGTGCCTTCTCTCTTCCTTCTCCGGTCTTAAACAGCACGATAAAACGCATGAAATCCAATTCGTATCCATCGATCATGTCGTATTTTTCGAGCTGTTCCTTGATTAAGTTTAGCTTGTGTTGCCGCACTTCTGGATATGAAAAATCAAAAGCCTGTCCGCTGTGCCAGCCTTGAGTGGTATCATGTGTCCAGTATTCGGGATGTTCGAACCAGAAGTCAGGGAATGTTGCACGATTACCTGAGGCGGTATCGGCGAAATGCAAATCGTTCATTCGGAATGAGATGAAGGTCTCCATTCCATGCATCTTTGCCCGTTCGAGTGAAGCTTTGATCACATCGGTTCCTTCCGCTTGAAGATTGCGGACGCTTTGACCTCCCAGTTGCCACAATTTTTTGATTGCGCTATCGGCATAAGGAAGAGTTCCGTTTAGGTCATCCCCGAAATACCTTCCATATTTGGAATCAGGATAATAGATAAAATCACTGCCCGAACACATCATGAAGGTGGTTACTTGTGTCTTTCCATCAGGTGTTTGGGCTACCATATCCACATAACGGTCAATATCAGCTTTGTGAACGGGTTCGCCGCCGAACCAACGGTTCAAAAGCGCATCAGAACCATCGTTGTTATGAATAAGTCTGTATCGTTTGGACTGTTCTTGTGAAGAAGAATCGCAGCTGGTAGTGCTTATAAGCAGTAAGCCGCAGACGAGTGTTAATCCCAGAATTTGGGCTAATGTTCGGTTCATTTTTAGTTTTTTTATTATAAGGTATAGTTATGTAGTGAACAAAAATAACATTTAATTTCGATAGTTACATTTATATTGTTAATTGAATGGACCTTATTCTTGTTAGTATCCATTGCAGATATGCTCTTGATGGAGTAAAAGGGCAGCGAGAGGGGCTTCATGCAGGCGTTTATATGTGGCTTATATTATATAGGTCTGCCCTCTATTGTAACACACTGACCGACGGCTGAATTCACTATTACGGTTTGATTAATGTGATGTTTGGTGGTAGGTTGGCCATATCTAGTTATGATTCATATAATATTTAGCTTATATATCATAGATAATCAATAACTTACTTCATATATATTATTTATGTTTTCATTTAGGGTTGTTTCAGGTAACTTTTTTCTCGTCATGCATAAGTTTTATGTTTCAAACCTTATATATAACAAACAATATGTTATTTTATGTGTTAATTTAATATTTGTTGCAAAAATTCAAACAAACAGCCAGATGTGCTGAAAATAAAAATTAACGATTGATTAATGTTTCTGATGTGATTACCTATAAAAAGTGATATATCGCTATAATATATTGGTTGTCAATTAGATAATAATATTTTATGTGTTCGAAAGATGTCAAAAACTGTAATTTTGGGTCCAAAAATAAAAGGAATATTTTGCGGCTGGGCGTTTTTATTACAAAAAAACTTTTATATTTGTAGTTAGAAAACGAACGAATGAAGTGCCGAAGCAGCCCTAATTGGGTTGGTTTTGGTGTTTTTTCGAAGCGTCTATATTTTATTAACCTTAAACAATTAATTATGAAAGGAACTCTACGTTTGTTTTTAACGCTGTGTATGGCAGTGTTAAGCATGACGCTGGTTCAGGCACAGGAGCGGACTTACTCCGGTGTTGTGAAGGGTAGTGATGGTTTGCCCATCATTGGTGCCAGCGTAGAGGTAGTGGGTACCACTGTTGGTACATCGACTGGCCTTGACGGTGATTTCACCATTCAGGCAAAACAGGGAAGCAAACTGAAATTCTCTTTCCTGGGAACTAAGTCGGTTACCGTAACTGCAGGTAGCACTACAACTATCAACGTTGTTCTTGAGGACGACGTGACCGGTTTGGATGAGGTCGTTGTACAGGCCTTCGGTACTGTTAAGAAAAAGGACTTGACCGGTTCTATCAGTACTATCGATTCTAAACTGATTAGCTCTCAGTCAAACTCAACCTTGACCAAAGCGTTGGAAGGTGCTGTTCCGGGTCTTCAGGTAGCATCTATCGAGGGTCAGCCTGGTATGGATGCCGGTATCCGTGTTCGTGGTATCGGTTCTGCTTCGCAGTCTAACTCTAACGCGTTGATCGTTATCGATGGTGTACCTTACGAGAACACTTATGGTTATGGTAAGAACATCCTTTCTTCTTTGAACTCAAGAGATATTGAGTCAATCTCTATTTTGAAGGATGCTGCTTCAACTGCATTGTATGGTTCTCGAGGTGCGAACGGTGTTGTATTGGTAACTACTAAGAAAGGTAAACAGGGTAAAGCCAGGATTACCTTCGAAGGTAAATGGGGTATCAACATGATCGCCAACAATGAACCTAATTTGGTTCGTGATGTAGAGACCAACTACGAAATGATGTGGGAAGGTATCTACAACTCAGTTCGTTATGGTTCTTCTTCTAAGTATACTACCAACTACCAGAACCCGAACATGAGTCACGAGGATGCAGCTCTGTTTGCTAGCCAGCACTTGTTCAACTTTACCGGTAGCACGACTACATTTAATAAACGTAGTGCATTGGGTAACTGGATGTATTACCGCGTTCCAGGTGCAAACTATGTAACAACAGGTACAGGTACTAACCAGTCAGCAACTATGTTGGATGCATATTTGATCGATCCTGCGACTGGTAAAATGAACCCGAATGCTGAAAAATTGTACGATGTTGACGATTGGCGTTCATTCGTTTTCAAACGTCGTTTCCGTCAGGAGTACAATGTGTCGGTAAGTGGTGCAACAGATAAGACAGACTACTTCATTTCAGCAGGTTATTTGTCAGATCCTTCATATATCGCCAACTCTAACTTTGAGCGTTACAATGTTCGTTCTAATCTCAACACTCAGATTACGAAATGGTTGAAGGCTGGTTTGAATATGTCTTATAGCCGTCGTTCTACTCAGTTGCAGAACGGTAGGTGGTCTTCTCGTAACATGGGTGCTGTTGTACAGAATGCCTTTACATGGGTTGGTTACTATATGCCGATGGCTTCAGCATGGCAGCGTGATTTGGATGGTAACTTCGTGTACGACAATAATGGTGATAAGGTAATGGTTCGCTATATGGATCAGCAGAAGTCAGCTCTGGGTGGTGTTGTTCCAAAATATCCCAGTGCATCTACTTCTGTTGGATATGACCTCCTTTATCAGATGGATTATTCAAAGACTCGTTATATCCAAGATCAGTACACTACCACAGGTTATGTTGAAGCTAAATTCCTGAAAGACTTCACTTTCAATGCTCGTATGTCATTGGATCAGTCTTTCAACGAACGTGAGGCCTATCTGCCTAAGAAATATGGTGAATCTGCAGGTTCAGAGCAAGGTATGATGGGTCGTTTCAATTCGACTTATTATACAGTCAATGCACAGCAGACTTTGAACTGGGCTCATGACTACGGTAAACACCATGTAGATGTATTGCTCGGTCACGAGTATGACTGGAACTTCGACAGAAGCATGAACTACAAATCTTCTTATTCATTGTTCGACAAATGGGATGCTCCTGCTAACTTCATTTGGTTGAACAATGGTGGTACTTTCTCAAGCGTTGGTTATGGTATGAACCGAATAGCATTGGAAGGTTATTTTGCTCGTGCTAACTACATCTTCGATAATAAATATTATCTGACTGGATCAGTTCGTGCCGATGGTTCTTCAAAATTCAAGGATGTTGACAAACGTTGGGGTGTATTCTGGTCAGTAGGTGCTGCTTGGCGTATCTCAGCTGAGGAGTGGATGCAGAATGCTTCTTCATGGTTGACTGATTTGAAACTCCGTGCAGACTATGGTGTTACTGGTAACCAGAGTGGTATCGGTTATTATGCAGGATATCAGACTTGGTCTTATGGTGCTCTTGGTTACAGCTCTCCTGGTTCTTATAAGCCTACAGGTTGGAAACTTACTCAGGGTGCAACTGCAAATGACGCTATTTCATGGGAGAAGAGAAAGACCGTTGACGTAGGTCTTGATTTCCGTCTGTGGGATCGTTTCTATGGTACGTTGGATTGGTATCAGACCAACACTACTGATATGTTGATGCAAGCTCCTATCTCATTTGCAATGACTGGTCAGACCTCTCTGCTTCAGAACTGTGGTGAGATTCGTACTCGTGGTTTCGAGTTCGATTTGGGTGTTGACATTATTAAGACTCCTAACACTACTTGGTCTTTCGCAGTTAATGGTGCTCATTACAAAGTTAAGACCATCTCAGTTCCTGAAACTATGATCAACATGGAGGATGCTCTGCACTCTAAAAAATGGTGGCAAGCAGGTCCAGATAACTGGAATGCACTGGGTGCTGCCGGTGGTGGATCAAACATGTTCGCATATCGTCGTTGGATCGGTGGTGACTACTACAACTTGGTTGCAGCTAAATATATGGGTGTAGATAAAGAAACAGGTCTGCCTTTGTTCGGCGCTTTGGTTACTGAAGCTAATCATTCTAAGTTCCCAGATGCCAATGTAGGTGATGTAGTTTCTACAACTGATTATTCAGAGGCTTACATGTTTGATATGGGTGATGCTACTCCTGATATTATCGGTGGTTTCAGTACTTCATTCCGTTGGAAGAATTTGGACTTCTCTGCTACTTTCGCATTCCAGATCGGAGGTCTCTTCTTCAGCCACATGTACGGTGATTACATTTATAATTCATCCAATGTTGGTGCGCGTTACCTGTCTCAGGAATTGGTTGGCAATACTTTCAATGCTAACAACACAGGTGCTAAGTTCCCGATGATTTTCTATAAAGCTCCTAATGGTGAAGCTGAGCATTTGTCTGGTTCTCGCATAAGTGCAGGTAATACTTATACTGATCTTGCTATTTTCGATGCATCATATTTGAATGTAAAGAATATTACAATTGGTTATAACTTACCTCAGAAATGGATGGATAAAGCGGGTATCGGTGGTGTTCGCGTTTATGCTTCATTTGATAACATGTGGTTGATCGCTCGTCAGGGTATTGATCCTCGTAACTCATTGACTGGTGGTTATGATGTTGGTCCGTTCCCTTATCCTCAGATTCGTTCATGCTCACTGGGTGTAAACATCACTTTCTAAAAATTACGAATTATGAAAAAATACTTAATAGCACTATCTGCGTTGGCGTTTGCGACGACTTCGTGTTATGAAAAATTGAACATCGCACCGCCTAACGCAATTACAAACGAGATGGTTGGGGAGCTGTTGAAAACAGCTGACGACGCTACTGTAGAGACCATCATGGGTGCAATTGCAGACGCACTTCCTCCTTTGATGTATGGCGGTGGATACAACTATCGTTACTCTGGTCAAATTGACGGTACTTGGAGTGGTCAGTTGGCAATTCGTGCGTTGAGTGGTAATGATGTAGCTTATGGTTATCTTTCCTTGCCTGACAACGAATATTACAACTGCGGTAGTTTTATCGATGCTAATAACATGGCTGCACTTAGCTACTGGCACCGTGCCTTTACATTGACCAATCAGGCTAACAAAATGTTCCTTACTTTGACTGAAGATGTACTTGCTGGGTCTCAGAGTGTTAAGATTAAGGACTATTTCGCTCGTGGTTTGATCATCCGTGCATTTGGTTATCTTTATGCAATGGAGGACTTTGGTACTAATAGCTTGGGTATGCCTATTTATACCAACTATAGTGTGTCAGAGCAGGATCAGCCTCGTAAATCTGCTAAAGAAACTTACGATTCAATCATCCGCTGGGCATCTCGTGCTGATGACCTGTTTGCTGAAGCTGGTGTAGGTTTCAAAGCAACTGACAACAGTAGTTTGACTCGTGGCTTGACCAATTATGTAATTGCTCGTGCTGCTTTGTTGGCTGCTGATTCAGAAGGTGCAACTGCTGCTACTTATCTGAATACTGCAGCTGCTGCATGTGATCGCTTGATTGAAGGTGCTGGTGGTGCAGCCTCTTTGATGACCGAAGATCAATATGTTCAGAAGATCTCTGGTAATTACGAGAATAATCCACTCTATCCTATTTATGAGGCTTCTACCAGTGGTTTCACTTGCTTCGCTCAGAACCCTGAAGCTGTTTATGGTTTCGGCTGGCAGTATGGTGGCGGCGGAAGTGTTGCTTCTTACAATAACTTCTTGACTGGAAGCTATCGTATCGACGATCGTCTTTACAATAAGATTGATGCCAACGACTACCGTAAGGATAACTTCCATCCTGAAGAACCTGATCATCTGTATTACTTGCCGGGTAACACTTCGTTTATCGATGGTGGTAATCCTCTGCAGGTTGGTACTTATTGGTCAACTAAATTCGCGAATAACGTAGGTCTTGGTGGTGGTGTTGTTGGTAACTCTAACAATGCTAAGGTTAACACTGTTGACTTTGCTTTCATTCGTTTGTCAGAAATCTATTTGATGAAAGCTGAGTGCCAGGCTCGTAATGGCGATGCTAATGGTGCAATAGCTACATTGGATATTCTGTTGAAGGCTCGTTCTAAAGCAGGTACTACGCTGACATGTGGTACTTATTCTAGCATGGCTGGTATGAGTGCTCTCGAGATGGTTCAGCTTCAGACTCGTATCGAGATGTGGGGTGAAAAAGGTCTTGAGTGGTATAACAACCGTCGTTGGAATATTGCCGTTAACCGCGCTGGTTCTACTGCTCACTGGACTCCAAGCATCACCTATCCGGTTTCTAAGATGACTCTGCAGATTCCAGCAGAGGAACTTGGTGCTTCACCTAACTTCGGTCCTCAGAACCCGATGTAGTAGTTGATCTGTATCTTGCTAGTCAAGTACAGTCGCTATAAGATGCAAGCCAGGATGTTTTCATCCTGGCTTGTTTTTTTGTGGCTGTAAGTTATCGGGTCTTTGTGGAACGCGCTATGTTGAGAGTTAGAAATGTGTAATATAGCGGTTATATCGTTAATTAACGCGACGTTTGTTTAAGCTGTTTATGGTAAGTTCTGGATTCTTTGATTAAGGAGTATTGGGGTATGTTAGCGTAATAAATTAGGTTTGTTTTGCATCTACCAAAATTGATTTTAATTTTGTATTTATTGATTCAAGTATTTCATTTATATGAATTTAATAAACGAATTGTGATGCGTTATTGGGCATTTTTGATTTGCGGACTGTTGTCGGCAACTTCAGTTTTTTCTGCCAATCGAGTAATTTGCGTTACTCAGAATTCTGCAAAGATTAAAAATGAGATTCCTGCTGGTGCACGTGTCGTGACGACATTGCAAAGGGGTATTGACTTGGCAGGTCGATATAAGCAAAAGGGTGATAGTGTGACCTTGTTAATTGCAGGTGGTACTTATATGCTCGACAAAACGCTTGAGATGACATCCCTGCAATTGGGCGATGGGAATAGCCGTTTAGTTGTACGTCCTTTAAATGGTGAAAAGGTTGTACTTTACGGTGGTAAAGAGGTTTCAACCCAATATATTGAGGCAGCGCCTTTGTCAGAGATCAGAATTCAGCCAGGATTACATGATAAAATTGTCAAAGTCGACTTGCGCAATGCTGGTGTTACATCGATAGGTAAATTGCGCCATGCAGGTTTTTTGCGCCCTGCTATTCCAGCTTGGACCGAGGTGTTTGTGAACGATCAAGTGCAAAAACTTTCTCGTTGGCCGAATGATACCTCGGCGTTGATGGGAAAAGTGATTGAAACGGGTTCTATTCCCCGCGTAGAGGACTTTTCTAACAAGGGTGGAACATTTGAATATTATGGTGATCGTCCTTCGCGTTGGAAAAGCGGAGATCCGAAATGGATTGCCGGATATTTTGCACACGGCTATGCTGATGATATGGTGCAAATAGCCAAGATCGATACAACGAAAAAGACGATTCAATTAGCTGAGGCTGTTATGTATGGTTTAATCTCTGGATCTGATTTTAATCGGTGGTATGTAGTTAATCTGCTGGAAGAGGTCGATATGCCTGGAGAGTACTATATTGATTATGACAATATGGTGCTTTGGCTGTATCCATCCGAGCCGATTCAGAAACTTTCGCTCTCTACGTTGGAGCAGCCGATGTTAGCGATAGAGGGTGTGCAGAATGTTGAGATCCAGGGAATTAATTTTGAGTGCTCACGCGGTATGGGTGTCTATATGGAGCGTACCGAAAGTGTTGTGCTTCGTGGTTGTCGTTTCCATAATTTGGGGGCAATCGCAATTAGTGTAGGTCGAGGTGTCGAACCCTACAAAAGTTATGTCCATACAGGTGGAGAGAATATTCCAGCTTCTCGTATAATTGGTAACCTTTCGCAATGTATCTACGATAATACCCTTTATGATCGGTTGAGCGGTCACAATAATGGCATTGTGGATTGTGTGATTGAAGAGGTAGGAGCTGGTGGAATTAGCCTGGGAGGCGGCGATCGTTTGACTTTGGATCGGGCTAATAATTATGTGGAAAATTGTCGTATATCTCGTTTTAACCGCATTGAGCGTTCATATAGACCTGGTATTCAGTTGACAGGAGTCGGTACAAGAGTTTCTCATTGTGAAATTTTCGATGCTCCTTCTTCTGCGATTGTTTTACAGGGTAATGATCACTTGATTGAGTATTGTGAGATTCATAATGTTTGTAACGAAATCGATGATTTAGGCGCAATCTATTATGGTCGTGATCAAAGTGATCAAGGCAATGCATTGATGTTTAATTATATGCATGATTTGAGCAATAAGCATCGTGTGTCGGCCTTTTACCATGATGATGGTGCTTGTGGTATGTATGTTTATGGCAATATTTTCTACAAGGCAGGTTTACAACCGGTATTGATCGGTGGTGGCTCCGACAACCATTACAAAAACAACATATTTATTGATATGCCCTATGGGTTATATGTCGATAATCGGTTGGAAAATTGGGCCCAACCGGTTATAGAATTACTCAAGCACCGTTTGGAGGTTATGAATTACGATCAGGCTCCATTCAAAGAGCGTTATCCTCGAGCTGCAGGGTATATTGCAGAGGGTATTGCAACACCTAAACGGAACGTTGCAGAGGGTAACTTCTTTTACAATATTTCAAAATGGCTGATCTGTCCAGGTGAAAGACCCTATGAACGTGCATACATGGAGATGTACAACAACTGGATTACCTGGAGTGGTAAGGGTTTTGAAGATCCAGGCTTCGTAGACGAGGAAAATGGCAATTGGAATTTACGTCCTGATGCAGCAATATTCCGGTATATTCCCGGTTTTAAGGCCATCCCGTTCGATCAAATCGGCTGTTCATTGCCGAAATAAGGCGTTGAAAGAATTCTGGCTGATTTATGCTTATTCTTGTCAATAGCGTGATTCACTCGATTTAATATAAGGCCGAGAATTAAAACAAATAATAAAGCCTCTCCAAAAGGAGAGGCTTTATATTTTAAGTAACAGAATGAAAATTATTTCGCAGCTTCAACCGATGCTTTGCGGAACTCTTTCATCAATTTACTCAATTCGAGAGCGGCTTTACGTGCACGAACACCGGCAGCTTTATTGTTTTTCTCAACTTGAGCTTTAGCATTCTCGGTAAACAACGCGATCTGTTCGTTGATTTGATCGATTAATTGTTGCATGATGTAATACAGTATTTAAAGGTTAATAATTTAAGACCTAAAAGTACAGTTCTTAACTCGAATCTCCAATATAATGACAGTTTTTTTTGTGTTAAAATGCATAAAATACGGCCAAAGGCTATTGGCTAAGATCACATATTAGGTAAATCCTAGTGCCAAGGCGTGCCAGATCGAAAAACAAATAGGATTAAGATAGTCCGCGAGGAAAGTTGAATGAATGTGAAACGGGGATAGCGCTTGTCTGCTGGATAATTGGACTGCATCAAAGTCCGCCTCCTTTATGTCGTCCGAATAGTTCATGTGCAGAGACGGCTAAGGTGGCGATGCTAATGCGGCAATCAGGTGAATTTTTAAGTAAGGTTTCAGCGCATGAAATCAATGTCGCTCCAGTGGTCAACACATCATCCACCAATAACAGATGTTTCCCCGAGAGGTGTTCTGGATGATGTACGGCAAAAATATTCTGTACGTTTTCCCAGCGCTGATGGCGCTTGAGTGTAGTTGCTTGTGATCGATTGTAGTATTTGCGTATCAGGTGATCGCGACAGACAGGACGCTTGAGAACTTTGGCGATGCCTTCCGCCAAATATTCAGCTTGATTGTAGCCTCGGCGCCATTTGCGGAATGGATGTAATGGTACAGGCAAAATCAAATCGACATCTTGATAGAGGCCCCCTTCAGCAAGTGCATATCCCATCAAAGTGCCCAATTGATTGCATAATTTCCATGTGCCTCTGTATTTGAATGAGTGGATCAGGTCTCGATAACGACTTGGGGTGGTAAAGAACAGCCATGACGATGCCTCTTGAACTGGAATTAATCCGCCGAATTTGGCATAGACAGGATTGTCATGAATGGAACAATAGCCCGTTAACGGCATGTCCCATTGGCAATGGGGACAGAATAGCGAAACGCCTTCCGGCAGAATACGACCGCAAGCTGCACACCGCTCCGGATAGAAGAGGCGGAAAATTTCTTGCAGGTATCCGACCACGGGAGACGTTTTTTAGAGTGAGGCTCGCATAGCATGTCAGATGATCCGCATTTTACTATGCGAGCTTGTAATTGAACAGGCTTATTTTTTCAAGGCTTCGAATCCGAGGCCATAAACCCCCATGACATTGCCGAAGGTCATAAATGCATCGGGATCCACCTCTTTCACCACCTGGAACATGATGTTGGATTCGTTTTTACGGCAAACTACCATGACCAGTTTGATGTTCTTTTTGCTGTACCACCCTTGGCCGTCGATCAGGGTTACACCACGGTGCATGGCATCATAAATGCGTGATGCGATCTCTTCCCATTTTTGGGATACAATCAAAATCTGGGTTGATTGGCGGTTTCCGGCCATGACGGCGTCAATGGTGTAACCGTAAGTGGCAACCATGATAAAACCGTAAATGGCTGCTGAAATATCTTTAAATACAAAAATCGAACATGCCATCGTGATGCCGTCCATGGTCATCAGGATTTTGCCGTAACTGATATTCTTGTATTTGTTGATGATCATCGCCACGATATCCATACCTCCGGAGTTGCCTCCCTGCATGAAGCAGATGCTGACACCGATACCGGCAATGGCACCACCCAAAATGGAGGAGAGCATTTTGTCGTTTTGCAAGCCGAGCAGATCGGGAGGGATGACACCTTGCATAAATCCGAGTGCAGCGGTCAGGAAAAGGATGGCATATATGGTTTTGGCACCCACCCGCAGACTGATGAGCAGGGACCCCAGCAGTACAAACAGCGCGTTAATTACAATAAATGAAATACTCAAAGGAACTCCTCCGTTGGGTCCTCCGGTAGCGTAATAGATCAGCAGGCCGACGCCATTGACGCCATTACCCATAACTTCGGCGGGCATCAGGATGGTAGTCCAGGCAAAGGCATACATCATCAAACCGATTGAAATGAGGAGGTACTCCTTAAATACTTTGAGTGCGGAATGTTTGGAAAGCTGTCCCATAAATACAATAGAAGTTTTATGACGTAAATATCTGCACGATTTTTCAAATCAGCAACGATCTGTAACAAAATTTAACGGAAAGAGTAGTAAAAATGGGCTATCTTTGTCTTTGTCCGGTTTGAATGGGACAAAAGCAATTTGTTTCTTGATTGACCGGGGTTGTTAGAGAAACTTTAGCGTTCGAACAATGCAGTATGCCGATGTAATACTTCCGCTGGCTACGCCGCCGATGACCTTTGCGGTGGAGGAACAGATGTGTCTGCGATTGCGTGTAGGGATGCGGGTGATGGTACAGCTCGGAGCTCGAAAGTTTTACTCAGGAATTGTTTGGCGGCTGCACGACAATCGTCCCCCATACGAACGCATCAAATCTATTGTCAGCATCATTGATGAGCAGGTGGCGGTTTTGCCCGAGCAGTTGCGGCTATGGGAGTGGATTGCGAACTATTACATGTGCCCATTGGGTATGGTGATGCGGGCTGCATTACCGGCCAAATTGAAACTGGATGGCTATTCTGAACAGGAGACTTTACACGGTGGCTATCATCCGCCTAAGATTCCGCATGTGGGATTGGTTGATGAGATCGATAGCGAAGAGAAGTTGCATGCCGTGTTGGATCGGTTGGGGCGGGCCAAAACACAATACAAAGCGGTGACCGAGTATTTGGCCCGTGTAGGCTTCGCACTTGAGGAGCCAAGAGAGGTTCCTGTTTCCACAAAAGCAAAATTGTATGAAAATGCATTGTCAGATACGATGATTACTCCCGAGTCGGCGCATTCTGCTGCGGATTCGGTGCACCAGCAACAAGGAGCCTCAAACACCTCTGTGGAGGCTGGTCAGACTGTGTTTGGGTCGTGGCCATTGGTCCAGCGGGAGAGTTTAGGGGTGTCGACTGCGATCGTCCGGGCATTGGTGGATCGGGGGGTATTCTGTCAAGTCGAACTGGAGGCCTCTCCACAGGATGGAAACGAATTTGTCTCTGGCGGACAGGGTATTGCTCCGTTGCCACAGTTGACGACCGTACAACAAGAGGCTTATGATGCCTTGCGAGCCGGTTTTGCAGACAAAGAGGTGATGTTGTTGCATGGTGTGACAGGCAGTGGAAAGACCGAAATCTATATTCACCTGATGGCAGAACGGTTGGCTGCTGGTGGGAACGTGTTGTATATGTTGCCCGAAATTGCACTGACAACGCAGCTGATCGAACGGATGCGTGGCTATTTTGGCGATCGCGTGATTGTCTATCACTCCCGATTGACAGATAATCGTCGAGCAGAGGTCTATCGTGAGTTGCTGGTTTCTCAAGGAGGACGCTTGGTGATTGGTGTTCGTTCGTCGGTGCTGTTGCCGTTGCCACGGCTGGCACTTGTGGTGATCGATGAGGAGCATGAAAACAGCTTTAAACAGAGCGATAGCGCTCCGCGTTATCAGGCCCGGGATACGGCGATTGTGTTGGCCTCTTTTTATGGTGCCAAATGCGTGCTGGGCAGTGCTACTCCCTCCATGGAGTCTTATTTCAACGCTCAAAGCGGTAAATATGGGTTGGTCACGTTGACGGAAAGATATGGAGGAGTCTCCCTGCCACAAGTGTTGATATCGGATACCTTGCGTTCAGCTCGTCGGGGCGAGAAGCGCTCCCATTTCAATAAGTTGTTGCTTGACCGAATAGATGAGGCAATGGTTCAGGGACAGCAGGTCATGTTATTTCAGAACCGCCGGGGCTTTTCACCTTTTGTTGAGTGTGGCCAATGTGGATGGACGGCTACCTGTCCCGATTGCAATGTGACGTTGACCTATCATAAGAGTGACCATTCATTACGCTGTCACTATTGCGGTTATCATACGTCATTACCCGCTTGTTGCCCTTCGTGTGGGGCCGATGATTTGCAATCGCGTGGTTTCGGCACTGAAAAGATCGAGGAGGCGTTGGCCGACATTTTCCCACATGCAGTCATTGATCGATTGGATGCCGATACGTCGCGATCTCCGCAAAGTTATCGGCGTATCATTTCGGCGTTTGAACGAGGAGATACCGATATTTTGATCGGTACGCAGATGATTACCAAAGGTTTCGATTTTGATCGGGTAGCGTTAGTGGGTATTCTCAATGCGGATAATTTGTTGAATTATCCCGATTTCCGTGCCGGAGAGCGGGCTTTTCAACTGATGATGCAGGTGGGTGGACGTGCCGGACGCCGCAGTGAACAGGGGGTGGTAGTGATTCAAACCTCACAACCTGGACATCCGGTGTTGGAGCAGGTGCGTCGGGGCGACTATGAGGCGATGGCTCGTATGCAGTTGGCCGAACGGCGATCTTTTCTGTATCCGCCCTATTGTCGGCTGATCGCTTTGACGTTGCGTCATCGGGATAAGACGCTGCTTTGGGAGGCGGCTGCCCGTTTGGGGGATGAGCTGCGCCGGATCTTTGGACGTCGGGTTTTGGGACCCGAAGCCCCTCCTGTAGATCGTATCCGGGGACAATATCTGACCCGTTTTCTGCTCAAAATCGAACGACAGAGCTCTGTTGCCGAGGCTAAAAGCCTGTTGACAGGCGTATTGGAGGCGTTACATCGCGAGAAACGGTATCGGGTTGTAGAGCTGATTCCGGATGTTGATCCACAGTAGGGTGTGTTGTAAATCGACGTTGGGCGGTGTAGAATTTTGGGTGTCATTCATTGTGTTTTTTAGCTGAAAGATGTACTTTTACAAAGTTTATCTGTTCAGGTTTGCTATTGGGGAGGGATAAGCCCAACAGAAACCGGACAACGGATGTTTCCTGTATGCTCGATAGGCAGAGAATCCGCTTTTAACGAAACGAGAGAGTTATCCATACGATGAAGCAATTTAAACGTTATTTGGTCACTTCGGCGCTTCCATACGCCAATGGACCTGTGCATATTGGCCACTTGGCCGGAGTCTATATCCCTTCGGATATCTATACCCGTTATCTGCGTCTGCGGGGTGCGGATGTTATTTCGGTCTGCGGATCGGATGAGCACGGTGTGCCCATCACGATCAAAGCTCGTCAGGAGGGCGTTTCACCGCAGGATATTGTGGATAAATATCATAATATCATCAAGGAGTCGTTCCGTCGGTTGGGCATGTCGTTTGATATCTATTCGCGCACGACCTCGCCGGTACATCATAAGACAGCTTCGGATTTTTTCCGGACGTTGTACGAAAAAGGCGAATTTATTGAACAGACCTCAGAGCAATATTACGATCCGGAAGCGAAACAGTTTTTGGCGGATCGTTATATCGTGGGTACTTGCCCCCATTGTCAGAATGAACGGGCTTATGGCGATCAGTGTGAGAAGTGCGGCAGCACGTTGAATCCGACTGATCTGATCAATCCGAAGAGTGCAATCACGGGAGCTACTCCGGTTCTGCGCGAGACGAAACACTGGTTCCTGCCGTTGGACAAGCATGAGGCCTTCTTGCGCAAATGGATTCTGGAGGACCACAAAGAGTGGAAATCCAATGTGTATGGCCAGTGCAAAAGTTGGCTCGATCTGGGACTTCAGCCTCGTGCCGTGAGTCGTGACCTGGATTGGGGTATTCCGGTTCCGGTTGAAGGGGCAGAGGGTAAAGTGCTTTATGTTTGGTTCGATGCGCCGATTGGTTACATTTCAGCCACCAAAGAGTTGACTCCAGATTGGGAAAAATATTGGAAAGACGAGGAGACCAAGATGGTTCACTTCATTGGTAAGGACAATATTGTGTTCCACTGCATTGTCTTCCCGTCGATGTTGCAGGCTCACGGTGGATATATCCTGCCGGAGAATGTACCAGCTAACGAGTTCTTGAACCTGGAAGGGGATAAAATTTCGACATCACGGAATTGGGCCGTTTGGTTGCACGAGTATTTGGATGAGTTCCCGGGCAAGGAGGATGTGCTTCGTTATGTGCTTTGCGCCAATGCTCCTGAAACCAAGGATAATGATTTTACATGGAAAGATTTCCAGGCTCGTAACAACAACGAGTTGGTTGCTATTTTGGGTAACTTTGTCAATCGTGCATTGGTATTGACCCAGAAATATTATGACGGAGAGGTACCGGCAGCCGGTGAGTTGACCGATTATGACCGGGAGACGATCGCTGAAATACCTGCCATCAAAAAAGGTTTGGAGGATAATATTGAAAATTATCGTTTCCGCGAGGCTTTGAAGGTGGCGATGAACCTGGCTCGTTTGGGTAATAAATATTTGGCCGACAGTGAACCGTGGAAACTGGCCAAGAGCGATCCGGAACGGGTGAAGACCATTTTGAATGTCGCTTTGCAGATTACGGCCAATATCGCGATTGTGATCGAGCCGTTTATGCCCTTCACTTCGGAGAAGTTGTTGAAAATGCTGCAGATCGCCAAACCGGGTTGGGACAGTATCGGAAGCATGGAGTTGTTGCCGGCTGGACACAAGATTGGCAAACCTGAATTGCTGTTTGAGAAGATCGAGGACAGCGTAATTGAGGCTCAACTCGAAAAATTGGCTGCAACAAAACGGGCCAACCTGGCAGCAGAGGCGGGTAAACAGGTGACTCCGCAGAAAGAGAATATCAGTTTCGATGATTTTGGAAAAATGGATATCCGTGTGGTAACCATCAAGGCTGCCGAGAAGATTGCCAAAACCAAGAAGTTGCTGAAGTTGACGATCGATACTGGAATCGATACCCGCACGATCGTATCGGGAATTGCCGAATATTATACGCCCGAAGAGTTGGTTGGTCGTCAGGTGCTTGTGTTGATTAACCTCGAACCGCGTGAACTGAAGGGTGTGCTGTCTCAGGGTATGATCTTGATGGGACAGGATGCAACCGGCAAGATGGTATTGCTGACTCCTTCGGATAAGGTGGGCAGCGGAACCATAGTAGGATAACATCTGAGTCCGAAACGGCGCAGGTGGTAGTATCAGTAGAGAAAACAGCATCGACAGTGCGATGTTAGATGTGGCGAGGAGTTGATGAACGATTCGTCGGAAGCTGATGCGGCATTGAACGCCATGCTGTGGAGATGTGCCCCAGACTGCGGCAAAAGTATGAAATTCAAATGCATTGAATCGGATAATACGATATACGATTTCCGGGGATGAATCCCGGTGAAAAGAATGGGACGGCAGACGTTAAAATCAGTGTGATTATGGAAAAAGTGAATCTGGATTGGAAAAACCTCTCTTTCAGTTATCTGAAGACGGATTACAACATACGCAGCTATTATCGTGACGGCGCATGGAGCACTCCTGAAATGACCTCAGACGAAATGGTCAGTCTGCACATGGCTGCAACGGCATTGCATTATGGTCAGGACGCTTTTGAGGGTTTGAAGGCTTTCCGCGGTATGGATGGTAAGATCCGCATCTTCCGTGCGGATGAGAATGGCAAACGTTTGGCCTCTTCGGCTGACTATCTGCGGATGGCGGTACCGCCGTTGGATATGTTTATTGACATGGTCAAGAAGGTGGTTAAGGCCAATGAGCGTTTTATTCCTCCTTATGGTACAGGTGCTTCGTTGTACATTCGTCCGGTGCTTTTCGGAACGGGTGCTCAAGTGGGCGTACAACCAGCCAAAGAGTATATGCTGATCATTTTCGTAACTCCGGTAGGTCCTTATTACAAAGAGGGTTTCAACCCGATCAAGGTGATTATCGATCGTGACCACGATCGTGCTGCACCGCTGGGTACAGGTCACATTAAGGCGGGCGGTAACTATGGTGCCAGTTTGATGTCATCGGAAGAGGCGCACGCAAAAGGATATCCTGGTGTGCTTTATCTGGATGCCAAAGAGAAAAAATATATCGATGAATGTGGTGCAGCCAACTTCTTCGGTATTCGTGACGGTCGTTATATCACGCCGAAATCACATTCCGTACTGCCTTCCATTACCAATATGAGTTTGCAGGCTTTGGCCGCTGATATGGGCTTGAAGGTTGAGTGCCGCCAGATCGAAGAGGAGGAACTTTCGACCTTTAGTGAGGCCGGTGCTTGCGGTACAGCAGCAGTGATCTCACCGATCGGCAGCATTTACGATCCGGTTACCAACCATACTTATACATACAACAACGGTGAGCCGGGTGAGTGGTGCAAGAAACTGTATCATAAACTGCGTGCAATCCAATATGGTGAGGAACCCGATACTCACAACTGGAATATTGTGATGGAGTAATTCTTTTGGATGGGAGTCTTCAAGGTGTTGAGGAGAAACTCCCGTTTGAAAAATAAAAGTGTATTATACACGAGGACAGGCAGCTCGCAAGAGGCTGCCTGTTTTTTATTGAGAGTCCGTTCAGGTAAATTGATCTCAAGATTGCGAAGTGGATTGAAAAAGGGTAAGCAGAGTCCAGATAACAATAAAAATCTTCTGGATTGGGTGTGACGTAAAATGTGTTTGAGCTGGCTGGAGGCATGTATGTCCAATCAGAAAAATCTCGTAATCACCATTTGCAGGATTGCTATAGGTTTTGTTTCTTTGTAAAGATGTTTTGGGTCAGACCGTAAGGTCGAGATCTGAAGTAAAACAGTGGTTCGTAATTATGAAAAAATCTCTTTTTTCGGTTTGTTTATTGGTTGTTGCTGTGGCGATGGCCTCATGTTCGCAAGGTGGTTTAAAAATAGGTAAGAGTAACAAGACTTTTGCACGAATCCCGGCATTGTGTATCGCTGAAACAGAAGCATATCAGCGTTTGGACGAAGCAGCTGCAGGTACTCTTGATGGGGATAAAAAAGTGCAGTATGTGGTAACCAAACTGGAGATTGCATCCGAAGTAAAAAAAGAGTTGGGTTTGGACTCTGCAAAAGTGATCGGCCGTGAGGTACCTTGTGTTGCAGCTGATGGTGCCGGTTTCAAGGCTGCGAAGATGACCATTGCAGGGTGGGATTATCCCTCTCGGTCATTGAAAATTGCAGTTCAGGTCGAACCCCTTTCGGCGGATACGGTATCAGTTGATAGTGTCTGCTATTTGAAGAGTGTTGACCGCGATGGAAAGATGCTCAATTTTGGAGCTGTAGCACTTAAGCCTGTGGCTTCTCTGTGCGAAGGAGAGTTTATGTGTGCAATGGCTGATACGACATTGGGTCCGTTGCCTGATTTTACAGCTTTCGAGCAGCTTGTATTAATCCCTGAGGCTGAATATCAGCAGTATGCTGCTGAACGGCAAGCCGCGTTAGAGCAGATTCAGCTGCAGCAGGGGTTGCAGCCTTTTGAGGTTAATAATCAACTTAGGAACATTAAACCTGGAGCGATCCCCGGATTGCCGATCAATACTGAACCGCAAGCTACGCCACAGGTTAAAACTCAATCTGGTTCTACGCAGAGTGCTCAGAGTGAGAGCAAGTAGAAGGTTGCATGAAGAGCGATAAGAACTTTCATCAATAAAAATTACCCATTATGTCACAGCAGGAACAACGGCCTATCGTGGCCCTGATCTACGATTTTGACGGTACGCTTTCGCCCGGCAATATGCAGGAGTACGATTTCATTCCGGCTGTGGGCAAGAGTAATCGTGATTTTTGGGAGGAGAGTAACGACACGGCTCGCGAACAGGATGGAGATCCCATTTTGGCCTATATGTATCGCATGTTGCACGAGGCTAAAAGTACGGGCAAATCGTTGCGATACGAAGCGTTTGTACAGTCGGGATCACGCATTGGATTGTACGAAGGGGTTGAAGAGTGGTTTTCGAGAATTAATGCGTATGGGGCATCCAAAGGTCTCGAAATACAACATTTTATTAACTCTTCCGGATTGCGTGAGATGATTGAAGGGACTTCGATCGCCAAGGAGTTTCGTAAGATTTATGCCTGTTCGTTTTTGTATGATGTGGATGGCGTGGCCTATTGGCCGGCTGTAGCGGTTAATTATACGAACAAAACGCAATTTATTTTCAAGATCAACAAGGGAATTGAGAGCGTTTACGACAGCCAGCGCATCAATGAATACATCGAGGAGGAGGAGCGTCCTGTTCCGTTCCGCAGGATGATCTATTTTGGAGATGGAACGACCGATATCCCTTGCATGAGGTTGGTTAAACAGCAGGGAGGAAGGTCGATTGCAGTCTATAATCCGGTTTCGGAACGGAAACGTCAGACTTGTGAACGATTGTTGCACGATGATCGTGTTAATTATGTATGTCCGGCCGATTACCGGGAAGATCGGATGATTGACCGGTTGGTTCGAGCCATCATTGACCGGATTGCAGCGGATGAAAATCTGCGTAAATTTGATATGAAATGAAGATAGTTTTTGCAACGCACAACGCACATAAAGTATCCGAAGTTCAAGCTGTTTTGGGTTCGGAGTATCAGTTGGTAACGGCTACTGAAGCCGGCATTACAGAGGAGATTCCCGAAACGCAGCCAACCATTGAAGGTAACGCTTTGCAGAAGGCCCGTTATGTTTATGAACATACCGGACTGAACTGCTTTGCTGATGATACCGGACTGGAGGTTGAGGCGTTGAATGGAGCCCCGGGTGTCTATTCGGCCCGATATGCCGGAGAGCATGTCAGTTATGCCGATAATAATGTGTTATTGTTGAAGAATTTGGCTGGATGTGAAAATCGTAAGGCTCGGTTCCGTACGGTTATTGCACTGATTGTGGATGGCAAGGAGTATCTCTTTGAAGGACGAGTTGAGGGCGCTATTGCTACTGAACCTCACGGAGAGGGCGGATTTGGATATGACCCTCTTTTTGTCCCTGAAGGATCTCAACTCACTTTTGCGGAGATGTCGTCTGAAGCAAAAAATAAAATCAGCCATCGGGGTCGTGCCGTTGCCAAGCTGGTTGCTTTTCTGCACGGGAAGGAGGCCCTTTAGCGGTGTCTCGCAGTTATAAGGCCCGCGGAGTGGTGCTCCATACGGTTAAGTATGGGGAGAGCTCATTGGTTGCCTACCTGTTTACCGATGTGGGGGGCAGGCAGACCTATATGATCCAAGGCGTACGTTCGTCTCGGGGGCGGGGCAACAAGGCTGCGTTGTTTCAACCGATGTTTCTGCTCGAGTTTGAGGGTATTGAACAGCCCCATGCCCAGATGCATCGGATGAAAGATGCCCATAACCTGGTTCCGTTAACCTCATTACCGTTCGATGTTCGCAAAAGCACCGTTTCGCTCTTCATGGCCGAGGTGCTTTATCGATTGATCCGTGAGGTGGAGGCCAATCCGCCGCTTTTTGATTTTATCTGCTCTTCCGTGCAACATCTTGACCGGATGGAGAACGGAGTGGCCAATTTTCATCTCTGGTTTTTGGTGCGATTATCGGCCTATTTGGGGTTTTATCCCGGCAACGAATATCGCAATGGAGGATGGTTCGATATTCGCAGTGGGTTGTTTTGCGATGAAATGCCGCAACATCGTACCTGTATGAACCCTACCTCGGCACGTCTGTTGGGGCGTCTGATGGAGTGTGAAGCCGAAGGATTGGGAGATTTGCAGTTGGGGCGTATGGATCGGGTGGAGTTTATGGAGGCGATGCTGATCTTTTTCGGGTACCATTTCGATGCTATTCATTCCGTGCAATCGTTACGGATTCTGCAAGAAGTTTTTTGTTAAGAGGGGCTGGGGGTAGATAAAGTGAATCTGATCTCCTAAGGCTTTTCATAAAGGGCTTATTGGTCGAATTTTTGCTTTGGATAGAGGGGAGGAACGTAGAATTGGCCGGCTTTTTGCGATATCTTGATTGGTTGTCAAGTTGTGTGTAATGTGGGAAGGTGGACGTAACCCGGAGCCGTGTCAACCGAGCAGTAGTTCCAGTTTGTAAATGTTAAGTTGTGCATTGTCAATGTCTTCCAGCTGGACGTTTGATGAAACTGTAGCAGAGCAAAAATGTCCGGAAAATGGCTCCAAGAGGATGAAAAAGGATAAAGTTGAAAGAGTTAGGGGCGTTTTTTTCTGGAAAATTGTTACCTTTGTGGCACTGTTTAGAAAATAATCACATATATTTGCAACGTCTCATTGAATGCCCCGTCAGGTGGGTGGAGCTTGAGAAACGACAAATAATTTAAAAAATATTTCAATCATGACTAAGGCGGATATCGTTAACGAAATTGCGAAAAGCACCGGTGTTGAAAAGGCTCAAGTACAGCAGATTGTAGAATCTTTCATGGAGGCTATCAAAGATTCTCTGACAGCAAATAAAAATGTTTATCTGCGTGGTTTTGGCTCTTTTATTGTAAAGCACCGTGCTGAAAAGGTGGCCCGCAACATTTCGAAGAATACCACCATCACCATTCCGGCTCATAACATTCCGGCATTCAAACCGGCTAAGAGCTTTGCTGGCAAGGTGAAAACTCACATCAAATAATTAATCGATCTACTAAAACAAAATCATTATGCCAAGCGGTAAAAAAAGAAAACGGCATAAGATGGCTACCCACAAGCGTAAAAAACGTCTACGCAAAAACAGACATAAAAAGAACAAATAGTCGGGTAGTCTTACCACTTATGCAAGACAGTCATAAACCTAAAGTGCCGCTTTTCGGGACTTTAGGTTTATTTGCATTACAAGCACAGGTTTTATGAGTCTCTTGGGTGGCTGGAGAAGCAAGAAGAGATGTGGAACTTGTGAACGATGGATATAGGGGAGTGTCCTTATTGAAAATAATAAGATAGCTCGATAACTCGTTGGTATTTGGCGAGTTTTGAGGAGTTGTTTTGTTGAAGAAATACGACGACAGACAGTTGAATTGTCTGCGAGGAGGCACGCGATACGGAGTCTGAGGGGCGAGAGTTGAAAAGCAAAATGCCTGTGAAGATGAAAGCGTGCGGTATTGCAGAGTTGTCAGAGATGAGAGTCTGTCGCGATGAGAACAAGGAGGAGTATAGACCGTTGCGACCCGGAGTGATGAGTGTTTCCGGATGGTAACGGATTTTTGGGTTTCGAGACCACCCTTCTTCGGCGTATGGGTGCCGGTAGCAGAACTGAATATATGAATAAAGAGCTGATCATAAATGTAACAGCCAGCGAAATTACCATCGCACTGTTCGAAGATAAGCAGTTGGTCGAGTTGACCAAGGAACAGTGTCGTTCGGGCTATGCGGTGGGCGATATATACATGGGCAAGGTCAAGAAGATCATGCCCGGCTTGAATGCGGCCTTTGTCAACGTGGGACACGAGAAGGACGGCTTCATTCACTATCTCGATCTGGGTCCGCAGTTCACCTCGTTGCAGAAGATGGTGAACATCCTGACCAATAACAAGCGTTCGATCAATTTCGAAGGGCTGAAACTTGAAAAGCCGCTGGGTAAGAGCGGTAAGATTGCCAGTTGTCTCAACAGTGGCCAGACGATTCTGGTACAGGTGGCCAAGGAGGCCATTTCGACCAAAGGCCCGCGGTTGACTTCCGATATTTCGCTTGCAGGACGTAATGTGGTATTGATCCCTTTCTCCGGCAAGATCTCTATTTCACAGAAGATCCGTTCCAACGAGGAGCGTAACCGACTCAAGAAGATAGCTTCGGGGGTGTTGCCCAACAATTACGGAGTGATCATCCGTACGGCAGCGGTAGGCCATCCGGCCGAGGATATTGAGCAGGATATTCTGGCGCTGATCCACAAGTGGGAGAAGGCAATGGAGAACCTCAAACAGCAGAGTGCTCCGTCGTTGGTATTGGGGGAGATGAACCGGGCCACGACAATGATCCGGGATCTGCTCAATGGATCGTTCAGCAGCATTTGGGTCGATGATCAATCCACCTATGAGGAGGTGCGTGATTATATCCGCACGATTGCTCCGGAGAAGGAAAAGATCGTTAAGCTATACAAGGGGAGCGTACCCATTTTCGACAATTTCGATGTGTCGAAACAGATCATGTCCCTCTTCTCGAAGTATGTTTCGCTGCGGAAGGGTGCCTATCTGATCATCGAGCGCACCGAGGCGCTGCATGTGGTGGATGTGAATAGCGGAAACCGGGCCAAGGTGGATGACGATCAGGAGCAGACAGCCATGGATGTGAATTTGGCGGCTGCGGCGGAGATTGCCCGTCAGTTGCGACTGCGCGATATGGGGGGAATCATTGTCATCGACTTTATAGACCTGCACAAGAGCGAAAACCGTACGGCCTTGGTTGAAGAGATGCGTCGGTTGATGGCGGCAGACCGAGCCAAACATACGATTTTGCCCCTGTCGAAATTCGGGTTGATGCAGATTACACGTCAGCGGGTACGTCCCGAGACACAGGTCGATATGCGGGAGGTGTGTCCCACCTGTCACGGTACGGGAACGGTGGCTCCGGCCGCGCTGCTCGACGAGCAGATCGAGAATCAGATCGCCTATTTCGCACAGGATCGTGGAGAGCGTTATATCCGTCTGCGGGTAAGTCCCGTTGTGGCGGCCTTTTTGACGAAAGGAATATTTTCACTGCGTTTGCGCTGGATGTTGCGCTATAAATGTTTCATCCGCATCGTAGCGAATAGCCATACCGGCATTATCGAGACCAAATTTTTCGATCGCCGGAACAAGGAGTTGGTCTGAACGACCGCTTCGATTGAAATGATATGACCGCACAGCAGTTACAGGAACTGTTTTTGTCGCAGCAACCCTATCTGGAGCTGGTGCGACTGTTGGAGAGCCGGGGAACCGTCATCGGATTGGATTCGCTGGTCGGCTCTTCGTATGCGCTCGTGGCAGCGGGAGCTGTCCGGGAGCGTGGAGGAATTCATGTCTTCGTCATGGAGGATCGGGATGGGGCCGGTTATCTGTACAACGACCTGACTCCGTTTTTGGATCCCGAGCGGCTGCTCTTCTTCCCGACAGCCTACAAACGTTCGATCCAGTTCCACCAGGAGGATCCCTCCGGCATGGTACAGCGTACCACCGCACTCAATGCGATCCGCACCTTCACGGAGGGGTATCTGGTGCTCTGTACCTATCCCGAAGCGTTGGTCGAGTGTGTGGTCGGCATGAAACGGCTGCGGGAGAGTATCCTGACGGTCCATGTGGGGGATACCCTCTCGACCGAAACGATCGAGAAGACCTTGATCGATAATGACTTCTCGCGGGTCGATTTTGTCTATGAGCCGGGTCAATATTCGATCCGAGGTGGTATCGTCGATATTTTTTCCTATTCCGATAATAAGCCCTATCGAATCGACCTGTTCGGTGATGAGGTCGATTCGATCCGCCATTTCGACCTCTCCACACAGCTTTCGATTGACCGACTGCAAGAGGTGGAGGTGGTTCCGAACCTGAAGGATACCGTTTCCGGTGGGGAGCGTGTCTCGTTCCCGGCCTTTGCGGGAACGGCGACCTATTGGCTTGCGGACCCGGAGCACACGATGAAGCGGTTCCAGGAAATACGTACCAAACTGCTCGGCGAGTTGGAAGATCCCAAACAGATCGATACGCTGGTTACCGGTCGTAAGGCTTTCTTGGCCAATACGGAGGGGCAGACAATGGTGTTGTTGCGGGATAATCTCAAAGAGCGGGCGGCAGATCATACGGTTGCATTCCATACATCTCCGCAGCCTCAATTCAACAAGAAATTTGAGTTGCTGGCCGATGATATCCGCATTCACCGCAGTGAGGGGTATCAGACCTGCCTGCTGACTGAAAATAAGGCGCAGATCGAACGGTTGCGCAACATCTTCAATTCGATTGGCAAACGTGACGTTCCGTTTGAAGCGGTCAATGTGACGCTGCACAGCGGTTTTATCGATCATGTTTCGCGCCATTGTTGCTATACCGACCATCAGCTGTTTGATCGTTACCACCGTTATCAGCTCCGGGGTGAAATAGACCGCAGCGAGAGTCTGACCATTCAGGAGCTGAACGAACTGAAGGTGGGGGACTACGTGGTGCATATCGACCACGGTGTGGGCCGTTTCGGTGGGTTGACCCGTACGGTTGAGAACGGAAAGGTACACGAGGCGATCAAGTTGATCTATCGTGACAACGATGTGTTGTTGGTCAACGTCCACGCTTTGCACCGTATCAGCAAATACAAGGACAAGGATAGCGAGCCGCCCAAGATCTACAAGTTGGGATCGGGGGCATGGCAGCGCATGAAGCAGAATACGAAGAAGGCGGTCAAGGATATTGCCCGCGAGCTGATTGCGCTGTATGCACGGCGCAAAGCGAGCGAGGGTTTTGCCTTTTCGCCGGACAGTTATCTGCAATACGAGTTGGAGGCGTCGTTTATCTACGAAGACACGCCGGACCAGCAGGCTGCTACGCAGGCCGTGAAGGCCGACATGGAGGCCCGGACACCGATGGACCGACTGGTTTGCGGGGATGTGGGCTTTGGTAAAACCGAAGTGGCGATTCGTGCGGCTTTTAAAGCTGTAAGTGATTCGAAACAGGTGGCGGTTTTGGTGCCGACCACCATTTTGGCGTTGCAGCACTACCGGACTTTCTGTGACCGGCTCAAGGAGTTCCCGGTGCGGATCGAGCACCTGAGCCGGGCCAAGAGCACGGCTGAGACCAACCAGATCCTCAAGGAGGTGGCTGATGGCAAGATCGATATTTTGATCGGTACCCATAAGATTTTGGGTAAAAATGTGAAATTCAAGGATCTGGGGTTGTTGATCATTGATGAGGAGCAGAAGTTCGGTGTGGCGGCCAAAGAGAAGTTGCGCCAACTGAAGACCAATATCGATACGTTGACCATGACGGCGACGCCGATTCCGCGTACTTTGCAATTTTCGTTGATGGGTTCGCGCGATTTGTCGGTCATTTCGACGCCACCGCCCAACCGACAGCCGATTGCGACGGAGTGTCATCCGTTTGATGAGGATCTGATTCGGGAGGCGATCGATTTCGAGTTGCAGCGCAACGGGCAGGTATATTTTGTACACAATAAGGTCGAGACGATCGAGAATATGCGTCGTCTGATCGAGCATCTCTGCCCGAAGGCCCGTGTGGCTGTGGGGCATGGTCAGATGCCCGCACAGCAGCTCGAGAAGCTGATGATGGACTTTATCTATGGCGAGTTCGATGTGCTGGTGGCGACGACCATTGTCGAATCGGGTGTCGATGTGCCCAACGCCAATACGATCATCATCAACAACGCCCAAAACTTTGGTTTGAGCGATCTGCACCAGTTGCGGGGACGTGTGGGACGGTCCAATCGCAAAGCCTTCTGTTACCTGTTTACGCCGCCCGAAGAGACGCTTTCGGATGATGCTCGGCGGCGGTTACGGGCCATTGAAGAGTTCTCCGATCTGGGGGCAGGATTCAACATCGCGATGCAGGATCTGGATATTCGCGGCGCGGGTAATCTGTTGGGCGGCGAACAGAGCGGTTTTATTGCTGATATCGGTTTTGAAACGTACCAGAAGATCCTCACCGAAGCGATGGCCGAATTGCGTGAAGAGGAGTTGGCCAAGGCGGAGACGACCGCCCTTCCGGCCCAGGCAGGCGAAGCCGGAGCGGCGTCTGCAAAGGGCAAATCGGTCGCTTTCCCTGGTATGGCCTCCTCACAAGGCATTACCTATATTTCGGATTGTCAGATCGAGACCGACCGTGAGGCGGTTATTCCGGACAGTTATGTGAGCAGTGGCGGTGAAAAGCTGCGGCTCTATCGGGAGCTGGACAGTATAACGGACGAAGAGCGTTTGGCCCGTTTCGAGTCGGAGTTGGTGGACCGTTTCGGCGATATTCCAACGCCGACGCACGAACTGTTTGATATTGTGCGGTTGCGGTGGATCTGCGTACGGCTGGGTTTTGAGAAGGCAATCGTCAAAAACGGCATTATGATCCTGCAATTTGTTCACAATCAAAACTCTGCCTATTATAAGAGTGATCTTTTCGGGCGGATTTTGCGGGTGGCGAGTCGTCCGGGGAGTAAATTTATTTTCCGTCAGAACAATAATAAGCTATCTGTTGTAGTTAGAAATATTAAGGATATTGCAGCAGCCACTGCGACGCTTCAGGAACTGGAGCGCGAAGCTTCTAAAATACCTGCCGAATGAACCTGACCATAGACATTGGAAACACCTGTACCAAATTGACCGTGATCGAGAACGGTCAAGTGGTCGATTTTTTCCGTACAGACACGCTGTCGGAAATGAATATTGAGCAGTTGCTCGATAATTTTCCTGCTATTACGGGAGCTATTCTTATTTCGGCCCAGCAGGGGGAGACTATAGAAGCCATTGAAGCGTTGTTGCGTCGTCGTGTGCAACACTTCATTCATTTTGGACATGGGGTTGCGGTCCCGATCCGCAATGGCTATGCTACGCCGGAAACATTGGGGCCTGACCGTTTGGCTGCAGCTGTTGGGGCAGCCACTCTCTATCCGAACAGCGATGTGCTGATTGTCGATTTTGGTACGGCTATCACTTGTGATTTGGTCTCTGCCGAAGGTGAATTTCTGGGGGGCAATATCTCACCGGGAGCTACTTTGCGTTTTCGGGCTTTGCATCAATTTACACATCGCTTGCCGCAATGTGAGTTGATCGATCGAGAGATCTTTATGGGACGTGATACGGTGAGTGCTATTGAAGGCGGTGTAGTCAATGGCATTGTCTATGAGGTCGAAGGATACATTCGCGATTTGGAAAAACGATACCCGTCGTTACGTATAATTTTTACGGGAGGTGATAGTAATTTTTTTGCTAAACGGGTAAAAAAGACGATATTTGCAACTTATGATCTGGTCGCCTACGGCCTGAACCGAATTTTAGAGTACAATGCGAAATAGTTACCGTTTACTGGGTGCACTCGGGGCGTTATTGCTGTTATTACCGACGACCCTCTCTGCACAAAGCAATAGTTTGAGTGCATTTTCTCCGTACACATTTTACGGATTGGGCGATATGTCGGTCCAGGGTTCGGCGTTTTTCCGCTCGATGGGTGGAGCAGGTGTTGCTTATAGCAATTATCTGCATATGAACTCTTTAAACCCAGCCTCTTATGCATCGGTTATGCCACGTTCGGTTTTGTTTAATGTGGGCGGTGAGATGTATAATACTTATGCCAATACTGCCGACGCTAAGACCAGTTACAATACTTTTAACATTCGGGATATCAATATGTTGATTCCCTTGACTAGAGGTCTTGGTTTTGGCTTTACCATGACTCCGTTGAGTGATGTCGGATATCGGGTTAAGATGACAGAGATGGATCCCCTGATCTTGGCCAATGTGGGTAATGTTGTATATGAGTATTTGGGAGAAGGTAATACAACACAGTTTAAATTCGGTTTGGGGTGGAATCCGTTTAAAAACTTCGCGTTTGGTGTGGATGTGATTTATTATCACGGTATTATCACCCGTAATTTTAATACGGTTATTACACCCGTCATTTCTGAAACAACGGAAAGAACGCTTTATGGCAAACAACGGGAAACCTATTCACAGGCAGGGGTAATCTTAGGTGCACAATACAATCTTATCGCTAATGAGTTGCGTCAGTTTACGATAGGTATGACTTATCGTCCTCGGGTAAATTTACGACCAAGGTCAACTCGATCGATTGTTGCAGAGGCTAATTTTGTCGATACGATCGATGTGCATAATTCTCGTTTTGACTATTATTTACCTTCGTCATTCTCTGTGGGTTTGGCGTATACAACTCGCAAATTTGGCGCCTTGCTCGATTATACGTTTGAGAAGTGGCAGGGCTTAAACACTCCTGATCCGCTGAACGGGATTACCTATTCGAATAACCATTACATAAAGGCTGGTGTCCAGTTTGTTCCCAATCCTCAAGATGTGCGCCGTTATTTTAATCGAATGTCCTATCGTTTGGGCTTTCGGTACAATAACTATTACATGAATATCAACGGCCACAATATAGATGATAAGGCGATTACGCTTGGTTTCGGATTCCCGATTAGACAGGGACTATCGAATATTAATATTGGGTTTGATTTTGGTCAACGGGGATTGACGGCTTCAGGAGTCTATAATGTGCCGGCAACGGCCTCTGGAGGAATGGCCAGTTCGCGAGCCTATCAGATGGTTCGCGAGCGGTATTTCCGGGTTTCGATAGAATTGTCTCTCTTTGGAGAGGATTACTGGTTCCTCAAACCGAAATACGAATAATTCATTGTTGAGAGCGTGAAGTATTGCGGTACCATACGTTTTTCGGTAGCACTCCTTTTTGCAGCGAGTGCTATCTTGCTTTTTGGCTGTAAGCAGAAAAAGAGTGCTTCTGCGGCGGATGTGCAGAACATGATGACTCAGCAAAGTGAAAATTTGCGTTTGGTTTATTCGAAGAATGGTCATCTTTCCTATCGTTTTGAAACGCCGTTGTTGGAGCGTTATGAATTGGCTCAGGAGCCCTATATGGAGTTTCGTAAGGGGGTGAAAGTTGAGACCTATAACGATACGACCCATACCATTGAATCGACGTTGACAGCCAATTACGCGATTTTTCTCGAGAAGCAAGAGCTGTGGGAGGCCAAAGGGAATGTCATTGCAACCAATGCTCAAGGACAAAAACTGGAGACGGAGCAGCTTTTTTGGAATCAGAAGAGTGGTCGCATCTATTCGAATGTTGATTCGAAAGTGACCCAGAATGATGGCGAGAGTGTCATCATTGGAGAGGGATTTGAATCGGATGATCGGTTCCAGGAGTTTGTATTCCGTCGTCCGAAGGGGCGTGTTGAGGTGGATGTCGAGCCGAATCGTTCACCGGATACAACCTCCATCAAGCCCAAAACTACACCTGCCGATGCTGATTCGGAAACAGATCTTCCTACCATTCGTGAAGGAGAGGCGGTAGCCAAACCAAAGTTGTAGTCTCCCAGGTCGGGTTATTCTATATGATCTCTTTCCAGCTCTCTATTTAACAACTAAGGTTTTATTTATTGTTAAATGCAAACATATTGCGTTCTTTCGTCTGGTGGTGGAGGGACATGGTGTCATTGTGGGTTCAGGGTGCACCGGTAGAACAGGAGTTCAACTAGATTTGACCTGTTTGGTGACCTGCATGCATTCACGAGAATTGAAAAGTAGTTCTCTCCGCTTATCTGCAACAAGATATTTGATCTCCTGTATCCTTTATTAAACATCGAAATGGTTGAATTTGGAGTCGGCCTTTTTGTTGCATAGAGAGAATCTTGGAAAAGTATCTATTGTTTTGGCTTCAATAGAGAAATAGCCTGTAAAAACTCCTTTGATTTCCAATGTATTGAAATTTCCAGTATTTTTGTGCGAGAGAAAGTATGCTTTGGAGGTACAAAGGCAACTGTCTTGATAAACCGACCTGCGAATTTGGGTCGTTGAAAGTTTAAATGATTGGATGCGATCTCGTTGGTGACAATGGGGCTGCGAGTGTATTGATACGAAAAAGAAGACGGTTATTGACCGTATAGCAATATGATTCTGACATCTGTTCTTGTTGTTTTATTGGCGTTGCTCTTTTCAGCCTTTTTTTCAGGTATGGAGATCGCCTTTATCTCATCGAATAAGCTAAAACTGGAAATTGAAAAGAGTCGCAGCCCGCTTTTTTCATATATAGCTGGCCTCTTTTCGCGCCATTCCGGGCAATATATCACCACGATTTTAGTCGGAAATAATATTGCGTTGGTCATCTACTCTTTGCAGATGAGTATTTTGATTCACCTGTTGCTCGACCTTTTCGGGTGGCACGTCACGTCGGGTGGATCGTTTTTGATAGAGACCGTTTTACCGACTATCATTATCATTTTTGTAGCCGAATACATCCCCAAAGCGGTGGTGCGGATCAATCCCAATTTCTATTATCGGAGTTTTGCTGTACCGGTCTTTCTTTTTTATCTGCTGTTTTATCCGTTGGCACGGATCACCACCTTCATTTCAACCTTGATTTTGCGCATTTTTGGTCTGCCGGTGAATACGCGTCAGGGAGCCCAAACGTTTGATCGGGTCGATTTGGCGCATTTGATAGACGAGGCATCGGAAGGAGATGAGCAGCATGATAATGAAAAGGATATTAAACTGTTTCAGAATGCGCTCGATTTTTCGGGATTGTTGGTACGGGATTGTATGGTACCCCGTGTGGATATTGAGGCCATCGAACGCACCGAATCCATTAAAACTTTGACTGAGCGTTTTATTGATACCCATTTTTCCCGGTTGCCGGTTTACGAGGAGAATATCGACCGTATTGTCGGATATGTCAACACCAAGAGTCTGTTCAAACAACCCTCTTCCATAGATGAGATTCTTCAGCAGATCGACTATGTCCCGGAAAGCATGCCGGCTCAAAAACTGCTGACCTCATTCATCAAAAAGGGGCATTCGGTTGCTGTGGTAATCGATGAGTTCGGAGGCACGGCAGGTATGATTACCATTGAGGATATTCTCGAGGAGATTTTCGGAGAGATTGAGGATGAGCACGACGATCCCAGTTTGGTTGAGAAGCAGATGGGAGAGGGAGAGTTTATCTTTTCGGGACGTCTGGAGGTGGAGTATATCAATGAAAAATATCATTTGGGCATTCCGGAATCGGATGAGTATGACACGTTGGCCGGTTATGTGATCGATCGGTATCAGGGCATCCCTGCGGTTGGCGAGACCATTTTGGACGGCAATCGGAAGATTCGGGTTTTGCGGACGGAATTGTCTAAAATCGAGCTATTGCGGATTACATTGACGACTTCTGCCAGTGCGAAGAATGCTCAGAATTAAAAAAATAGTCCGTTGACGAACGGGCTTATAGGAATTTTATTATCTTTGGACTTCATTAACGGAAAGAATTTTGAATAAAAGGTTCCGTTTGGTGCAAAAAACAAATCGAATTTTTATAATATGGCAACACTCAACACTTTAAGAACGCGAGGCGGTGTGATCGTATCGATCGTAATCGGTATCGCGTTGTTGGCTTTCCTTTTGGGCGATTTATCATCGACCGGCAATATGATGCAGAACCGCAAGATGCGGGTGGGCGAGATCGACGGTAACAAGATCGGTCAGTTGGAGTATGCTGAGCAGGTAGATTATGTAACCCAGGTTCAGCAGGTAATGACTGGACGCGAGGCTCTCAGCGATGAGGAGCAACAGCAGGTTCAGAATTTTGCTTGGGATAATTTGCTGAACGCATATGTTCTTGCGCCCGGTTTCGAGGATGCAGGTCTGGTTGTTTCTGAGGCAGAGCAGACGGATATGGTGGATGGTACTTATCTGTCACCGGTGGTGACTGGTACATTTGTCAACCCCAATACTGGCGTTTACGATCCGGCTATGCTGCGTGCTTTTGTCTCCAATCTGGATCAGGATGCTACCGGTAAAGGAGCCATGGTATGGAACTACATGAAGGCTCAGATGATCAAACAGCGTGTTTTTGCGAAATATGTCAATTTGGTCAGCAAGGCTATGTATGTTACTTCGCTTGAGGTAGAGCAGGGCGTACAGAATGCCAACAGCTTGAGCAATATTGCCTATATCGTTAAAGATTATGCAGCAATCCCTGATTCTACTGTAAATGTTTCTGAGTCAGAAGTTCGTAAATATTATAACGATCACAAACGTGCTTTCCGTCAGAATGCGTCACGTGAGATCGAGTATGTTGTATTTGACGTACTGCCTTCAGAGGAGGATTACGCTGCAGCAGAGAAACAGGTGAACGAGCTTGCTGCTGAGTTTGCTACTGCTGAGAATCCTTTCCAGTATGCAACACTCAATTCGCAGAACCAACCTGTAAATCGTTATTTGAGCGAAAACCAGTTGACCGGAGAATTGGCAGCTTATGCTTTTGGCCCTGACAGCAAAAATATGTATGGTCCCAAACTCGATAACGATGTTTGGATGATGGCGCGCGTAGCTGATGTGAAGATGCTTCCCGACTCGATCACTGCTCGCCATATTTTGGTTCCGGCAGACAAACAGGCCACGGCAGACAGTATTCTGACCGCTTTGAAGGGTGGAGCCTCTTTTGCCGAACTGTCTGATAAATATTCGATCGATCCTCAAGCTAAACAAAATGGCGGCAACTTGGGTACTTTCCAGCCAGAGCAAATGGTTGAAGAGTTCTCACAGGCTGTGATTGACAACAAAGTGGGTGACTATTTTGAGGTTCAGACCCGTTTCGGTATTCACATCGGACAGGTGACAGCAAAGAGCACTCCGGTTAAGAAAGTTTTGTTGGCTGTCATTACGCAAGAGGTTGAGCCGAGTACAATGACCCAGCAGACTGTATACGGCAAGGTAAGCCAGTTTATTGCGGCTGCGAACGGCTCTGCAGAGAACTTTGAAAAGGCTGTTGCCGACAACGCTTTGTCGAAACGCGTAGCACGCATTTATAACACCGAGCGTAACATTAACGGTATGGAGAACTCACGTGAAGTGGTTCGTTGGGCTTTCACTGCAGAAGAAGAGGGCGAAGTTTCGCCTGTAACCGAGGTGAACGGTAACTACGTGGTTGCTTTGTTGACCGGCATCCATGAGGACGGTATCGCTCCGATTGAGACGGTGTCTCAGTCGATCGCCTCAGTATTGCGTCGTCAAATTAAAGCTCAGATGCTTGCCGACAGTCTTTCAGGTGGTGCTTCACTGGATGCTGTAGCTCAGAAATGTGGTGCAGAGGTGAAGACCGCAACTGACATTGATTTCAACAGTTTCTTTGTAAACGACGGTGTTGGTGCGGAACCAGCCCTGATTGGTGCAGTTAGCGCAGTTGAGCCGGGTAAACTTTCTAAACCGGTTGAAGGTTTTGCTGGCGTTTATCTGTTCGATGTAACGGATCGTCGTCCGGCAGACAATGTGACTCCGGAAAGTGAACGTGCTCGTCTGGAGTCTATGGCACAGTCTTACCTCTCTGAGCGTATTTCGCAAGTGCTCGTTGAGGAGGCAGATGTGAAAGATTACCGAGTAAAATATTATTAATCGTCTGATCGAGACGTATGATAAAATCGATAGGGCTGTTCATTACGAGCAGCCCTATCTGTTTTGTCCCTGATTGACGAGGCTTGACCTTTGGAATATTGCAGCAAAAAGATTATCTTTACCTAAACCATAAATTTAGGCTTATGTATGCGACATTGAAAGAGTGCCCTCTGTTCAGAGGTTTGACAGAGGAACAGATCAAGAATCTCCTTGCCGATGGTGGGGACTATACCTTGAATGAGTATCATGACGGTGATCTGATCGCACGGCGCGATACAGCCTATTCAGGGTTGATGATTATTTTGAAGGGGACGGTACATGGTAAAATGACCTATGCATCAGGTCGTAGTGCTGAAATCGAACCGATTGAAGCTCCGCAACTGATTGCACCGGCATTTTTGTTTGGTGGATATAACCGTTTGCCGATCGATGTGATTGCTGACGGAGAGGTGACGATTATGACGATTCACCGGGGATTCCTGTTTGAACTGATGCAGTCCAATGTATTGATTCTCTCTAATTTTGTCGATATTTTGTCAAATCGGGCCAATGTTTGGTCTCGTAAGATCTACTACCTTTCATTCCGATCTTTGCAGGAGAAGGTGGCCAGCTATCTGCTCGAACATATCAGTGAGACTAAACAGTCGTTAGATATGCCTGATATTACAATGATCGCTTCATGTTTCGACGCAACCCGCAGTGCATTGCGGACGGTGCTAGACGAGATGGCTAAAAAGCGGTTGATCCGTTGCGATGACAAGAGTATCGAGGTGTTGAATCCACAAGGTTTGCAAGATATTCTCAAATAGTCGGCATGCGGTTGTTTTATAATGTCGGCATCTATCTGCTTGATGCCGGATTACATGTTGCGGGGTTGTTCAATGAGAAGGCCCGTTTGTGGTGTCATGGCCGTCGCGGAATCTTTCGTCGTATGGCTGAAACTGTACAGCAAAATGCAGTTGAATCGGTTAGCCATGAGGCGGAGAATGTTTCGCAAATCAAGCAATCAGGTCAGACTGTTACGGGTGCGCATACCGAGGAGGCTGAGAACGTATCCAATCTTTCTGCCGAGAATCAGGTAATTTGGTTTCATTGTGCCTCTTTGGGTGAATTTGAACAGGGGAGGCCGGTCATCGAGGCTTTTCGTGCAGCACATCCTGATTGGAAGATTTTATTGACCTTTTTTTCTCCTTCGGGATATGAGGTGAGAAAGAACTACAGCGGGGCAGATTTTATCTTTTACCTTCCGGCTGACACTCCGCGCAACGTGCGTCGTTTTATGGCCATATTTCGCCCGAAAATAGCGGTTTTTGTTAAATATGAATTTTGGGCCAATTATCTCTTCGCGCTGCAACGAAGTGGAGCGAAATGTTATTTGGTTTCCGGTATATTTCGGGAGGGACAATCTTTTTTCCGGCCGTGGGGCGGTATGTTTCGAAGGGTACTCGGGACATTTGATCGTCTCTTTGTTCAAAATGAGGGGTCTTTGCAGCTCTTAGCAGGTATCGGTATCGATCGGGCCGAGGTGGCTGGTGATACCCGTTTTGATCGTGTGTATGCCATTGCGCAGGCTGCCAAACAGTTGCCCGAGGTGGAGCAATTTGCCAATGGAGCCAATGTGTTTGTGGCCGGCAGTACCTGGCCGCCTGATGAGCAGTTGTTGTTGCAGTTGATCAATGCCCATCCCGATGTCAAGTTTATCATAGCCCCTCATGAAATTGAGTCTGCCCGGATCGAGCGGATGATTGCTCACATTGAGCGTCCGGCATTGCGTTATACGCAACTTACTCCACAGAGTGATCTGGCGGGTGCTGGTGTGTTGTTTATTGACACGATCGGCATATTGTCATCAGTTTACCGTTATGGCAAGTGGGGGTATATTGGTGGTGGTTTTGGTGTCGGTATCCACAATACGTTAGAGGCGGCGACATTTGGGTTGCCGTTGGCCTTTGGTCCCAATTATGCCCGGTTCAAGGAGGCTTGTGATTTGATTGCAGCCGGAGGAGCTTGCAGCATATCGAACTATGATGAGTTGGAGCAGTGGTTTTCCGGTTTGTTGACCTCTGAGGAGGCGTGGAAACACAGCAGTGCAGCATGTGCCGAGTATGTTCAGTCTCACAAAGGGGCGACCGAGCAGATCATGTCTGTCATCGGAAATTAAGGATTTAAGTAAGAATATACTATTAGAAAAGAGCTAAGGCGTTGCAGAAATAAAAATTATCGTTATCTTTGCGAACCTGTTCTTATGAACGGTCTGTTTGACCCATGGTGTAATGGTAACACTGCAGATTTTGGTTCTGTCATTCCAGGTTCGAATCCTGGTGGGTCAACGACGTCTGATAAACAACTGTTTATCAGACGTTTTTTTATGCATATACGTTGATTGTAGATTGAATGTAAAGAGAAGTAATCTTCAATTTTGGTTGCATAATGTTAATATAAGCCAATGTGAATTTGCAATAGACTGAGCCTGTGTTTGTTGATATGAGGCTTTAGGCCCCGATAAATTGACTGCATGATTGGCTTGCCTGAAAATAATAAAACAGATGCCGATGAATTAGATAAATTCATCGGCATCTGTTTTATTGGGGATAGATCCAGATTTACGAAACACTAGGGCTGCAAGTTCAATTAAGCTTAACTGCCTTTTGTCCGGATCTTTATTAAAATTGCCCGGGCATGGTGGCTCCTGCTGGGATGCGGTTGAAAGCCTCGGCAATTTGATCAGCAATTTGATCTACTGCACCTGCCAGCTTTTTGCCTACCATCATTTTCATCATCAGCGGCAATTTGACATCGAGCACAATGCGCATGCGGGTATCTGTATCGCTGACGCTGACCAGCTGCAACCAGAAGGTGAAATCCATGGGAGATCCATCGGCACCGGTCACTTTGATCAATTTAGGTGCAACCTTTTCCACCATTTGCAGGTTGATCTGAAAACCCTGTGCTTTGAATGAACAGGTGTCGGTTGTTGCACTCCAACCTTCGACTTTGTCTCCGAGTACGGGGGTCAGGTGATTGAAATCGGAGAGCACGCCGTATATCATTGAAGCCGGTTGCAGGATTTGAACGTGTTTGCTTTCGTATCTTTCCATGTGATTGAGATTCTTAAAGAGAGTGGGTGATGTTGAGCCTCAGTTTGTCGTATCCAGTTTATTACATATACATGGTGACAGGGCGATGTTTTGTTGATTCTCCTTTTCGTGGACACAGAGGTCGAAACAGGATTTTCCACTCTGCAATTGCTACAATCACTGTACGAATTGTATTCTCGGATAAAGGAATCAATCGCTTATTGAGGCGTGTTGTTGATAGTATGAAACCCTGTTTCCACACCTTAATGATGAGGGAACAGGGTCTCAGTCATAAAAACTATTTTTTCCACGAAGCGGGATCGCGACGCCACTCTTTGAGGGTCTCCAGTTCATCCGGGTGAACATAACCCTGCTCAATAGCCATTTCGATCATGGTGTTGTAGTTGCTCAGCGTATCGAGTTTCACGCCGGCATTGGTAAAATTCTGTTCAGCAGTCGGGAACCCATAAGTGAAGATTGCAACCATACCGAGTACGTCACAACCTGCCTTTTTCAAAGCATCGACAGCGCTCAGGCTGCTGCCGCCGGTGGAGACGAGATCTTCGATTACCACCACTTTGGCTCCGGGTTTTACCTCACCTTCGACCTGATTGGTCAATCCGTGTGATTTAGGAGCACTGCGTACATAAATAAAAGGTTTGCCCATCTTTTCGGCCACCAGTACGCCGTGTGCAATGGCACCGGTAGCTACGCCGGCCAATACTTCGGCTTCGGGATATTTTTCAGCGATCAGATCGGCAAATGCTTCGTAAACCTGTTTGCGGACAGCGGGGTAGGAGAGTATTTTGCGGTTGTCGCAGTAGATCGGCGAGTACCAGCCTGAAGCCCATGTAAAATGATTTGTCGGATTTAATTTAATTGCCTTAATTTGCAATAAGCTTCCGGCAATCTGTTTGGCGGAATCGTTCATTTTCGTGCTTAATGTATAAGGTTTATATCGAAAACAGTGTCGTACTTTTCACGGCTCAACAGCCGGACGACGCTTCGTATGTCACTTTCCGGCCCGCAGCAGGCGAGCCGCTTTCAATAGCAAAGTTGTTGCAAAAAGTTCAGAATAGCAAGCGTCTTGCAGTGATTTCGGATGATATTGAGCAGGTTTTCGCTCAATTCCGTACTTCGCAGCGGTTTGTTCAGGCAGGTGGTGGTGTTACGTCCGATCCGGAGGGTCGCTTGTTGCTGATCTTCCGCAATGGCCGGTGGGATTTGCCGAAAGGCAAATTGGAACCGGGAGAACAGATCGAGGAGTGTGCCGTTCGTGAGGTGAGTGAAGAGTGCGGCCTCTCGGGATTGCAACGGGGCGATTTTATTACCCATACTTATCATTGTTATCAGCTTCACGGTGAGTGGGTGTTGAAACAGACCTCTTGGTATCGGATGAGCTATGATGGTAAAGAGGTTCCCGCTCCCCAAACCGTTGAAGGTATTACGCAGGCTATTTGGGTGCCACAGACGGAGTTGGCAGCCAAATTGGAAAACACCTATTTCACGATTCGTGACGTATTGACCGCAGGCGGTTATGTGAAATAGCCCAGACGGTGCCTGCAGCGGACTCTGTGTTGGTGCAGAGCTGATTGTAGGTGTTAGACGGTTGGTGTGTTGGCTTTAAGGGTGTGGGGAGCTATTGTGTCTCTTTTCCTACTGACCCAATCGCTAAATGATAAAACAAAATAGATAAAAAAGATGAAGAGATCGACAACCCTGTTGCTGGCAGGAGCAGTTGCAGCTTTGACGGTTGCATGCGGTGACGGCGCAGGTAAAAAAGCAGACCCGATGAAGATTGATAATTCATTGACTGAGGCTGAAAAGAGTGCTGGAATTCTGACCCCCGAAGTGATGTGGAAGATGGGGCGTGTTGGAGGTTCGACTGTATCGCCCGATGGCAAGACCGTTCTTTATACGGTGAGCTATTACAGCATGAAGGATGATAAAAGTTCCACGCACATTTGGTCCGTACCGACCGAGGGTGGTGAAGCGGTCCAGATTACGGATGGAGCCGGTAAGGAGGCTTCGATTCAGTGGAGTGCAGATGGCAGTCGGATCTATTTCCTTTCGACCCGGAGTGGTGATGCTCAGTTGTGGAGTGCCAAACCCGATGGCAGTGATATGCGTCAGTTGTCAGCGATCGAAGGTGGTATCGAAGGTTTCGGTGTGTCTCCGAAAGAGGATAAACTCTATTATATCAAACGAGTTCAGGTTGAAAAACGTCGTTCATCTGAGATCTTCCCTGATCTGCCCGATTCGAAGGCGATGATTTATGACGATTTGATGGCCCGTCACTGGGACTATTGGGATGATGGCAGTTATCTGCACCTGTTTGTGGCCGATCTGCAGAACGGTAAGGTAGCAGAAGGGGTGGACATTATGGAGGGAGAGCCGTGGGATGCACCGATGGCTCCCTATTTCGATGCGGCTGAGATTGCCTGGAACAATGCCGGTACGCAGTTGGCCTATACCTGCAAAAAGATGAAGGGCAAACAGTACGCTTTGAGCACCAATTCGGATATCTATCTGTATGATCTGGCCAGCGGCAAGACGACCAACATCACCGAAGGGATGATGGGTTATGACAAGTATCCTCGCTTTTCGCCCGATGACAGTATGGTGGCCTTCACCAGTATGGAGCGTGACGGTAATGAGTCGGACAAGGATCGTCTCTTTGTGACGAAGTTGGGTACCGGTGAGAAGCTATATTTGACCAAAGATTTTGATTACAATGCCGGAAACGTGGTTTGGGATGGCAATGACAAACTCTATTTCCTGACTCCGATCCGGGCTACTTATCAGCTTTGCCGGGTGGGTCTTGACGGTTCACCGGTAGAGTTGGTTACTCGCGGCGCACACGATCTGAATGCCTTCACGATGGGTGGTGGTAAGTTGGTGGCTGAGCGTACAACGTTGAGCTCGCCTACTGAGCTGTTTGCCGTGAATTTGTCGGATGGAACCTTGACCCAGTTGACCAATACCAACGCGGAGATCTATGACAATATCAAGATGGGTGAGGTTCGTGAGCGGATGGTAAAGACCACCGACAACAAGGAGATGTTGACTTGGGTGATCTTGCCTCCTGACTTCGATTCGACCAAATCTTATCCGGTATTGCTCTATTGTCAGGGCGGTCCGCAGAGTGTGGTTAGTCAGCGCTGGAGCTACCGTTGGAACTATCAGTTGATGGCGGCTCAGGGATATATTGTTGTGGCTCCGAACCGTCGTGGTTTGCCGTCGTTCGGTCAGGAGTGGCTCGATCAGATTTCAGGCGATTACAGTGGGCAGAATATCCGCGATTACCTTAGTGCAATTGATGATGTGGCTCGTGAACCGTGGGCCGATGAGAACCGCATGGGTTGTGTCGGAGCAAGTTATGGTGGCTATTCGGTTTATTTCTTGGCCGGCAACCATAACAAGCGTTTCAAAGCCTTTATCGCTCATTGCGGTATGTTCAATTTCGAAAGCATGTATTGTGGAACAGAGGAGTTGTGGTTCCCGAACAACGATTTGGGAGGTCCTTATTGGAGCGACAGTCCGGTGGCTAAACGTTCGTATGCCAACTCGCCGCACAAATTCGTGAAGAACTGGGATACCCCGATCTTGATTTTCTCTGGGTTGAATGATTTCCGAATTCCCTATACGGAGAATTTACAGGCTTATACAGCGGCTCAGTTGATGGGAGTTCCTGCTCGATTGGTTGCTTTCGAGAATGAGGCGCATCAGGTGTTTAAACCGCAGAATTCGCTGGTATGGCAGCGTGAGTTCTTCGGTTGGCTCGATAAATATGTGAAGAATCCTTCAACAGGGCAATCTTCCGAAACAACGAAATAGTTGTTGAGTGATTTCGGACGGCCTTCAAGCCGTCCGATTTTTATTTAAAGGTTCGATGGATTGAATATAGCAAGGATAAGGAGGAGTGTGTATGAGAGGGGATATGGCGCAAGCCTGTTCTATATTGGTGGCAGCTCGACAAGCACTACGGGCGGGAACATCATTGGTGTATGATCCACAGCTGTATGTGAATAGCACGTCCTTTCGTTTTCGGGAGCTAAAATGGTTGGGGAGAACCAAAACATACTCGGTCGGAAGTGTTTCGGAATGGTTTGAACGATGCCGGACACAAGGATTGGTCGATTTGCAATATCTTACGTCAACAAAGTCTGATAATCGGGATTCGCTTGCATTTGCCAATACATCTCCGAATTTTTTGGCCTGTTTTTTTCGTCATGGTCGGGTAAGACTTTGGGGATCCGTATGGCTGTCCGATTCCCAATCAGATGGATGGGATGTCGTTTACGAGGAGAGTCACGTTCCCGAAATATTCAAACGGAAATTGCAGTGGGAGAACAATACTGAACGTTTCAGAGAGGCATTGATTCGGATTGAAGCCTTCTCCCGGCAGATTGGATGTGGGGAATTTGCGGAGATCTTTCATCGTGCCCTGTCCGTTTTGGATGGTGAAGTTACCGGTACGTCAGAACCCGCACTGCCATTGCCGGAGCATAACCGGCGCATGTTCGAAGCAGCCGGTGTAGCGGATCTTTTCGGAGGAATGGGATCGTGGAACGATTCACCAGCAGGGATTGCTGACAAGTTGGGGCAGAGAGATCAGTACGAACAGGTATCCAATGAGTTATTGCAGCAACTCCGATGTGCCGTGCTTTATGCTGTCAATGAGTGATAAGGTAAACGTACAATTCCTGATTCAGGAAAATCTTCTCGGTGTGTATTGCGATGTTTATTCTGCCCGTAATCTGCTGTCTGAAGAGAAGACTGTTGTAATAGTGTTGCTTACTTTGCACAGCCGGTTTTGATCGCATCAATAGACAGGGGAGCTTTTAGGATGACGGTTTTTGCTCGGTTACGTTTTATTGTTGATTGACCATTATATACTCTGAAACCTCCGGTGACAAACAGAACGGAATATCAAAGAGCAACCAGGGTATTGCGTTCATAGTCTTTAGACTTGAGGAGCAGAATGTTTTCAACTAAATAGATCATGGGAGTCTATCTTGATATTGAGAGATAAAAAAGAGAGGAAGTCAATAGACTCCCTCTCTTTTTCGTATGACCAGGATTCACCTGGGTAGAAGGGCTGTTCTTGTCAAACAGCCGATCCGCTTTTTTTGATACTTAGTCGATGTTTGGGTTGAGTGCGTGCCACTGATCGATCGGAGGCAGAACGCCCAATGAGATCACTTCGTCACGCAGTGCGCAGAGGTGTTTGTAGCTCTCTTCGAGAGTCTTCATCTCCTCGGCAGTACCCTGAACATTGTGGTATTTTACACCATCTTTGGTGATCGAAGACTCCATAGCCATCATGATGTGATCGAAACCTTCGGTATTTACATATACACCAGCTGGCCAGCGGAAAGCAGGACCACCCATAGCGGCAGCGATCATCTCGATAGACAGGTAAGAAGGGCTTTGGAATGAAGAGCGGCCACGCAGATCGATGATGTTTTTACCGCCCTGGATAACGCGCTGACGCAGTGCATCCCAATCAGCAGCAGGGATGGTGGTGCCGATCATGTCAGAGAGCTTTTTGCCGTTGATTTCGGTAGTTGATGCGAATACGGCCATCTGCTCACCGTGACCACCATAGGTGCGGCAGTTTTTGATCTCTGATGCAGGCATTTTCAGGTATTTGGCCAGTTCGCTTCTCAGACGGGTACTGTCCAAAGCGGCCAAAGTAGATACCTGTGAGGGTTTCAGACCTGAGTAGAGCAGTGTGATCAGACCGGTAATGTCGGCCGGGTTGAAGATCACAACAACATGTTTTACATCGGGGCAATAGGTTTTGATGTCTTTGCCGAGTTGTTCTGCGATCTGTGCATTGCCTTTGAGCAGGTCTTCGCGGGTCATACCGGCTTTACGGGCAGCTCCACCTGAAGAGACGATGTATTTTGCATCTTTGAATGCGGTTGCAACATCAGAGGTGAAGGTGAGGTTAACATCCTCGAAACCGCAGTGGAAGAGCTCTTCAGCTACACCCTCCAGTGCCGGGGCGAATGGATCGTAGAGGCAAATGTTCGGGGTGAGATGCATCATCATGGCAGTCTGGGCCATGTTTGAACCGATCATACCGGCTGCGCCGACGATGGTCAATTTTTCTTCAGTCAGAAATTTCATGATACTCAGTTATTTTAATGAGACAATATCTTGTTGCGTTGCAGTCATTGTTTTAATCCTTTCACAGGTAAAGTTAATACTTTCAACAGGTTTTTGGTTATCAAAAAGAGTTATCTTTCATAGGATACGGTTATGCTACACTTTTTGTTCATCCTGTTTCGTTTCCTGTATTGTTGAATTTACCTGATCCTTTCCTGTCAACCTTTCGGAAGACATTTAGAGTACTACTCTACAACGCCTTTTGTCGAAATAAATTGCGTTTTGTCGAGTTTCCCGGAACTCCGGGAGCAGGGCTTGTTCTATACCTATTTCGGCAATCTTAGTTCACCGAAGGGAGGAAAGAGTAGTCTTTCGAATAGCGCAACATCTGGTCTTTGTAACCTTCGGTATATTCGACCTTCACGTCGGTGATTTCACCCTTTTCCATAACCGGTTTATAAACTGGGTTAACAAAGCCGCTGTATGGTTCGATGTTAAGATTGCTGTAACGTTTCAGCACTTCGTTGTGTAAATTCTGATCCACTTTTACGCCGTAGGTCTCGACCAGAGTTTTGCCGGCTTCATAATCACCTTCGCTCTTGATGCGTTGGATTTCGCACAACAGTTCGCCAAAGAGTTCTCTAAGTCGTTCGTAGTCGGTAACCTCAATATATGTTTTGCCGTCATGTGTAACCTTTTTAATGACAGGTTCACCTTCTCCCTGTTGTCCTTTTTCGTAGCACCACATGGCGATCAGCATACGGTTACGCATGTGTGCCTCTTCGACATCTTTCCCAGGTTGGATACGAGCCAACTGGGTCATCATACCGTTGAGGATATAGTGCAGATATTGAGCTTTTGCTGCATCGAACGATGGAACGAGTCCCAATTCAACCAGCTTCGGATCTCCCAAATAGTAAAGGGCAAACAGATCGGCCCGAGCCTCTTCGAGGGTTGAACCGTAGTTTTTCAGCGCGTCGGTCTTGACACTGGGAGCCAACTGACCCGAACCGTGTCCCAAGCACTCATGCAGGTCGGTGTGGAGGTTGTCGCTCAACTCACCGTAACGTTTCTGCAGCTCGATGTCAGCAGGATCATAGATGAACTCTTCAAGGAAACCGTTTCCTTTGGCTGCTTCGTTGTAAGCATGGGTGATGTTCTCGATGGTGACCGATTTCGATCCGTAGTCTTTACGTATCCAGTCGGCGTTAGGCAAGTTGATGCCGATCGGGGTAGCAGGATAGCAGTCACCTCCCAAGATAGTTGCGGTGATCACTTTTGCGGATACACCTTTAACTTTCTCTTTGCGATATTTGGGATCGATCGGGGAGTGATCTTCAAACCATTGAGCCTCTGCACTGATGGTTTCGGTGCGGCGGGTTGCCTCTTCATCGCGGAAGTTTACGAGACCTTCCCATGATGCGCGGTATCCGAGCGGATCGCCGTAGGTTTCGATGAATCCGTTGACGAAATCCACTTTTGAGAGGGTGTCCTGCACCCACGAAATGCTATAGGTGTCGAATTGTGAGAGGTTTCCTGAACGGTAATAACCGATCAATTCGTCGATGGTCTGTTTCTGGGCGCCTTTCGCTACGGATGAGGCCTGCTCGAGCCAGTAAACGATCTTTTCGATAGCTGCCGAGTACATGCCGTCCACCTTCCAGGTCTTTTCGACAATCTGGCCGTTTTCTTTCATCAATTTGCTGTTGAGGCCGTATGAAATCGGAGTGCTATCGTTCGGGTCGATGATTTTTTTGTAATAGTCTTCAACCTCCTGTTGGGTGACCCCTTCATAATAGTTGTTGGCCGAGGTGGCGATCATGTCGGCTCCGGCAGCTTGATTGGTCCGTTTCGGGAAGAGGGTCGGATCGAACATCACTGGCTTGATCTCGGCAATTACGGCCTCTACCGATGGTTGGAAGTCCTGTGGAAAATATTCCGCTGGAGTGGCTGCGATCAGTTCGTCAAAATAGCTTTCTGAAAATTCGGGGAGGAATTTGTCGAGTGAGTAGTGGTGGTGAATGCCGTTGGCAAACCACACCTTTTTCAGGTATTTTTCGAATTTTTTGAACTCTTCGCTGTTGCGGTCCCCGGTGTATCCCTGTTCGATGGCTTCGAGGGTGCGGCGGATGCGCAGATTGTAACGGCCGTTTTGATCGAAGAGAATGTCTCGACCACAAAGAGCAGCCTGATTCAGGTAATAGATCAACTTCTTTTCATCCAGTGAAAGGGTGTCGAAATCGGGTACTTGATAGCGCAATACCTTGATGTCATCGAAACGATCGACTACCCAATCGAATTGCTTTTCTGCCTGTGGTTCGGACTTGCAGCCGACCAATCCTGCGGCGGCGGTAATTATCATTATCAGAGCTGTTTTTTTCATGTTGTTTGTAGCTTAGATTGTATGCAAAGGTATTATTTTCAGCGAAAAGTTGGCTAATTCTAAATCTAATTTCTACCTTTGCGGGGTCCTTTTAGGGGCTTGTAAACTAAAGCAATCGATCTGATGCAAGTTTTTACTAAGGGCGCCGAACTCTCTGCAGCTTTGCGCAAAGAGAAGGTGTTAACGGGCTTTGTTCCCACGATGGGTGCGCTGCATCAGGGACATGCGTCTCTGGTTGAGCGTTGCCGCCGCGAATGCGAGCGAGTGGTGGTGAGTGTGTTTGTCAATCCCACCCAATTTAATGATCCGGCTGACTTGCGCAGCTATCCGCGTACGCTGGATGCGGATTTGAAGTTGTTGGAGGCAGCTGGAGCCGATATGGTTTATGCACCGTCGGTAGAGGATGTCTATCCTGAGCCGGACACTCGGAAATTCGATTTCGGATTGACCGATAAGGTGATGGAGGGTGCTCATCGTCCAGGCCATTTCAATGGTGTGGCGCAGGTGGTGAGCCGACTGTTTGCGATTGTCGAACCGGATCGGGCCTATTTTGGCGAGAAGGATTTTCAACAGATTGCCGTGATTCGCGCTATGGTGCGTCAGTTGCAATTGAAGGTTGAGATCGTTCCTTGTCCGATTGTTCGCGGTGAGGACGGCCTTGCACTCAGTTCACGCAACGCGTTGCTGACGCCAGAGCATCGTGCGGCAGCTCCACAGATTTGTGCAGCCCTGCGCGCCGGAGTTGACTTTTCGCATACGGCTACGGTGGCGGAGACCGAACGTTTTGTAATCGATCGGATTAGTAGCAATCCGCTGCTTGAAGTAGAATATTTTCAGATTGTAGATGCCGATACGCTTCAGCCGCTGAGCGAGTGGAAAGCGGGGGTAACGACACGGGGATGTGTAGCTGTACATGCCGGTGCTGTTCGTTTGATCGACAACATGGGCGGTTATGGCCCGGACAATCAATAATCGAAATCATACCATCATGCAAATAGAGGTACTGAAATCCAAGATTCATCGCGTAACCATCACGCAGGCCAATTTGGACTATGTGGGGAGTATCACTGTGGATGAAGAGTTGTTGGAGGCAGCAAACATGATCCCGGGTGAGAAGGTTCAGGTGGTCAACGTTAATAACGGGGAGCGTCTGGAGACCTACATTATTAAAGGGGAGCGCGGTAGTGGTGCAGTTTGTTTGAATGGTCCGGCGGCTCGCAAGTGTGTAGTTGGCGACGTTGTGATCATCATTTCTTATGCGCTGCTCGATTTCGAGGAGGCCAAAAGTTTCAAGCCGTGGGTTGTTTTCCCGGATACGGCAACCAATCATTTGGTAAAGTAGTATAAGATAGCGACGCACTGCGTGCTGGGGCTGGTCTGTGACGAACCCATTTGAAAGGATAACGTAGTGCAGTGTAAAACAGATGAGAAACGATTGTTTTACGTGAAGTTGATAGGACCTCATGCAGTGCAAGACTGTATGGAAATAAAATGCCGGAGTGCTTATTAAAGCACTCCGGTTTTTTTGTAAGTATGGGTTGAGTGTTGCGACGTGCGTGTTTAAAGGGCAGTTTGACTTGTGATCTGGTTTAGAGAAAGTGATATACTCAGTGTGCGTTTGGATCGCTTTTCAATGTGCGGAAGTAGGTGATAGTGAAACAGGCTGTGTGCCAATGCAGGATAGAAGGCGATGGAGCTATTCGGTAATTTCGAAAAAAAAATTATATTTGTAGAAGAACGAGACATCTTATGAAATCCAGTGCTAAACGCAATTATATTTTCTATGTGTTGATGCTGTTGATCTTCGGAGTGCTTTTCTGGATGGTCATTCAGCAAGGAAAATTGTGGGATGTCGCTTCCGAAAAGGCGTTGTCTGCAACTTCTGAACAGGCCGTCCCATCAGCAACCGTTTCCGAACACACAAGCAGTGCACCATACGCGCTGTTTACACAATCGTTGTTTGAAGGTTTGCACCATCCGGTTGCCGTTTTGTTGTTGCAGATTATCTCAATTTTGGTGGCTGTACGGATCTTTTCGTGGCTTTTTAAATATCTGGGCCAGCCGGGTGTAATTGGAGAGATTGTAGCGGGCATTGTGCTCGGGCCATCCGTATTAGGCCATTTTTTTCCTGAAACATTCGGTTTTCTGTTTTCCGATTCCTCCCTCGAATCACTCAATATCCTCAGCCAGATCGGTCTGATCCTTTTTATGTTCATTATCGGGATGGAGCTGGATTTGAGTATCCTGCGTAAAAAGGGAAGTCAAACGCTGGTGATCAGCCATGCCAGTATTATCGTTCCCTTTTTTCTCGGTACGGTTTTAGCTTGGCAGGTCTATCCAGAGTTCGGAGCCGGACACACTACATTTGTGCCGTTTGCTTTGTTTATCGGCATATCGGTCAGTATTACGGCCTTTCCGGTATTGGCCCGAATTATTCAGGAACGTAATCTGGGCAAGACCCCGATGGGTATGCTGGCTATCGCCAGTGCTGCCAACAATGATATTACGGCATGGTGCCTGCTGGCCGCCATTATTGCCATTGCCAAAGCAGGAAGTGTTGCCAGTGCAGGGTTTACCCTGTTGTGCGTGATTGTGTATGTGCTGTTTATGTTCGGCTTGGTGCGTCCCTTTATGCGCAAACTTGGTGAAATTTACAATAGTCAGGAGATTATCAGCAAACCCTTGGTGGCTTTTATCTTTCTGGTATTGATCCTCTCTTCGTATATTACGGAGGTGTTGGGAGTGCATGCACTGTTTGGGGCGTTTGTTGCCGGCGTGATTATGCCTTCCAATCTGAGCTTCCGACGGATCATGACCGAAAAGGTCGAAGATGTGGCATTGGTTCTTTTCTTGCCTCTATTCTTTGTCTTCACGGGATTGCGTACCGAGATCGGCGCTTTGAATACGCCTCATCTTTGGGGTGTCTGTGCATTGTTTGTGGCGGTGTCAATTGTCGGTAAGTTGGCTGGAGCAGCATTTTCGGCACGTTTTGTTGGGGAGTCCTGGCGTGACAGCCTTTCGATCGGTGTATTGATGAATACGCGTGGTTTGATGGAGCTGATCGTGCTCAATATCGGTTACGAAATGGGGATATTGCCAGCGTCGATTTATGTGATTTTCGTCATCATGGCTCTGTTCACAACCTTTATGGCGACACCGACTTTGATGTTGATCGATCGGTTGTTTCCTCATCGCGAACCGGTACAGGCCAAACCTTCTATTAAAGCTCGAGTGCTGATTTCATTCGCAAGGCCGAGCAGTGCTCCTTTTTTCCTGAAGGTGATCAAACTGTTGTGTGGCCGGGTGATGGATCGCATTCACATTACGGCAGTTCACTATACGATTGGAACCGAAACCAACCCGATGAATGCTTATGGATATTCATCCGAGAGTTTTGCCCCTCTGCGTAGTGAAGCACAACGAATGCAGTTGCAGATCGATACCAGCTATCGGGTGACCGACCACTATTTGAAAGATTTGATCGATTTGATTCATCGCAAGTCTTATGATTTTGTATTGTTAGGTGGTGGTCCGGACTTTATTCATGATTATGTGGTTCCACGGCGTAGCAATTTGGTGTTGGCCGAAGAGTTGAATCGGATCCGACGTCAGATTCGACGTCAGATGTATTTTCCCGGTGAATCGACTCGAGATAAGGCTCGTCGTCTATTTACCCATGTCTCTTGTACGGTTGGCGTCTTTGTGAATCGTAAGTTTAAAGGAGCTGACAGGGTCGGGGTATTGTTGCTTGACGAGCGGGATCGGGTGATGCTCAACGAAATTAATGCTATTATGGAGGGCGTTGAGGTGACGTTGCGCGTAGCCGATTCAAGTTTTTCGGATCAGCTCAAGCGTGAGTTGCGTCACCATCGGGGAGACGGTCCCTCGCTTGAGGTTTGTCCACCATCCGTTCCCTTTAGTGAATTCGTCGCTCGGCAGCAGTTGCTGATTATTAGTTATAATTGTTGGCTGAACGTAACGCGTAATCGATCGGCATTGATCTCTTCATTCCCGTCATTTATGGTCGTTCGCCCTGCACTGAAAGGTGTGTATGAGGAGCCAGATCCATCGGAGGATAAAGTAGTAGTGGAATAGTCATGAAAATCCCATTTCGATGTGTTTTTTATCTGTAATCACATCGTGTTGTTCATGCCTGATTATCAGTTAAATTGTCGTACATGGACTGATTCAGGTTCTATCGTTTGAGTTTGACTAAAGTAGTACGGCGGAACAGTAAAAACTTTGCGGGTGTTGTGTCTCGAACAACATTGGGGTGTAATAGAAAGAGGTTAATAAAAAGACGACAGCAATTTGCTGTCGTCTTTTTTGTTGAAAGGATTGTGTTATGAGAGGTGAAATTAATAACGGAATGGCTTGCCGTTATTCTCTTTCTCCATTTTGCGCCACTCTTTATATTGGTCTTTGCTTAGAATGTTTTTAAGCTGTTTTTCCCACTGTTTGCGATCCTTGGTTGGGATCTCAGCGAAAGGATTACCATAAGCCCGGCGACCATTGTCGTGCATAGGACCTTTCTCCTTAGGCCCATGTCCTGCACCAGGTTTTCCTGGACGAGGACCAGCCGGACCTCCGGGAGGTCTGCCTCCAGGCCGCATCTCACCGTGAGGAGGACGATTGCCATCAGGACGTCTGGGACCTGAGATTTCAATGTTTAGCAGATACTTTTCGTTCAATCGAAGCAACTTGAGAAATTGTGCTTCATCCAAAATCAACCGATGTTGCATTTGCCGGCTGATTTGTTCGATCAGTTGTGAAGTTAGACGTATCGAATTTGGTGTCGGAGGAGTGTTGACATTGATTTGTATCAGTGGTGCCGAACGTTTGGGAGGCTGTTGGGATTGGGCTGCGAATCCTTCTACTCCCCATCCGAGGAGTACGGCAGCTATCAAGCAACGTAAAATAGGTTTATGATCCATGGCCTGAATGGTTTTGTGGTCGGGTAACTTTTGTTGGGTATAAATACGGTACTCGCTTTCTAAAACAACGATTTTTACGCTGTTTTATTATGTGTGACAGTGAGGTATTGGTGCTTAAATTGAAGTGTTGTGTTGAGCTGGTATTGTAGTCAGAGGGGGGATCTAACGCAACTTGTTTTTATGGAAATGGGGAGCTACCTTCCAATGGAAATAGATAGCCGATATCACAGTCAGACAGGCTCCGAACAGGTAAGCATGATCTAACGTGGTGATCTCTCCGATGTAACCGCCGATTAACAACCCGCATCCAATGCCTACATCCCATGAGGTCAGGTAGGTTGATGTTGCAGTTCCCCGCTGATTATGTGGGGCGAGGTTGACAAATAGGGTGTTGAAGGCGGGGAACATGGTGCCGAATGCAACGCCGAGAATCAGTGCGGTACCGAAAAAGATGTACGTTCCGATAGACGGTTCCCATTTCATTAACGTTTCACATCCTCCGAGTATGAAAAAGCATCCGCATGCAAGATAGATTCCCAATGAAATGACCTGAGTGATTTTGCCTTTATCGACCTGGCGGCCGGAGAAGAGTCTGGAGATCGCGAGTCCGACAGCCATCAGGGTGAAAAAGAGCCCAGAACCTTTGTGAATGCCCATCTGTTTGGCGTACATGGCCACATAGGTGGTGGTCATCCCGTAAGGGATCGAGAGCAACAGCAGATCCACACCGGCAGGAATTCCTTTGAGCAGGATAAACCTGTCGAGGGATATTGGCGCCCGTTTGACCGGCATTTTGGGTGGGGTACGAACCAAAGAGGCCATGATACATCCCAAAGTACAGGAGATGAGGGCAGATATAAAAATGACCGGGAACGTATAGAAATCGTGCAAGAATAGTCCCACCATGGGGCCGATAGCCATCGCTATGTTGTTCATCAGACCGTAGTAGCCGATTCCTTCGCCACGTCGTGAGGAGGGCATGATATCGATTACCACTGTATTACCTGAGACGGTAACGGTTCCGAAGGCGATGCCATGGGCAATACGCAGGATAATGAATAGGGTCAGCGAGCCGGCGACAAGATAGCCTGCAAAAATGACGGTAAAGATGAAAAATGAGATGATATAGAGAGGCTTTCGGGCCAGTGTGTCCAGCAGATACCCTGAAAAAGGCCGGATGGTTAGTGCGGCTACGGTATAGCAGGAGAGGGTAATGCCGACCATGGTGCTGTTGGTGTGAAACACCTCAGTCAGATAGAAAGGAAGAACCGGCATTAATAAATAGAAGCCGAAATAGAGTAGAAAGTTGGCTGCGAGAATGCAACAGTAGCTGGGTGTAACAAGTCGATCCTGTGTCATAGGCCGTTTATTTAGATGTCACACGTTGTGTTTTGTCGCAAAGGTAGTGGCTTTCGGATAAAAATGTACGTCCGATGCTGTTTTAGCGTGTAAATGTAAAGACGTAAGTATGAAATCTCCAGTTTGTGCACTTTATAATAATGATCCGAGAGTGTTGACTGTCCCGTTTGAGATGTAGGTCTGAATATTTCGGGCTGGAGTAGAGAGTCCTGGATCATTTGAGGAATATGAAACATGTTCTGCAGTGAGTACAACCTTATTTTATGAAGAAAAAACGATTTGCATTTGTCAGGTAGTCAATGTGTTTTCAAAATATTATATGTCCGATGTGAATATTTTCCATTGGAAACTTGTGATAATGGAAAATATTTTCCATATTTGCATCGTTAGATAATCAAAGAGAGATTACGAAGATGGAGACCATTTGTCTGATGCGGGATATTTGTCGGGCGATTGAGACCTTTGAAGCGGATTTTGTGAAGGTGCATCATATGTCATTGAACGAGGGAATGTTGCTTTGTTCGTTATCAGAGGGCCAACTTTCCGCAGCATGTCTGGCAGAGGTTAATGTGATGTCGCCATCGCACACCTCGAAGGTGATTCGTTCTTTGGAGGAGAAGGGGTTGATCAGGCGTGTTTTGGGTCAGGATGACCGCCGGAAGATGTATTTCGAGTTGACGGACCAGGGTCGCCAGTCTCTTTCAGGAATGCGATGTGGCAGTGTTGAGGTGCCGGAAGTTTTACGGCCACTATTTCGTGAGCGTTGTCACGGAATGGAATAAATGGCGTGAAAATTGACAGGAAGCAAGGAGATGAAAACGGTTATAGAGGTACAGAATGTAATGGCTTGCGGTTGCAACAACTCGATTCATAAAGGGTTGGGGCAGTTGTGCGGGGTGTTTGGAGTTCGGGTTGAGCCGGAAAAAAGTTGTATTGTCATTGAACACACCGATGAGGTCGATCGTGCAGCGATGGTTGAGCACTTGCGGGAGATGGGATATGAACCGGTAGAGCCGCAAATGAACCAATGTCTCCATTCTAAAGAGTAATTTTAATTATCAATAACAGATACAGAATAGAATGAAAAAGATTCTGATGGGTGTGCTGTCGGCCCTGATCCTGGCAGCGTGCGGAGGGGCTTCAGAAGCGAGAAGTGCCCAGAATGAAAATCAACAGAACGAACAACAAAGTAAAACGACAACAGTTATGAAACCTATCCATTTAACAAAGGCAGAGTTTTTAAAGAAGGTGGTTGATTACGAGGGTAATCCTACCGAGTGGAAATATTTGGGAGAGAAGCCGGCCATTATCGATTTTTATGCATCATGGTGCGGTCCTTGCAAACGGGTAGCGCCGATTTTGGATGAGTTGGCTGCCGAGTATGGCGATAAGATCGACATTTATAAGATCGATACCGAACAGGAGCAGGAGTTGGCTGCCGCTTTTGGTATCCGTTCGATTCCGACGTTGTTGTTTGTCCCGATGGAGGGTAAACCTCAGATGGTACAAGGGGCGATCGGTAAGGCTGACTTCGAGAAAATTATTCAGGAGGTATTGCTCGCGAAGTAATTAAGAAGATTAGTTGGTATATGGTTGTGGTCGTCTCTCTGTCAGGGGAGGCGACCTTTTGTATTTACGGACTATGAATTTGGTGAGGTGGATGGTTAGACAGATTCAGCACGATTGTGTTTAGGAGCATGGGCCTTTGCTATTTATTGCTGTGGATTGCATCATTGGGAGTGGCTTGCGTACTGGATGATGATCGGGATTCCTGGGTTGATGAAATAGAGACGAAAATGTTCCGGCTGTGTGGATCGTAAAAGGTTTTTGATTGATACGTGATATAGGGATGGAATGTTGCGAGAATCATGATATAGATTGGTGCGAAGTCCTTGAAAAGGATGCAAAGAGGGTGGTGTCAGAAAAATTTTTTATATTTAACCAGAAATTTGTTTAAAATTGTGAATAGAGTACTGCTCTCGGTTGTGAACAACAGTTAATCTATTGATAAAACCTATAAAACTGTGTAACATGAAAAAAATTTGGATGCTTTTGATAGGCCTATTCGGTATCGCGACAATAGGTTGTGCAGATGATAAACCGATTGCTTTTGAGCAGACTCCAGTTGCTGCTCAGCAGTTTATCAAGACTCATTTCCCACAGGCTAAGGTGTTGTACGCTAAGGTTGATCAGGATGTTTTTGATCGTACTTATGACGTTGTGATGGCAGATGGAAGTCAGGTGGAGTTTAACAAAAACGGCGAGTGGACTGAGGTCGATTGTTTGCAGGTTGCAGTTCCGGCTGCGATTGTTCCTCAACAAATTAAGACATGGGTTGCTTCACAATATGCAGGGCAGCAGATCGTGTCGATTAGCCGTGACAAACGGGGCTATGATATAAAACTCAGCAACCGTTTTGAGGTAGAGTTCGATCAGAATTTCCAACTGATCGACCTGGATGTAGATTAGCTTTATGGTCAAGTTCTGATTGTATTGTTGTTGCGACAGCCCTGCTGCAAAATTGTGATGTAGGGACCTGCACAGAACAGTCGTAAGTTTATCAGACTGGATATTTGATTTGGTAAAGATGAATGGTCCGGCCTCAAACAGAGGCCGGACCATTCTGTTTTTTATCGAGTGGGTGGGTGAATGAGAGAAATCTGTTTGTCGGAGTTACCCGTTGATCATTCACGAGTAAGTCGCTATCTTTATACATGGTTTTCTCTTTTTGGGGAAGGGTCGGATATGATGACTGACCATGCATTGTGCAGTCAAAGAAAGACTGTTTAAGGACAAATATCTTGGAGGTGAAATATGGTTCAACGGCGAGTAAAAGAGTGGTTACAACGAAGTACAGAACAGTCATCATCGCTCTGTTTTTATGACTATCTGATGCCGATTGGAAGGATGCGTATTTTTGCATCTGAACAGGGGTTAACATCAGTTTCGCTGGTAACCAATAAATTCACCATTGGAAACAGTGCACAGATCGGCAAGCTGGATGATTCGTTGCAGTGCGTTGTTTCTGACGAAGGAGAGAGTCAGAAACAACGTTCAATCATAGAACAAAAACGAGTTAATGATCAGCTCTGTGAAACGATGTTGGAAGATGAGGTGGTGGGTCGAAAGATGGAGACCCCACTGATTCGTGAGGCTGCCGAACAGTTACGGGAATATTTCGAAGGTCGTCGAATGATGTTTGAACTGCCGTTGGCTCCCGTAGGCACTTCGTTTCAACGGCGTGTATGGGAGGCGCTGTGTCGTATCCCTTACGGATCATGCCGAACCTATGGAGAGGTGGCCCGGGAGGTAGGTGTTGCGGGAGCAGCACGGGCGGTAGGCTTGGCTTGTAATCGTAATCCGTGGATTATTATTGTCCCTTGCCATCGTGTGGTGGGAGCTGGAGGAAAGTTGACAGGTTATGCACACGGATTGGAGTGTAAAAAGGCCCTGTTGGAGTTGGAGCACTGCCATTTGAATCCGGATGATTTGCTGTTTTGACCTGACCCTGATGCTCCGGATCGTTGTTACACCCTGAGCGTTATTGTTGTTTTGTTATGTGTTTCCCGTCCCTTTTGCCTGATCATGTGTCTGAACGTTAAAATGGTTTAGGGGTGTATTGTTTGGGCTCAAAGTGATTTATTCCGCATTTTGGTAGGCGGAAGGTGAACATCCGACTTTGTCTTTAAAATATTTTCCAAAAAAGGATTGGTTGGCGAAGTTCAGCATGTTGCTGATTTGTTGTATGGTATATTTTCGACTTTTGAGCAGTGCTTTGGCTTCGAGAATCACATAATCCGTTATCCATTCACCGGCGAGACGTCCGCTGACTTTTCGGACTACCTGTGAAAGATACTTTGGAGTCACGCAAAGTAAATTGGCATAAAAGGCTATGCTGCGTTCTTGAGTGTAATGTTTTTGGACCTCTTGGAAAAACCGTGAGTAAAGTTCATATTGTCTGTTAGCAGCCTCCTTAGGTTTGTCGATCGCATTGTCATCCAAAAGGCAATGGTTGAAAATGGTATACACCAATACCTGCGTATATCCTATTAGGGAGCCCTTACGGAAGATGTTATCTTTTTCTGTGATTTTGTTTTTCATCAAATGGTATATGGTCATGCACTCTTCGATGACAGCAGCGGTCATGTGGCAAAGAGGATGAACATGGAGTTGACGCCGTAAGGAGATAGCCGTTTCGAAATTGCCGGGAATGGTGTAGAATTCGTTGGAGGAGGCTATAACGGCCAATTTTGTTCCGGGATCCATACCGAGATATTCACCGATAATCCCCTCTTGACAGATCAGAATATCGTTAGCTTTTAATTCAAAATATTGTAAATTGATTCGAAATCGCAGGGTACCGGATAGACAGAACGTGACTACATGACAGGCGAGTTTGACAGGGTGATTTACAAACAGATCCGACGCTTCATTTTGATGTGTTGAGGAGTCGAAGTTATCAATCAGAATAAATTCGTTGTCCAGGTTTAGGGCTCCTTGTTGTGCGGAGAGCCTTACCAGATTCATATCCAGAAACGGTGTGTTCATAGTCTGAGGTGTCAATGATTAGACTTTTCGAGGAATAAAGTTAGGTTATTTAGGGTTTTAGTAATCGTTTTGTTATCCTATCGGACAATATTTTGTCCCATTAGGAGGAAATTGTAATAGAATAAATCGAGATCTTTGCGCAAAAGAGTGAACAGATGATTTGTTGCAACATGTTATAGATAGAGATATGAAAAAGGCGATCATGATGATTTTTGTCGCAGGCGTTTTGGCTTCATGCGGCGAATCGCCCCAAAAGGGGGCTGCAGTACACAGCGTAATGTTGACGACTCCTGTGTCGATGGAGGGATCGGTTGTGAAAAAACATTCCGGAATTGTCCGTGAAGCCCATACCATTAATTTAGGATTTAAGACGGCCGGACAGATTGAGCGCATTCATGTTGCGGAAGGTGATTTTGTACATAAAGGTCAGTTGCTTGCCGAGTTGGATGATGCGGATTATCAGCTGGGAGTCGATGCATTACAGATTCAGTACGATCAACTCAAAGATGAGGTGGCCCGTACAGAGCAGTTGTATCGCCAAAAGAGTATCTCGGCCAATGATTACGAGAAGGCTACAGCCGGATTACGACAATTGGGAGTTCAGTTACAGGCCAATAAAAATAAACTCAAATACACGAAACTTTATGCCCCTACGGATGGGTATATCCAGACTGTGAAGTTTTCACCGGCCGAGATGGTTGATGCGGGTACGGCATTGTTGACGTTGCTGGATGTTTCGCGGATGGAGGTTGTCGCAGATATTCCGGTGGATGAGTATCAGCAGCGCGATCGTTTTACCCGCTATTTCTGTCGGGCTGCCGGATCGGAAGGAGAATTGCCGATGCAGCTGTTGAGTCTGACCCCTAAAGCGGATGGCAATCAATTGTATCAGTTGCGGTTGTCATTTGTAGGACAACCCGCCAAACAGTTGACGGCCGGCATGAATGTCGAAGTAGGGATTGTGATGGCGGATACAGCGGCAGCTACTGGGTTTGTTGTACCGTTGTGTGCGGTATTTCGGGATGGCGATACCTCGTGCGTATGGGTGCTTGGCGCAGATTCCACGTTGGTGAAACAGCCGGTAGAGCTTGATGGAATGGATGCTCAGGGAAGAGCGGTGATTCGTGAAGGGTTGACCGGTAGTGAGCAGATTGTTCGTGCTGGAGTCGGTGCATTGCAGGAGGGAGAGAAAGTGCGTGTTATCGAACGTCCGAGTAAAACCAATGTGGGAGGATTGTTGTGATGAAGATGACCCGATTTTTCATACAACGGCCTCTGTTGTTTTGGTCGTTGATGGTAGCGATTCTGGTAGCGGGTGTTTTGTCGTTTATTCAGATGCCCAAACTGGAGGATCCGGCCATTTCGCTGAAACAGGCGATGGTTGTGGTGCCTTGGCCTGGGGCGAGCGCCCATGATATGGAGTTGAAGGTGGCTCAGACGATGGAGGATGAGCTGCGGGCACTGCCGAATGTTAAAAAGATCAAAACCGAGTGTCAGAATGGTTCGGCGATGTTTACCGTCGAATTTCAGATGACGGTATTGAATCGTGATATTGAGCAGCACTTTGATCTGTTGCGCCGCAAGGTGAATGATGTGGCTTCTCGCTTGCCGCAGGGGTGTTATGACCCCATTGTGATCGACGACATGATGGATGTGTACGGCATTTTTTATGCCTTGACGGCCGATGGGTACGACTATCCGGAGATGTACGACTATGCCAAATATATCCGTCGGGAATTGCTCGATGTAAAGGGGGTGAAGCGGATCAACATTGTCGGGAATCGTGATGAGGTGATCAACATTATTCTCTCCAAAGAGCAGATTGCCCGCAATGGAATTGTTCCGACACAGATCATCTCTGCTTTGCAGTCTGCCGGAAAGATGGTCAATGCCGGCAAGTACCACAGCGGTGATGAACGGATTGCGTTGTATGTCGATTCCTCGGTGGAGAACGAGGAGGATATCCGCAATCTGCTGATCCAGACCATGGATGGAAAACGGATCCGGATTGGAGATATTGCTCGTGTGGAGCGGGCCTATTCGGAGCCGCAACGCAATGGATTTTTTGTCGGAGGACGTCCGGCGTTGGCGATTTGTGTGGCGATGGAGTCGTCGGCCATTGTCCCCGATGTGGGTAAGGCGGTCGATGCTAAACTGGCTCAGGCCATGCAACAGATGCCGGCAGGATTCCAGACCGAAAAGATATTTTTCCAACCCGATAAGGTCAATGACGCCATCTCCTCATTCATGTGGAATCTGCTCGAATCGGTGGCTATTGTGATTTTGGTGTTGATCTTCACAATGGGATTCCGCAGTGGGCTGATCATTGGATTTGGATTGGTTCTGACGGTTGCAGTCTCTTTCCCGATTTTGCTGATGTGCGGGACGACGCTGCAACGTATCTCTTTGGGCGCTTTCATTGTGGCGATGGGTATGTTGGTCGATAATGCCGTTGTGATTATGGATGGCATTCTGGTCGATAAGCAACGGGGATTGCCGCCGAAAGTTTATCTCTATCGGATTGGCCGTAATACGGCGATGCCTTTGCTCGGTGCTACGATTATTGCTGCCTCGACCTTCCTCAGCGTCTATCTCTCGCCCGATACGGCTGGAGAGTATGCTGGAGATTTGTTCCTGGTGTTGTGTGTCAGCCTGTTGGCCAGTTGGGTGTTGGCTTTGGTTCAGGTGCCAATGTGTGCCAAATCGTGGTTGCCGAGTCGTAAAAAAAGTAACGGAACAAGTGGTGCGGTGATGAATTCTCCCATACATCGTTTTGTTCGTCGAGCCATCGCCTTTTTGATTGGATATAAACGGACAACGATTCTTGTCGCATTTGGGGTGTTAGCTCTCAGTATCTTCGGAATGACTCGCGTCAAGAACCTGTTTTTCCCCGATTTTGACTATAAACAGTTTGTGGTCGAGTGCTTTTTCCCGGCAGCAACCGATGCGAATACGGTACGTGACCGACTGTTGGAGATGGAAGATTCGCTTTCGGACAATCCAGCGCTTGAGCGTATTGCCATCAGCCAGGGAAGTGCACCGGCACACTATTGTCTGGTGCGTCCGATGACCTCCGGTGGGGACTGCTATGGAGAACTAACGATCGATTGCAAGGATTATAAAACGGTCCTCAAACAGATCCCGATCGTACGAAAACAGTTGCGAGAGGCTTTCCCTGAGGCTTATATCCGAATTCGCAAATACAACTTCTCGATTGCAACTTCCCATACGGTTGAGGTGGAATTTTCTGGTCCCGATCCGGCTGTATTGCGCGATCTGAGTCATCAGGCCGAAGCGATTATGCGTCGTTGTCCCTATGTGGATCCCTATTCGGTTCAGAATAACTGGAAACCGACGGGTAAGGCCATGGTGGCTGAATATGTGCAACAGGATGCTTTGCGATCCGGAATTGCACGCGGGGACGTGGCCAATGCCCTGTTGGCTGCAACGGATGGCATGCCGGTAGGTGTATTGAACGATCAGGATCGTATGGTGATGCTGAATTTGCAGGTACGTAATGCGGATGGCAGCCGAATCAGTAATTTGAATGACATTCCTGTATGGAGCATGATGAATGTTCACTTCTCGAATGAGGAGTTGCAGGGAGCTTTGGGTGGCGGCAATGCCATGGGCGAATTGCAGGACAAGGTATTTCGTGCGACACCGCTGGGCAATGTGGCTAAAGATATCCGTTTGGATTGGGATGAGGATGTGGTGTTAAGGCTCAATGGTCGCCGGATCATTGAGGCGGAGTGTGATCCGAATCCCGATTGTGATGCAGCCACCCCGGCTAAGGTAGTCTCTTCGATCAAAGATGAGATCGAAGCTATTCCACTGCCGGCTGGTTATGCCATGCGTTGGGTCGGTGAAGGCGAAGTCCAGGGCGAAGCGATCGGTAACCTGATGCGTTTTGTTCCGCTTACGGTCTTTTTGATTTTGGCCATTTTGCTGTTGCTGTTCAACAGTTGGCGTAAAGTAATCCTAATTCTGCTCTGTTTCCCGTTTGTCTTCTGTGGAATTACGCCTTCGTTGTTGTTGAGCGGCCAACCCATGACCTTTATGGCCATTATCGGTATTCTGGGATTGATCGGTATGATGGTCAAGAATGCCATTGTGCTGGTCGATGAGATCAACCGCTTGCAGACCGAAGAGAAAAAACATCCCTATACGGCCGTTATTGAAGCGACGGTTTCTCGTGTTCGACCGGTGTTGATGGCCTCTCTGACTACGATTGTCGGTATGTTGCCCTTAGTGACGGATCCGATGTACAGTTCGATGGCCATTACCATCATGGGAGGATTGACTGTCGGTACCATTATTACTCTCATTTTGTTACCGCTTTTCTATACGGCGATGTTCCGTATTCGGAAACCTGCTAACGCATAAAAAGGAAAAACGATGAATGTAAAACGAATTATATGGATGGGTTGTGTCGGAGTGCTGGGTCTGACCGGCGTTGAGGCACAACCACGGCTTACGCTCACGTTATCGGAGTGTAGGAGTATGGCTTTGTCGCACAGCGAGGATTTACAGCAGGCGGACAACAAGTTGCAGCAGGCAGCACTTGATCGTAAAATTGCCACGACAAACTATTTGCCGAAATTTGCCGGTTCGGCAACGGGAGCCTATATGGTTCCGGATTTTGATATGATGGGTTCGGAGCTGCGTATGCGGGGTATGTATATGGCCGGGATTACATTAACTCAGCCAATCTATACCGGTGGCAAGATCAATACTGGGAAGAAATTGGCTCAGATCGGAGAAGATGTGGCCGAGGAGCAACGTCGCATGACCCGTATGGATGTGTTGGTTGAGGCCGATAATGCCTATTGGACCTATATTGCTGTTGGTCGCAAAGTGCGGATGTTGGAGCGTTATTGTGCGCAGATGGATACTTTGTACCGCCAGGTTCAGACTGCGCTTGCGGCCGGTATGGCGACAGATAATGATCTGTTGCGGATCGAGGCAAAACGCAGCAATATCCGTTATCAGTTACAGAAAGGAGTCAATGGCGCCGATCTCTGTCGGTTGTCTTTGTGTCGAATCATAGGTGTGTCGTCTGACACTCAGATAGAACCGGCAGATACAGCTATTGTAGTGTCAGAATCGGGAAATTTGACCACAGATATTGCAGATCGTCCGGAGTTGAATTTGTTGAAGAGTCAGATTGCTGCGAATGAACAGCAGATTCGCATGACTCGGGCAGACATGTTGCCAACGGTTGGATTGACCGCAGGCTATACCTATTTTGGCAATGTGAAGCTTAATAGTATCGTTGATGCCGGGGGAGGGATGATGGTCCCTTACTCTCAAGAGTTTCGTGATGGCATTGGGGTGGCGATGTTGGCGGTTCAGATCCCTATTTTTCATTGGGGTGAGGGTCGCAAGAAGGTCCGCAAAGCGCAGTTTGAATTGCAAAATGCGCAGCTTGAGTTGCAGAAAAACAGTCGTTTGATATCGTTGGAGGTTCAGCAGGCTGTTCGCAACTTTCAGGATAGCTATCTGTTAATTCGGACGGCTGAAGACGGGCTGCGTGAGGCAGAAGAGAACTTGCGGGTGATGCGTAATCGTTATGCCGTTTCGATGTCTCCACTTACGGATTTGTTGGATGCACAGTCCCAATGGCAGGAGGCCGAGAGTAATCTGATCGAAGCTCAGGCTCAATACAAAATCTATGAGACCGAGTATCTGCGGGCAATCGGACGTTTAGAGTAGTCTTTTAGATACGTTAATCGTCATCACGATCGGTTATCTCTGATACATATATTCGGCAAGGGTAGCAATGGCAGTTTACCTTTGCCGAATTTTTGTTGATCATGTGGAAGTGATAGCGGTCTATGTTTGTTTGGATGAAATCTCCAAAGAGTAACCGACTGACAACAGGATTGACATATCACTATATGTAGGCTTGCAGAAATATTTTGTATCTTCATGGATCTTTTGTATGCCTAAACCAATAACCTGATGAAACGATCTGACCTACTCAAGCGATTATATTTGACCGGGGTTGGAATATTGCTGGCAACTGCCGGGATAGCCCAAACTCACAATACCTATACCAATCCGTTGCGTACCGCTGATGGCAAGATGATTCGTGTTGCCGATCCGTTTGTGTTTCGGTATGACAGTCTCTACTACATGACAGGAACGACCCGTCAGAACAGCGGCTTTGATTGTTACTCGTCACCCGATTTGGTCCATTGGACCTTCTTAGGTGAGGCCTACACAAAACCCGAAGGCCATCCCGGAATCGGTGGCTTTTGGGCTCCGGAGGTGTTTGTGTATCGGGGGAAATTTTACATGACATACAGCTCCTACAATCCGAAAACCCGGATTATGCTGACCTCTTTGGCTGTTGCGGATAGCCCCGAGGGACCGTATCGAGATTTGTATTCTCCCTGGTTCGATTTCGGTTATTCGGCTATCGATTGCCATATTTTTCAAGACGATGATCCGGACGGGTCGTTGTATCTCTTTTTCAGTCGCAATACCTCCCGACCCGGCATTTCGATCGGTCAAAACTATGTTGTGCGATTGAAGGATGATCTTTCCGGCACTATGGGAGCTCCGGAGATAGTCGTTGAGGCGGATCAGCCCTGGGAGATGGTCGATTGGGAGTCAAACCGGGCCACCGAAGGGGCCTTTGTTTTCAAATACAACGGCAAATATTACATGACCTATTCGGCAAACAATACGGGTTATGAACATTACGGTGTCGGTTACGCCACGGCAGATCACCCTATGGGGCCATGGACGAAGGCTGAGGAGAATCCTATTTTGGCGACTGATTTAAGTCGGGGAGTTTCGTCCCCGGGGCACAATTCCATTGTGTTTTCACCGGACAGCACGGAGCGATTTATTATTTATCACCGTCATGCAGATCCTGAGGGAGCGCGTCCATCGTTTGATCGGGTGGTTTGTATTGACCGGCTGGTTATAGACTCGGTCGGTCGTTTACGAGTCGTAGGACCAACATCTACACCACAACCTATGCCTTCAGGTGTACATTGATGCCCTATTTCTTTAATCCTAAAGGCTGCCGTTTGAGATAGAGATGGATAACGCCCAGGCCTATTATTGTTGAAGAAGACGAGATGAATGTTGCGGTAATGATGATTTGGGCAGTGTCTTGTTGTAGTATTAATAGTGCTTTAGTGTCAGTATTAGAAATGTAGTCTGTAAAGGATTCAATAGAATGCAAGGATTGTTAAATGCGTAATGCGAGGTACTCGCTATGCAGTTTCAGCAACAGCTATCTGTGGTAGATAAGATCATTGACAACTCAAACGTTTTTCGAGACCTTGTCTAAGAGCCTACACACGTTAAACATACATTCAATTTGAAAGCAATCAATAAAAATCCGGTCTGTTAAACCGGATTTTTTATTAATGCCATTATTTGGCATAGGTGTTCGATACATTTGTATTATCAAATTGAGTGTAATATGGATGCTAAGAACCCAATCGAACCATTTGCAGGAGAGGAGAAGGGAGCAGGCTCTCTTTCCCTGATCAAACATTTGGAATGCATCGTCGATGCAACACAAGGGAAAAAATTGTCGCGCGAGAGCCTTCAGGCTTGCGACTCTCATCTGTCTGCTGTAGCCGATCTGCTTTCACTTACGCGGGATCAGGCCTTGTTGTTAGCTGTATTTACGGATCAGTGTGATGATCAGTCTATTCGACTTTGTGATCTTGCACGCCACTTTGATTGTCACAATATCAATATTTTGTGCTATGCAGAGGCTCTTGATGGACTGGTCGCAAGAGGATATATCCGCAAAAGAGAGATTAATCGCAGATTGGAAGGGTATCGTATGCCGGGTGATGTGGTTCAGGCACTCAAGAAGAATCAGCCTTATACTCCGCCGAAATTTCAGAATCTGACCATTCAACAGCTGTTTGATCAGTTTAATGTTTTGTTTAACGATGCCAAGGAAGATGAGTTGACGTATAATGACCTGTGTAGTTGTATATCTGAGTTGTTAGCTGATAATCGTCATCTGTTATTTACGAAGAAAATATTTGGGTATAAGGATTTCGATGAAGATGAGATCACTTTATTGGCATTCTTTTGTCATAAGTTGGTGAATGAAGAGGATAACGCCATTTTGTTTTATGATATAGAAAATTTGTATGATTCTAATTTTCAGTATAATGCAGTTAAGCGAAGGTTAAAAAATGGGACGCATGCCTTATTGGTCAATCATCTCATAGAGCCCAAGAAAGATAATAATCTGCTGGCTCGTGATTGTTATTGTTTAACAGAGACAGCTTGCAAAGAGTTGTTGTCGGAACTCAATCTGACGGTACAGGAAAAGGTGGTTCCTCGAAATATTATTCTGGCCAAGGAGATTGCAGAAAAATCGCTTTTTTACAATTCGCGGGAGAAGGGTCAGATCGATCAGTTAGTCTCTTTGCTGGATATTGACAACTTTACGAAAGTTCAGAAACGGTTGGTCAAGAATGGAATGCGTAAAGGTTTCGCCTGTCTGTTTTACGGCTCCCCCGGTACGGGTAAAACGGAGACGGTGTATCAGGTTGCACGTCAGACGGGGCGTGACATCATGTATGTGAATGTATCGGAGATTAAAAGTATGTGGGTCGGAGAAAGTGAAAAGAATATTCAAGCTCTGTTCGATCGCTATCGGGATCTTTTGCAACAGACCGAACATGCTCCGATTTTGCTGTTCAACGAGGCGGATGCCGTAATTGGTATTCGGCAGGAGGGGGCACAGCGTGCGGTGGATAAGATGGAAAACTCTATACAAAACATTATCTTGCAGGAGATGGAGAAGTTGGATGGCATTATGATAGCCACTACGAACTTGACGCAGAATCTTGATCCGGCTTTCGAACGCAGATTCCTGTTTAAAATTGAGTTTGAGAAGCCGAATCTCGAGGCCAAAAGAGCTATATGGCACTCCATGATCCCGAGTCTGTCGGAGACCGATGCGACGATCTTGGCCAAGAGTTATGATTTCAGTGGAGGACAGATTGAAAACATTGCTCGTAAAGGGATCATCGATCATATTATTCGCGGTCGGCGGTCCACGTTGTCAATGCTCCACGACTATTGTAAACATGAATTGATTCATACCAAAAATATACAGCGGCAGCCTATAGGTTTTCGCAGATAAAATCGAGTGATTATGAAGAACAGAAAATCATCAAAAGATAATATGTCGAATCTGTTTAACCGTTATGTATGGTTGGTGGATACGATATATCGCAGAGGGCGTATTACATTCGAGGAGATCAATGAACGGTGGATGCGTTCCCAGTTGAACGAAACGGGAGATGAAATTCCTTTGCGCACCTTTCACAATCATCGTAAAGCTATCGAGCAGATGTTCGACATCAATATTGAGTGTGATAAACGTGACGGGTACGTTTATTATATCGAAAACTCCGAGGATATGGAGCGTGGCGGAGTCCGTTCGTGGTTATTGAACACGTTTGCCGTGAACAATCTGATCAACGAGAGCCACAAGATTAAAGAGCGCATTCAGTTTGAGCACATCCCTTCCGGCCAACACTATTTGACCCCGATTATCGAGGCGATGCGGGACAATAAGGAGCTTTGTATGACCTACCATCCTTATTGGAATGAACCGTTTACGACGACCCTGCAACCCTATTTTGTCAAGGTGTTCAAACAGCGTTGGTATGTAATTGGTTTGAATAATTATGTGGGTCAGGTGCGGATTTACGCTTTGGATCGGATAGAGGCATTGGAGGTTACGGAAGAGACTTTTAAGATGCCTAAGGATTTTGTTCCAGAAGCCTATTTTACGAACTGCTATGGTATCGATCATCACGATGATCCGCAGCGTGTTGTATTGAAGATGAGTTCGTATCAGGCCAAGTTTATCCGGGCGCTGCCGTTACACCATACGCAGCGGGAGGAGGTTACGACAGAGGAGTATTCCCTTTTTTCGTATTATTTGTGTCCTCATACCTATGACTTCAAGCAGGCAATTCTTATGTTGATGGCGGAGGCAGAGGTGTTGGAACCGCAATCTCTGCGCAATAAGATAGCGGATATAGTCCATGCTATAGACAAAAAATACTGGCAAATCATAGAAAATACATGTCGTGTGTAATGATTGGGGACCAATCTAATCTGAATCAATTAGTATGATGCATTGTTGTATATGTAGCTTGTCGTTATAGGAGGAAATATTTTTATAAATCATATTTTCCTTTTAAGTAAAAAGAAAAAGCTTCTAAGTTGCAAAATAGCATACCTTAGAAGCTTTTGTGAGGTCTGAAGCGAAAGGCTTGTATGGCTGATTATCTGATAGTTGTATTTTTATTCATTGGCTTTGAGACGAATAAAAAGTTCACGATAATCCAATGTTTATAGTCATTTACTCAGGCTCAGAAAATCTAAGCCCCTTTTTGCGCCCCTTGTATTAATTATCAATAGCATTTAAAATACATTTAGTATCTTTATAAAAAGATATACTGATTAATATGGATGTAAAATTATCTGATTTTATAGAAATATGCGATAGCGTATCTCCTAATATTTCTACGGAAATGACACTTCAAGAACAATATAAGTCCTTAGAAATAAAAAATGAGTTTCACTCTTTTTCGACCTCTAAAATTACAGATACTCTCAGCGGCAGGATCAAAGAATACTTATCAACTGATGATGAAGTATATATTACATACTACGAAATAGACGCTTTGAAAAAGGCACTTATATACAATCAGGTTATTGAACAAAAAAATTATACAGAATATATTGATATTCTTGAGTTACTAAATGCAGTTGTGGGGTCGCATGTTACAAAATTTATTACTTTAACTAATCCTAAATGGTCTGATGTTATTTTAAATATTAAAAACTATTTATCAGTTAATAGATCATTAGTTAAAAATACTATTGATCATCATAGAAAAGAAATTGATAGAGCTAAATGTGCCTTAAGCTTACGACCTTATGGAGCAAAAGTATATGTAAATAATACTTCCTTAATGATTGAGAATTTGGATAGTGTCTATAAATACCTAACCAAGAAAATCAAAAAGATTGGAGGTATTAGATTCATTGAAGGCATTCTATCTCGATTAAAATATGTCAAAGAATTTGATAGATATATTATCCCGAAACAGGGTAATCAACCAATGCTTCAGGATATTCAATTAGAGAAACCATATAATTATTTAATTAATTTAGGGTTTAGGTATGTAAAAGAAGATGGTGCAATCTATCCTAATATAAATAAAGATTTTCAAGCAACTATTAATATTGCTACAAGCATGTGTTTTGCACTATATCCTGTCCAACCGTATAGTATTTGGGAAGATATATTTCATAGAGACCGAACCCCAATACAATTTTTTAAAGATTTAATCTTAAAAGAGAGTATATTCAACCTATCTCAAACATCCGCTTCTTATGCTAAAGAGATTTGTCATTATATTATAAATAGACTCTCTGAATTAATAAACGGTACTTCTTTGCCATTTTCTTTACAGGATTATTTACAGGTTTTTGATTTTATCCTATCACATGCGCGACACAACAAATTTGTTTCTTTTTTTAGATATGAAGTGAGATTAAACATAACAGAAGAATCATTAGATGAAATATTTAAAACAATTACCCAAGATTGTGATTCTCTTAATGCAGGATATTTAACCCCATTAGATAGTGAGCAAGTCACGTATTGTATTAAACCATTGATAAAATGTAGAGGAGGAAGATTTGTAATTATTCCTAAAACAATAGGTTCATGGGGATTCTATGAAGCTCTTATGATTGCGTTACGACCTTTATGTAAAAACATTGATAGTACAGTCGGCTCAATCATTGAAAACTTCATTAAGTATAAATTGGATGAGCATAATATATCATCATCTTGTGGGAAATATACGGCTTTACAGGGAGAAGGAGAGTGTGATACAGTGATTGAATCAACGAGCGGGATTGTTTTAATTGAATCCAAGAAGAAAAGTTTAACAAGAAAATCAAAATCAGGAACAGAATTTCAGATAATTATTGATTTAGCTAATAGCGTTTTAGATTCTCAATTGCAATGTATGCGAACGGAATCTATATTAAAGTCAGAAGGTTATATTGACCTTAATGACGGAAAAATATTATCAAGACTGAATTGGAACCATCGAACCATCGAAAATGTAACACTTACATTTACTAATTTTGGAGCTATTCAAGATCGAGAAATGACTAAACAGACTTTGTATGAACTATGCAAACATTACTTTACTGTGAGTTTTGATCATACAGAATTAGATAAAAAAACGCTCAATGATATTACTAAAAAGTTTGACAAGTTGAAAGAAAAGCAAAAGCAACTAATTGAATATCATCAATCATTAGGTGACAATCATCCATTTTTTAATTGTTGGTTTTTAAATTTAGAGCAACTGATGTTTATCATAAACAATAGTGATGGTAATGATGATTTTTACAACAAGTTAAAAGATTGGAAATTTGTAACATTTGGCTGCCAAGATTTTTATCTGGAATATTATATCAAACATTTAATAGCATAAATTATTTTTCACAAATATTTTGCCGTCTCCAAACCGCCAACTAACTTAGTTCATGCGAGTTAAGTTATTATATGGCAGAATATTCCATTTGTAAATGTATCCGAACCGATAAGCCGTTGAAGCGGAACGGCAAATATCCAATCTACCTACGTGTTCGGGTTGGGTTTCGTGATACCAAGATACCTACTAATCTCGATGCCTTCCCTGACCAATGGGACAAACGCAAGAACGAGCCACGAAATAAGGCATTGCTAATCCAGTTAAACAAGAAGATCTTAGAGTTAGACCTCCATATCAACCGATGTTTGGCAGACGGGCAGGAATTGACGTTGGATTTGATTCGGGACTTCTATTTGGGGAAGCGAAAGATAAAACCCGAACTCAGTTCGTTCTACGATTACTATCTTGATTTTGTAGAAAGGAAACGCAAAGAGGGGATAAACCCCGAAACAATACGGGTATATATGACGACCTACAACGTGATGAAAGAATTTCGCAAGGAGTTCCGAATCTGCGATATGTCATTATCCCTTATTGAGAAATTCGATGACCATATGCGGGAGGTAAACGGCAACTCATCGGGAGGTCGTAACCCCAAGCACAAAAACCTACGGACGGTCATTCTCGATATTCAGAAACATAATATCCCGATTGAGAATCCATATCGGTTCTTCAAGATGCCTAATTCAAAGGTCAAAGAAATTTACCTTGACAAATCGGAGCTTCATACGCTGATAGAATATACCAAACGCTTTGCTCCGACCTCCAAAGAATACCAAATTTTGAAGATGTACCAGTTCTCCTGCTTTTGCGGCCTGCGATTTTCAGACGCAATGGATCTGGAGTGGCGGCATATTGACTTTCAAAATAATCTGATTCGCAAAGTGATGATTAAGACCAAAACCGAGGTTATCACTCCGTTATTCCCGATGGCTTGCGAGATACTATTGGAAAAGATACGGAACAAGGCTATCAAAGATACCGACAAGATATTTTACCAATATACCGAACCAACGGTAAACCAAACCCTCCGAAAGCATACCAGAATAGCGGGAATAGACAAGCATATAACCTATCATTCAAGCCGCCATACTTTCGCTACCCTTCTGGTCATGGATGGTGTCGATATATATAAAATCTCGAAGTATTTAGGGCATAAGTCGGTCAATATGACCCAACGCTATTTGAAATACGACCTCTCAATCGCCAAGGAGTCAGCAAAAGACATTAGCACATTTTCAGGCGATAACGGATAATATTGATTATCTTAGCGTGAAGAAAATAGGCAAGTATGGCGATCAGACTACAACGGGCAACTTTATATCTGCGTGTCGATAAGAAGAAGAGAGACGGCAGAATGCCTTTGTATGTCCGTTTCCGTAGGATTGACGGCGAAGAGCCTAAATTTCCGATAGGGATTGATTTGCTGCCCGAAGAATGGGATAGCGAAAGACAAAACGCATCTGACCCCGACATTGATCTGATTCTTCAAAAAGAGATAACCCGCATCCGGCAAGAAGTCCGTAAACTCGAATTGGAAGGCATAGAGATAACCAAAGAGATATTACGGGAAATCGTCTCTCAGAAACAGGCCAAAGCGGAGCGGCCCGAAAACCAATCCTTTTATGCCTATTTCGATGATTATATCTCGAAGCGGACGAAGACCGGCAAAATTGGAGAAAGCACGTTAAAAGGGTACGAAACCACGCTTAAATCATTGCGGGAGTTCCGTGCAGAGATACGGATTAAGGACGTGAGCGCAAAGTTGCTTTCGGACTTTGAAAAGTTCCTTATCAAGCGTGGCGAAGAAAGCGGCAAAGGGGATGTGAAAGGAAGCCGATACAACCGAATCAAGCATATCAGAGCTATCATTAAATACATTGAGGCTCAGAATATCCCTATCAAAAATCCTTATCGCACGGGCGATTTGGCTTTGCCTGAAGATATTATCAACGATGTGTTTTTGGAAGAGGAAGAGGTAAAACGGCTCTATCTCTTGTTGCATAAAGTTGAAATAGGAAGCAAGCAATATCGTGTATTAGTGATGTACCTCTTTTCTTGTGCCACGGCATTAAGAATCGGCGATGCATTAGCGGTCAAATGGGGAGATTTGGATGTAAACCGCAACCCCATTGTTTTGGGAATAAAGATGCAAAAGGTCAAAAAACCGCTATATGTTCCATTGCCGCCATTGGCAGAAGAGATGTTGGAATTTGCCCCAGAAGGCAATTTAAACAACGTAGAAAAAGAAAATCATATCTTTTATCACTACGACAAGCAAGTTATAAATGAGACCTTGCGGGAACTTGCGAAAATGGCCGAGATAAACAAGCGTCTGACCTACCATTCGTCTCGCAGAACGTTTGCCACTCTTGCGAGCGCAAAGGGCATGCTTCTGCAAGACTTGAAGCAATATATGGGACATAGTAGCAGCAAAACCACCGAACGTTATATCAAATGGAGTCCGACACTTGCCGAACAATCGGCAAAAAAAGTCAAGTTATTCGATGTGAAAGAGTTGTTGAGAAAGTAATGTATAGTTCATTATTGGACTATATCTTCTGAAAGCCAATTTTTATTCCAAACAATTCTATACTTTCCAAATTGTTCAGACGTTCCGCCAATTATATCTATGTTTTTTATTCGTTTAGTAGTATTTATGCCGACCGTACAAATAAGAGAATCTTTTAATCCAGTTTTGTGATATTGGCGAAGCCGCATATCTGAGTCATATACACAAATACGAATATATCTAACAGGTAGCAATTTATTGAGACTAAATCTTCCAAAATTCTTTTTGGAGAATTTTATGACACTACTTATTATTTCTTGATACTTAGAATAAATAAATGACTTCACATCCTCAATGTCTTCCGTACTTAAATATACTCTGGCATCATTGATACATAAATACTGTTGTGGTTTTCTATGGATATTAGTTTCTCTGACTACAAATTTCTGTTGCTGTTTACACTTCCAAAGTTTCCGATTTTCTTTAAATAAAAGTCCTATTGGATAAGCCTTTATAATAAATTTGGGTAAATTCCACTTGGGAATAAAAAATAACAAGTTCCCATCTAAGACTCCTTGATAGGCTTCTAACGAGTTTTTAATTCGGCCTTCCTTCAATATGTTTCCTAAATATGCACCCCAACCAGGCAGATTGCTATATTTAGACTGAAAACTAATAAAGTATCTATCATAGCCAGGAGCAAAATACTCGGCCAGAATAGCCGTCCTTAGCGCATAATAATTAACACTTTCTAAATTTAATAACTTGCTATAACCAAATATGCTTAATTGTTTCATGTCATTTATAGTGGAACTCTCCAAACAATCTATAACTTCCCATTGAGGAGTATTAGCCTGGGCTTTTAGCTCATGGATGAGAATTGATTTTGGCGATTTAAGGCCATTATTATGACAATAATCATGATGCGTAATCAAAAAGCATCTTATTGCAAGGGCCATCGCATTACAATAATCTACCATCTCGTCGAATAAAAGAATTATTTCTTCGCGATAGATAGAGTATGCTACTCCCTTCTTGCCTTTATAAGTTATACCCCTTGATGTATATGTAAAATCGCCATGTGCGATACCATTCCTAATGGTATTGTTATAACAATCTTTCAAATAGTTAAATGTAGTTGCATTCAACTCCTCTGTACAGTTATACACATCTAAGCCATCAAAAGACTTTCCTCTTTGGCTTCTATGATGTTTGGCAATAAGGAGAATAAAAGGATAAAAAACACACTCAATCAGTTGGAGATAGTTATAATGTATTTCATTCTCAATAAATCTAATAACTTCTAACTCATCGGATATATTTATTATTTTGTCGTGAATTGGTTGTTTATTAATTTTATTTAATGTCTCAAAAGCGATATTAAGTCTGTGTGCTTCGTAAATAAAAAAATCAGATAGCAGTTTAGACGTATTTTGAGACAAAGATGCCAAAAAAGAGTAATACTCTTCATATAGCTTGTGGTTATAGAACTTATGAGGAATTTCTGTAATATAGTCTTTTAAAGACAAATATTTTATATTGTCTGACTCCAGTAAAATAGGGAAACGTTCAGCAATTAACTGATTCCAGTACTTATTACTATCTTTTGTTAATATACAATCTTCTAAAATCATATTTCTATGGTAAAATTCACCCAATGCCTAAGATAAAGATAGGCATAAAAATGATACAGATATATCATTGCCAAGGATAAATTTCGCCTATTGTTCAATGCCAACTACACTTTAGTTCATCGGCAATGTGCTTAATCAAGGAGAATGGGGAATATCGGATAGTCCGGGATATTTTACTGGTAATATACTGATGCCGAATCAAAAATCGCTATCTTTGTAGCGTCTTTCGGGACAAGACATATTAAGAAGTGCCATTCTCGTAGAAATCGCCAATTGAAACAAAAATGCGCACACTTTGGTACGAATACCTCGCCATAGGGCGGGTTGTTCGTCTATTCGTGTGCAGGTGTTTGGCGATACCTTACGAGAAGTGGACTGCAACCCGCTTCTTTTTTATTAATGCCTATCAAGGTTGTATTAGGCGCAAAAGAAAAATATATGGAATTAATTGTATTATTCGGCATCGTCTGTTCTTTAGTCCTATCATTCATTATAGCCAATGCAGGAGCAAAACGGCAAATCGGTTTTGGGTGGTCACTATTCTTGGGGATTTGGCTGACTCCGATTATCAGCTTGATAGCCGTTCTTCTGTCCGACAGATTGCAACCCGATGAATATGGAAGAACCGAAAAGAAGTGGGGGTGCGTGGCTCCATTTATCGTGTCGGTTTTAATAATCGGAACCGTGATTTATTTTTTCTATTCCTACTCGAATAAGAGAAACCAACGAATTAGAACCAGTATAGAATCGCAAACACCCGTTATCTTCGAAAAAGAATCGGCGGTAGAAGTTCAACCCAAAGAAGCCGTAGATATAGTAGTGGATTTGAACGACTATTTCAATTCCAGTACGGGTTGGGACGATAATGTGGACTGGAATACCACCTCCATAGACGATGAAGAATCTCAAAAGGCATTTGACAAAGTATTGGAGAAGAATGGCATCGTATATAGTCCGGATAAAGGTGCTTGGGTAAAACGGACAATCAGAGCCGTGCAACCCCAACCTAAAGAAGCAGCTCCTAAAGTAAAGTTCTGATTGGAATATATACTATCTTTGAGCTTGTTAAGTAACAAACCTATGATAGATAGTATCAAAATAATATTGAAGAATTTTTCGGGCAATTTTGATAATTGCACTTTTATTCAGCCCAAAAAACTTATCAAGGATATTCCAGAGAAACAATACGACTACGACAATTACCGACTAAGCAATCATCGTCAATCGGCAAAACACTCACTAAAAGTCAGCCATAACAAGAGAACGGGGACGGTTACTTTGACAGGCAGTTTGCGAAAGCGAACGTACAATCAGGTTACTTTACTCGATATGCCTCAAAGCAGTTTTGTCCGTACACTAAAGGGTATTGCAAAAGATTTACATATCCCGTTTGAGGAATTAAAACGAGCAAAATTTACTCAATGTGAGATAGGAGCTAATATCAGAACCCGAATCCCTGCCATTAATGTTTTGCCCTTAGTTGTCGATTATTGTCATTATAAACGGATTGACGACTTTATCGAGCAGGGAACTTTGTATTTTGACGGAGCAGACCGCTTGTTGAAACTCTATGTAAAGGATGATGAAATTGCGGCTCATTCATTCCCTGAGGAAAAACGAGAGCTTAAAAAGAGGTCGTTTGACAGACTCAAACTAAAAGGCATTCATTACCTTCGTATAGAATTTTCGATGAAAACCCATCGGGCATTCAAGAATCGTGGAATGGATCACATCAGGACTGTTGGAGATTTAATAGAACACTATTCGGAACTTTACGATTTTTGGACAAAAGAGATTAATCGAATTGTCGTTTACAATAAACTGCAATACAAAGAAGCAGAACTATCCAATAAGGAAAAAGAAATCATCTTGGGATTGGAAGAATTCGGGTACTTTGATTTTGTAGGTAGCTATCAGGATTCTTGCATATCAAGAACCACGACCAGTAAAAGCGCAAAAAGTGCTAAAAGCGATGCTTTCAGAGATGTTCGTTCAGTTCTGGATAAATATTTCAACCGTAAAGAATATAACAAATTCACTTTGAGAATTGATGTGGCAAAGTACCTAATCGGAAAAAGTAAGTGGTTTCAACTCGATTTACCTCCTCTGATACGTAATTTATGGGGTATTCCTCCTAATAATAAGCAGAAGAAGTAAGCCTAAATCCTAAAGAGGAATATCGAAGATATTTTGAGGCGTTTTTGATTTTCGGCTTCCACTTCTTTTTGACTCTTTACTAATCACAAGCAATGTACTATTACATCTGCGTTGAATTGCAAACCCAAATCTCCAATTCCTCCAGTATTATGGTGGCGGCTATTGTGCTTCTTTTGTAAATGGTGAAATCCGCAATCGAATCGCTATCGGATATAGGGAAGTGCAAACTTAACAGTTCGTTGCTGCTATGAAAGCGCAAAGGTGGTTGTATGCTATGTATATCTTCTCTGGCTTTAGTCAGAGAAGATATTTAGAAACGGATCACGATTTTTCGGGCTTGGGCTGGTGTCTTCTTTTCAGTCGAAGCGAAGTAAATCGGATAATGCTTTGCAATTCGCATTTTTAGTGCTAAATTTAGTGTTAAATCGGTCTGGGTAGGGAGAACTGCCCTAAGAGAGTAAAAGTATTGTAAAACGAAAAATAGTGATATATGAAAGATAGCTATTCTAAATCAATTACTCTAAGGTGTATTACATGCGGTGGAGAAGATTTTGAATTTAACGAAGACAAAAGCTACATTAAATGTAATCTTTGTAATAGAGAGTATCTTGGAGGATATGATGAATTGGTTGAACTCAATGAAGAAGCAATTACAGAAAGTATAGAGGTATTTCAAGCAGAAGTTACATCAGATATTGAGAAAGATATTACCGATATGTTTAAAAAGGCGTTCAGTGGAAATAAATTTATAAAAATCAAGTAAATCATGGAATTGGCCAGTTTTATAATTGCTTGTACTGCATTTGCTTTTAGTGTCTTCACGTTCCTTTTTTATGATAATAAATTAAAGAAACAAGAACGAAAACTAAACGAATATCAACTAAAAAAGAATGAAACAGAAGAAGTTGAATTCAAAAAAGCTCAAATAAGAGGCAATATTGTAAAAGGAGAAAAAGGACGTAGAACGTTAAAAGTTTTTAACGCGGGAAAAGCAAGTGCTACTAATATTCGACTCGAATTTCTTAGTAATACAGACGGTCTATTCGGCGGTAAAAATCCGTTCCCTTATGAATTACTTAACCCCCAAGATTCAACCGAAGCAATATTTCATCTGATTGTGGGATGCCCAGATACTATAAAAGTGAAATATACATGGGACGATGATTTTCAAAAGAATAATGAGTTTACGCAAGTCTTGACTTTATAGTCAATTTTTAATTTCTGCGCCCCTATATCCGTCCCTCCAAAAGAAAGAAGGCTTCTAAGTCGCTAATTTAGCATTACTTAGAAGCCTTCTTTGAGGTCTGAAGCGGACTCGAACCGCTGTAGCAGCTTTTGCAGAGCTGTGCCTAACCGCTCGGCCATCAGACCCTATCGAACGGATTGCAAATATACGCCTTTTTTTTGAATTCACAAATTTCTTGTTGGCAACTCTGCTACGAATCGGTCTGTTACGTTTGATCTTGCATAATTATCATTTCATTTACAGAGGATGGCTGTAATGGAATGGGTGCAAAAAATAGATCGAGTGCAGATACATGAACTGCTAACGATGTGATGATCCTCAGCGAGATAGCAAATATATATGAGGAGTGTTCTTCAAGTGGGGAGAGCTTAAATTCATAGGATTTTGTTATCTTTACTGATAGTCGGTAAAGATTCTTGGTCTCTCCTTAATAAATTTATATGACAATCGATGATTTGGCTCTGACGTTTCATCCGGAGTTGGGGTGTAAAACGGCAATTCATTTGCTGGACTGTTTCGGTTCGGTAGAGGCGATTTATGCCGCTACTACCGATGAGTTGATCAATCGTGCCAAGTTGAAACCTACTTTGGCGCAGAGTTTGGCTCGGCGCGAGTGTCATCGAACAGCCGAGCAGGAGCTGAATTTCTGTACTCGAAACAACATTCGACCGATAGCAGTTGGAGACGCGGAATATCCTGTACATCTGTTGGAGTGTCCAGATTATCCTCATGTTGTGTATGTCAAAGGTGATATCGATTTTAATTGCGGACATTGGTTGTCAATGGTTGGCACTCGAAAAGCAACGCCTTACGGAGATAAGGTGTGCGATCGATTAATTGGAGAGTTGGCAGCTATATTCCCGGATTTGGTAGTGGTGAGTGGATTGGCTTATGGCATTGATGTGGCTGCTCATCGAGCTGCCTTGCGTCATGGAGTGCGAACTGTTGCAGTGTTGGGGCATCCGCTGACGCATATTTACCCACGTGTTCATGTTGAGACGGCTCGAGAGATCGTGAGGTCAGGTGGAGCTTTGGTGAGTGAATATCCTTCTACAGCGCATCCAGATCGGGCTGGTTTCATTCAGCGCAATCGACTGATTGCAGGTCTGAGTGATGGAACGGTGATTGTTGAATCGGCGGCTCGAGGAGGTTCGTTGGTAACGGCCGATATGGCTTCAGGTTATAACCGTGAGGTGATGGCTGTTCCTGGACGGATTGGGGATCGCAATGCTGAGGGGACCAATCGTTTGATCCGGTCTTTGAAGGCACAGATTGTCTGTTGTGGAGCAGATGTTGCGGAGAGTCTTGCCTGGGAGATGGACGAGGTGCAGATATCACTGAATCGACCGATGGAGGAAATGGAAGGACAAACAAAGGGTAGTAGTTGGCCGGCTGTCGATCCAATAAAGCCTTTTGGTACAGAGGAGGTATTAAAGCAAGATGTGAGATCACAATCAAACAAGCAAAATACAAGTGGATCTTCATCCCAGAAAACCGATGAAAACACTACTTGGACCCCGCCTGTTTCTGAAGCAGCTATTGAGTTGTGGCGGCAGATGGGTGATGATGCGATGGAGTTGGAAGAGTTGAGCAATCGTATCGGAGTGTCGGTTGCACAATTACCGGTATTGTTGCTTGAGTTGGAGTTGGCCGGTTGTATTCGTATGTTACCGGGTAACCGATGCATGAAACTGTAATTAACAAAACCCCATGAGAGGACACTGCATCTTCAATAAAGGTGTTTGTTGTGGTTTGTTTGCAAGTGTTTTTCACTCTATTTTTGCTTTGGAATTCAGCTGACATGATCGTTTGATCATTGAATGAAGAATCATCTGGACATGTTGTGTCGTATGATGTGTGACTTTAAGATTTGCACGTTCCAATATAAGGCATGTTTAAGATGTCGATATGGAAGTGGGAAGCTGAAGGATCTACCCTGATAGAATAGACAAGAGTGATGGCTTTGAGATTGATTGATACCCATTCGCATATTTATGATACACAGTTTGATGAGGATCGTGATGATATAGTGATTCGAGCGCGTCAAGCAGGTCTTCAGCGGTTGTATTTGCCGGCTATTGATGAGGAGTCATATGAGGCGATGTTTGCTTTGGTGCGGCAATATCCGGAACTGTGTCGGCCGATGATGGGGCTGCATCCTACATCGGTGAATGACAATCTCGGTTGGAGAGAGGCTCTTGACAAGGTGGCCAGTTATTTGGCCACTCCACCCGAGGGTATCCGATTTTACGGAGTGGGGGAGGTCGGACTCGATTTTTACTGGAGCCGTGATTGGAAAGATGAACAGGTAGAGGCGCTTCGGTTTCAAATTGAGTTGGCTTTGCAGTATGATTTACCGTTTGTGGTGCATACCCGTGATGCTTGGGATGAGATGTGTATGTTGATGCAGGAGTATGCAGGACGCGAGTTGCGCGGGATTATGCACAGTTTTTGTGGTTCCGTGGATCATTATAAGGCGTTAAAGGGTTCGGGTGATTTCCTATTTGGTATTGGAGGGCCTGTTACCTACAAACGTTCGACCTTGCCCGATACGTTGCGGGAGATTCCGTTGACAGAACTGGTCTTGGAGACCGATTCGCCCTATTTGCCGCCGGTCCCCTATCGAGGGAAACGGAATGAGAGCGCATACGTTGAATTGGTTGCTCTTAAATTGGCAGAACTGTATGGTGTTACACCGGAAGAGGTAGCTGAAACAACGACCCGAAATGCTTTGAGGATGTTCGGGGAGGATTTGGAGTAGGGCTGGATGTGGCCACGGTGTGCATGGTGTTGTGTGGCTGTGTTGAAAGATGGAGAGAAAAACGACATGAAGATGGAAATAGAGAAAAAATCATCCGTGCTGTTGATCTATACGGGCGGTACGATCGGTATGAAGCCTGACCCCGAAACGGGGGTGTTGGCGCCATTCGACTTCAATACCATCTATGAAGAGTTCCCTTATTTGGGCAAATTGGGGGTTGAGTTGCAGATTATTAACCTTGATCCGATTGATTCGTCTAATGTGACCCCCGAGTTGTGGTGTGAGCTGGCCCGTCTGATTCGGGATCATTACGACTCATACGATGGGTTTGTCGTATTGCACGGTACGGATACGATGTCCTATTCAGCTTCGGCACTCAGTTTTATGCTGGAGAATCTGGCCAAACCGGTGATTTTTACGGGGAGCCAGATTCCGATAGGTGTTTTACGAACGGATGGTCGTGAAAACTTGATCACTGCCGTTGAGATTGCGGCGGCTTATGAAAATGGCCGGGCGGTTGTGCCGGAGGTGTGCATCTGTTTTCAGAATAAGCTGTTCCGTGCCAATCGTACGACCAAACACAGTGCCGAATTGCTCAATGCCTTCCGGTCGGATAACTATCCGATCTTGGCAGAGGTAGGGGTGAATATTCATTATAATCGGTCGTTTATACGTCAGGTATCCGCTGATTCAGGACCTTTGCGAATTGTCGAACATCTCGATACGCGATTGGCCGTGATTCGTCTTTTCCCGGGAATGGGGGCCGACACCTTCCGGTGTATGCTTTCGCTTCCGGGATTGCGAGGGGTGATTCTGGAGACTTATGGATCGGGCAATGCGCCGACTGCTGAGTGGTTTATTGATGCGGTTGCCGATGCCGTTGCGCGAGGTTTGGTGGTGCTGAATGTGACGCAATGTCCGGGTGGCAGCGTATCGGAGATTTACGAGACGGGGAAGCGTCTCGGGCAAACCGGTGTGGTCAGTGGCCGCGATATTACGACCGAGAGTGCAGTGACCAAGATGATGGTCGCTTTGGGGGCTTCGGATGATCCGGCTGAGGTTCGACGACAATTAGCAGCCGATCGTTGTGGTGAGATGACGATTTAGTGGAGGGTGAAATTTGAGTTCCGATTTTTAGGAACAAAAATAATTTCGTATCTTGCAGCGCTTTCTGAATAAGGAAGATTTGATCAATTGGGTTACAGTGAAGGTGGTATTGTTCTCTTGCATTGCGATTCAATATCAATAAAAGAGTGATTCGGAGAAATGACCGAGTGGCTTAAGGTGCGCGCCTGGAAAGTGCGTATACCCCAAAAGGGTATCGTGGGTTCGAATCCCGCTTTCTCCGCCAATGGTGTTAGGAACTTAGGTGTAAATAAACAAGAGGAGCTGAAGATCAGCTCCTCTTGTTTATTTATTGGGTTTTAATGTGTCTTTAAATCCTTCCCTACCAAACCACGTTATTAACAGGGTTCAGGTCGTTCCTTCTTGGATTGATTATCACAAGAAACAGGGCCTTGGATCTGCTGCCACTGTTGTAAGATTCCGGTTACTTATTGATCAATTTAATGATCAATCGGATGAAGATGGTGAACAGCAAGGTCGCTCCACCGACTACAGTCCACAATGGGGACAGGCTCCAGGTAAATTCGATTACACGATTGCGTAGCAGGTTGATGGTGACGAATGTGAGGACCAGGAAGAAGAATCCGATATATTCGCGTCGGAGTACTTGCATCAGGGAGAATTTATCGCGAGATCGAATCCAGAGTTTTCGATTGGGAATCAGGGCATTTGTGTAGCTGGCCCAGAGCGAATACCGATCGCCGAAACGTTTGGCAAGCTCCTCCTCTTCGCACAGCAGAATTTGGTATGTGAAGAGGGTGTACAGTAGGATAGCTCCGATGATGAACCAGCTTACCCCGACGTATAAAATGATGCCGTACCAGGCTAACAGATTTCCCAAAGCGATGGGATGTCGGACGATGGAATACATGCCTTGGGTAATCAGTTCGGTGCTTTTAACGCCGCTGGTAACCTCGTCTTCAGTTTTACGGGGGAGGTATCCGACTGTCATGGCGCGTATGGCTACTCCTGTCAGGGAGATGATTGCGCACAGCAAGGTAAAGAAGAAGCTGTCGGGAATGATATTGAACGGTCTGGCGATAAGCAGGGCCAATATTGCGGCAGGGTATAGCAGCAGAGGGAGCCAGTGACGATTGTCGTAAAGGCGTCTGCGGAACGCTGCGGACTGTTCGGAGAGAATCATACTTGTTGAATTTTATGTGAGTTTTTCTCCGTTATTTTTCGGTAGATATGGAATGACAGGAGTCCTAATAGGATTCCCAGCAGGGTCCCGAAAAGGATATCCATTGGGAAGTGCATGCCTGCATAGATGCGGCTATAGCTGACGAGTATAGCCCAAAAGATGATTGCGCCGGAGAACCATTTGGAGCGGAATAGGCGTAAGGAGAAGAGGGCTATTGTGAAGCTGATGGCAGCATGGGCAGATACAGTGCCGTAAAGGCCTCCTCGATAGTCGTGCAGGATATGTACGAATTCTTTGATTTCGGGGGTGTGCGATGGGCGAAATTTGGGCGTGAAATGTTTGAAAAAGTTACAGATTTGGTCTGCTGCGATCACAGCGATGCCCAAACATAGGATCATCCAGAGCAGGTTTCGAGTTCCGATTTTTCGCCAGGCGAAGTAGATAATCAAGATATATAGGGGAACCCAAGTCAAGCGGGCGGTGACGATATAGAAAAATTCATCCCACCCCGGACCCCAACTACCGTTGAGGGCCAGCAGTCCTTGTTGATCGATATGCAGAATCTCTTGCCACATGGTTTTCGGAACGAATAGTCCGGACAAATGCGGTTCAAAAATAGCAAATAATTCGATAACAGGAAAAATGTCAGGAGGTTTTGCCTGCTTTGAGGGATATGCCTTTTAGCATATTGGCAACAACTCGGGGGAGGCGAAATGAGTTCTGTGCGATCCGTATCGGATATTTCGGTGTCGGTTGTGCGATTGAAAATACGGCTTGTCACATTTGGAGGTGACAAGCCGTACAGCGTTTTATTGAATGGCGGTATATCAAATGGGATTATTTGATATGGATAACATAATTGGCTTTACGAGGTTTTGCCGCTGGTAGCGGTGCTGCTGCATAGCCTAAAACGCAGTGGCCTATTCCTTCGTAGTCACCTTCGATTCCCCATTTTTTGAGCAAAGCTTTCCCTTCGGGTGAGTTGAACACCTCTTTGGCCCGGTGAATCCAGCAACTGCCGAGTCCGACGGAGTAGGCGGCATTCATCAGGTTGCCCATGACGAGTGAACCGTCATAGAGATATGTCGGGTAGGTGCGGTCAGCGAGGACAACCAAAACAACGGGAGCTCCATAAAAAGGATCGTATGAACAGCCCATGACTTGGGCATTGAGGCTTGAGAGCAGATCGCGGGTAGCTTTATTGGTGACAGCAACGATAATGGGGGATTGAGCTCCACGACCGGTTGGGGCATAGATTCCGGCTTTGATGACGGTATCGATCAACTCTTGAGAAGGCATTTCGGCGGTATAGCCGCGTACACTGCGGCGCTCTTCGAGTGCTTTGAGAACTTCGTTGGTCATATTGTTGTGTGTTGATGGTTGTTGAATAGGGTTGTTTGTGGAGGAGATGAAAAGGCATGCGTTTTTCATGCAGTTTTGTCCCCCCTGTTTGAGCAAAAATAGTAAAATATGTGGGTCGATGTTTTGGAAAATAGCAAAGGTGATGGGCGATCTTTCCTCAATCCATCTCTTCTCTGCTGAGCCTATTACCCGGATTCTTGTGGTCAGCTTCTTCCCTTTCCTTTCAGTAGTTGGTTGTGTCTCTCGACGAAGGAGGATTTCTTCCGATCTTCTCATTGTCAAGTCCGTGGATCTGTGTGACTTTATCGATCCCAAACCGATACAATGCGTGGAGACATAAAGCTATTCCCGCTCCTCAGCTGGTACGAAGGGCTGAGGCGGGAATGAGTTGGATAGCCTCCTGACAGAGCGACTGTTTTAGAACTGGAAGTAAATAAACGGTTGGATTTCGGACGATTTGATCAGCATGACGCCCCAAATCAGCAATGCCAGTACGATAGCTTTGACAGGCAGCGGGGATTTGGTAACGGTTTGTTGTGCCCACAGTCCGCTTTTTGCCGGAAGGAGATGCAGCAGATAGCCGATCGCCATTAGGGCCATGACGGGGGCATATCCCGAGACAACCTGAGGAATCAGTGCCGGTTTGAAATCAGTAAAGATTTGCGAGAGCATATTGCGGACGGTTTGCATATCGGTAGCACGGAACATGATCCAGCCGAAGCAGACGACGTGGAAGGTGATCACGATACCGATACAACGTCTCCAGAGAGGCATATCGGCTCCTTGCGTTTTGAATCCTGGGACATGGGCCATAAACCATTTGTGCACGGCCAGGGAGATCCCGTGCCAAGCTCCCCACAGAACGAATCGCCATGCGGCGCCGTGCCAGAGTCCTCCGAGCAGCATGGTGATAATCAGGTTGACGTAGGTTCTTACGTGGCCTTTACGGTTTCCTCCAAGCGAAATGTAGAGGTAGTCTTTCAACCAGCTGGAGAGGGAGATGTGCCAGCGGCGCCAGAATTCGGTGATGGTCGCCGATTTATAGGGGGAGTCGAAGTTTTTGTTGAAATGGAAGCCGAGCAGCAGAGCGATACCGATGGCCATATCGGAGTAGCCGGAGAAGTCGCAATAGATCTGCAGGGCGTAGCCATAGAGTCCCATCAGGTTTTCGAAACCGCTATATAAGAGGGGATCGTCGAAGACCCGATCGACGAAGTTGAGGCTGATATAGTCGGAGATGATGGCCTTTTTGAAGAGTCCGGAGATGATCAGAAAGACACCGGTTCCGAACATTTCGCGGGTTACGCGCAGTGGGTTTTGGTGAATTTGCGGGATAAAATCGCGAGCACGCACGATCGGTCCGGCCACCAACTGGGGGAAGAATGACAGGTAAAAGAGATAGTCGATCCATTTCCGGAGGGGTTCGATACGGCGGCGATAGATATCGGCGGTATAGCTGATGGATTGGAAGACGAAAAAAGAGATTCCCACTGGCAGGAAGATGTTTTGGAAGTCGAGCCAGTGGCGTCCGCTCAGCCCGTTGATAATTTCAATAAAGAAGTTGGTGTATTTGAAATAGACGAGCAGGCCGATGTCGAGGATGACGCTAAGTGCGAGCAGGCTACGGCGGGCCGATCTTTTTTCGCAGCGGGCGATTCCCTTGCCGATCAGGAAGTCGGAAATGGAGACGGCGACCAGCAGCAGGAAGAAGAATCCGCTGGTTTTGTAATAGAAATAGAGGGAGAAGAGCGAGACATAGATGACGCGCAGCAGCACGGCCCGTCGCATGAATTGGTAGAAGAAGGTAAAACCCAAAAACAGGAACAGGAACAGTCCGCTGCTGAAAATCAGCGGAGCCTTAGGGTCATACTGCAGCAGGTGCAGCGCTTTGTCTATGATATCACTCAGTTCGTTCATAATCTGTATACATGATCAAGCTTCGCGGAGTTACTGTTGCTTCTGAGGAGTTGAGACAACCTCATCGAGTGGAATTTGCGGGAGCTTTTCTATCAAATGGGTATTGGGGGCGATGGCGGAGTTCCCGCTAAAGCCTTTGTAATCGTTATAGGCCCGAATCAGAGCATCACAAAGCAGTTCGCCCTGCAATCGATAACCTTCGTGGGTCAGATGAATACGGTCGGAGTTGGCCAGGCCGGCTTCATACCAGCGGGCAATGGCTCCTTCGCTGCCAGCCACGGTAAAGAAGTCCCATACCGGCAGTTGGTATTTGGCTGCGATTCGCAGGATTTGGTCGCGTACTTTACGCGAATTGGGATTCGGTTGTCGAACTGAACGTCCTCGAACACGTACGGTTTGGCTGCATTCGATCGGTGTAGTCAACAGTAGCGGTTGACTTGGGAAATATTGACGGATCAGTCCGACCAGTTTGTCGATTTGTGAACCGACATATTCGGCGTTGAAGTTGCGGCCGTATGAGTCATTGGTTCCCAATGAAATTACAATCAGATCGGGCAACAGAGCGGTAGCTTGTCGGATGATCTGAGGATTACGGTTCATGGCTGTAAAGGTGTTGCCGTTGATTCCCATACTGTGGTACAGAATGCCGGGCTGACCGTTTTCGAGCGAGAAGCCGTAATAGATTTGGTGGTTATAGTGCGGGTCGGTAATCGGACCCTGCAATGTAACCGAGCTGACACTTTGGTTGAGGGGAATGTAAGTACTTTCCGGGGTGTCACCGAGGGGACACTGCATGTCGTCGGTCAGTTCGGCGGGAGCTTGTAACAGTGGGGCCAGACTGTCGTGAAAAGCGCGGATCCGGTCGAATGAGGACTCTTTGTCGGTAATGGTGAAGGAGACGGTATTGTCGCTTCCGATCAGTGCCATCCCGGAGAGGCCGGGCTCCTCCTCAGGGTGAAGTTGGGTACAACGGGAGGCCTCCCAACTGTTGGGTGAGGAGATGGTATAGTCTGCCGATTGGTTGGTACCTGTGAGCCTTAACGGAACGATCAAACCTCGTCCTGCATTCCCGAAGATACGCTGCAACCGTGTACGTATTTGGTTGGGATAGGTTCCTGCCTGCACATGCGAATCTCCCAATTGAAAGATGGTTACAGGCAGATTCCCCTCTTTTTGTTCCAGTGCGGTTAATTTCAGAAAAAAGCTGTCGAGAGCTTCGACGTGTCCCGAAATTCGGTTGGCATCCAATTTGACAATCCCGGGTGCATGCACCTCCTCGACCTCAAACTTGAAGTCGGTCAGCGGCAGTGATTCGGGTTGCGTCTTGACCCCTTGTCGTAGCCCGCTTGTCAGCAGGATCGCTGCTAACGGTAATATGATGATCGGGCCGTATTTCATGATTCGGTCGTTTGGATACCGTCCGTTTGTGGCTCGGGACGAGGTGTGCGACTTTGCTCTTTGTTATCGTTGTTAAGGGGGTTGGCCGGTTGGCTTGCTGCGCCTTGATTTGCTTTCTCCCGGTGGGCATGAGATCGTGACTCTGTTGCTGTCGCAGAGAGTGTGTCTTTGTGTTTGTGTCCTGCGCGATTTCCGGAGGATTTATGCCCTTTGTTTTGGAGATGTAACGTGTCACCCTCTATCGATTGGATGGCTGAGGTGTCCAGATCAATCGATGGATTTTTAATGAGTGTATCGACCGTTGTGTCGTGTGCTGACGTTTCAGCAATGGATTCCTCTTTGTCTTCAAAGAATTCTCTCCGTGGTGTTGGAGTCGCTTGAGTCTGGTCGGATTCTTCGTGCGGAAGGAGCAAATTGTCGTGTTGCCATCCCTCTTCACTGGGGAAGGGTTCATATTCCGATTCGAGATCGTGCAAGAACGGCATGGGTTGATTTTCGGAATCAGAGACATTGGCATCTGCATTTTCAATAAGAGCAGCGGTCAGTTCTTTGGCAATATATTTACCGCCCGGGAAACGAATGTGCGTATGGTCTTGTGAAGCCCATTTCTTTTCGACGAAGGCGACCATACTGTTTTCGCCGCCCATGGCTTCAAAAGTGTTCCAAAATGCGACGCCGGTCTCCTCGGCTGCCTTGCGTTGAGCCTTGATCATACCGTGTACGGAAGGCATTGTGATGAACTGTCCGTTTTGCATTTTGCTTCGGTCGCCTACACCCATTACCAGAATGCTGGCACCCGGGAAACATTGCTGTGTATACCGGATAATATGTGCGAGTGTTTTTGCGTAGGAGTTGTAGGAGTGTACCTCTGCGGTCATGACGTTGAGGCCATACTGGAGAACCACCAGGTCATATCCTCGCATCTTGTTGATCTGTTGATTGACGAAACTGTTGGTTTCGAACAGGGCCATACCGCTGTTGCCTCGGATAGAGTAGTTGTCCACGCTTACTCCGCCCCTTCCTTCCAGAACGATTCCGTATCCGGTGAATCCTTGTGTGTGGGTCAGCGTAACTTTAATACTGTGAATCGGAGCTTTGATGACAATCTGTTGAATGTGGTCGCTTGATTCCGGGGTGAAAATACGACTGACCGAATCATTGACCACAACGTTAATACGGGTGTTGTTTCGGTTGATAAAGATCAAACGGGCCGCATCAGCTTGGTTCAGATGTTTGCGGAAAGTGACTCCCTCCAGTCGTGTGGTAGCTCCCTCGTCCGGAACGCAAACTATGCCGGAGACAAAGAAACTTTTCTTGTACTCGGCTGGAATCTCTGCCTTGTCGCGGATGTTATAGATATTCCAGTTGGAGTAATTGTGCAGGACAGAAGCCCGGAATTTGGACATCGGTGTAGCGAAAGGAACAAATCCGACACCTCGACCTCCTCGGAGATCTTGCAGTTGTTCACGCAGATCGGCGGTAAAAATATCTCCTTCAATAAATGAGTCACCCAAAACAGCAATCCGTACTGGGTGCCCGTTTTTTTTGTTGAGGGCCTCATTGATCCGTTCCATAGCCTCATCGCTGAAACATTCGATAGCAACGTTGGCTTTGTGCGTTTGGAGGGGAGATGACAACAACAAATTATTCTGTTCATCCTCCTCTTGTGACGTAGAGATTTGCCACTCTTCTGAGGCCAGATCCGGCAGGTTGAGGGTGTCGTAATTGGCATTACGGGTTGCCGAATCGATCACTTTCATGGCGGCAGCCTCGTTGAGGAAGGTCGAGTCGAAATAGGGATCGGCCTCCAACAATTCGGGATCCTCCTCTTGTTGGATCAGATCTGAGATGATGTTGGTGCGTTTGATGGTTACGCCGCCCACTTTAAACCGGGGCAGAAATGACAGCCCGATCAGCACAGCTACGACGAGCAGTGTGATCAAAGGGGCATATGAGGTATAATCCCGCTGTGAGGACATGGTCTTTTTTCGGCTAAAAATCGCTGCGAAGTTAGTCATTTGCACCGATATGCGGTTGTATTTCCGGTAAAAAACTGCAAAACGGTGTATAAAACAAGGTCGGAAGAGTCGAAATGTTTATAAAAACAGAACAGCTCCTGTTTTGAGGAGCTGTCTGAAAGGGAATTAAGATGTTGTGTCTATTGATCTACCGGTCTTTCATGGGAACAAATGGACGCTCTTCGGCAACATTTTTGTATGCCGGGCGGATAATACGCTTGCTGTCGAAGTTGAGCTCTTCGATACGGTGAGCGGTCCAACCGGTGATACGGCTCATGGCAAACAGCGGGGTAAAGACTTGTCCGGGCAGTCCGATCATATCGTATACAAACCCTGAGTAGAAGTCCACGTTTGCGCAGACCCGTTTGTTCACTTTGTTTCCTTTGAAGTTCATGAAGTTTTCAATCGCACGTTCCTCGAGCAGTTCGAGGAATGCGAATTCATCTTCGCGCTCTTTCTCTTTGGCCAGATCACGTGCCATCTCTTTGAGCAGCAGGGCGCGCGGGTCAGAAATGGTGTAAACGGCATGTCCGATGCCATAGATCAAACCAGTGTGGTCATAGGCCTCTTTGCGGAGCATCCGGTTCAGGTAGTCGTCGATCTCCTCGACACTGTCCCAGTGGCGGATGTTCTCTTTGAGGTGTTTGAACATCTGCATAACTGCGAGGTTTGCGCCACCATGCAGCGGGCCTTTAAGAGAGCCGATTGCAGCTGCAATCGAAGAGTAGGTGTCGGTTCCCGATGAGCTGGTAACACGCACGGTAAAGGTTGAGTTGTTACCACCACCGTGTTCAGCGTGCAGGATCAGTGCGCGGTCGAGCGTGCGGGCCTCCAGATCGGTGAATTCGCCTTTGAGCATGTAGAGGAAGTTTTCGGCGAATGAGTATTCGTCTTTGGGGTGACGGATGTGGAGGGTCTTTCCGTGGCTGTGGCGCATGATGTTGTATGCGTAGGCGATGATGGTCGGGAATTTGGCGATCAGATCGATCGACTGACGCATCAGGTTGTCGCGTGAGGTGTCATCCGGATTCTCGTCGAAGGTGTACATCTCCAATACGCTGCGGGCCAGAATGTTCATGACGTTTGAACCCTCAAGGTCGAGGATGTTCATTTTGGTCTTTTGGCCCAGCGGCATGAAGGCATGAATCAGGGCCTGGAAGGTCTCGAGTTCTTCACGGTTGGGCAGGTATCCTGACAGCAGCAGGAAAGCGGCCTCTTCGAATCCGAAGCGTTTTTCGGCATGGATACCTTTTACGAGATCATTGACGTCAATACCACGATAGAGCAGACGGCCTGGGATGGCTTTGAGGCCACCTTCGGGCAGGCGCTCATAGCCGACTACGTCACCGATTTTGGTTAGGCCGACCAATACACCCGAGTGGTCTTCGTTGCGCAAACCGCGTTTGACGTTATATTTGGTGAAGAGTTCGTTGTCGATGTGGCTGGTGCTCTTGATTGATTCAGAGAGCTTGTAGATGATGTACTCTTTTTTCATGATCCCTGTTATGTTTGTGTTTGATATCTGGTTTCGCCGCATTCGGATGGTGTCACCTGATCCGGATTGGGCGGCAGGGGGTGCCTCTCCCGGTAGTCGGGGAGGCTGAAACGTATCGGGTGTAGAAGTGAGAAGCAATCTTACTACGCCCTTGTCAGCATGTTTGAGGCCTATTTTCAGGACCTGGAGGGCCAAGATAATGAAAAAATAGGATAAATTTAAACAAATCGTTAAAGTTTCCTGCTTTTTTGGCTGGGCAGTAATGGACGGTTGACGGTTCCTATAATGGCCTTATTGTGTATTGTGGAGACCGTTGGAGTTTCAATATGAGCCTCATATCGAAACTCCAAATGGCCTCTGTAGATCTATCCGAGCTCTTTCTGTTGAAAGGTGTTTACAATAGCTTTCTAAAGCTAATTGAATCTATCGGCTCGTGAGATCTCGAATCGTTCAACCTTTATTTACTCTCCCTTTTAACGTAGTGCCCTTGAAGGCAGAGACTTTTCTTGAATACCGATGACCTGCAGTAACGCCGGAATCCGGTTGTGGAATTAAAGTCTCTTGAGCAGCTCTTCTCCGAATTCGGATGTAGAGAGTGCAGTACCTTGCGGCATAAATCGGGCCAAATCACCGGTTGCACGTCCTGCCTCGAAGGAGTTTTCCATAGCGGCGGTGATCAGAGTTGCCGCTTCGTTCCAGCCGAGGTATTCGAGCATCATGACAGCCGAAAGAAGCAATGACGACGGGTTAACCACGTTTTTGCCGGCAATATTAGGCGCTGTGCCGTGTGTGGCTTCGAAGATGGCGTGTCCGGTGCGGTAGTTGATGTTGGCACCGGGTGCGATACCGATACCACCCACCATGGCTGCCAGTTGGTCGGAAATGTAGTCACCGTTGAGGTTCAGCGTGGCGATGACCGAATACTCTTCGGGGATCAGCAGCGTATTCTGCAGGAAGGCGTCCGCAATCACATCTTTAACGATCACCTTGCCGGCCTGTTTAGCTGCTTGCATGGCCTGATCTGCAGCTGCGGCTCCCTGCTCTTTTTTGATGGCGTCGTATTGGCGTGTGGTGAAGGTTTTATCGGCAAATTCGGTCTCGGCCAGGTCATATCCCCAATTTTTAAAGCCGCCTTCGGTAAATTTCATGATGTTGCCTTTGTGTACGAGGGTAACCGATGGCAGATGGCGGGCGATGGCATATTCGAGAGCGGAACGCACCAATCGTTGCGAACCTTCGCGTGAAACGGGTTTTACACCAAATGAGGAGCTTTGCGGGAAACGTACCTTTTTTACTCCCATCTCTTCGGTGAGAAAGCGGAGGAATTTTTCGGCTTCGGGAGTTCCGGTCATCCACTCGATACCGGCATAGATATCTTCAGTGTTTTCGCGGAAGATGTGCATATCGACCTTTTGGGGCTCTTTTACGGGAGAGACCACACCTCGGAACCAGCGTACGGGACGCAGGCAGACATAGAGGTCGAGTTCCTGACGTAGAGCGACGTTCAACGAACGGATACCGCCTCCGACTGGGGTTGTCAGCGGGCCTTTGATTCCGACACGATAGTCGCGGAAGGCCTGCATGGTCTCGTCGGGCAGCCAGGTGCCGGTCTGTTCGAAGGCTTTACCTCCGGCCAGGACCTCTTTCCAAAGGATTCGTCGTCGTCCGTTGTATGCTTTTTCGATAGCGGCGTTAACCACCTTTTGGGTAGCGGCCGTGATTTCGGGACCTACTCCGTCTCCTTCGATAAAGGGGATCTCTACTTCGTTGGGCACCAGCAGTGCACCGGCTTCGTTGATCGTAATTTTACTCATTTTTTTGTTTATATGGTTGTTTGTGTTGATTCTTTATTGACTTTCTGAGGGGCTCCTCCTTGTCTCATCAAATTATCAGATCGCATCGGGTTCCCATTTGAAAGTGAAGGGATAGTCGATAACGAGCGGACAGGAGTCGATTTGGCTCCCGCAACAAGTATTGGCTTATGACCAAACAATGTTTAAGGAATGGAATCGGTTTAGAAATATTTTACGGGGTGCTGTTCGATAGCACTCAGCAAATTGTTGGCCAGCGAACTGGCCCCGATTCGGAATCGGTCCGGATTCAACCACTCTTGGCCGAGGATCTCTTCGACAATACTGTAATATAGAACGGCGTTTTCAGCGGTTGAGATACCTCCTGCCGCTTTGAAACCCACTTTTTTGCCGGTTTTTTCAGCGAACTGGCGAATGGCAAGGCACATGACCACAGCGGCTTCCGGTGTTGCGGCAATACCGTTTTTGCCGGTCGATGTTTTGATAAAATCCGCTCCGGCTTCCATGGCGATCATGGCGGCGCGATGGATCAATTCGGGTTTGGCGAGGGTGCCTGTTTCGAGAATTACCTTCAGTACAGCATCTTCGCCCACTTCGGCACGTAAAGTTTCGATCTCATTGCCCATCAGGTCATATTCGCCGTCAAGCATCTCTCCGATACTGATTACAATGTCGATTTCATCGGCACCGTTTTCGATAGCCATGGCGGTTTCGAGCATTTTCACCTCTAAGTAGGTTTGTGAGGAGGGAAATCCTCCTGCTACGCTGGTGATGGCCAATTTGGAATCTCCGGCAGCCAGTCCAACCGTTTCCACGAATACGGGCCATACACACACCGAAGCTACGCTCCCGGCTTTGGGGAACATGCGGGGCAGGTCGATGGCTTTTTTTGTGAATTCGGTGATTGAACGGCGTGAATCGGTAGCTCCCAATGAGGTGAGGTCGATGCAGTTGAAGCATCGTCGATAGACCTCTTCGCGGCAGTTGGTTTGGCTCAACGACCGGATGTTGTCGAGCAGCGCATTCACCTGATCCTCGCTGGGGGCGGGACCAAAATCGCGAAGGGTGGGAGCATATTCCATAGCTATCGGGATTTGTGCGGATTTATTGTATAGCTACAAAGATAGCAATTTTGCGGATAAATGTGACAGGAGCGCCCCGAAGAGCGCTCCTCATTGTATTTTTATGTGGCCAACCAGGTTATATGGAATACTTTATTGATTAAAATACCAATGAAATACCGGCATTGACCTGACGTACTTGCGGGCCAGCTCCTTTACGCCACAGCGGGGAGTGATAATAGGTCAGGTTGAATCCGATGTGTGAGTAACCGAAGTTGAGCGTATAGCCATAATGGAAGTTGCGCAACCCGAAGCTGCTGTGATCTTTGGCTGTTCCGCCAATGATGGAACTTTTCCCTTGTATTTTGGTATGGGCTCCGATACGCAGACCACCGATGACACCGCCGTTAATGAAGAAATTGTGATTGCGACCGGTTTGGAACTCGATCAATATCGGAATGTTCATGTATGCGGTAAAGAGTTTGGACTTGGTTAGGTTGACTCCTTGGGCAAGATATTGTTCATCGACGGTGGTAACGCCGTTTTCGTATTTCAGGGCGATATCCTGGTCGAAGCGGAAGTTGTTCAGTTCGAATCCCAGTCCGGTCAGCAAGCGGAAGGACTGGTTGCCGACGAGAATAAAATCGACAGGGTTGAGGGTTACGCCGATTGATTTGACACTTTGAGTCATTCGTTCAGCACCGGCCGGAAGCGAGAAATTCCCCAAATTGGTAACCATGCCACTGTAATGAATGCCGATACCGGCCCAACGTCCGTCTCTCCAGAGTACACGCCGGGTCTGTTCTTTCCCTTCGGGTTTTTTGAAAAGGCTGATACGGATTTTGGATCTCTTTTTTTGTGGCTCAGGTTGTTCAATATTGCTTGACTCTGTTTCTTTTGGAGGCTTGTTGCCGATTGCCAAAGGAGTGTTGACAGTAGCATCAGAGCGCATGTTTTCGAAAAAATTGGATTGAACAGGAGAGTCCAATGTCGCAGATAACCCCATACCCAGAGATTCAGTAACGCTTGATGCTGCTGTTTGTTGAGCAGGCAGATCACGATCGATCAAGCAAGGCTGTTCGATCGATGAATCAGAAGATTCTTGCTGGATAAAGGACGTAGGTTTCATATTGGGCCTGTCCATTTGCTGTGCCATGGAGGTGCAGATGGAAGCCATCATCAGCAAAGTCAGGATCAGGGGCTGTTTCATGTTGGTTCTGTCGGTTGTATCTCTTTATGAGAAGAGATGGGGTCTTGATGATTATTTGGTCGGTTCTGAATGGGGCTACGTTTGTAACGATTCCCCAAGCTGTATCACGGTATCGGCTCTGCCGTTTTGTTGTATCAAATTTTGCGGTGAATCGATTTCACTAAGTGTGCGCTGCGTTGGGTTTCAGTCGCTTTTGTAAAGTAATTCAATTACTGTCAATCTCTCTTCCGATATGGATAAACGAGGCGATAGTAATACCCTCCTCTTCGCTGGTACGATAATGAGAAATCGGACTTACATCGTTGATGGTCGAAAGCAGTGTTTCAACCGAGGATCGTATATCATTGCTTTCGCTGTTATCGCGGTCATGAGTGGAGGCCGCTTTACGATTGGCAGCGATTCGTTGTGCTACAATGGATCGCGTCTCTGTCCGCTGTGAAGGTTGGATAGCCACTTGTTCTAAATTTACCTGAGGGGCAGCGGCGTACAACTGTACAGGCGTTGACAATGAATTCAGAATTTGTCTTTGCTCCGATTGTTGTATGTAATTTTCAGCCGGTTGAATGGTGCTGTTCTGGTCTGGATGCATGACCGATAACTCGACTGCCGGTTGAGAAATTTTGTTGGTTTGGTTTTGTGTCGCTCTGTTTAGGCTGGGGGCATTGAAAATTGGGGTTTGGGTTGCCAATTCATCCTGGATGGCCGGTGTAGCATTGACTTCGGCTTCTTGTTCCGTTGTTTCGGTCATGCGTTCAGCCAGAGCTTCGGCTCCTTCAGGGTAGGCAGCAGTGGCTTCGGCAGCCATTTGGTCTGTCCCTTTTCCGGGTCGGTTGGGATTGAACAGAAACATTCCTCCAAACAGCACAGCGGCGGCGGCAGCTCCCGACATCATGGCCCCGAACCGTTGCAATCGGTCCTGGCGGCGAGCTAAACGAATCTCTCGGCCGCGCAACAACTGTTTTTTATCGGGGAATGTCACCTCGGAGGGAGGAAGTACCGGCATTGCGTCGCACAGGGAGATGATTTGTGCAGCAATGGCTGGATGACTTGCTAAAAAAGCGTTAAACTCTTGACGTCGGGTGGCGTCGAGAGTTCCTTCGATGTAATCCATCGCCCACTGTTCGTAATTCTGTTCGTCGATCATTTGTATAATCGTTATGCTTTGTATTACAATAGGTTCTCCATTGATCCAAGCTGTTGCTTGAGGGCTACGCGCGCGCGAAATATGTAAACTTTCACTTGAGCGATACTCAGTGAGGTCATTTCGGCTATTTCCTGGTACGAGTATCCTTCGTAATCCCGGAGCAGGATCAGAGTCCGTTGAATTTCGGGCAGTTGATCCAGATAGCGTTGGACGGTTTCTGCGATTCCGCTGTATGTATGGCTTTTGTCATCGGGGCGGATGCGGAGAGGTTCGTCGCCGGTGTATCGTTTTTTGTAGCGTGCCTGGTCGATAATCAGCCGGTAGGCGATTGTGAACAGGTATGACTTTTCTTTACCGTCGAGGACAGCCTCACGGTTTTCCCAGAGTCTGAGAAAACTCTCCTGAACAATATCTTTTGCCAACTCTTCATCGCGTAAAGATTTGAGAGCAAAACGATAGAGGTTATCGGATAGCGTATGTACACATTTGTCGTACTCCGCGACGGTCATTGATCCTCAAAGTTAACGTTACAACGGTGACAGCTTCACAAAGTTACAGTATTCACATATTTTTTTGTGGAGCCTGTTATTTTTTGCATCTGAGGGCATCTCAGATGACATATTCGATCTCTTTGAAAAGAAAGGTTCGCAGTTGTCCGGTATTGGCGATTCGGACTTCGAGATCGCCTCCTGGAAGAATTCCGGTAATTGTACCGATAAAGTGTTCTCCGGTACGTCCATCGATGAAGGTATGCTCTTCGTTGAGTCGGTAGAGTCTGTTCAGGTAGTCGGTATCGATTTGGGAGGCGTTTTTGTTTGAAGTCTCCTCTTCTGCCAGCATCCGATATCGGTTGGCCAGGTGTTGGTAAAATCGGATGAACATTTCGGCCCGATCGAACGTGTGACCGGCTTCATGGGCGAGTGAAGTGGGATTGGGTAATGTCGGGTCGAAGTCGGTTTGGTTGACATTCAGTCCGATACCGATCACGGAACGACACAGATAGGCTCCTGAGAGGTCGTTTTCGATGAGAATGCCGGTTACTTTCCGATTGCCGATATAGATATCGTTTGGCCACTTGATCGATGGAGTAAGGCCAGTATCGGCGATGGTATCTGCCACGGCCAGTGCTGCAGTTTTGGAGATGCGGAATTGACGCTCGGCCAGTAGAAAATCGGGTTGCAGGACAACAGAAAAGGTCAGGTTTTGTCCAGGAAGACTACTCCATGAGTTTCCCCGTTGCCCTCTGCCGGCAGATTGGGTTTCGGCAATGATGACATCTCCTGCCCCATAACATTTTTGAGCAGCCCGGTTATTGGTTGAATCGATTTGGTCGAGCAGTTCTATTTGGATTCCGTTTTGGCGGGCGAATACGGTTAGTTTTTCTTTCAGTTCCAGCATTGGATTCATGGTTTGCTGAGTAGAGTGTTTGTTTGGTTGGGTAATTTTCGCAAACTATTGCGATAAATGATGATTTTACAAAGATAAAACTGAAGCGAATAAAGTTGCTTCGCAGTTCTTTATGATGGTATTTTATCTGTTGATTAAACGGAGATTGTTTGGAATAGATTGTTACAATCGAAGCATTTTGATTAGTTTATGTTGTAATATATGTTATGCCCTACAGTTTTAATCTGTTGACTTTTATATTGTTATATTCACTCCAGGTCGCTGTTCATGCTTTGCTTAAAGCAAAAAAATGCTTAGCACGTGAAAGAAAATTAATTGTAATCTGCATAAACCCTTATACAAACGAAATGGTTGTGGTCTCTTCGGCAATTTGCAGTGCATTGCCCGTCAGTTGAGCGATGCAATTAGCCAACTCAATAAAAATCAAGATAGTTGGCTGAGTAATCTCAGAGTGATTGTTGGGAATTAAATAGGTTGTTTCGAGTTCGGTTTTGATTTGTATCCACTGTTTTCCCAATTTATCCAATCGCGTTTTTTGCAGGTCAATGGTTTCGGGCGGGATTTGGGTTGTGACTGTCAGTTGTGAACGAGTGAGATCGTAACTTTCGTCGATAATGGCGAACAGCTCCTCTAAAATTTTACGCATGGGTTGGGTGAACCAGAGTCGGTCTTGCTTTTTGAGTTGAATCAGGCGCAGGGCCGTTTTGCACAGATCGGTAACAGTCTGTTGACGGATAATGATCCGATTCATGCGTTGCCAGGTGAGGTGTCCTTTGGGGCTGAGTTCATGTTGTGCAAGTTGGGTTAATTGTCGGTCGAGCAGGCGATTTTCATTTTCCCGATTGTTAATCTGGAGGGATATCTCTACAGCGAGTGTACTTGCAGTATCGACGTTGTTCTCTTTAAAATAGGTTTTGAGGGATTGGATTAATTCTTTATCCCGACGGATCGATTGTGCAAAATTGTAGGTTGTTTGTAAAAGTCCGAGTTCTCCGGCAGGAGTGGGAATATCTGTATCTGGTTTGTTCCCGGATGTTTTGCTTCTATTTGGGATTAGCTGTTCCAAAAGTTTTGCAGCCTGGGGAATGAACCCTGCCAGCAGTATAGTGGTAATCAGATTGAGTAAGGTGTGAAACAGGGCCAATGCCATGGCAGTTGAGGGTGTCCCTGTAATTAGAGGAGAGTTTTCTCCGCACAAGATGATGATTTGGTTTATACCTTGTGTAATGGGGGAGAGTAAAGGCAGCGCCCATAAAACGGAAACCAGATTGAACAACAGATGGGCCAGTGCGACTCGTTTACCTGCGGCATTGGTCATGATCGCTGCGATATTGGCGGTGGCAGTGGTTCCGAGATTGTCACCCAGAATCAGGGCCATGGCATTTTCGAGGGAGATGGCCCCCGAGCTGCAGAGAACGATTGCTAGAGCTGTAGTTGCGCTGGAGGATTGGAGGATTATGGTCATGATGGTTCCTGCCAGGAAGAAAAGCAGGGGGCTCCAAAAGCCATAGTTGTCGAGTTGAGCAAGTTGTTTTTCGACGGGGGCTTGAGTCATTAGATGACCGGTTGCTTCACGTAGCAGATGGAGTGCTAAAAGGATGAGTGCCAGTCCGATCAGTGTGGATCCGAGGTTGCGAAGCCGATTTCGTTTGGCCAGTAGTAGGGGGAAGGATACTGCAATCAGCGGCGTAGCCAATAGGCTGAAATCCAGTTGGATGCCAAATAGTGCTACGAGCCAGGCAGTTGCAGTGGTGCCGATATTGGCACCCATGATCATGCCGATGGCTTGACCGAGGTTTAAAAGGCCGGCGTGGGTTAGTCCGACAATCATGACGGTCATGGCGCTGGATGACTGTATGATGGCGGTTGTGGTTGTTGCCAGGAGGATTCCACGCAGGGGTGAGCCAGCGACTCGGTTTAATTGGGAGTAGAGCCTTTGTCCCGAGGCACGCTGTAGGGTATCGCTCATCATCTTCATGCCGAAGAGGAAGAGGCCTACGGCGCCTAACAGCATCATGATATGTAGTGCGATTTCCATGAACCGGGGACAAAACAGGTCATCGTTTGGGCCAAAAATAACAAAATAACCCCAAAACTCTTTTTTCTTAAATGGGACGATGGGGAAATGTAAAGTCGAACCGGCTAAAATAGTAGTAGATAATTTATAGTAGGAATAATGTTAGGTTGGTTTTGAATTGGATGGTTTGTGAGTCCTGTTAGGAGCCCTTTATGTATGATAACGAGGTAAATAATACTCAATTCTGGTAAAATAGTTGGGGCCTGGATGGGTGGATAGTAGAGGCAACGTTCAGGCTGTTTACCTCAACTGTTAATTTTAAGTAAAATTATAAAGGTGATATGAATGGTGAATGAGGTTGGGATACTATGTTATCATTCATTGCGCAATGTTTACCGCTCTTTCGTAAACCTTTCTTCCCCAAATTTTCAGATACTATTTTACGGAGTTTCTTTTTTGTTTGCTCAGACCCTACGTTTTGTTTTAGTACTTCTTTGTGTTATCTCTCCGTTTGATTTCCTTGCAGTTGTGGTTTGGTTTTCGTTTTTGTGCTGTTATACACTGCTGTTCCTCTCACGTATAATTCTCTTTTGCCTTCTTCTGTGAAACTCTATTTGAAAGAAATAGGCAAAGCAACTTGATCTTAAAAATAAAAGAGAGAATAAAACGAAAAACGGGCATCTCCTCATTGATTGTAGGAGACGCCCGTTTATGTGTGATGAGAGAACGATCAGACTTCGATATTGTATGTGCGGAGTGCGTCGTTCAGTGTGGTTTTCGCATCTGTTGAGGCTTTGCGTTTTCCGATAATCAGCGCGCAAGGTACGCCATATTCGCCTGCCGGGAATTTTTTAGGCATGGTGCCGGGGATCACGACAGAACGTTCGGGTACCTCACCATGATAAATGACAGGTTCTGGACCGGTAACATCGACGATCTTGGTAGAACCGGTGATGGTGACGCCAGCGCCGAGGACAGCCTCTTTATGTACATGTACGCCTTCGACTACGATACAGCGACTGCCAATGAAACAGCCGTCTTCGATGATGACAGGCGCACCTTGGATCGGTTCGAGTACGCCGCCGATCCCGACACCGCCACTGAGGTGCACGTTTTTGCCGATTTGGGCGCAGGAGCCTACGGTTGCCCAGGTATCGACGAGGGTTCCGCTATCGACATAGGCACCGATATTGACGTAGCTGGGCATCAGGATTGCACCCGGTGCGATGTAGGCGCCATAGCGAGCTACGGCAGGGGGAACGACACGGATGCCGAGGCGGTCATAGCCAGTTTTCAGGGGAATTTTATCGTTGTATTCCATCGGACCGGCTTCGGTGGTCTCGATGTGTTGGATCGGGAAATAGAGTACGATGGCCTTTTTGACCCATTCGTTGAGTTTCCATGATCCGTCCTGCTGCGGTTCGCAGACGCGCAGTTTACCTTCATCGACGAGGCTGATAATTTTGCGGATAGCGAGTTTAGCCTGGTCGGTGCGGATGTGGTCGTGGTTTTCCCAAACCAGTTCCACCTCTTTTCTCAGATCTTCGTACATAATTTTGGGATTTTCGGCAGTTCAACGGGATCTCTGCCGTAAGACAAATATATTAACTTTCTGTGAATATTTATATCTTTGTTGAGGCAGGGAGTGTTCCAACTGTTCACAAATTCAGCCTGAAAGATGAAAAAACAGTATTTAGCCGTTGTTTTGCCGGTATTGGCATTGACATTGGCGGCATGTCAGAATCGGATGAAAAAGATTGAAGTGAAAGCTTATCCAGTAGCGCGGATGGATTCCACGGTGGATGATTATTTTGGCACGCAGGTAGCCGATCCGTATCGATGGATGGAGGATGACAATTCGGATGAGACCGCTGCATGGGTGAAGGCCGAGAATGCGGTTACGCAGGATTATTTGTCGCAGATTCCTTATCGGGATCAGGTTCGGGAGCGTCTTACGGAGTTGTGGAATTTCCCGAAATACGGGGTGCCACAAAAGATAGGTGACTATTATTTCTTTTTCGAGAACGATGGTTTGCGCAACCAGAGCATTTTGTACCGACAGAAGGGTTTGGATGGAACACCTGAGGTTTTCTTGGATCCCAATACGTTGAGTGATCAGGGTACGGTTGCTTTGGTCGATCTGTCGTTTTCGAAGGATGACCGATATTTGGCGTATGCGGCAGCAGCTTCGGGTTCGGACTGGGTCGAGATTCGCGTGATGGAGACCGCAACGGGCCGGACGTTACCTGATGTGATCCGTTGGGTGAAGTTCTCGGGAGCGACTTGGAGTGGCGACGGTTTTTATTATAGTGCATACGATGAACCCGATCCGAAAAAGGTGTTGTCGGGCCAGAACCGTGATCAGAAGATCTATTATCATAAATTGGGCACGAAACAGACCGAAGATAAATTGGTATACAGCGATTCAGCGCATCCGTTGCGTTATCTGTCGGCTTCGGTAAGCCGTGACGGGAAGCTGCTTTTTGTCACCTCAACCGAAGGGACCAGCGGTACCGAGATCCTTTACCAGAAGATTGAGACCCCGGGTGTTGTCCGTACTTCAGCTCCGAATAATGGCTTCCAGGTGCTGTTCCCAGGATTTGCTTATGATTATACGTTGGTGTCGGGACGTGACGGCAAGGCCATCTTCTATACGAATGACCACGCCTTGAATGGTCAGCTGTTGCAGGTCGATTTTACCGGGACGAAGCCGGTGATTGCAACGTTGGTACCGGAGGGCGACTGCCTGATGGAGGGCGCTGTGACGGCCGGCGAGAATCTGATGGTCTTCTGGCTGGATAAGGCGCAGAGTCGGGTTAGCCAATATTCGATGACCGGCGAGAAGATTCGTGACGTAGAGTTGCCTGGTATCGGAGCAGTAGGCGGCATGCAGGCAGAGCGTTCGGCAACGGAAACCTTTTATTCCTATTCGAGTTTCACGATGCCGACACAAATCTACCGTTATGATTTGGCCAAAGGCACTTCGGAGTTATTTAAGTCTCCGGAGGTAAAATTCGATCCCGATCAGTTTGTTACGGAGCAGGTGTTCTATCCGAGCAAAGATGGTACGCAGGTATCGATGTTTCTGGTGCATCGTAAGGATATTAAGCTGGATGGTTCCAATCCGGTTTATCTGTACGGTTACGGCGGATTCAACATCAATATTACGCCGGGCTTTTCACCGGAGAATATTTTGTTGATGGAGCAGGGCGGTGTGTATGCACAGGCCAATTTGCGCGGTGGCGGTGAATATGGTGAGGAGTGGCATAAGGCCGGTATGCTTGCCAATAAACAGAACGTGTTCGATGACTTTATCGCAGCGGGAGAGTATCTGATTCGTGAGGGCTACACCTCGAAGGATAAATTGGCAATTGCTGGCGGATCGAATGGCGGATTGCTGGTGGGAGCCTGCATGACGCAGCGTCCTGATCTGTTTGCTGTGGCTTTGCCGGCAGTAGGTGTTATGGATATGCTGCGGTATCAATATTTCACATGCGGATGGGGTTGGGCTGTTGAGTATGGTCGCAGCGACAATGCGGATCAGTTCCCGTATTTGTATGCTTACTCGCCGTTACACAACATCCGTAAAGGGACTTGCTATCCGGCCACAATGATTACTACGGCAGATCATGATGACCGGGTGGTCCCGGCTCACTCATTCAAATTTGCGGCGACGATGCAGGCCGCACAGGCGTGTGATAAGCCGATTCTGATCCGTATTGAGACCGATGCAGGGCATGGTGCGGGTAAACCCACCTCGAAGAGAATTGATGAGGATACGGATGTTTTCTCGTTCATGTTCTGGAATACGGGTATTCGTAAATTCAAAACCCATTAATAAAGAGTCAAACTCGCGAAATCGAGGTTAGATTCAAAATGATTCGCAGCGAGAAAAGTTTGCAGATCGTTTGCGAGTTTGATGAGATGCTGTATATAAAATTGGAGTTCATACTTTTTGCTATCGCATTAGTTGTTTGAGGCAGAAGGTAAAAATGAAGATAATCCATAAAAGGCAACGGCAGTGTACAAATAACTACACTGCCGTTGCCTTTTTGATTGCCTTTGATTGAAGGGAATAACCGTTGCCCTATCCTTTACTTTCCCTTCTTTTATTCTACTATTCTACGCAGATTCTCTCTGTGCTTCCAGCCTTGGGTAGCCCGTATTCAGCTCTGCTTCCCGTTTAAGCGGATGGTTTGTCTTAAACGGTTCCTTTTCTCTATGGTGTCATCACAGATAAAAGACAGGAAAGGTGTGCCGATTATTTGTACCGTACATTGATCAATTGATCACCACCGAATTGATTGACTTGTCGCTTCATTGAATCGATTACCTGGCCATCCCGGAGGACACGCAGGGTTAATTTCAATGGAGGTGAATCCGATACACGATCCGATTCGGGCAAGCCCCTAGGAACAACATATAGGCAGATAGCAGCCTCAGCAGTCGGTTTAGGAGTGCAGACGCTTAGTTTTTTACCGGATTTATGGCTGGTGTCGTTGTCAGCGCTGACGACTCCGCACGAGTTTCCTTCAGCATCATAGGAGTATAGGTGGAGGTGAACGTTCATCTGTCGCCAGATGCGTTCGTCTCCTTCAGCTTCGAGAGTGAAGATATGCTCAGCCATGCTGTCGATGTTTTTAAGTTTATTATCTAATATATACGATTGTTTGCTTATTCTTGTTTCACCTGCGATTTGCGTATGGCCATGCCTTATTGATTTTGTTTGGCTGTCCGGTTGAAAAAATCGCGGAAAAAGAGCAGGTGAAATTCGACGGCGTGTCTCCAGTATTCGTGAGTGTGACGTCCGGGTCGGATGATGAATTCATGAGGGACGTTGCGATAGAGCAACTCTTCATGGAGACGCATGTTTACGTTGTAGAAGTAGTCCTCGGTACCACAGTCGATGAATATGGCCAGTTGTCCGGCTTGTAATTCCGATGAGGGATCGACCGAGGGTAGTCCTGCCACCTCACGGCTGTGATCATTGAACGGTACGGCTCTCCAAAGTTGTCCCATGACGGAGTACTCTTCCCAGCGTAGTGGGTTTTCCTGGTATGGCCCGATTCGTTTTTCAATGTCCCAGTTTTTTGGGAAGGGGAGCAATGCGACGCCTCCGCTCATTGAGCCACAGGCCCCGAAAATGTCTGGATGCCTCAGCGCAAGATAGAGTGCTCCATGCCCGCCCATGCTGTATCCGGTGATAGCCCGCCCTTCGCGAGAGGGACGGGTCTGGTATAGACTGTCAATGGCTGCAATCAGCTCTTGTGTTATGTAAGTCTCGTAACGCATTGTCGAATCGATGGGGCTGTCCCAATACCAGCTGCTGAATCCGCCGTCCGGGCAGACGATGATCTCACCCATGCGTGATGCCGCTGCAGGCAGGTCGGGTTGAGTTTTGTTGATCCAGGTGTCATAGCGTCCTCGGAAACCGTGCAGCAGATAGACGACTGGCCAATCTTGTGGCGTGTTTGGATCGTATTCTGTAGGGAGAATCACCACATTTTTGATCGGTTTTTGCATTGACTGGCTCCAAATCGTAACGGTGTCGACCTGATGTGTTGCGGCCCGGGGTGCAGATGCATTGGGATTGTTAGGCTTGTTGGTTGCAAATGCTGTAGCAGAGTAGAATGTCAAAATCGTGCATAGCAGCATGAGCAATCCAAATCTAAGACCGGTGCTTGTGAAAAAGTTGTTTGGATTGGATATAGGTGATCGTCGGGACTTGCCTAACCTCCAACTTGTCGAGTTGTCGTTTACAGTTGAGAGCAGTTCCTTGTTCGGACTCGTGCTTGATTGGTGATTAGAGTTTGTTGGTGTTTGATAATTTGAGGAGGTGGATTTTTTGGAGAGTGTGAGCATGGAGCAGGCGGGTTAACGGGCTTGTAAGAAGTGTTTGGTTTTGTGCGGATCAAAGGAATGGTGAATAAGAAGACTGTCTATCCAATATAAATACAAAAGCTGCCATTGGCAGCTTTTGTAATACCTGTATGTGTGTCAGGTTATTCGGGCTGAGCCTCTCTTTCGAAGTACTCGTGGAAAAAGAGCAGTTGGAAAGGAAGGGCGTAATGCCAGTATGAGTGGGTGTGCACACCGGGGCGTGTGATGAAGGTGTGTGCAATGTTGTTGTGCTGCATGGCTTCATGCAACGCTACATTGACATCATAAAAGAAATCGTCGATTCCGCAGTCGATGATGATGGCGGGACGACCTTCAGCAGATTTCATCAACCAGTCGTTGCCACGGCCTCCCTGTACATGTGGTTCGGGACGCAGACGATAGAGTTGGGTGATGACGGTATGGTCGTTCCACACTTTGGGGTATTTAGAGTATTCGCCGAGCCACTGCTTCATATCCCACTGATCGGGGAAAGGACGAATATCGACGCCTCCGCTCATTGATCCGCAGGCTCCGAAAGTTTCTGGGTGACGGAATGCGAGCCACAATGCTCCATGTCCTCCCATGCTGAATCCGGTGATTGCACGTCCGGTCCGGTCGGCAATGGTGCGGTAGTGTTCGTCTATGTATTTGACGAGCTCTTCAGCCACGAAGGTTTCATAACGATTTTTGGGATCGGCAGGGCTGTCCCAGTACCAGCTGTTTTTGCCTCCATCCGGGCAGACTGCGATGCACTCCATTTGAGAGACATCTTGAGGCAGTTCGGGACGGGTCTGATTTACATAGACTGCATAATTTCCGCCATGACCGTGGAGCAGATAGACTACCGGATATTTTTTATCCGGTGATTTGTCATAGCTGGCCGGGAGTACGACTACGGTTTTGATGGTTTTGTGCATGGAGGGACTCAGAATGGCTACTGTGTCCACAGTTTGGGCGAAGGCGCTGCTGGAGATAAACAGCAGTACCATCATGAAAAGGAAGTTTTTTTTCATTTGTTGTGGTCGGGTTTTATTGATTGTCAAATTTTTTCTGATTCCTTTAGAGAGGATCGTTAATTGTTGAATAATCAAGCAATTGAACGGATTTGTAGTATTTGCTGGCTGACGTAGTAATGGTATGTAAGATGTCAGTTTGGGCAAATCTACCTTCAAAAAATATCGGTATTATCTCTATTTCTGGCCAAAATTTCCGATGCAAAGATAAAATAAAACGGCGACTTTCCGCACCATTTTCCCGTTAGCTTTCGAACTTTCACATATTCAGAGTATAAAGGTTTGTTATGTGATTTGTTTATAGATTTGTATTTTTAATAAAGATAAATGATAAGTAAAGGTGGTTTTTGAGGGGTGTTGGAGGGGTAAAATAGCGGATAATCAGCGAAAAAGTTGGGAATGATTTGCAGAATCGGGAAAAAGCGGTATCTTTGCAGTCCATTTTGTACAAATGTAAGGGGATTTTATGCCCGAAAGTAAAGGATAAAGTTTAACGTAAAGGATTTAAAATGCCAACGATTCAACAGTTAGTACGGAAAGGAAGATTGACGCCTAGCTTTACCAGTAAGGCTCCGGCGTTGGATGCATGTCCGCAACGTCGTGGGGTATGTGTTCGTGTTTACACGACCACTCCGAAGAAGCCGAACTCAGCGATGCGTAAGGTAGCTCGTGTACGTCTGACCAACGGCAAAGAGGTGAATGCTTACATTCCAGGTGAGGGTCACAACCTTCAGGAGCACTCGATTGTGCTGGTGCGTGGAGGTCGTGTAAAGGACCTGCCGGGTGTACGTTATCACTTGGTTCGTGGAGCTTTGGACTCAGCAGGAGTTGACGGACGTCGTCAGCGTCGTTCTAAGTACGGAGCAAAACGCCCGAAAGAAGCGGCAAAGAAGTAAAGAGAGCAAATTAATTGAAATCCCAAAAGAGTTTTAAGAGTATTAAGCAATGAGAAAAGCGAAGCCTAAAAAGCGAATTCTACTTCCAGATCCCAAGTTCGGAGAAGTACTTGTGACGAGGTTTGTGAATAACCTTATGCTGGATGGTAAGAAGAGTATTGCCTATGCCATTTTCTATGATGCGATAGAGATCGTAGGTGAGAAGATGAAGGATGCAGACAAGGCTCCTCTCGAGATCTGGAAAAAAGCCTTGGAGAACATTACTCCGCAGGTAGAGGTTAAATCACGCCGTATTGGTGGTGCGACCTTCCAGGTGCCGACCGAGGTAAGACCCGAGCGCAAAGTTTCTTTGGCAATGAGAAACCTTATCCTTTACTCTCGCAAGCGCGCAGGGCACTCAATGGCCGAGAAGCTGGCCGCCGAGATCCAGGCAGCCTACAATGAGGAAGGTGCAGCCTTCAAACGTAAGGAAGAGATGCACCGTATGGCAGAGGCCAACAAAGCATTTGCACACTTTAGATTTTAATCGGTAGAGGAAAGAATATGGCGGCAAGAGATTTGAAATATACGAGGAATATCGGTATCATGGCTCACATCGATGCCGGTAAGACGACTACCTCAGAGCGTATCCTTTTCTATACCGGAAAGACGCACAAGATCGGAGAGGTTCACGAAGGTGCTGCTACCATGGACTGGATGGTTCAGGAGCAGGAGCGTGGTATCACCATCACTTCGGCAGCGACCACCGCATTTTGGCACTACAAAGGTCAGACTTATCAGATCAACATTATCGACACCCCGGGTCACGTTGACTTTACCGCTGAGGTAGAGCGTTCATTGCGTGTGTTGGACGGTGCGATTGCCACCTTCTGTGCAGTAGGTGGTGTTGAGCCACAGTCTGAGACCGTATGGCGTCAAGCTGACAAATACAAGGTTCCCCGTATCGGTTACGTCAACAAGATGGACCGTACCGGTGCTGATTTCTTGGCTGTATGTGCACAGATCAAGGAGCGCCTCGGGGCAACTGCAATGCCGGTAGTTCTGCCGATCGGATCGGAGGACAAATTTGCCGGTTTGGTAGACCTTATATATAATAAGGCGATTATTTACGATGAATCTAAGAAAGGTGAGTTGGTGAACTACACCTACGAGGAGATTCCTGAGAACATGAAGGCTGAGGCAGCTGAGTGGCGTAACAAACTGATTGAGGAGGTTGCCGCTACTGACGAGGCTTTGATGGAGAAGTTCTTCGAGGATCCGGATTCGATCACTCCTGACGAGCTGATCGCAGCAATCCGTACTGCAACCATCAGCATGCAGATCGTTCCGATGCTTTGCGGTTCATCGTTCAAGAACAAAGGTGTTCAGCTGTTGCTGGACTATGTGATGGCATTCTTGCCCTCTCCGCTGGATATCGAGGCTGTAGTCGGCACCGATCCCCGCACTGACGAGGAGACAAAACGTCATCCGACTGTAAATGATCCTTTCTGCGGTTTGGCCTTCAAGATTGCTACCGACCCGTTCGTAGGACGTTTGGCTTTCGTACGTGTTTACTCAGGTAAACTGGAGGCAGGTTCTTATGTACACAACAGCCGCAGTGGTAAGAAAGAGCGTATCAGCCGTCTGTATCAGATGCACGCCAACAAACAGAACCCGATGGAGGTTGTAGGTGCTGGTGATATCTGTGCAGCCGTAGGTTTCAAAGAGATTCGTACCGGTGATACCCTGTGCGATGAGAACAACCCGATCGTTCTGGAGTCTATCACCTTCCCTGAGCCGGTGATCGGTTTGGCAGTTGAGCCCAAAACTCAGAAAGACCTCGATAAACTGGGTATTGCTCTGGGTAAACTGGCTGAGGAAGACCCGACCTTCACCGTTAAGACTGATCCGGACAGTGGTCAGACCGTCATCAGCGGTATGGGTGAGCTTCACTTGGAGATCATCGTTGACCGTCTGAAACGTGAGTTCGGTGTAGAGATCAACCAGGGTGCACCTCAGGTTAACTACAAGGAGTCACTGAAGTCGAAGGTTCAGCACCGTGAGGTGTTCAAGAAACAGACTGGTGGTCGTGGTAAGTTCGCAGACATCATCTTCGAGATCGGTCCTGCTGATGAAGGTAAGATGGGTCTTCAGTTTGAGGATGTTGTTAAGGGTGGTAATATTCCTAAGGAGTATATGCCTGCAATCCAGAAAGGTTTTGAGTCTTCAATGACCAATGGCCCGATGGCAGGTTTCCCGCTCGACAGCATGAAGGTTACCGTGTTGGATGGTTCGTTCCACCCGGTTGACTCCGATGCCCTTTCATTTGAAATTTGTGCACGCAACGGTTTCCGTGAAGCCGCACGCAAAGCATCTCCCGTTATTTTGGAACCGATCATGTCGGTAGAGGTTGTTACCCCGGAAGAGAACATGGGTGACATCATCGGCGACCTGAACAAACGTCGTGGCCAGATCAACGGTATGGAGACCAAAGGTAACGCCCGTGTGGTAAGTGCTAAGGTGCCTCTGTCAGAGATGTTCGGTTATGTAACCGTATTGCGTACAATCTCATCAGGTCGTGCAACCTCTTCGATGGAGTTCTCACACTTCGACGAAGTACCTGCAAACTTGGCAAAAGAGATTGTCGAGAAATCAAATGGTAAAAAAGGATCGATAGAATAATCAAGAATTATGAGCCAGAAAATAAGAATCAAATTGAAAGCCTACGATCACAATCTGGTTGACAAGTCAGCAGAGAAGATCGTAAAGACCGTGAAAGGCACGGGAGCAGTTGTAAGCGGTCCTATTCCGCTGCCTACTCAGAAAAAGATCTTCACGGTGAACCGTTCGACCTTCGTAAACAAGAAGGCACGTGAACAGTTCGAGCTCTCAACCTGCAAACGTATTCTCGACATTTACAGCTCGACTCCCAAAACGATCGATGCGTTGATGAAACTCGAGTTGCCTAGCGGTGTAGAGGTTGAGATCAAAGTGTGATGAATCCCGGTACGGTACCGGATGCGATACAGAAGGTCATAGCCCTGCCGGGTTTACCGGCGGGGATATGGTTTCGAAGCAGAAGGCTGCCGTTACCGTTGAGAAGATCGGAATTTTCAACACAATATTTTAACAAAGGGCGAGGCTCGGGAAGGTTGCCCGGCGACGATCGGAAGCAATGGACGTTCCGAGTGGACGCGCTCTCAAATCATTAAACCAAAGACAAAAATGTCAGGATTAATTGGAAAGAAAATCGGAATGACTTCTGTATTCAATGCAGAGGGAAAGAACATTCCGTGCACGGTCATCGAGGCCGGTCCGTGTGTAGTTACGCAAGTGAAGACTGTAGAGAAGGATGGCTACTCAGCAGTTCAGATTGCCTATGACGACAAAGCGGAGAAAAACACAAACAAGTGCCTGTTGGGCCACTTCAAGAAAGCCGGAGTTACCCCCAAACGTCGTTTGGTAGAGTTCAAGAGCTTTGAAGGCGAATTGAATTTGGGTGATGTAATTACGGTAGATGTTTTCGAGGAGAATGACTGGGTCGATGTGACCGGGATTTCGAAAGGAAAAGGTTTCCAGGGTGTTGTAAAACGTCACGGCTTCGGTGGCGTAGGCGGTCAGACCCACGGTCAGCACAACCGTCAGCGTAAACCGGGTTCACTGGGAGCATCATCTTATCCTTCACGCGTATTCAAGGGTAAACGTCTTCCGGGTCAGACTGGAGGCGAGCAGGTAAAAGTTTTGAACCTGCGTATTCTGAAGAAGCTTCCGGAGAATAACCTTCTTTTGGTTAAGGGTTCCATTCCGGGTGCGAAAGGGTCGTACTTAATAATCGAAAACTAAGATGGAAGTAGCAATTTATAACATTTCAGGCGCAGAGACTGGCAAAAAAGCCACTCTGAACGATGCGATTTTCGGCATCGAGCCGAACAACCATGCGATCTATCTTGATGTGAAACAGTATCTGGCCAACAAACGTCAGGGCACACACAAGTCAAAACAGCGCAATGAGGTTGCCGGTTCGACCCGCAAGCTGAAAAAGCAGAAGGGTACAGGTGGAGCTCGTAGTGGTAGCATTTTGTCACCGTTGTTTCCGGGTGGTGGTCGCGTATTCGGTCCTGTACCACGCGATTACAGCTTCAAACTGAACAAGAAGCTGAAACAGCTTGCCCGTAAGAGCGCATTGACCTACAAGGCCAAAGAGAATGCGATCACGGTAGTAGAGGACTTCGCTATGGAGGCACCTAAGACCAAAGAATTCATCGCCATTACAAAGAATCTGAAGCTGGAGGACAAAAAGATTTTGTTGGTACTTCCGGAGACTAATCCGGTAATTTCGCTGTCTGCACGCAATCTTCAGAACGTTAAGGTAATTCCGGCATCTAACCTGAATACCTACGATGTAATGAACGCAGCAAGCATTGTACTGGCAGAGACCTCAATCGAGGCTGTTAACCAAATGTTCGGATTGTAATCATTCAAGACAATGGATATTTTAATTAAGCCAATTTTAACCGAGAGAATGACGGCTCAGGGCGATAAGCTGAACCGTTACGGTTTCATCGTGGATCCGCGTGCCAATAAGCTGGAGATCAAGGCGGCCGTAGAAGCGATGTACGGGGTGGTAGTGACTTCGGTCAACACCTGCAATTACATGGGAAAGGCAAAAAGCCGCTACACACGTGCCGGTTTGTTGAGTGGCCGCGCAAACAACTTCAAGAAGGCGTTTGTGACGCTCAAAGACGGCGACAAGATCGATTTTTACAGTAATATCTAAGAGAGATGGCAGTAAGAAAATTCAAACCCACGACACCGGGTACCCGCCACAAAGTGATTGGTACCTTTGACGATATTACTTCGTCAGTTCCCGAGAAGTCGCTGCTTACTCCGCTCAAGAGCACCGGAGGTCGCAACAACAGCGGTAAGATGACCATGCGTTACATCGGTGGTGGTCACAAGAAGATGTACCGTATTGTTGACTTCAAACGTAATAAAGATTCCATGACCGCTACGGTCAAAACCATTGAATATGACCCGAACCGTTCAGCACGTATCGCCTTGTTGGTATATCCTGATGGCGAGAAGCGTTACATGCTTGCTCCGAATGGACTGAAAGTAGGTCAGGTTGTATCGACAGGAGCAGGAGCTGCTCCGGAGGTTGGTAACACGCTGTTTTTGGCTGATATTCCGCTGGGAACCGTGGTACACAACATTGAACTCTACCCCGGTCAGGGAGCCGCGATGGCTCGTAGTGCCGGTACCTACGCACAGCTTTTGGCTCGTGAAGGTAAATTCGCTATTATCAAACTTCCTTCGGGCGAGACCCGTATGGTACTCGTTACTTGCCGTGCAACGATCGGTGCAGTATCGAATCCGGACCACAGTCTGGAGTCACACGGTAAGGCAGGTCGCAACCGTTGGTTGGGCCGTCGTCCACGCAACCGTGGTGTAACGATGAACCCGGTAGATCACCCGATGGGTGGTGGTGAAGGACGTAGTTCAGGAGGACATCCTCGTTCACGTAAAGGTCTTTTGGCTAAGGGCTACAAAACCCGGAACCCGAAGAAAACCACTTCTAAGTTCATTGTATCAGGAAGGAAAAAATAAATTTAAAATAGTAGCGTAATGAGCCGTTCATTAAAAAAAGGACCATATATCGAACCCAAGTTGGAGGCGCGTGTAATCGCGCAGAACGAAGGGGGAAAGAAGAGCGTCATCAAGACGTGGTCACGTGCGAGCATGATTTCGCCGGACTTCGTTGGTCAGACGATCGCCGTCCACAACGGGAATAAGTTTATCCCGGTCTATGTAACAGAGAACATGGTAGGGCACAAGCTGGGTGAATTTGCCCCGACTCGTACCTTCCGTGGCCATTCAGGAAACAAGAAAAAATAGTAGGTAAAGATGGGTTCAAGAAAACACATAATGGCCGAAAGGCTTAAAGCCGAGAAGAAACAGAAGGCCATCGCCGTGCTGAACGATTGTCCGACATCGCCACTGAAGATGCGCATCGTAGCAGACACGATTCGCGGCGTGGAGATCAATCGTGCTTTGGGCATGCTTCGTTTCAGCAAGAAGGCAGCCTCGATCAAATTGGAGAAGTTGCTTCGTTCAGCGATTGCGAACTGGGAGCAGAAGAACGAGGGACAGCGTCTCGAAGATAATAAACTTTGCGTAAGCGAGATTTATGTCAACAGCGGTACGATGCTCAAACGTATCCAGGCAGCTCCTCAGGGTCGTGCACACCGGATTCGCAAACGTTCGAACAGCGTAACGATCGTGGTGGACAAAATGGAAGTTAAAGAAGAAAAAAATATCAAAGCAGATGGGACAGAAAGTTAATCCGATAGCAAACAGACTCGGTATCATACGTGGTTGGGATTCCAACTGGTATGGCGGAAAGGATTTTTCGAGCAAGCTGGTCGAGGATTCCAAGATTCGTAAGTACCTGGGTGCCCGTCTTGCAAAGGCCAGCATCTCGAAGGTCATCATCGAGCGTACACTGAAGCTGGTGACTGTCACCATCTCAACGGCACGTCCTGGTATCATTATCGGTAAAGGCGGCCAGGAGGTTGACAAGCTGAAAGAAGAGTTGCGTAAGCTGACCGGCAAGGAGGTACAGATCAACATTTTCGAGGTTAAACGTCCTGAGTTGGATGCCGTAATCGTAGCCAACAACATTGCACGTCAGCTCGAAGGTCGTATTTCATACCGTCGTGCAGTTAAGACCGCAATCGCATCGACGATGCGTATGGGTGCAGAGGGTATCAAGATCCAGATTTCAGGTCGTTTGGGCGGCGCCGAGATGGCCCGCAGCGAGACCTTCAAAGAGGGTCGTATTCCATTGCACACCTTCCGTGCAGATGTTGATTATGCACTTTGCGAAGCCTTGACGAAAGTAGGTATTCTGGGTATCAAGGTATGGATCTGCAATGGCGAGGTTTACGCCAAACGTGATCTGTTCGAGATCGCAGGCGCAGCACCTTCACAGGGTGACCGTGGATTCCGCGGTGAGCGTAGCGAGCGTGGCGAACGTCGCGGACGTGGCGATCGTCGTGGCAGAGACAAAAAATCGAATAAGTAAGGACTTCTTAAAGCGATACAACAATGTTACAGCCAAAAAGAACGAAATTCAGAAGAATGCAGAAGGGGCGCATGAAGGGCAATGCCCAGCGCGGAGCGCAGCTTGCGTTCGGATCCTTCGGCATCAAGGCTATGGAGTCCACCTGGATCACCGGCCGCCAGATTGAGGCCGCACGTCAGGCAATCGTGCGTTATATGAAACGTGAAGGTCAGCTTTGGATCCGGATCTTCCCGGACAAGCCGATCACCAAGAAGCCCGCAGAGGTACGTATGGGTAAAGGTAAAGGTTCACCCGAAGGGTTCGTAGCCCCCGTTACTCCGGGCCGTATTCTGTTCGAAGCAGAGGGAGTGCCCCTGGCAGTAGCTCAAGAGGCGTTGCGTTTGGGTGCCCAGAAGCTTCCGATTACGACTAAGTTCATTGTGAGACGAGACTATACCGAAACATCAATTTAGGAAAAGACATGAAAACATCAGAGATTAAAGAGCTTTCCGCAGCGGAATTGGCAGAGCGGATTGAGGCAGAGAAGGCAAACCTTCTTCGCATGAAGATGAATCATGCCGTTTCACCGGTAGAGAATCCCACCCTGATCAAGAAGGCCCGCAGGGATATCGCTCGCATGCTGACGATTCTGGGCCAGAAAGAAACCGTAAAAGCGTAATTACCCATGGAAAGAAATCTGAGAAAAGAGAGAATCGGGGTGGTTGTCAGCAACAAGATGGACAAATCGATCACGGTTGCCATCAAGCGTAAGGAGAAACATCCGATCTACGGCAAGTTTGTGAACAAGACGAAGAAGTTTGTAGCACACGACGAGACCAACAGTTGTCAAGCAGGCGATACGGTTCGGATTGCTGAGACCCGTCCATTGAGCAAGACCAAACGTTGGAGATTAGTAGAAATTATTGAAAGAGCTAAGTAAGCCATGATACAACAAGAAAGCAGACTGTCAGTAGCCGATAACAGCGGGGCCAAAGAGGTTCTCTGTATCCGCGTACTGGGTGGCACGGGCAAGCGCTATGCCACCATCGGCGATAAAATTGTGGTGACTGTCAAAAGTGCCACACCTTCTGGAGATATCAAGAAGGGTACTGTATCCAAGGCCGTTGTAGTGCGCACCTCGAAAGAGATTCGTCGTGCAAACGGTTCCTATATTCGATTCGACGACAATGCTGTCGTACTGCTCAACAACCAGGGTGAGATGCGTGGCACACGTATTTTCGGGCCGGTAGCTCGTGAGTTGCGTGACTCGTACATGAAGATCATTTCATTGGCGCCCGAAGTATTGTAATCTTTAAAAGGTTAAAAGATGTCAGTAAAATTGCATATCAAGAAGGGGGACACGGTAATCGTGAACGCCGGTGACAACAAGGGCCAGACAGGAAAAGTTCTTCGTGTATTGGTTGAGAAGGAGCGGGCGATCGTCGAGGGCGTGAATTTGGTGTCAAAACACACCAAGCCAAACGCTAAGAATCCCCAGGGTGGTATTGTGAAGCAAGAGGCTTCGATCCACATCTCGAACCTGCAGCCGGTAGACTCAAAGAGTGGCAAAGCGACTCGAGTAGGTCGTAAGGCGGGTGCAGACGGCAAATTAGTACGTTACTCAAAAAAGTCAGGGGAGGAGATTAAATAATGGTATACGTTCCTACGCTTAAGAAAATGTACAAGGAGCAGATCGTACCTGCCCTTGTCAAGGAGTTCAACTACACTAGCGTGATGCAGGTTCCGGTCCTCGAGAAGATTGTTATCAACCAGGGTTTGGGTCAGGCCATTGGCGACAAGAAGATTCTGGAGACAGCGATTGAGGAGTTGACCAAGATCACCGGTCAGCGTGCAGTAGCTACCCGTTCGAAGAAGGATATTTCGAACTTTAAGCTTCGTAAAGGGATGCCGATCGGAGCTCGTGTAACGTTGCGTCACAACAAGATGTATGAGTTCTTGGAGAGGTTGGTAGCGGTAGCCTTGCCACGTATCCGTGACTTCAAAGGTATCAACGACAAGTTTGACGGTCGCGGTAACTATACGCTGGGTGTTGCAGAGCAGATCATCTTCCCGGAGATCGACATTGACAAGATCTCAAAGATTTTGGGTATGGAGATCACCTTTGTAACGACCGCGAACACTGACGAAGAGGCGTATGCACTTCTGAAGCAGTTCGGATTACCGTTTAAAAACGCAAAAAAGAACGCATAAGATATGGCAAAAGAATCAATGAAGGCTCGTGAGGTTAAACGCCTCAAATTGGTTGAGCGTTATGCTGCCAAACGAGCTGCTCTGAAAGAGGCCGGAGACTACGAGGGATTGGCAAAATTGCCACGCAACTCGAACCCGATCCGTCTGCACAATCGTTGCAAACTGACGGGCCGTCCTAAGGGCTATATGCGCCAGTTCGGCATCAGCCGTATTCAGTTCCGTGAGATGGCATCAAAAGGACTGATCCCTGGTGTTAAGAAAGCTAGCTGGTAGGCGGACGACGGTTTCGGAAAACCGAGAGTACAAGATCCGACAGATTTGTCTGAGCGTTTGTTCCTGGACGAATCAATAAAAATAGAGCTGAAGCGGCGGATGGCTGACGAGTCATCCGACCTGCTTTGGACAAGAAGAGGGATCGGACCTTTTGAATCAAGACTCATTTTTGAGAGCCATTTCGACGGATGTCGGATGGTGTGATCAGAGTGATAAAATTTAGAGGGTCAACTCTTTCTCCGAAAGCGATTTGACGGAAAGAAAAATTTTCGTAACTTCACCGCCTGATTTTTACGGACTGCCGCGGAGGGGGTGACCCCTGCCGCGTTGTTCCGTGAAAATTGTTTGGGTTTATAGCCCAAGCGCAAAGCGATAATCCCGAAGGCCGGGTAGTTTGTGTGTAACAGACTGAAGGCCAGTATTAACTAATATTATTTTATTACAATGACTGATCCAATTGCGGATTTCCTGACGCGAGTTAGGAACGCGGTGAAAGCCAACCACAAGGTGGTTGAAGCTCCCGCATCAAAAATGAAGCTCGAGATCACCCGTGTACTCTACGAGCAGGGCTACATTTTGGCCTACAAGGAGGACAAGGATGAGAAGGGCAAACCGATCATCAAGATCGCGTTGAAGTACCATGCAGAGACCAAGAGCAATGCCATCAAGAGTCTGAAACGTGTAAGCCGTCCGGGTTTGCGTCGTTACAGCAGTGCAGCCGATATGCCGCGCGTATTGAATGGTTTGGGAATTGCAGTGGTATCTACCTCTAAAGGCATCATGACCGATAAGAAAGCCCGTCAGGAGAATGTAGGCGGCGAGGTACTGTGCTATGTTTATTAATCTTAAGTAAGACAAGAATATCATGTCAAGAATTGGAAAATTACCTGTAAACCTGCCCGCAGGAGTAACCGTAACGGTTGGTCCCGATAACGTGGTAAGTGTGAAAGGCCCTCTTGGAACACTGAGTCAGAAGGTTGATTCAGACATTAAGGTTACCGTGGAGGGAAATGAGGTTCATGTGACTCGTCCGACCGACCAGCCTCGTCACCGTTCGATGCACGGTTTGTATCGTGCGTTGATCCACAACATGGTTGTAGGAGTATCAGAGGGCTACCAGATCCAACAAGAGTTGGTAGGTGTAGGTTACAAAGCGGAGATGCAGGGGAATGTACTTCAGATGAGTCTGGGATATTCTCATGACATCTATTTTGAGATGCCTAAGGAGATTACCGCTACGGCAGTTACCGAGAAGAAGGGTAACCCGATCGTTACCTTGAAGAGTATCGACAAACAGTTGATTGGTCAGGTAGCTGCTAAGTTGCGTTCGCTTCGTAAGCCTGAGCCATACAAAGGTAAAGGTATTAAGTTTGTTGGAGAGCAGCTTCGTCGTAAAGCTGGTAAATCTGCTAATGCAAAATAGTAAAATTGTAGAGTTATGTCATTGACCAAGATAGAGAGAAGAGAGAGGATCAAGATGCGTATCCGCAAGATCGTCAGCGGCACATCAGAGCGTCCTCGCATGTCTGTGTTCAGAAGTAACAAGCAGATTTATGTTCAGTTGATCGACGATCAGAATGGTGTAACGCTGGCATCGGCCTCATCTTTGGACAAAGAGGTTGTAGAGCAGGCTGCAGGCTTGAACAAGTCACAAGTAGCGGCTTTGGTCGGCAAGTTGGCCGCAGCGCGTGGATTAGCAAAGGGAATCAGTGCAGTATCATTTGACCGCAACGGTTACCTTTACCACGGAAGAGTGAAAATGTTGGCGGACGCAGCCCGTGAAGGCGGACTTAAATTCTAAGAGATATGTCAAATACGAACATAAAGAAAGTAAGAACGAGCGATCTGGAGCTCAAGGATCGTTTGGTAAGCATCCAGCGCGTAACGAAGGTAACCAAGGGTGGTCGTACCTTTTCGTTCTCGGCTATCGTTGTAGTAGGCAACGAGAACGGTGTGGTAGGCTATGGTTTGGGTAAAGCCAGCGAAGTTACCGCAGCCATTGCAAAGGGAGTTGAAGATGCTAAGAAGAATTTGGTAAAGATACCGGTGCTTCACGGTACGATTCCCCACAAACAGGAGGCACGTTACAGCGGGTCATTGGTAATGATTCGTCCGGCTGCTCCTGGTACAGGAGTAATTGCGGGAGGTGCTATGCGTGCCGTATTGGAGAGCGTTGGCATCCGCAACGTGTTGGCCAAGAGCAAGGGCTCATCGAACCCTCACAACCTGGTAAAAGCTACCATTGCAGCGCTGTTGGAGTTGCGTGATGCACACAGTGTAGCTCAGGTACGTGGTGTCTCTTTGGATACAGTTTTTAACGGATAATAGCGACGAGAAATGGCTAAATTGAAAATTACCCAGATCAAGAGCCGCATCGGAGCGAGTGCCCAGCAGAAGAAGAATTTGGATGCACTGGGACTTCGCAAGATGAATGCTACCGTAGAGCATGAAGCATCTGCGATCATTCTCGGAATGGTAGAGAAGGTGAAACACCTGGTAAAGGTGGAGGAGGTAAAATAGTATCCACTGAAGGATCTATTTTGTCCCGCGAGGGGCGCTATTGAGAAACAATAAAAAAGAAAGCATAATGAATCTCAGTAATTTAAAACCTGCAGAAGGGTCGACCAAAAACGAGAAACGTATCGGTCGTGGTCAGGGATCTGGCCGTGGCGGTACGTCTACACGTGGTCACAAAGGAGCGAAATCGCGTTCAGGTTACTCTTCAAAAATTGGTTTCGAAGGTGGTCAGATGCCGCTTCAGAGACGTTTGCCGAAGTATGGCTTCACCAATTTGAAACGTGTTGAGTACAAGGGTATCAATGTAGGAGTTCTTGAGGAGATGGCCAAGAGCGCATCTTTGAAGAGCATCACTGTAGATACACTGATCGAGGCTGGTTTCGTTAACAAGAACGATCGTGTTAAGATTCTCGGCAGCGGCACGTTGAGTGTAGCTTTGGAGGTAACGGCTCACGCCTTCTCGAAGACGGCTGTAGCAGCCATCGAGGCACAGGGAGGCAAGGTGACCAAACTTTAATTTTCAGCGATGAAAAAGTTAATCGAAACCATTAAGAATATATTCAAGATCGAAGAGCTTCGTAAACGTATTCTGTTTACGTTGGCTTTGATTTTGGTATATCGGTTCGGTAGTTTTGTGGTGATCCCGGGCATCAATCCTGAGGCGTTGCAGGCACTGCAGAGTCAGGTTGAAGGCAACGGATTGATGGGTTTGTTGAACATCTTCTCCGGAGGAGCATTCAGCAACGCATCAATTTTTGCATTGGGAATCATGCCCTACATCTCTGCATCCATCGTTATACAGCTGATGGGAATTGTGGTTCCCTATTTCCAGAAGCTGCAGAAAGAGGGAGAGAGTGGACGTCGCAAAATTAACCAGTGGACCCGCTATTTGACCATCATCGTACTGTTGTTGCAAGGTCCGGCCTATTTGGCAAACCTTCACGCACAGTTGCCTGATGCGGCCTTTGTATTAGGTCGTGGCAGCGTACTGTTTACGGTTAGTGCAACGATTGTGCTGATTGCAGGTACGATGTTTGTGATGTGGCTCGGCGAGAAGATCACAGACAAGGGTATCGGTAACGGTGTATCGCTCATCATCATGGTGGGTATCATCGCCCGTCTGCCTCACGCGTTGATGGCAGAGTTGAACACCCGTTTCACAGAGGCTACTGGAGGTCTTGTGATGTTGGTTGTCGAGTTGGTACTGTTGTTCTTGGTTTTCGCGGCAACGATTGCGCTGGTACAGGCAGTTCGCAAGATCCCTGTTCAGTATGCCAAGAGAATCGTTGGTAACAAACAGTATGGTGGTGTACGTCAGTACATTCCGCTGAAGATCAATGCGGCAGGTGTTATGCCGATCATCTTCGCACAGGCGTTGATGTTCATTCCGATGTTCTTCACCCGTTTTGAGTCTACTCAGGGCTTTGCGGCAGCATTTGCGGATTACACCGGATTCTGGTATAACCTTGTGTTTGCACTGTTGGTTATCGCCTTCACCTATTTCTACACGGCGATTACCGTTAATCCCAACATGATGGCAGAGGATATGAAACGCAACGGTGGCTTCATTCCGGGTGTTAAACCTGGTAAGAAGACCGTAGAGTACCTCGATACCATCATGACGCGGATCACCCTTCCGGGTTCCATTTTCTTGGCGATCGTTGCGATTTTGCCGACGTTTGCGATGAAGTTGGGCATCAACAATCAGTTTGCGCTGTTCTATGGTGGAACTTCGTTGTTGATCTTGGTAGGCGTAGTCCTCGACACCCTCCAGCAGATCGAGAGTTACCTGCTGCTGCGTCACTACGACGGACTGATGAAGACCGGTCGTATCAAAGGACGTATGGGATAATAAGAGTTCTGAAAAATGATATACTTAAAGACAGCGGAAGAGATAGAGTTGCTGCGCGAGAACAACCTTTTGGTTAGCGCAACGCTGGCAGAGATCGGCAAACATGTCCGGCCGGGCGTCTCGACGCTCGAGCTGGACAAGATCGCCGAGGATTTTATCCGGTCTCATGGGGCGGAACCCGGCTTTTTGGGTTACGGCGGCTTTCCGAACACCTTGTGCATGTCCATCAATGAGGAGGTTGTGCACGGGATACCTTCCGCAAAGCGCATTCTGAAGGAGGGCGATGTTCTCTCGGTAGATTGTGGCACGCTTATGAAGGGGTTTTACGGCGATTCTGCATACACGTTTGCAGTAGGAGAGATTGATCCTGCAGTCAAGGATCTACTCCGCGTAACCAAAGAGGCTCTTTATAAGGGTGTCGCACAGGCGAAGGCAGGCAATCGGATTGGTGATATTGCCAACGCTGTGCAGGAGCATGCCGAGCGACACGGATATTCAGTAGTACGGGAATTGGTAGGGCACGGTCTCGGTCGCGATATGCACGAGGAGCCCGAGGTACCGAACTATGGAGCCCGTGGCAGGGGACCACTTCTCAAGGAGGGGATGGTTATCTGCATAGAGCCAATGATCAACATGGGCACACGTGCTGTAGTTTTTGAGCGTGACGGATGGACAGTCCGGACACGTGATCGCAAGCCATCGGCTCACTTTGAGCAGGCAGTAGCGATCACGAAACATGGTGCCGATGTATTGACAGACTTCGGCGTAATCGAACAAGCAATAAATTCGTAAGACTCCTATGGCCAAACAAGCTGCTATTGAGAAGGACGGAACGATTATCGAGGCGTTGTCGAATGCGATGTTTCGCGTAGAGTTGGACAATGGCCATGTGATCACCGCCCACATTTCGGGCAAGATGCGGATGCACTACATCAAGATTCTTCCCGGCGACAAAGTAAAAGTTGAGATGTCCCCGTACGACCTGAGTAAGGGACGTATATCGTTCAGGTACAAATAGGACAGAACCCGGGATCGGTTCAAGAGCGTAAAGAAGGAGCCGTGAGGTTTTCGTAGGCGCTGATTGAGGTCCCACAAAGCATTCTGAACAATGAAAGTAAGAACATCTATTAAGAAGAGAAGCGAGGATTGCAAGATCGTAAAACGCAAAGGTCGCCTCTATGTAATCTGCAAGAAGAATCCCAAGCTGAAGATGCGTCAGGGATAGTAAACAGGAACAAACAAAAAAAGCATAATTGAATTTATGGCACGTATTGTAGGTGTAGATTTACCTAAGAACAAGAGAGGAGATATAGGATTGACCTATATCTACGGGATTGGTCGTAGCACCGCCCGTACGATTCTTGCGAAGGCGAATGTCGATGCTGAGATCAAGGTACAGGATTGGACCGATGCACAGGTAGCGGCAATTCGTAGCGCCATCGCAGAAGGAGGCTACAAGGTAGAGGGCGAGCTTCGCTCGACGGTACAGCTGAACATCAAACGTTTGATGGATATTGGTTGTTATCGTGGGATTCGTCACCGTTTGGGGCTTCCGGTTCGCGGCCAGAGCACAAAGAACAATGCCCGCACGCGCAAGGGTCGCAAGAAGACCGTTGCCAATAAGAAAAAAGCAACGAAGTAATCTTTAGAGTTATGGCAAAAAAAACAGGAACAGTTAAGAAGAGAGTGGTCAAGGTGGGTACCGAAGGCAAGGTATTCGTACACTCTACTTTCAATAACGTGATCATCACGATTGCGAATGCGAACGGCGAGGTGATCAGTTGGAGTTCAGCAGGAAAGATGGGTTTCCGTGGCTCTAAGAAGAACACCCCGTATGCAGCCCAGACAGCAGCAGCAGATTGCGCCAAGATTGCTTACGATCTGGGACTTCGCAAGGTAAAGGTATATGTGAAAGGTCCGGGAGCCGGCCGTGAGTCAGCCATTCGTACCGTTCACGGAGCAGGTATCGAGGTTACTGAGATTATCGATGTAACTCCACTGCCGCACAACGGTTGTCGTCCACCCAACCGTCGTCGTGTCTAATTTCCGGTCCGACGCCACCGGAGCGGTTCGTATCCTATAGTGATAGGATCTCGAATTGGCCGCATTCCCAACCCTTGGGGCGGAATGTCGGCGTCACTCCAAAACGGAGTTTAACTCCGTTCATTACATTAACAATAAAGAAACTTCTATTATGGGAAGATATATTGGACCAAAGTCAAAGATTGCCAGAAAATTTGGCGAAGCCATTTATGGCGCGGACAGATCATTAGAGAAGAAGAACTACCCTCCCGGACAGCATGGTTTGATGCGCAAACGCAAGAAGGTATCTGAGTACGGTACTCAGTTGCTGGAGAAGCAGAAAGCGAAAGCTATCTATGGTGTACAGGAGAAACAGTTCCGTCGCACTTTTGAGGAGGCAGCTCGCATTGGCGGTATCACCGGTGAGAACCTGCTTCAGATTTTGGAGTGCCGTTTGGACAATGTAGTTTATCGTTTGGGTATTGCCCCGACTCGTGCTGCAGCTCGTCAGCTGGTATCACACCGTCACATTACCGTTAACGGTGCAGTAGTGAACATTCCTTCATACCAGCTTCGCGTAGGCGATGTAGTAGGTGTTCGTGAGAAATCTAAGTCTTTGGAGGTAATTCTGGACTCTGTAACCGGTTCACACAACCGTTATGCATGGTTGGAGTGGAACGGCAGCCAGATGAGTGGCAAGTTCCTTCAGAAACCGGAACGTGCAGACATTCCGGAGAACATTAAAGAGCAGCTTATCGTCGAGTTGTATTCTAAGTAATCATTAATCGAGGAGCAATAATTATGGCAATATTAGCATTTCAAAAGCCTGAAAAGGTAATAATGCTCGAATCCACCTCTTCGTTCGGACGGTTTGAATTCCGTCCGCTCGAGCCCGGATTTGGCATGACCATCGGCAATGCGTTGCGGCGCATTTTGCTCTCTTCGTTGGAGGGCTATGCGATCACGACGGTCAAGGTTGCCGGTGTAGATCATGAGTTTGCTGCGATCCCCGGTGTTATGGAAGGAATGCTTGAGATCATTTTGAAGCTCAAGCAGGTACGTTTCATCAAGACCGTCGAGAATGTCGATGGTGAGAAGGTGACCGTTAATGTAGCCGGTCAGAGTGAGCTCACCGCAGGCTATATCTCGAATTTCTTGACCAACTTCAAGGTATTGAATCCAGAATTGGTAATTTGTCGCTTGGATCCTGATGTAAAGCTTCAGATTGAGTTGACGATTGCCAAGGGTCGTGGTTACGTCCCTGCAGAGGAGAATCGTCCGGCAGATGCAGAGTTTGGTTTGTTGCCGATCGATTCGATTCACACACCGATTCGCAATGTGAAGTTTGCAGTTGAGAACTACCGTGTGGAGCAGAAGACCGATTATGAGAAACTGAATCTGGAGATTACGACGGATGGAAGTATTCATCCGAAGGAAGCTCTCAAGGAGGCGGCCAAAATATTGATTCATCACTTCATGCTCTTCTCCGATGAAAAGATTACGCTGAACCTTGAGGAAAACAGTGCTACAGAGGAGTTCGACGAGGATGTTCTTCACATGCGTCAGTTGTTGAAGACGAAGTTGTCGGATCAGGATTTGTCGGTACGTGCATTGAACTGTTTGAAGGCAGCCGAGGTAGAGACAGTAGGAGATTTGGTACGCTTCAACCGGAATGATTTGTTGAAATTCCGCAATTTTGGCAAGAAGTCATTGTCAGAGTTGGATGAGTTGTTAGCGAATTTGAATCTGCACTTCGGGATGGACGTATCCATTTACAAATTAGACAAGGATTAACACGAACGATTAAGTAACCATGAGACACAATAAGAAAATTAACCACCTCGGCCGCCAGGCCGGTCACCGCAAGGCGTTGATGGCCAATCTGGCGAGCTCGCTGTTGAAGCACAAGAGGATCAATACGACTTTGGCAAAGGCCAAGGCTCTTCGTATGTATGTAGAGCCTCTGATTACCAAGTCGAAAGAGGATACGACTCATTCGCGTCGTACGGTTTTCAGTTATTTGAAGGACAAAGAGGCGACCGCAGAGTTGTTCCGCGTCATTGCGCCGAAGATTGCGAATCGTCCGGGCGGATATTGCCGTATTTTGAAGACCGGTTTCCGTTTGGGAGATGGAGCAGAGACCTGCTTTATTGAGTTGGTAGACTTTGATGAGGCATATGCAACTGCAGCAGCACCTAAGGCAGCCGACAAGCCTAAGACTCGTCGTAGCCGTGCTAAAAAAGCAGCAGCACCTGCAACTGATGGCGCAGAAGCTCCAGTAGCAGAGGCTGAGGCACCTGCAAAGAAAGCTACCAAAAAACCGGCAGCCAAGAAAGCTGAGGAGTCAGCAGAAGAGGCTAAAGCTGAGTAATTTATCGGCAACGGTTATCCGATTCTCTGCATTGGCGGTCACAGGCTGCTGTATGTGAGAGATAGAGGAAGATAGAGAGGAGATCCTTTTGAGGGTCTCCTCTTTGTTTTTGTAGGAAATGTGAGATATTGCACTATTTTTGCAGGAAAGACGTTATATTAACAGACAAGTTTTGGTTTTTGGCAAAAGTCAAATCTTAAAAAAATAATTACGATGAGTGAAATTGTAAGTGTACATGCCAGAGAGATTCTGGATTCGCGGGGTAATCCGACTATTGAAGTTGAAGTGACCACAGCCAGCGGTGCTTTTGGCCGGGCTGCAGTTCCTTCCGGAGCTTCTACCGGTGAGAATGAAGCGCTTGAATTGCGCGATGGCGATAAGAACCGTTATGGTGGTAAAGGCGTTTTGAAGGCTGTTCAGAATGTGAACGAGGTGATTGCCAAAGAGATTTTGGGCATGCCGGTGACCGATCAGGTGGGCATTGACAAGACGATGATCGAATTGGACGGCACACCGACTAAGAGCAAATTGGGCGCTAATGCCATTTTGGGTGTTTCGTTGGCTTGTGCACGTGCGGCAGCTGACTATCTGGGCATGCCATTGTGGCGTTATATTGGCGGTACGAATGCCAAGACGTTGCCAGTTCCGATGATGAATATCATCAATGGTGGTTCACATTCTGACGCTCCTATTGCCTTCCAGGAATTTATGATCCGCCCTGTCGGCGCACCATCGTTCCGTGAAGGATTGCGTATGGGAGCTGAGGTTTTCCATGCCTTGAAGAAGGTGTTGCATGATCGTGGTTTGAGTACGGCTGTAGGTGATGAAGGCGGTTTTGCACCAGCTTTGAAAGGTACAGAGGATGCTTTGGAATCTATTATCGAGGCTATTAAAAAGGCGGGCTATAAACCTGGCCGTAAATGCGAAGGCGGTGATGTAGCCATTGGTATGGATTGCGCATCGTCGGAGTTCTATAAGGATGGCGTTTACGACTATACGAAGTTTGAGGGTCCGACCGGTGCCAAACGTACTTCGGCTGAGCAGGTTGCCTATTTGGAAGAGTTGGTAGCGAAATATCCGATCGATTCGATTGAGGATGGTATGAGCGAGAACGACTGGGAAGGTTGGAAAGTTCTTACTGAGAAGTTAGGTGGCAAATGCCAGCTGGTAGGTGACGACCTGTTTGTGACCAACGTAGAGTTCCTGAAGAGGGGTATTGAGATGGGTTGTGCCAATTCGATTTTGATCAAGGTGAACCAGATCGGTACTCTGACTGAGACGTTGGATGCCATTGAGATGGCCCATCGGGCAGGTTACACGTCGGTAACTTCGCACCGTAGTGGTGAGACGGAGGATTCGACGATTGCGGATATTGCCGTAGCGACCAATTCGGGCCAGATCAAGACCGGTTCGATGAGCCGTTCGGATCGTATGGCGAAGTACAACCAATTGCTTCGTATTGAGGAGGAGTTGGGAGATGAGGCGATCTACGGATATACGAAGATTTATCGTAAGTAGGCTTTCCCGAAACAGTTATACTGTAAAAATGAAGCGGACATTTCATGCGAGATGTCCGCTTTTAATTTATTTGTCAATTCTGGTTTATCCGATTCGGTGATACCCTTTATAATGCACTTTTATTGTAGATCTCGGTCGGTTTTGTAGTTGGACTTTTCTGTTGGATCCATTACCTGACCCTAATGAAACTATCATTGGAACATGGTCTGGCCTTAACAGAGCTCCTAATAGACTTAAATCCGATAGAGACTTTATGTGTATAAAATCGGATGTGTGAGTTGGGAGTGTCCAGTTTACTCCTCGTAATCACCCATCAGATAGGCTTTGATGAAATCTCCGATATCGCCATCCATGACTCGTTGTACATCGGAGGTTTGGTGTCCGGTGCGATGGTCTTTTACACGGCGGTCATCAAAGACGTAACTGCGGATTTGTGATCCCCATTCTATTTTTTTCTTTTTGCCTTCGAGTTCGTTTTGGAGTTCGCGCCGTTTGTTTAGTTCGAGTTGGTAGAGTTTTGATTTGAGGATGCGCAAAGCGTTTTCTTTGTTCATACTTTGGGAACGGGTCTCTGTATTCTCGACCATGATACCGGTAGGCAGGTGGCGTACGCGGACACCGGTTTCGACCTTGTTGACATTTTGTCCACCTTTACCACCGCTTCGATAGGTATCCCATTCGATATCGGCGGGGTTGATTGTGATTTCGATGGTGTCATCGACCGCTGGCGAGACAAAAACGGAGGCGAATGTAGTTTGGCGTTTGTTGTTGGCATTGAACGGCGAAGGACGAACCAAACGGTGAACGCCGCTTTCACTTTTGAGGTAGCCGTATGCGAATTCGCCGACAAATTCGAGGGTTGCTGATTTGATTCCTACCTCTTCGCCATCCTGGACATCGATCACTTTGACCTGATAGCCATTGGCTTCTCCCCACCGCATGTACATACGCATCAGCATGGAGGCCCAGTCGAGGCTTTCCGTACCACCGGCTCCGGAGTTGATCTCCATGATTGCTCCGAGACGATCCTCTTCTCCGCTGAGCATATTGCGCATTTCGAGCTCTTCGATCATTTTGAGCACCTTGTTGTATTGGGTGTCGAGCTCTTCGGGTGAGGAGGCTCCTTCGCGGATAAATTCGGGCAGAAGGTGCAGTTCGTCCATGGCGGAGGCAATGGCGTCGTATGCGGTGATCCAATATTTGATTCCGGCAACCTTTTTGAGTTGGGCTTCGGCTTTGGCGGGGTCATCCCAGAAATTGGGATCGTGGGTCAGTGCCTCCTGCTCATCGAGTTCCAGACGTCGATCTTCGATATGCAGGTGGGTATAAAGGGCCTGCTGCCGCTCTTCGAGTGCCTTGATCTGTTCGGTAGTTACCATATATGGTGTTTTTATTGTCTTTGTGTTGGGAAATTGGAGACCCTGAGGGAATGGTTGCAAAATTATGTTTTACGAGAGAAGACAGACAGAACAAGGCTTGATATTGATGCGAGCGTTGTCAGCTTTCTTGTATATGCTATCCTCAACCGTACAGGGATTATAAATGTCTTACAAAATGCTTTGCTGTTGAAATAGCTCCCTATGTGGGGAACCTGCACATTTGTAATTTTATAGACTCCTTCCCATTATTTGTGAAAATTCTTTTAGTCTGTAAAAGTTTTCGGGGTTTTATGGTTTGTCCTCTACCCTTGATGGTTAAGGAAAGGTGAAGAGAACTTTCTTTTATTCTTCGGGATTTGGAGTGCTGTCTGGAGTAGAGGGGTGTTCTGTTGCCCCGGAGACGGAACAGGAAATCCCGAGGGCCCGTACCTGTTCTCCGATTTGAGAGAGCTCGTTAACCGGGATTTTGATCAATTCGTGGGCAGGCGTTTCACGGTCGATCGTGTAAATCATAACCTGTTTGGGTGCGATTTCACGAATCAGATCGAGCCAAGCCGAAACCTCTTTCTCCGTAGTATTATCAATGGTTTGTCCGTTGTAACGGCCACGCAGGAACATGGTTTGGATGATCAGATGTCCGTTAAAACGTTTCATCAGTTCGACTGTTTCAGCCACGCTACGATTTCCGTGCGGTTGGTTGATAATTCGCATGGTGCTGTCTATGGCCGAGTCGAGTTTCAGAATATTGTTGTCCACCCGGAGCAGTGCGCGACAAACCGGTTCACGATCGATCATCGTTGCGTTGCTCAGGACCGAAATTTTGGATTTGGGGCTGAGTTCGTCACGGGTGGCGATGGTATCGGCGATGATCTCTTCGAATTGGGGGTGCATGGTGGGCTCTCCGTTTCCGGCGAATGTGATCACATCGGGAAGCTGTCCATCGGCAGCCATCTCTTTGAGTTTGGTTCGCAGATGAAACTCTACCTCTTCGCGGGTGTTGAATCGGGGAGAGATAGCTTTATGTCCCCATCCACATTCACAATAGATGCAATCGAAGTTGCAGAGTTTGTTGTTGAGAGGCAGGAGGTTGACTCCCAACGATAGACCGAGTCTCCGGCTGTGTACAGGGCCGAAAATGACCTGGTTGAAGAGAATCGTACTCATAATGTGGTAACGTTTGGTTGGCAAAAAGACTTTATGCCCCGCAGGTATTAAGAAAAATAAACGTTGGGGTCGAAAGGCTCTTGTTGCCGATATATTTTGAAGCAGAGGAGGTTTGAACTCTTCTTCTGCTTTCGGAAGTGCTGTCGTCTTACGCCAGTTGCTGCATCTCGATCAGGTGGGCGTAGATGCCGCCACGTTCCATCAACTCTTGATGCGTGCCCTGCTCGGCGATTCGGCCGTGTTCGATCACGATGATCTTGTCTGCATTGTGGATCGTGCTCAGGCGGTGCGCAATGACTAAAGAGGTACGGCCTTTGAGCAGTGCACTCAGAGCGTCCTGTACCAACTTTTCGGATTCAGTATCGAGGGCCGAAGTAGCTTCATCGAGAATCAGAATATCGGGATTTTTCAGCACAGCGCGGGCGATGCTCAACCGTTGACGTTGACCGCCGGAGAGCTTCATGCCTCGGTCTCCGACATTGGTTTGGTAGCCGTGCTCCGTTTCGCGGATAAATTCATCGGCGTTGGCGATGCGGGCAGCGGTTTCGATTTCAGCATCGGTAGCGTCGCGTTTGCCGAGACGAATGTTACCGGCAATGGTGTCGTTGAACAGAATAGTCTCCTGGGTGACGATACCCATATGTCGGCGAAGACTTTCGAGATCGTAGTCGCGCAGATCAACGCCATCTACGAGAATCTGCCCGCCGGTGACATCATAGAAACGGGGAATCAGATCCGAGAGGGTCGATTTACCACCTCCTGACGGGCCGACCAGTGCGACGGTTTCTCCTTTTCGAATGGTGAAGCTGACGGAGTCGATCACCTGACGCGAATCGTCGTAAGAGAAGGAGACGTTGCGGAACTCAATACTATCTTTGAATTCTTCCAGTTTTGCGGCATTGGCTGGAGCGGTGATCTTGCTCTTTTCGTCGAGCAGACCGAGTACACGTTCACCGGCAGCGATACCTTGATTAATGTTGCTGAAGGCATCAGTGAAGGAGCGAACCGGACGGGTAATCTGGGTAAAGATAGCCAGGTAGGCAATGAAACCGGCGGCTTCGAGTTTTCCGTCAAGCACCAGACTGCCACCGTACATCAGCAGCACAGCAGCTGCGGCAATACCAAGAAATTCGCTCATGGGAGAGGCGAGCTGTTGGCGGCGAGCCATGGCCCGTGTGATGCGTGAATAGAGGTCATTGATCCGGCGGAATTTGCCGGTGATATATCCGGTTGCGTTGTACCCTTTGATCACCTTGACACCGGTAAGGGCTTCGTCGAGCAGGCTGGTCATATCTCCGAAGTTTTCCTGAGCCTCTTTGGCCGATTTGCGGAGTCGTTTGACGATTGATCCGATCAGCAGGGCAGTCAAAGGCAGGAACACGGCCGAGAAGATGGTCAGTTCCCACGAGATTTTGACGAGGGCCACCATGTAGCCGATGATAAGGAACGGTTCACGGAAGGCCACCTGGAGGGTATTTGTGATACAGAACTGTACGACGGTGACATCAGAGGTAATTTTGGAGATGATATCGCCTTTACGCTCGTTGCTGAAGTATCCGACGTGAAGTCCCATGACATTGTCGAATACGGCATTTCTCAGACGGCGGAGGGTATGGATTTTCATATTTTCGATAGTCCACTGGCCCAGATAGCGGAATAGGTTGCTGAGCAGGGCGGAGGTGACGATGAAGATGCTGAGGAACAGCATGACATTCATCACTGAGTAGTTGTCGCCGTAGATTTTATAGAGGACAAAGTTCAGCAGCTGATCGAAATAGTCCATGTTGAGGGCGAAGTGTGGCCATTCGGTGACATGGGCGATCTGTTTCGAGGGGTCGAACAACGAGTTGAGGATCGGGATGATCATCACGAAGTTGAACGTGTTGAACAGCGAGTAGAAGAGTGTATAGAAGAAGTAGGGGATCGCATATTTTTCGATTGGTTTGGCGAATCCCAGCAGTCTCCAATAGGTATTCATAGGCGGTGAATCGGATTGATGGTTTTGTCTGGTAAAATGTAGGATGACAGAACCTAAACGCAAATGTAATTCAAAAATCGGTATAAAGCCCGATAATTTCGGGTAATGGGGGGTGATTTATGGCGATTTTGTTAAATTTGTACGACTAAAAAACAATTGAATTAACGATATATTATGGAAACAGTAGTTAGCGGAATCCGCTCGACCGGTCAGTTGCATTTGGGGAATTATTTTGGAGCACTCAAGAATTTTGTGAAGATGCAGCACACGGATCGGTGTTTCTTTTTCATTGCCGATTACCATTCATTGACGACGCATCCCGATCCGAAGGCGCTGCACGGCAATGTTCGCAATGTTTTGGCTGAATATTTGGCTGCGGGACTGGATCCTGAGGCTGCAACGATATATATTCAGAGTGATGTTCCTCAGGTGACCGAATTGTCGCTGTTGTTGAGCATGCATACCTATGTTGGTGAGTTGGAGCGTACTGCTTCGTTCAAGGATAAGGTGCGTCACCAGCCTGATAATGTGAATGCAGGTCTGTTGTGTTATCCGGTATTGATGGCAGCCGATATTTTGTTGCACCGGGCTACACGTGTGCCGGTAGGTAAGGATCAGGAGCAGCACCTGGAGTTGACCCGTCGTTTTGCACGTCGTTTCAATCAGATGTATGGTGTTGAATATTTCCCGGAGAGCCAGCCATACAACTTTGGTGAAGCATCGGTGAAGATTCCGGGATTGGATGGCACCGGCAAGATGGGTAAATCAGAGGGTAACGGTATTTTCCTGTCTGATCCGGACGAGGTGATCCGTAAGAAGGTGATGAAGGCGGTTACGGATAGTGGTCCGACCGAGCCGAACAGTCCGATGCCGGAGGTAATTGCCAACCTTTTTACAATTATGAAAGCTGTTTCGACTCCTGATACGTTGCAACATTTTACAGACTTATGGAATCGTTGCGAAATCCGTTATGGGGATATGAAGAAGCAGCTCGCCGAGGATATTATCAAGGTCGTAGCTCCGATTCGTGCTAATTTGGCCGACATTGTTAATGACGAGGCATATTTGCACAAGGTGGTTACCAGTGGTGCCGAGCGGGCACGAGAAAGCGCATCGAAGACGGTTGCGGAGGTGCGTGAGATTATGGGTATCCGACCTTTCTAATTGCGCAGTTACCGATCCGATAGCTGGTGTGGTGATGGGATAATAACCTGATTGACTTCGCGGTTATCTCAAGTTGGCAGGGTATGTAATAGGAGATAGTGCTCCTAAATGATGCCAGCCAAAACAGATCCATGCCGGTTTAAAGTTTTGTGCAATCATCCCCTGAAGTTGACAGGGGATGATGGCATTTTTTGATAGACAATCCGTGACCAAAGAGTGAAGTGTGTGGATTTGTCGATTATGATTTTAGCCGTTGGTTGCACAGATGGTGCATGTAGTTTAAGATAAGGACAGACCCGATCCGGATGTTCGGGTGTTGTTACGCCATTTGTGTGAATAGTATAACCCTTTGCGCTGTTCCGATGACCAGATGAAAAGTGCTCAGCGACCGAATAGATACCAGCAACGACTGGAGATTTTGTACCGTTTTTTGATAGTGGCTACCAAGCGGCTATCCGAGAAGCAGTTAATGATTCTATTGGCTGTTGTTGTCGGTCTGTTGGCTGGTTTTGCCACTTACATTTTCGAGCAGTTGTTGGTCTTGGTTCGTTCGGCTCTGACGGGTTGGTTGGCCATTGATACGGCAGCTCCGCTCTATCTGATCTATCCGATTGTCGGGGTGATCTTGGCATCGTTGTTTGTGCGTTACTGGGTTCGTGATGATATTTCCGAAGGTGTGACCCGGGTGCTTTATGCGATGAGCAAGAAGGGATCACGCATCAAGGCGCATAATTGTTACAGTTCGATGGTTGCCAGTGCGACCACTATCGGTTTTGGTGGTTCGGTAGGTCCCGAGGCTCCGATTGTGTTGACCGGTTCGGCCATTGGTTCGAATATAGGCCAGTTTATGCGCCTCAACTACCGGAATATTACCCTGTTGTTGTGTTGTGGTGCAGCTGGAGCCCTCTCTGCCGTATTTAAAGCTCCGATCACCGGTGTGGTGTTTGTTTTGGAGATTCTGATGCTGGATATTACGGTCAGTTCTATCATGCCGTTATTGATCTCCACCGTTGCAGCCACTTCGTTGATGTTTTTCCTGAACGGATTCGAGCCGGTTTTCAATATCGAGATCAAGACCTTCAATTTGCATAATATCCCCTTTTATGTGATTCTGGGGGTGTTGTGTGGTTTCATGTCCTACTATTTTACGCGGATCAATACGACGATTGTTGGGGCCTTTGGAAAGCTGAAGAGCATGGCTCGCAAATGGATTGTCGGCGGTATAGTGATTGGCCTATTGATTTTTATTTTCCCACCGTTGTATGGTGAAGGCTATGTGGCTATGGTGGATCTGATGCACGGCAACATCAATGCACTGTTTGATAACTCTCTGTTTTTCTCGTTTCGTGAAATCAAGTGGTTGGTAGCCCTTTATTTGGTAGCCTCTTTATTTTTCAAAGTGGTTGCTATGGCTGCTACAACGGCGGCAGGAGGTGTTGGCGGAACTTTTGCTCCGTCGCTTTTTGTCGGGGCATTCACGGGGGCTTCTGCTGCCTACATTATGAATACCTTTTTGGGTTTCCAGGTCCCGATTGCCTCGTTTACACTGGTCGGTATGGCAGGGGTGATGTCCGGAGTGATGAAGGCTCCGCTCACATCTATTTTCTTGATTGCTGAGTTAACGAACGGATACTCGCTTTTTGTTCCGTTGATGTTGGTGTCTGCGGTCTCTTTCGGTATCAGTTATTATTTCGAACCCTATTCGATTTACACCAAGAAACTTTACCAGAAAGGGGAACTGTTGACGCACAATAAGGATCGTTCCGTGTTGGTCTTTCTTGACTTGAAAAAGTTGATGGAGACCGACTTCCATCCCATTTCGATCGATACGACGTTGGGGGATGTGGTCCATTTGATATCGACTGTACGGCGTAATATTTTTCCGGTTGTCGATTCGGAAGGAGTATTGTTGGGGGTTGTGCAGTTAGATGATTTGCGTGCTGATATGTTCGATGCTGACAAATATGATACGACCATTGATAATTATATGATTCCACCACCGGATGTGGTGTTGTCGAACGAACAAATCGGCAGTGTTTTGAATGCGTTTGAGCAATCCAAAGCCTGGATGCTGCCTGTGATTGACAGTAATCGCCACTATTTGGGCTTTATATCGAAATCGCGCATTTTGGCGGCTTACCGTGATCAGTTGGTGGCGATCAGTGAAGAGTAATGAAACCGTAGCTAAGACGATCACCTTTCAGCGGCATATTATACTGAATACGGAAGGTTTCTCCGATATTAAAACAGCAGGGACTTATGTCCCTGCTGTTTTAATATTAGTATGCAATCGTAAAAGAGTTATAATAGACTCGGTCTATATAGGAATGGCGTGTGTATGAGTGCCGATCTGTTGTCCCAGTGGTGCCGTCGGTTGTTCCTCTTCTTTTGCAACTGTTTCATTGACGGGTTCTCCTCCTGCCATGAGGTGGGTTCTGTATGCTGCTGGAGTCATTCCATACTCTTTTTTGAAAAGCTTGATAAAGTGCGAGGTATTGGGAAAGTTGCAGTCTATCCCGATTTCGGCGATTGAGCGGCTGGTTGAGATCAGAAGTAATCTCGAGTGCATCAGCCGTTGTCTGATCAGCCATTTGTGAGGAGGCTCATAGAAATGTTTGCGGAACTCCTTTTTGAAGGAGGTCAAGCTCATGTTGCAGTGAGCCGCAAGATCTTCGATAGAAATATCGGAGAAAATATGTTGTCTGACGATCTGTTCGAAACTCTCCTTTGAGAGATCCATATTGCTTAACACTTTGTTTTTGAGGCAGCAATCGCCTTGTGAGAGAACCAAATAAATCAGCTCTGTTAATTTGAGGTGGTTTGCAATGGAATCGTCGAGATAGAGGTTTTCCCGCAAACCGGCATTGACACTGCTGAAGAAATTCCGCAACGCAGGGTCAGCCGGTGCAATTACATGGGTCTGTTTCTCACATTCAGGACAGCTGTGATCGTTCGTGATGGTGAGCTGGTAAATAAGATTCAAGTTGTTGAGGATGTTGGCTAGTTGCTGTGAGCTGTAAAAGAGAATTACCTCTTCATAACTACGCCCATTATCCGGTATATCTTCGATGTAGTGGGTGCCGATATCCAGATAAAACACCTTGCCACGAGTAACGGCATGGCGGACATCTCCGTAATAGATGTATTTGGTACCGCGCAGTACGAATCCGATACAATGTCGGGTTAATGATTGGGATCTGATCCCGGTCCGGATTGTTTGTACATACTTAGCGATAGTTGGTTGTTGGGTCCCGGACGGAGTAGTTTTTGAGGTGTTATTCATGGTCATTTCGGTCTTTTAAAGAACTTGGTGTCCCGGATATGCTCACCGGACCGAAGTCGCAAGAAACAATTTGAAAGTAAACAAATATACAATTTATAATTTTATATTACAATAATATATTTATATGTATTTATGTTTCGAAAAGTTTTAATGATAGTTTATAAGGATTCAAATATGGTAGATAAAGGGTTCTCAGGTGCTGTAAACGTGCGGGATTCTGTTATGCTTGGGGTAAAAGAGAGTGAAAGGATAAATTGTCTTGGAACTTGAAAATCGTTATTTTTGTCAAAGTGTAAAATGTTTAATTTTTATTGACTTAATGAACTGTTCCTTTGAGAGTTGTAAAGGAGTATTGATGTGAGGTATTCGTGTTGATTTGTGCTGATGCGAACTGTTGTGAATTACAATTTGAGACACAACACGGGAGAAAATTCATATTTTTATTTCACTCTTCAAGGGTGTAATAAGTCCGCAGAGTATTTAGTCGCCAATAGGAGATACTCACGGAACGGTGTTGATGGATAAATAGGATTACAATGATTTATTAGAATATCAGGAGCTATGGATAGTGAGTCTATGTCTGAAATGTTGGCGTTTGATCGTGAACATTTGTGGCATCCCTATACGTCGATGCACAATCCATTACCGGTTTATCCGGTTGTCCATGCTGAAGGGGTGTTTATTGAGTTGGCTGACGGTCGCCGTTTGGTCGATGGGATGTCGTCGTGGTGGTGTGCGGTTCATGGGTACAACCATCCAGTGCTCAATGCGGCGGCTGAAGCTCAGTTGCAAGAGATGTCGCATATCATGTTCGGGGGCTTTACACATCGACCTGCCGTAGAATTGGGCCGCCGGTTATTACGGATGGTTCCGAAGGGTTTGACCAAGATTTTTTATTGTGATTCAGGGTCGGTGTCCGTTGAGGTGGCTATTAAAATGGCCATGCAATATATGTATGCTCAGGGAACTCCACACAAGAATACGTTGGCGACGATTCGTAGCGGTTACCATGGCGATACCTGGCATGCGATGTCGGTTTGCGATCCGGTAACGGGTATGCATTCGCTTTTTTCTGGACGGTTGCCGATTCAGCATTTTGTTCCACGTCCCGAAGTGCGTTTCGGCGAGGAGTGGGACGAGCGGGATTTTGCCCCGATGGCCCAGTTGATCGAACAGCATCATGATGAGCTGGCTGCCATTATTTTGGAACCGGTGGTTCAGGGAGCTGGTGGTATGTGGTTTTATCATCCGTGCTATTTGCAACGCTTGCGCGAGATGTGTGACCGATATGATATCCTGTTGATTGCCGACGAGATTGCAACCGGATTTGGAAGGACAGGACGGATGTTTGCCTGTGAGTGGGCCGGTATCACACCCGATATTATGTGCGTTGGTAAAGCTCTGACCGGAGGATATATGACTTTTGCGGCAGTTTTGGCGACAGACCGTGTTGCGGATACCATTTCATCGGCTACACCGTCGGAGTTTATGCATGGGCCGACCTTTATGGGAAATCCTTTGGCTTGTGCGGTGGCTGGAGCATCGTTGCGGTTGTTGGAGGAGAATTCTCCGCTGCCACGGATCGCTGAAATAGAGCAGATTCTCAAACGACTTTTGGAGCCGGCCCGCCAGTGGCCGCAGGTGGCGGATGTACGGGTGTTGGGAACGATCGGGGTGATCGAGATGCGTCAGCCGGTCGATATGGCGGCCATGCAACGGAGGTTTGTCGAAGAGGGTATCTGGGTACGACCGTTCGGACGGTTGGTCTATGTGATGCCGCCTTATATTATCAAGGATAACGAGCTGGAGCGATTGGCTCATGGTTTGTTGAAAGTGGTTTCTGAGGTGCAACCATAAACATGCCTGAAAAGCAAATTAGGAAATGAGTTCCGTCTAACGAAGAAGGGAACAATGCGTCTAATTGATCTGCCTTGTGCGGAAAATTAAAAAAGGAGTGAGGGGCCTTGAAGCTCTTCACTCCTTTTTGTTGTTCTTATTTGTGAACCTTAATAACCTATAATTGGCTGATTTTTAGTTGGTCTAACGTTGTGTGTTGTAGCAGGATAACAACAGCAGTTTCTTTTTCTTGTCCTTGCCGGTCAGTCTGAGTATATTATACGTAAGAATGCTGTGTCTTACAGTGGGCCGTCCGGGTGTTGGTGTTAATGAAGATGATGATTGGTGACGCCTTTCCCCAAATGGACCTCACACGGAGTTTTGTTGCAAAAAAGCAACTTTAACGGTGAATAACTCCAGATCCAATCAATTCATCCCCATCGTACCAAGAGGCAAACTGTCCGGCAGTGACACCTCGCTGCGGTTTGTCGAAAACGATGTATCCTCCACGTTCAGTAACATATAATACTCCTCCCTGTAAGGGTTGGCGGTAACGGATACGCATCGAGAAGCGGGCCTGTTCGCCGGGCTTTAAAGCGCGGTCCGGGCGAATCCAGTGCATTTCTTCGGGCAGAATATATAATCCGCGACGATAGAGTCCCGGATGGTGTTGTCCCATTCCCACGTAGAGAATATTGTTTTGTACATCGCTGGCGATTACAAAGAGCGGTTCGGCATATCCGCCCACACCGAGTCCTTTGCGTTGTCCAATCGTGAAGAAATGGGCTCCATGGTGTGTCCCGACGGATCGTCCTGCCTCTGGTGTATAGTGATACGGTTCGGCCAATGCGTCCAACTGTTGTTGTGTAAATGGCCCATCGGCAAAGTTCTCTTTTTCAGGTGCTATTTCGTGTGAAGCGTTGAATCCAGACCATGTGTCAGGAATTTCGACGATTTCACCGTCCCGGGCCTTGAGTTGCTGCTGCAGAAAGACAGGCAGATCGACCTTGCCGACAAAACAGATTCCTTGTGAATCTTTTCGTTGAGCGGTAGCCAAATGCTGTTCGGCTGCAATACGGCGCACGTCGGGTTTCAACAGATGTCCGATCGGGAAGAGCGCACGCGACAGCTGTTCCTGCGTCAGTTGACAAAGGAAGTAGCTTTGGTCCTTATTGGGATCACTACCGGCCAGCAGCCGATAGATAGGGCCATCCGGTGTTTCGATGGTCTCTTTGCGACAGTAGTGTCCAGTAGCAACATAGTCTGCGCCCAAATCGAGAGCAGCCTTGAGAAAGGCATCGAACTTGATCTCTCGGTTACAGAGCACGTCGGGGTTCGGGGTCCGTCCTCGGCCATATTCGGCAAACATATAATCCACGACACGCCGCCGGTACTCTTTGCTCAGGTCGATAAAATGAAAAGGAATGTCGAGTCGTTTGGCAGTCAGTTCGGCGAACATGTGGTCGTCATACCAAGGGCAATCACCCTCGAGTGTACCGGTGGTGTCGTGCCAGTTGCGCATGAAGAGTCCCACCACGTCGTAACCCTGCTCTTTAAGCAGATAGGCTGCCACGCTCGAATCCACACCTCCTGAGAGACCTACTACGACTCGTTTCATTTTCTTTTATATGTTTTGTGAGTTTATGCAATTCCGACAGTTTTCCCTCGGCCGCTGTTCCTTCATTGCGTCAGCACTTTGTTTTTGAGTGAGATGCTAATATGAAATGATGAAGGAGGATTTCATGTGTCAAAAAGGCTGAGTTGATCCGGCTCGATAAGAGAACGAATCAACTCAGCACCTTATATTGTTATTTGCAAAGAGCTGCAGCTCCGGCGATGATTGCAGTCGTAGTGTCTGCCATGGCTACAACCGGAATTTGAACGTTGTGCTCTTTGAAGTAGTTGCGAATTTGCGGGAAGAAGAACTCTTCGGCCCGTACCATACCGCCTCCGATGACCAGCGTATCGGCTTTGAAGTGTTGTACGAAGGGGAGCATGATCTCTGCAAAAGTATTGGCGAACTGGTCGAAAATGGCCTGTACCTCTGTGGTGTACTTATCGGCATGGTAGAAGTCGATCATTGGTTTCACGCCGGTAATGGGTACACCGGTAATTTGATGGAATTCCTCTTCGAACCAGCGTGTCGATACGAAGTCTTCGGCAATACGTCCGCGGAAGGGGTAGTCCCACAACTCGCCTCCGATGGGTACACCTGGACCATAGGTGGCATAGCAGCCATCGACAATAAAGCTGGCGCCGAAACCGGTGCCGAGGGTTACGCCGATCAGGTGACGTGCCTTTTCACCTCCGAGACTCCAGGCTCCCATACCGAAGCCGGCCGCATCGTTGGTAAAACGGATGTTGCTGGGCTCGATACCGGTGATGCGATGCAATTCGGAACGGACGTTGATACCTTTGATCGAAGCGAATTTGTGCTCGGCCTGGGCAATGCCACGGATAAAATCGAAGGGAGAGGGAATAGCGACACCCAATCCGGTGATGGCGCGTGCGCCAGCTTTCTGCATACATTCGCTTAAGGCGTTATCCCAAGCGGAGAGAATTTTTTGTGCCGATTCGCTTTCGGCGATTTTCACTTCGGTGTAGGTTTCAGCTACAGGAGTGCAGCTCTTGAGTTCCATAACCTGGCAGGCAATGTGTGATCCGCCTATATCGACGCCGATGGCATATTTTTCGTTCATAATGGTTGTTTTATAGTCGTTTTGGTTTTGTGCGAACACTTTATCGAGAGCCGATAATGAAAAGAGTTATCGGGAGTCCCGGTCACTCAATTCGCATCCAAAGATACGAAAAGTTATGGAAATGAAATCAGACGAAAGCGATAGGTGTAGGCAAAGGCGGAACGTTCAGCACAATGTGTGCATGGAGGAATGCAATAAACTGCTCACCGTAGATTTGCTGCAGCATTGAAGATCCTTTTGGAACTGTGTAAATGTATGTATGATAAGGTAATTAGGTTTCCTCTCGGTTTCATGCATAATCAATAAAAAATCCCCGCACAATTTGCTGTGCGGGGATTTGTTTTGGTGAGGTGATGAGAGATGATATCTGTCTGACAGTCGCAGCTGCTATTTATCCAATGGATGTTAGGATGATATATTTCTCTCTCCTCGGAAACGTATACGTATGGGCTACATATGCAATTAGTCAGCCATGGCCAGTTTCAGGACGTCGCTGTTGGTGCGGACGTAGTGGAACGTAAGCCCTTCGAGATATTCAGGTTTGATCTCCGAAATATCCTTGCGGTTCTCTTCCGAGAGGATGATTTCGCGGATTCCAGCCCGTTTGGCAGCGAGAATCTTCTCCTTAATGCCGCCTACCGGAAGGACACGGCCGCGCAGGGTAGTTTCACCGGTCATGGCGATGTTGTCCTTCACTTTGCGTCCCGAGAGCGTTGAAACCAACGACGTCATCATCGTAATACCGGCGCTGGGGCCATCTTTGGGAATAGCTCCTTCCGGTACGTGGATGTGAATATCGTTCTTTTCAAACTTTTCAATATCGATGCCCAGCTCTGCAGCGTGTGCTTTCACCCACTGGAGTGCAATGGTTGCCGACTCCTTCATGACGTCGCCCAGATTACCGGTCATCGTGAGGTTGCCTTTGCCGGGGGTGAGGATCGACTCGATGTAGAGAATGTCGCCTCCCACCTCGGTCCAGGCCAGTCCGGTCACAATACCGACCATCCCCTGAATATCGTATTTGTCGTTGATGAAGCGGGGTATGCCGAGGATTTTTTCAACATCAGCTGCCGAGATTTCGGGTTTGAACTCTTCGCCGAATCCGATATTCTTAGCGCGGGTACGGACGATCTTGGCAATCTGCTTGTCCAGCGAGCGGACGCCCGACTCACGGGTGTAGTCAGCGATAATCTTTTCGACCACCTTGGCCGACAGTTTCAGATCTTTGGCTGGAACGCCGTGAGCCTTGAGCTGTTTGGGCAGCAGATATTTGCGGGCGATCTGAATCTTGTCTTCCAGAATGTATCCCGGGATGTTGATCATCTCCATACGGTCGCGCAAAGCCGGATTGATGTTAGCAATGTTGTTGGCCGTAGCGATGAACAATACCTTTGAGAGGTCGTACTCCGTGTCGAGATAGTTGTCGTGGAAAGTGGTGTTCTGTTCCGGGTCGAGCACTTCGAGCAGTGCTGACGAGGGGTCACCATGGTTCGAAACGGTCACTTTGTCGATCTCGTCGAGAATGATAACCGGATTGGACGATCCGGCCCGTTTGATGGTCTGGATGATTCGGCCCGGCATCGCCCCGATGTAGGTGCGGCGGTGTCCGCGGATTTCGGCTTCGTCGTGCAGACCTCCCAGCGAAATTCGACCGAATTTACGTTTCAAGGCTGCTGCTACCGATTTACCCAATGAGGTCTTACCGACTCCCGGAGGGCCGTAAAGGCAGAGGATCGGGGATTTGAGATCCCCTTTCAACTTAATGACGGCCAGGTGTTCGAGAATCCGGTCTTTTACCTCCTCCAGTCCGAAGTGGTCGTTGTCCAGTTTTTTCTTGGCACGATTCAGATCGAGATTGTCGACAGTGCAGTGCTCCCACGGTAACTCAACCATTAACTGCAGATAGTTGAGTTGTACGGAGTATTCGGCCACGGCCGGATTCATCCGTTCGAGTTTGCCCAACTCTTTCTCGAACAGCTCTTTGGTTTCAGTTTTCCACTGTTTTTTTGCCGCTTTGGCGCGAAGCTCGTCGATATCTTTGTCTACAGGGTCGCCTCCCAGCTCATCCTGAATGGTGCGCATCTGCTGTTGCAGGAAGTAGTCGCGCTGCTGCTGGTCGATATCCTGTTTTACTTTGGCTTGAATCTCGTTTTTGAGTTCAACGAGTTGCTGCTCGCGAATCAGGATTTCCAGCAGACGACGTGAGCGGGCCAACAGTCCCGGAGCTTCGAGCAGACGTTGCCGATCGGAGTCGGGCAGGTCGATGTTCGAGCAGATGAAGTTGATGATGCCGCGTTTGCTGTCGATGTTCTTGATAGCAAATGCAGCCTCTTTGGGCATATTAGGCGAGCTGTTGATGATTCCCAGTGCCACATCTTTGATCGAATCGACCAAAGCCTCGAATTCGATGTTGTTGCGCTCGGGAACACTGTCTTTCAGCGTCGTAATGTTGGCTTTGAAATAGGGTTCGGCAGAGAGGTACTCTTTGATCTCGATCTTTTCGAGGCCATGCAGAATGACCGTCAGGTTGCCGTTGGGCATCTCCAGAATTTTCAGGATGCGGGCAGCGGTGCCGACCCGATACAGGTCATCGGGCCCCGGTTGTTCTACTTCGGGGTCTTTTTGCAAAACAGCACCCATCATGCCGCCCGACGCCTCGACGTCACGTACCAGGCGCATCGAACGTTGTCTTCCGACGGTGATTGGGGTGATCGAACCGGGGAAGAGTACCGAACTGCGCAGGGTCAGGATCGGCAGGGTTTCGGGTACGTCGGCATTTTCACCGGCTTCGTCATCTTCGTTTGCGACGATGGGAATGACGTGGTGTTTGCCTTCGAGCATATCCGAGATACCGGAGAGATCCTCCTCTTTGAACTGTTTTTTATCGTTGCTCATTGTTGTTTTCTCCTTGATAAATCTTACAAATGTAGTGATTTTTACGTAAATCGCCGTAATGGAGGCGGTTTCAGTATGGTTGTGAGGGCCAAAGTTGGTTGTTAGATCGTTTGGACGTAAAAAGATAAACGGAATAGGGACTGCCGTTTTGTCGTTTTTAATAAAAGTGCTTTTTCTACTCTGTCATTCTGGCAGATGTGTGGCTGTCAGTAGAGCGGCTTTGAAACGATCTGATGATCCTTGTTGCGGTTGGTGCAGGTAGGACTGTTCTGGAAACGATTGACCTGACGTTGTTGTTTGAATTGTTGTTTTTGCTGGCAAATATTTGTATGTTAAGTGTTTGTGGGTTGACGTTCGAATCTTTTCTCTGCAGGATTGTTTCGTCTAAAAAATAAACGTGCTGGGCGTTTTATTATTGTAAAACACTATCTTTGCAAATTGGATGCAAAACTTTGTTTTTCTCGGTTTTGGCAGATAGTGACTTGATCGGGTCTATTGAATGTCAGCATTAGGGAAGTGATGGAGGTGAGTTTTGCAATCGCTTGATCAGAAGAGAAATAATAACTGTAAATAGAGAAATATTATGGAAATTGCGGCCAAATATGCCCCGCAGCAGATTGAAAAGAAGTGGTATGATTACTGGGTAGAGCATGGATTTTTCCATTCAGTTCCAGATGAACGGGAACCCTATACCGTTGTCATCCCCCCTCCCAATGTGACGGGAGTGCTGCACATGGGGCACATGCTTAACGAGACGATTCAGGATGTATTGGTGCGTCGTGCGCGGATGCAGGGTAAAAATGCCTGCTGGGTGCCGGGTACGGACCATGCGTCGATTGCAACTGAGGCCAAGGTGGTCGATAAGTTGAAGTCAGAGGGTATTGACAAGAATTCGTTGACTCGTGAGGAGTTTCTCAAACATGCTTGGGAGTGGAAAGAGAAACATGGTGGCATTATTCTCAGTCAGTTGCGTCGTTTGGGAGCGTCGTGCGATTGGGAACGGACCAAATTTACGATGGACCCCGAGATGACCCGCAGCGTCATCAAGGTGTTTGTCGATTTGTATAATAAAGGCAAGATCTATCGCGGGGTACGTATGGTAAACTGGGACCCTGCAGCGCTTACCGCCCTGTCGGATGAGGAGGTGATCCACCGTGAGTCGCAGGGTAAGCTTTATTACCTGCGTTATCATATCGAAGGTTCGGAAGAGTATCTGGTAGTAGCCACGACTCGTCCCGAGACCATTTTGGGTGATACGGCACTTTGTGTCAATCCGAATGATCCCCGTTATCAGCATCTTGCCAAAGATGCTCGGGTAATTGTACCGTTGGTTGGTCGGTCGATTCCGGTCATTCGGGATGAATATGTCGATATTGAATTCGGTACCGGAGCCTTGAAGGTAACGCCTGCACACGATGTAAACGACTACATGCTTGGTGAAAAATACCATCTCGAGACGATTGATATCTTCAATGATAACGGTACGCTTAATGAGCATGGAGGTCAGTATGCAGGTATGGATCGTTTCGATGTGCGCAAGCAGATCGAATTGGACCTGGATGCGGCAGGTTTGCTTGAGAAGGTTGAGCCTTATACCAACCAGGTGGGTTATTCTGAACGTACCAATGTGCCGATCGAGCCTAAACTCTCGATGCAGTGGTTCCTCAAGATGGAGGAGTTGGCTCAACCGGCTTTGAAAGCGGTGATGGAGGATGCGATCCGTCTGGTTCCGGCGAAATTCAAAAATACCTACCGTTACTGGATGGAGAATGTCAAGGATTGGTGTATCTCTCGTCAGTTGTGGTGGGGGCAGCAGATTCCGGCCTACTATCTGCCTCAGGGGGGCTATGTGGTAGCTGAAACAGCCGAAGAGGCTTTGGAGTTGGCACGTAAGAAGACGGGTGATGCCTCATTGCAGTTGTCGGATTTGCGTCAGGATCCTGATGTGTTGGATACCTGGTTCTCATCGTGGCTGTGGCCGATTTCGGTTTTTGACGGCATTAACCATCCCGACAATAAGGAGATCAACTATTACTATCCGACCAACGATTTGGTGACAGCTCCGGATATTCTCTTCTTCTGGGTTGCCCGTATGATTATCGCCGGTTATGAATATCGGGGCGAAAAACCGTTCCGCAACGTCTATCTGACCGGTATTGTGCGCGACAAATTGCGTCGTAAGATGAGTAAATCGTTGGGTAATTCACCCGACCCGATTGTGTTGATTGATAAGTTCGGTGCGGACGGTGTACGTGTGGCGATGTTGCTCTGTTCGGCAGCAGGTAGTGACTTGTTGTTCGACGAGTCGCTTTGCGAGCAGGGACGTAATTTCGGCAATAAGATTTGGAATGCCTATCGTTTGGTACAGGGTTGGCAGGTTGACGATCAGCTGACTCAGAGCGAGGGCAACCAATTGGCTGTAGAGTGGTTCGAGGCTATGTTGAACCGTACGTTGACTGCGATTGAGACTGATTTCGAGGCTTATCGTATTTCTGAGGCTTTGATGCAGATCTATAAACTGTTCTGGGATGAGTTCTCAGGATGGTATTTGGAGATGGTTAAACCGGCTTATGGTCAGCCTATTGATTGCAAGACCATGGATGCAACGCTCGACTTTTTCGATCGCTTGTTACGTATCCTGCATCCTTTCATGCCGTTCTTGACTGAGGAGTTGTGGCAGAATATTGCACCTCGCCAGGAGGGAGAAAGTTTGATGATGAGCCATCTGCCGGAGATTAAAGCTTATAACGAAAAGACGCTTGCTGAGATCGAACTGTTGAAAGAGGTGATCTCGGGTGTGCGCAACGTGCGTAAAGAGCGTGCTATTCCGAATAAGGAGACATTGGAATTGTGTGTCATTGCGGATGAAAACTATCCGGCACGTTTTGCTGCGTTGTTGACGAAGATGGCGAATTTGTCGGAGGTTAAGCATGTAACTGACAAACTTTCCGATGCTGCGGCATTCTTGGTTAAGACGACTCAATATTTCGTTCCGTTGGCTGACAAGATCAATGTGGCAGAGGAGTTGCCGAAATTGGAGGCTGATTTGGAGTATTTGGAAGGTTTCTTGGCTTCGGTAATGAAGAAGTTGTCGAATGAACGTTTCGTGCAGAATGCACCTGAGAAGGTGGTTGCAAATGAGCGGGCCAAACAGGCAGATGCCGAGGCGAAGATTGCAGCTCTGCGTGAACGGATCGCTGCATTGAAGTAATGTAAAGATGCGAAAACGATAGTTCTGATTGGATTGTCTTTTGTGAGGGAAAGAAATTGATTATTGGAACTAACCGTATGTATTATACGATTACAGGGAGGATTCTAATTGAATTCTCCCTGTTTTTTATATGGTGTTATTGTGAAAGGGTATGGGTAGTCGAGTTAGGTGTGTAAAAACGAAATTGCAGGGTGTGATATGTCTTTGTTCTGTGGGCTGAAATTTGAATGTTGCTTTAATGTTTTCCGGAGCGAAAACTAACCGCTTGAATGGTACGTTTGGATCGGTCGAATTCGGTCTCAATGATTCCGGTCAGTGCATCCGGGGCATCGTGATGGCGGTTGGCCCGATAGAGCCGTCGGTAACAGAGTAGATCATGGGCCAGTTCTGGCCAACGCTCTTCCCATCCTTGTGGCCAACGGATGAGCCGGAGTACGGTGGCGGAGTTGGAGAGGATTCGGGCCTCTTTGTTTCGGGATTGGTGAATCCAGTTGATCTTGATTTCTGGAACCAGTCGATTCACTGCGCGGGCGAATCCACGTCCTCCGTTGTTGCTTTCGATAGTTGCTTCCCGGATATCGGAGTTTTTGAGCATCTCGGCTACTAAGGATTCTGTTACTTCCATAGGTTCTTGTGTGTAAAGCGTGTCGAGTATATAGATTAGCCCTTCTTGGTCCACGGCGTAACAGAATGAGCAGAGAAAGTCGTCACCCATATCGGCGGTATCGGTGTAGTTTCCCCGTTTGATAATCCGATCGGGGAGTGTGTCATAGGTGGTGAATGCATCGCCGTAGAGAAGCCCTGCTTTGGAGACAGGATGTCCCTGGTAGAGCGCTTCGAAAAGGTTGCGATCGAGTTTGCGTCTGGTTTCGAGTAGTGAGATGGAGTGGCGTTCGGGCCAAAGTGCTTCGCCTTCGTGTCGTGGGTCGATTAGGGTTGATGGGCTGGTTTTGATCGCTTCAAAGTTAAGTCGAAGCCAACCTTCAGAGAGGGGCTTGGAAAATTGAGCAGGATCCACCAGTTCGATTATTTTTTCGTGAGCTGCCAACCTTCCGACCAGATCCTCTTCGTGCCAGCGGGTGCCGACCAACAGCTCTTGAGAGTTGTTGTGCAGGCGTGTTCGGGCTACGGCGTTGTACCACTCCCAGGTGTTGTCACGGATAATGGGAGAGTTTGCCTCCATGGCGTCTTTGAATAGGTCGTCCAAAATCAACAGATCGACGCTATTTCCTGTGAGAGAACCCTCTCGTCCAACTGCTAAGAGACTGCCAGCGGAGAGGGCAAGTTCAAATGCTTCAGCAGTTCGGATGGGGTTGTTGTTGATGGAGGTTTTGCTGGTGCTGTTGTGAGGGGGACTCATCTCATTACGACCTCCTTTGGGGGCTTTGAGCTGGGTTTCAGGGAAGAGCGTGTGGTAGGGGTCGCTATCGATTAGTTGTTGAATGCGGCGGTTAAAACGGGTTGCGAGTCGAAAACTGTAGGAGGCGATGGCAATATGAGTGTAGGGGCGAATTCCCAGTACAAAAGCGGGCAGCAAAATGGATGATCCGAGAGACTTGCCGTGTTGGGGAGGTACGGAAACGATCAAACGTTTGATAACACCTTTTGCGAAGGCTTCCAATGCCCGATAGTAGGTGAGATGAAAAGGCGTCGGGCAAAATTCGGGAAGGCAATATTGAGCGAATGAGGTAAAATTTCGTCGGGCTTGTTCGCGGAGTATGGATGACCGGGTGATTGTGATTGGTGGTTTTTGGGGAATTGTAAGCGGCGAAAGCTGTTGGGATTGAGTTGTGGGGTTTACAGTTGTCTTTGCTGGAGATGTGCTGGTTGTGATGGATGAGGGAGAGTTCGGGGATGGCTGGGTGTTGTTGGTTTTTGGTGTGTGATTTTTCGAGCTCATGATGGGTTTGGGAGCGAGGTTTTATTGCTGTGGCGTTGTGATGGAACAGCAGAAGGTGTGGGGAGAGATTCGGTTTGTGTGGTTTGCCGATGTCCTGTTGTGAAGTGCTGATGGTGCAGTTCTTTGAAGGAGAGGTAAAGGTTAAATCGCGATGGGAAAATGAGGAGATAAAATGCTTCTTTTCAAAAGAATTTTTGTGTCTGTATGTTGACGGCTTAAAAGGGCCGTAAATAGGATTTATATTACAATTTTGGGCTGTGTGATCGTTGTAATTTGGATCTGTCACATTGTTTGTTAACTCTTCTTGTGGGTATGAATTCGAAGAGACTCGGTGACAAGAGAGTTTGTTTTCTCGCGGATCTGTAGGTGATTCAGTTGCCAGACGGTTATCGGTAGATTCTTCGAAGACGGGTTTGGACAGGTTGTGATCTTTGGATAGGTTGGTTGCTTCGGAGTCGCCAATACATGGTGAAGAATGGGCGATTGATGCAATGAATTTGTTATTTTCATGACTTTCCTTTTCATTCCTTTTCTTGTCATTGGGCCATTCCGGTAAACGGGATAGCTCTTCTAAAGCGGCGTCAGAGAGGGTTGAAAGGTCGATAGGTCTCTCTTCGTTTTGTTTTGGATCGTTCTGGTGGAATGGATTGTTGTCGATAGTGTTGTTTTCAATGCCAGTTGTACAGTTGCTTTTGATTGATGAAGTGGCTCGTTTGGTGGCGGTTGTTTTGATTTGCCAACGTTCCGGAGCCAGATTTGCCAATGTGAAGAGGATGGCGTCCAGATTAGGTGCTACTGTTTTTCGGGTGACAATTTCTGATTTTAGTCGTCGTTCGTTGTCTGGTCCCGGTTCGTATGTGCGTTTGACCTCTTGCATGGTGAACCCTTTGACACATTTGGCCAATCCCTGAAGTGCCCTTTTTTCGAGCAATAATTGTTGCTCAAGCACCTTGTTGTCTAGCATTGTCGTGTCGTTGTGGTCCTGGAAAAATTCGTCAGAGAGCTCAGATGATATGCCGGCAGATGCAGGTGTGTGATCTTTCTCTTTTGATTTGGAGCTGTGTGTATAAGGAGTGCTGACAGAGATGGTAGGGGAGAGGTCAGGGGTGTTGTTTATGAATTCGGAGGTATTACCATCCTGCAGGTTCTCTCCGTCTGTTAGGGTGTTTATGGCTTTGCTATTATGAGATTCTATATTCAAAATGCCGGTTGAGTTTTCGGATGTGATTTTATGCTGCGTTGGGGAAATGGTTAGAGTTGTTTGTGTTTGCCCAGATGTTGATGAAAATGCTTGAGTTGGATGAGGCGATGGATCGGATGTGGGTGTGATGTTTTGTGACATAGGGTAGCAATAATTTGCGGGTATTAGGTGAGGAGAGGTTGGTGTGAGGGGGTGTTTTGCCGGAGCGGCAGGAGTCGAACCTGCCGGACACGACTGTTCCGTGACTTTTGCCCGACGGGCGTCCCCGTATGAGGTGGGTTAGAGTGCAGAGGGCGGGAGCGTCCTCCCGGAAGGGTTTTGTTGTCCTCTGCTGCGTCTCCTGACGCACACGCTCCGTAATAGCATTGTATGGAGGGAGGTGGTAGGTGGTAGTGTTGAAAAAGGGTGTATAGCTGGGGTTAATTCAGGTATTTTGCCAGCTCATTCCAGTCGAAATCGGTCAGGACCTCTCCTTCGGGTTGCCAAAGATGAAATTCCCACCAGATAGGGACGATGTGATCTTGGAGTCCGGGTTCAGGGTTTGGGTAGATCAGCAGGGTGCAGGTCAGAGTGGAGTAGAATTCTTCGGTGTCGAGGTCAACGGTTCCGTTAAAGAACTCTTTGTTATCTACGGCGTCGAGGAGTAGGGAGGCGAAAGTTTGGTAGATTTCGGGGTTGATAGAGATCATAGTTTTTAGGTTTTGTGCAAAAGTAGCGGTACAGATTTTCTATACGTTTATACAATTTCTGAATTTGTTGATAACTTATTAAAAAAATGATAACCACTATATTTTGCGATAAAAATAAAATTTCTTAACTTTGTTTTACAAATATAAGTTCAATATTTGAATTTTGTTCACTTGAAGTGAAAATTTTTAGTGAAAATTTGAATTTTTCCAAGATGAGAGAGCGTTTAAAGTTGATTCGCAAGGAGTTGGGAATGACTCAGGAGATGTTGGCCCAGAAGTTGGGAATTGGGAAGAGTGCATTGTCGATGATCGAGACGGGTCGTGCTGCTCTTTCCGAACGGAATAAGAATATTCTTGTTCAAGAATTGAACGTTAATCCGGAGTGGTTGGAGACGGGTAAGGGTTCGATGTTTTTTGAGCAGCGTCCGGAGGCGATTTTCATGAATCGTTCGGATCGAAAGGTGCCGACGCAGAGTGTTCCTTTATATAATATAGAGGGGACTGCCGGCTTGGTTCCGTTGTTTGTTGACCGGGATTCACAGACTCCGATTGATTATATACACATTCCGAATTTGCCACGGTGTGATGGAGCCATTTACGTGGTTGGAGACAGTATGTATCCGTTGTTAAAGAGTGGGGATATCGTGTTGTACAAGCAGGTGAGTGGTATTGAGAATATTTTTTGGGGCGATATGTATTTGTTGTCGATCGATATTGACGGCGAGGAGTACGTAACGGTGAAATATATTCAGAAATCGGAGCGAGAGGGTTGTGTGAAGTTGGTGAGTCAGAATCCGCACCATGCGGACAAGGATGTTCCTATTGAGAAGATTCGGGCTTTGGCATTTGTGAAGGCGAGCATTCGCATGAATTCGATTCGATAGAGGAAAGAGTCTCTGTATAGCTGTCAGTCCTGTTGCTTAGGTGTGGGAGTTTTGTTGGAATTGAGATGGAGGTGGGTTACACCTGTTTCTATCAATAAAATGTTGGCCATTGAGTGGTTTTGGGTGACAGCTTTGTGGTGCAGATCATTTAATAGTAGATAATATATGGATGTCAAGATTTCGCCTCAATGGAAAGCATGGATAGGCGATGAATTTGAGAAACCCTATTTTGCGGAGTTGGTCCGTTTTGTCAAGCAAGAGTATGCTACGCATCAGGTGTTTCCGGCAGGTCGCAATATTTTTCATGCATTTGACATGTGTGAGCCGGATCAGATCAAGGTGGTGATGATTGGTCAGGATCCTTATCATGGGGTCGGTCAGGCACATGGACTCTGTTTTTCGGTGAATGAGGGAGTTCCGTTTCCTCCGTCGTTGGTCAATATTTTGCAGGAGGTTCATGACGATGTTGGGGCTCCGATTCCGACAAGTGGAAACTTGGATCGATGGGCATCACAGGGTGTGTTGATGTTGAACGCTGTTTTGACGGTTCGTGCTCATGAGCCGACCTCACATGTCGGTAAGGGGTGGGAACAGTTTACGGATGCCGTGGTACGCGCTATTTCGACCCATCGGGAACATGTGGTGTATATGTTATGGGGTGCTTACGCTCAGCGTAAGGGAGCCATGGTTGATGCAACGCGGAATTGTATTTTGAAAAGTGTTCATCCGTCGCCGTTATCGGCATACCGTGGTTTTTTCGGATGTCGCCATTTTTCACAGGCCAATGCTTATCTCGAATCGCAGGGATTGTCTCCTATTGTTTGGTAGAGGGGTGCCGAATAAGTGATAAGTTATGGAGCATAAAACAGGGGAAGCCGTGCTAACAGCACGGCTTCCCCTGTTTTTGTTTTGGAAACGTTTATGTTGGGTTGCTTGTGTTTTTGGGAATCTCGAAGCGACTAAACCAGTTATTTGTCCAGTACGGGGCGAATAACCCGTAATGCTGCGTGTTCACAGGTGATATGGACTGGGAAATTGGGTCCTGGTTGTCCGTCAATATCGGTTGTTTCATCGCGACGTAGCGGGCAATCGACAATAAAGTCATTGCTTTTGAAGTGGAAGACGCCGGCTGGATACTCTCCGGGTTGCAGACGTACCAGTCTGGCGTTTTGCCGGAGGAAATGGAAGATGGTTCTCAGGGTATCGATGGGACTGTCACCTTTGACCACCAGTACATCCAATAGACCATCATCGATTTCGGCATTGAAGGCGAACTGCATTCTGCCGGCAGTACGGCCGTTGAATACGAAGAAGATGAGTGAGGTCCCGTCGAAATTTGTCTCTTGGGAGCGGATGGTCAGATTCATTTTGCGGAAATTGGGAATTTCGCCCAATCCGCTGACGTAGTATGCCAATTTGCCGAAATTATTTTTCAGGACGGTTGGAGTTTTTTGTGATACGTCTGTGAAGAGGCCGCAACTGAACACATTGACGAAATATTCTCCATTGGCTACACCCAGATCGACACGATGTTCTTCTCCATTCAGAATGGCGCGGCATGCTTGGTTAATATCGGTTGGCATTCCGAGCATACCTGCAAAATCGTTGGCGGTTCCAGTGGAGAGGACAGCGACAGGGATGTCGATATTTGCACGTTTCATGATGCCGACGACATAGTTGACAGTCCCGTCGCCGCCGGCAATCAATACATGGCGGAATCCGTAGCCCAATAGTTCGACCAGTGCATGTTCTTCTTCGGGTTTGAAAGAGAGTCGATAGGGCACGACCATATAGCCATGTTGTTGATAGATCATGACGATTGAATCGAGCCATTCGGTAATGACGGTTTCGCCAGCTGTCGGGTTATATAAAAAGCAAATCGGTTTCATTCTGTTCCTGTTTTCAAATCGATCAACCGGGCATTGGTTGTATGATCAAGTATGGGTGATTACTTTGTAAGATAGTCTATTTTATTGAATTTTTATTAGTCTGAGTTATATAAATTGGTTTTGTAGGTGATAAAATTAGTTGTCTGAAAGTTACATCTGTTTGTGTTGGTGTTATGACCTATTCGAGGATCCAGGTTTCCATACCGGGAGTCATATAGGTTTGGTAGGCGCCCTGTTCGTCGGACCACACCAAATAGGCTTGTAGCTCTGGATGTTCTTTCAGGAATCGGATGCTCTCTTCGAGGCCGAGAATCATGCACAACGTTCCATAGGCGTCTGCTTGAGCCGACGAGGGGGCCACCACCGTAGCCGAAAGCAGATTGCTCACTACGGGCTGACCGGTTCGGGCATCGACGGTATGGACGATTTTGCGTCCGGAGCTGTCGGTATAGAATTTTCGGTAATTGCCGGATGTTGCCAATCCGCAATTTGAGATTCCGATTCTGACCTGCAGTTGAGCTCCGGGAGTCATATTGCCTTCAATCGGTTTGTCGATTCCGACTCGCCACGGCATACCTTGAGCGTTGCAGCCCCGGGCAAAGATCTCACCTCCCAGTTCGATCAGGTAATTGGTCTTTCCTAATGAATCGAGCCAATGGGCGAGACAGTCCACGGTAGCACCTTGGGCGATTGAATTGAGATCAATGCGCATGTCTGGATGCTGTTTCTTCAAATGGCCCTGTTCGATGGATAACTTTTGGTAACCAACGCGTTCCAGCAACGAGTCGATATTGGGGTTTTGGGTGGGTTTCCCGCCAGCAAAACCGTAAGCTGCGGTCAAAGGTCCGATGGTAATATCATATCGTCCGTCGCTTTCTCGGCTGATGGAATCTGCTAAATGGATGCAGGAGGTAATCAAGTGGTCTAATGTGTCTGTTTCGCCTCGATTAATTCGACACAGCAGCGATTGCGGATTATACAGGGATAATGAGTTGTCGATTTGGTTCAGGATTGAATCGATTTGGGGTTTTAATCCGTTGCTTGTGCTGTCTCCGACCAAAACGATATGGTATGTGCCACCTTGTGCATATCCGTCGATTACGGTTTGCAATTGTTGCGTTTGGTGTCGGCATCCTGTTGTAATGATTAGTATGCCGATTAAAACCAAAGTTGCAAATGGGAAGTATTTATCTCCTTTGTGAAACATTATTTTGGGGTTTGGTATTGGAGGTGACGGTGTACATGGGGCTGTTGTGCACCTCTGACTTGTAGTTTGATAGGTTGTTTTGTGTTTAGCTGCTTATACAAATATCGCGCAAAGATAGCAAAAACGCCATTTAGCTTCATGGTTCCCGGGATGTTGCGGGTGATTCAATAAACTCTTTTAACAAAAATAATTAAATATTGTTAACGAGGCTACGGGATAGGATGTTGCGGAAACATCCTGGGAAGAAACGGACAAATCGGTTATTTTTTTTCTTATTTTGCATCGCTATGAAGACAAATTGTAATTTTCCGCTGAACGCTCCGATTCCCATTACACTGCCCAGCTGCATGGAGCATGAAGTTGAGGCTATTCTGGCGTTGTTGGATGAAGGAGCGCCTGTGATCCATATACGCAAACCTGAAGCGACTGTTGCAGAACTTGACCAGCTGTTGATGCAGTTGCAGACATCTGGAACTGATATGCGACGCTTGACTCTGCACCATCATCTGGAGTTTGCCCAACGTTTCGCTTTGGGTGGAATTCATCTGAGGGAAGAGGCTTTGCAATCTTTACAAAAGCCTTTAACTGGACGACAGGAATCCGATGATCTCCTGCCACAGTTAGATTTGTCTTCCGTAGCGAGTGATTCGAACCCATCGTCGGTAGAACTTTCACGCACGATGTATTCACAATCAAGCGGTTGTACCCAAGATGCCGGTCCTGAGCGGCTGGCAACAGCTTCCCAAGACACATTGGGATCCCTAATGGTTTTTTGTGATTCTCAATTACAGACTTCACAATCAACGCCCGATGAGTCAATGATTGCAACATCAAGCCGATTCTCTCAAACCAAGCTCCGCGTCAGTGCTCCGGCGCACAGTTGGGAGGAGGCGTGTCGATTGGCTGCTCAATGCGACTATGTACTGTTCAGTCCGTTGTTTGATTCTGTGTCAAAGTCTGGTTATAGGGGAGCGATCGATCCGGCAGAGGTTTGCCAACTTTTGCGTCGGTATCATGATGGGAATATGATTGCACTTGGTGGAATCACGTTGCAAAATATCTCTTTGGCCCGTGCTGCAGCCTTTGATGGAGTTGCTGCTATTGGGTCGATATGGAAACTCGACTCAACGGGAGCCATTGACGTTTCCCGGACACGACTTGCCTACCAAAGATTGACACGTCGTTGGCAGGCTGCGGGTGGTACTTTACAATTCATTTCAGACGGCACTCTTGCCACTGTTGAGGCCTATTTGAAGGGGGGCGGGCGATGGGTACAACTTCGCATGAAAGAGACTCCTGCCGAAACGATCATTACGCGAGGTAAAACCTTGCTACCATTGTGTCATCAATATGGTGCCTTGTTGATTGTGAATGACGATCCTCAGTTGGCGGCTGCTATTGGGGCAGATGGCGTACATTTGGGACAGAGCGATATGGCTCCGGACGATGCCCGCAAATTGTTGGGTGAACGGGCCATTATCGGCTGTACAGCCAATACTTTTGAGCAGATTCAGAAGATCGCTCAAAGCTCGGCAGATTACATTGGATTAGGACCATTTCGTTACACCACCACCAAAAAGAATTTGGCGCCATTGCTTGGGGTAGAGGGTTATACTCGCATTATGCAACAGATGGCAGAGGCCGGCATTCGGTTGCCTCTGGTAGCGATCGGGGGGATTACTGTGGAGGATGTTCCGCAGATTATGGCTTGTGGTGTCAACGGGTTGGCAATTAGCGGTTCCATTTCGCATGCCGCTGATGTAACCTCCACTACTGCACAATTTGTAACCAAGATCGCACAACATCGTACGGTTATAATGCCGAAATCCTAAGTGTAGGAACTGAGGTGTCAATCCAATTGTGATTCACTCGTTGTTTACATTGTTGCCGTATATACGTATATAGGGAAAACAGCGACTGGATGCGGAACGTTTGACTATAACCTGGATTGGCGTACACTACACGATGACTCCAATCAATACGTGTAGCTGTTTACCGTATTGAGGGAGCAAGATCTTAATTAATGATAAAACTTGTTTATATACCATGAGAATATTGATCCAACGCGTTCGCGAAGCATCGGTCACAATCGACGCGCAGTTGTATAGTTCGATCGGCAGGGGCCTACTTGTGTTGGTCGGCATTGAAGATGTCGATACGGAGGAGGATGTGGCTTGGCTTTGCGGCAAATTATTAAAACTTCGCATTTTCGATGACGAGGCCGGCGTTATGAACTGTTCGGCTGAAGATGTCGGGGCAGATATTTTGATTGTCAGTCAGTTTACCTTGCATGCCTCGACCCGCAAAGGCAATCGTCCTTCCTACATTCGTGCTGCCCGTCCCGAAAAGGCTATTCCGTTTTATGAAGCGTTTATTGCGGCGGTGCGTCAGGGGGCAACCGGTATGGTTGAAACGGGTCGTTTTGGTGCCGACATGCAGGTAGCTTTGATCAACGACGGCCCGGTCACCATTTGGATTGATTCGCAACATCGGGAGTAATTTTTTTGAGTATAGACCAATTGCTTTGCAAGGAATTCCAGATATGCGATCTGCGTCCTACTACGCAGAACAGATAGATTGTAACGTACATTTATTCTGAATATCTCGTTATCTTTGCATGAAAGTGGTGGGTTGCCAATCTCACGGTTTGCATTTGAGTGACGGAACCTGCAAAAACAATCGGAATACATGACAATTGAAGAGGCACAACAACTGGTTGAGGTGTGGAAGTTGAAACAGCAACAGACCGGAACGGCTTGCAGTTCATCTGCCAAAACATGCTGTGAGACCGAGGAGAAAACGCAGCAATCGGGCGTTAAGGACACAGCAGAGGCTTTGCCTGCAGACAAGGAAACAGTGTTATTGCAGGTTGGCCAGCAATTTTGGAGGTTGCTTGACGAAGCGAATAGTCGCGGTGTAGATTTGACGGCAGCTTTGACGGAAACACTCCGCCATCTCAATACCGAAAAACAGTAATTTTTTATTGGTTTTGGTTTCGGCATGTTTGTGTGCATAGATGCATCATGTGCCATCGGCTATTGAGGGAAGGCGCAGCGGGACCTGGCATAGCTCGATGACCCCTTGTGCATGGGATCGCCCGCTGAATTTTACGGAGGATGCGGAACAGACTTCCTCCGGCCGAAAACCAAACAATTTGAAATAAAGGTGACTTTCTGTCCGTGGGACAATTTCTATCCAGCTCCAATAGATACTTTGGCCGGCAGAAATGCAGGACAGTCCTATCTCTGATCAATAAGAACTATCATGAAACCCAATCTCAGACAACTCTTTTTTGAACATGTCGGACAGACCTCCGATTTTCCGATCGGCCTCGAAGTGGAGCGGGCCGAAGGAGTTTGGTTGTATGGTCCCGACGGCCGACGCTGGATCGATCTGATCTCCGGTGTTTCGGTCAGTAATGTGGGGCACAACAATCCAGTTGTAGTCAATGCTATTTGTGATCAGGCGCATACTTACCTGCACCTGATGGTATACGGAGAGGTGATCGAATCACCCCAGGTGCGCTATGCCACCCGTATGGCAGAATTGTTGCCATCCAACTTGCAATCGGTCTATTTTGTCAATTCGGGTAGCGAAGCGGTTGAAGGCGCCTTGAAATTGGCCAAACGTTACACCGGACGCACCGAGATGATCTCGTTCAAGAACGCCTACCACGGCAGTACGCACGGTTCCCTGAGCATGATGGGTGGGGAGGAGTATCGCAACTCGTATCGTCCTTTGTTGCCCGATACGCGCCAAATACGTTTTAACACGTTGGAAGATCTGGAACAGATTACCACCCGTACAGCCTGTGTCCTGATTGAACCGGTTCAGGGAGAGGGAGGTATACAATTGCCGGCACCCGGTTTTCTTGAGGCGCTGCGTGAACGGTGCAACCAAACGGGAGCTCTGCTGATTTTCGATGAGATTCAGACAGGAATAGGCCGTACCGGAACCCTATATTATTTCCAACAGACCGCAGTTACTCCCGATATTCTCTGTACGGCCAAAGCTTTTGGAGGGGGTATGCCGTTGGGGGCCTTTATCTCGTCTGATGAGATTATGTCCACCCTCAAAACTAACCCCGTATTGGGACACATCACCACTTTCGGCGGCCATCCGGTCTGCTGTGCGGCTGGACTTGCTGCGTTGGAATATCTGCTCGACAACCACCTTATGGAGCAGGCTGAAGCCAAAGGCCGTCAATACGAAGAGCGTTTGATTCAACATCCTGCCGTCAAAAGCATTCGTCGTACGGGCTTATTGATGGCTATTGAGTATGGAGATGATGCATTTTGCGAAAAGGTGGTCAAACGTGCAGTCGAAACGGGGCTGTTGACTGAGTGGTTCCTCTTCTGGCCATCGGCCATGCGCATTGCGCCTCCATTGACTATTACTTCTGAGGAGATCGAAACCTCCTGCCGTATCCTGCTGGAGGCTATTGATTACGCAATCGCTCACTAATAATTTTTATTGATATGAATAAAGCGAGGAAGATACTATCACGGAATCTTCCTCGCTTTTCTTGTTCCTGACCAACGTGCAAACGGATCAGGTATTCAATCTATGATGTCGATTACGGCTCCTGCCACTTGCCATCAGCTTTCAGCAGAGCCACCAGTTCGTCCAAAGCCTGATCTTGCGGGATGTTGCGGCGTACAACCTCTTTACCCCGATAGAGGGTGATGCGATGCGGACCTGCTCCCACATAGCCGTAATCAGCATCGGCCATCTCGCCCGGGCCGTTCACAATGCAACCCATCACACCGATTTTAATCCCCTTCAGATGCGAGGTGCGGGCTTTGATTGCTGCTAGTGTCTTCTCCAAATCGTAGAGTGTACGTCCACAACTCGGGCAGGAGATGTATTCTGCTTTTGAAATTCGGACACGGGCTGCTTGTAAAATAGCCAAACTTAATGCGTCGATCTGTTCTGGTGTGAAACCTGTATCCTCGATCCACAATCCATCGCCGTAGCCATCCACAAACAACATTCCGGTATCAGCGGCTGCCTTGATTTGCAACGATTCGAGCGAGGTCTCGGCATAGCTGCGTTTGATGATCACGGGGTTATGTTTGCCCAACTGTTCCATCCGCAGGAAAAAGGCCCGCTGTTCGGCAATTCCATTGCGGTTGGAGGTGGTCAGTACCACGATCCGATCGGCCGGGATCTGTTCTACATGGTGAATGTCCGCATAGAAGACCGACTCTTGCACCGTTGCTGGTAACTCATTCCAGATAACGGGCGGGCGCTCTCCACCCACCTCACCAACCGGTGCAGAACGACGGCGACGATACTCGTATGGAGAATAGAAAGATTCATTCGCCTCAGGAATCGGATCATGATTTTCACGCCCGACAAAATAGTCAGCCAGCTGTCGCGCAACTGGAATTTCCCGTTCGGGAGCCTCGGTCAACGAAACGCGAATGGTGTCACCCAGACCGTCAGCCAACAGTGCACCAATCCCTACAGCGGATTTGATTCTTCCCTCCATATCATCACCCGCTTCGGTGACTCCCAAATGGAGCGGATAGTCCCATCCCCGTTCGCGCATCTCGGCCGCCAACAGTCGGTAGGCCTGTACCATTACCCGCACATTGCTCGATTTGAGAGAGACCACTACCGGATCAAAATTGCGCTCCCGGCACATCTCCAGATATTCGACCGCCGAAGCAACCATCCCCTCGGGCGTATCTCCATAACGCTCCATTATTGCTGGCGACAGTGAACCGTGATTTACTCCGATCCGCAGAGCCGTATGGTGCTCCCGACAGATCTCGATCAGACGGTCGAATTGTCCGCCCCGGTCGTTGAAATTACCGGGATTGATGCGCACCTTCTCCACATTGGCAGCCGCAATCAGCGCCGCCTCCGGTAAAAAGTGAATATCTGCCACCAACGGCACACCACAACCCGCTGCGCGCAGTTGGCGGCGAATCTCTCCCAGGTTGGTCGCTTCACGCCGTCCCTGCGCCGTCAGACGGACCAATTCGCCTCCCGCATCGGCTATACGTTGTATTTGAGCTACGGAAGCTGCTGTATTGTTGGTGTCGGTGTTGGTCATCGACTGGATCCGCACCGGATTCTCACCGCCGATCGTTACATTGCCTACTGCAACGGGGCGGGTTTTGGCTCGCCGGTAGGCAAAAAGCGATTCGCAATATTTTTTCATGATTTGAACTGCTGTTTCTAAACTGCTATCAAAAGTACTCCGACAATTTTTGCGGTGTCCTTTTCGATAAATTAATCGAAATATCGCCAGGGGCACTCTATACTGCCATATTCGGAGATACTCTTCTCGCAAATTTAATAATTTCGACTATCTTTACATAATCGACTCTTTTCTTGAGTGTAGAGTCGACCCTGCAACAACACACCTTTCGCTATGAGCCACCCTTTGGATAACGATATCAAATTTCTGACAGGCGTCGGCGAGATGCGTGCCAATTTGTTGCGCTCTGAACTCGGCATTCAGACCATTAGGGATCTGCTACACTATTATCCGTACCGTTATTTGGACCGCAGCCGCATCTTTCGGATCGACGAGGTGCGGGACGATTCACAAACTTATATTCAGCTGCGTGCTCGTATTACCGGATTCCAACATGTCGGTAGAGGAAGCAAAAAACGGTTTATCGCCTTTGTCAGTGATGGGACAGGAGTGGCTGAATTGGTCTGGTTTAAAGGAATCAACTGGATCGAGAAGCGGCTTGAAGTGGGACGCGAATATATCATTTTCGGGCGCCCTGACTTTTTTAACGGTGCTTTGAGTCTTGTCCATCCCGAGGTGGAGTCAACCCTCAAAACGCAAAATCGACCTGTCTCTGGGGTGCAGGGGGTGTACAGCACTACAGAAAAACTCAACAATGGACACCTCGGTACTAAGGCGATTTATAATCTGGTCTGCAATGCCTGGACGCTTGTCGGAGATCGTATTCCAGAGACCCTGCCTCAATCCATCTTGGAGCGTTATCATCTCGTTTCGCTGCGGGATGCTCTGCATGATATTCATTTCCCTGAAAACGAAGAGAAGCTCAAAGCGGCTTCTTTGCGTCTCAAATTCGAAGAGCTTTTTGGGGTGCAGTTGGTTATTTTGGCCGATCGTAACCGACGGGTCAATAAAAACAATGGCTTTGTATTCAGCAAGGTGGATGACAAATTCAACCGTTTTTACCATGAGCGGCTACCTTTCCCGTTGACCAATGCACAGAAACGGGTGATTCGTGAAATCCGTCAGGATACCCGAACCGGCCACCAGATGAACCGTCTGCTGCAAGGAGATGTCGGCAGCGGCAAAACACTGGTCGCCCTGATGAGTATGCTGATCGCTGTGGATAATGGGTTTCAGGCCTGTCTGATGGCCCCGACTGAGATTCTGGCCACCCAACACTTTGCCACCATCTCCCGGATGACCGAAGGGTTGGTTTCGGTGCGGTTGCTCACCGGTTCGACCCGCCGCAAAGAGCGAGAAGAGATCAACAATGCACTGCTTGACGGCTCTTGTGATATCCTGATCGGTACCCATGCCCTGATCGAAGATAACGTTCGCTTCCGCAATCTTGGATTTGTGGTCATCGATGAGCAGCACCGTTTCGGCGTCGAACAGCGGGCCAAACTTTGGCTCAAAAATGTCTCGCCACCGCATGTGCTGGTTATGACCGCTACACCCATTCCCCGAACACTGGCCATGACTCTATATGGGGATCTGGATGTTTCTGTGATCGATGAGCTGCCTCCCGGACGCAAGCCGATCCGGACACTTCACTACCATGACTCTCATCGGCTCCGGGTATTTGGCTTCATGCGCGAAGAGATCCGAAAGGGGCGTCAGGTCTATATTGTCTATCCGTTGATCAAAGAGTCGGAGAAGATGGACTACAAAGACCTTGAGGATGGTTACGCGGGGATTACGCAGGCTTTCCCTCCACCTGAATATGTAACGGTGGTGGTGCATGGCAAGATGAAGCCTGCTGACAAGGAGTATGGGATGAACCTCTTTAAACAGGGGGTAGCTCAGATTATGGTGGCCACTTCGGTAATCGAGGTTGGTGTGGATGTTCCCAATGCTTCGATTATGGTGATTGAGAGTGCCGAGCGGTTTGGACTTTCTCAGTTGCACCAGTTGCGGGGACGTGTCGGACGTGGTGCGGAACAGTCTTATTGTATTTTGATGAGTGGAGATAAGCTCTCGGCCGAATCCCGCAAACGATTGGGTGCGATGGTTGCCACTAACGACGGATTTGAACTGGCTGAACTCGATCTGCAACTGCGAGGACCCGGTGACATGAACGGTACTCAACAGAGTGGGTTGGCTTTCGACCTGAAGATTGCCAGTCTTGGCAAGGATGGGCAAATTTTGACGTTGGCCCGAGAAGCTGCCGAGCAGATTCTGGATGGCGATCCGACGCTCTCCAAGCCTGAAAATCGCCTGTTGCACGAACTAGCTGAACGTTATCGTCCTGAAAAAAAGATGGATTTTAGTATGATTTCATAACTTTGGAGCTGGTTTTGCGTTGTATATATAACAAAAGTAGTACTATAACGACCCGATCGACCGTCGAAAAGATCTTCACCAAGGCCCTTTCAACAGCAGTCGGTTCTGAATTCAGAACGAAGAAGATGACAAAACGAAATATCATATTATGGTTGTTGTGCAGTTGTTTTGTACTGGCAGCTGGGGCTGGGCAGGTTCGGGCAAATGGCACACTGCTTATGACCACTCACGATTGTGAGGCTTATGGGGGAGAGGCTCTTGTTGGAACTAATATGCCTGTACAACAAGATGATGATCAATCTATTCAAAAAAATCCGGCTTTTGCTCATGGAGAAAAATTGACCTATGTAGTCAGCTATAAGGCGGGGATTAATACGGATGTGGCGGAGGTGAACTTCATGACCCGCGAGGTTACGTTTAATGGTGTGAAGGCTTTTCAAATTGATGCCAATGGTCGTGTATATCCGTTTTTCCGGTGGTTTTTTGATTTAAACGATTCCTATTATAGTACGTTGGATCAGAAGACGCTTCGTCCATTGGAGTTGCGGTCCGAGATCAGCGAGGGCAAATACCGCACCTCCAGTAAATTTACCTATGACTGGAAAACCAAACAGGTACACACCTGGTTCCGCAACCATAAACGCGAAACAGCTACTGTTAAAACCATGCCGCTCAGCGAGGTGAGTTATGATGCTGTAGCACTCTTTTTCAATCTGCGTTGCGAAGATGCCAACTCGTTCAAAGTTGGCGAGGTGCGTACACTCGAGATGGTGCTTTCGGACACCATTCGGCGGATTAATTTCCGATTAGCGGCTCGAGAGGTGCGCAATATTAAAGGGTTGGGAAAGTTCCGTACCCTCAAATTTGTGTGTGAATTGGCGACCTCATCGGGTGAATCATTTAAGGATGGTTCAGAATTCACCATTTGGATTTCGGATGACCGGAACAAGATTCCGCTGTATTTGGAGTCTCCGATTCGAGTGGGCTCTGTTCGGGTGCGTCTGTTGAATGTCAGCAATCTCAAATATCCCTTCTCCAGCAAAGTCAAATAAATTGATTGACGAACAGAGGGTGGCTATCCTCAATGGATCGGGCACAAATACCGAATCATGGGGTGGAGTAGGTCTCGATGTCTCAAATCTTTGTGTATAACATAGGGTGCTGTTATGGTTCTCGATGGGAATAGATTTTAATTGATTTAGGAGGGCTGTTTTGTGCAAAATGTATGGCCTATGGGGTAAAAAACGGTGTGAGAATACACATTTTATTCACATTCTGTTATCTTTGTACCATAGATTCCATTCATGGGCTCAAGCCCGATTTATGAACTTACAGTGATGGACAACTACAACAATTACCAACCGGATTACAATCAGGGATACGATAACCAGGGCTATGATCCTTATGGCGGTTATCCGCAGCAGCCTCAGCAGAAATCGATCAAGGGGCTTAAGATTATGATTGTTATTTTGGCTGTCATTCTCGGAGCCTTGTCTGTGCTTTACTTTACACAGACCAAACAGATGAAGGCTGAGTATGAAGAGGCCCGCGATACATTGACAGCACGTTTGACGACGATGTTGGCCAATTACGATACATTGCGTACGGAAAATGATACGCTGGCTCAACATTTGACGGCTGAACGTTTCAAAGCGGACTCTCTGCTTGAGACCTTGAAGAACGAGCGTAATTTGACTCGTAAAAAGATCAAGGATTATGAAAAACGGCTCAGCTACATGCGTACCGTAATGGAGGGGTATATCCACCAGATCGATTCGCTCAACACGTTGAATCAGAAGTTGGTTAATGAGAATATCACCTACCGCAAAGAGATTACTTCGGCACGTTTGAGAGCGGATATGGCAGAGGAGAAGGCTCAGGAACTCTCAACGAAGGTACAGAAAGGTGCGGTTATTCGTGCCCGGAATATTGCATTGGTGGCTCTTAATCAAAGCGATAAAGTGGTAACTCGTGTAGCTCGTGCGGCACGTCTTCGGGTTGACTTTGTACTTGTCGGCAATGAACTTTCTCAACCCGGCGAACGCAATGTTTACGCTCGGATCATTGGACCGGATGGCTATGTGCTGGCCAATCGTAACAACGCCACATTTGATTTCGAGGGCGATATGATCACCTACTCGGCTACCCGTCAGGTTGATTATCAAAACGAAGACCTCAGTGTCAGCCTGTTCTATAATGATTCGGGGATCACTGCCGGTAAATATCAGGTCATGATCTACATCGATGGTCATATGATCGGTTCGACTGAAATCATTCTTCGGTAAAAGGACTCGATAGTCGATATTGATATTGGAAACAGCCTCGCCATACTGAAAATGGCGAGGCTGTGTGTTTTATATAGACCGCAGTACTTGATCCGAATAGCGGAAGGAGGACAGTGTCAAAGCAGAGCCTGTGTGGACTTTGTTGTCTGTGGAGCATGCAGAACAGAGATGTACTGACTGTTGCTTTTTCAAGCTTGCTGCGTCATCTTTTCCAGCATAATCGCCTTGTAGAGCTGTCCCCAAACAGTTGAACTGTGGTATGGTGATGATCTGGTGAATTAAGGAGTAAGGAGTGTTAAGACAGATTGTCCAATTCTGTGTGTAGATGTGTTTTCCTTGAACCAATTTGACTTAGCAGAGCACATCGTTGCTTTGTCCGGTGTCCACCTTAAAACAAATGTTTTCAAGAGAGATATGTGAAATGCGATAGGATTAGTTCCTCCCTAATTTGCATCGTGTTCGGATAAAACAAAAATCGGAGAGCTTATTGCTCCCCGATTTTTGTTTTGAGATATTTATGTGTCAAGTAGTTGGGACTAATGGGTCATAGTGCCAGCCTCTTGATAGGTACGCATGTAATTGATATTGCCGCTTGCGCCGCTGAAGACCTCCAAGCGCATATCCGTTTTCGTTCCTGAAAAGATCGAGGTGATGCTGGCCGTGTGGTTCATAATGCCTTCGCCAATACGGGTCTGGTATTCCTCATCTCCCTGAGGATTGAATGTTTCAGATGCCTGTCCGTCCTCCCATTTTACCACCTCTTGTGAAGGTTCAACTCCCAACAAGTGAGCGATCATTGCACGGATATACAGATATTTCTTTACATAAGCAGTTGCGCTTGTGCCGGTGTAGCTTTCAATTTCAGCAATTCGCGACAATTTGCCAGAGGTAAACGTATACATAGTTGGGATCAATGGCGGATTGAGCTGATTGGGTGAGAATTGATCCGGGAACGATCCTCTGTATGTTTGGTCGTCGTATTGCTGAAGCGTCGGACGGTTGAGCAGTGTGGTCGCTACGTCATCACCCCAGAACGAGGTCAAAGCATCACAGGCCTCTACTGTATAGTTTTTGGTTGCTACAATCTCTTTAGCACCATTGCCATCCTGATCTACATAGGTGAAAATATACAGTGCCGAGAAAGTAACCGTGTATTCGCCCGGCGTGGTAGGTGCCGTAAAAGAGAAGGTGCTTTGAGTCTCATCTTGTTGTCCGTTCATGGCGAGGCCATCCGAAGTGGATTTCCAAAGATATTTGACAGAAGCGATATTCTCTCCGCCTGTAGGCAGCGGGCAGGTGGCGATAACCGGTTGGCCGGTCCCGATGTGGGAGCGATTTAAAGAGATCGGTCCGATGTTGGAAGGGGCCTTCCCGTGTGAAGATTCCTCCTTTTCACAAGCTGTTAACATCAGCAGGGCTGAAGATAACAGCAATGCAGTACGCGTCAATGTTTTCATTTTTATTTATTTTGTGATGTGGCTTTTCAAATTGTTGAGTTTCAGTTTTTTTGTTCTGCAGTGATAAACTGAGCAAATCCTGAAGCTGTTCCCCATTCATAGTGAGTCTTATAATACTCATTCAATGGTGCAAAGTTTGAAGCGCGTAAGGGGACATAGCAACTCAATCCACAATACTGCTCATGGGGCAGTAACTCCGGATTCTCTTCTCGACTTACCGACCACTGCTGGATGATAGCCGAGCCCAATGCTTCCCGGAATGCATTATAGTCTTGTTCCAGCTCCTCCGGGTTGGTCCAGTAACCCAACTCGATAATCTGATTCAAATCGTACAAAGGTGTATCTTCCTCGATCAATTGGCTGTTGGCTGTCAAAGCTGAGAAATAATCTGTTGGATCTGCCAATAATTTTCCGAGAATTATTCGTGTTTTGGCTGCCAATGACTCCAACTTGTCAGTCTGGATGACTGAAACATCAAAATTGTCAAATTGTTCATTCGGCAACGAGTTGTACCAACCTGAACTCATATAGGCCACATTATAAAGATCAGCTTGTGGTTTGGCAAACAGATACTCCATGATCACATGATAAGGGAAGCCGACACCTGGCAGTGGAGCCATGCAACCTACCATATATGAGCATTTGTTCCGCAATGCATAGGCTGTCTCCACATTGCCCATCTGACAGGCATGGAACATAATGAAATCGTATTTAATCGGTAACAAATTGGCGAGAGCATCGATTTCAATGCAGTTATTGTAACGTTCACTACCCAATAATGCTTTTGTAGAGATTTGGGGAAGAGAGAGGTCGGTTCCATCGTGATCGTCCTCGTCGTGACCCATGTCGGGATCGTTCACATAATTTCCCAAATCCCCAGGGAGCCATGCTGAACCGTGTGTTCCGATAATCAGACCGTGAGATTGAGCCGGGAACAGCGTAATGGCATCTTCCAGCACCCCTTGCATCACTTCTGGATCTGCAGGATCCTGTTCCGGATAACTTTTGACAACTTCGCTACGAATCACGTTGGTTTCATCGTGCACGATTTTCAGCAAAACAGGTGATGTGAATTGTGTCAGATGGGGAGAGGGGTCCAAATAAACTAAAAAGTTCCCATCGATATCGTCGTTCCATCCCTGCTCAACTTGATTCAGGGTGTTGAGCATCACATCCCACAGGTTGTTGTCGTCCATCATGTAGAATAGAACGGTACGATTTTTTTCTGTTGCAGGTTGAGGTCCGGTCGGCTCCTCATTTTTATCACAACCGGTCACCATGATAGATACCAGTGCAATCCATAAAAAGGTACGCAGGCCTCGATAATTACGGGAAAAAGCAAACATGTGCATTTTTATTTAGTGAAAAGAATACAATAGATTTCCAAACCAGATAGCCATTACAAACGGAAATTATGCATATTCCATCTGTTTCGGATTGGCGTTGCGAAATAACAAAAAAAATGGATAAAGGGAAGAGGCTGAATGGTAAAACCTGTGACATAAATGGAAAAACAGGTGTCATAGATGCAAGAAGGTTGATGCCAAGTCAGTCGTGAAGTTTATTTTCCTACTAAATATCTATCTTTAATGTTTAAAAATAGGGATATGTTGTTCTTGTTACGAATAGGGTTTATTGTTGGATGTTTGTACGTAGTTGCGTGTACTTCACCCCAAACGAATCCAGAAACCAGAGTTGTTGCAGAGACTGCGCCGCAATCCGACAAGGGGCAGACTGTGTCTTCTGATACAAGCGCTTCTGACTCGATCTATACGCTCGATCATGTGTATGAGCTGGCCGGAAAAAACAGACCGATTATTCATGCTATTCTCGATTCAATTGACAGACGTGAAAAGGCCAAAAATTACCAAGGAGCTATTCCTGCCTACAAGATGCAAATTGCCCGTGCTTTTGTTGCATCACGAGAGTTGAATCCGGGGTTGGCGATACGCTATTTGCGACCTCTGCTCTCATCCCAAGAGTTGATCGATGACCCCAAGGAACATCTGTTTGTGTTGGCTCTTATCAGCAACGAATGTGCTGTGTTGCACCATACCGATCAATCGATAGATTATATTTTAGATTTTTCTCGGTTTGACTTAACCGATTGAGGAATAAACTTTTAGCGAATTATTTGAGAAATAGAGGTAACGATTTGGAAACTGTGCGAATTTCAGCGTTTTGCGTTACTATGCTGTCAAATAACTCTTCTTTCGCAAAGATAGTCAAATAACTTAAAACACTCAACTTATAGCAATAATTTTCTTACTTATGAAGGCTATGGTATATAGCGATTGGCATTTTACGTATGTTCAACGATATTGTTGTATAGATTTCTCAAATTTTGTTCTCTAACTTTGGGTTTTAATTGGCATTGCCATACAACAGATACTTGATAGCCAAGCCTTTCTAATTCTTGCGTTTTACGTTTGTCCCTTTCTAAATTATCCGCAATCTTCTTCTCCCAATATTCCAAATTCGTAGATGGTAAATGAGCATATTTACATCCTTGATGTCCATGCCAAAAACAACCATTCACGAATATTACAGCTTTGTACTTTTGAAGAACGATATCCGGAGTTCCCGGCAACCGTTTTACATTTTTTCGATATCGCAGACCTTGAGCAAACAGATATTTTCGGACGATCTTTTCCGGTTTTGTTTCCTTTCCTGTGACATGAGACATTATTTCCGAACGCTTTTCTTTACTGACCGTGTCTGCCATCTCTACTTAATAACGATTCGTTCTTTAAGATGATCCATATTTTCTTTACGACTTTTCTTTGCATAGCCGAGCTTGTCGCAAGTCGCTTCTATTTTCTGGCAAAAAATATCGGCATTTAGTTTGGTCATACATAGTTCATCATTCTCGTTTCGTTCCGTACTATGCCATAAAGCTTCATCATTTAAGGGATGTTGCGGTCGGAATGGGGGAATATTAAAGATTCTATTATCTACTTGTGTGATCCAAGATGCTCCGATTTCTGTCATCGCACCCCATGCACTCGGGGTGTTATCACTCGTAACGAATATGACGAAGATTTTTTGATTAGAGTAACTTTCCACAAAGAAATCCCGTAAATAGTTATATATCGATGCAGTCCCTTCGGGAATGCGGCTAATTTCATCGTCGCAACTCGTGTATAAGATATCTTCGGGCGGAATGTTATTAAATACTAAAAATGAGTATATCAAATCAGCTAATGCTTTGTCTTTAGAAGCGTGACTAATCAGTATTTTCTTTTTCTGGGAATCCACTACGGTTTTTAATCCTAAAGCATTAGCATTATTATTGATCGCATCGGATATGATTTGTTCGATCGTTTCTCTCGAAGAATCTGGTGCTAATCGTCCTATACTTTCAGCTGCATTTTCACTCACTATATTTCTGAATGTGTCGACGGCTTCTCTAAATTTTGCTTCTGTATTTTTTTGTTCATTCAATTTACGTTGCTTCTTCTCTCTGTTCTGTTCATTAGAAAACAAACCTCTTTTCCGAAGAATATCCGGAAGTAGAATAGTTCGCACGTATTTTATAACGGCCTCATATCGTGGGTCGTCGGACTTATAGCCTTGCCTATTGCTCAATGCCATATCTGGAAGTTCCGATAATTCGAACAAATCGATATATAGTTGTCCGACTACATAAACTTCATTCAATTTATTTTGACCGACTATCGGCAAAATATTGAACTCTCCCATTTTTTTATTCGCATATAGGGATATGAAGTTGTCGGGGAAATCGGTAAGTGCCGCTTTACGCCCTCTTGTAGAAGCGTATGCCCCGATCCATCCCATTATTTTAAGCGTATATTCATGATCATTTCCTGCATTGTCTTTCAGATTGATCGGCTCTGTATACGGCTCTCTATGCTCAACTAATTCAGTTCGTTTTGCCGGATATTGGTTAGGAATATTTTTTGCTAAATCGGAAAAGTCATCCCCTAAAGATATAAATGCACATAACTCTTTTGCAATATTTTCGTCAAAGGTGTCTATTGTAACTGTTTCATTGCCTCTGATTATGTGTATTTTGAAATTATCGTTGACTAATGGGAATATTTTTAACAAATTCCGTTTAACCGAATCCATAGATTTATTCAATCTGTATTGAGGATTCCTCATTACGATCGCTGTTCCATGCTCTTGAATATATACGAATTTTATATCATCATCGGCAATAGGTCGTAACTTATTCCCGTCTATCGGTCTACGAGATAAAACGAAACCGGATTTCTCGTTATCGCTGATAGTCATTACATCAACGGATTCGGAAACAGACAATGCCGCCAACTTACCAACGCCTTTTCGTCCCATTTTTCGTCTCTCTCCGGAACGTGTCATAGATTCTTCTTCTTTAACTCGAGAGACACCGGCTACGTTCAAGAACTTCTTTACTTCTCCATTCTGATAAGACATACCATGCCCATCATCCTCGATTCTGATATCGTCTTTATTAGAAATGATATATACATTATGTGCATCTGCATCATACGCATTAGCAACAAGTTCGGCCAATACATAATAAATATTCGTATAAAGATTCGGTCCCAACAACTCTAAAATCCGAGGATCGACATTAAGCTGATATTCTTTCATATAAATATTCATGGAGTTAGTTGACAATTCGCGTCAAATGGCATATAATACTCTCGGCTATGACTTCTCCCAGTCTCGGTGGAACGGCATTGCCGATATATCTCGATGCTTTGGTAATAGCGACATACTCTTCGTCAGCGAAAAATTTATACGTCATCGGGAAAGTTTGTATAAGAGCAGCTTCTCTAATGGAAATAGCACGATCTTGTATAGGATGTCCGAATCTGCCATTGCCTAAACCAGTGCATTGAGTTGTCATAGTAGGGGCTGGTTTTTCCCAAACCATTCTACCGTAGACACTACCAAACGAGCGTCCGTTATCGGTTTTATGACACCGCAATTGCAAATCCTTCGGCCAATCTTTCCAACTGCCTCCGTACGGAGTATGATGAAGACGTTCGAGATTTAATGGCGATAATGCTTTGGCTCTATGCAACGGATCGTTTTTATCGGTTTCTCCGGCTTTGAGTTCGGGTAAATCTCCGATCGTTTCTTTCACCGTCTTGTACTCGTTAGGCTTATGCGTCGGGTTGATCAACTCGATATTTCCCAATCGCGATGCTAATAACACCAATCTTTTCCTAGTTTGCGGTATTCCGTAATCGGGGCAATATACTGGATTTACCCACACATGATATCCTTCATTTTTCAAAAGATTCTCGAAATCGGATAAAACGGGCTTTTCTTTGAAAGATAAGATTTGAGCCACGTTTTCCATCGTAACGATGTCGGGATGAACAGCCTTGACCAATCGTCCGAATTCATATAATAAATCGTATTTATTCGGATCTTTCTTTTTGTTTTTGAATGCATACGACGAAAACGGTTGACAAGGGGCGCATCCTGCCAACACTCTAATAGATCCTTTGCCGTAGGCTGTGCGGATTTCATCCGGAGACACCGTTTTAATATCCTTATATATGAATTTCGCATTGTTATTCGTTTCATAAGCATACCGGCAGGTCGCATCGAGATCATACCCTGCAAGGATATTGAATCCCTTGCTTTTCATCCCGAAACTCAATCCGCCGATACCGCAAAATAAGTCGATAACTTCAATAGATGGGAACGATTCGTTTTTGATATTCTTTCCTTTCATAATCCGATTTCAAAAACAGAGTGTGCTCAATTAGACAACCGATCTATTTCGGATTGAATCTGACCTATAACCTCTTTATTGGCAATTTCTCCATCTAAGCTGAATACGATAAACACATTACCGCCATATCGTTCTTTGAACGATTCGAAACTCACTTTCATTCGCTCAGTCAGCGAATAACTACCGAAATTGGCACTCGCTGTTATCGGTTTGATTTGTATGCCTATGGCTTTATCTCCGATTTTTGCGATATAATCAATATCTCCAGCATGATCCAATTCGGGATCGCTTTCTTCGAAGTTGATATTAGGAAATACTTTAACCAATCCGTCATTGATTACAGACTTTTCTCGTATATAACCGTCATAAGTACGATTTATAGTCAGATTGTATATATAGTCAATGCAGTCCTGTTCTGTCAATTCACGAAAAGCTGCTTCCCATTCCGGAATCACGACTTCCGTAATTTTTGCATACAACCGTTCACCCAATTCATGGAGACTTTCGACTGTGATTTTCGTCGGATTTTTTCCTGCGGTATGAGCATTTTCGAAATACCATGATTGCCATTCATCGAACGAAGAAGGTTGGCAATCGCGAATAAGAGCCATTACAGCACCTACTTTATTCGGACGGGATAATTGGTATGTTTGGCAAGTGTAGTTCAGCACGCGTTCCTTTTTCCCGAAATTCATTGAATATCTATCCATAACGTTATAGGTTTATCAGTTTCTCGAATTTGTTTTTATATTTGAAATCAAAAGAATAGTCCACGTCTGCCAAACCGTTTTTCAGCATATGTGCATTTATAAAAGTTTTGTTGTCTAAGTATAAGTAGCACAACAACAAATCTTTATCGTCATACTTTATGGCATCGTAACGTAAAAAGACCTTCCTTCCTTTTGTCTTTTCCGCAAGAAATTTTGTCGCATTACCATTGACAGATGGCTTTTCTTTGATTCCGAGCAGTCGTATGGTAAGTCCATTGTTCAATACAATAGTATTTGGTGACAAAATCGTTTTTACAGAAAAATACTCTTCCCGTTCTTTCTTGTCTTTATCTATCCGTGAACCGAATTGCAACTTCTTAATCTCGATTTTGCTTTCCATTTTGTGCGGGTCACTGAATATATAAGGCAAAGTTTTCTTCTTTTCGTCCATGTCGAAAACAGATCTATCGTTGCTGTATCTATATTCTACATTGCCGAACGAAAAGGATGAAGCGACCTTTTCCTCATAGTATTTTTTATAATCGGGATTTATTTCATACCCGATAGAATTACGTTGCAGATTACGCGCTGCCAAAGCCGTAGTCCCGCTACCCATGAATGGATCGAATACCGTTTCTCCAGCAAAAGAGAACATTTTTATCAAACGGTGCGGCAATTCTTCAGGAAATACCGCAATGTGTCCGTCTTGTTTAGCCCCACCGAAATTCCAATGGGAAGCAAAAAATGTATTCCATTCATCTTTTGTCATTTCCGAACATTGCTTTTGCTCAATAGCGGGAACGGGAGCCTTACCTTGTTTTTTGAAAATTAGGATAAATTCGTAATCTATTTTCAAAATACCGTTTCGAGGATAAGGAAAACTACCCATAACAGCTCCTCCCCCTGTCGTATTCATCGTTGTTTGCTTCTGCCAAATTACGGCTCCCATATAATCCATTCCGAGAGCTTCGCAAAAACGTATGATTTCGGTTCTTATGGGAATCACTTTATAACGTCCGTAATAGACGGAACGAGCGAATTGGTCTCCTATATTTATGCACAAACGGCAACCGTCATGCAATACTCGATTGCACTCCGCCCAGACCATATTCAGATTGTTGATATAACTTTCGTAACTATCATGAAATCCTATTTGCCCATCACTCCCATAATCTTTCAATTGCCAATACGGGGGCGACGTAATGATCAGATGGACGGATTTGTCCGGCATAAGAGAAAGATTCCTGCTATCTCCGTTAATAAGCGTGTGTATAGTCTTTATTTCCATTTCTATTGTCAATTATAGTCTTCAACGCTTTATCTGCAATGTTTTTATCGTCTCCGATAATTGCATTTATCTTATCCGCAATCCAAAGGCTCAACAACTCTTCCCGTTCGATATTCAAGATATCCGAAAGCAATACCACTTGCTCCTTTTTAGCTTGCCTGTCTCCGCGTTCTATTCGGCTATACATAGGGACATCTATATTCAAAGCCGAAGCCAATTGCTTTTGCAACAATCCGCTTCGGACTCTGGCCGCTTTGATCTTTTGAGCGAATAACATTCGAATATTTTTTCAATTTGTCATTATTTGGCAAATTTACTACTTTTATTTCGTTTATGCACCATAGAATGCCAATAATTTGATTGACTTGAATTTAGTGATTGAGGTACAGTTGATTATTTATCTATTTCCCCTAAATCCCTCTGCTTTTCCTTTGCGGTTGTATTGGTCGGCGAATGCTCTGCCGTAGCTTATCGAATTGCTCTTTGAACCACTCGGCAATGGGCTTTCGGTCAATGGCAAGAACCAATTTAGTCCCGTCGGTGGGGTCTTTCACGACTTGAAACCATGCCTTTTCGGTCGTGAATTTCCGTTCGTGTTCCTCCGAGTAGAGTTCCCCTGCATACTCCAACGGCTTTCCCTTGACGAGCGTTGCGGTCTGCCTTTCATCGAACCCGACAAGGCGGCAGAGGTTTTCGATACGGAGCATTTCACGGAAATAGGGAAACCATGCCGCAGCCTTTGCGATTACCGTTTTCAAGAAAGATATTTCCTCTTTGTGCTTCGTTTCCTTGTCCGCTATCTCCCTGCGGTGCTTCCGTTCTACTTCCGCCATCTGTCGGCTGTGGTCTGCCTGCATGGTCTGTATTCTGTCTTGCAGGGCTTCGATGGTTTCCTCGTGGTCGGCTACCTCCCTATGCAGGGCGGTGTTCTCCCTTTCCAGCGTCTTGACCTTGTTGCTGCCGAAAAGAGAACCGACGCTCTCGGCGATGTTGGCGGCTGCGGTGGTTGCCGCCCCTTTCAGCTTCTCGGTCTGTATTTCTTTTTTCGCCCGTCTTAGTTCCTCCCGTGCCGTTTCTTTCTGCTGCTGCAAATCCACCACTTCCGCTTTGAGGTCGTCGGAGAGTTTCTGTATATCCCGATAATACTGCTGCGTGGACTTGTGGCGAGCTTTCGAGCCGTCTATGCCCCTTTGCAGCCCGTATTTCGCCATCGCTTCGGCATAGGTATCTTGGTAGGACTTCAATTTCAGCCGTGTCATAATATCGTCTGCGCACAGCCTCACGGTGTCGGTCGGCTTCTTGCGGTATCGCTTCTTCGTCTGTTCCTCCCTTTTCCTGCGCTTGCGCTCTCCCTTGACGATGGGGACGAGTGTAACGTGTATGTGCGGCGTTTCCTCGTCCCTGTGCAGGTGAGCCGCCACGATGTTCTCCTTTCCGAACGTGTCGGCGAAGTATTTCAGATTGTCGGCGCACCACTCGTCCAAACGCCCCTCTTCCTCTATCCGCTTCATGTCCTCGTGCGTTCCCGATACGTTGATGCGGATTGCCCGTACTTGGTTGCTTCCGATTTTGCGTGTCAGCCCCGCTTCTTCTAATCTCTGCTGTATAGCCGCCGAACGGTCTTTCACCCCGTCGGGGTATTCGATGAGCCTGCGGTTTAGGTGCGTGCGTGTGGGGTCGGCGTTCTTCGGTATGATGAAACGCTCGATATGTGCGGTCGTTCCGCTGTCGCTGCCGTGCGCCTTTTCCATGTGTAAAACTACGAAACCCATATATTCTTCCTTTCTTT
>UQDC01000002.1 GCA_900539755.1 uncultured Alistipes sp.
TTTCTTCACGTAAAATAATACCTTGAATGTACTACGCATAACTCACTCCTTTTTTTGGTTACAAAATTAGTTATTAGTGAGTTACCGACAGCTATGTAAATCTACGCAAAACGCAGAAACAGAACTGTTTAGCAAGAAATTTGCACCCGTTACGGGAGTAACGAGGTGGTAACTGAACTTCTGCACCGTTTGGCTTCGAGGTGGTATTTCGTTGGCTCTGTCCCATAGAAAAACAAAGCGTAACGAACGCTCTATCAGCTAATTCGCTACGCTTTGCTCAAATTTGCAAATCCGCTATGTGTTTATTTTACAATATCTTGAATTGGCTCGTCAATGTGGGGATTCGGTCCGATATGCTTCGGGCTATTTGTATTTGGCCGAGAACTATCGTGAACAGCAAAATTTCGATGCGTGCTACCAATACCTACGTGAAGGACAACGTATTCTCAAACGGGTGCAAGGGGCGAGAAGCCTGGAATTTTTGTTGTGGAGTCTGGAACTGGAGATTGATTATTTCGTTGATCAGCAGCAGTATGATAAAGCGATTGCAATTGCAAAAAAGATGATTACCCGTTACCGTATGCTCACGCTTGAGCAGCGGAAGCAGATGCAACTTGATCAGGATTCCAGTATGAATTTCCGGCAGGCTCAAAATTGGATGACATTGGCCGGTCTCTATGCACACGATGGTCAGATGAAGGCTGCTTCAGCCGCTTATGAGGAGGCACAACAGTTTTTAAAGAGGTCGCCAGATGTTCTTAGCCCTCAATTTAATGGGTTGACTTTTGATTATTTGAAGACAGCGGGTCGATATAGTGAGGCGTTGGCCTGTGCCAGCCGATATGTCGATCAAACTCGCACCGATGATACCATGAATCTCTTTCATTTGGAGGCCAAACGCCTTTTATCTGAAGCGCATCGGTTGGTTGGAAATTATCAGCAGGCATGGTTTTACGAACATCAGGTGGGGGGACTGACCGATTCGTTGAATGCTCGTACCAATCAACAAACGGTGCTGGAACTCCAAGCTGTGTATGAAACGGCTCAGCAAGAGCGTCAAATTCAGCAACAACAACTTGTGATTACCCGCAATCGTCAAATTATTTTTACGCTATCCATCGGTCTGATTGCCCTATTGCTGGTGTTGGCACAAATTGCAATCAGCCGTCACAAGATCTCCTGCAAGAATCGCAAATTGTTTGAACAGATTGAGCAGTTGAGTCGTGCTCAAAAGGAGTTGGAAAGGATTCGCACGCTGATGGAGGAGAATCCGGCTAAGCAGTCGAGGGTGAGTGCAAAAGACAAGTTATATGCACGGCTTGAAGCTCTGATGCGTGAACGACGGCTTTTCCTGCAGCCCGATTTGAACCGGAGCAGGTGGCAGCCGAACTGGGAACTAACAAGCTCTATTTGGCAAATGCGATTTCAGAGCATGCTGGTCTCACTTTTACGGAGTATATTAATCGTTGGCGTCTCGAGTATGCTCGGGAACTGCTGGCAAAGGATCATACCACGAAGATTGAAGCGATTGCTCAAATGTGTGGTTTTAATTCGGTCCGTACCTTTTATCGGCTTTTCCAGCAGACCTATCAACTGACACCTACCGAGTTTCGTCGACTCTCAAAAATCGATGATGCTGCACATGCGTAAGCATATATTGAGCCTTCCGATATCCAGTGTGGTGGATAGCTCGACTGTTGCTGTTCAATCATGTGAGACGTTTGTCGATGCACGTTGCTTATCGTTTTGCCCTTCGTCTGAATCTAACTAGAGGTGCGTGCTCGAGAATTGTACAATTCTGATTGCGGAGCGTATCGGGGGGATGAGTTACAACGCGTTACTGGGTTCTTCCCTTTGGTATGCTGTGCTTTCAGCTGTCTATCAATCGTATCTTTGGATGATCCTTATAGGCTGAACGGCACAAGCTGATAAAGAATAAAATCGACCAGCAGGAGCAGATAGATGGTTTCGAGCCAATGGCTTTCCCGTCGATTGAAGCAGGTCGGAATGATGACGGCAAGCGGGATTGCCAGTAGCATGATGTTTTTTACGGGAAGTGCTGGTGTGCAGAGTGGTGCGATCGAAAAGAAGAGGATCCAGATAAAGTAGAGGTAGGATTTGTAGGGGCGTGTACGCATCGAGTGGATCTGTTGTGCGAACGCAATCAGTGACCAGATCGTGAGGGTCAGCAACAGAGCCCAATGTAACCAAAGAAGTGGATTTTTCCACTGTTCCAGAAATGCCGGAGTTGTCCAGCTCGATAGAAAAGCCTCTGCAAATTGTGTGAACGGCTCTGTAAATGAATAGCCCATTCCCCATCGAATGTATCCGTAAAGGCAGATCGGCAGTAAGATTCCACCCAACGTGACGACCCATTCGCGCCAACGTTTCATAAAGAGGATATGAGAAATAGGCAATAGCAAGATATATATGGCAGAGGGGGCGTAAATCAGTATCGATAGCCCCAGAAGCAAGGCGGCGTTAAAAGTATAGGCATAGGCGGTTTCGCGGCGGAACGATTTGATGGTTTGGCGGAACGATCCAAGCATGAGCAGAGCTACAACGTAGATGTCCAATGCTGCTGGATCATACCAACTGCCGCATCCTACCAAGATAAAGATAATCAACGGCATATAGGTTCGCTCCAACAAAATCATATTGCGAGCAACCATTCGGGTGATTTTAAATCCGGCGATAAAAATCAGGAACAGAGCTACCAGGTTGCGCCAAATTGGGTGAAGATTTTGCCCGATTCCATTGAGCCACACGCCCAACGGCATTTGTGAGGCGGCGTTTGCAGTGGCGATAATCGGTGATTGACTGTACCGTTCCCAGACCACGCCACACAGCACGATGAAAATCATCATCGTGGTTGAAAGACTCTGTCTGGTTATATCAATCTTCATGGTGAAACGGTAGCGGTGGTATAAAAAAAGAGGTAGATGCATTAGGATGTTCTACCTCTTTGTCTATATGTTTTACAACTTTCGGCGAACCCTTGCTATTACAGCAGTTTCATCAGGTCTTGGCCGATGTCGTGACGGAAGTTCATTCCTTCGAAACTGATTCCTTCAATGGTTTTGTAGGAACGCTTCAGTGCCGAATCGATTGAATCGCCAAGTGAGGTAACGGCCAATACGCGTCCTCCTGCAGTCAGCACTTTGCCTCCTTTGGCCGAGGTGCCTGCATGATATACGATGCTTTCGGTCTCCTGATCCAAACCGGAGATCTCCATCCCTTTGGTATAATCCCCGGGATAGCCGCCCGATACACAAACTACCGTAACAGCCGTTTCAGGAGATACGGTGAGTTCGTATTGATCGAGACGTCCATAAGCCATTCCTTCGAACATGGCGATCAGGTCGGAGGTGATGCGTGGGAAAACTACTTCTGTTTCAGGGTCTCCCATACGGACGTTGTATTCGATCACGTAAGGATCGCCGGCAACATTCATCAATCCAATGAAGATAAAGCCTTTGTAGGGAATATTGTCTTTTTGCAGGCCTTCAACGGTGGGGCGAACGATACGCTCCTCGACCTTCTGCATAAAGGTTTCGTCTGCGAAAGGAACGGGTGAGACAGCTCCCATACCACCGGTATTTGGACCGGTATCTCCCTCTCCGATACGTTTATAGTCTTTGGCGACAGGGAGAATCTTGTAATGTTTGCCATCGGTAGCGACAAATACCGAGCATTCGATACCGCTGAGGAACTCTTCGATCACGACGGTGTTGCCTGCTTGTCCGAATTTACCGGAAAACATTTCAGCCAGTTCTGCTTTGGCAGCTGCTGCGTCGTTGAGGATGACGACCCCTTTACCTGCAGCCAATCCATCGGCTTTCAGTACATATGGAGCTGAAAGAGTGTCGATAAACGCGTTTGCCTCTTCGATTGTATTTTTATTGAAGCTTTTGTATTGTGCCGTCGGCACGCCATGGCGCATCATGAAGGCTTTGGCGAACTCCTTACTTCCTTCGAGCTTGGCTCCTGCCAATGAGGGACCGATCACCGGAATGTTGCTGATCTGATTGTCTTCATGGAAGAAATCCGCAATACCCCGTACCAATGGCTCCTCAGGGCCTACGACCACGAGGTTGATGTTATTCGTCAGTACGAATTGTTTAACGGAACCGAAGTTGTTGGGGTTGATATCGACATTGGTACCGCATTGAGCGGTGCCGGCATTTCCCGGAGCGATGAAAAGTTTGACTACACTGGGGCTCTCTGCGATTTTACGGGCGAAAGCGTGCTCGCGGCCTCCGGATCCCAGTAGGAGAACATTTAACGAATTAGAAAATTTCATCGGTATCTTCTTTAGCTCTTTTATTGAATGTAAATGCTTGACAGTCGGGTCGTGTCAGGTTTGTCAACGTTTAAGTCTTACTATCAATTCACCCTGTCTCCCGTGCTGTTGTGGTCAATCTTACAAAGCAGCAGGTGATGGATCTCGCAAACCAGATACAATGACCGTCTGGTCAAGGTGGGTTTTGCTCCGCTTGCTTTGAGTAGGTTGCCTAAAAACGTCATGCCATTTAGAGCGACTTCTCAAATTTTCAAGCAATAACTTTGCCGGATGACTGCACTTGTACTTTTATAAAGTGCATCTGAATCTGACCTGTTTGAGTGGTTGGTCCAGCTTGATTCAGTTGTGATCCGGTTTCGTGTGATCTGCTTTTTGTCAAATGGTCTTACGAAACAAAACTATTTACAAAGATATTGAAATTTATGTGAAAAAAAGCGGTCTGATGGCAATTTGTCAACTTTCGATGAAGGGGCGCAAAAGAGCATCGAGTTTGGCGTGTTCGACAAGGAAGCCATCGTGTCCGAACTCTGAGACGATCAATTCCATACGGCTGTCAGGAATGTTACGCCACAAGGTGACCTGCTCGGTTACCGGTAGGATAATGTCCGATGTAATGCCGATGACCAGAGTCTTTGCATCAATGCTTTGCAGGGCCCTGGCAACTCCTCCTCGCCCGCGCCCTACATTGTGAGAGTCGAATGCTTCGGTGATGCGCAGATAGGAGTATAGATCGAACCGTCTGCTCAATTTCACACCCTGATGGCGTTGGTAGGAGCAGGCCCGAAATCCGTGGGTTTTGTCCGGATTGTCATGTTCTTGCTGGGTCGCGTTGTAAGCAGACGAACCACGGTACGTCAATAACCCAATGGCTCGAGCTGCCTCCATTCCTTTACGTCCGGCGTCGGGTGTGTGATGGCCGTACGTTCCGTCGGCTTCGAGAGCCATGCGTTGGGCTTCATCTGCCGCAATGGCCCAAGGTTGCGCTTTGGCAGCAGTAGCGATCAGAATCAGCTTGCGGGCAAAGCCGGGGCGTTCGAGTGCCATCTCGAGAGCCTGGAAGCCCCCGATTGAACTGCCGATAATGGCTCGTGCCTGTTTAATGCCCAAATGGTCAGCCAATAGCAAATGGGCACGTGCCATGTCGCGGACAGTGACCAGCGGAAAATGGTCATAATAGGGTTCACCGGTAGCGGGATCGATACTGTTTGGGCCGGTGGTTCCGTAGCAGGAGCCGATGATGTTGGCGCAAACGGTAAACCAACGTTCCGGATCGAGAAATTTTCCGGCTTCGACGGTATGTGGCCACCAGTCTGCAACTTCAGAATTGGCTGTTAGCGCGTGACAAACCCATAATGCATTGTCTCCGGTGAAGGTGCCGTAGGTGTGATAGGCTATGGTCAGCGGAATCTCTACGCCACATTCAAGGCGAAAGGGGTTTGTCGGGGTAAAATATTTTGTATCGGCAGGAATCGGAATGATTTGTTCAGTCATGACAGTTTTAGCGCTTGCAAAAATGGCATTTAAGGTTTTTACTGGTTGCCGGTGAATTGGAGGTAGCCGCAATAGATTCATTAGTACAAGTAAGAGGTGGAATCAACCAACCTATACACTTATACATCACAGAAGTTCAAACTTGCATCTGTCGGTAAGGGTAATTTGCGTCAGATGATTGCCCGTTCGGAGTGTAGTCCGTGTATTTATTGTCCGCACATCACAACGCAATCTTTGTTGGTGTGGGTCTTCTCTCCTACGGGCAATATGCTTTGCCTTACCTGATCCGGAATGTTTCGGTGTCAACTGGGATGTTGCAGTATCCGATTTTTCTGTTGGCCCCGGTTAGATGATTCCGTGGTGGATCTTGTCTTCCACGATTTCGATCTGGGTGTAGTCAATGCCGGAATCACTGCGGGCTTCGATATTGTTGATTCCCTCTTTCAGACGGATCTTGTCCCAAGTGAATACTCCATTGACTCCTGTCCGAGTACCCATCGATACGCCGTTGACAAAAAGTTCTACCTCCAGTGCATTCGAGTAAACTTTGAGTGTCTGCTCTGGCTTTGAGCGGCGGTGCCAGCGTCGTTCAGCAATGTACACAAAGGGTTCGTCCGGATTCCAGTTGGCTTTGTAAAAATAGAAAGCGTCCTTGCGGTACTTGCGGTCAAAAGTGATCAATCCACGATCATCGACACCTGTGCCGTCTCCCCACTCCCGGTCGGCAGCTCCATAATCGAACATGTTGGCAATGAAAACGCCCCACAAATATGGCGCATCTTTCACGAAGGTATAATATTGCTCGTGCAGATAGCTTTGCCACCTTTCGGGGTGCCAGTTGCCCATGTAGTCGGGACGGTACAGCGAATCTTCCTGGTGGTAGATGCTGGCTCCGGCACCATAACACAGCCCGGAGTTGAGGTTGCTCCAATTGCTTTGCAGCTGTTTCAACCAAATCGATATGTCAGAGGGCAGACCCTCTTTCCAACCCAAAATGTGATCCCATGCGATCAACTGCGTGATGAAGTTCATCTGTCCGTCCTGGTTGCTCGTGCCGACAGTCATTCGGGTTGGGTCTTCACTGCGGGCCTGTGCATTCAATTCGCGAATGAAAGAGGTCGGGTCATCCCCTCGCATGTTTTGATCGTTGAAAAGTCCCCACATGGCGATTGACGGGTGGTTGCCGTATTGGGCAATCATCTCATGCAGCTGTTGTCTGCCGTTGGCGCGGAACGATTCGGTGTTGATATACCCGCGATCGGTCAAGTATGCCGGCCCAACAAAAGGCAGATCGCACCAGACAATCAGTCCTCGACGGTCGCATTCGTCATAAAAAGCTTGAGAGTGAGGGCCCGGAGCTGTACGTACGGCATTGACGCCCATCTCGATCATGTAATCGATGTCTTCTTTGATTTGGTAAGCCGTCAGGGCCGGGCCGACATTGGCACGATCTTCATAATAGACCACTCCATGCAGTTGCATCGGGCGGCCGTTGAGTTTGAAGCCCTCTTGCGGATCGACAGAGATAGAGCGCAGCCCCATCGGTACACTGAGGGAGTCGCACGTGAATTCCTGGTCGGTTAATTTGACAATGACGTTGTAGAGATATGGATTTTCTATACCTTCCCAAAGGGTAGGAGATTCCAGTTCGATCGGGATGGTAATGGATCCGGTGCCATTGGCCGGGACGCGGAAGCGTGAGGCCTGGAAAAATATCGTATCGAGGCGAGGAGTCGTAATGGCCAGATTGACCAACAGGTTTCGATTGGGTTGGCCGTCGATACGGATTGTCGCATCTACAGCGGCCCGTTCTGTGGATACATATTTTTGTACAAGACGGATACCGCCTTCTGTGGCGCGGATCAGTGACGGTTCGGTGACAATCAGATCGACATTGCGATACAAACCCCCATAAACGTTATGGTCACCGGCAGTAGGGAGGACATCCATCTGGGGTGCATTGTTCACTACGACCCAAATGGAATTGGTCTCTCCGAAACGGAGGTAGGGCGTAAGCTCGAAAGCGAAGGCGGTGTATCCGCCACGATGTTCTCCGACATTCCGTCCGTTGACAACCAGACTGGCGACAGTTCCTCCTGCTCCGAAGCGGATGAAGACCCGTTTGCCTCGCCATGCCTCGGGAATTTTTATCTCTTTGAGGTAGTTGCCAACTCCGCGATAATAGTCTGAGTGTCCGCCGATGGCGTCACGGTTCCAGGTGTGTGGCAGGTTGACAGCAGTGGCGTTGTCGCTCGTGTGGCTGTTGCTGAAAAAACGCCAGTTGCGGTTGATGTTGATGACCTCACGAGCCTGTGTCTGCAGACTCCCTCCCCAAAGAGCAGCCAGCAGCAGGGCCAAACTCAAAACGCTTTTCATTGTGGATTTCATAAGAAAAGGTATTGTATCGGTCAGAGGGCGGATTCTTCTACGTGAAACGAGAAAAATGAGCCTCTGTCCATGTTTGATAGCAGTTTTACAAAGGTTGTTTCCAGCTGTGATTGTAGTCACAGAGAGACCCCATGAATCCCTTTACAAAAATAGTGAAAAGAAAATAAATCGCTATATTCGTAACGAATTTTGCTCTGTGGCTTTTATAGTTGAGGTATCGGTATTTGCCGATGAAGCTCGGTTGTTTGTTTGGGGAGAGATTACTTCCGATGTTATTGCTCCTGATCGAAATTGAGGGGCGAAATAGGGGGTAGAAAAGAACAAGCTGAACAACCAAGAAAGCCGATTTGATTTCCCTCCGTGTTTTTACGAGCGAAGGGATTGAACTGGAGCCGTAATCGTAAATTCAAGATGACCTCTGTCGATATTATTTGTGGTATATTGCTCCTATACGGGGTGTGGCGCGGATGGAGTAAGGGTGTCATAGTGCAGCTTTCCGGAATTATCGGATTGTTGCTCGGAGGTTATTTAGCCTGGCATTACAGCGAACCGGTGGGCCGTTGGATCGGAGCAGAGGATATGTTGGGACAGGTCGCCGGCTTTTTGATCATCTTCATCGTGATTGTGGTCCTATTGGCCATTCTCGGACGGATGTTGCGAGGAATGTTTCGTTTTGCCGGGTTGGGCGTCTTTGACCATCTTGGGGGATTGTTGTTGGGCGGAATCAAGGTGGCCCTGCTGCTTTATGTCCTGATCAATACGTATGAATCGGCTAACCAAGTCCGCCATTGGACCTCAAATAAAGGGATTGAGCAATCTTTTTTTTACAAGCCGATTAAAGAGGTGGGCGAGTTGGCCTTCCCCTATTTGCAGGAGCTTCGGGATCAGGTTCTCGGTTCTTGATACTGAGCCTTTTTCGGTAAGCCGAATGACAAAATATCGGAATGAAATCCGGAGTGAAGGAGAACGGTTGGATTTTGTGCTTGAGTTGGGAAAAACAGTGTCATTCACAAGGTCCAAGGTCGTCTTTAGCTTTTTGTGAGCAAGTGTCCGGATGGAGATAGGCCAATGATCTCTTTTGCTTTAGGCTCGAAAAAGTTGATTGTTGGAGAGAAAACAGGTAACGATAAGAAAACGACAGATGCGTACAGCCATTGTTATTAAAGCTACGGGTAGCTGTTATACATTGCATGATTTGGCGTCACAAACTACTGTTGAGGCCCGTCTGAGGGGGAAAATGCGGCTGAGTGGCAGCCGTTCCACCAGTCCGGTAGTTGTGGGAGATATTGTCGATTATGAACCGGAACAGCCATTCGATGAACAGTTAGCAACCACGGCGACGGGTTCAGCGGTCAATCTTGCAGCACAGACTGAGTCATCTTTGCAATCTTCGTCATCGAGCCGGGCAACAGGTACCATCCTTTCGTTGCATCCGCGTCGTAATTATATCATCCGTCGTGCATCCAACCTCTCCAAAGAGTCTCATATTATTGCAGCCAATATCGATCGGGCCTTTTTGGTGGTGTCGTTGGTGCATCCGGCAACCAACAATGAATTTATCGACCGTTTTCTGGTGACAGCTGAGGCTTACCATATTCCGGTGACGATTCTGCTCAATAAAAGTGACCTTTATGTTACTCCGGAATTGGAACAGCAGCGCGATGAATTTATTGCCACCTATACGCATGCAGGCTATGACGTGATTGAGCTGGCAGCAGCGCATGGGGATGTGTTGCGCTTTTGGGGCGGGCGTGTTTTTGACGAGACTAATGCACGTGCTGGAGAGGCCTGTGGTTTGGAGATAGGTGTTTCGGTCGGTGAGGGGTTGGCCCCGCTTCGTAAATTGTTCCGGGATAATGTCAACCTGCTTTCCGGTAATTCCGGTGTGGGTAAATCGACGCTGATCCGAGCGATCGATCCGACATTGGATGTTCGGGTGGGAGAGGTCTCCGATGCCCATCATAAAGGGAAGCATACCACTACCTTTTCGGAAATGTATCCGCTTCAGGAGGGTGGATGGTTGATCGATACGCCGGGAATCAAGGGGTTTGGACTGATCGATTTCGACGGGGCGGAGATTGCTCGTTATTTCCCTGAGTTGTTCCATTTGGCACCAGGTTGTACCTATTATAATTGTACCCACACCCATGAACCGGGATGTGCGGTAAAAGAGGCTCTCGAACGGGGTGAAGTGAGCCCGTCACGATATGAGAGTTATCTTAAATTACTGGAAGACGATGAAAAATATAGAAGATAGTTCGGCCTTTTCAGATGAGATGTTGGCCCGAAGGATTGAGTATCTTTCGGGTTTCATGTTGCCCGAACGCTACCGGACGCTGTGTAAAACCGTTGAGCAGCGGACTCGCTACATGACCATCTGTACCGAGAATATGTTCCATCCGCAGAACGCCAGTGCTTTGGTCCGTAATTGCGAAGCTTTTGGGGTGCAAGAGCTGCATGCGATCGAGGAGTTGTGTCGTTTCTCTCCCAATGTGCAGATTGTCAGGGGAACTGATAAGTGGATTGAAATTCATAAACATCCTACAACTGCCGAGCTGATTACCTCTTTGAAATCCAGAGGTTATCGCATTGTTGCAACCTCACCTCATTGTAACGATACGACCCCTCAGACCTTCGATGTGGGGGCGGGTCCTTTTGCCCTTGTGTTCGGTACTGAACATTCGGGAATCAGTGATGAGGTGATGGCTGAGGCTGATGAATTCTTGCGGATCCCGATGTGTGGTATGGTCGAAAGCCTGAATGTGTCGGCTTCAGCTGCCATCTTGCTATACACGCTTTCAACACGGGTGCGGATGTTGGGTCTCGATTCTGCTGAACAGCAACCACCGGTTGTCGTGGAAAATTCTCCTGTATTGCAAGGTTTGGACAATTGTACAGCAGAAGCAGGTGAAGAGGGGTTGAGAGGTGTTGCATTACGTGATAGGATGCAGCCTCGTGCAGCTTGGCAACTGCCGATCCGAGATCGTAACGAGGTGCTGTATCGTTGGTTGCAACAGAGTATTCGTGATCCGAAGGGTGTCCTTAGCCGGTTTCCGGGGTAGATGAGTATGCTGTTGTTTGTGATTGAACAGCTGCATATTTATTGATATATAGCCATGTCGATGTGATCCAGGATTGGGTGTGTCGGTATGGCTATATTTGTTATTGCGAAAGCAGGCATATCCCAATCTGGGATATGCCTGCTTGTATTTGGATTGTATTGCAGGAGTCTGTTTCCAACGTTAACGTTTTGCGAAATATCTCAATTTGGCTTCGGTGGGGACATGGGGCGTGATTAAGACAAATACGCATTAGGGTGTGTTTGCCTCCTTCTTAGATACAATCAATAACAGGGGACCCTATTCTGTACTGTGGACGGAGATCGGCAGTTCAATACAGAGATGGATTCTTTCTTTTTGGTTGTCGGAAAATTTTGATCGGAATAAGGTGCAGTGTGCAAATGAATCAATCTTGTTGAGTGCAATAGACTACCCCTCCTTCAAAACGGGTGATAATTACCTGCTTGCCACGGGGAATGAACTGCCCTTCTTCTGCGATGGCATCGTAATAGATCCCGTCAATAATCACCCTTCCAGAAGGGCGCAGAACGGCTGCAACTTCGGCCGTTTTGCCGATCAACTCCGAAGCAACCTGCGGATGGCTTACGTATCCCTGTTCCGGAGCCATTTCAGCGGTTAAGACCACTTTGCGTTGTAGTGGGGTGGTATCGGTGAGAAAATGCTTACTCAGTAACAGACCTCCGATCAACGCTGCGGTGGTGGCAATAATGACGACCAGAATGGGTTGAAGGATCCAGCCGACAGTAATTTCGCCCGTAGGCAGGTGGCGCAGCAGGTCATTATCGATAGCGGCGAAGGACAGGCCCAAGATCACGGCAACGATACCTGCAACTCCAGCAATGCCGAAACCCGGCAGAACAAAAATCTCGACAGCCAATAGCCCAAGTCCAATGATGAAAAGAATCAGCTCCCAATTTTGGGCTACCCCTTCGAGGTAGAGAGGAGCAAAATAGAGAACTGCTCCGAGGATGGCAACTACTAAGGCAAATCCGATGCCGGGTGATTGCAGCTCGAAATAGATGCCGCCGACAATCATCATGACAAAAATACCCTGAACCACCGGATTCATCAGCCAGGCTAATAGGCGGTCTAACGTAGTGGGCCGATATTCGGTTAGTGTATATGTTTCGACGCCTCCTTGTGCGAGGGTCTCTTCTAAAGAGGAAGCCGTGCCTTCACTGAAGTGGTTTTTTACCGCTTCGGAGGCGGTGAAGGTGAGTACATTGACCGTAGTGCTGTCTGCCACGGTACGCCCGACCATCGCTTCGGCGGTTTGAGGATCACGCCACCAACGACGAATCGTATCGCCATTCTCGATTCGTTCGATCACTTGACCGTGAGATTCCGCTGTGGCCCGCATCGTGGCTCTCATGAAACTTTGAAACTTGTCGGGCATCGGCTGTCCGTTCTGATCGACGACTGAAGCCGCTCCGATACTTCCTCCCGGGTGCATGTAGATGCGATCCGCTGCCAGTGCAATCAGAGCCCCGGCGGAAGCAGCTTGATTGTCAATATACACCCAGATCGGCGTCGGGTAGTTGAGGATCATGGTGCGAATCGAGTCGGCCACATTGACCAATCCTCCGTAAGTGTTCATGCGAATGACGACCAGATCTGCATTTTGCTCACGTGCTTCTGTTAAACATTTCGAGACCAGCCGTTGTTGGGCCGGCATGATGTCCCCGTTGATGGGAAATGTATATACTTTGCATTCGCGGCCGGTGGCCGTTACAGTGCCCGGCAGCAGAAATAGGGATGAATCGGTTGATGTGTCGCTGCTCGATAAAGCCTTGTCTATGGATGCCTTCGTTGGAGCTCCATCGCTACTCTGGTCAGAAACAGAGGCTGTCAGCGCAGAGGTTGCTGTGTTGCTGTCCGGAGTGTTGGCAAGGGTGGCTGAGATCATTGATTTTGCAGAGCAAGGAGTGATCTCGAAAGCGGCTCCTCTGCATGGGCAGCATGCCAGCAGAGTGTTGAAAAGAGAGCAGATGAAAAGATATCGAAGCAGATTCATGGTTTCAGTTTTATCGCGACAGATAGTTGCGAGTTTGTGATTCGTAAATGTAATCCTATGAGTTCAATAAAAGTCCGTGATGTGGAGAATTAAATGTTAATGACGGATACGACTCGTGCTGTTTACAAAGATAAATTTTTTAAAGGATCTGGATGATCGAGGTCATGAAATTTGTGTTAGCTATATATTTGTCATGGAATGGGGTAGGAAGTCCAGATTCAGGGAATAGTTCTATGTGGGGGCGGTTCGATGTTTATAGATAAAGAGTTGGCAGGACCTCTATTGTTATAAGGTAGATGATTGTTTGAAAATGTCGGAGTAGGTTGTTCAGGGAGCAGGGTATAGGGGATGGTCTGTTGAGTGAAAGTCAATATGCGTGATAGGGGATGGTTTTGGCTTTTGGAGGCGCATCGGTAACGAGGTTATGAGGTGATCAAAAACGAGGAGAAAGGTTCATCGTGAGTCCCGGTTCGGGTAGATGGTAGCAGCATCATATTATGGTCGGGGGGGCGGAACGGAGGAGGAACTGAGGGAGGGATTGTGCTGATGTAAGGGATGCGCCATTGCGAGGTTGGAAAAGACAATGTTGTGCACACAAACAGTTTGGGGCAAGGGAACAAAACGTAAAAAGAAATTGATAAGGTTGATGAAGCGGAGAAGGTTGTTGCTATGGTTAGTGTTTCCAAGTTGATAAATGATTGTTGGTGAGCCTGTCCGGTTGCGTAAATGACGAAAAATCGAGAAGAAAAAAGAGAACAGAGATTGTGTAAATAAAATTTTCCTTACCTTCGCATTGCGGGAGAGCGCCCCTTCTTGTGGCGCGCGTTCTGCCAGGCAGCCCGGAGCTATTGAGCTTCGGAAGAGTATTCACCAATTTTGATTGCTGTATGGATGATGACGCAAACCCGGATAGTTGCCGTATCGTATCTCAATACGATACCATATATTTATGGTATCTCCCGCGCAGGTGGCACACTGCGTGACGGATTGTTGTTGTGTCCGCCGAGGCTCTGTGCCGAGGCTCTGCGCAACGGTGAAGCCAATGTGGGGCTGATCCCGGTGGCTGCCATTCCTGAAATCCCCAATCTGAATATCATTACCCCATTCTGTATCGGAGCTCACGGTCCGGTGCGTACGGTTGTGTTGGCATCGAATTACCCGGTCGAAGAGTTGGAGACGATCGGATTGGATTCTCATTCGCGTACTTCAATCCGGTTGGCGCGCATTTTGGCGGCCGAACGTTGGCATATCTCGCCCCGTTGGATCCCTTTGACTGACTATTCCTTCACAGAAGGAGGAAAAACCGGATATATCCTCATTGGGGACAAGGTGTTCACTCATGAGTCGAAATTCCGTTACCTGTACGATTTGGCTGCCGAGTGGCAGGCAATGACTAATCTCCCGTTCGCTTTTGCGGCGTGGGTGGCTCGTGATACGGTTCCCGCTGAGGATATTGAGCGGCTGGAACAGGCATTGCGCTACGGTACAGCTCATATTCAGGAGGCTGTGGCATGGTCGGAATATGCCTCACGCCCCTATGCTGTGGACTATTTGACCAAGAATATTGATTTTGTGCTCGACGCTCCGAAACGTCGGGCGATGGAACTTTATTGGCAGCTCGGCCGGAGGTATGACCCTCCGTCCCCCTCGCGGCCAGATTCGTTTTCGACGACTTGTTGTCAGCCGGATACGGGAGACAAAAGAGTCCTAAACGAACAATAAGGCCGCCACAAGATCGGGAAAAGAGAAGACTTGTCGTTAAAGTCAAAGAGCGTATTGGTCTGCTGCATCGGTTGGTCTGAATAAAAGATCGGTGCTTGAAATTGCCAAATATAGGATTTATTGAAATCGAATCAGCATCAAAAGCAGGTGTGTAGCCTATAAGACTATAAGATGCATTTTAGTGGATTAATGTCTATTGCATTTTAGGTGTTGATTGACTGTGGGGGCGAACAAAGAATATAACGCTCTGAAAACAAATGTAGCGATGCCGGTTGAGGAGGAGTTGACGACAAGAGTCTTTGAAATTTTTGATCGATAATTGGTGGCAGGAGTTTGGATCCGGCGGTCCGACTCCGGGAAAGGAAAGCGCAGTAGCAACTGAAAAGAGCCGAAGCCATGATTACTATCTATCTCAAACAATTCAATAAAATCGTCCGCAACGCCGATGTCAAGTTGTTCGACGAGCTGGGTTATGACGATATTTTGTGGATCGATCTGCTCAGCCCGACGATCAAGGAGCAAAAAGCGGTCGAAAACTTCATGGAGATTAATCTTCAAACCTGGCAGCAGGTTGAGGAGATCGAAAGTTCATCGAAGTATTCCGAAACGGAGAATGCGATCATCTGCAACTCCAACTTTTTCATGCCCTATACCGATAACTTTGCCATTGAGCCGGTGTCGTTTATCATTGCCGAAGGGGTGTTGGTGTCGGTGCGCAATGCCGAATTCAGGACCTTTACCGAAGCGGCCAAAAGGTTGCAAATGAACTATCGGGCCTATACGACAGGGTACCATCTGCTGGTTTCAATTCTGGAGGTGCGTATCGATTATGATGCCGACCTGGTCGAAGCGTTGGCAAAGAATATTGCCGTATTGAGCAAGGAGGTGAGCACCAGCGAACATATCGATCGCGAGATTCTCAAACGGATCAGCCACCTGCAGGAGAATACGATGTTGATTCGTGAGAATATTTTTGACCGGCAGCGTGTGTTGTCGGGTATTCAGCGAAGTGAACGTTTCCCGAACGATGTCTATCCTCGTTTGACCCTGATGATCAAGGATGTCAATTCACTGATCAATCACGCCGATTTTAGTTCGGAACGTTTGGACTATCTGCAAGATACCGCTCTCGGTTTGATCAACATCGAACAGAGCAACGTAACCAAGATCTTTACTGTGGCTGCGCTGTTTTTCATGCCGCCTACGATGATCGCAAGTATCTATGGAATGAACTTTGCCCATATCCCGGAGGTGCAATGGACCTATGGCTATCCCTTTGCATTGGGGTTGATGGTTTTGGTGGCTGTCCTTACTTACCTCTTCTTCCGTTGGAAAAAATGGTTATAAGTTGTGGAGAGAATTGACCGTCGCGAACTCATGGATTAAATTCGATTTACTTATTTGCTTAATGATTTGTCAAAGGACTGTCTCTATTCGGCGTGATGCAGTTTAGTGATAGCTCTTTGTCTGTTTTTTTATATTGGGGAATAATGAGGTGTTGCCGTGTAGGGGTATTGGTGGTGTCGGTGGAATGTGCAAGGATCAACAGAAAGGGAAGTAAACGATTGAGTAGTTCACTTTCAGCTCCTGTTTAAAATTCAATTTTCCATGCTTATTTTCCAAGCAATAAGTTTGGGACGGCAACCGAAAGTAAGTGGTGTAATCTGTTGTAGAAGGTGTGTCCCAAAATTTTAATTGTCGTTTCTATCGGTCCTCTTTGAGGTGGTGAAAATAGCGCAGGTTTGCTGAAACGCCTTTTTGTTGGGCAAAATAGTTGGTGAAAAGTTTAAATGCCGATTAATTTGAGGATTAGTTGTTTGGTTATGAAAAAAATATTAGTTTTGCACACGCTTTGAGAAGACTTTTTCTGAGGGGAAAGTAACCAAGGCGATAATTAACCAAATAAATCAAACTAAAATGGGTTATTTAGAATCAGCCAAAAAGCAAGAGCTTTTTGAAACCTACGGGAAGTCTAACACCGATACCGGCTCAGCAGAGAGCCAGATTGCGCTGTTTTCCTACCGTATCAGCCACCTCACCGAACACATGAAGAAAAACCGGCACGATTATGGTACACAGCGTTCGCTGTTGCGTCTGGTGGGTAAGCGCCGCCGTCTGCTGGATTATCTGAAAAAGGTAGATATCGAGCGGTACAGGAGCATCGTAAAAGCGTTGAACCTGAGAAAATAGGCGCCGAAGTATTGTGCAAAAAGATGAATGGGGCTGTCCTTTTCGAGGGACAGCTTTATTCTCTTAAAAGCGCTGACAATATCCTGCCTCTTCTGTGGGCAGGAGTTTGAGGAGGACAAGAAGAAGGAAGAAGAGATCAAAACAATAAAAAGAGAAAAAAGAATGTTGTACAACGCTACACAGAAGGTGATTCAACTCAGCGGAGGCCGCGAGATTGTCATCGAAACGGGCAAGTTGGCTAAACAGGCTGACGGTTCGGTTGTCGTAAGACAGGGCGATACGATGTTGCTGGCTACAGTGGTGGCCGCTAAAGAGCCCAAACCCGACTGCGATTTCATGCCGCTGTCGGTCGAATATAAAGAGAAATATGCTGCGGCAGGCCGTTTCCCCGGCGGCTTCCTCAAACGTGAAGCCCGCCCGTCGGACTACGAGATTTTGGTAGCCCGTCTGATTGACCGTGCATTGCGTCCGTTGTTCCCCTCTGATTTCCACGCTGAAGTTTTCGTGACGGTAAACCTGATTTCAGCTGAAAAAGATATTATGCCCGATGCACTGGCCGGTTTGGCCGCTTCTGCTGCCCTGGCTGTTTCGGATGTGCCTTTCGCAGGCCCGATCTCAGAGGTGCGTGTGTCTCGCATCAATGGTGAATTTGTTATCAACCCTACCTACACCCAGAACGAAAATGCCGATCTGGATATCATGGTGGGCGCTACATACGACAACATTCTGATGGTCGAGGGTGAGATGAAAGAGGTTTCGGAGGCAGACATGCTCGAAGCTATCAAATTCGCTCACGCCGAGATTAAGAAACACTGCCTGGCTCAAATGGAGCTGAGCAAAGCGTTGGGCAAAGATGTGAAACGCACCTATTGCCATGAAACCAATGACGAGGCTTTGCGTGAAAAGGTGATCGCCGAAACTTACGACAAAGCTTACGCTATTGCCCGCGAGCGTTCTGCAAAACATGAGCGTTCTGAAAAATTTGAGGCACTTGAAGAGGAGTTCTGCGCTCAATTTACCGAAGAGGAACTGGTTGAAAAACGTCCTCTGATCAAACGTTATTTCCACGATGACGTGTTGAAAAAGGCTATGCGTAACATGATTCTCGATGAGGGAATCCGTCTCGATGGCCGTCATACTACTGAAATCCGTCCGATCTGGTGCGAAGTAGGTTACCTGCCTTGCGCTCACGGTTCCGCTATTTTTACCCGTGGTGAGACACAATCGTTGTCTACGGTAACTCTCGGCACGAAACTTGACGAGAAACAGATCGATGAGGTATTGGTGAAAGGAACGGAACAGTTCGTGCTCCACTACAACTTCCCTCCCTTCTCGACTGGAGAGGCTCGCGCTTCACGCGGTTTGTCTCGTCGCGAGATCGGTCACGGAAATCTGGCATGGTGCGCACTGAAACCGATGGTTCCGGTCGGTGAGGAGAACCCTTACGCAGTTCGGGTGGTTTCAGATATTCTCGAATCGAACGGTTCTTCATCCATGGCTACTGTCTGCGCAGGTACTTTGGCGTTGATGGATGCCGGTGTGAAGATCAAAAAACCGGTTTCAGGTATCGCAATGGGATTGATCACCGATACCAAAACTGGAAAATATGCCATCCTGTCAGATATCCTTGGTGATGAAGATCACCTCGGTGATATGGACTTCAAGGTGACCGGTACCAAAGATGGTATCACGGCAACCCAGATGGATATCAAGGTAGATGGTCTTTCATACGAGGTGTTGGCTAAGGCTCTCGAACAGGCAAAACAGGGCCGTATGCACATTCTCGGCAAGATTCTTGAGACGATTCCTGAACCACGGGCAGACTACAAACCTTTCGTACCTCGTATCGTCCAGATCACGATTCCGCAGGAGTTTATCGGTGCTGTAATCGGCCCGGGTGGTAAAGTGATCCAGGAGATCCAGAAACAGACCGGTACCACCATTACCATCACCGAAAAGGATAACAAAGGATATGTGGATATCTTTGGTGAAGATAAAGGTGCTTTGGATTCTGCACTGGCTCGTATCAAAGAGATTGTTGCGATCCCGGAAGTCGGAGAGGTTTACAACGGTATGATCCGTTCGATTGTTGCCTTCGGTGCTTTCGTAGAGATTCTGCCTGGCAAGGACGGTTTGCTGCACATCTCTGAGATTGGCAACAAACGTTACGAAACCATGGAGGAGACCGGTCTCAAAGAGGGGGATATGATCGAGGTAAAACTGATTGGTATCGACCCCAAAAACGGTAAGCTGAAACTCTCGCGGAAAGTGTTGCTGCCTGGTGGCGACAAGAGCGAGGAGCGCAGCGAACGCCATGAAGGACGCCGCCATCCTCGTCGTGATGACAAACGCGAAGAGAAAAAATAACACAATTGCGCGCTTCGGCTGCAAACGCCTGATAAAGAGTGTTGAAAAATATCCTCAGAAAGTGAGAATATTAAAAAAACTTTCTATATTTGTGTTATAAACCGTAATGGCGCAAAAAGAGAATTAAAGATATATTTCATTAACTTTAAAACACAGATTATGAAAAGGTTTGTAAAAGTAAGCTTGATGCTCGCTTCTGCAGCAATTCTGCTTTCTAGCTGTAATTGCTACAAGAAAATGGCTAAAAATGCCGATGATGTGAACATCACCTGCGTGCCGACCGTACTGTCTCTGAAAGGTAACACCGTTTCAGCTGACATCACTGTAACCTATCCTGCTGCCTACTTCAACAAGAAGGCTATCCTGAAGGTTACCCCGGTTCTGGTATTCGAGGGTGGCGAAATCGCCGGTACTCCCAAATACGTTCAGGGCGAGAAGGTGAAAGATAACTACACTGTTATCGCTAAAGCAGAGGGTGGTTCTTACACCCAGACCGTTGTTTTCCCTTACGACTCTCGTGCTGACCTCAGCACCTTGGAGCTCCGCGTTGAGGGTAAATGCGCTAAGAAAAACAGCGAATTCACTACTATCGCTGTAATCCCGGTTGCTCAGGGTATCAGCACCATCCAGAAAATGGCCAACAACAGCGCTGCTCTGGCTTTGATGCCTGACAACTTCAAACGTGTAACCACCATCTCTCAGAACGCTGAGATCATGTATCAGATCAACCGTTCTAACGTTCGCAAAGATGAGCTCACCAAAGAGCAGATCAAAGCTTTCGAGGACTTCGTAAAAGAGTACTCAGACAAAGATCGTGCTACCCTGGGTAACATCTACGCTAAAGGTTATGCTTCTCCTGATGGTCCTGTAAGCTTCAACGACAAACTGTCTAAAGCTCGTAGCGAAAGCGGTCAGAAAGCTATCAGCGAAAAACTGAAAGACGTTGAGAACGCTAAATATGACGTTGCAGCTTACGGTGAGGACTGGGAAGGCTTCAAAGAACTGGTTGCTGCTTCTGATATCAAAGACAAAGACCTCATTCTCCAGGTTTTGGCTATGTATGACAACCCCGTTAAACGTGACGAGGAGATTCACAACATGTCATCTGTATTCGATGTATTGGCTGAGGAGATCCTGCCCCAGTTGCGTCGCACCAAACTCTCTGCTGACGTTGACATCGAAGGCCGTACCGATGCTGAAATCGTAGCTGCTCTGCAGAACAACATCAGCGCTCTGAACGAAGAGGAGTTGCTCTACGGTGCAACCCTGACCGATGACGCTGCTCTGAAAGAAAAAGCTTACAAAGAGGCTGCTTCTAAATTCAACAGCGCTCGTGGTTACAACAACCTCGGTGTAGTTCTGGCTCAGAACGGTAAAGACGCTGCTGCTAAAGAGGCTATCGAGAAAGCTGCTACTTTGAGCAACGATCCTATCATCACCAACAACCTCGGTGTTCTGGCTCTGATGAGCGGTGATGTTGCTAAAGCTAAGAGCTACCTCTCTTCTCTGAATACTCCTGAGGCTAAGAAGAGCATGGGTCTGGTTAACCTCGCTGAGGGTAACTACGCAGAGGCTGCTCGTTCACTCGACGGTTACAACTTGGCAGTTGCTGAGGTGCTGAATGGCAACTTGGCTAAAGCTAAATCTCTGTTGGCTGACTGCGACTGCGCTAACGCTGACTACTTGAAAGCTGTGATCGCTATGCGTGAGGGTAACACCAGCTCAGCAATCTCTAACTTGAAGAGCGCTATTGCAAAAGATAGCTCTTTGAAAGCTAAAGCTCAGAAAGATGTAGAGTTTGCTAAACTCTTCGGTACTCAAGAGTTCTTGGCTCTCTAATCTAACAGAGAATCGTTATACGGATAATCTCCGATAACAAAATATGGCGGGCTGCCCATCGGGGCGGCCCGCTCTTTTTATATCCATGGCCTATATTGTGAGTTTCGCATGTAGGCGGTTTGGTGAATAAAATTTATTCTAACTATGCGTTTAACACTTGGGTATTTGTGGTGCAAGTAAGAGGCGTGCAGATGGGTATGATATGATGGTGATGTCGTGTTGTGATATGCAAACGACTCTGTGCTATTTGTGAGCGATGGATGGAGTGCGAGTGGCGGAGATAAGATTTTAAGGTGAATAGGACATGTGTGACATGCTAAACTATTCTTGAGCTTGGAGGAAAGCTATTGGTCGCTAATAAACACTTCATTTCATTGTTATGTGTATTTATATATGATTGTAGTTGTTAACAGATGAATATACGATTCTTGCTTTGCATATGCTTAGCTTTGCGTGTTGTGTAACTGAGCAGAATAACTTGATGTATGTTTGGAATGGGATGGATTGTTCTTGTTTCGTGGAACATGGTGTATGTTGGGCGCAACTCTGTTGCCGATATAATAAAAGAGGGTGTTGTCTAACAACACCCTCTTTTATTGCGTTAAGCCTTCAGAGGCTTATGAATTTTGTCTCTTGTCTTTGCTTTAGCTGTTTAGAGCTGAACCTGCCTTGAACCAGCCAATCTGCTGTTCGTTGTATGAGTGTGCAGCCTCAAAGCTTTCGCTGGTGCCATCGCTATGGTGTAACGTGATGGTCATGCGGCTTCCAGGTGCAAACTCCTTCAACCCGGTTACCGAAATGCAGTCATCTTCACGGATGCGATCGTAATCGGCTGGATTGACAAAGGTCAGTGCCAACATACCTTGCTTCTTGAGGTTGGTCTCGTGAATGCGGGCGAACGATTTAACCAAAACAACCTTAGCATTCAGGAATCGAGGTTCGAGCGCCGCATGTTCACGTGATGAGCCTTCACCGTAATTCTCCTCTGCAACGATGATCGAGCCGATTCCCTGTGCCTTGAGCTGTTTGGCTACGGTCGAAACCCCTTCGTATGCTCCGGTAAGCGGATTCAGAACGCTGTTGGTCTTGCCGTTAAAGCGGTTGACAGCGCCCATCAGCAGGTTGTCGGAGATATTTTCGAGGTGGCCACGGAAACGCAACCAGGGACCAGCCATCGAAATATGGTCTGTCGTACATTTTCCGGCAGCCTGGATCAGCAGACGCAGATCTGTAAAATCGTTCCCGTCCCAACGGGCAAAAGGTTCTAGTCGTTGAAGCCGTTTGGACTGAAGGTCTATGACCACCTCACCGCGATTCGAAGGATCGGGAGCAATGTAACCGTTCTCTTTTACATCGAATCCTTGCTGGGGCAATTCATCGCCCTGTGGCGGATCGAGCCGTACTTGCTCGCCACGATTGTTGGTGAGGGTATCTGTCAATGGGTTGAAGGTCAGGTCGCCCGCAATGGTCAGTGCAGTTACCAGTTCCGGAGATGCAACAAATGCATGGGTATTGGGGTTGCCGTCTGCACGTTTGGCGAAGTTGCGATTGAACGATGTGACGATTGAATTGGGCCGAGTCGGATCATCTGTATGGCGAGCCCATTGACCAATACAAGGGCCGCAGGCATTGGTCATGATCACCCCGCCGATTGCCTTCAAATCATCCAAAATGCCGTCTCGTTCCGCTGTGTAACGTACCTGTTCTGAGCCGGGATTGATAATGAATTCAGCTTTGACGGTCAGGTCTTTCTCGCGAGCTTGGCGAGCAACCGATGCGGCTCGTCCCATATCCTGATAGGAGGAGTTGGTGCAGGATCCGATCAATCCCACCTCCATCTTCTGGGGAATGCCCTTTTCGCGAACAAAGGCCCCGAACTCCGAAATGGTGTGGGCTGCATCTGGGGTAAAGGGCCCGTTGATGTATGGTTCAAGTGTGGTCAGATCGATTTCAATCACCCGATCATAATATTTTTCCGGGGCTGTCAGTACCTCCTGGTCTGCGCGAAGGTTGTCTCCCAGTGCATTGGCTCCGTCTGCAACCTCAGCACGACCGGTGGCGCGCAGATAGCGTTCCATCGCCTCATCATACGGGAAAATAGAGCAGGTTGCACCCACTTCGGCTCCCATGTTGCAGATGGTTGCTTTACCGGTAGCTGAGAGTGACGTTGCTCCTTCTCCGAAATATTCGATAATGGCGTTTGTGCCACCTTTAACGGTCAGGATTCCAGCCAATTTGAGGATTACATCTTTCGGTGAGGCCCATCCGTTCAGTTTGCCGGTCAGCTTGACACCGATCAGTTTCGGCATCTTCAGCTCCCACGGAATACCTGCCATCACATCGACAGCGTCAGCACCACCGACTCCAATTGCCACCATACCCAAACCTCCGGCATTGGGCGTATGCGAGTCGGTGCCTACCATCATGCCGCCCGGGAAAGCATAGTTTTCCAATACGACTTGGTGGATAATGCCTGCTCCAGGACTCCAGAAGCCGATGCCGTAGCGATTCGCTACGCTACGCAAAAAGTCATATACTTCGCGGTTGGTTTGATTGGCCGTAGGCAGATCCTTGTCGGCTCCCAGATCGGCCTGGATCAGGTGGTCGCAATGTACGGATGCGGGAACTGCCGAATGGTCACGCCCGGCATTCATAAATTGCAGCAGTGCCATCTGTGCCGTTGCATCTTGCATCGCAACACGATCGGGACGGAAGTTGACATAGTCTGTCCCCCGTTGGTAGGCCTGTTTCAAGGGAAGGGTAGAGCCTTCTGCATCGAACAGGTGGGCATACAGGACCTTTTCGGCGAGCGTCAGCGGCCTGCCGGTAATTTTGCGGGCTGCCGCAACGCGTTCAGCAAATGTTCCATATACGGAACGAATCAAATCGAGATCAAACAGCATTTTTTATTCTCTATTTGGTTGTCGGTTGAATGTGTTGTCGTTGTGTTTGTTGTTAGGAGTCTCCTCTTCTTAAACATGATTACAGAAACTCTTATGGGTTATGATTTTACCGAACGATCGGTTGTCTCTTCTTTGGACCTTGGCTTTTGAGGAGCGTCGTAGCTTATGTCAGTAGTGTCTGAACCCGGAGTGGAAGATAGCTCTCCGAGGGCTACCTCCTTTTCTTGCTTTTCTTGATCTTCTACCGTGTGTTGGGTGGCAGCCTCTTGTGCCGTCTCCAAAGTCTTCCGAATCTGTTTGCGTTTGCGATTGCGCGCTTCCATGCAGAGTTCGATCAAACGGTCGGGATCGGTACAACTGACAATGTAAATATCCTCATAAATATCTTCAATGAGCACCAGTTGTTTACGTTCCGTTGCGTAAACTTTGCAAATCTCCCAATCGCTGAGATGAAACCAATAGCCATAATATCCCCCGAATCCATAACTGCCGATCAAGGGAATCATTCGTCTGAAATAGTCCCGATCGATCCTGCGGATCTTTTCGATCTCCTCTACATGGATGCGAGTCAACTCGACGATACAGTGAATCTGCAGGGCGTCATCGTCGATGGTCAGATAACGGGGAAAAGACAGAATATAAAGTGTAATGATACACAGTAAAAACAGTAGAAACCAGGCAGGAATGTAGCTGGTTCCCCATACAAAATGGAACACAACTGCTAACCCCACGATAAGTACGATAATACCCCATGTGATGCGTTTGCTGCGACGGTCAAGCGAATATTTGAATTTGGTGACTTCCATGCTTGATGTTGGTATAATCGTTTTAAGGGTGTAGGTGTTATTCGTAATCCGGTTTGTTCCCTGTCAATTGTGTTAATGTTTGTTGCAAAAGTCCTTTCCTGTTTGGTTTGGAGAGGTAGTCGGGTTGAGTCTTGCCGCTGCAAGGTTGGTTTGTTCAATCTTTGGCGAACAAACCCTTTCTGAATCCCTTGTATGAGAACTCCGATCTTTTCTTGCAGTTTAATGCGGCGTCAATCGAATGCCCTCCTTTTGCCTTGGAAATTTTCCTCTGTCTTTTGTAGTAAAATTTATGTTTTTATTGATGGAGACAAGAATCTCTATCTTGTTCTTCAAGTCGAATCGTTGATGTAAAAATAGTTACGGTTTCGGTGTGGTAACGACCGTCGGCTCTTCGGTAGCACTCTTGGGGTCGAGTTCGCCTGCTCCTGTCGGAGGCAACTCTCCGAAGTATTCTGCAACGGAACGCTCGAAATGCATAATCGTCTCCTCCATAGAAACAAACGACTTGCCTCCGGCTGCGTTACGATGGCCACCACCACCAAAATAGCGGCGCGCAAAAACATTTACATCTACATCCCCGCGCGAACGTAACGATACACGAATCTCGTGTTGTGTTTGGGTGAACATGGCCGAGAGACTAATGCCTCGGATTGAGAGCGGATAGTTTACAAACCCCTCCGAATCCCCCTGTTTGAAGTTGAATCGGCGCATCTCCTCCTCCGTCAACCACATATAAGCGGCTCCATGTTTCCACAACAGCTTCATTTTGTCGTTGAGCATGTATCCCATCAACCGCATGCGACCCTCTGAGAAGTTGTTGTAAACGGCACTGTAGATGTAGGGTACACTGATGCCCCGATCTATCAATGCAGCTACAGCTCGGAATAGATCGGCATCGAGATTGCTGTAAGCAAAATTACCGGTGTCGGTCATGATCCCGACGTAGAGCGATTCTGCCATAGCTTTGGTGAGCGCCTCTGGACCGGCTAATGCTGTGATGAGCTGATAAACAATATATGAGGTCGAGCAAGCATGTGTATCCGAAAAGTGTAACGTGTATTCATCCAATGGCGGATGGAGATGGTGGTCAATCAGAACCCGAATGGCTGTTGTGTTGGCTTGAACGGTGTCCGTCAAGCGGTCAAGCCGATTGATCTGGTTGAAATCTATGCTGAAAATGATGTCCGCTTCCGCAACGAAACGGGCCAGTATGCCCTGACTGTCCTCTTTGAAAACACCGATCTGGGCAATGTCACTCATCCACTCCAAAAAATAGGGATAACGATTCGGAGCGATGCAGCAGGTGGTATGGCCCAACTTTTCGAGATAGGCACGCCATGCCAATGCGGCTCCAATGGTGTCTCCATCTGGATTGGTGTGACATAACAATGCTATCTTGCGAGGCGCCCCGTTAATCAGCTCGCGTAAACTTTCTAACTTTTCGGGTGTCAGTGTCATATAGGTGGTCTTTATCGTTGCTCAACTTTCAAAGGTACGCAACTATGTGTGAAAAACAAAACGTCACAACGGTTGTAATATTAACGGTAATTCACCCTGTTTCATGTGTAATTGCGCTGTTTTATTCAGCATGATGGGTCGCAAAATCAGCGCTGCAATGCGAAGATGTGATGATCTTGAATCCTATTGCACAGAAAAACAGCGTCCTCACTTCTACTTTTGTGCGTTTTGATCTTTACGCTTGCGGGGTGAAGTTTTGCTGTTGCGTGGTTGTGTTGATTTTGCCGTGCCTGTTTTTTTTGTTGCGGCCGGATCGGAAAGTTGGGACTGTTTTGGTTGCGAAGATGCGGGCTTTGCGTGTTCGGATGCATAATACCTGCACCAGGTCGTGAGTCCGCACGCTTCGCAATGTGGCTTCCGAGCCATGCAGACATAACGTCCATGCAAAATCAACCAATGGTGTGCAACTGGCAGTAATCCGGATGGAAACCCCTTGATCAGTTGCTGCTCGGCTTGCAGTGGATTTTTTGCATCGGTTGTCAGTCCGATCCGATTCGAAACTCGGAACACGTGAGTGTCAACAGGCATTGCCTCCTTGCCAAAAGCAACAATCCCCACTACATTAGCTGTTTTACGCCCAACACCGGGCAGACGTTGCAGCTGATCAATCTCCGAAGGTACAACGCCACCGAATTCGCTGCACAGCATCCGAGCCATAGCGGAGAGATTTTTGGCTTTGTTATTTGGGTAGGAGATGCTTTTGATGTAGGGATAAATCTCCTCGGGATCAACCTCGGCCATCTGTTGAGGTGTCGGGAACCGGTCGAACAGAGCCGGTGTGGTCATGTTTACCCGTTTGTCGGTACACTGGGCTGATAAAATAACCGCGACAAGCAGTTGGTAGGGGTTGTCAAAATGGAGTTCGCTTTCGGCAATCGGCATGTGCTGCTGAAACCATCCGATAATGCCGCGGTATCGCTCTTGTGTCGTCATCATGTTCGGACCTTGATTTTACTTTTTACAAAAGTAAAAAAGAAAGAGCCCTGATAGATGGTATTAGGGCTCTTTTTTGAGTACGTTTTAGTTGGATCTGGTATTTCGCGAATATATGTTGGCGGTAGTCCCGTTGTCGTTTGAGGCAAAGTGCCCATATTGTGTATGAGGTGGTAGGGAGTGTACCGATCGGTAGTTTTGATTGAGGGAAACTTTGTCGGTTTGATGTAAAAATGAATACTTGCGACTATAGTTCAAGCTCCCTTATTTTTATAAATGTTTTACTTTGAATTTTACTGTTCTTTTAAAGAGTCAGCGATGATATAACTTTTCAATGCCTCGATGTATGATGCAAAGGCATCTCGCCCTTGTTGTGTCGCTGAACAGAGCGTCTGGGGACGTTTCCCCTTGAATGTTTTGCGAACAGTAAGATAGCCTGCTGTGGCTAATTTGTCAATTTGCACACTCAGGTTGCCTGCCGTTGCACCGGTAGCCTCCCGAATAAAAACAAAATCGGCACTTTCAGCATTCATCAAAATTGACATAATGCCGAGTCTGAGCTCGGAATGTAATAGGGGATCAAGCGGTTTAAACATGACCTTCTTTTTTTGTGCGGATTGCATGCCCCGGAATAATCAACGTGACAATGAAAATTAATGATAACGTGATTGCCATGCTCTGCCAACTCGAAGGAAACAAGCAACTTATGCAGACGATGACTAGCCCGATGATCCCACCTGTAAACATGGTGCGGTAACCTATAATGGACCCTGTCAGTATTGAGCCGGTCGTCAGTAGCAGCATCTCAATGAAAAAGATGTTTTGAGGTTGTTGGGCAATGAGCGAAATAATGGGCACGATGCAGAACAAAACAGCAAAGATTGTCCATATTTTGCCGATGATTTTGTCTCGCCAGCTGCTGACCTCTTGGGGATATTTGTGGTCGTATAACCATGAAAGAGGTAATCCGACTGCTGGAAGGATCAGCCAAAGCCAACCGCTCGCTCCCCATCCGAGAACTCCCGCCAATGTTACAACTCCCGTTGTCAGTAGTGAAAGGTAGCCCCATAACAGCAATTGTCCCTTGCCGCTCTGTTGCATTTTCTGTTGTGTCAAAGCTGTCATCGTCGAGATGATGGCCAGACTCTCTTGGTGTGTCATCTGTCTCTCATTCATAATCGTAGGTTTTAGGTTGTGTTGTTTGTTATCCGATTCTGCAGATCAATTGTTTGGTTTATTGCGAATATAAATAAGTTTATTTTATAAACCAAATAAAATATAGCCTATTTTAAATAGTACGTTTGGCGTTGAATATCCAGGGACAAAATAAAAAACAAATCAGGACATTCGATCTGACTGGCAGAGGAATATCCTGATTGGTAGATTTTATTTAATGGGAAAGGGGCAAACGAATCGAAAGATGTGATTGATCGTTGGTATTGATTGAGTTAGGCGAACGTGGGTGATTGGGTGGGTGAATGCCTGAAATTTGGGACTATGTGCAGCGATTGTGATAGTTTGCTCGCAGTGGTAAAGATTCCTTTGTGGCGAATTGTATGTAAACGCAATCCAATCAATGACTTTATTATTGGAGCGCGCCAAATGATCTAATAAGGTTAGGAATGAGTCGTTTATAAACCTTGTAAAATAGAGGTTGTTTGGTTTATAGTAATCGTTCGATCAGAGGAACGAGAATTGCCGTAGCAACCCCCATCAATCCGATTGCCAGGCCGCTGATAGCTCCCTCGACGGCCCCGAGTTGCATGGCCCGTGCCGTGCCCATCGCATGTGCGGCTGCACCCATCGCCAAACCCTTGGCAATTTTACTCTCTACGCCGATCTTTTTAAGGATGAAGGGTCCTGCAACACCTCCGAAAATTCCGACAAGAATAACCACAACAGCTGTCAATGCTGGGATGCCTCCCGATTGAGCTGAAACGTTCAGCGCAATGGCAGTGGTGACCGATTTCGGTTCGAGTGAAGCGACAACAGCCTGTTCTGCGCCCATCGCCTTCGCAATCAAGGCTACGCTGACAATTCCGACTGCACTGCCAACCAGAATGGCGGTTACAATAGCAATCACATTGCCTTTAATCTGAGAAATCTGTTCGTGAAGCAGGTAGCCTAAGGCAACAACCGAAAGTCCGAGCATGAAATCGATAATCTCGATCCGCTGCATAAACAGATCATAGGGAATGCCCGAAAGTTTCAGAAACAAAATCAGAATCGCCATCGAAACCAGTAGCGGATGAAACAGGGCGAATCGAACTTTTTTGTATAACCACATTGAACCGAGATAGACCGAAAGGGTCAATGTGAGCAAAAAGGTCTGTGAGGAGAGAATCTCATTCATGACTATCGGATTTTGTGGAATGGAACGATGAAGAGGCGGGCTCTTCCGGATTTGTATTTGACTCGCAAGGAAGGTCGGATATTGTATGGGCAGAAATGTCAGTTGTTTTGTTGATTGGTGTCTCGTTTTCTGTCGTGCTGCTCATGGTATCCGTATTAGCCGCAGTAGCTTTGGGGGCAATGGTTTGCTCCTCTCCGGTTGTGGGCTTATTGTCAATGGGATTGTCTGTGGGCAAAGTCTCAACTCCATTGTCTGGTTGATCGTCGTCGTTTTCGCTCCCTTTTTTTGCTTCGAGCTTTTGCTCCACGATGCCGACCACGATAATCACCAATACCGTACTGACTATAGATGCAACCAAAATGGCAGTCAGGTATTTGCTCACCAACGAATATGAGGCGATCAATCCAACTCCTACCGGGATAAAAAAGAGCATCATGTTGTCGAGCAAAAAGCCTGCAGCCCGTTTCATCCGCCACGGGCGAATCCATCCTAAAGAGAGTGCGCCGAACAGCAACAACATGCCTACAACGCTTCCGGGAATGAAATTACCGGTCAGAGCTGCGACTACACAGCCCAACAGGTAGAAAAATAGAATCCAAACAATTCCTTGCATAAGGTGTGAGTTTGATAAACAGTATGGCAGTCGGTTCGATGTTTCGAGGTTAGCAGTTGGTAGTTGTCGATTTATTTATCTTACTTGGTTAAACGTCAACTCTGAATGATTATATGATTTCGTTGAAACGGTTGGTCATTGTTTGCACTCGCTCTTCTCAAATCTGATGATGTTCGCCATTTGTTGCCTGATTTTGGTCGCAGAACCCCATTCGATGTTACGGAGCTGCTTCCTCTGAAAATCAACTTTGTGGATGTCTCATAACAGGCACTTGGGCTTTCTCAATAGGGACGCAATTGTTATGGTCTGTGGATTACATCATTGGAAGATGTTGGTTGAGTAGTGTATAGTTATTTTTTTCGTCAGTTTGTTTATTTATCGGCTCGGGCGAATAGGTTTGATTCCTGGGCTTTAGGCCATCGGCAGGTATAACCTATAAAATTTGCAACCGGGCAAATTTCTGTAAAAGCACTTTGCGTCCGGCTGGCCCAAAATCAACAGTCAATTTGGTGTCGTTGCTCCACTCCTCAATGGCAACAATGGTTCCTTGTCCGAATTTTGCATGGACCACGCGAGTGCCTACTGCCAAAGCTCCTCCATTCGATGAGGTGGAAGCAGCAGGGGAAGTGGCGGCTCCTGAGGAAAAAGGCATGTTGCTGCCTGCTGTGTTCCCCATCCCGTTACCAGCTGTGCTACCCGGGGAAGAGGTCGCAGTACGTGGTTGTCCCATGCCCTGGGGCGTGGATGATATTCCCATATTTCCGGTATAACCTGTCGCTGTCGGACGGTTGGTCAGCGGACCTCCAGGACGGGCGTCGATGCTGCGGAGACGTCCTCCCGGTTTGAGCGGTTCTACCCGTTGAGGGGCTTGCTCACGTGAGGGGTAATAGGTGCGAGGAGCAGCTGTTCCGTTGGTTTGGTAACTTCCGTTGCGAGAACTGCCATAACTGCCATTGCGGGTGTTGCCGGAACCTCCATAACTGCTTCGTCCGGAGCCAGCAGTATAGCCTCCATATTGGGAACGATCGCCGTAACTGCTGCGAGTGGAATCATATCCGGTTCGACTTGTTCCGTATGTGTGTGCTCCACGGCCATAACCTCCGGCCGTACGTCCATAGGTCGAAGACGAATCTTCATCCTCTTCGGGATCACAGTCGAGATCGAATTGTACATCGAGATAGCACGGATCGATCTCTCCCAAAAAACGGCTCGGGCGGCTAAAGCTCATCTCTCCCCATTTGAAACGTGACTCGGCAAAAGAGAGTACAGCTGCCCGTTTGGCTCGGGTGAGTGCCACGTAAAAGAGCCGTCGCTCCTCTTCCAGCCCCTCCGGAGAGCCGAGACTCATCAGACTTGGAAACAGATTCTCCTCCAATCCTGCAATATAGACATACTCGAACTCCAGCCCTTTGGCCGAGTGAACCGTCATCAAGGTCACTTTGTTGAACTCTTCGGGCTTTTCGTTATCCATGTCGGTCAGCAGCGAAACATTCTGTAACCATTCGTCAATCTGGATCATGCCCGGTGCAGGTGCCTCATCCGAAGCAGTGTTTTCAGCTATTGCCCGTTCCTGATCTTCGACATAGCTGCGGATGGAGTTGAGTAACTCTTCGATGTTTTCCAGCGCGCTGATTGATTCCGGGGTCTGTTGCATCTTGTAGGTGCCGATCAGTCCCGAACGGATAGCAATCTCCAATCCCAACGTGTAGGCTTCGGTCGTGGCCCGCATCTCGGATAACTCACCGATCATTGTAGCGAATTGGGCGACTTTGTTGGCTGCTGCTCCCGATAGGCCGATCTCCGATACCCCTAAGGTGCTTACAGCCTCCCACATGCTCAGGTTATGGGCGGTAGCGGCTGCTGCAATCTTGCTGATTGTCACCTCTCCAATCCCTCGGGCCGGAGTGTTGATGATGCGGCGTAGTGCCTCGTCATCACGCGGGTTGACCACCAGTCGCACATAAGCCAGCAGATCTTTTACCTCCTTGCGTTGGTAAAAGGACATGCCGCCATAGATCTTGTAGGGAATGTTGCGGGTCCGGAGAGCCTCCTCCAAAGCGCGGGATTGGGCATTCGTCCGATACAAAATGGCGATGTCGCTGAATTGGGTGCCGTGTGTCCGGATTGTCGTATAGATATCTGATGCCAACAAAGAGGACTCCTCTTTGTCGGTGTATGCTTTCAAGACCCGGATTTTTTCTCCTTTCTCTGCGGCAGAGAAGGACTTTTTGCGGATCTGACGTTGATTTTTTTCGATCACGCAGTTGGCCGCATTAACAATTGTCTGGGTCGAACGGTAGTTTTGTTCCAGCTTGAAGAGCTTGGCTCCCGGAAAATCCTGCTGGAAGCGCAAGATATTCTCGATCTTCGCCCCCCGGAACGAATAGATGCTCTGCGCATCGTCTCCCACCACACAGACATTGCCGTGACGTGCTCCCAACTGGCGGATGATGACATATTGGGCAAAGTTGGTGTCCTGATACTCGTCCACCAGAATGTAACGGAACTGCTCCTGATATTTGGCCAGTACATCGGGCCGGTCACGCATCAGGATATTGGTATTGAGCAGCAGGTCGTCAAAATCCATCGCTCCGTTTTCGCGGCATTTGCGCATATAGAGCTTGTAAATGTCCAGGAACTGTGGGATTCGCAATTCCCGATCTTCGGCCTGTAAAGAGCTGTTCGCCTCGTAAGCCTGTGGGGTAACCAAATTGTTCTTTGCTTTCGAGATGCGGGCCGCAATGTTGTTGGGCTTATAGGTTTCGTCAGAAAGGTTCAGCTCCTTGATCGCCAGTTTGACGAGATTCTTGGCATCGGAGGCGTCATAGATCGTAAAAGATGACGGATAACCCAACTTGTCAGCCTCAGCACGCAGAATGCGTGCAAAGATCGAGTGAAAGGTACTCATCCACAACCGACGACTCATTCCTCCGGGTACCAGTGTGTCGATACGTTCACGCATCTCACGTGCTGCCTTGTTGGTAAAGGTAAGTGCGAGAATAGAACTGGCCGGAACGCCCTGAGAGAGCATATAGGCAATGCGGCAGGTCAATACACGGGTCTTACCGGAACCGGCGCCGGCAATAATCAACGAAGCACCCTGGTAGTTGACCACTGCGTCGTGTTGGGTGGGATTGAGGGTTTGGATATAGTCCGACATCTTGTCATTCGGGAGGGAAAATTGGGTCTCCTCCACGGCCGCAAAGGTACTCAAACCACCGCACCCGCGCAACCGTCAAAAACTTTTTGTCAAATATTGTTGTCTTGTGCCGTGATTTTACAGAACGGACATAACATATCGGATTGCGCTAATGGGTTTTGTGAATCCTGGAGTAGATCAAGTATTGATTCAAAGTGTTCTTGTGTGGCTGCATGAGATTTGAAGGTTCGGAAAGATGTGCTTTGGGAGTGTCGTGCAGAGTAGGGGAACGAAATGAAAAGAAGAGGCGGAGGAAGAAAGGGTAGAGAGTGTGAAAAGCAAAAAGAAAGCTGGTGTATTGTTGATGGTCGTTGGTATAGCTTTGATGATCCAGGTCAGGTAGTTATTGTTGTTGCTCGTATCGCCTTGTAAATGTCGTCAAATAGTATCTTCGGAAGCGTTTATGAGGTTATAAGGTTATGATTGGGTCCCGCCAATTGCCACACTGAAAGAATTGGTATCTTGTGTGATAATGGTTTACGTGGTCACATGATTTAAATGAATACAATGTCAGATAGCCATGATGATATAATCTCTGTTTGAGCGTGGTGGAGTGGCTAAGCTGAGATATTTTATAATATTTTTGCATCTCTGCCGTTAAAAAACTACCTTTACAAGGATAAGCCTCTGTGACATGGCGTCGGAGGGGGCGGATGCACAAAAGAAATTTAAACGATAATTGCATATAAATAATGAGTGAGGTAATCAATATCAAAGAGCTCAACGAACGTATCGAACGCGAAAGCGTTTTTGTCGATACGCTGAATATGGAGATGAGCAAAGTGATTGTCGGTCAGAAACATCTGGTTGACACCCTGCTTATCGGTCTGCTCGCAAACGGTCATATCCTGCTCGAGGGTGTGCCGGGTCTGGCCAAAACCTTAGCCATTACAACGCTGGCTCAGGCCGTGGATGCCAAATTCAGCCGAATCCAATTTACCCCCGATCTGTTGCCGGCCGATTTGCTCGGTACCATGATCTATTCGCAAAAACGCGAAGAGTTTACCGTACGCAAAGGCCCGATCTTTGCCAACTTTATTCTGGCCGATGAGATCAACCGTTCTCCAGCCAAGGTGCAGAGTGCACTGCTCGAGGCGATGCAGGAACGGCAGGTGACCATCGGTGACGAGACGTATAAATTGCCGGAACCTTTCCTCGTATTGGCGACCCAGAACCCGTTGGAGCAAGAGGGTACCTATCCGCTGCCTGAAGCACAGGTCGACCGTTTCATGTTGAAGGCGCGCATCACCTATCCTAAAAAACAGGAGGAGCGCGATATTATGCGCCTTAATCTGTTGGGAACCTTCCCGAAACCCAATCGGGTAATCGAACCTGAGGATATTGTCAAGGCCCGTACTGTGGTGAATGATGTTTACATGGATGAGAAGATCGAGAAATACATTGTGGACATCATCTTCGCGACCCGCGAACCTTCGCAGTACAATAATCTGCAGTCGCTGACACCATTGATCGCCTATGGTGGTTCTCCTCGTGCCTCAATTTCGTTGGCCAAAGCGGCGAAGAGCTATGCGTTCATCAAACGGAGAGGTTACGTAATTCCCGAAGATGTGCGTGCAGTTTGTCACGATGTGTTGCGTCACCGTATCGGATTGACCTATGAGGCTGAGGCCGAAAATGTGACTACTGAAGAGATTATCACTCAGATTCTGAATAACGTCGAGGTGCCCTAATCTTGCCATCTCTTGCTACTGGAAGAGCCTGTGCAATAGCCTTGTGTAATCTGGTCGGCAGCGTAGTGCAAACGTTGGGGTCTGATCAGATGTGATTAGATGTGAGGTGTAGTCCTGCATTCAGTTAGATGAGGTTTTTGAGATGAGTTTTTCCATAGTGTGAGGAATAGACGAAGGATGCATTGGAAAGGCTTTACAAGATATTTGGCATATTCCCGGTGCCGTATCCGAATGAGTGATGAAATTGAGACCGTCGATGAAGATGAGATCGATGGACCGATTTTGAGCTTTTCAACGGTAGCTCCAGAGTGGGTATGATACCCGAAAAACCTTTGGTGTAAGATGTGTTGAGCGTCAGGATTGTGGCGTATAGCATGAATAAGGATGCAAAGCACGAAAGTCGTGCAAAGTGAAACAACATGAGCGAAAATAGCAACGACATACTTCGGCAGGTTCGTAAAATCGAGATCAAGACGCGCGGACTGAGCAATGAAATCTTTGCGGGGCAGTATCACAGTGCCTTCAAAGGACGGGGTATGGCTTTCAGTGAGGTGCGCGAGTATCGTATCGGTGACGATGTGCGTGACATCGATTGGAATGTAACCGCCCGGAGTCGTGCTCCACATGTCAAGGTCTATGAAGAGGAGCGCGAATTGACCATGATGCTGCTGGTCGATGTGAGTGGATCGCGCCTGTTCGGTTCGACCTCCAAACTCAAAAAGAATCTGATCACCGAGATTGCTGCCGTGCTGGCCTTTTCGGCTACCGAAAATAACGATAAGGTGGGCTGTATTTTCTTCAGTGACCGGGTCGAGAAATTTATTCCGCCCAAGAAGGGTCGGGCTCATATTCTGATGATTATCCGTGAACTGATCGAGTTTACCCCCCAGGCAACCGGTACGGATGTGGGCGAAGCGTTGCACTATCTGACCAACGTGCTCAAAAAACGTTCAACAGCTTTCGTCTTGTCCGATTTTATGGATTGTGATGGTGTGGAACGGGTCCGTTTTGAAGACCCTTTGAAGATCGCCTCCGGTAAACATGATTTGGTCGGTATCCGTATTTATGACCGGCGTGAAGAGAGTCTGCCCGATGTGGGAATCCTGGAGTTGCAGGATGCCGAAACTGGAGAAAAGGTGTGGGTCGATACCTCTTCAGCCTCGACCCGAAAGGCCTATGCCGACCATTGGACAAAAACCAATACACTGATCGACCACGCACTGAGTCGCGCTCGTGTGGATAATGTCCGTATTGCTACGGATGAAGATTATGTCAAATCGTTGATGAAACTCTTTAAGCGCAGATGATGCAAAAGATGTTTTGGAGATATATGTGTCGCTGGACCGTTGTATTGTTGATGGCTGCGGGCTTCTATGTGGCGGGACTGTTGATGGCTCCTCGGGCACAGGGAGCGCTGCCGTCGCGTGCCGAGGCTGCAGCCCAAATAGACTCGATTGTGGCTCGCAACAGTGTCGATACTACCCGCAAGGGACGAAACGATGCTCCTGTTGTGCGAGCAAAACTTAGTGCCGACACCATTCTGATCGGTCAACGGGTCAAATTGCGGATCGAGGTGGACAAAGATGTGATGCAGATGATCGGCTTCCCCGAATTTGAAAATGGTCGTTTGGCCGATTCGCTGGAGATCCTGATGCAATCTCGTATTGATACAGTACGTCAGGGACGTCGCGAGCACCTGAGTTGCGAATACCTGCTCACCTGCTTCTCGCCCGCCGATTATCGAATGGGAAAGTTCCCTGCATTGTGGGCCGACAAAAATATTGTCGATACGGTCTGGTCAGTCGATTCGATCCGTCTGATCGTTATGGCTCCGCCCGTTGATACGGTCAATAACACCATTTATGATATTCGCCCTCCGATGCCTATTCCGTTGCGCTTTGGCGAGGTAAGCGGTTATATGCTGATTGGGTTGGTAGTGGCCCTGATTATCGCTTTGGTTATCTATCTGCTGCTCTTTAAACGGGGGAAAGGATTATTGGCTGCTTTGCGGGGACCGGCCGATCCTCCTCACGTGACGGCAATCAAGGAGCTTGAAAAACTGCATACCCAAAAGCTCTGGCAATGTGGTAAGTCCAAGCAGTATTATACCGGTTTGACCGAAATCCTGCGTGAATATCTGGTTGGTCGTTACCATTTCCAGGCGATGGAGATGACTTCGGCTGAAATTTTGGCCTGCATTCGGGAGTTGGCTGTCGAAGAGCGTTCGGCTGCACGCCTGAAACGTTTGCTTGAAGTGGCTGATTTTGTCAAGTTTGCCAAACTCGAACCCGATCCCGAGCAGAACGAAGATGCTTACCAGGATGCATACTATTTTGTTGAAGAGACGAAAGAGCAACCAGCCGAGCAACAGAGTGGACAGAACGGGAACGGACAGAATGAGCAGAGCGGAGCGAATGCGATGCAGTCCACCGTTGTGCCTCAGTCGCCTGTCGTGTCGCAAGCGTCGGGCATACCGCAGAGCACTTCTCAGCCGATTACGGCTCAGCGGGTAGTGAGTCCACAGGGAACAGGTGCGGAACAATCTGTGCAAACCCCAAAGGTTCAGAATGCGGCCGGATCTTACGAGTCAATCTCATCACTTGGTCCTGATGCTAACTCAATCAAGCAGCGATCGCAAACGGAGTTTATGCCACATGCTGCAGATGAGTACACTCCAACCTATCGAGGTGTTGTGGAAAATCAGCCGTCAGTTGATAGGAGTGCTGAGGTTTTGAAGGATGATAACGCTAAGAAGGAGGAGCAGGCATGAAAACGGCGATGATACGGAGAATTGCATGGGGAATCCTGGTGTTGATCGGCTTGGGAGTAGAGTCGGCGTGGGCACAACGTTATCCCGAACGGCGTGTGTTGCGTTCTGGAAATAAACTTTACGAGAAAGAGCAATATGCGGAAGCCGAAACTCAATATCGTAAAGCGCAGGATATGAATCCCACCTATGAAGGACTGTTTAATCTTGCAGATGTGCTTTACAAACAGAAACGGTACGAAGAGGCGCTCAATATTCTCAAGCAGATTGCGCGGGATGATGTGGCTGGGATGCATGCTCCCGATGCGTATTACAATTTGGGTAATACTTACTTTCAAATGAAGAAGTTACCCGAGGCGGCGGAAGCCTATAAAAATACCTTGCGACGCAATCCTAACGATGAAGAGGCCCGTTACAATTTGGCCTATGTGTTGGAGCTGATGAAACAGAATAACAATCAGAACAACAACCAGAATAACCAGAACAATCAGAATCAGAACAACCAAAACAATAATCAAAATCAAAACCAGAACCAGAATAATCCGAACGATCAGAATAATCAAAAGCAGCCGCCCAAGAAGGATCAGGGCAATGGAAATAATGATCAACAGGATCAGAATAAGGATAAGAACAACGATCAGAATCAAAACCAGGACGGACAGCAGAATCCGGATCAGAACGGTCAGAATCCTCAGGGACAGAATCCAGAACAGGGAGATGGCCAGTCTCAACCCAATCGGATGAGTCGGGAGGAGGCTGATCGGATGTTGGACGCCGTTCAGAGCAATGAAGACAATACTAAGAAGAAGGTTGAGGCTCGTAAAGCACGGGCTGTGGCTCCTTCTGGAAAGAACTGGTAGTACGAAATTGTTTTTTGTGCAGATTTTTCGTTGATGATGCTTTTCTGGTGAAGAACTTTACTTTATCAAATGAACTGGAGAGGTTGAACGGAGGAAATTGTAGCGGAGGGATTAAACGGCGGATCCGAATCCTGTGGAGCAATGGACAAAGAGGGTTCGGATGTGGGAGGAATTGAACACGAGGTTGTCTGTAATGAACCGGAATTGGTATGCTTGAACAGTTGCTTTTTAACTAAAACTCAATGCGGAATTCAGGCGGATAAACTAAAGTGGTGTGTGAATCGGCCAATGTATAAGGCCGGAGAACGAAGTAAAGAGAAAAAAGATTGTGGATATTATAAGATTCGTTAATCCAGAATTGTTGTGGCTGTCGGTATTGGTCGTGCCGATGGTAGCCTATTATATCTATCGGTTGCGCCAAGGCGGTGGAGCGACAATGCGTATCTCGACGGTAGATGGCGTGCGTCGTGTTCCCCGTTCGATGAAATATTATCTGCGCCATCTGCCGATCGTGTTGCGTTCGTTGGCGGTTATTCTGATTGCGGTAGCTCTGGCCCGCCCTCAAAGTGCCGAACACAATTCGAACAGCACGACTGAAGGTATTGACATTGTCATGTCGGTCGATGTCTCGGGTAGTATGTTGGCCCGCGACTTTACACCGGATCGTCTCGGTGCCGCTAAAGAGGTGGCTTCGAACTTCATTATGGACCGCCCCAACGACCGGATCGGGTTGGTCGTATTTGCGGGTGAGAGCTTTACACAATGCCCGCTGACTACTGATAAACGATCCTTGCTCAGTCTGCTGGGTAGCGTGAAGAGCGGAATGATCGATGATGGTACTGCGATTGGTAACGGTTTGGCAACCGCTGTGAACCGCTTGCGCGAAAGTCAGGCCAAAAGTAAAGTGATTATTTTGCTGACAGATGGAGTCAATAACAGTGGACAAATTGCACCGTTGACTGCCGCCGAAATTGCCCAGAGTTATGGGATCCGTGTCTATACTGTGGGTGTCGGTACGATGGGAATGGCTCCTTATCCTGCTATCGATATGTGGGGACATTTAACGTTCCAACCGATGAAGGTCGAGATCGATGAAAAGATGTTGACCGAGATTGCCGAAATGACCGGTGGAAAATATTTCAGAGCTACCGACAATCGGCGGCTCAAGGACGTTTATGACGAAATCAATCAGTTGGAGCGTAGCCGTGTAGAGGTGGAGAATTTTACCCATTATCAAGAACGTTTTACGCTGTTTGCTATATTGGCTTTGGTGTTGCTTATCGGTGAATTTGTCCTGCGACAGACCTGGCTGAGACGCTTGCCCTAATGTTGAAAGGAGGGTAAGCCTGATCCAAAAGTCGATGTGCGTTACATGGATGTGAATTGTCAGCTGTTTTGAGGTTGTGTATCTCCTATAGACTTCATTAATAGCTACTAATAATCAATAAAAATGTTCAGATTCGGAAGTCCGGAATATCTATATTTATTGTTGTTACTACCGTTGATGGTAGTGCTGTTCGTTTATGCGGTAAAGGCGCGTCACCGTGCTTTGGAGCGCTTCGCGGATCGGGCTCTGCTCCCGAAATTGATGCCCGAGGCTTCGCCGGCACGACTCAAATTACGTTTTGTATTGTTGACGTTGGCCATACTGTTTATGATTTTGGCTTTGGCACGTCCTCAGTTTGGCTCGAAATTGCGTGAGGAGAAACGTCAGGGGATCGAAATCATGCTTGCTGTCGATGTGTCGAACAGTATGTTGGCCGAGGACTTCGAACCAAGCCGCCTGGAGAGAACGAAATATGCGATCGATCGACTGACCGAAAAACTCAATGAAGATCGCATCGGATTAATCGTTTTTGCAGGTGATGCCTATGTGCAGCTGCCCATTACGTCGGATTATGTAACGGCACGTAATTTCGCCCAACAGATTTCGCCCGATATGGTTTCACGTCAGGGTACGGCCCTCGGAGCTGCAATTGATCTGGCGGCCAGCTCCTTTTCGGCGGGCAGTGAGGGAAGTCGAGTGATTATTTTGATTTCAGACGGTGAAAACCATGAAGATGATGCTATAGCGGCTGCTCAGATGGCAGCTGAACGGGGAATTAAGATCTATACGATCGGTATCGGTACACCTGAAGGTGCCCCCATTCGGATTGGAGGTGATTTTATTAAAGATGCTGATGGTAAAATGGTGGTTTCCAAACTCGATGAATCAACCTTGGAGCAAATTGCAATGGCTACCGGCGGAGGTTATATTCGGGCATCAAACCGCAGTTTGGGGTTGAATGAGATCATCAAACAGATCAATGAGGTGGAACGTAAAGACTTGACCGAATCGATCTTTGAGGATTTCAGTGAACAGTACCATTACCCGCTTGCCATAGCGTTGGCATTGTTGTTGGTCGAGCTGTTGATTCCGAATCGTCGCAGCCGATTATTGCAGCGTCTCAATATCTTCCGCAAGAAAAGAGTGGAAGAGAACAACCTGGATTGATTGTAGAACTCTGGGGGTGAGCCTAGGCAAAATGAGTTGCATCTTGTCACGAGTCAATCCCGTTTAGGAGATTTGGGGGGTGAGTGGCATAGGCTTGTGTCGGGAAACAGAGGTAGTTATAGCCTTTAAAATAACTATTGAAAGAAAAGGCGGCGTGGTCGTTCTATAAGTAAGTTATACATGAGTTTCAATATGTCTATTGTGGAAAAGTGAGACTTTGACCAGAAGCCACTCCATAGATGGGATTTAAAAAGAGCAGGAAAGACAATGACATTTAGTCTTTCCTGCTCTTTTTAGATTGTTGTATTATCGAGACTGCAGTTTGCCCCTGGGGGTATCTGCAAAATGCGAGAACGTTTGATACGTGTCCGAGCTCTTCTTAGTATGCAGAAAGTGGATGGGGCTTTCGTTTAATGTTTAGTGTGGTATATAATTCTCCTTCCTTTTAGGCTTGTCTGTGGCGTGCGATTCATGTTGTGTTTTATCTATGCCCTATGTCGACTAGGGCAAGAGTTTACTGTTGATACTTACCCTAATCTTCAGGATTTGCGAGATAAACCACATCCGTTGATAGCCTATTCCGTAACCTCGTCGTAAACCAGTTCGAAATCATCAACCCACATCTTGCTGTCCCGGCTGCCAATGTAGTAATCTCCGTAACGCGAAGCCGAAATCACCAACACAAGATGAGTCGGTACCAAATTGGTCTCATTGTATTTGAGCTTGATGGTAAATTGCTGCCAATCGGCTACCGTTTTGTCCAAAACTAATTCACCATAAGCAATCACGGCCGGACTGTTCGGATTAAAGAAGGTGTTCTTATCTCGTGTATCGACGCATATAGGTACTTCGTCAGTGCCTAACATCTTGTCTCCCGTTGTCTCTTTTTCGCAGACACCATACTCTTCAGGCGTCCAAGTCCCTACTGCGACATAGATCATACCATTGTCAGGATCGCCTTTGTTGATAGTCACACCCGTAGGTTGACTTGTCCCAACATCAGTAATGGCTCCACAGTTGTATTTGACCCATCCCCGTAATGCCGTTGGACGTTGTGTGAATGGGCGACCGAAACCGACAATGCCGTTCGTGCCTCGTGTGGCTACATATTCTCCGACAAACAGGTTGCCGGCAGCCAATTTGCCGATACCAGCAAGACCGGCCAGCTTCGATTGCAGTAAGGCCGCATATTGACCATCACTGCCTGGACGTTTGTCGCTCGTCTTGTCGGTTAGCGTCTCCTTGACAACGGCTGCACCGGTGTTACCGGTTCCCCAGAACGCCTCATCTCGGGTCACTCCCGGATATACAATATCATTCTCAGTGCACCACTCTTCGAATCCTCCGTTGGGCAGTGCACGTTCGATGTCTGTGGTGACGGTAGTTACCGGTGATTCATCGGTGTCAGAGTAGGCCACCAGTTCATAAGAGGTTTCTGGCTCAAGTCCCGATAGGCAGGTCTTAAATGCACCTCCAGTCACCTCTACCTTTTCTGTTGGTACTGTGATCCAGTCAGTAGTGCCCTGCTTGCGGTAGCGGAACCCCAAATCTGTGCCCGAACGCCCTTCGCCATACAACCAAATAATCCGCGTCCAAACATCTACCCGTGAGAATTGTGCGGTTACCTCAGTCGGGATCACATATAGAGACCAGCGTTCAGTCTCGCCGTGATAGGTGATATCGATGGTACGATAGTTTTCGAATGAGGTGATTTCACTTGGGGCGGGAGTCATGGTGGTGATATCTGCCGGCCCCAGCTTTAGGGCTGTTATTTTGATGTTATCCATGTCTGTCCCTTCGGGAACATGTACCGTGGCGGTGTGATGCTCGACATCAAAGGTTGCAGCTCCAATTTGCGACTCAACGGTGAATATGCGTTCAATCTCTTGCTCGGCACGTATGGTCCATTCATAATCCTGATATAGTGAAAGGGTAACCGGCAGCTCTGCACTCAGGTCAAAGGTTCCGGGAACGGTAATGGAACTAGAGCCACCTTCTGTAATCTCCAATTTGCTGATCTCGACCTGTTTGATGTTGGTTTGCTCTTCCAGGTGCAATGTGACAACACGTGTTTTCTGATCGATGTCAGATGTTTCGCAGGTGAACCCCTCTCCCTGAACCCCGAGAATGTCAAGGGTTACGACCGGGTAGGGAATGTCATTCTTGATGCAGGAGACCAGAATGAGAACGGAAACATATAAGAATATGTGGCAAAACCTATTCATGCGTTGTTACAAAAAGAAGTTGACACCGATACGGATATTGGCCAGATTCAGACGGAATAACATTTTGGCGGTTTCACGCGATCCAATAATGTTGCCTTCACCGTCGCTTTGAGTCACCTTTGTATATTGGAGACCTCCCAATCCGAAAGAGATCGTACTACATACATTGGGGAAAATAAAGACCGAGCATCCGGGATTGAAGGAAAATTTAAATTGCTGGGTGTTACTGTGTGTCTTTTTTATCTGATCGTTCGAGTTGTAGGAAAAAAGTGATTTGCCTGTTTTGTATGAGGCTTCCAATTCGGCAAAAAGGCCAAAATGCCCTTTGTTGTCTATGGCGGCATAGGAGCGCATGAAGAGTCCGAACGAAGCAGCCTGATTGTCCAAATGGATATCTGACAAATCAATGTTCATGTCGTTGGCCGATCCCAGATTCAATGTCGCGTTTCCAATATCGCCTTTTGTATTCGAGTAACCAAAACGGGCACCGATTCCGAGGTTGTTTTTGAGGAAAAACATAAACGACGGATTGATCGTAAACATGCTCCCTTTGAAATTCAGGTTGTCAAAGATCAGCAGATAGTCTGTATCATCGCTGTTGATTGCACCGTAAGAAACCGTCAACCCAATTGCTACTTCCCGTTTGAAGATGTAAGGAATGCGATTGATTTCACGATCCATACGGCGACGAGTCGGAAGAAAATGCTTTTTCTCTGCCTTTTGAGGTGCGGAGAGCATGGTCGAATCTCCTCCTGATAACAACTGCTCCGAGTGTTGATCCAGCGTATACGCCGAAATTACGGGCAGCTCCACATCTACTTTTGTATTGGATGTCGGAGCGGGTATGGAATCGAAGGACTCTAACCGTCTGGGTGCAGTCTGCGGAACGGTTTGCATCTCGGAGGTGTCTGCAATCGGAGACGATTGTTGGGAAACGTTTGACAGCTTTGCCTCCCGCTTGTCCCTCTTTTTGTTGGCTTTTTTCTCTTTATGTGCGTCTGCTGGAAGGGTTGAAGTCGTATCCTTTTTATAAATCGTTGATACAACCTGAAGCGTGTCGAGAGTGTTAATCCTATTGTCAAGTTGGTTGTGTGATGATTGATCTATAAGCAGACTGTCAGCAATCACAGAAAGTTCACTATTGTCACCGTGTGTTGACAAACCGGAACGCCCCTCTCGTGCATAAAGGTTCGTAGAGATCATCAGTGAGATGATGACCATCAACAGCGAGATATATCTAATTTTCATTTTCATCACGTCGCCGGATTAGAGATAAAATGCAACACCCAGCCCAATGGAAAAGATGTTGACTTTGAAATTCATTGCACTCGAGTTACGTTTGCCGACTGTGACCTGGTTGTGGATCTGTTTGACACGGTTGTAGGTAAAACCCAACACTCCGACATTCAACTCGACAGCCATGTTGTTGGTGGCGAAGGCTACCAATCCTGGGGTCATGCCGATCGAGAAGATCTTGCCTGTTTCGTATGTGCCGCGTATCGGGCTGTCTGCAGCAAATTTTGCTTGAGAACGTCCCATGCCGATCTGCATCTCATTGAACAGAGCAAATCGTTTATTGTTCCCTAGTGGAATGTATTGTCGCCAAATCAGCGATGCCTGGTAGGTGTGTTTCAAAGAATAAAAATAGTCGGCTTTCAAATCAACGCCTGTATCGTCATCTCCCAGTTGGATGCTGCCGTTGTCAATGCGCAGGAAGGTGCGGGAATATGCAAAACGTACACCGACTACCATGTTGTTGGTCAATGCATAACCCAAGGCCGGTGTGATTTTCATCGTGTGGCCTTCCGAGTCAATACCTTCAATTACTACAAAGGTGTAATTGTTGTTCGAGTGGGTGGAAAAGGAGACATTGGTCGCTATCACCCATTGCCCTTTCGGAACAAACGTATTGGATAGACTGGTTAAGCCTCGTTGCCGTTTGAGCGTACGGATCGAATCGGCCGACAGTTCAGGATAGGGCGGCTTGTATTGGCGACGCTTAGATACTTTTTTGTTTGTTGATCTATCTTTCCACGTTTCCTGTGACGCTGTCAGGTGCAGATCTCTATCAGCCGGTAATCCGGTCGATAATGTTGCCGTATGGTCTTGTTGTTTGTCCTGCTGGGTCGGAATGGAATCCGCAACAGATAACAAACTATCGATCTGTTCCGACCCTGAGGCCGGAACAGATCCGAAAGCTGTTGAATGTATGCTCCCCAAAATGAGGAGAATAGATATAATTGGCGTTAATCCTTGCTTCATTAGTAAAGATTATTCTTGATCGACGTAGCCGTAGTCTCCTTCATAAACGAATTCGATGTCATCGAGGAACAGATTGCTGTCTGTGCTACCTTCGAAGTAATCGCCTCGATAGCTGGCAGATGCGGTCAAGATGAGTACATTGGGCTTTTCCGATTCGTATTTTTTACGATAATTGATCGGGATCTCAATCATGGTCCATTCGGACTGTGTCTGTTCAATTAACAAGTCTCCATAACCCAAGATATGGCCTTCCAGAGTTGAGGGATCTTGCAAATTGGTGTACAGAAACTCCTTAGTAGGATCGAGTACTGTCTTTTCAATTTCACTGGACTTCGTGTTGATCGTGTGATAGGTGCATCCGGGTTTGGTCATGTTGGTCAGACAGACAAAGATACGTGCTGCATCTTGGACTTGAGCGTCGTCTTTCTTATAACTGCCAACGTTGCCTTTGTACCAGACACGTAGTTTCGTCGGCCGGGCATTGAAACTGAAAGGTTGACCCATATTGACTGTACCGGCTGTACCTAAAATCTCTCCGAATGATCCTACAAAGATATTGCCGGCAGCCAATTTAATTACAACTTTAGTCGTTTGTAACTTGGCACTGTATTGTCCCGAGGAGCCAGGGCGAGGATCAGCCTGACGTGTGGTGACATTGTATGACGATCCTATCGAGGTTGAACCAGGATTTCCGGTTGCCCAGAACTCTGAACCTCCTTCTGCATAGGGAAACCACGGATTACCGGACTGGTGCCACTCTTCGAATCCTGCATTGGGAATTTGTGTGCCGGCAGGTGTCGTTTCGCTTTTGACCTCACCACTTGCCGTTCCGTTTTCAAAGAGTTGATATTCGTAGGTCTGATTGGGTTTGAAATCGGTCGCTTGGGCCGTGTAGGTATATCCATCAGCCCCTTTGATTGCAGGAAGTGTAGTCCATTCACCGTTGCCCGAGATGCGATACTTCACCGATACTTCAGTAGTAGCCGGATTGGTTACCACGGCGCTCATATTAGCGGTGCCGAACCAAAGGTCTTGCGCTGTAATGGATACCGGTTTTGTTAAGGCGATTTGGGCCGTAGCCTTACCTGTATTCGATCCTGCGTCGGTAATTTCAAAATCGAGAGCATTGATTCCAGCATCCAGTTTTTCACAGAAGGTGGAAGTCAACGTTAAAACACCGTTCATAGCATCTGTTGGGGTGTATGTGATACCATTGGCAGCTGCTTCGGGTAGAACGGATCCATCGTGCATGATTTCGTATGTAATTCCGCTCCCTTGGACAGTGAACTTCATGGTCTGCAAATTGTTGATCGAAGAGACATTAAATTTAACAGGATCACTGTAATAACCCGTCACATTGTCAATGTTGAAACCATCGCCCATAATCGTCGGTTCCGGACTGAACAGGAAGGAATCGTCAAATGATTCAACATATTCCTGTACCTTTACAATCACGGTCAGATAACCGTCTGGAGTCTTCGAGTATTTGAATTTAAGCGTGTATTGTTTGCCGCTTTCAGGCAGTTCAATGGTGCCGGTTTTTGAATTGTTCTTATTGATGGCCGGATCGGAACTTTCGCCTAAAAATCCCCAGCTCAAATTGCTAACTCCGTCCGGTAAGATGAAAAATCCGGTGGTGTCGGTTTCATAGTGCAGGGTAGGGACCAAGCCATTTTCTGCATCAGTCTGCGAGTACTCGTCTGACGCACAAACATAGGCCTCATATCCCAAATCAAACTTCTCCTTGATAGTCGATTCGAATTCAACACGTACCGCAATGTTAGTCAGCTGGCATTTGATAGGGACAATTTTTGTCTCTTTAGCTGCTAACTCAAAGGTGGCCTCACCGGCATAATGTTTATTAGTAAAGGTAGCTTCGTTGCGGTCTCCAGCATCAATGACCACCTTGTATGTTCCGGCTGCCAAATAAAGATCATCAGGAACACTTGTGGCCGGTTTGTATTTGCGGATCAGATTGTCTGTCGTTTCTCCCGCTCCGTCAGTGGTGACGCTGTATATCCACATGGTGCTTACTTCAAGAGGATCGTACCCTTCTGTCGCTTTGGTATTGGTTAAAGAGAGTTCCGTGCCGTTGAAATCAAGCGTGAAGCGGAGAGAGCCCATCTGCTCTTTGTCGATGCCGGTAGTATCTTTGGTACAAGAGGGTGCCAGAAGCAACAACCCAATAAAACCGACCGACAAAATCTTGCGAATATTTTTGAAATAATATGATCTCATGATTTTACGGTACATAAAGTTGAATGGTTTTTGAATTCTGACCTCCTGCATCTTCTACGGTCAGCGTGAAGTCGCTGTTGCCTGTTCCGAGAACAGTCAACATCGGCATAAAGGATGAAATGTCAAATGTGAGCTCTTTTTTACCCTCAACATCCGACCCTGTCGGGAATCCAAGATTACCTAATGGCCCTGCAAAATCACCAGGATTAACCAAATCCATGTGCGTTGACAGTCCAAGGCTAGCCAACTCTTCGGCAGTCAGTGTCGTACTGTTGATATCGACGGTGAAACCGGTAATACCTGTCTGCGAGGTGACGGTAATTTTGACCTCAGGATCAGCGGTCGTATCACTCAATTTGGTAATCTTCCAGCGTGTGTTGAAATCATACGTTTTGGATCCGTCTTTGTTTGTCCAAATGATTTCCGGACCTTTTGTCTCAATATCACCGCCTTCCGATACCGTGATCTTCAAGTTGGTGTAAGAGGTGCGACCTTTGGAGTCAACCGCAATGAATTTCACAGTGTGTACCCCTTTATAATTAAAGAGTTTGGTCATACCCGCATCTTTGAGAGTCGCTTTGACTACACCTGATTCATCTTGTATCAGTAAGTATGAGGTTAATGCACTATTTTGTGGCCATATCTGGACTGTATTATTGGTGTAGCCAGCTGCAGATAAATCGCTCAGTAATGTAGCGTTATCCGATGCGAAAAGCAACTTGACAGAACGCAAGGTTACGTCCGATTGAGGCGTGATAATGGCTTGTAAATTTTCATTCCATTTGCCCAAGTCTTCGTTGTACATGCTTTGGTTGATGGTATAACCCTGAGCAATGTCATGTCCTTCAAGGGTTACTACCGGAGAGTTGGCATCCGAAAGCTCTTCATCGGGAATTACCTCTTCTCCAAAGGCATACAAATTGGTGACATCAACATCGATCTTTTGATCGTACACCCAATTTTCCACAGTCATTTGGAACTGAATGTTGCCTTGAGATGCGTTGGTGACGTGAATGGAGATTTTACGCCATTGTCCGGCTTTGCATCCCGTAATTTCACGGGTCCATTTTACAGGTACATACTCTGGTGCAACATCTCCCGATGCTTTATTATAGGCGCCTTTCAACTCTACGGTGATGGTATTGGTCGCTTCGACTGCTTTGAAATAACCATATTTTTCTCCATCGGCAGCAGCGCGATCATAAACCAGACTATTTTCTCCGACAGACAGAGTTACCGTTAAGGCCGGCAGCTGCTCTGTCGCTTGATCGTCCGGTAAGAACAGACTTTGTAAATCAGGGGTTAATGATACTGATGTGCGAATGTTGGCTAACGAGCATACCAAATCATTAACGGTTGTCTCAGTTGCTTTGATCACATTTTTCGTTACAGATCCTGCATAAACCGGCATATCCCAGTTGGCATAGTAATCTCCGGCCATGTAGCTGGCATAATCGGGAGATTCTGCAGAGATCTTGTATGTTCCCGGAGCTACAGGTATTTTTTGATTTTCCTCTTTCTTGAGATCGGCATAAGTGTAATTCATGGTCTCCGATGTCTTCGTGTTGAGGATGGTTACCTTGTAGTCGTCGCTGGCTTCAGCTGTAGAAGGATCCGTTTTAGTGGTCGTTGAATCAACAGCGGATTGTGTATTGTTGCTTCGAGTGAGATGGGTTGCTTCAGAACCGGAAGACTCGGATTTTGTCGGGGAACTTTCGCCTGTTGTAGTAGAAATAATCTCATTGTCGGCAACAGTAACCGATAATCCGGAGGTGACGATATAACCTACTTCGTCATCCGTCCCAGGAGTGGTCGGAAAACCAGGGTCTTCATTTTTGCAACCTGACAAAAGTAATAGAAATGCCAGGCAGAATATGTGTAAAAACTCTTTCATCAGGAAGTCGTTTTTAAGTTGAGTTCTAATTAGGCTTCAGGATTTAGTTCGACATCGATTACCTCTACGGAAGTGGGGGTGTCATCGAAATCGATGGTAATATTGGCTTGTCCAGCCGAGCCGGCATCAACGACTATCGTGTGCCATGTGCGGGCTAGAGTGGTTCCGATTTCCGTTTTCGGGAAGGTGACCTCGGCTCCGTTGGTTTTGACAGCGGTGCCACTCATGTATAGTGTTGAATTGGGCTTGACAAAAATGGGAACAGGATCAGTTACAGAGGTAATGGTATGACCACTTTGGTAACCAGAACTTGTTGTGATCTGAATCTGACAAGAGGTGTAATATTTTTTGAACCACTCTGAAAATTCGAGAGTATACAAGGAGTTGGCAAGCGCGTGTGTTACCGGTTGCGTAACGGTTTGACGAGCAGCTACGGTGCATGTAGTCTTGCCTTCAAAATAAGCAGCTTGAGGTCCTTCCGCTTCGGGATCTCCGTACGTGAAGTGGGCTGTATAGTCATCAGGATCAAGCAAGGGTTGATCGTATGCAGCCATGTTTTCGTAGTGATACTCTGTTGCTGTGCTTGTGCCGGTCAAATGAAGTTTCATTTGGTTCGCATCAGGCAGGCAAGAGGCAGGCAATTCACGAGTTGCTTGATCAGCCTTGGTGTTTCCGTCCTGAATCGTGGTGACTTGTGCTGATATGTTGCAGTCGAAACGAATTGACCCCTTTTCCGCATCTGTCGGACCGGGAACGGTCGATTTCGAGCAGCCTGTCAACAACAGTAGCAGACAACAGAGAGGTAAAAATTGTTTCATGTGGTTTTATAGTTTGGTTGATAATTTATAGTTTCATTATTGGGCAATGGAAACACGGATATTGTCGAGATAGAGGTAGTAAGTTTTTGCAGTTACAGTACCTGAACCTTCATAATCAATAAACCATGTCAAGCGAGTTGCCGCAGTACAACCGCTTAAAGCGTGTGTATGGTTGATGTCTGTCATGGTCGTCGGAGTTCCGCCCAGAGCGACTGCATAAGTTTGAGCTGGTGAAGGCGGATTGGATTTGTCTCCACCAAACAGAGTCGCACAATAACCTCCTGCAATGGGCCCGGTTTGGGTCGTAGAACCGAATTTGCAAACAGGATATCGGTTGCTTGCATCCGTAGTTGCACCTGCATCATATACGATCTGAAGTGAAACTGTTTTGCCTGGTTTGAGATTTGACAACGGGGGGGAATCTACGCGTCCGAATTTGTGGTCAGTGTGACTTGTGGAGGTCCCAATGTAGGTCCGAATTTCTAAAGAGGTATTTGCCTCGGTTTTCCATCTGGAACCAGTCCATCCCGGTAACCCTGCATCATCCAACCCATAGGCTGTACCTCCATTATCATCTGCATGTGCATCATTGGTCGTGATGTTGGCAAAATCTTCAAAATAGAGGTAAGGTACCGTCAAATCAATGTTTTCAGTGGTCTCTTCTTCAAACGAAATCTCTTGCAACTCGGAAACAATGGCGTTGTCTGAATCATAGGTGAACGTTAGGCCGTTGGTGCGGATTAACTCGCTGTGGTTGACGCCGTTTGTTTGGTTGTAAAAACTAACCGTGTAATTGTTAGAAGCGTTGACCTGAAATTCTTGTTGATTCGTGCCGTTGCAGAACAGTGCTCCTTCAGGAGCGGTTACAGTAAATGTGTTGGGTGTCTCTCCAAGGTTATTTCCTGTGATTGAGAAAACAAGATTGGTAGTCGATAAAGATCCCGGAATTGTCAGATTGACAGGTGTAATACGTCCAGCTTTCAATTCTCGGTTGATCTGTTGCGAAATAGAGGTAATTTGATTGTCTTGCTCGTCATAAGCGGTGAAACGTACTGTGCCGTTCACGGTACCGGGACAGAGAAACAACCAAACATAATTGCCGTTCACATCATCTTCTTCCGACTCTGTGAGCGGTTTTGACAATACGGCTGTAACCGTATTGCTTCCCTCAGTGAGGGTCGGGGTTGCTGTGGGATCGGTCAGATCCATTGTCATCTTCCCGACTACGGGAGAGGGGAATTCGACACGAAGCTTGTGGATCGGACTGCCCCATTGGTTCCGGCCTGTCGGCACTTGGATGCGCATCACGTGACATTGATGAATGAACTTCATGGTCAACGTGTTGTCTCCATCCAAATTGGGTTGTGAAGAGAGCGGAGTAGCCAACATAAAATCGAGATTGCCGGTGTATTCCGCGTGTAAATCTGGAGGGCAATATGTGCCGGGTTGTTCGGCTGGTAGATCGTACGTAATCTGAGTCCCACTAACTGAGGCTGGCTCGGGATAAGCCGCGAAGTAGTCGTAACTGCCTGAAGGTAGGGCCTCCATCTCTGTACTGAATGTGGATACTGTACCCCCAAATTCACAACATGTGCAGGGTTGGCCGCTATTGAGAGCGTCTGAACTTCCCGTTTTACGCCAATAAAGCTCTATGGTGTCGCGCTCAGACCAATATGTATGATCGAGATTTTCTCCTCCGATAGCTGTGCGGGTTGTTGGACTTGATGAAGGATCTGAACCCGGTTGAATTGCTTTCAGATAAACGGTAATTTGCCGATCGGGATGTGGTGTATTCTCTTTGGAGGAGCATCCTACAAAGAGTGAAATCACCAAAGAGATTATATTGAAAGAAACGATTTGTCGTAAAAAGTTTTTCATTGTCTGTTGAGCTGGACGGCTAATGCAATGTTTGATGCATCAGTTTATTGCAGCTGCCGAAGATTTACTTATACCGTAATAATGCGGCGGCAAATATCGTTAAAATTTCTATATCATTTTATATAACAAGGATGCCTCTGAAAAGTTACAGAAATATGGAAATTATTTTATTTTTTTCGTGTCTGTGATAAAACCAGTATAAAATAAAGTCACAAATTCATCGTTTATTTTCTTTATCTAAATCTAAGAGAGGCTGCATCGATTAATATTTGTTAGGGAAAATATATTTGTTGGGGCGATACAGATTTTGTATGGTGTAAAAAGGAGGTTTATTTATTTTCTAATCGGATGGAGGTCTCGGTGTAATACGATAATAGAGGATGTAAAGAAAATCGATCAGTAGTGCAGAGGCCTGATATAACCCGAAATCAAAGGGATACCGGACGTATTAGATGCAGGTCGAGAAGGGTATGGCGTAACCTTACTGTGTGCAATATTGAGGATTTTTTTTTACATTTGTAAGATAAGTCATTGCCTTGCAATGAGACGATGTCTGATCAAGAATAGAGCATATTGCCGTTTGATTGATCAAATTAAGTTAGTTTTCTGTGGCTTGGGGCTGTTCGTGTTGACACAGCGTTGTGTCACAGGTGAAATTTTAAATTGAAGTCGAATAATTCACAATACAATGAGTACTAAACAGAAACGCTTTTTCCTTCCTGAGAGTGAAATCCCGACTCAATGGTATAACATTCAGGCAGATATGGTGAATAAACCGATGCCTCCATTGAACCCTGCAACACGTCAACCGCTCAAACCGGAAGATTTGTTCCCCATTTTTGCCCAAGAGCTTTCTCGTCAGGAGCTGAATCAAACCGATGCATGGATTGATATTCCGGAACCTGTCCGCGAACAGTATAAAAATTATCGAGTGACTCCGTTGGTACGTGCGTATGAACTGGAAAAGGCACTCGGAACACCAGCTCACATCTATTTTAAAAACGAGAGTGTGAGTCCGGTCGGTTCACACAAGCTCAACTCTGCGCTTGCCCAGGCATATTATTGTAAAAAAGAGGGAATTACCAATATTACCACAGAGACAGGAGCGGGCCAGTGGGGCGCTGCTCTTTCCTATGCAGCTAAAGCATTCGGACTGGAGTTGGCGGTTTATATGGTAAAGATCAGCTATGAGCAGAAACCGTATCGCCGTTCGATTATGCAGACGTTCGGTGCCCAGGTGACTGCATCTCCGTCGATGTCTACCAAAGCTGGACGTAAGATCATTACCGAATGCCCGAACCATCAAGGTTCATTGGGTACGGCGATTTCCGAAGCGATCGAGTTGGCGATGAATACCCCGAACTGTAAGTATACTCTTGGTTCTGTGTTGAGCCATGTGACCTTGCATCAGACGGTAATCGGTCTTGAAGCCGAAAAACAGATGGCAATGGCCGGTGAGTATCCGGATATTGTAATCGGATGTTTCGGTGGTGGATCGAACTTTGGCGGTATCTCCTTCCCATTTATGCGCCACAACATTCATGGCGGTAAAAAAACGCGCTTTATCGCAGCGGAACCGGCTTCATGTCCGAAGTTGACGCGCGGTAAATTCCGTTATGATTTTGGTGATGAGGCCGGTTATACGCCTTTGTTGCCGATGTTTACCCTCGGTCACAATTTTGCTCCGGCCAATATTCATGCCGGTGGATTGCGCTATCATGGAGCCGGTGTGATTGTGTCGCAACTGCTGAAAGATAAAATGATGGAGGCTGTCGATATTGATCAGTTGGAGAGTTTCGATGCCGGAACGCTGTTTGCTCGGACTGAGGGTATTATCCCTGCCCCGGAGTCTTGCCATGCGATTGCAGCTGCCATTAGAGAAGCCAACAAATGTAAAGAGTCAGGCGAGGAGAAGGTTATTCTCTTCAACCTCTCGGGACACGGGTTGATTGATATGGCCGCTTATGACAAATATTTTGCTGGAGACTTGCAGAATTATACGCTTTCGGATGCCGAAATCGACAAGAATCTGGCGGAGTTAGATTAATTCGTCTATGATTCAGGTCGGACACAAATGATGAGTAGTCAGATGTCGGTCATTGTTTGGTAGTCCTGAACTTGTAGTGATATGTTAAGGCCGTTTATCTCATAGTGAGGTAAACGGCCTTTTGGTTGCAGCCAGTTCTTGTTTTATGGTAAAAGTTGCTACTCTCTATATCTTAATATTGTGTAACGAGAAGGCCTATTGTGTTAAATGTAAAATGTTGCAGTAGATGATTTTGTAAAAGAGAAAAATGGTCTTTTCTAAAAGTAAAATTTTATATAACTTTGTATAGGGGCGCGTTTAATGGAGACAGTCAATGTGATACGCGTTGGGTTGTCAGGCCGTAGATGCTGACGGACCTGTCAGACATGATATGCAATCTCTCCCAAAGTGTTCTGTTGATAAGCCTGTTTTTGGGGAGAAGAGTGCACATGATACGTAATAAATTGTAATGAACCTGAAATAACTGTAATATAACTGAACAGCTAACCTTAATTATGGACAGAAGAGAATTTTTGAAAAAATCCGTGTTGATGACCGCTGGTGCCGTGGTCGGAAGCCGGCTGTTGGCCGAGGGTACTTTCAGTCAGACTCCGCACAAGATCATCGGTCTGCAACTCTATTCGTTGCGCGATGCCATGCAGAAAAATGTGCCGGCAACGCTGAAAAAAACGGCTAAAATGGGGTATCAGACCCTGGAGACAGCTGGTTATGATGCCGGGAAACTTTATGGATATTCTCCAGCAGAGTTCCGCAAAATGTGTGAAGATCTCGGCATGCAGGTCATGGGGGCACATGTCGGTCGTAAATATACGAAAGAGACTGATGCCGAAGTGATGGAGTGGTGGAAAGAGGCTCTGGATGCACAGGCTGAAGCCGGATGTTCGTATGTGGTTCAACCGTGGTTTGAACTCGGTAATACACTCGATGATATCAAACTTTATTGTGACTATTTTAACCGTGTAGGAGCTGAAGCCAAAAAACGTGGAATGCGTTTTGGCTTTCACAACCACAATAAGGAGTTTGAAAAACGTGAAGGCGAGGTGATCTATGACTATCTGATCGCCAATACCGATCCGACAAACGTGATGTTCGAACTGGATGTTTACTGGGCACAGAAAGGTGGCGTTAATCCGGTCGATTACATTCAAAAGTATGGTGGACGTATCCCTTTGCTGCACATTAAGGATGAGGAGGCGATAGGCGAAAGCGGTACCATGGATTTCCAATCCATCTTTGAGGCTGCGTATAATAGCGGTATGGAGTCCTATTTTGTGGAAGTAGAGCGCTATGGCCGTACTCCGGAAAAAGATGTGGCTGCCAGCTATGAATTCCTTGCTGCGGCTCCGTATGTGAAATAGCTGGTACAGAGTTGGGGCTATATTCATGCTGCGTATTTTTCAACAGAGAGGATGGAGTTTCTGTTGCGGGAAATGCACAACCCCTGAAAACAAACAAATCAAATTGCAAAAACCTAAAAATCAATAAAACCTAACCTGAATTATGGCAAATAAAATTTCAAGACGTGATTTTTTGCGCAAAAGCGGAATCGGATTGGCTGCTATGACAGTTGTTCCTAACGTTGTGCTCGGAAAGTCACATGGACATACAGCCCCTTCGGATAAACTTAATATTGCCGGCGTCGGTGTCGGCGGCCGCGGAGCAGGGGTGCTTAAAAGTCTCGAGAGCCAAAATATCGTTGCACTGTGTGATACCGATTGGAAGTATGCAAAAAATACCTTCGATCGCTATCCGGGAGCTCGCCGTTTCTGGGATTATCGCACAATGTTCGATCAGATGGGCAACTCGATCGATGCTGTGATGGTCGCAACCGCCGACCATACGCACTGCTTGATCGCATCGGAAGCCATTACGATGGGTAAACATGTCTATTGTGAAAAACCGTTGACTCACAGTGTGTACGAATCTCGTTTGCTGACCAAGTTGGCTGACAAATATGACGTGGCTACACAGATGGGTAACCAGGGTGCCTCTGGAGACGGGGTGCGCAAGGTGTGTGACTGGATCTGGAATGGAGAGATCGGTGAGGTGACTCGTGTAGACTGCTTCACGGACCGTCCTATTTGGCCACAGGGGTTGATGCGCCCCGAACAGGTGGACCCGATCCCCAATACCTTGAACTGGGATCTGTTTATCGGCCCGGCAAAGATGCGTCCATATAACCATATTTACCAGCCGTGGAACTGGCGTGGTTGGTGGGACTTCGGTACCGGTGCACTCGGAGATATGGCTTGTCACATTATGCATCCGATTTTCAAAGGTCTGAAACTCGGTTATCCGATCCATGCTTCGGGTAGCTCTACGTCGCTGCTGACCGATTGCGCCCCGAACGCTCAGATTGTGAAATATGTCTTCCCGGAACGAGGTAAGATCGGTAAGATTAATCTGCCCGAAGTGACGGTAACCTGGTATGATGGAGGTCTGCGTCCTGAGATCCCGGCGGGTGTCCCTGCAGGCAAAGAGCTCAATAATGGAGGGGGCGGCGCTATCTTCTATGGAACAAAAGATATTCTGATCTGTGGTTGCTACGGCCGTGATCCGTGGTTGGTATCTGGACGTGTGCCGAATGCTCCGGAGATGACCCGCAAGATTGAAAATGCTGAACACGGTCACTATATGGATTGGGTACGTGCCTGCAAGGAGGATAAAGCCAATCGTGTCAAATGTGCGTCAGACTTCAGCGAAGCAGGTCCTTTCAATGAAATTGTTGTAATGGGCGTGTTGGCAGTGAGACTGCAAGGGTTGAACCGTGTGCTTGATTGGGATGGCGAGAATATGTGCTTTACGAATATCGGCCCGGATGAGACGTTGAAGATCATGGTTGAGGATGGCTTCTCCATTAAAGATGGTCACCCGACTTTCAACAAACGCTTTGCCGATCCGATCAATGCACTGCAGTTCGCCCAGGAGATGATCAAGCATAACTATCGCGAAGGCTGGAATTTGGTTGATATGCCTAAGTAATACATAACGGGTACATGCCGGATAATGTATTAGATCCGATTTTGATTGGAGGTTAACTTTCCGATCAAAAAACGGTGCAAATCGTTCGGACTGTATTCTTTAACAGACTATACTGATTAACAGACTATACTGAAACAATTAATCTGAATAACAACAATGATGAAAACATTTCTTTCTGTAAGTAGCGTATTGGTTATGGCTGCAATGATTACCTCTTGCGGCAACAGCGGTGCTAAAAAAGCTGCTGCCGACAGCACGGCTATGGCTGTGGATTCAAACGTAGTGGTGCTCTTCGATGGTACCAGCCTCGAGGGTTGGCGTGGTTACAATAAAGATACCGTACCGGGAGCATGGGTCATTGAGGATGGATGTATCAAAATCAATGGATCAGGTGCTGGTGAAGCAGGTGCCCGCAATGGTGGTGATCTGATTTATGCTGCTGAAAAATTCGGAAACTTCGAGCTCTCATTCGAGTGGAAGGTGGACAAAGGCAGTAATAGCGGTGTCTTCTATATGATTCAGGAGGTTCCTGAAACTCCGACTTACTATTCTGCTCCTGAATACCAGATTCTGGACAACGAAAACCATCCCGATGCCAAACTGGGTGTAGATGGCAACCGTACTTCGGCTTCGTTGTATGATATGATCCCGGCAAAACCGCAGAACGCAAAACCGTACGGTGAGTGGAATACCGGTAAGATCATGGTTTATAAAGGTACCGTTGTTCACTATCAGAATGGTGAGAATGTATTGGAATATCACCTTTGGACTCCCGAGTGGCAGGCTATGCTCGATAAGAGTAAATTCAGCAAGGATAAAAATGCCAAGGCATACGAGTTGCTGACCAACTGCGGCGGCGAGCAAAAAGAGGGATATATCGGTCTGCAGGATCACGGTGATAACGTGTGGTATCGCAACATCACAGTTAAAAAGCTCGACTAATTACAGTCGGAACCGTTATACGTTTTGTGTACAGAGGGATCGGGTGACCGATCCCTCTGTTGTTTTGTTCGGCGGTGTGCAGGTGGCTTAAAATCATCTGTTGGGCAGAATGAGATGCTCTATCGGATTGGGTGTAGTGTGTGATTGTGTGGTGTGTTTGAATGTGTGGCCAATCTTAAATCTTATTCCAGTTTTTCTATGTTTTCCCTGAGGAAGAATAGCTTGTGATTGCGGTGATTCAGTGCGGTATCGGCATTTGAAAAGGGTGATAGGGTGTCGTCGGAAAAACAGGTGCCGGTGGTTACGACTGCCTGCTGGCCCCTAATAAAAGTATGGCTGAATAAGAAATGGTTAAGATGGAGGAATGTGAAAAGCCCTGTTTGCATCTGAATGTGGAATTGTGTATCTTTGTTAGACGTTCCTGTAAAGGGTGTCTGATCGCTGAAGCGGCCGTTTTATTGTGAATGAAATGTGTTGTAAAAGAGGATCAGACAGTCGATTGCAAAACGGTAACACACAAATTCAATAAACCGAACAAAATGAAAAAGACCATGAAATTGACGCTGAAGCTGGCTGCGCTTGCTTTGGTGGCTGCTTACGGCATCTCATGCTGTGGCAATGCGAAGAAGGCCTGCGGAACCGCCTGCGGCGAAAATTGTGTATGCGGTGATAGCTGCGCATGTGCAGCTCCTTGTGCAGTGGACAGTGCTAAACTGGCCCTGCAGGTATATGACGCTTCTAAACCAATCAATCTGCAAGATTTGAATCTGTTCTTGGAATATGACAAGACAGATACGATCAAAGTAAGTGAAACGGTTACCCGTAAATTTATCTACCTGAACGATCTGATGACCGTGATCGTAGATTTCAACAACGGCCCTATGGCTGAACCTGATCCTTTCCACTCTCATCCTGCAGAGCAGGTTAGCTATGTGGCTATCGGTGAGTGCGACGTGTATATCGGCGACCAGCCAGTGAAACACCTCAAAACCGGTGATATCTTCGCTGTGCCGAGCAATGTGCCTCACACTGTGAAATCAACTACCAAACAGTTGCGTCTGGTGGATAGCTTTACGCCGATTCGCGAAGATTTTATTAGAAAATAATTACCCGTATTGGGCATTCCCAGGCGGGGATTCCGTCTCGCGGAATCTCCGCCGTTGCGTTTAAACGATTGGATAATTAACAGCTTTAAATGTTATACAGCTATGGAAAATTTCAAAGAAATGTTCTCGCTCGAGGGTAAAGTTGCCCTCGTGACCGGTGCATCTTATGGCATCGGATTCGCATTGGCTACCGCTTTCGCTCGTGCCGGCGCCAAAATCGCTTTCAACGATATCAAACCCGAATTGGTAGAAAAAGGTCTGGCTGCATATAAAGAGTTGGGTATCGAGGCTAAAGGTTATGTAGCTGATGTAACCAACGAAGAGGCAGTCAACGAATTGGTTGCTAAAATCGAGAAAGATCTGGGTACAATCGATATCCTGGTTAACAATGCCGGTATCATCAAACGTATCCCGATGGTTGAAATGAGCGCTGCTGAATTCCGTCAGGTGATCGATGTCGATCTGAACGCTCCGTTCATCGTATCAAAAGCCGTTATCCCCGGAATGATCAAAAAGGGTGCAGGTAAGATTATCAACATCTGCTCAATGATGAGCGAGCTGGGTCGTGAGACTGTATCTGCTTATGCTGCTGCCAAAGGTGGTCTGAAGATGCTGACCCGTAACATCGCTTCTGAGTACGGCGAATACAACATCCAGTGCAACGGTATCGGCCCGGGTTATATCGCTACTCCGCAGACTGCTCCGCTGCGTGAGCGTCAGGCTGATGGCTCTCGTCACCCGTTCGATGCGTTCATCGTTGCCAAAACTCCGGCTGCCCGTTGGGGTACTCCTGAGGATTTGATGGGTCCGGCTCTCTTCCTGGCCAGCAAGGCTTCGGATTTCGTGAACGGTCACGTATTGTATGTTGATGGCGGTATTCTTGCCTACATCGGCAAACAGCCCAAATAATCAGATTTACGCTTAACGACGACAGATTATGAAACGTCTCGTAGTCATCATGGCTGCACTGTTGGCCGCCTGTTCAGGCGGCCGGCAGGTAACCGTGAAGGTCGAAAATGGTCTCTCCATTCCGCGCGAAAACGAAACCGTTGAGGTGGCATGGGACTCTTTGCAGAGTAGAATCAACGGATTGACCGCTGATAACGTTGTTGTGATCAATTCGCAAGGTGATCAGATCCCTTCCCAGGTGATCTATGCCGGCGATACGATTCCTCAGACTCTGATCTTTCAGACAACCGTAGGTGCCGATAGTACCTGCCAGGTTACGGTGACGACCGGTGTGCGCAATGCGTACAAAACGCGCGTCTTTGGCCGTTTTGTGCCAGAACGTTTGGATGATTACGCCTGGGAAAACAACTGTGCGGCATTCCGCCTGTATGGACCTGCTCTGGCGGCCTCCATGGTGAGCAGCGGGATTGACTATTGGGCTAAATCTACTCCCAATCTGGTGATTGATGACTGGTATGAAAAGAATATCAGCGGTAAAATCAATTACCATATCGATTTGGGTGAGGGTTGCGACTGCTATGATGTCGGACCAACGCTCGGTATGGGCGCTTCGGCTCCCTATGCTGACGGAAAACTCTGGTTTAGCAGCAATTTTGTGAAAGCCGAGACACTGGATAATGGACCGATCCGTACCACTGCCAAGATTACCTATGCACCGTTCGATGTGAATGGTCGGCAAATCTCTTTGGTCAAGATCGTTTCATTGGATGCCTACTCGCATTTCAACCGCATGACCGATCTGTATGCCGGTGAAGGGGATACCCTTTCGGTTGCAGCCGGTATGGTCATTCACCAAGGAGCTCAACTCTTCCCTGGCGAAGGAACCTTTGCCCTGTATGAACCGGCATCGTTCTCTCCGAGCGGTAATGACGGTCCGTTGGGTGGCGGTGTGGTGCTGCCGGGCGGCAAGGCGATGCAGATCGATAATGAGGCGGTCTGTGTTGCTACTGCACAAATCGGAAAACCGTTTGTCTATTATTCGGGTGCCGGTACCAGTAAACAGGGTATTACGGCTGAACAATGGGCCCAAATGGTGTCTGACGAGTATCAGCGTGTGACCAATCCCTTGAAGGTGTCAATCGAGTAGAGAAGAGCCGTTTCATTGTTTTCGTCGAAAATAAGGTCCCTACTTAGGGATCGTAAATAATAAAAGGGAGGATACTTGAAAAAGTATCCTCCCTTTTTATGTGTCTTAAACGTGTGAGGCCTGGATGGAATTGTCTGTGATGATGTCGGGTTGTATGAACCTTTGGTGTTAAGCGGCTCCTGACTCACCGTAAGATTTTTCTGATAGTTGGTTTTATCTGCCGGTTCTGATCAAGATGCTTACGATTTACAAACCGGATATCTGGTGAGCAGGCTGAGGGAAGGATAGCTTCATCAATGCCAATTCTCAAGTTCAGAGGCGGGGATAAGGAATGCATCTCCTTTTATTTTAAACCGCGATTCCAGCCCTCGCCAAATGAACATGGGCAGGAGACTGTTCAGGGTGAGCCGATCAGTAATGTCCGGTGTTAATGTACCTCATCAAAAGGACGGATCAACGTATAGTATTTCGCCAGCAGGTGATCGGTCTCCCAGTAGGGGATGAATCCCTGAATCATGTAATCGATGTACTGCAATGAACTTTGCGCTACACGTACAGGGAAGGTGATGCGGGCACTATCTGGTATCTCGATCCGGTAACCGTTGCCGATTGGTGTCAGTGTCACACCTTGGGCCAATTCTCCTAATTGTGTGAGCGCCGCCTGTAATGAGCGGTTGAATTGAGCAGAGTCAATACCCTGCGTCGGCTCTACATAGAGTTGGGGATAGTTGGTCGGCTCTTCAACCAGGGTTAAAATAGCCTTTTCTCCACGTAACGTGAGTTTGCGGTAGGGAAGGCTGACAGTAGTTGGAATGCCTGCCGATACCGTGGTGGGTGGCTCGATAGCGGAATTTGTTTTTGCTGATGCCAAAGCGTTTCCATTCGTTGCAGAAAGATAGTAACGAATGTTAAGAGCTGTGTGTACTCCATTGAGTATGTAGGTCAGCTGTCCATTCCCTGGTAACCGAAGGGTGTCTCCGGTTAATTGAGAAGTGAGTGCTGCTGGCAGTGTAGAAGAGGCGGTTGCTTTCAGATACTCCTGTTTGGAAATAGCAATAGGCGTACGTTGGGCCGAGATGAACCTGATCTGACGCTCATAATTGATCCGTTCTCGCCCCAATAAAGCCAGTTGAATCAGATCGATTTGCGGGGCTGCCGCTAGTAAAAAGGCGTAACGCATACCTAAAGTATCGAACGGGTAACTCCACGAATCATAAGTATCTGCAGGGAAAGAGTCAGAGGGTGCAGCATCGCTCGTGGGCTGGATTGGAAGAAGTGGCAATACGTTTTCCGAACGTACGGACGGTTCGTCGGCCGACCCACAAAGCTGAATGCCGTAAAATTCCGGCGTACGTGCCAGTGCCCGTTGCAACATCGAAGCAATCTCGTATCGTTCGGGAGTTAACTCTCCGATCAGTGTCTCCTGCTTGTCTGCCAGTTCGGTGGCCTGTCTCAATTTGTTAAAGTCTGCTGTATTGGCCGCTAACGGCGCGCTTGTCAAAGTGTTGAGTCCAGCTTCTGTACATGGGAAAAGGTATTGCGCAGCGGTTGCAGTACGGCCCGACAGCAATACGATATTCCCCGGTTGTTTGGCCAGCAGCAGCTCGAGCGGGTTTCCCTCACTTTCGACTACCTCATTCCAGCTGGTGGCAGAGTCGGGGCGAGTATTAAATCGTTCGATGGAAGCTAAGTAGCTGTCGAGATATGCCCCTTCTGAAGCGAATACATGAACCGTACGATCAAAGATCGAATCCATGTGGTACTGTACCAAAGCTATTTGGTCATCTGCCGGAGCCAAAGCGATCAATTTTGCTGCGCCTGGTGTATCGGTAAAAGTTCCTTCTTGAGACAGACAACTGCAGAACAGAGTTGCCAACAATAGGTATGGTAGTCTTTTCATATCGGATACGATTTCGGACAAATAACGAATAAAGGATTAGGCACTTTAACCTAACAGCTGCTCATCTGGCGCAAATTCGATGGGATCGAATGTGTTGCGGTCATCCAGACGGAAGCGCAAGTAAGTGATAGGTACTCCCTGGGCCAAAAAACGTTTTTCGTATGTTGTTTTGATTGATAACAGCTCATCCGCAAAGCCGGTGCCGTAAATGTCTGTATTGGCAGCTTCTATAGGAAGAAGATTGCCTTCCGCTACGGCACGGGTGTAGTCGTGCAGGTGGCGGCAGTCGCTTTTGAGATGAATCGTACCGCCAGGCCGTAAAAAGCGAGCATAACGTTCCAGAAAATCGGGCGCTGTCAAACGCTTTTTGACTCGACTTTTGCGTAGTTGCGGATCGGGGAAGGTGATCCAGATTTCATCCACCTCGCCCGGTCCGAAACAGGAGTCGATAAACTCAATGCGTGTGCGGAGAAATCCAACATTCTCCATCTGTTGTTCCGTTGCGGTTTTGGCTCCGCGCCACATACGGGCACCTTTGATATCTACACCGACGAAATTTTTGTCGGGGTAGCGCTCTGCAAGGGCGACAGTGTATTCTCCCCGGCCACATCCCAGTTCAAGTACGATGGGATTGGAGTTGTGAAAGAATTGGTTGCGCCATTCGCCTTTCAATTTGTAGTCGGTGCGAAATACCTCTTCGAATGCGGGTTGTACCATGCAGCTGAATGTGAGATTCTCTGCAAAACGTCTCAATTTATCTTTTCCTCGGGCCATAGGTCGGAACTGAAAATGCTGATTATGCGGTTAATGTTATGAGTGTGGCTGGGCGTAACCGAGAATATGAATCCATCTCCTTTTTGTTAAACGAATCGTACGTGATGTTGTTGTGTCTCATTGATTCGGCCTCTCGAAACCCCTTGAACCTTTTATTGTTTTATACGGTTGCTGAAATGTTTTATTTTAATTGCCGAAGTTTGCAATATGGATGTGTGTGTACTCTAAGTCTCTTTGTTTATTGGTGTGGGTAAAAGTGAATCTCATGGAAATGGCACAAAATCAAAGAGGCTAAAGCATCTCAACTATTCTGTCAAATGTCATTGTAAGTCGCTTTCTTGTTTCTGTGTACATGATCGCTACCTCCTTTTGCATCATCCTATCGGATCTCGATTCCTACAGCAGCAACACCTGTAATCCCCTCTTCTGTTTGTCTGGCCGCTTCATCGGGATCATCCGGTTGAGGCATGAGCGGAGTGAAGGTAAACAGATAACGCCCCGGTTGGGCCAATACCATTTTTGTTCGCAGCAGCTCTTCACGGTCAAAATAAAGCCCTGATGCTGGAGGCGTGTCAAATGTGCGGATGGATAGCGTGTCGTGCCATTTGTATCCTTTCGGCGTCGTAGTCGTTACAGCCAATCGTAATTGATCATAACCGAAGTCCTGACGTAAACGGGCGATTACATAAAGCGAACGTTCTGTTGTGGTGTCCTGGTTCTCGAAAATCACTTCAGCTCCATCCTTCCATCCATTCGGATTAAGATCTGTTGTGTGAATTTCGTGCGGCGATATACAACAGGTGAACAGAATAAAAGATAGAACGATCCCCCTTCTAAATAGATGCCTCCAACTGTTGTCTCCTCTTTTTTGTTCCCGTCTCATCTCTGCTAATGCAATCGTACAAAATGGTTCCGTTGCTTTGGGTGATCAATCTCTGTTGTGTGCTGTTGTCTTTTGCAGCTTGGGGAAACTGCGACCTGCTTTACCATAGGTTTGTTAAATTGCTGGCTAAACATTGATCAGCGTTTTGTGCCGAGCAATTTTATTGATTTTTCTCTGCAAAAGTTAACAGGCGTTGAAGTGGCGCAATCTCTTTATACTGGTTCAGACCACCTCTTTTGTTGAGGTATTTTACAATATCCGAATCAAGAGAGGCGATCCGTACGAGTATGCAAAAGAGCATACGCTGACTCTTGGCTGTGCAAATTATCTGGTCCTGTTGCGATTGCGACGGCGTGGCATATCGTTACGCTGGGTCTCCTCTCCCTCCGGACGAGTAACTCGCTGGGGACGCGGTGCACGTTCTCTGAGTTGATCTCTGTTAGGATTGTTGTTCCCGTTATTATTCCCGCTTGCGGTTTCGTTACGGTTACCTGTCGTATTTTCGCGCTCGTTTTGTGACCTTTGGTCCGGACGATTCCCTCCTCGGCGACGATTGTTGCGAGAACGGTTGCCATCCCGACGAGGTGTGTTTTTCCCTGTCTCGTTGTTGGATGGAGTATCCGTTTCGGCAGGTGCATTGGTTGGCTCTGCATTCCGTTTGTCGCGAATGTTTTCATTGCGTCCGTTCCGACTGTCGCTCTCCGAACGATTCCGATCGCGGCCTCCACGACGGCGTTTCTGTTTGTCAAAACGGGTCAGGCTGTCTTCGCCCACACCATCCGAGAAGGTTGGCTCGTTATTTTTAGCAGACAGATCAATATCGCTGAGTCGCTCGGGTTTGATCCCTTGACGGTTGAGGTGCAGGATCTCTTTAACGCGTTCGATGCTTAACGGCTGCATGCCTCCTACAGCGTGAGGATCACTGCTGAACCACATGGTGCGGTTGAGGATGTCTGTTTTCACTAAATAATACTCGCCGTCGAGTACCTGTAACGGCTCCCGAACCCGTGGAAAATCTTTGCGGGCATCGAGATAGGTGTCGAGCTCGTATATCAGACAGCATTTGAGCTTACCGCACTGACCTGCCAATTTTTGCGGATTCAGTGAGATCTCCTGATGACGGGCTGCGTTGGTTGTAACCGACACAAAGCTTGAAATCCAGGATGCACAGCATAGCTCACGGCCGCACGAGCCCAAACCACCGATGCGTCCGGCCTCCTGGCGTGCTCCGATCTGCTTCATTTCGATGCGAATGCGGAATTGCTCGGCAAAAATCTTGATCAGTTCACGGAAATCAACACGCTCATCGGCAATGTAGTAGAAGATCGCCTTGATCTTGTCTCCCTGGTATTCCACGTCGCCGATCTTCATGTTCAGTCCCAGTTCAGCTGCGATTTGCCGAGCCCGAATCATCGTCGAATGCTCCAGCGAAATGGCCTCCTGCCACTTTTCAATATCTCCAGGTTTGGCTTTGCGGTAGATCTTTTTGAATTCGCCGTTCTGAGGATTGAAGCCGACACGTTTCATCTGTTTGGCAACCAAATCGCCTGTTAGCGAAATGATACCGATGTCGTGTCCCGGTGAGGCTTCAACAGCAACTATGTCACCCGTCTTGAGTGGCAGATTATTGACGTTCCGATAGAAGCTCTTTCGGGTGTTTTTAAAGCGGACTTCGTATATGTCGTTCGGAAAAACGTCCGGCATCTCTTCGAGCCAATCGGTCGATCCGAGTTTGAAACAGCCGGGATGGACGTTGGCCGTTACTTCGTCCTCACAACGGCAAAATGAACATCCCCGTCCAACATCGAGTTTGCAGCGGCATTCCTCGTCGGTTGAAGGGGTGGTATGGTTGTCGTATTTTGAATTCATCTGTTTGCTGGTCAGCAGGATTTTTCCTGAAGTTATGATTTGATTAAAGTCTTGAAGCAGTCATCTTAATCCCTGAATATGGCGGGCTTTGTTTGGCAGATACAAGACGCTATGCAAAGATAATAAAAAAAACGAGACAGCTGCGGATATGCTTAGCTCGCGGATAACTCTGTGTAAGCAGGTTGCGGATTGTGTGAAAAGGATCTGCTCGCTAAATGGGTATGTTAAGCAATGGCATTGTAAGCTGGAGCAGGTTTCATATGCTCGTTCAGCGGATCGTTCGTCGAATTTTCTTTGGACGATTGTATGAATTGTGGTGAATTTTAATGATCAAGAGCTCTTTGTCGGGTGTGAGGATCGCCAAAAAAAGTGTTAAATTTGAATAGAACTTAAAACGACCGACTATGAACGTTAACAAACTGTTGGATGCGCTGGTTATGCGTCATCCGGGAGAAAACGAATATCTGCAGGCTGTACGAGAAGTGTTGCTTTCTGTTGAGGAGGTGTACAATCAATATCCCGAGTTCGAAACCAATAAAATAGCTGAACGACTGGTTGAACCCGATCGTATTTTTACGTTTAAAGTTCCCTGGGTAGACGATCGGGGTGTAGTACAGGTCAATCTGGGGTATCGAGTGCAGTTCAACAACGCGATCGGGCCATACAAAGGTGGATTGCGATTCCACCCGAGTGTGAATCTGAGTATTCTGAAATTTTTGGGATTTGAACAGATTTTCAAAAATGCGTTGACTTCACTGCCTATGGGTGGAGCTAAAGGCGGTTCCGATTTCAACCCAAAAGGAAAGTCCGATGCGGAGATCATGCGTTTTTGCCAAGCCTTTATGACTGAACTGTGGCGATATATCGGGCCGGAAACCGATGTGCCGGCCGGTGATATTGGAGTGGGCGGTCGTGAAATCGGATACCTGTATGGCATGTATCGCAAATTGGCCCGTGAAAATACAGGGGTACTTACTGGTAAAGGATTGACCTATGGCGGTTCGTTGGTGCGTTCCGAAGCGACCGGTTTCGGGGCAATCTACTTTGTAAAACAGATGTTGGCAAAGGCGGGCGATTTGCTTGCCGGTAAAGTGATCGCTATCTCCGGATTTGGCAATGTAGCTTGGGGAGCTGCACTGAAAGCGCTTCAGGAGGGAGCCAAAGTGGTGACCATCTCCGGACCGGACGGTTATATTTATGATGAAGTCGGTCTTGATGAGGAGAAGATTGCCTATATGTTGGAACTGCGTGCATCCAATAATGATGTGGTGGCGCCCTTTGCCGATCGGTTCCCTAGCTCGCGATTCATTGCCGATCGCAAACCCTGGGAGGTGAAAGTTGATATTGCGATGCCGTGTGCAACACAAAACGAACTCGATGGCGAGGATGCTGCACAGTTGTTGGCCAATGGCGTTCAGTATGTGGCTGAGGTTTCCAATATGGGGTGTACTCCTGAAGCCATAGATGCATTTATCGCTCACCGTATTTTGTACGGTCCGGGTAAGGCTGTCAATGCCGGTGGTGTGGCTACCTCTGGGTTGGAGATGGCTCAGAATGCCATGAAGCTGAATTGGGGTGCGGCAGAGGTGGATCGCCGCCTGCATGAGATTATGGCTTCGATCCACACGGCATGCGTTCAGTACGGCACGGAGCCGGATGGGTATATCAACTACATGAAGGGTGCCAATATTGCCGGGTTTATGAAGGTGGCTCGTAGTATGGTGGAACAGGGAGTTTTGTAAGGCGGCGAATACATGCTTATCATGTAGAGAATGCCTGCTCTCATGAAAGATTCTTGCGCGTGAGTCAGGCTTGATATAGTCTGCCCTAAATCAAGACAGTTTTTTAGATCAATATAAATCTGAATCAGTAAAAATGGTTAGCGAAAAGATCAAAGGATTGGTGGCTGCTACGGTGACTCCGATGAAAGCAAATGGGGAGGTGAATCTTCCGGCTCTGGATAGTTATGTGAAACATCTCGAGAAACAGGGGTTGGCTGGAGTTTTTGTTAACGGCACAACGGGTGAGGGATTGTTGATGACCTCTGAAGAGCGAAAAGCGGTCGCTGAGGCGTGGATGGCCTATAAAGATAAATTCAAAGTGATGATTCATGTGGGTGGAACCAGCTATGCAGCGGCAGTTGATCTGGCCCGTCATGCTGAACAGATCGGAGCAGATGCCATTTCGGCTATGGGGCCCTGCTTTTTACCTCCGTATCGTGCAGAAGAACTGGTTGCGTTCAATAAAATTATTGCTGCGGCAGCCCCCAATACGCCATTTTATTATTATCACATTCCGGGAACGTCACATGTCAATGTCAATATGCTCGATTTCCTGAAATTGGGTGAAAAAGAGATTCCAACCCTGCGCGGTATCAAATACACTACCTACGATTCGATGACGATGCAGGAGTGTATTGCCTATCGAGATGGTTATTATGACATTCTGCATGGCCATGATGAGACCATCTTGACTGGGCTAATGCTCGGGGCAACAGGTGGTGTCGGAACCTCATACAGTGTGACAGGTGAGCTTTATAACAAGATGCTTAACACCTTCTGGGCCGGTGACGTGGCTGGAGCGGTGAAATTGCAGGAAGAGGCTGTCAAGTTTATCCGGGTGCTGATCAAATACGAAAACTCAGTGGTGGGCATCAAAGCTATTTTGCAGATTATGGGTGTTGATTGCGGTCCGGTTCGCTTGCCGATGCGCAACCTGACACCTGATCGTATGAAATCTCTTGAGGCAGACTTGCGGGCGATCGGTTGGATTTAACGAATTGCCAGCTAAAAGGTGTGCTTGGCGCGTATCGGATTCAGCATAGCGATGTGGCTTGATGAGAGAGAACCGAGAGATCGTGGCGGAGTCTCGCTGTGGCCTTTGCAACTATAGGACGTTACGGCAGCATGAAAGTTGACATGCCTTCAGCTGAGGTGGAACTTTAGTGTGCTGTCCTGACGTTGGTGGAGCAATCATTCACTGCCTGTGCCCGTCCGGGCTGACTATATGAATAAAAACCTGAACGAATGAACCTTTTGACTTCAATCGCTTCTGCGGATGGGGCAATCGCTGGAGCTGCGACCGGTTTCCGACTGCTCGATTGGGTGGTCGTCGCTCTCTTCTTGCTCTGGATGCTGTGGATTGGATATCGGTCCGGACGTCGAAATCGTACTGCAGAAGACTATGTATTGGGTGGCCGAACCATGAATCCGGTTATGGTGGGAATTTCGCTTTTTGCGACGCTGCTCAGTACATTAAGCTATCTGTCCTATCCAGGAGAGATGATCAAATATGGCCCTGTGGTCTTTATCGGATTGGCAGCCTTCCCGATTGCCTATTTCCTGGTTAGTCGACTGATGATCCCCCGTTACATGAAGATGAAGGTGACCAGCGCCTACGAGATTCTCGAAATCCGATTGGGACGTGGGGTGCGTACGTTGGCGACGATCTTTTTCTTGTCCCTGCGTTTCTTGTGGATGGCCACGATCATCTATGCGACGGTTGATGTCGCCCTGATTCCGGTATTTGGTCTCGATCCAGGGTGGGTTCCCATAATTAGTGTGGTTTTAGCTGTAATTACTGTGATTTATACTACGATGGGAGGTCTGAAGGCGGTTGTATTGACCGATGTGATTCAGACGGTGGTGATGTTTGCCGGGGTGCTGCTTACGATCGGTATCATCGGAGGTAAAGTGGGGTCCGTCGGAGCCTTTTTTGAACCGCAGTTGTTTGAGCATTGGCCTCAGATTGAATGGGGGTTCGACCTTTCGAAACGAATGACAGTCGGCAATATTTTGTTGATGACTCTGGTTTGGCAGGTCTGTACGGCCGGATCGGATCAGATGGCTATTCAACGTTATCTCTCTACTCCTGATGTGGCTACGGCAAAACGGTCGTATCGGATTTCGTTGGTCACCTCCTGTACCATTCAACTGCTGTTGGCCGTAGTGGGGTTGGTGGTGATGACCTATTTCCTCCGTTATCCGCAGATGCTGGCTCCTGGGACTACGGTAGCCGGTGATGCAGACACCCTGTTCCCTCGATTTATCCTGATCGGGTTGCCTGCCGGAATTACCGGATTGATCGCTGCTGGAATCATGTCTGCCGCTATGTCGAGCCTATCGTCCGGGCTGAACTCTTCGGCAACGGTGATTTACGAGGATATTATTAACCGGAACCGCAAGGAGAGCAACACTTCGTTGAAAAGTTTGCGCCACATTAAACTAATTGCCGTAACGCTTGGAGTTGTTGTAGCGCTGTCGAGCTTTTTAGTTGCCTATGTAAGTGGAAATCTGCTCGATGTCGTCATTAAGGTGGTCAATTTGGTGGTAGCGCCACTGTTTGTGCTCTTTTTTATGGCTCTGTTTGTGCCGTGGGCCACTTCACGTGGGACGGTTGCAGGGGGATTGTTCTCCATGCTGGTGGCTGTGCTGATTGCTTTTGCCGAGATTTTCGGCATCACGGCTTTGTGGATTATGCCGGTTGCTTTGGTGTCTGGAGTCGTAGCCAGTATGCTGTTCAGTTGGTTCGACCGGTGGCTGGTTAGGCGTGGATTTCTTGAGGAGAAAAGGGACAGACAAAATAAGTAGCAGGGCTTTGTGAGAAACCTTGTCGGATTTTTGTTGAATGTTCGCGGTGCGTATGACTCTGATCTTGATCTTTGCCTTGGCTCCGATCCTGATCTTGACGCACAGTGCATACATGGTAAACGGGAGTGACTATCATTAAGATAGTCACTCCCGTTTTGTTTATCCTTTGATTCTATTGCATATCCGCTGTTAAAGGTTTGTGCAATGTATCAATTCCAAATCGTATAGGTAGGGCCCCTTTAAAAGGGCAGATCATCAACCTCTTTGGAGTCAGCAGGCTCCTCCGGTACAAAAGCGTCTAACGGAGGTAGCGCATCTGGTGCTGGAGCGGCAGCGGCGGGAGCTTTGCGTGTCATACGCCATGCACGAACGTCAGTGTACCAGCGCCCATTGAATTCGCGAGACTCGACATTGGCAGAGATATTGACCACTTCGCCCGGACGCAAAGTTCCGGCTTCAGCAGCCTTGTCCCCCCAAAAACCAACACAGATTTTACGATTAAATTCACCCGGTTGTTCGAAAATGACCTCTTGCTTGATCCATTCACCGCGTGCATTTGTACCCTTAACAACCGGCAATACGGTCAATACAGTTCCTTCAAAATCCATCGTCTAAGCCTCCTCTTCGATGATGTCAACTTTGAGGATCAAGTCTCCCTGACGAATATCGTCGATCACCTCCAATCCGTCTACAACGCGACCGAAACAGGTGTGTACACCATCCAGATGTGCCGTGTTTTCACGGTTGCAGCAGATGAAGAATTGTGAACCACCAGTGTCTTTTCCGCGATGAGCCATCGAAAGTACGCCACGGTCATGGTATTGTTTTCCTCCCGAAGTCTCGCATTTGATGGTGTAGCCTGGGCCACCTGCACCGGTTCCCAGTGGACATCCTCCCTGGATCACGAAACCAGGAATAACCCGGTGAAAAGTCAACCCGTCATAAAATCCGCTTTTCGCAAGTTTAACAAAGTTGGCTACAGTGCCCGGAGTCTCTCGATCGTAAAATTCGACGAACATGTCGCCTCTCTCAGTGTGAATAATACCTTTGGTCATAGTATCTGTTCTATATTAGTTTGTTTCGTTGTTTGCTGACTTAATGGGTCGAAATCGCTAAATCGGAGTTTAAAGATAGACTTTTTTTGCATTTTGCCCAACCTACCCATGCAAAACAGATCAAAGAACCGGTTGCGTCCGGACACCCAATCAACTGGAGGTGAAAATCCTCAATCGGTTCCAGTAGAGACATAATTTCCCTTGTAGCAGTTGTGGATTTTACTTTACAGAACTGTTATTGCGGAGAAAAATACTTGAGTTATGTGATATCGGGGGTGTTAGATCACGTTGAGCTGGTCGAGGAATAATAGGACAATCACAACCGGCGCAACAAATCGGACAATGACACGATAGTAAGGGTAGATGGAAGATCCATAACGTCCACGTGATGTCACTTCGTCTTGCAAAGTTTTGTTGCGCATGAACCATCCGGCAAACAGTACCGAGAGCAGGCCGCCCAGAGGTAACATGTAGAGGGAGGTGAGGTTGTTGAACAGATCAAAAATATTCATGCCCAAAATCCGCAACGATGAGTCGGGCAGTTGAGACCAGAGACAAAGTGAACTTAGGGCGGCAACCACCACGACTGCGATCAGTGTGGCAGTGCGGCGACGCAGATGCATCTCTTCACTGATATAGAGCGTGGCCACCTCCAGCAAGGATACCGATGATGAGATCGATGCAGTAAAGAGCAGGAAGAAAAAGAGGATCCCCAGCACATATCCGCCAGCCATGTTGCCGAAAACGGTAGGCAGGGTGATGAAGACCAGTTCAGGACCTGAAGTGGGGTTAATGCCGTAAGAGAACACAGCAGGAAAGATCGCCAAGCCGGCCAAAATGGCTACGCAGGTGTCGGTAATGGCTATTGTAGTAGCCATTCTGAACATATTTTCATGTTTGGGAATGTATGAACCGTAAGTGATCATCGTTCCCATGCCGAGACTCAGCGAAAAAAAGGCCTGTCCGAGAGCTTGCAGTACAACATGGCCATTAATCTTGCCGAAATCGGGTCGAAGCAGGAATGAGATTCCCTCTTTTGCCCCGTCAAGTGTCATTGAGTTGATAACCAATCCAATCAGTAACAAAATCATAAAGGGCATTACTACTTTCCCGAACTTTTCAATTCCTTTCTCAACGCCCCGCATGACAATAAAGGCAATGAAAGCAATGAAAAGGAAGGTCCAAAACATCGAACCGGTTCCTTGCGCAATGTAGTTGTCGAAATTGTAGCGAATTTGTTCGGAGTTTTGGTTGAGGAAGCCTCCGGTTATGGCTACCTTTAAAAAATGGAGTGCCCAGCCTGCAATGACGGCGTAAAATGACAAAATAATCGTCGAGGTGGCGATCCCAAGATAGCCGGCTCCATTCCAGTAGCCTCGCGGAGAGAGTCGACGAAAGGCTCGCAGCGCATTGGAACGGGTGTGACGACCGATGCTAAATTCAGTCAACATGATCGGAATACAGATCAATAGACTAAGTGTGATATAGACTAAAATAAATGCTGCGCCGCCATTTTCACCGGCGATATAAGGGAATCTCCAAATGTTGCCCAGCCCGACAACCGAGCCACCTACAACGGCTATGGCTCCGAACCGGCTTCCAAAGGAACTGCGTGGTTTCATCAGGTTTTATTTTCAAAATGCCTGTTCCCTGATTATATGATAAGGTAGGGAATAGACTGGATTGTGTTGCCCAATAATAGTTGGGTGAGGCTTTATGCCGTTTTGACAGAGCAAAGATAATGAAAATGTTTATTGTTTGACAAAATGATAAAAACGCTCAAGTAGTACGGGAAATATAACGATGTAAAATGTGGAGATTTGTAATAAAACAATGTTGATAATTGCTAAATTGAAAGGCGTATAATTGAATTGCTGAAGATTTGTAAGTTATTGCAGATGTAAATTTTTACCGTTACAAGAGCGTTAAATTTTTGGCGATTATGTGCTCTCCTGTGAGTATAATTGCGTGACATCTTTTTGAAAGTAGATTGGTAGAGCAGGGTAGTGTTATGGCAATCCTTCAGGTAATTCTCTTTGGGCGAATCATTGCACGCTTGAGAAGCGGAGCAGGAAATAGGTCAGTTGTAAAGAGTCCGTTAAGTAAACACTGCAGCACAAAAAGCGACAAAGCAAAGTTTATATGTCCGAGTTTTGACTGTGTTATGCGATGCGACATCTGTTATATGGTTTCATCAAAACTTTTATTGAGAGAAGGGTATTAGGAGAATCAACGAATGTGAACGATTGTGGAAACATGCCAAGGAGTCAGAGAGTATGGGGATGGTAGATCATTGGTGTATGGTTGTCTTGATGGTACGGCTTCTCTTCTCATTGATCGTTCCCAAACAAAAAGGGCATCCGAATGGGTGCCCTTCTAATACTCTGATCAAATTGTTGTTAAAAAATGCGTCGATTGTATTATTTTAATTCTGCTTTGATGAGAATGGGATAGTGGTCTGAAGGATAGTGTTTCCCGTCCGAATCTCGCAAAATTCCGTATTTAAGAACATTAACGCGATCATTAACAAATACGTAATCAATTTCGGTGTGGCCATCCAAAGTGTCTGGAATTGCCATACTGCCTTGCCCAACGGGTACGCCGTTGTAGCTGATTTGGTTGCCCAAATCGTAGGGTGAAGTTTGTGAAGCTTCACGCGAAGAGGTGAGATGCTCTCTCATCACTTTGATTGGATCGGCTTCCCATTCTGCATTGAAATCTCCCGAACAGAAAATCGGATAGTTGTTAGCCGCCTTTTCCTGAATTCGGTCGCAGATCAATAAGGCTCCGTTATGGCGAGCTGCCGGTCCCAGATGGTCAAGATGGGTGTTGAAATAATAAAACTCTTTGTCGTTGTACCGATCGTTGAGTTTTACCCATGTGCAGATTCGGTTATAGGCTGCATCCCAACCAATGGATACGGTGTCAGGACGTTCCGATAACCAAAAGGTCCCGCTATCGAGCAGTGCATAACGCTCAGTACGGAAAAAAACAGGAGAATGCTCACCCTGTCCGTTGCCGTCACGTCCGGTTCCTACAGCCGTATATTCCGGTAGCGCCTTGCCCAAATCTGCCATCTGTTCGGGACGGACCTCCTGCATGCCAATAATATCGTAGTCGTGGAAACGGATCAAAGCCGCAATTTGTTCACAACGGGTCTTCCAAGGGAAAGCACCCGTGTCAATGACTCCACACCAGATATTGAAACTGCCTGCTGTCATGGGAACAGCGGGGCGCTCCTGTTTGCATCCTGTTGTACTGACAAACAACAGAACCAGCATCGAGAGGGCAATCACTCGGCCATAAATAGTCCGTAAACGATTACTTTTTGATGTCATAGTAGCAGCGTTTGGGAGAATAGATTTTACCCTCTTTGGCCAGTTGTTTGATCACTTTGCTGGCCTCCTCTTTGTCAATGCCGGCAGCTGCGGCGATATCGCCCGGACGCATAGCGCCTTTCTCAGCGAGTGCTTTCAAAATTTTTTCTTCCATAATTGTTGTCTTTTAAGTTAATTTGTTTGTTATTAGTGAATTGATGATTCATTACAAACAAATATCTGCTGACTCTTGTCTGTGAATTGTATTGGTTACAGATCAATCCGTCAGCGATTATTTGTGTTAAGCAAAGATAACAAAAAAACAGTGTGAAACGCAAATCACCCAATGTGAAAGAGTTTCAAATGTGGATGATTAAGAAGAGAGAAGAGTAGGAGAGACAACAAAACAATGGAGAGGGGCTGTCAACCTTCTTCTAAACAAAAAGGAAATATTGCTTGGTTCGTTTTTATATGTTGTGTGAGCGGTTCGAAGTAGTTGTGAAAAGCAATGAGGACTATGGTTTGTGGTAGGCAGAACGTAAAATATCTGCCGAGGCCGGCCCTTCACAAAATAGCAGATCAATGATCGACAGGTTCGGGGCAAAAGGCAGACGATCCGAGAAAGTTTGATAGTATTGTGGGGCTGTGAAGGTAGGATCCGGACGGCTGAGGCGTGGTTTGGGTGAAAAACAGGTGCGTAAATCGCAGACTTGCTCTCCTTCAAGTTTATTCGCGTCTTTGGAGACAGGCATCGCGTTGCTACTGTGATTCTTTTGAGTGGAGCTCTCTGTTTTGGCACATGACCAATAATGGTCTGTAAATGCAATTTGGTCTGCGACCTTTCCTGATGGATCCAATAAACGTAACGTTACCTCTAACAAGGCGTTGTTTAATTCGACAAGTTTGTCGAATCGTTCGGTAAACAGTGGGGCAAATGCTCCTTCATAATGATCAAAGTAGGGCGCTCCCCGGTAAGCAGAGACGATCGCTTGCCAATGTTGGTGCTGCCATCGTTTTGCATAATCGATGCGAATCTCCCGAGTAGGGGTGTTTACGCCTCCAGTGTGGTAAACAGGAACAGTCAATGACATGATTCCCCCTGCTGAAAGAATGTCACAACGGTTGCGCCAGCTCTGCTTGAGGTAATGTTCATGCAGATCAATACAGGCCTGACCGCTTAATAGTTTCGAATAGTATTGTATGTTGCCGAGATAGGCTGTTGGCAGCAGAATCATCTTAGTGTGTATCGGATTGGTTTTCGGTAGAGTTGCTAGTTTTGTTTTGGGAACTGTTACCGAACAGATCGGCCTCTCCGCGTTCAATTTTGCGGAACATCGTTGCTAGCTCCGCTACTACAGGCGAAATCAAGGACAATACGTCGTCAATGTATTTTTGACGAGCTGTGTCAGAATTGGCCGTAGCTTCGGAATTTGTTGTTGCGGTTTCCCCTTCAGTAGAACTACCCTTTGAGTGTTTTTTGCCGGCAGATTGAATCCGGAGCAGAACAACCGAATAAAGAGCCCGGAAAAACAACTCGACATCACTGATGTCAGGGTGTTTTAGTTTTGCTTTCATCTTAGGCAGTTCCGGCGCTACATGGCTGTACAGACGGCGATACTCAGCCCCTACCGGCAAAACCAACAACTGTTTGTGTAGATTGTCGAGATCGGCAATTAAGTGCATGGTATGCTCAAGATGTCCCTGCTGCTCCTTACCCTCTTCGCGTAGCAGATTGACAATATCCATATACCATAAAAAAGTCTCCTGTTTTTGTGCTTCAGTCAATCCCGATGGCTGTACCAATTGAGAATAGATGGCTTCCGGGCTGAATTGCAAAGCTCGCAGCAGATCTTCTAACTGCCATAAGTAGAGGATGTATTCGGCAATATTCTCTTTACGTGTTTTTTGTGCGGTGAACATGATATTGATGTGCTTTAAAGATTCACGTGTAATCCTGAGGAAGCCACGGATTTACGTTAAGAATATACATAATAACTTTTGTTGGAAACTGTTACTGCATTTCTTGAATGTGCCCCAGTTCCAAATATGTTGAGTCCCGTAGACTAGTACCAAAAACAAAGATAGTTTTTTCTATTTGATTTTATAGAAAACAAAGGGAGATGCAGCAGCCCGCAACATGGACGAGAAACAGGATAACATTGTATAATATAGTCTCTAATTAAGGAAAAAAATTTGTAGGAGTAGTTGATAAAGGTTATTTTTGTACTTTTACGTTATCAACATCCACTACCACTCATTATGGAAATACTTTTTTTCATTATTGCGGCGTTCTTGTTGTCTGTTGGCACCGGGTGGGTCATCATACCGCGCATTGTCATGATATCGAAAAAGAAGAGGCTTTTCGATGAGCTCAGTGCCCGTAAATCGCATACAGGTATGGTTCCTCGTTTGGGCGGCGCTTCGTTCTTTCCGACCTTCCTTTTTGCTTTTACTTTGACGATGGGCATGCGCTACATCTTTGGATACAATGTGGCTGATGACTATTTTATGGACTCATTGCGTGAGCTGATGTTCTTATTGGCCGGATCGACTGTACTGTTTTGTGTGGGAATGGCAGACGATTTGACAGGAGTCGGTTATAAGGGTAAATTCTTGGCTCAGACATTGAGTGCAGTGTTGATCTGCTGTTCTGGAGTCGAAATTACCAGCCTGGATGGATTATTGGGTATCTACGAGATTCCGTATTGGGTGGGAGTCGTTCTGACGGTTTTAGTTATTGTGTTGTTAGCTAATGCATACAATTTGATCGATGGTATTGATGGCCTCTGTTCAGGACTGTCGTTGCTGGCTTTGTTGACTTTTGGTCTCTGGTTTATTGTGCATGGAATTTATGTCTATGCAATGATGGCCATGGCTATGGCAGGTGTTGTCTTGGTGTTTTTTTTCTATAATGTTCTGGGAAAACGTTTGAAGGTTTTTATGGGTGATACCGGTTCGCTCCTTTTAGGCTATTTAATAGCATTTTTGGGTCTCAAATTCTATAGTTTGAATGTATCAGGCGAATTTTTCCGGATTAATGCTGCCCCAGCAGTCTTTTTGGGGGTAGTGTCTATTCCTGTATTTGATGTAGTCCGGGTTTTTTGTGCTCGCATGGCTGCAGGACTCTCTCCGTTCTATCCCGATCGCAGGCATATTCATCACAAGCTTTTAAGAATCGGCTTAACACACTTGCAAAGTGCTATGGTTATTGTACTTTTGCAAGTCGGTTTTATTTTGCTGAATTTCCTGCTTCGCAATGTTAGTATCAATTTGCTTTTGGCAATTAACATTGCGTTGGGTTTTGCTGTAAATTATCTGCTCAATGTGTTGGGTGGCCGATACGTGGCACCACAAGTACAACAAAATGTTCCGGAACACGTTGATAAGAGTGATGAATAATAATACATTCGATATATTATGAATATGATGCACAAAATCCGTTCGATTCTTGCATTGGCTTTTCTTATTTTGGCTCCGAGTGTAACATGGGGGCAAATCTCGCCTGAGATGATCCAAAAGGCTCGTCAGGCGGGAGCTACTGATGCTCAGATTCAGGCTGCTTTAAGCGGTGCGAATGCATCTAAGCAGTCGACTCAGCAAAATCGTACAGTGATTAGTGATACCGTTTCAGGACGCAAAGAATTGGATTCGGCGATGTTGGCTCAGGTCAATCCAGATGTTTTTCAACATCGTGATTCGATGACAGGACGACAGATAGAGTATGAGATCGTATGGGAAAATGATAAATTTGTTCGTCGTCCGATCCCTTTGGTATTTGGCCAAGAGATGTTCCAAAATAAAAATCTGACTTTTGCCCCTAATTACAATATGGCTACCCCTCCATCTTATGTATTGGGAGCAGGAGATGAAATCGTTGTTGAAGTTTGGGGCCCTTCAGAGTTTGAGGTAAAACAGCGGATCTCTCCAGATGGAACGATCAATATTCAAGGTATTGGATTGATTAGCTTGAATGGTCTGACCATGGCAGAAGCTCAGAACAGAATTGCGAACAAAGTGAGCGGTGTTATGGGCGGTGCCAATGTTAAGGTGTCATTAGGCCAAATCCGAAGTATTAAAGTCAATATTGCTGGTGAAGTAATGGTTCCGGGAACCTATACTTTACCTTCGTTGGCATCTGTTTTCAATGCAATCTATTCTGCAGGTGGAGTTAATCGGATCGGCTCTTTGCGTGCAATCAAAGTTTACCGCGATAGCAAAGAGATCGCTACGCTCGATGTGTATGACTATTTGATCAATGGTAAGTATGAAACCAATATTCGCCTGGAAGATAACGATATGATCATTGTTCAGCCTTATGACAGTTACGTAACGGTAACAGGTAAGGTGAAACGTCCTCGTATCTATGAAATGAAGAAAGATGAAACGCTTGATGATCTTTTCAAATACGCAGGTGGATTTACTGGGGACGCTTATAATGATAATGTCAACGTGAAACGTAAAACCGGGCGCCAATATAGTATATTGACGGTTGACAATCCTGATTTTGCGGAATTTACAGTCGCTGATGGAGACAGCGTGATTGTGGATCGTATTTTTGATGAGTTTGCCAATCGGGTTGTAATTCGTGGTGCTGTTTGGCGTCCTGGTGACTATGAGTTGTCCGAACGTACAAATACGCTGTCTAAATTGATCGCACGTGCAGAAGGTTTGAAAGGGAATGAGTTTGCACATCGAGGACAGATCACTCGTCAGAAAAGTGATTATACCTATGAAATCATTCCTTTTGATGTTAGAGAGGTTGCAACGGGTGCACAAGATATTGAGTTGATGCGTGAGGATTCAATCTATATCCCAACGATTCTAGACTTGCGTGAAGCGTATACGATTACCATTGGCGGTGAAGTTAATCGACCTGATATACTTGAATATCGTGATGGAATGACTGTCGAGGATGCAATCTTAATGGCAGGAGGATTGAAAGAGTCTGCTTCGTACGCAATGGTTGAGGTCGCTCGAAGAATTAAAGATCCTAAATCAACCTCACATACTGATAAGCGAGCGGAGATTTATACATTCTCGATTAATGATATGCTTCAAATTTCACCGGAGGCAGAACGCTTTGTCCTTCATCCCTTTGATGAAATTTATGTGCGTCGCTCCCCAGGGTATAGTGCACAAGAACGTGTATATATTTCGGGAGAGATCCTTTTTGATGGTAATTATGTGTTGGCTACAGCTGGCGAGCGTTTGTCGGATGTCATCAAAAAAGCTGGAGGTTTTACTCCTGAGGCTTATGTGAAAGGGGCGAGTGTGAAACGCCGTCTGACAGATGATGAACGCATTCAGGTTGAGTCATTACTTAAAATGACTCGTGAAAGCCGCACAACATCAGGTCGTGATTCTGCTGCATTTGAAAATATTGAAATTCCAGATTATTATCCGGTTGGCGTAGACATCGTGGCTGCATTGAATAATCCGGGATGCAGTGAGGATATTGTTTTACGTGATGGTGACCAGATTTTTGTTCCAAAATATAATGGAACGGTCAAAATTTCTGGAGCGGTCAATTATCCAAACTCTGTAGTATTTACGAAAAGTAAACTAAAAGAGTACATTTCTCAAGCTGGAGGTTATAAACAAGTGGCACGTCGTCGTCCTTTCGTTATATATATGAATGGACAAGTTGCCTCGACACGTACCGGTTTCTTCTGTAAACGTTACCCGAAGATAGAGCCTGGTTGCCAAATTATTGTACCGCAAAAGATTATCAAAGAAGGTCGTGGTATGGCTGGTGTGATGAGTATGGTTACTTCAACGGCATCTTTGGCTGCTGTGATAGCTTCTTTAGTTAATATTGCAAAGTAGCTACATATTCTCGTCGAAAATTGGTCTGTAAGCCTGCACAGAGTGCAGGCTTTCTTTGTTTTTTTCAAAGATTATTCGTACTCTTGTACTTGATTTTGATTTGTCTATAATCATTTGTCAACATAAACGTTAAAGCAAGTATTATGGTTAATTACAAAGATCTTGGCCTTGTCAATACACGTGACATGTTTGCACGTGCTATTAAAGGTGGTTACGCTATCCCAGCGTTCAACTTCAATAATATGGAGCAGTTGCAGGCTATTATCCAGGCTTGTGCTGAAACCAAATCTCCGGTAATCCTTCAGGTGTCAAAAGGTGCTCGTCAGTATGCTAACCAAACGCTGTTACGCTATATGGCAGAAGGTGCTGTTGAGTATGCAAAAGAGCTTGGTTTGGCTCATCCTGAGATTGTTTTGCACCTCGATCACGGTGATTCTTTTGAGCTCTGCAAGTCTTGCATTGATATGGGCTTCTCTTCAGTAATGATCGATGGTTCTCATCTGCCTTACGAAGAAAATGTTGCCTTGACGAAAAAGGTCGTTGATTATGCTCATCAGTTTGATGTAACTGTTGAAGGAGAGCTCGGCGTTTTGGCAGGTGTAGAAGATGAGGTTAGTGCAGAACACCACACATACACCAATCCTGAAGAGGTTATCGATTTTGCTACTCGCACTGGTTGTGATTCATTGGCAATCTCGATCGGAACTTCGCATGGAGCATACAAGTTCAAACCGGAACAGTGTCATGTAGATCCCGCAACAGGTCGTTTGGTTCCTCCTCCTCTGGAATTTGCTGTTTTGGATGCTGTTATGGAGAAATTGCCTGGTTTCCCGATCGTATTGCACGGTTCTTCTTCAGTTCCTCAGGAAGAGGTTGACATCATTAATAAATATGGAGGAAAACTGGAGGCTGCTATCGGTATTCCTGAAGATCAATTACGCAAGGCTGCAAAATCTGCGGTTTGCAAAATCAATATCGACTCAGACAGCCGTTTGGCTATGACTTCTGCAATTCGCAAGGTGTTTGCTGAGAAACCAGCTGAGTTCGACCCTCGTAAATATCTTGGTCCAGCTCGTGATAACATGAAGAAATTGTACGAACACAAGATTATCAATGTGCTGGGTTCTGCTGGTAAGTTAGCGCAAGAATAGTATTGCTTTAGACTTAAAATATTAAGCGGGGACTACGAACTTATTATTCACAGTCTCCGCTTAATATTTTATATATATGCGCTATTGAATATTGACTGAATCAATAGAATAGCATAGGTTTATAATGTGTGGTTTTTATAAAATGTATACATAATATTGTATTAATTTTATATGACATTTTCGAGTAGATATTGTAATTTTAGTGTTTAGTTGTTTGCATTTGGGATACCTGTTGTTTAGTATGTTAGTGATCGTTCGTAAGGCTAGTCCTTTATTGTGATGAGGGGCTGAATTTATTAAAAGTGGTTTGAGTATTCTATCCTTGTAATTCCCAGTAAACAGTTTGACGTCATTATATAGCTGCATGATATCTGTGTACTTCATGCGTCCGATATCATATGTGAAAGTGGGCTGAACAACATAACCATTGCTACAATGTGTATTATCCCTATTACCATGTCCTTTTTCGGTTAAGTCAAATATACCTCGATCAATAATCTGCTTCTATGTAGCTTTGATCATTTTGTTATTGTCTTCTTATATGATAAATGCAGCCCTTTGGTGTCGACCTTTTGAATGGGCGATATAACTACAAGTAATGTCCAACCAATATCTGATATTGACAAAAAATTGTCCTTGCAATGTTTTGATAATTCCAGTTGCACTAATATACAGCCTCATATTGGGCTGCTATTGTTTTCCATCTATATTCCCTTTGTGCTATGACTTTCATTGTATCACCACATAAGTTGTTACACTGGAGTAGCTTAACAAGCTCTTCCTTATTTTTCCAATAATAAGCCTGATTTTGTGTACTTGCACGGTTATATATTACGTCAAAGCATAAGATGGGACAGCCGAAGAACATAGCTTCAACTAATGAAGGGTTAGTTCCACCTGCACTGTGACCGTGAATATACATTCCAGCATTCTTTCTTAATGCATAAAGGATGTCAATATCGTATATGGGATCTTGAATGACAATATTTGTAAATTTACTGTATTTGTCTTTTAAATTTCGACCATACTCACTACGATCCCAATTTCCGATAAAGAGTAGTTTCTTATCAAGCTGAGAAAACGCCTCGAGTATATAATGACAATTATTTTCTGGTTCTATTCTGCAGACAGTTATTGCATAGTTATTGGGCGTCAATGAGAATCTTTCTAAAACCTTTGTCTCAAAATTGGAATCGATATCTTCTCGAAGCACATGGTCACCACCATATGCAATGAGTACGGAATCTTTTCTATATTCTTTTTTTACGTAATCTTGTATACCTTTATTGTCTGCAATTACGATATCAGCATATTTTACAGCTATCTTTTCTGACAGTTTTAAGTACCATCGTGCAATCTTACCCCATTTGTCTCTACGGTGTTCTAGGCCATCAATATTGATTACGAGTTTCTTTTTGGAGAATAATCTTAAAAAAGGGAGTATCAAGGTGCCCGATATTCCTAAAATTAAAATTACATCAGTGTCTTTGGGAACTTTTAATAGACTCAGCATGTCGTAAGGTATACTTTGAATACCATTGGCACTGAGTGGTATATATTTAAGTTGTGCACCTTTGTATTCAGTTATTTTCTGGGGGAGATCTTTTTGACTACAAAATACCGTGTAATGAATATTAGGTGATTTATTTTCTCCGATGATGTTTTCAACAAGAGATTCGAACCCTCCATATCTTGCAGGCACACCCTGGATGCCAATAATTGTAATATTTTTTGATTTCATGAACGTTTTTTTATGAATTTTGCTGGATTTCCTGCCCAAACTTCGTTTGAGGGAATGTCACAGGTTACAATACTGCCTGCTCCAATAACAGCATTGTCTCCAATTTTGACGGCATTAACAATAAGGGTATTCATTCCAATAAAAACATTATTGCCAATGTCCACATTCCCTAAGTAGAAAAGAGCATCATTAACTGAGTAGAAATGTGACAAAATGCACGTTCCTGTCGTAATAATTGCGCCATTGCCTATTGTTATAAGTTCTGGATGAATACCGTCAAAAACGACATTAGCTCCAATAAACGCTTTCCCTTGTATATTTACTCCTCCCCATTTTAACATTTTTAAACGTATTTTCCAATGTAGGATTGAGGATGTTGATAGCGTGATCATACATTTTCGCCATATTCGTAACAACGAATAATCTGCTGTTGCTACAATACGTTTTTCGTTCATCCTGTACTTTTATTTAAAAGTTTTTATAATCATATTTCTAATAAAAGAGTTTCGTAATATATTTCATTACAAGTCTTATCCTTTAAAAAAATCATAATTTATTTTTAGGTGTCGTCTCGTTTAATAATGCGCTTTGTAAAAGCTTACTTATTTGATGTCATATCTTCACCTAAAGGCTCCATACTGCCATAATTTGTGAGGATTCTAGGTGTCTTCACAAGCTAATGTTTAGTCTTAATTATTGCAGAGATAGTGTTCAATTTCATTACACATTATAATAGAGTTAAATTGTGCAGCTTTATTTATAGCTGATTTTGAAAAATTATCATATTGTATTGGATTTTGCATCAGTTCATTTATTCTTGATTTGATTTCATTAATATTTTGTGTGTCAACATGATATCCGTTAACCCCGTTGTCTATGACTTCTGTTGGACCGCCAATATTGGGCCCTATAACAGGTACTCCGTACGTCATTGCTTCCAAAATCGTTAGTCCAAAGGTTTCTATCCATGTGTCTGTATGTGAAAGTTGAAGCAATATCTTCGCCTGCTGATAGAACTTGTGTAAATTTGTTTGTGTAGTGTATATGTGGATATTCGCTCCACACGTTATTTCTGATTTAAATTTATCAACTTCTTGTTGTGTCGCACTGACTACAAGTACAAATTGGTATTGAGGGAGTTGTTGTGACAGCTCGATGAATTCATAAATTCCTTTGTAACGTCTAAGTGAACATATCATTAAGATATTGTCTTGTTCGTGTTTATGGGAACAAGATAAATACTGTTTAGCTTCAGCAATAAATTGATTGTCGATGGCATCATAGATAACTTTATATGGCTTATTTGTTGGGGTTATTTTTTGTATGTATTTTGATACAAAAATAGATTTTTCGTTGCAGTATCTATATGTTGTGCGATATATGTTGAATAATGGTTTTTTTAATAACATATTTTCATGAATATGGTAAATGCGTTCTTTATTGGTGAGTTTACATGCCCAGGCAGCTCCTATCGGGGTAATTGTATTTATGTAAAAAATTGTATTATGCGATTTGTAACCAAGTATTTTAAAAAATAGCCATATTTGATAAAATGCAAAATTGATTAGTGTTTTTAATTTTGAAGGTGACCATTGGTAATGGTTGTTAATATATGTTGCTCCTGGGATATTTGATAAAAAGCCTGGGCCTTTACTTGTGATTATTGTTACACTATATCCTTTTTCAATTAAATCTGTAGCTAAAATTGCTAATATTTTAGGACTCCCAGAAAAGTTATTAAGAGTGTGAATTAAGATTATCCGTTTCATGTGTTTAAATTAACGATTTTTAATAATTCTAGCTGGAACACCTCCGATTACAACGTTGTCAGGAAATATTCCTGAGACAACAGCTCCTGCAGCAATAACACATCCGTTCCCAATTTGTGTTCCATCTAAAATTGTGGCTTTTGCTCCTATCCAACAATTTTGTCCAATCTTTATTCCTTTTCTATTAACACCTTGTAGTCTGATTGGGATGTCATGTACTTGAAAATTGTGGTTTTCAGAATGAAAACTCACATAGTTGCCAATGATGGTATCATCTCCGATTTCAATTCCTCCAGCACAACCCCAAAATCCATGAGTCCCCATCCCGACGTTATTCCCAACTTTTAAACCTTTCCCAATGTTCGTGATAGTTCCACTACATTCAATGTTGGTGTGTTTGCCGATGGAGACATTGTTGCCTAATGTAATCCCTTCATGAGATAATGCGTCAATGTAGCAATTTTTATCAATGGAGCTTCCTTTGCCAATGCGGATTTTTGATTTGCATTTTATAGTAGTATGTCCTGCTATAAATATAATACCATCTTTGTTTAGTCTTAGCAGACTCCCTCTAATGGCCATTATAATTCTTGTAATAATTAATTGTAGTAGGTAAGTCGTTGGTATGGATGGATCGATTTGGTATGACGAACCTTTTATTTTAGTGACAATTTTGTTAACAATTGTACGCATTTAATTAGTTTTTAATATTGTTAGTCCAATGGCAATACATAATGTGAGGGCATAATGTATGGGGCGAATTTTTATGTGTTGATTGGCTGTAATATACATGAATAGTGTGAAGAAAATTACAGGGTATCTATTGCGAATATCTGTTACTCCCATATACATGGTAACATATATAGTACTATATATACATAAATATAGTAAAAAATACTTGTTTAATTGTTTGTAGTTATTTATACAGGCGAGAAGAATTGGGATAAAACATATGTAATTTATTATGGATCCTAGTGTAATTAAGGTATTATCAAGTCCTGTATATATAGAAAACATTCCTGTTGCATCCATTGATGATCGCCATTCTGTGTAGTAGTTTATGGGTTGTGGGGTGAATAGAAACGATATGAAACCTATAAAAATTCGTTTTATACTTGTTAATATGATTGATCCCGTTATGTGTCCATCTAACAGAGGCTTATATATCTCAATATCTTCATTAATGTATGCTAAAGCTGAGATCATTTGATTGCCTAATATGCGAATTATTGTTGGCAAGTTGACTACAAGAACGGATATAACTAATATGTAAATAATATGTTGAGTTTTTCGTGTGAAGATATGTTTGTTTTTTATCCACCATACGCACATTATGGGCAATAATAGCACTGGACGAATTGTAGTAAGTCCTATTAACCCTAAGAATGTCCATTGTTTTGATAGCTTATTATTAGGAATAGCTCCAAAGCCGATTAATATTATTGTAATAAAGAAGTAAATGTATAGATCTCGAACATTTCGGATAATTATCATTAATAAAAATGGATTAAATAATAGTAAAATGTCGAGATATGATATTTTATTTATTTTTTTTGTTAATAATAGATATGTAGATAAATAGACTAATATATTAGCAACTTTAAGGATGCTTGATACAGTATTCGGATCTTTATATAAATGATTATAAAACCAATTTATTACTGGATAAAATATGTTTGATCCACCTTCATATTGAAGAATCTGACTAAATGTAAGATGTACGGTTTCGTCATAATACACTCCAGGATCACTAAAATGGAATGATCTGTTGTATATGTGATTAAGATAGATTAAATCGCTAAACGTTAGTATTAGATATACCCCTAAAGCGAAGTAAACTAATACTCGCCGTTGGCGAGAATCAGTTTTGTATAGTTGATATATGAGAATGAAACTAAATAGTGCAATGAGAATCATTATACCAAAACTTCAGTGCGGAAATTTTGTAATATATGGCTGGCCGTATATGGTTGTGGGTATTCTTTGTGAATGTGAAGCCTTCCGTTAGAGTAGTCTGCTGCTATGTTTTCTATTGTTGCACATATTGCATCTTGATCAGTAACATCTGAAAAATAATCGATTAGTTTATCGGTATACATGTCTGCTAATACTCCACGTTGAGGACTTAAAGCCCAGATGGGTTTTAGACATTGAAAATAATCAATGACTTTACTTGGTAAAAAGATTCCTTCATTACATGGTGCCTCTATAATGAGACATACGTCGTATTGCGCAATGATTTTAAGACTTTCTCGATATTTTACAGGTTGACATCTAAATACAATGTCTTTTAATGCAAGTCGTTCTAAGAGGTCCTCAAATTGATGTGCATCTGATCTGTCAAAAATGGTGAGTAGATCAATTCGTAATGCTATTTCGGGATGTTTTTTGTGAAATACTGATATCCCTTTTAATAAAGTAGCTGGATCTCGCTCTTTGCCCAATGAGCCTGCATAAATCATTTTTAATGTACCGTCGGGTTGAAGGGGAGAGGTGTTAACAGGCATGTCTATGAGGGCATGTGGAATAATTACGCATGACTCTGGATCCATTCCTGTCATATATTGTAGCATGTAATCTCTCAGTCTGTTTGATGGAAATAAATTCTTGAACGAGTATTTACCTATATCGCGAATGAGTTTTTTTCTCCAATGTGAAATAGGAGCGTTGATCCCTTGACCATATGGTTCCGGATATTTTATCCACATATATGGATCATTCCACGTTGCAACCCATTTAATTTTGTATCGTTTAGCCAAATATGCTCCTAACACTTCAGAAGGATAGTCCTTAGTGAAAATATAACTATACTTATGTTGTGAGAGCAATTTCTTGCACTCTTTTAACGCTGGATATACCCAATTAATTCCTTTATAAATGTATCCTGTTTGTACCAAAACTTTTATATGATGCCACAAGTTTTTTAGATTACGCTTACGACTCATGGGTATATATACGATCTTATGAACCTTTGCAAATAAAGCATTATCATCGTCTTCAGGATAAGCATTGGTTACTCGGCCACACACTAGGTCAATTTCATATCCCGCATCTGCGAGTATTTTTATTTGTTTAGCATTAACGTACGCTTCTGGGTTGTTAGGAGGATATGAACTAGGAGCGATGAATAAAATTCGTTGTTTCATTTTGGATGTCGGATGAGTTATTATTATTCAGTCAATTGCTTTAATGTTGCTTCCCATTGATCTGCAATTTTTTCAATTGTAAATCTTCGGCAATTCTTAATAGCACCTTTTGCTATTTCAGTCCTATAAGTAGGTTCGTTCATTAGTTTAAGAAGAGCTTCAACGTAGCCAGTTTGATTATTTGCTGGTATAATGATTCCATTTTCTCCTGAAGTGATGATGTCATGAACAGCAGGAAATGTGTCGTACACAATTGGAACGCATCCCATTTGAGAGGCTTCAGTTAAAGTTAGTCCCCAGCCTTCAAATGCTGAAGTCATCATAAAAATAGCGGCATCGTGAAATAGTGGCTCTGGATTGGTGGTTGCAGGTTTAAATTGAATATGTTTTAAATGCTTTTGAGATGCAAGATGTTTGTAATAAGCAGCATGGGGGCCATCGCCTACAATATGTAACTCCCAATTGTTAATCCCTTCTTTTTCGATACACTCCCAGATTTGAATTGCTTTACTAATTCTTTTTTGTCCCTCTTCCAGTCGAGAAACTATTAATACGATATTCTTTTTTTGTTGTAAAGATTCTTCTGGTAGAATATGCTCAAACGTTATAGAGTTGTTTATAAAAGTTAATCTCTCTCCATTTTTTATCCTATTCTCATGTTTGAAAAGTCGAATGTGAGATTCTGCCAAAAGAACGTATTTGTCGCTGATCGAGTAACCTTTACGGCATATGTATATAGCTCTTGCTTGTAGATATATATAGTAATAAGGTCTTATCAGTGCTTTAATATGATCTTTCCAAGTCAGTTTTTCTTTGAGTTTGGGCAATCCTTTAAGCTCAAGTGAAAGATGACCAGGCAATGTGTGATAAAACGTTACAATGGGTGTTTGGGTAATTTTTTTTAGCTTTTGGCATAATCTAAGATTATATAATAAAGCGCCTTGTTGATTGATAATGACGTCGATTTGATTATGCTTTATAAATTCTGCAACTTGACGTACCGTGATTTTCAGTGATGTTTGTGGGGTAATAGCCATAGTTGCCGTATATTTAGCCTTGCGTTGAGTCGGAATATCTGCCATCCCTGCATGATACAATCCAAAACATTTATGCCCTCGATGGATGAGTTCACTAGCAATATTATCTGTAACACGTGCTATTCCACCCGCATAGGGCATCAGAGTGATGGTATAAAATAGGATATTCATTTTAGTGTTACTTTTTTTTGTATTTATTTTTCAAATTCGACCACAGCTCTTGTAATTGTATGCGCTTATTAAGCTCTTGATAGATTATGTATAATGAATAAATGTAGAGAAGTGATCCGCAAACGTATATCCAAGGTGAAGTAAGGAATATAGTGCATAAAAAAATAGAAATAGCAATAGCAAATAGCTTGATATATAATTGAATAAAAGAACGATTAAACGAAAATTGATATTTCCGTTTTGTTACTTGAGTAATTAAAATCAGATAGAGAAAATTACTACAAACAAAACCTATCGACAAGCCTTCGAGATTGTAAATGGCGTAACCAATTGCACTTCCCAAAAAATTTATACTTGTTGTGATTATTGCTTCATAAAGAAGAAATGTTTTTTTATCACCTTTTGAAAATGATATTGTGCCAACAGGATAAGCCGCAGCTCGCAGTAACATTCCTAACAGCATCCACCGTATAACTGGAATAATTGTAGTGAACTCTTGAGATAATACAATGTATATAACTAGTGGTGCGAATAAAATCATGGCACCAAAAATTGCTGTGACGCATAAAATATTAATTTCAGCTTGTTGGTTGACTATTTCACGAACTTGATTGTTATTGTGACACACGGCAGCTAACCGTGGAAGTAAATCAACGCTCATGGCTGTAAAAATCATGCCGACCGATTGATTTGTTATGCTGGCAGCTCCTTGGTACAGTCCAACATCTGCAAGACTGCCCGTTATGGTAATAAAAGCATTAAGCAAATATGTACTTGCCAAGCTCATCATGTTGGATATCATCATGAAAATGCCAAGGCTCGCCATTCCTCGTCCTTCCTGAAAAACTTGTCGAAGTGGTAATTGAATCGTCGTATTTGTTTTCCTTGATATAAACCATGAGATTGACCATGTCGCTATAGCTGATATTATGATGGCTGGCAGAATGCCGCTAATCCCGTACATTAGGTATATCGGTATAACAATGATAACACCAACTAAAGATCCGCATAGTGAGGCTTTGGCTAACTTGTTTAGTTGTCTTGTCCCTTGTAAAATAGCAAGTCTTGATTTGTGAAAAATAATTGCTATTACTGCAAGACTTAACCACATGAAACTATATGTGTAGTTTTTGTTGTTAAAAGATATACTACTAATAATTGGTGCTGCTATAATTAATATAAGAGCTCCAATGATTGCGCATCCTATAATCCATTTATTGAATACATATAGGACATGCCCTAAACGGTTTTTATCTTCAGTTTCAGTAGCTTGTGCAAGAGTCCTTACTGCACTGTAATTTAATCCGAAATTTGCAAACTCTGCGATCATATTAATGACCGAATTGAAAATTGAATTGAGTCCCATTCCGGTTGGCCCCAGCAAAATTGCGACAATTTTACCTTTGACGATCGCCGTGAGAATTTGCATGACTTGAACACCTCCAAAAATACTGGTGTTTTTAAGGATGTGTCTATATCTAGATTGGTCTGACACGAGTTTAAACTTTGTTGGTTTTTGGGTGAATCTGATTTAGTAAGCAGCAGAATTAAAAATACATGATGCATGAGACATGACAAACTATCCATTTGCTATTATGTCGCGCTTTGTTATGAGTCATGTTGTTGTGAGCTTGAATTTAATAGGTTACACATCATGTATTAAAATGTGTGATGATATTTTTCATAATAGCATATCTGTCATGGGTACGTATAATTACAAAATGTATCTGAATTACTATTGATGCGACAAATTATAGGAACGTTGCATATTGGGTAATACGATGTCTGGTTTTGCATTTTTATGTTGCTTACTATGCATTCAGCATGAGTGGGCGCATCACTTTGAAACTATGCATGATAGTCTCTATAAGTATATTGCGAGCTATTGAGGATAGTTTGGAAACGTGCCATTCACTTAGTAACAACAGTGATTCGTGAATATTGTTGAATAAACGTATTCAGATGAACACTGTTGGTTATCGAATTAAGCATGAACTTAAATAATGTCAAAATTTATGCATGTTTTTGAAATAGTATGGGGCGATATATTGACTGTTACAATAAATCGGAAGACGGATTGAAACTTTCAATCATGAAAGTTAATTGGGGAAGAATGAATTTCGATTTTTGATGTATGTGCTTGAATTTTATCTAAATCGGGCAATTTTAAGTAATCTCCATACTCATCTTTTAAATATTGGTCATAATTACGTGGGCAAGGGAATAGTCTGCCTTCAAATTCTATTTGTGTTAATGGGAAAATATCCTGTTCCTTAATGGATATATTTTCAAATCCAGATCCGTATGTTGGAATTAATTTCTTATTGGGAAGAAAAAAATCAAATGTGCGGATAATGTTTAATAAACTTTTATATCCCCATTTCCCAAGTCTGAATATAATTTTACTTATTTTTTGTTTTTCGATTTTACTGCCATATATTAAAATTTTCCATGCCAGCTTCCCACACAACGAAGCAATCGGTTGCGAACAATTTTCAAAAACTATGATGTCAATATATATCCCTTTATATTTATAGTTTTTGTCCTGAGAGCCTTGTTCTTGTATCCATGAGTTTTTATCACGTAATTTGGCATAAGGAACTACGTAATATGGATCGTTACTATTGGTTTGTAATGCTATATTTTCAGTTTCTTTAAACGTTTTTATAAATTTATTGTAATCTTTACGAAGCATATCAATATCAACATCGTCATCCCATGGTATAAATCCCTTGTGACGTACGGCTCCTAAACATGTTCCGCCAGCGAGCCAATATTGAATTTCGTGTTGTCTGCAAAAGGCATCAAACCATTCCAACATTTCCAGCATTCTCATTTGATGCATTCTCAATTGAGATCCATCAGGGTTGAACCTCGCACGTAATTGAGCTTCTTGCGTCATCGTATCTATTATTTGATAGAAGTAAAATCTTTCCCTTGGTAAAAGTCTTCAATAATATTAACTATTGCTAAAGATTCTGAGGGGGTGATGTAATTGTAATTTTGTAAGGTTTCAATGGCTTTTAAGAACGAAACTAACTCGTAACGAATCCCTTCTCCATCCAGTTGGTAGAAATAGCGTTTATTATTTGACTGATCTTCATACCGAATTTCAAAGTATTCTGTTTTCCACCATGGGGCCGGAACATAAATATAACCTTGAGTTCCTGAAACAATCAATTCTCCTTCAGTTTTTACCCCTTTGCCGACTTTTATTGACGCTACAGCATTGGGATAAATAAAAGAAATTTTGGTGAATGAATCATATTTCCAGTCTTCATTAACAATTCGTGATACAATTGTTTTATTGGTATATTGCGTTCCTAATAATTGAAATACAGGCAATAATGCATTAGGTCCCCATGAGCAGATACTGTTCCATGTGTTTTTTAAGTCGCTGTTTTGTAAATCGATGTCCCGGAGACTTGTACATGAGGCATCTACTGATACAATATTCCCGATTCGTCCACTTTTTGCCAATAATAGCAATCTATAATAAGCTGTCGTATAAGCAGTTCGAATTGCATCCATAAGAATGCAATTGCGCTGTTTTGCCAATTGCATTAATTCAAGCCATTGTGTATGGGAGGTTACAATGGGCGATTCGCATAACACATGTTTGTTTTGTTGTAGGGCTGCTTTGATTTGATCGTAATGCTGGTGGGGATGAGAAATTAAGTAAACAGCATCAGTCTGTTTAAGAAATTCTTGGAAATTATCTTTGTATAAAGGCAGACCTTTGATTTCGTCTGAAAAGGCTGCAGTCGTATCATGAGAAGTGAAGATACTAGTGATATTGATGCCGTTGACGTAATGGCTTTCTGTGGCGACCTTATTCAAAAATGCGGAGTCTCCTATTAATCCTAATCTTACCTCTCTTTGTTCAGAACGCAATTCAGAACTAGAAATACCTTGTGTACGGTCAAGATAGATTACTTTGCAATATTCTTGTAAATAGTCGAATTTACCTTTCCAATCAGAACCGACAGTAAATATATCGACACCATGACGTTTGATGTCGTCGATTTTTTGGCCTTCATATTCTTCAACGATAATTTCGTCTGCTAGCCCCGTGGCTTTAACAGCTTCGATTCTTTCCATCAAGGGTTGTTGAACATTAATTTTCCCTCGTGCTTGATCAAAACCATCAGCAGTGACTCCGACAATTAAATAATCTCCTAGAGCTTTAGCTCGCTCTAAGAGTCGGATATGTCCACGGTGTAACAAATCATATGTGCCGTATGTGATTACTTTAATCATTGGTGGTCATATTTGCTAATATTCTCTGCTAATGTTGTAAGCTCTTGATCACTTTGTAATCCCATGTGAGATACTCTGTAAAAGCCGGGGACGGATCCAGGCATGATATAAGTATTGCATTCTTCGATCAATTTTCTGAAAATATGCTTGTCAGTTTTTTCATGTGTTTGAAACCCTGTTATGGCATACGATGGATTTTCAGCTGCAATAGTCCATCCATATTTGGTGCATAATTTTCGGAAGATCTCGGCTCTATGATGAACTTGTTTGATGTTTGGTCCTTCACCACCCTCTGCCTGTAATTGTTTTAATCTGGCATGTAGTTGGAGATAAATTGTGGTCGCTGGACTGAATGGGGTTTGACCTCGTTTCAAATTATTTAAATTATCATCAAAATCCCAATAGTATCCCTTATGATTGAATGTATAGTTAGTTAGATGTGATGATAAAAATATAATCGATAATCCAGGAGGGACATTGAGCCCTTTCTGGGTACTAGTAACGCAAATATCAATCTTTAAATCATCCATATTTAGATCTTCTGCTAAAAATGAACTGATTACATCAACAATTAATGAAATGTGATATTTGTTGCAAATCTGAGAGATCTTGCGTAAATCAAATAATTGGCCTGAACTGGTCTCATGATGTTGGCATAGTAGTACATCAGGTTGTTCTCTGACTATAGTTTCCTCCATGTCGCAGTAATCAATGTCTTTGGCAAAGGGAACTTTATAATCACAAGCATTAATTCCATAATACTGACATAATGAGAACCACCGATGGCCGAATGACCCTCCATCAATGACAAATGCTTTCTTTTTTGTTGAGACATAATTTTCTACGATAGCACTCATCGCACCAGTACCTGAACCTGTGTAAATGATTGTACGACCATTTTTGCAGTGTATCAGATCTAAAAGAATTTGTTCAGATTCCAAATTAATCATCGAAAATTCCTGAGTCCTCATATATGGAATTGGCTCAGATCCAATTGCAGCAATAGTTCTATCGAGATTGCCAGGAAAAACAAAAGATTGCATATTGTTCTATTTTTTATTTGTTAAATTCCACCACCAGATTTTTTGTCGGTTGCCCCAAATGTATTTCTGCCAAAGTAGCTTGACGGAGGGGTTAATTGCCCATTTGTGAGTCAATGTACGGTAATCACAATTTATAAGGTCTTGCATAAACATCGTGCGGTTGTCATTGGGGGAGATGTGTTTGCGCATAGGACCTTGATACTTTAATGCCGTTGCAAAGTCTAATTCGTGTCCATACAAATCTTTTAATGCAGCTGTACTTACGGCTTTGCCTTTTTGTGTGTTACAGACAATCAAGGATGCTCCTCCATTTCGTCCATATAATTCTGGACAATATAAATGTACGCCCCATAGGTCTCCCAAAGTAATATCTGCATTGCGTTCAGGAGTGGCGAATGGGCATTCATAGCAGGATGGACGACTCATTAAATGCTGTAGCCATATGGACCAAAAAGGATTAAACCATCGATCTATTTTCAATGTTTTTCCGTTTGCTAATACTGTGCGCATTACTTGAAAATCCCATTTCCCAGGAATTAATTTCGTGGAGTGTTGAGGGATCGCCTGCTTGGAGTCGGTGTATCTATAATCAAGCTCTTCAATTGGAGATCCATATTTTTGCAATAAATACGCATTGTATTTACGTATGTATATTGCTGACGGTACACCCTCGCAAACGACTTCGATGGTTAATAAATTACTATATTCTTTGTTGCCTAAAAATGTTTTTAGTCCTGCAATTTGGCAAGGAGTTCCTGAAAATAAAACCTTACGACCTTCCTTTAAAAACGATTTTACTTCTTTGTAGGAAGAACCAATAAGGCTTTGTGTGTATTTAGATTTTCGAAAAACATCTATTTGAGCTATATCCGTTATATAACTATGGTAAACATTTGTGCTGTTCGCTTTTGCTCCAAATATGACATAATTATTGTCGCACCATGCTGAAGCAATTGCAGTGAATGCACCTCCGGAGGTACTGCGATCCTTAATGTTGGCATTTTTTATGGTAACCTCCAAACGTATATACATGTTCTTGATGTTTGATCGGAGGATTGTCGTAAGGACAAACTTTTCGGCATAAACCACAGTTCGTGCAGGATGCTATGTTAATTTTAGGGTAGCGAAAACCTTCACAATCTTCTACCATTTCAATGGCAGAATGATTGCAAACTTGCACGCAAGCTTCGCATCCAAAACATTCTTCACGTCGGTGTGAATCTAAATATGAACTCATATCAAGATTACATTAATATTTGTTAAGTTCAGTTTGAAGAAATGTTAGAGAATTTTTTCGCTCCTGTGCGATCTTTTTATGAATGGCTGGATAGTCAATGTCGTGAATTAGCTTTTCGTTGCCAGTAATCATCTTGTGGTCTTCTAAGCCAAAAAAATGTAATAATTCATCAATTTTCGTGTCACATTGTTCTCGTGAAAAAATAACAAAAGGTTGTTTGTATTGTACACTGAGAATCATACCATGAAATGAATTTGTGACAACAAATTGTGCATGTTTGATCAAGGAAAGGAATTCCTCAACACCGGCTTCATAAAACATTTGATGCTTTGAGGCGTTCGTTGCTCTCAGACTAATGTCAATGACTTCCCATCCATGTTGGTTGGCGAGTTTATCGGCAAATTCAAACATTTTGGGATTGTAGCGTCTTGCATATAAAAGGATATACTTTGGTGTCTTTAAACGAGAAGAAGCCAACGTGTCATATGCTTCAGGTTCTAATAAGAGTGTGGGGTCTAATACTTGTTGTACTTTTACATCAGTATGTGCTTTAATGTAAGGAATCATTTGTGATTCACGGATGCCCAAAGCTTTGAAGTTTTGTAGTCTTTGATTTAAAATTTCGTATGATTCATTTGTAAAATGAGAATCGCCGAAACTTGCTGCATACGAAATAGTTCGCCTATTTTGCATTGAAGGATAATTAGCGTAGTAGCCATCATCAAATCCAAATTCATCAATGCAAAAGATCGTGTCACTTCCGCAAACAAAACCATCTAATTGTTCATCTGCAACTACGGAATCAAAGTTGTGAGAGAAATATTTTGTTTGAGTCCGAGAAAAGCGTTGAGAATAAAAATTTTCGAATTTTTTGTAGTTAATTCTAATTGCAGGAAGACTAAGCTCGCACATGTGTCGAGATTCTTCATCTGTATCCCACATGTTTTTTATGGGATTTAATGGATCTTTGTCTCTGAGAATATCTGGGCAATAATCGATCAAAATGGGATGATGTCCCAGCTTTTTGATCGATTCACTTAATGCCCATGATTGCAAAGCTGAACCGTAATTTGTGAAATTACAATTGATGTTATAGCTTACTATGCCAATCCGTTTGCCCATATTCAGTCTTTATATTGAAATGAAAAGTAGTTATCTTTATTATGATCCCAGGTCCGGTGAATTGTGTTGTATGGTTTTATGTAACAGGAATCGCCTTCTGTAGGAAATTCCCATAACTGCACCCATCCATTCCCTCCGTTAATAGAGTCTTGTATATTAAACCCAATTTGAGGGATGTTTCTTCCATAATTATTTTCTGTTATTAACATTTTAGAAAAAAAAGCTGCGTGACCACATAATACGCCTATAATATTGTTATGCTTTGAAATTAGGGTGTGCCATAATTCTTCGGGTGTGGTTACAGTTGTATTCTTTAATTGGAGTTTTGCAAGACTAAAATGATTTAATCGCTCTCCATTTTTATTAAGATATTCATGCAATAAGATAAAAAAGCGAGTATTAGTATTTTGACTGATATATTGATTAATCCAGTGGACGACTTCAGCCCTAGGACCATATTCCAAAATAATTATATGTATCGGTTCTTTTTTGGTGTTTATAGCCGCTACGATATTTTCATAATGATCTGCTTCGAATTGTGTTAAAATATTGATGTTATCATTGTCGTATAGTGTAGAAATATATTTGTTGAATTGAGTATTGTTCCTATCCCAGATTTCAGCCTGTAAATTCCATTGATAATCGTGATTACCAATGCAGCATAAATAACTACATTGCTGGATTAGTGGTTGGGTACATTCTAAAAATAGGTCCCATTGATGGCTGAGATTGTTATTTGTTATGTCTCCAGTTTGCAAAATACAGTTTATTTGGTAGTACCGGTTCTGCGATATAATCCAACTCAGCGTCTTTTGATAATATTTATTTAAAGATTGCGTCTGAGTGTATTGTTGTATATCTCCGATTACAACTACGTATTCTGAGGTAGAATTTAAATTTGTGTCAATGGATTGAATTTCAGGAAGCCAATGCGCTGCTTGATATGTCTTGGGTATAACACCTCCATCTTTATTACACGAGATAAATATTCCAATAAATACCACTAATACAATTCGGTGCCACCCCAATCTCATTATTCTTTAAGTTTTGCTATAATTCTATTACAAGCTAACCCATCTCCATAAGGATTGACCGCTTTACTCATCTGATCATACGCTTCTTTGCTATCAAGCAGAGTCGATAGTTCGCTCATAATTTTGTGATAATCTGTTCCAACTAATTTAACCGTACCAGCGGCTAAAGCTTCAGGTCGCTCTGTTGTATCACGCATTACCAAAACGGGTTTCCCTAAACCGGGTGCTTCTTCTTGTATACCGCCGCTATCTGTGAGTACAATTGTGGATTTTTCCATTAGATATACAAAGGCCAAGTATTCTAGTGGTTCAATGAAAAACATATTATCTAATGTCGTTAAATCCGAGCCAAATACGTCATGAATTGGCTTTCTAACATTAGGATTAAGATGCATTGGATAGACAAAGTCTGTATTTGGATATTTTTGTGCAAGATCTTTGATAGCGGTACATATATTTATAAATCCCTGTCCAAAATTTTCTCTACGATGTCCTGTGATCAAAACGAGTTTTTTCCCCTCAGTTAGACGTGAGACATTATATCCAGCATTGTATAACTCTGTTTGTAATTGAAGTTGCAAAGAGGTGTCGGCTTTGATTTTGTTCACGACCCAATACAATGCGTCAATAACAGAATTTCCCGTAATGGTAATCGTTTCATCTGGAATATTTTCGTTGAGTAAGTTCTCTCGACTCAATGATGTGGGAGCGAAATGATATGTTGCAATTCGACTTGTAATTTGTCGATTCATCTCTTCTGGCCATGGACTATAAATATTATATGTGCGCAGACCTGCTTCAACATGGCCAACGGGAATCTGTTGGTAAAAAGCTGCCAAAGCAGCTGCTGTCGAAGTTGTGGTGTCTCCGTGTACTAAAACGATATCAGGTTGCGCTTCTTTTAACACGGTTCGCATACCGATAAGGACGTTGGCTGTTATATCATATAAATCTTGCCCTTGTTTCATGATGTTTAGATCATAGTCTGGTTTAATGTTAAAGATAGATAGGACTTGATCTAACATCTCTCGATGTTGGCCAGTGACGCACACGATTGTTTGAAATGAATCAGCCTGATGCTGAAAAGTTTTTACTAATGGAGCCATTTTGATGGCTTCAGGACGAGTCCCGAAAACCAGCATAATTTTTTTCATGTCTGAATTATTTATACATTTCTTCGTAATATTTCTTGTAATCACCCGATGTGACATTGTCCAACCATTCTTGATTGTCCAAATACCAACGGACAGTTTTTTCAATACCCTCTTCAAATTGCAAGCTCGGTTCCCAATCCAATTCTTGCTGCAATTTGCGCGAGTCGATTGCATAACGCATGTCATGCCCTTTTCGATCTGTAACGTATGTAATCAAATCGAGTGAATATCCCTCCGGGTTCCCGAGTAAGCGATCAACTGTCTTGATTACAACCTTAATAATATCAATATTTTTCCATTCATTGAAGCCGCCGATATTATATGTTTCGGCAATTTTCCCTTTATGGAAAATCAGATCAATGGCGTGTGCGTGATCCTCTACATACAGCCAATCCCGGACATTCTCTCCTTTACCGTAAACGGGAAGAGGTTTACGGTGGCGAATATTGTTGATAAACAAGGGGATTAACTTTTCTGGGAATTGATATGGCCCATAGTTGTTAGAACAGTTAGTTACAATTGTGGGCATTCCATAAGTGTCATGAAATGCGCGAACAAAATGGTCTGAACTGGCTTTTGAGGCAGAATATGGACTGTGTGGATTGTATTTGGTTGTCTCTTCGAAAAACTCCCTGCCATAAGCATGGTGATGTTCTGATGAGGCTGCTGTTGTGAACGGAGATTCGATGCCGTCAGGATCGGTCAGCTCCAAAGCTCCATATACTTCATCCGTAGAAATATGATAGAAGCGTTTGTTGGTGTAACCCTCCGGTTGAGCTTCCCAATAGAGTTTTGCAGCTTGCAGCAGAGAGAGAGTCCCCATTACATTGGTGCGGGCAAATGTAAAAGGATCTTTAATGCTTCGATCGACATGGCTTTCTGCCGCTAGGTGAATAATCCCGTCGACATGGTATTGCTGCATCAGCTCTTGAATCTTGTCAAAGTCGCAGATGTCTGCTTTTACGAACGTGTAATTCGGTTTGTCTTCTACATCCTTTAGGTTAGCAAGATTGCCTGCGTAGGTCAATTTATCTAAATTGATAATGTGGTAATCCGGGTATTTGTTAACAAAAAGGCGGACTACATGGCTGCCGATAAATCCGGCACCGCCAGTAATGATGATATTGCGTTTGAAAGTCATGATCGTGAAGGTTTGGGATAGATTTTAGGCTTGTTTGGCTAATTCAGCCAGACATCGTTTCAACGAATCAGTCCAATATGGAATGTGAATGTCAAAAGTTTTTTTGATTTTAGTTTTATCCAATACGGAGTAGGACGGACGAACAACCTTGGAGGGAAATTCGTCGCTGTGGCAAGGCTGTATGTCACAGTCAGTATGTCCTGCATATTCCGCGATCATTTTGGTGAAATCGTACCATGAACAAACGCCCTCATTTGAATAGTGATAGATCCCATCTTGTCCTTCGTATTTGCGTTTTTCGACAATATTAAAGATGGCTTGTGCTAAATCATATGCGTATGTCGGACTGCCCACTTGATCAAAAACTACATTCAAATTGGGCTTGGTTGCAGTCAGATTGAGCATGGTTTTAACGAAGTTTTTCCCAAATTCGCTGTATAGCCAGGCTGTTCGGATAATAAGATGCTTACATCCTACTTCAATAATCGATTGTTCTCCATGAAGCTTAGTGATCCCATAAACCCCTGTCGGATTTGCTGGCTCATCTTCGCTACAAGGTGTATTGTTTTTGGTCCCTCCAAATACGTAATCAGTGGAGACGTGAATTAAAATGCCATCATTCTTTTTTATCGCCTGTGCTAAATGCTTGACTGCTGTAGCATTCAGAAGCTCTGCAAAATCATAATCATCTTCAGCTTTGTCCACGTTGGTGTAGGCCGCACAATTGATGATCGCTTTTATGTCATGGTCGTTTACTATTTTTTCAACAGCCATAGCGTTGGTAATGTCCAACTCTGCTACATCAGTGAAAATATAGTGGTCTTGAGAATTGCGAGAAACGATACGCATCTCATTCCCAAGCTGTCCATTAGCTCCTGTAACTAATATATTCATAACGAGGTTGTTCTGGAATAATTAATATAGATTCTCATGATAATCGAACAGCCACTCTGCATCTTTGAGTCGTGTGTGGTGTTTGTCTTTTTCAGAGAGGATTACTTTATCTGTCGGAATTTTCCAATCGATACCCAAATCCGGATCATCCCATGCCAAGGCTCCCTCACTTTGCGGGGCATAAAAATTGTCACATTTGTACTGGAAGATGACCTCGTCGGTCAGCACACTGAAACCGTGTGCAAATCCACGAGGAATGAAAAATTGACGATGATTCTCTTCTGTCAGTTCGACTGCAACATGTTGTCCAAAAGTTGGAGAGCCTTTCCGGATATCAACTGCGACATCCAAAACAGCGCCTTTAATGACTCGTACTAGTTTGCTTTGAGCGTAAGGCGGTTTTTGAAAGTGAAGCCCGCGGAGTACACCATAGCTTGATTTGCTTTCGTTATCTTGTACAAAGTGGATTTCACGCACCTGAGTGTTAAAATCGCGTTCAGAAAACGATTCAAAAAAATATCCGCGATCATCTTTGAATAATCTGGGCTCAATAATTACAACTCCCGGAATATGTGTCTGTTTAACCTCCATGATGTCTGTTTTATCAATTTCAATCGAGATTTGCTGCTCCAGTTTTATCAATCTCCTCAACCACTTTGAGCAAGTATTGTCCGTATTGGCTTTTTAGCATTGGTTGAGCTAATTCTTTCATTTTGGTTGCCGTGATCCAGCCTTTGCGAAAAGCAATGCCTTCCAGGCAAGCGATTTTCAAGCCTTGACGCTTTTCTAAGACTTCAATGTAGGTTGAGGCCTCTGCTAACGAATCATGTGTTCCCGTATCTAACCAGGCAAAGCCTCTTCCCAATGTTTGCACTTTTAGATCTTTGGCGTTAAGGAATTCTTGGTTCACAGAGGTAATTTCCAATTCTCCGCGAGCTGAGGGTTTAATGTTTTTGGCAATTTGCACGACCTTATTGGGGTAGAAGTATAAACCAACTACGGCATAATTTGATTTTGGCTTTTGTGGTTTCTCTTCAATGCTGAGGCAATTGCCAGTTTTGTCAAACTCTGCTACACCGTACCGTTCAGGGTCATTTACCCAATAACCGAATACAGTTGCCTTTTGATCTTCTTCAGCGGTGCGAACGGCTTCATTAAGCAGATGGCTGAATCCACTTCCGTGGAAAATGTTGTCACCGAGCACCAAACAAACAGAATCATTGCCGATGAACTTTTCTCCAATAATAAAGGCTTGGGCCAACCCATCTGGCGAAGGTTGTTCAGCATATTCGAATTTGACACCAAAATCACTCCCATCTCCTAATAACCGCTTGAAGCCGGGTAAATCGAGTGGGGTAGAAATAATCAAAATCTCCCGAATTCCCGCTAACATAAGCACGGAAATCGGATAGTAAATCATCGGTTTGTCAAAAATGGGAAGCATCTGTTTGCTTACTCCTTTGGTAATGGGGTAGAGCCTTGTGCCACTTCCTCCTGCTAGAACGATACCTTTCATAGTTTCTTTATTATAAGATATATACTATGATGTGTGTTGATTATGCTTTATTTGTTCGTAAGATCTGTCTCTTCAATCTTCTCAATAAATTGTTTCGGGATATATCCTGTTGCAATGGCGGCCACTCCATTAATCACGACTACAAAGCGTTTGGTCCCATGCACTCTGGTGATATACCCTTCAGCTCCTTGTAATATTCCTCCCGTAATTTTGACCCGATCGCCTTTAACTATTTTTTGATCGATGGACTCCAATGATTGGCATCCTTTGGTCGTTACGAAAATGAACACTTCCATCTCTCGGTCTGGAATGGTTGCCGGGATGTTGGTGCCAGGTAGACAATAAACCCATAGATTGTACGGATGTTGTCTCAGTTGGGCCATTGTAGCTTCAGTGGAGCGGATGAACAGCAGACTCGGAATTACAGGCTGTATCTCTACTGCCGGTGTGTTGGAGTATGTGTTTTCAGTATTTGCTGATTTTATTACTTTGCGAATGGGGATATAACATTGTAAACCTTTGAGCTCTAATTGATCCCTGAGGATTCGTGCTTTATTGTGGAACACTTTGTAGGCATACCAATGTAGGGGGGCTGACTCGTCTGTATGTGTGCTAATCTGTTGCATGTATTTTATTGACAAATGTTTCAGATTAATAATGGGTATAACCTCCCCTCCTTGCAAAAGTGATCTTTTGCACAGCAATCCATACTCCGCTGTCTATGCGTTGCACCACAGCATTCGACACATCCACGCATCCGTGGGTGTTATCGTGAGTTTGTATACGGTGTCTCTAAAAGAATAGATGCACCTACATGCCGCTAAATTAATATATTTTTTCTATATCGGCACAAAAAAATATATTAATTACATTTTTAAATTTTTTACAAAATATTTTCATTGTTAAAATGGGATGTGTTTTGGTTGAACTAATATGATTTTTTAGAAAAAGATTTAAAGGGGATTTTGAGTGGAAAATATGAGTGAAATTGAAATGGATTACTGCTATGTGCTAAGGTTTTTTAGTTGATATATTTTGATTTATTTTATTGATAATTATGTATTTGTGTGTTTTAATGGCTGGGGATATGTGCCTGAAATTAGATGGTTTATTGTAGTAATACACTGTCCCCAATAAAAGAGCTAAATGTGTTATGTGATATATGTTATAATATAGATTTTTTTGCGAAAAAAAGTGTGTATAACTGCAACAAAATAAATGAAAATTTCGTTATTCTTAAATTTGTTTATAGGTGTTTTATTCTGTAAATGTTGTACATGGTTTTTGTGAAGAAATGAAGGAATAGGATAATGATTTAAGTAGTGAATGTTATAGTGAATATATGATAAGATTCAGCGTAATATGTTGGATGTTAATGGTTATAGGCGTTTTAGAGGGGTGAGAAATTTAAAGTTTGAAAGGGTAAAAAAGAATAGAGGCTGAAATGAGAATTCCAGCCCCTATAAAAGAAGTTGCGGATAACCGCTATTGCATGTAACTATTTGCGGATTGCGGCTACACCGGGAAGCTCGGTGCCTTCCATGTATTCGAGCAGTGCACCACCACCAGTCGATACGTAGCTTACTTTGTCTGCCAAGCCAAATTTGTTGATGCAGGCAACTGAGTCACCACCTCCGATCAGGGAGAATGCTCCATTCTCGGTAGCTTTTACGATAGCATCAGCAATGGCTTTCGAACCTTTCGCAAATTTGTTCATTTCGAATACGCCTACAGGACCGTTCCACAGAATGGTCTTAGACTCTGAGATGACTTTGGCAAATGCAGCCTCTGCTTTCGGTCCAATGTCGAGACCTTCCCAGCCGTCAGGAATGTTGTCAGCAGAAACAACTTGAGTGTTGGCATCTTCGCTGAAAGCGTCTGCTGCTACAGCATCTTCTGCCAGGTAAATATTTACTCCAAGCTCTTTAGCTTTTGCCAGAATGTCTTTTGCAGTCTGATACTGATCCGGCTCGCAGATGCTCTGTCCTACTTTACCACCCAGTGCAGCTTTGAAGGTGTAGGTCATACCACCACCGAGAATCAAATTGTTCACCAATTTGAGCAGGTTTTCAATAACGCTGATCTTGGTAGAAACTTTTGAACCACCCAAAATAGCAGTGAAAGGACGTGCAGGATCTTTCAATACTTTATCGATTGCTTTCAGCTCGCCTTCCATTACGTAACCAAACATCTTGTCGTTGGGGAAGTACTCGGCGATCAATGCTGTCGAACCGTGTGCGCGGTGTGCAGTTCCGAAGGCGTCGTTGATGTAGCAGTCTGCATACGAAGCCAAACGTTTTACGAACTCTTTTTGAGAAGCTTTGACAGCCTTTTTAGCAGCTGCTTTCTCTTCGTCAGTTGCATCCTCTTTCAGTCCGCGTGGTTTACCCTCTTCCTCAGCATAGAAACGGAGGTTTTCGAGCAACAATACCTGACCGGGTTTCAAAGCTGCAGCTTTGTCAGCAGCCTCTTGGCCCTGGCAGTCGGGGGCGAAATCAACCTTTACACCGAGGCGTTTTTCAACGGCCGAGATGATATGTTTCAGTGAAAATTTGTCTTCCGGTCCTTTTTTGGGACGACCCAGGTGAGACATCAAAATAACGGAACCACCCTTCTCGAGTACCTTTTTAATAGTAGGAATGGCAGCACGGATGCGGGTGTCGTCGGTTACCTCGAACTTGTCGTTCAGAGGTACATTGAAGTCAACGCGAATAATCGCGCGCTTCCCAGTGAAATCATACGTTTCGATTGATTGCATGGCTGTTATGTTTTAAAGTGTCTGAATTTCCGCAGAGAATTCCTTTGAGAGTCTCCTCCGTTTTAAGCAGATCAATGTATCTCACAAAAGGGTATCTCCTGCTTCAGAAAAAATCAACTTAATAAAAATATTTAAAAACTGGTCAAAGTTACACATTGTTTCGGATTTTCGCAATTTACAACAAATTTTGCGCAAAACCTTCTTTTTGTAAAAGATATGTCGCTGTGGAGGTGCGTAAACAGGGAGAAATCGGTATAGAATTGAAAATCTTTTGTATTTTTGTCATAATTATTGGTTTGGAGTTCAAGGAGGAATCGGAACGGGGTGCCGTTCGGTATTTAGTTAGGATGGCTCCATCGTCGGCCAATAACGTGTGAATAGCATAGTTTTCATAAATGATTATATCATGTACGGAAAAATGAAAGATTACCTCTCCGCCGAACTGAAGGCGATCGAAGAGGCTGGTTTGTACAAAAAAGAGCGTGTGATCACCTCAATGCAGAAAGCTGATATTACCGTAGAAGGCGGTAAAGAGGTGCTCAATTTCTGCGCCAACAATTATTTGGGACTGTCGAATAATCCCCGTCTGATCGAGGCTGCCAAAAAGGCAATGGATGAGCGCGGATATGGTATGTCTTCAGTTCGTTTCATCTGTGGTACGCAGGATATTCACAAACAACTCGAAAAGGCAATTGCCGACTATTTCGGCACTGAGGATACCATCCTTTATGCGGCTTGCTTCGATGCCAATGGAGGCGTTTTTGAGCCGTTGTTGACCGATCAGGATGCGATCATCTCAGATTCACTGAACCACGCATCAATTATCGATGGCGTGCGTTTGTGCAAAGCTGTTCGTTATCGCTATGCCAATGCCGATATGGCTGATCTGGAGAAACAGCTGCAGGCTGCTCAGGCTCAGCGTTTCCGTATCATCGCTACCGATGGTGTCTTCTCGATGGATGGCAATGTCGCTCCGATGGATAAGATCTGTGAGTTGGCTGAAAAATACGATGCATTGGTTATGGTGGACGAATGTCACTCAGCCGGTGTGGTTGGCCAGACTGGTCGTGGTGTGACCGAGAAGTTCAATGTTCGCGGTAAGGTTGATATCATTACCGGTACGTTGGGTAAGGCTTTCGGTGGTGCAGTTGGTGGTTTTACTACCGGTCGCAAAGAGATCATTGCGATGCTGCGTCAGCGCTCTCGTCCATATCTGTTCTCGAACTCGTTGCCCCCTGCAGTGGTGGGTGCCGGCCTCGAACTCTTCAAAATGTTGTCAGAAAGCAATGCGCTGCATGATAAATTGGTGGAGAATGTCGAGTATTTCCGCACCAAAATGTTGGCTGCAGGATTCGATATCAAACCGACTCAGTCTGCAATTTGCGCTGTAATGCTGTACGATGCAAAATTGTCGCAGGATATGGCAGCAAAATTGCTCGATGAGGGTATTTATGTAACCGGTTTCTACTATCCGGTAGTGCCTAAGGGACAAGCCCGTATTCGTGTTCAGGTTTCAGCCGGTCACGAAAAGGCACATCTGGATAAATGTGTCGAGGCCTTTACAAAAGTGGGCCGCGAACTGGGTGTGATCAAATAATAACTGGCCGGAACCCGATGGGCAGATCATGAATCTGCCCTCTGTCCGCGCCTGAAAAGTGTATGGATTATGGGAAAGATGACCATTGATGCCACAGACCGCAAAATCTTGGGTTTGTTGATCCGCAATGCTCGGATGCCATTCTTGGAAATTGCGCGTGAGTGTGGAATTTCGGGTGCGGCTATCCATCAGCGTGTGAAAAAGATGGAGGAGTCGGGGGTGATTCGAGGATTTCGGCTCGAAGTAGATCCGCGGGCGTTAGGATATAACGTCAGTGCAATGATCGGGATTCGGATTAACGATCCGATGAAAAATATAGAGATCATAGAAGGTCTGCGTAAAATCCCAGAAGTGGTAGAGTGTCAGTTTATAACTGGTAAATACAATATTTGGACAAAAGTCTATTGTGTGGACCATGAACATCTGATGCATACGATTTTGGATGATATTTTACGAGTCCCGGGAATCTCTGAAACGGAAACCTTCATTTCGCTGTCTGATTCATTTGGCCGACAAGTGTATGTCCGTGAGGCTGATGAATAAGCTATGCAAAACGATGAAAGTGTTGTCAACCTTTTGTGGCGTTAAACGGTTTGTCATTAAATCTGTTTAATTGACAGTTGCAGTTGAGGTGGCAACTCTTTATAAAATCCGGATGGGACTGCGATCTCGCGTGCATAACCAGAAGATTGAAGGTGAATATTCTTATCCGTTATTGACAAAACATCTTTGCCGTCGGGATTTTGTATTCCGGCGGCATTTTTGTCATAACGAAGCAGATGGGGAACGCATGATTCATTGATTCAGACATTTTTATTAATAAGGGGACAGGAGGGGGATGAGAGGACATTTTGGCGCATCTCTTGTCCAAAAGATGGTTATTCAGAGGCGAGGTGCATTCAACACTGCTGCATTTGACTTGAATTGTGTAATCATTGGTTCCCGACGGTGAGATCAACGGAAAAATCATTATCTTAGAATTATGATTCGATTGACCAAAGAATTTTCGTTTGAGATGGCGCACGCATTGGCCGGATATGATGGCCCGTGTCGTGAAATTCATGGCCACTCCTATAAACTGTTTGTAACTGTACGTGGAATTCCCGAACAAAATTCCAATAGCCCGAAATATGGTATGGTGATGGACTTCGGTGATTTGAAACGTATTGTAAACCGACTGATTGTCGATCGTTACGATCACGCCTTTGTCTTGCGCGAAACGGAGGCAAACCAAACGGCACTGACAACCATACGTGGTCTCTTCAATAAAATTATTACAACTCCCTATCAACCTACCTGCGAGAATATGGTGGAGGATTTTGCTCGTGTGATTGCTGCCGAATTGCCGGCTGGAGTAGAACTCTTCAGTGTTAAATTACATGAAACGGCCACCTCTTTTGCAGAGTGGTATGCAACGGATAACTGTTAATTAGGCGAGTCAGTTCTCGCAGAGAGCATTTATTTGTTTTATCGTAACAAGTTCGCGTCGTTGCGATTGTGTCTGAATGTGCTGCGAGTAGTTGTACATGAGGACAGTGAGTATCTGTTGATGGCAAGTGCCGTTCGTAAATGATGAGCCGATGTCGGACTGTGAGACATCCGGTTCGAACCAAAATGATTCCCATGGAAAAACTGTTTCTGATCGATGCTTATGCCCTGATTTTCCGCGCCTATTATGCTTTTATCGGGCGTCCTATGCGGAACGCGGAAGGTCTTAATACCTCTGCGATTTTCGGGTTCGTCAAGTTTTTACGGGATTTGATCCGTCGTGAAGATCCTCGATTGTTGGGGGTAGCGTTTGATCCCAAAGGTGGAAACTTCCGGCATGAGATCTATCCTCAATATAAAGCAAATCGCGAGGCAACACCGGAAGATATTATCCAGTCGGTTCCTTATATCAAACGGATTTTGGAGGCCCTGCAAATCCCCGTGATTGAGATTGCCGGGTACGAAGCCGACGATGTGATCGGAACGTTGTCGATGAAGGCGGCAGCGGCCGGTTATGAGGTCTATATGGTGACTCCTGATAAGGATTATGGGCAGTTGATTCGTCCGACGGTGCGGATTTATAAACCACGCAAAGGAAGTGAAGGTATCGAAATTGTCGGTTGTGAACAGATCAAAGAGCATTACGGTATTGATGATCCGACACAGGTAATCGACATATTAGCTCTTTGGGGGGATGCAGCCGATAATATTCCGGGCGTTCCGGGGATTGGAGAAAAGAGTGCCATTAAATTAGTTGGTCAGTTTGGAACAGTGGAGAATCTGCTGAAACATACAGATCAGCTGAAAGGAAAACAACGCGAAAATATTGAAGCGTCGCACGATCAGATACTTTTGGCAAAACGGTTGGCTACGATCGATCTGAATGTTCCGGTCGAATTCGATCCTCAGGCTTTGGCAATGGAAGCTCCCGATGTCGAAATGTTGGCAGCCCTCTATCGCGAGCTGGGATTTCGGTCCTTCCTCAATGAAATCCAACCCAATCCATTTTCAGAGGCCAAGTCCCATCATGTAGCTAAGGAGAGTGAAAAGATGCCCTCAGTGCAGGACGCGAAGTCGCAAAATGAAGAAAAGCCCGCCTCCTCTTCTATCTCTTCTGCTGCCGTTGCATCCGATGTAAAATCTTTGCATGGAGCGTCAGTACAAGGAGATCTGTTTGGCTCGTTGGCCGATCAGTCGGTTGGTACACCCACTAAACAACCGGCTGAGGTGCAAAACGCAGTAGGTGATTTGTTTGCACAACCGGCATTGGCCACAGTGAAGAATGTTACGCACCAATATCATGTCGTCTCCGATCAGCACGATTTACAGGCATTGGTTGACCGTTTGTCAGCCTCGAAGCTCTTTTGTTTCGATACGGAAACAACCGGCTTGGATGTTTTTGGTGACAGGCTGGTGGGGCTATCGTTTGCCGTGGAATCTCATGAAGCGTGGTATATTCCGTGTGATCGGACCAATATCGAATCGGTGTTGAACACTCTGAAACCACTGTTTGAAAATGCAGAGATTGCCAAAGTGGGGCAAAACATCAAGTTCGACATGATGATGTTGCGCAGTGCCGGCATTGTGGTGAAAGGGCGGCTTTATGATACGATGATTATCCATTATCTGCTTGATCCGGAAAGGCCGCATAATATGGATTATTTGGCTCGAACCTATCTTAACTACGAACCGATTCCTATTGAAGCGCTGATTGGTAAAGGCACTAAACAAAAGACGATGGATATGGTGCCGGTCGATGTGGTTGCAGAGTATGCGGCTGAGGATGCCGACGTGACGATTCAGCTCTATCGGACATTATGGCCGATGTTGCAAGAGGCGGGGTTGGTCGAGTTGTATACTAAAATTGAAGAACCTCTGATCCCGGTATTGGCAGATATTGAAATGACCGGGGTCAAGATCGATACCCAGGCGTTGGCCGCATTTGGGAAACAGTTGATCGGCGAATTGACGAACCTGGAGGATCAGATCAGACAAATGACCGGAGACCCGAGTCTGAACGTCAATTCTGCCAAACAACTTGGGGAGGCTCTATTCGGCCGGATGAAGATCGACCCGAAACCGAAAAAGACCAAAACGAAGCAATATCGCACAGACGAGGAGTATCTGCAAATGTTGACCGATCGACATCCGGTGGTTGGATTGGTGCTTGAGTATCGCGGATTACGTAAGTTGCTTTCTACATATGTCGATGCGTTACCGCAGTTGGTCAATCCTCGAACTGGAAAAATCCACACTTCGTTCAATCAGACGGTAACTGCGACGGGGCGTCTCAGTTCGACAAATCCCAATTTGCAAAATATCCCGATCCGTGATGATCGTGGTCGTGAAATCCGGAAGTCATTTATCCCATCTTCTCCTGATCGGGTGTTGTTGTCGGCCGATTATTCCCAGGTGGAATTGCGCTTGATGGCGCATCTGAGTGGAGATAAGGCCATGATAGAGGCGTTTGCACATGGCGAGGATATTCATACGGCGACGGCAGCCCTGCTCTTCAAAGAGGCGAAGGAACAGGTGACACGTGAACAACGTCGGCGTGCCAAAACTGCCAATTTTGGAATCATCTATGGTATATCGGCGTTTGGGTTGGCACAGCGGCTTAATATCCCGCGCTCCGAAGCCAAACAGATTATCGATGGTTATTTCGAATCCTATCCCGATATTCGACGATATATGGAACGGGTAATCGAGCAGGCCCGTGAACAGGGTTATGTCGAGACACTGTTCGGACGCAAACGAATGTTGCCCGATATTCATTCGGCTAATGCAGTGGTCAGGAGTCTTTCAGAACGTAATGCCATCAATGCTCCCATACAGGGAGGTGCTGCCGATATTATGAAGCTGGCCATGATCGCTGTGCATAAGGAGCTGATCCAGCAAAAACTGGATGCGAAAATTATTCTGCAAGTACATGATGAGTTGGTACTCGATGTGCCCGAGATTGAGATTGATCAGGTGCGTGAGATCGTTGTGCGGTGCATGGAGAATGCGGCCAGTTTGAAGGTCAAGCTGATTGCGGAGTGCGGCATCGGTCACAACTGGCTCGAAGCCCATTAGTTGATAGATCTCGCCACAATATTCGGGTAGCAGAATCCTACTTAGATAGAGAAAAAGGAGCGCTTGTTCAGTGCAAGCGCTCCTTTTGTATTGTAAACACGAATTGGTGCTGTATATCCTTTCGGCTCAAGATGGTATGTGATTGGCTTGTGGAGTTTGGGGATAGCGTGGGAAGGCGGTGCTGTTGGGGGTTACCGTTTCTCGTAGGTCAGAAAAGCAAACGGCTTGTCAAATTTTTCGCCTCGTAGAAAAGTATCTTTTTCAATTAAATTCCATTCAGATTGATCCCATTGGGGAAAGTAGGTGTCCCCTTCATAATCTGCATCTACCTCTGTCAGGTAAAGTCGTTTTGCCAAAGGCAGTGCCTCTGCATAGATTGGGCCACCTCCAATGATGAAAAGCTCCTCGTTTTCTGGAAATAGCGCACTAGCCTCCTGCAAAGAGTGTACGACGGTGCAGCCTTCAACTGCAAAATCTGCTTGACGTGTGATAACCACATTCGTGCGATTGGGCAGAGGACGGCCAATCGATTCATAGGTTTTCCGCCCCATAATGACGGGATGGCCTGTGGTAATCGCCTTAAAACGGCGCAAATCTTCGCTAATGTGCCAAATTAAACTGTTGCCCGCTCCTATGACGTTGTTGTGGGCTATGGCGACGATAATGGAGATCATGGTTGGTAAAATTACAGTAGCCGAATATTTGTATTTGGATAATACCAGACAGTTCGCAGCTATTGGAGTTTGTTGGGGTTGATGTTCTGCTCTGATTTCAATGAAACACCGCAGAGCATTGCTCCAACAGGTGCCATCGTGTTTGGAGATGTTGGATGTAGTATGCCTGAAACAGATCAACAAACGACTCTGGGAGGCTCGATAAACTCAGCGTGAAGTTTACCGTTGGTACGCTACACGGCAATCGGAGCCTTGATGGTCGGATAGGGATCGTATCCTTCGAGTGTAAAGTCTTCGTATTGGAAATCAAAGATCGATTTGACCTCCGGATTCAATTTCATTGTAGGTAGTGGGCGAGGGGTGCGTGACAACTGCTCCTCGACCTGCTCCTGATGGTTGAGATAGATGTGCGCATCTCCTAAGGTGTGGACGAAATCGCCCGGTGTCAGTCCCGTCACTTGGGCTATCATCATGGTCAACAAGGCGTATGATGCGATGTTGAATGGCACGCCGAGAAAGACATCGGCACTCCGTTGGTAGAGCTGGCACGACAGTTTTCCGTCTGCCACATAAAATTGAAAGAGTGAGTGGCAGGGAGGTAAGGCCATTTTGTCGATTTCGGCAACATTCCATGCACTGACAATCAAGCGACGCGAATTGGGATTGTTGCGAATCTGATCGATCAGCTGCGTGATCTGGTCGATGTGACCTCCATCGGGAGTGGGCCAACTGCGCCATTGGTAGCCGTAGATCGGTCCCAGTTCACCGTTTGCATCGGCCCATTCGTCCCAGATGGTTACTTTATGGTCGTGCAGGTATTGGATGTTGGTCTCGCCCCGTAGAAACCATAACAATTCGTAGATGATGGAGCGTAGATGCAGTTTTTTGGTGGTAAGCAGGGGGAAGCCCTGACTCAGATCGAAACGCATCTGATAACCGAATGTGCTGATGGTGCCGGTTCCGGTACGATCCCCTTTGATGGTTCCGTTGGTCTTGATATGGCGAAGCAGATCGAGATAGGCTTGCATGGCGTTTGATTTATTGTGTGTCAGTATTGTAGATCAACATCCTTACTGCGGCTTCAATACACGTTGTTGAGCGGAATAAGATGGATATTTATTGTTTTGTTTTTTCTCTTTTTATGTATTGCGTGTCGGAAACATGATTTTTGCTAAACGTGTTGCAGTAGATTGTTAATGTTGAGGTGTTTCTATAGCCCTTTCGAGTGTATGGGGTAATAGCAAATCTTGTATGTCTTGTTTGTCTCCGCGGTTTATTAGTGCTTGTCAGCAGTATGCTCTGCCGGGTATTTTTTCAATTGGAATCCCTCCGGGCTTAGCTGACCGTATGTCGGATGTTCGATCCATTCTCCCAAAAAGGCAATTTCCCCTCCCTCCTGAAGCGGGAACAACTCTGCACAGTGAATGTGTCCACATACAAACAAATTGGCAGGGGCTTCCTGGTGTGCGTGTTGATAATGGTGTGCAAAACGGACAATAGGCTCATCCTCCCCTCGGAATTGGTGTGAAACTGGTCTTGAGGCTCGGTTGGATTGACTCCATCCATGTCCTAACGACATAGCCCAATAGGGATGCAGGGTTGAAAAAAGTGTGCGGAGCAACCTGTTCCGGAATACCCCAGACAAAATCCGTTGTCCCGCAGGACGAGGCCCCAGAACATCTCCATGACCGATGATCACGCGTTGCCCATATAGTTCAAACGAGGTGTAGGGGGCGTGGTGGAGCGTTACGCCGCATTCATCGTGCAGATAGCGAAAAGTCCAGATATCGTGATTGCCTCCGAAAAAATGGATTGGAATGCCTCGGTCGGTTAATTCGGAAAGTTTTCCTAATGTTCGGGTGAAGCCTTTGGGAACCACATGCCGATACTCATACCAAAAGTCAAAAATATCGCCGACCAAAAAGATCGCCTCAGCATCCTGTGCTACCTCAGCGAGCCATCGGACAAAAAGCTGTTCGCGTCCAGCTGGATCGACTCCTGCTGGCAGGCCAAGGTGGATATCCGATGCGAAGTAGTACATGTCAGCATGTCGTGTGTATGAGTAGTTGCGGAAAGCATCCCCGTGTCAACGCTAATCCGCCGTCGTGTGGTCAGTTACAAAAGACCGTTGATCCGTGTGCGTAATTGTTCGCCTCGTAGATTGCGATCCACAATGTTGCCCTCACGATCGAGCAAAATGTTGACCGGCGTTGCTGCTACATTATAGCTCATAGCAGTCAGCCCTGTGAACCCAGCCAGGTCAATGACGTTGATCCAAGGTAACTTTTGGGTCTGTACCGACATTACCCAATTGGCTTTGTCATCGTTCAAAGCAACCTGGTAGATCTCGAAACCTTTGTCTTTGTAATCTTTATACAAAGCTTTCATCTCGTTGTTCATTCCGCTCGTGTTGGTGTCGGTAATGGACCAGAAGTACAACAATACCACTTTGCCATTCAGATCTGAAAGCTTGTGTTCGGTTTCGAACATATCCGGCAGTTTGATTTCAGGATGGTTCAGCGATGCTTCAGCGCGTTGTTGTCGGTTCATGCGTTGTGCCAATGCTGCGGCATCATCCATCTCCTTAAGATCACGTTGCAAAGCAATTACGTGTGGAGAGGTGGGGTATTTTTTAGACACCGAATCCGCTACCATACGGTAGTAAACGCGGCTGTCATTGGCATCAAACAATGTTTCGTCATTGGGCAGTCGTTGGTAAAGCGCGTACACTGCAGCCATGGACGAAGCATTTTTTACCAAAAAGGCAATGTGCTCCCGCTTGATCTTGATGTAGTGCTGGGTGTACTCCTGCAGCAGTTTTTCGCGGCGAGCATCGCTATCGGTTGCGGTCGTTGCATAAAGATTGCCTAACGAATCAAGAGCGCTGACTCCGTTCGTGTATAGCGTATTGAACTCTTTGAGTAATTGCGATTCGTCAGAACCTTCTACCGTATAATTGTGGCGTAAATCACACATCGAGTTGACCTTGAGTTTCTCACCAGGTGAGACAATCAGAGGAATGCGACTCTGTTTGTAAACAAGGTTATAGAATGTGGGAGCAGCCTCCGGAATGGTGACTGCAAAACTGTAATTGCCTTGCTGGTTGGTAACGGTTGAATCGACCACAGATACTCCTTTGGTCGTAATCATCTCCAGGTAAATAGTATCTTTACTAATGCCTGAGAAGGTTCCCGATATGTGGGCTTTGTTTTTTTGTCCGCATGAAACGGCTACTATGGCCATTGCTGACAGTAACAACAGTTTTTTCATTTCGAGGTTTTGGATTCTACGTCCCAAAAATACAATAAAATTTTAATAATCTGTCTTTATCTCCTCGTTTCGTTGGAGCTTTTTCATCTTACTGCGAACATGCTGCAGTGCTTTTGGTCCGATGCAGTCCGCTTGGATGGTTGTAGCCGTTGCGATCGTTGGCTCTGAATGGCTACAGTTGCTGTGAGGATCAATTCTGATGAAATGAAGAAGATGTATTACCCACCAAAGGCCTTCGATTTCGAAGGCCTTTGGTGAGAATAACTGTAATTTTAGTGGTTTTGCAATGAATTTATGCGCAAACCTTGTTTGTGCTTTTGAATCTGTGAATGATCAATACCGTGTTATGCAGGAACGGCCTGTTTGTTCTGATAGGCCTCCAAACGACGTTGGATCTGGATTTCGAAATCACTCAAGACATTCATGTAATTCACGAAGGCTTCATAAGGGGAGCCGTATGGATTGAAGTAGCTATGTACATCTCCATCCGAGAACCATTTGGTCGCCATGTAGTAGAAGTGATCGGAGCTCTGCATGAAACGCCAAACATAATTCAGATCGGGACTGTTAAGTTGGTGAACCTTCTCTCTGAGTGCATACAGTTTGGTGAAGGCTTCATTTTGCAGCTCGTTGCCTAACCAGGCGGTGACATCACGCTCTTCGTCTGCCCAAGAGATGGGGTAGGGTGAATGAAGAACTGCGACAGGCTGGAATTCAGCAGCCACTTCCGATGGGGTGGCGAAACGTAGGGTGTTGCTTTCGATAATGGCACCGGGCAGGTCGCGCATGAAGTCGAAAATCCCGGATTCAGCCCATTGGTGTTCGCCGAATGTTTCGTAATCCATGAACAGATTGATCGTGTCGCCGCTCATGTTGGGATCTGAAAGCCATCCGACATATTTCTCAACCGTCAAAGGCCACTCGTTCCAACTCTGATTCGAGAATCGGAACGCAATATCATCGCTGAGTTTGAAATTACGCAGCAACAACCGTAATTTCTGATCTTTGGCATTGGCATAGATGAAATTGGGACTTTTCCATCCGAGGATGTGTTTTGCACCTTCGGTCAACATCGCTTCAAATCCCATCTCAGCAACAGTTTCTCCGATTGAATCGGAGTAAATCAATTCCGTATTGCGAAAGACACGCGGGCGTACACCAAACTCCTGTTTGATCACGTCAGAGTGCATGCGTACCTGTTCGATGAATTCGTCGCGATCGATCAATGAGGCGAGTGAGTGTGCGTAGGTCTCACCGAGAAACTCAACACATCCCGTTTTGGCCAAAGCACGGAAACTATCCAAAACTTCCGGTGCATAGGTGCGGAATTGTTCGATTGCCAGTCCTGACATGGAGAATGCCACCCGAAATTTACCTTTGTGAGCCTTGATTTGATCCAGCAGCAAGGCATTCATTGGCAGGTAGCATTTCTGAGCAATTTTCTGGAGAATGGTCTTATTGGTCAGATCGTCCAGATAGTTGTGATCCTTGCCCATATTGAAGAAACGGTACCGTTTCAGCCGAAGTGGCTGATGTACCTGAAAATAAAAGCAGACGGTCTTCATCATGTGTATGTCGTTATTTTGTTTGTCGCTTTTGTTTCGGTCGAAGCGGGCAATACCGTTTGACTCATTGTGCAATCAATATGATATGTCTGTTTGCCGCTCCTGTCAGGTTTGACTGTGTGCTTAAGGTGTTAGAGTTTTGGTGTTAGGTGTCCTGTATCTTACAATCAAGCGCTCATTTGCTGTGGAAGCAATTCAAATGCTTCTTGTCGTATGAAACGTTTTCCTTTGCGGTCTTTCCTTTCTTTTCTCAGCAATTCAATAACCCTTAGGCTCAGTCAATATTTTGCTTTCAACTTTTTGTTTTGTCGGCGCAGTATGTTTCCGTATCAGAGGACTGATTCGTATACCCGTACAATTTCACCGGCTGCATCTTCCCAACGTAAGTTGGTCGCTTCATGGCAACCCCGTTCAGAAGACATCTTGGCCAATGCAGGGTATTTTACTAAACCGTAAATTGCATCGGCCAGCGCATCTACATCCCAGTAATCGACTTTAATTGCGTAGTCGAGCACTTCTGCTACTCCCGATTGCTTCGAGATAATGACCGGGACATTCGATTTCATCGCCTCGAGCGGCGAAATGCCGAATGGCTCAGAGACTGACGGCATAACGTAAACGTCACTGAGAGCAAACATCTTTTGTACTTCGGCCCCACGCAGAAATCCTGTGAAATGGAATCGGTTGGCAATACCCAGTTTGGCAACTCGGCGAATGACGTGGTTGAGCATATCCCCACTGCCTGCCATGACAAAACGGACATTATCGACCCGTTTGAGTACCTTGGCTGCAGCTTCAACAAAATAGTCCGGCCCCTTTTGGTAGGTGATGCGTCCCAAAAATGTGACGATCTTATCATCTACACCGCGCTCCTCGGCTTCGTGCTCCTGAGCGGCAAAGCGGACTGCATTGTGAACGGTCACCACTCTTTCCGGGGGAATGCCGTATTTGTTGATCACGATGTTTCGGGTCAGGTTACTTACTGCAATCACTCGGTCTGCCTCCATCATCCCGGTCCGTTCAATGTTGTAAACCTGTTGATTGATATTCTCTCCGCTACGGTCAAACTCCGTTGCGTGCATATGTACTACTAAGGGTTTGCCCGATACCCGCTTTGCAGCAATGCCGGCGTAGTAGGTCAACCAGTCGTGAGCGTGAATAACATCGAACTGTCCGGCCAAATTCTTGGCAACCTGGGCTGCTACCATCGCATATCGCGCGATCTCTTCCATCAGGTTCGGGCCGTAACTTCCCGAGAAATTATATCGCTCTTTCCAAACATCCCCTTGGGTTAAGAAACTCCCCGTTTGACGGGCCTGTTCGGAATAGCTGGCATACTCTTCGGGAGAGATGTAAGGCACCATGTTCGAATTGATGTGTATGAACGTGAGTTTCTCCCAGATGCTCTGTTGCTTCGGGTCACCGTATAAGGTCTCTACGTCAGAGGCATTGACCACGCGCACAAATTGTTGATCCTCATCCCCGAATGCTTTGGGCATGACGAAGATCACCTTTACGCCATGCTGGGCCAACCCTCGCGTCATGCCGTAGCAGGCGGTCCCCAAACCTCCTGCAATATGTGGGGGAAATTCCCAGCCGAACATCAAAACTCTCATCTGTCTTGCTTTTATTGTTGTTCCTTATTCGTATTTCTGTCTGCCTGCGCAGCTTCGGATGTGTATTTTACTGACCCTCCGTTGTTGCTGCTATCCGTTCCAAAATTTTCATTTTGTCTCACGGGATGTACAAGGCTATATTCCCTAATACGGCTCTCCTGCATCCAACAGACCCGCACAACTTTCACATATACACTTGTTGGCACTATCCCCTCAATTGTTATCCTTGGTTGTGCTGAGAAAGTTTATGCCTCTCTGGGTCGTTTGTGCAAGGACTTGATTGAGTCACCCAAACTTGTGTTCGAGTCGAATTACAAGAGATTCCTACATCTCTTTCTGGTAGCCGCCGTAATTTTCGATCATCTCATTGATGCGTAAAATCGCCCCGACACTCCATGCCTGTGAAAAGGCTCCTCGTGCATCGAATGGGGGATCTCCATCGTAGATCTCGGAAATGGAGGCCAATCCATTGTCACTGATATCCTCTTCGAAGTTTTTGATCAACTCAATCGCTTCGTTGCAGAAATCGGCTCCTTTGATATTAAAGCAGGCTTGAGCGTAGTGCTCCAGCAACCATGGCCATACGGTTCCCTGGTGATATGCCTTGTCTCGTGTCGGCTGGTCACCTTCGTAACGCCCTTCATACAGAGGATTACTCGGTGAGAGAGTGCGCAACCCTTTCGGGGTGAGCAGGTGACGCCGTACAATCAATAGTACGTCCAATACTTGTGACTCACTCAGCATGCGGTAAGGCAGCGAGCAGGCGATAATCTGATTCGGACGAATGAACATATTTTGTCCCTGGTCATCTACGTAGTCAGCCAGATACTCTTCCTTTGTATTCCAAAACAGCTCGAGGAAAGAGGTTTTGATCTGTGCCGGTACGTCTTTCCATTGATGAACAAATGTGGTGTCACGATGTTTGCGAGCCAATTCCAACGTGTAGCTGACGGCATTGTACCACAAGGCGTTAATCTCTACCTGATAACCGTCTCGACCGGTTACCGGCTTGCCATCCACAACGGCATCCATCCAGGTCATGGCCAAATTCGGATTCGACGCCCACACCAACATATTGTCATTTACCCGGATGTGTTCGCCAATGCCTCGGCGATAGGCCTTGAGCACCTCCTTCATGGCGTGTCTGTATTGCTTCCAGATCACTGCAGATCCGACATGTTTCTCCAATGCCTGCAAAGTCCAGAAGAACCACAGCGGGGCATCTACGGAGTTATATGCACTACCCATATTGGGGAGGAGGCCGTCATGCATTTCGTTGACCAAAGTGTCGATCACATCGCGGCAATCCTGTACGTTCCCCTGAGTGAGGGTGATGCCGGGCAAAGCGATAAAGGTATCGCGGCCCCAACGTCCGAACCATGGATATCCGGCGACAACCGCTGTCCGTTTTCCGTGGCGAACAATGAATTGTCGTGCCGAATGGCGCAAGCAAGAGAAAAAGTCGATCTTGTTGGAGCGTCGGGCCAGCTCTTCGTTGAATGTCTGTTCTAACTCTTCGGGTTTGGCCTGTCCAGTTGCGCAAGAGAAGATAACGCTTTCTCCTTTGGCAATCTTCATCTCGAAATAACCGGTGGTCAATAGGTCTTCATGTGCCGGGTAACCACGCCGGGCCTCTTCGGCATATTCAAAATTGAGGAACCAGTCCGGAGCGGCTATGAATTCAGCTTCACTGCTGGTCTGCAAGTATAACCACGGGAATCCTTCGTAAAGACGGTTGCAAACGCCCCCTGTTACTGGATAACTGTGGGTGTCGGCTACCATGTTGGCATGCGTGAGTTCATGGCTTTTGCGGAAAGCGAGATAGGGACGCAAACGTAGCCATGTTTCAGATTTTGCCTCCAGCAGCGTGTAACGGATAAGCAGCTGAGTCCGACTGTGGATCCACAGCAACTCTTTTTGCAACGTTACCCCACCTACCCGATAGGTGATTGTCGGGGTCGGGGTGTAGTTGAAGTTGATGATATATTTATGTCCACGGGGTTCGTAAACACCCGGGAAACGGTGAATGGCCAGATTGAAACTCTGATTGTGCTGGACAATCGTTTCGTCAATCGATGAAAGCAGCACATAGTTGTCATCTTCCTCTTCGTTACGCGGGCAGACGACCAGTCCGTGGTATTTGCGTGTGTTGCAGCAGACCATGGTCGTACTCATGTAACCACCGGCGCGATTGGTGCTTAGCATCTCACGGTGCAGGGAGTATTCGAGGTTGCCCAACTCATTTTTGTCAAAGTGTAGAACGCTCATGCGAATCAATTTTTCTTACTCATAAATATAAATAAAAATATCAAGAAAAGTATGCTTTGAATCAAATTTTCTTACTCGTAAATATAAATAAAAATATCAAGAAAAGTATGCTTTGAATCAAATATTAATGTTAATTAAATGTGCAAAATGTCGCTTGTAAGGGCCTTTATGACGGTTTCGTCTGCTTCGAGATAAGTGCACCTCTGGGTATAGCTGATGGTTGGAGAAGGAATAGTGAGAAGATCTGTACTTGGACGTATCAAATGAAATGAGCGATTTTGGAAGTAAAATGGTATGGATAAAGATTATAGAGCTATGAATTAAAGAACTTCGGCGAGATGACAGTTGCCCGGCTGGTGACAAGTATCGGAGATCGTATTCGGGAAGCAGTGATTCTGTGCTGGAATATGCGTCAGAATCGAAAAAGAGCGTTTGATGTGATTTTTGGGGAACAGCAGTTTTGATAAAAATAAGCCTGAATAAAAAAATAAGCCTGGGTTGAAACCCAGGCTTATTGGTAAGCAATGTTGAAGAATTTTATCATCTATTGTCCTCTACGAGTGAGGGAGATATTGTCTGTTAGGCCCATTTAACCAAAGCAAAGTCCATGCGGTGAGGCAGTTTTTCGTTTTTCGGGAAGACACGAATCGCAATGTCAAATGAACCGGTTGTGTCAGGGGTCAACGACAGCTTGTAGAAGACTAACGAACCCTCTTGACGTTCTACCTTCAATTCCCGTTTGGCGATGATATGAACGTTGTTATTGTCGATCTGGCTGGCCATGATCACCTCAACTCCGATATCCTCCGAACGCAGTGTGTCAACATCGATTACCGCCTCAATGTTGTATGAGTGGCCAATCATAATCGCCTCTTTACCCATGTCGAAACGTTGAACGCTTACGATACGTACTTTGTCCCAGGCGTTGCTGACTTTCCGTTTCCAGGCGGCAATCTCCCGAGCCATCTGGAAGTTTTCAGCCTTCATCTTGGTATTGCGAGCGAACAACTTGTCGTAGAACCGCTCCTGATAGTCGGCCAGCATACGGTTCGTGGTGAAGTTCGAGGCAATGTCGGCAATGCAGATCTTTACGGAGTTGAGCCATTCGTGTGGAATGTTGTCTGTGCCACGATTGTAGTATTTCGGAATAATCTCGTTCTCAATCGTGTTGTAGATCAGCTCGGCATCCAGTTCGTTCTGGAAGTTCTGATCCTCAAAGGTGCGTTCCATCGGGAGTTTCCATCCGCCGCCTTCGTGGTAACCTTCAACCCACCAGCCATCGAGTACGCTGAAGTGCATCGTACCATTCATAACAGCCTTTTCCCCGCTGGTGCCCGATGCTTCGAGCGGACGGGTCGGCGTGTTCAGCCAAATATCGACACCCTGCACCATGCGACGGGCCAACTCCATGTCGTAATTCTGCAGGAAGATGATACGCCCTACGAAACGAGGCATGGCAGCCACCTCGACGATCCGCTTGATCAGATCCTGTCCCGGTTTGTCGTTCGGGTGTGCCTTGCCGGCGAAGATGAACTGTACGGGCTGTTCTGGATTGTTGACGATCGCATCCAAACGATCCAAGTTTGTGAAGAGCAGGTGAGCTCGTTTGTAAGTCGCGAAACGGCGGGCGAAACCGATGGTCAGAATATCCGGTTTCAGCATCTCCTGAATGCGGATCAACTGTGCTGGAGAGTCGAAACGGAACTGTCCGGGATCGCTTACCCGTTTTTTGATCTGGTTGATCAGCTTTTTCTTCAAAATCAGACGCTCTGCCCACAACTCCTCGTCAGGAATCTCATGTGCCTTTTGCCATGCAGGAATATTATAGGATGGCAGTGAGAAGCCTTCCGGGAAATATTTTGCATAGAGACGGCGCATGTTCGTAGCACACCATGTCGGGAAGTGAACACCATTGGTTACATAACCGATATGCAGTTCATCTTTGAAATAACCGGGCCACATGCTACCGAGAATATCCTTGCTTACCTCGCCATGCAGCCAGCTGACGCCGTTTACCTCCTGTGAAAGGTTGCAGGCCAGGAAACTCATCGAGAATTTCTCGTTCGGATCGTTCGGGTTGGTCTTGCCCAAGTTGATGAACTGCTCCCACGTAATACCCAGACGGTCGGGGTAGTGTCCCATGTACTGACGGATCATCGATTCGGGGAAGGCATCGTGACCAGCCGGAACTGGTGTGTGGGTGGTGAACAGCGAGGAAGAGCGAACCACCTCCAGCGCTTCGCTGAACGACAATTTGCGTTTGTCGATCAGGTCGTGAATGCGCTCGATGCCGATAAAGGCCGCGTGACCTTCGTTGCAGTGGTAAACATCTTGGTGTGCGCCAATCGTGTGCAGCAGGCGCATACCGCCGATGCCGAGCAGCATCTCCTGTTTGAGTCGGTTTTCCCAATCACCGCCGTATAGATGGTAGGTGATGGCACGATCCTCTTCCCGGTTCAGATCGTGGTCTGTGTCGAGCAGGTAAAGCTCTGTACGACCGACGTCGCAACGCCAGATACGTCCCGTAACAATACGTCCCGGTAATCCGAGCTGGATAGACAGCCAGTTCCCGTGTTCGTCACGTACTGGGGTAATTGGCAGTTTGGTGAAGTTCTGCGGTTCGTAGCTGGCCTCTTGGTCGCCGGCTGATGACAGCCGCTGCGTAAAGTAACCGTAACGGTAGAGCAATCCCACCGCAATCATCGGTACGTTCTTGTCACTGGCCTCCTTGAGGTAGTCGCCGGCCAGAATACCCAAACCTCCCGAATAGATCTTCAGTGAAGAGTGGATGCCGTATTCCATGCTGAAATATCCGATTTTGGGCCCTTTGGCATCCTTTTTCTGATCCATGTAGGCCTTGAACTGTGCGTAGGTACTGTCCATCTTGGCTAGGAAGGTCTCATCCTTCTCCAGCTCTACCAAACGTGAATAATTCAGCTTGTCGAGGAAATCGATCGGGTTCTTTTCGCAGGCTACCCACAGATCATAATTGATGTATTCCCAGATTTCGTATGCCTCGGGGTGCCAAGACCACCAAAGGTTTTTCGAAAGTTCTTCAAGCGGGTGTAAGCGTTGAGGAAGTGTCCGTTCTACCATCAGACGAGTCCACGTCGGACGGTTGTTGACTAATTGTTGGCGAACGAAATTGATCTGTTCGTTCTGGTTGCCACCTCCCTCATATTCGAATCCTGAACGACGCATGGCCATTTTCTCCAAAGCAATATGATAAGCATTCGCATAGTAGGCAAATAGGTTCTCCCACAAAGCGATTTCAGAAGTTTTGAGTGCAGAAGTTTGATATGCAGTGTAATCGCGTGTGTTCATGTTGCTGAACTTCACGATCGATGAGGCAATGCGGGTGGTCACCTGTGCATCGTTGTCATCGTTGCGGTCGATCACCTCGACCCCTTTGTGCTCCTTGCAGTGCTCGGCTACCCACAAACCGAAACCGGCCAATGAGGTGGTGACGGTCGGAACCCCGAAGGCCACGCTTTCGAGCGGAGTGTATCCCCACGGCTCGTAATACGAAGCGAATACCGTAATGTCCATGCCGCAGAGCAGCTCGTAATAATCTTTGTCGAAGATACCGTCATGGCCGTTGAGGTATGAGGGTACAAACATGACCTGAACCGGACTCGATGGATCCATCAACTTGGTCTCTTTGATCTTGTTGATGATCGGATCCCATTCCGGAGCAGACAGATAGTGAGTCGTGTTGCGAATGACAGACGAGTCGATCTGTGCCGATGCATCTTTCAGACGTGCCTGTAGATCCTTGCGTGGTCCGTTATTGCCGGCTGGTACCGTGATGTAGGCCAGTACGGGGCGTTTGAGAGCTGAGGCCGGACCATTGGCCAGTTGAATCAGCGAGTCGACAAAAACGTCGAGTCCCTTGTTTTTGAATTCGTAGCGTCCGCTGGTGCCGACAATCAGCGGATCGGTGTCGTAATGGATGCCGAGGCAGATCTCGGCGATAGAGATCATCTGCTGACGGGCCGCTTTGCGTTTCTGTTCCAATACGTCGTCTGCCCAGACAAAGTCGTCTTCAAAACCGTTCGGAGTAACTAGATCGACATCCTTGTGAAGCAGGTATTTGCATTCACGAGCCGTCAAATCACTGACCGTTGTAAAACAGTCGTAATGTTCAGCCGCCGTCTTTTCCAACGAGTGTTTGGCTACGACATTGAAACGACGTGCCAGCTCATCGGCATTCAATCGGGTCAGATCGCCATACAACGGCATACCGTTGCCTGCAATGCAGCGGCCCATAACCGTCGCATGGGTCGTGAAGACGGTTGCAATTTCCGGCTTCTTTTTCATCAGATAAAGACCTCCGCTTGAAGTCATCCATTCGTGGAAGTGGCTGGCGATCTTATCGGTTGCGGTGCAGAAGGTCTGTACGTAATTTTCAATGACTTTGGCTGCCGCATACCCGAACAATACGGGTTCGATGTAGTCCCATTGTCCACTGATCGAATCGACCCGGTAGTCCTCCCACAGCCGTTTGAGGACCTCGTCTTTTTGTGAGAAGAATTCTGTAAAATCGACCAGAATGGTCAATGGACGACCCTCGATCTTCCATCGTCCGATGCGGATACGGATGCCGGCATTGAACATCGACTCTCGCCAATCGGCCAATAATGTAGAGTCTTCTTCAAATTCGTGGTTGCCCTCTTCGCGGTGAATGTCCGGTCCGATAAGCATATAATGATCATGCAATTGCTCTGTAACGGTCAGGGCCTTGGTGGCGATGACTGTATGAATGCCACCGACCTTGTTGCAAACTTCCCAACTTACCTCGAACAGGTAATCCGGATTTAAATGAATCTCTTTCGTTGACATATTTTCTGTTTTTCGCAGTTGTGTTTTCTTAAATTAAACGATGTCGCGATTGCTGTTGTAATGTTGCAGACAATCAGCCGTTGTTGTAATTCAAATGTCGAGCCTTATTGCTCCTGAAAAAAATCTTTTTTGTGTCGAACGACAACAAGCCTTACAAATATACATTTTTTGACGTTAGAGCGTTCGTTATCCGACAAAAAGATCAGAAATGATGCTATCCGAAACGAACCATCGTTCAGCAGGAATCCGATAACACAAATCGGGTGCCTCTTCTGGCTGGTTGATATATGGTTGAGAACTATCTGATGTTTGTTGCAAAATGGTGTCAGGGTTCGTCGTTATTTCCGTGTTTACGGGTGAGACGTGGTTTCCGAAACGTTCTGTATCGAGAATCAAGTCACCAGAAACGAGATGCCGTTCCGCTTGCCGTATGAAATAGCGTAGTCGCTCTGTTCCAAATCGGGTGGCCAACTCTGCCGTGTGTACACCATCTGCTGTTCGTAAATGGGTCATGATATGTTCGTCGTACTGCATCTCGGGAGTCAAAGTTTCGCTTTCGGTTTGTTCTGCTGTTGGAGTGCGCTCAAGGTATCGTCCCAAATGGGCGATATTCCATTGCCGCCGCTTGCCGTCAAAAGAGTGTGCGGAGGGTCCGATGCCGAGATAGGGTACATCGTGCCAGTAAAGACTGTTATGGCGAGCCTGGCGCCCGGGCAGTGCGAAATTGGATATTTCGTAATGTTCGTAGCCGGCCTCACAAAGGATTGACCGTAAGAGTTTGTATTGTGCCAGACTGCTCTCGGAATCGATCTCCTGCAGCGTGCCACGTGCTTTGGCCCTGCCGAAAGGCGTTTGCGGTTCAATGGTCAGGTGGTAGGCTGATAGGTGTTCGGGGCGCAGTGAGAGTGCTTGTTGCAAATTATCGCGCCACTCTTCCAGAGTCATGTGGGGTAGGCCGTAAATCAGATCAATACTCAGATTGTCGAATCCGGCTTGACGTGCTGCCTGAACAGCCTCGATGGCACTACGGGCGGTGTGGCGACGGTGCATCCATTGCAGATCGCGGTCGTGGAACGATTGAATGCCGATGCTGAGTCGATTGACCCCCTCCTGACGTAAAGCTGTCAGATAATCTATAGAGAGATCATCGGGATTGGCCTCGACGGTTATCTCTTCGAGTGGAGCGTTGTGCCATTGCTGTCGTATCTGGCGAATAAAGTCTCCCAATTCCCCGGGAGAAAGCAGACTGGGGGTGCCGCCTCCGAAATAGAGGGTCTCGATGCAGGCCGTTGCGGGTAATGAGATCAGCGAGCTGTTGGGTTGTCTCTCCAATTCAGACGAGTCGTCGCATGAGGAACAAGAAAAGGGCGCTGCTGTTTGTAAAACGCCTCTTTGTGAAAAATTGATTTGAGAATCAGTTTTAGAAGGGATGTAACCGTGTCGTTCGAGACGCATCCGTAATTCGTGGTGAAGCATCTCCAATAACTCGTTGCGGCGGGTGAGTGATGTCCCCGAAAAGAAGTCGCAATAATAACAGCGGCTTTTGCAAAAAGGAATATGTATGTAGATGCCGGCCATACGATTACATGAGGTTATGTGGAACCTATTCAGATTTAGAAACAATACGATTCACGGATTGCAATGCGTATTGACATTAAATCTTTTATCAATTATCAATAAAAACGTTTTTTATCAGGTCGTAATACTGTATGCGATCATTGAACGTTATTCTAAAACAGGATCAGTGTTCTCACCGTTTGTATGGAGTGTGGTCCGCAGAGGCCTATTGTCTCTGACGATTCGTTCCCCTTTGCGGGTGATCAGGAAAGGAGGTTACGCGAATTGGAGTGATATTTGCGTTGGCTTACCTGTCTGATTGAAAAACGTTAAATTCGTGCCCGATTCAGGATCCCGTCACGGTATCATTGGGGGATAGCTGGATGGCCTCCTGGGAACATCTCGTTATTGATAACGGCTGCAAAGATAGTGATTTATGCGTAAGAGAAGGTGCAAATATACGACAGTGTTGAATGTGCTGCTTGGTCTGTGGACAGTCGGAGTATTGTACGGCTCTTTGGCCCCGGGCGATGATATGCCCTCTGCCGGGTGGTTTGACTGGATTCCCTACTTTGATAAAGTGGTGCACTGGGGGTTTTATTTCGGTGAGACGCTTTTGCTGTTGTTGCGATTCAATCCCCAAGGTTGGCACCGCGGAGCTGTAGTAATCGGCGTGATTTTGTGTTCCGGAGGAATCGAGCTAGTACAAGGAGCATTGGGCTATCGTTCCAAAGATTTGATCGATTTTGCGGCAAACAGTTGCGGTGCGTTATGTGGGGCTCTGATTGCGCCTTTTATTAATAATTTGATTAAAAAGAGGTTGCAGGTGCCGAAATAACCTGTTTGAATCCTGAAATTTCAGGTTTAACCTCTTGATTGATAGCTGCGAAATAATTTTTATGAAATTTTAATATTTTGCATTGTTATTTTTGTAACAATCCAAAAAGTTACTATCTTTGCGGCGGTTGAAAGAGTCTTTGGAATCGGTCAACCGATCTGCTCCCCAAAAGAGTTGCTGGGATTGGATCAAAAATATGGATGTGTTAACTTAAAAAATACAACATTATGGCAATTGATTTGAGCAAGTACGGTATCACCGGTGTGACTGAGATCGTACACAACCCTTCTTACGAAGAGCTGTTCAAAGAAGAGACCAAAGCCGGTCTGGAAGGCTTTGAAAAAGGTACCCTGACCAACATGGGTGCAGTAAACGTGATGACTGGTGTTTATACCGGCCGTTCACCTAAAGACAAATTCTTCGTAATGGATGATACCACCAAAGATACTATCTGGTGGACCTCTGAAGAGTACAAAAACGATAACAAACCTCTGAGCCAGGAGAGCTGGAAAGTGCTGAAAGATTTGGCTGACAAAGAGCTGTCTAACAAACGTCTTTTTGTTGTCGATACTTTCTGCGGTGCTAACGAAAATACCCGCCTGAAGATCCGTTTCATCATGGAGGTTGCATGGCAGGCTCACTTCGTAACCAACATGTTCATCCGTCCGACCGCTGAGGAGCTGGCAAACTATGGCGAACCTGATTTCGTTGTATTGAACGCTTCTAAAGCTAAGGTTGAGAACTACAAAGAGCTGGGTCTGAACTCAGAGACTGCAGTCGTATTCAACCTTACCGAGAAAATGCAGGTTATTATCAATACTTGGTATGGTGGTGAGATGAAGAAAGGTATGTTCTCTTACATGAACTACCTGCTCCCGCTGAAAGGCATCGCTTCAATGCACTGCTCTGCAAACACCGATAAAGAGGGTAAAAATACCGCTATTTTCTTCGGTCTGTCTGGTACCGGTAAAACTACGCTGTCTACCGATCCGAAACGTCTGTTGATCGGTGATGACGAGCACGGTTGGGATGACGAAGGCGTCTTCAACTTCGAAGGTGGTTGCTACGCTAAAGTTATCAACCTCGACAAAGAGAGCGAACCCGATATTTGGAACGCTATCAAACGTGACGCTCTGTTGGAGAACGTAACCGTTCATGAGGATGGTTCAGTTGACTTCGCTGATAAATCGGTTACCGAGAACACCCGTGTATCTTACCCGATCTATCACATCAACAACATCGTTAAACCGGTTTCGAAAGCAGGTCCTGCAGAGAAAGTGATCTTCCTGTCTGCTGATGCATTCGGTGTACTGCCTCCGGTTTCAATCCTGACTCCTGAGCAGACTCAGTACTACTTCCTCTCTGGCTTTACCGCTAAATTGGCAGGTACCGAGCGTGGTATTACCGAACCGACCCCGACCTTCTCAGCTTGCTTCGGTGCAGCCTTCCTGTCATTGCACCCAACCAAATACGGTGAGGAGCTGGTTAAGAAGATGCAGAAGAGCGGTGCTACCGCTTACCTCGTAAACACCGGTTGGAATGGTACTGGTAAACGTATCTCAATCAAAGATACCAGGGGAATTATCGACGCTATCCTCGATGGCTCAATCGACAAGGCTCCGACCAAGATGATCCCATACTTTGACTTCAAGGTTCCGACCGCTCTGCCTGGTGTAGATCCGAAGATCCTCGATCCTCGCGATACTTATGCTAACGCTGCAGATTGGGATGCTAAAGCCAAAGATTTGGCAGAACGCTTTATCAAGAACTTCAACAAGTTCACTGGCAACGAAGCTGGTAAGAAGCTGGTTGCTGCCGGTCCGAAATTGTAATTCATGGTAAAAGATGCATAAGCCGGCGGGGCGGTCACATCAGTGACCGCCCCGCTTTTTTTATGTGCATAGCGTAGATGGATCGTAAAGATTGCATGCTCTCGGAGTCTCTCTACAAGACTCGTGGGAGGGAAAGGAAGACTTGTTGAGGGAGAGGGTTAAAATTGCTTGTTTGAATTGATCTACCCCATAGTGTCAAATAGAGTAGTTTTGTGCGATAAATATATAGGTTGAAACTCTTTTAATTGTTTTTGACGGTAATTGGGAGATCAATATGGGAGCCTTGCGTCTTCTTCTTATTATTGTTTGATTCCAGAGAGGGTCAGGTCGTCAATGCGGAATGCACCGTTTGAGATCAAACGCAATCGAAGATTATCCGAAGTGGGTATGGATGATGAAACGGTGCAAAGCATCCAATTTGATCCCGATTGATATGAATAGGAGAGTGGAGTTCCATCTTCGGCGGATCCGGCTTCAGCTGCGTAAAGTGTCAGTTGTGAAGGATCGAACGATCCTGTCATACAATAGAGTCCAAACGTGAATGTTAAAGAGGTATAGCCGGTGGTGTTCAGCCCCTCGATGTTGAATTTATTTCCGTTCGAAAGTAGCAGGTAATTGCCTCCTGAGGCGTTAGAGTATCCTGAAGATGCATATTCTGATAACGCTTCGATTTTGCCTGAACCCGAAAAACTGAACCCAGATTCAGGTTGGTTTTGCCAATCCGAGTAGGTGAGAACCAATTTGGCTGAACTGACCGGTGTGTCTCCGAGATTCTCTGAAAACAAAGTCTGCTTGGTGCCGGTTTCAGGCTCCTCCGGATCTCCGCCTGAGGTTGTGGGGAACGTAATTTCCATATCCTCATTGGTGACGGCTGTCGATACAGAAATGGATATGTTGGCATTCCCTGTTGTAACTGGCAGCGGGTCTGCTTTGATGGTAATGTTATACAGCCTTTGACCTTTGAGCAGAATCTCTTGTTCGTATTCTTGTCCATCGGCTGTAATGGTTAGCGTAACATAGCCAGCCGGAAAATATCCTGTACGCGAGGCATTGCTGCCCGAAAAATCGAGACTGCCCGATGCACAGGTAATACGCGTGGAGTAGGTGGAATATTGGGATTGGAATTCGTCAGAATAGTTAATTACAACTCCTGCATTGGTTTGGACGCATTCCAAAGCAACGGCCTTGGTCTCCCCCGCCAGGATGGAGAAATCTTGGGATGCACCATATACAGGCAGATCGAACTCAGGCGCTGTAAAGGGTTGTGAGTAGACTTTGACCGTGTAGTCTCCTTCAGCAAGAGTAAGGCTGGGTGAGGTATTTGAGCCGATGGTCGGCAATTTTTCAACGATCTCTTCTCCCTGTACTACTTCGAGTGTAAAGGTGGTTAGGTCAGGTGTCGCTTTGGTTGTGGCGGTGCGGGTGATCAAATCAATGTGATCATCCATTTCGAGTTGGATGTTCAATGTGCCGGTGCCACCTGAAGGGTTGCGATCTTTGGAACAACCTGTAAAAAGCAGCAGTAGTGAGGCTACAATAGGTGTAAAAGCAAAGTGTTTCATATGAGTTTGAGGTTTAGTAGTAATTTCAAGGGCTTTTACTGGTAGCATAAAGAGTCTGACTCGAGACAACAGGGTAGTAGTTGATAGTTATTAGTAGTATAGAGAAAATGATTTCGGCTGTAAAGTGTGTTTTAGTTAATAAGGACTTATATGTCGATGATAAAAGGCAGCGTCCTGCGTCAGCCATAAGCGGTATACAATAAATCAGGTTATCGCATACATTGCGCTATGAAAAAGGTCATCGCTGCCTTACGGTATCGAAGCAAGTGCTTCTAAAAGAGCAACGATTCGAAATTTCGAATCGTTGCTTATCGGGCTTGAATTTAATCTTTGAGATAATATTCAACCGTTGTTACCACTCTTACTGTTTTAATATAAGGAGTGTTTGCATCCCGGTCACTGATCGAAAATTGACCTTGATAGGCGGTACGGATTTTCCCCAGTTTGCTTTTGGAATCGTGTGCAAACTTTTCAGCAGTAGTACGTGCATTGGCTGTTGCCTCTTCGATCATTTTCGGCTTAATGTTATTTAGCCCCGTGTAAAGGAATTCGGTTCGGTATTGATAATCTTCACCGCCAATGGCAACACCTTGCTTAAGCAAATCGCCCTGCCGTTGCATCAGTTTGCGCACCAAATCGACATTTCCTGTTGCAACTGTTAATACAGTTGTAATATTGTATCGGTAGGGTGTCGAGTTGTAGTTTCCGTAACGTTCCGCTTTTAGATCTACCAATTGGGAAGGTGCGACCGTAATCTCTTTTTCATCGATACCATTTTCTTTGAGGAAAGAGATGATTGTAGCGTTGTTTTTTTCGATGTTGTTGTACAACTCAGGGAGATCATTTCCGATGACCTTGTAAGTCAGGGGCCAAATGACACGGTCTGCTTTAACCTCTTGTTCAGAAAGTCCTTTGACTGTGACTACACGTTCACTCTCTTTAAAATGTATGATTCCACTGCGAAGCATCCAGCCCAGCAAAACCATTCCTAAAGCCAAGATGGCTGCACTCAAAAGAGTGGTTTGAATTTTGTTTTTCTCCATGGTAGTTATAATTTCGTTGTAAGTTAGAATTTTTTAGTAGATATTCCAAACGGTTCAATTGATGTTGTGTTTAGGTGTTGATGTGCGTTTTATCTTTCTATGGTTTAACTAAAATATGAATTTTTTTGTTTGATCCTTTAGGAAGTTGAAAAGTGGGCGTTCATTATGTTGACAAGGAGATGTGTTTATAGCAACGAATAATGTGCCAGAAGATAGAAGTGCTTCAGTTTTATTGTTGTCATGGGCATAACGAACACGGAATGGAAAATGTTTGGATGCGTGCAACGAATAAACATGATTAGGCATCTATCATATATCAATGTATAATAAATATACTGCTTAACGTATGTTGATCGACACTTGTCGATGGTAAACAATTCAAGAAATATGAAACGTCTTATATTATTCAATCTTTTGTTGGGAATGGTTGTCTTGTGCAGTACCAGTGTAGAGGCTCAAACCCAAGATCAAAATCGTAAAATTAGTCGAAAAGAGCAGCGAGAGATCGCACAGCAACAGGCTAATCAGCAATTTGAAATTGCCCGTCAGGCTTTGAAAGATAGTATGTTTGTTGTAGAAGTTGATCGCATTATAGGGCAGCTGGGTAGAACTGTTTACGTGTCTGCTAATGAAAATTTTGTGCTGATGAATCGTGATTATGCTTCAGTCCAACTTGCTGTTCTACCAGCTCATGCAGGTATGAATGGCGCTGGTGGAATAACGTTGGCTGGTAATGCTTCTGATGTGCAAGAACGAATCGATAAACATGGAAATGTAACCTGTCAATTTCGTGTACAAGGTAATTCCATTTCTTCAACTGTCATCGTAACTCTATATAAGGGGGATAATCAGGTCTCAGCTGTCATGAATTCGACCTTTAACAATGGTCGAATAACCTTTTATGGAAGATTGTTTCCCGCTAACGCTTCAAAAGTGTTTAAAGCTCAGCCAAATATTCTTGTTCCATAAATTATCTAAGTTTAACGCGTTGTTTTGTTGAGAACAATTGTTAACTTGCTGTAACTACAACAACTAACTTAAAATAACCTGTGATGAAAAGGATCTTTTTATTCAGTCTGTTATTGTGTTTAGGAATGGGTTCTGTGTCAGCTCAAACCGAAAACAAGTCGAAAAGTGATCAGCGTAAACTATTGGAGGCACAAGAGGGTGCGCAAAAATTCCAAATGGCTAAAATCGCACTGAATTCTCGTAATTTCGTCTGGGAATTCTATGACCCGCGCAGTACGGATAAGTCTAAAGTCTGCTATAATTTTATGCGGGTACAAGGCGATTCGATCTTTTTTCAGGCTGCATGGTCTGCACAGGGAATGCGTCGTGAAGGATTCCGACAAAGTGTGGGTAAAATCGATACCTTTACAATGATACCGGATAAGAAGGGGAACATTAAAATTACATTAGTGGCACAAATGACAGATGTCCAAAGTGCTTGGCGTTCAACGTGGACTTTGACTCGCACATTTAAACTGTTCCGAGGTAGTAACTATGCTCCTTGGATGGGTAGCTGGGTCGGATATATCGTTTTGCCATCGCAATCTAATGCAGTGGAATTGAATGGTTCAATGCGACCATACGTGCCATAAAATATTTGTTTACTTTCTTGTCAATGAATGAAGTAAATTAGAAGGAATACAACAACAATTTGGATCAATCGCAATGTTGCATCGGAGTGTAGATTCATGAGTTTGTAATATATATGTATTAAAGGGAAATGAGCGCTGTAGAGATTTGTAAATCTACGGCGCTCGTTTTGTATAGGAACTATATCTCTTTGATGACTATATAGAAATCTCTCTGACGCATGATTGTTGAAGGTGGCGTTTATCAAACTTTATATTATGATCAGGGCAGTTTTGAGGCATGTTTGTAAACGGTATTCTCTGTCGATTAAGTTAAAGCCCTTTTTTTGATATGTAGTAGTCGCGTTTTTTAACATGATATATTAATCTTGAGGTTGACTAATAAAAAAGCAGAGCGAATTTTGTTCGCTCTGCTTTTTTTTGTATACGGGGTACAGACTATTTGTACAAGCCACCGTAGTTTTGGCAGGCACGATAATCTGCACCTTCGGGATCCATGCCGAATGCAGCCCATGCACTCGGACGGAAGATCTTCGATTCATCCACATTGTGCATGCAGACAGGAATACGCAGCATGGATGCCATCGTAATCAAGTCGGCTCCAATATGGCCGTAGCTGAATGCACCGTGGTTGGCACCCCAGTTATTCATAACGGAATAAACATCTTTGAAGGCGCCTTTGCCGGTCAGACGTGGAGCGAACCAGGTCGTAGGCCAGCAACGGTCGGTACGTTCGTCGAGAATCTTGTGTACATCGGGTTCCAGTTCGACGGTGTATCCCTCTGCCAGTTGCAGAACGGGACCCAGACCTTTGATCAGGTTGAGGCGAACCATGGTAACAGGCATACCTGCTTTCGATACGAAATGAGATGAGAATCCACCTCCGCGGAAGTAGTCGCGGTTGGCAGGATACCAGGTGGTCGCTTTCAGACATTTTTCAGCCTCCTCATCGGTAATCTCCCAGAAAGGTTTCATAGCAGGCTGGCCGTTCAATGTCTGTTGACCGCTGCCGTCGAGGCTGGCTGCTCCTGAGTTGATCAGATGGATGAATCCGTTTGCTGCGGCACCGGTAGGACGTTTGCCCGTTACACGCTCAACGGCTTCAGGACTCCAATAGGTGCGTACATCAGCAAATACCTGAGCACTGCCGGTCAGCAATTTGCCAAACAGCATAGCAACACCGTTCAATGAGTCGTTTTCAGTAGCCATCACAAAGGCTTCACGTACACCGTTCCAGTCGAATGATGAGTTCAACATTGCCTCTGCAAAGTCACCGTTAGGCAGGTGATCGGTCCACTGACGTTGACCCTGGAAGCCGGCTGCAATGGCATTGTGTCCCAAAGCCTCCTCTTTGAAGCCCATCTCGAGCAGTTTCGGGTTGCCGCACATCAGGTCTCGCATGATCATCATCATCTTGACGATGTATTCCCAATCGGCATCTTTTTGTGCACGATCTTTCTGTTTGGCAGCAGGGTTGAAATCGTGACCTTCGTTGACCTTGCAATACTTCTCGGTCCAAGCCATCGCTTTCTTGAACTCCTCTTTGTCATAGATGCCTTCGTCTATGCGGCGGATAATCTCGACCTCATCAACCGATTCGTTGCGCATGCCCAGATAGGTCTGGAAGAAGTCTGTATCAACGATTGAACCGGCGATACCCATGGTAACCGAACCAATCGAAAGATAACTCTTGCCACGCATCTGTGCTACGGCGATACCGGCACGGGTGAAACGCAACAACTTTTCTTTAACATCTTCTGGAATCGTCTGATCGTCTGCGTCCTGTACGTCGTGACCATAGATACCGAACGCAGGCATACCTTTCTGGTTGTGACCGGCCAAAGCGGCTGCCAAATAAACGGCACCCGGACGTTCTGTACCGTTGAATCCCCAGATTGCTTTGGGCATACGATCATCATAATCGATGGTCTCACTACCGTAGCACCAGCAAGGGGTTACTGAGATGGTCAAGCCGACGCCCTCTTTGCGGAATTTTTCGGCGCAAGCGGCAGCTTCAGGTACACGACCAATGGTAGAATCGGCGATTACACACTGTACAGGTGTACCGTCATTGTATTTCAAAGTTGAGGTGATCAATTCGGCTACACGTTTAGCCATATTCATCGTTTGATCCTCAAGAGATTCACGTACGCCACCCTGACGTCCGTCGATTACGGGACGGATACCCACTTTGGGGTTCTCTCCGATAAATCTTTTTGTCTGCATGATAATGGTTTTATATTGCTATTTGTCAATATCTTAATTTCCGAATCCGTGAGATTGATTCGGATAATCGCTTAACATACAAATATAAAAAAATATCTCGAATCTTTTTCCTCTATATGAGATTCCTCTGGAAGAGCATTTTTATTGTGAATGACTCGTATGGTGGAGGAACGTTTTAACGCTTTGTGTGCGGCGATAAAGACTCAGGAGAGAATTGAAGCCAATGATGACCGATGTAATGAAATGGGCATGAGATCAGGCTTTGGGTTTGCGTTCTTTCCGATAACGGATGCCGGCCCAAAGGATGATTCCCCCGATGAGAACAATGCCGATGATGACGGGGGCAAGAGAGATCTCTCCACTGCCACCATAAGCATGTAAGCCAGACAAGTAATAGTTGACGCCGAAAAAGGTCATCAGTACAGAGGTAATTGCAGTAAGAGACATGGCTGCAAAGGCGTAGTCGTTGTTCATGCGTGGAATATGGTGTGAGTGTGTGATAAAGGCGTAAACCAATAAGGTAATCAGAGCCCAGGTCTCTTTGGGGGCCCACCCCCAGTAACGGCCCCAGGATTCGTTGGCCCAAATGGCACCGAGGAAGATTCCGGCTGCCAGTAAAACCAATCCGATCAGCAGGGTTAATTCTCCGATGATGCGCAGTTCTCGTTGAGGCCGGCCGAGAATGATGGCAATGAGTGCGGCAAGACCTGTTATTGCTCCGATGCCGAAAAATCCATAGCTGGCTGTAATGACCGAGACATGGATCATCAGCCAATAGGATTTGAGAACCGGTACCAATGGCGTGATTTGCGGATCGAGCCAATTCAGATTCGAGACGAACAGAACGACACCGCCCATTAGGGTGGCGAGGGCAAGGGTGAGTGTCGAGCGGCGGGCAAAGAGCAGTCCTGCCAAAACGGTTATCCATCCGACGTACACCATAGATTCGTAAGCGTTGGTCCAGGGGGCACGACCTGAAATGTACCAACGCAGCCCCACTCCGACGCTTTGCCAAAGAAACAGCAACAAAATCAATGTGATGAGTAATTGGGGAAGATGAACGAATAGCAACTTATTGCGTCGTAGCTGCGGACGACAGAAAATAACCACTAACAGCAGAAATCCCAAAATCAGGTAACCTCGGAAGGCGGTACGGAAAATATCGGCGTGGTTGTAAAATATCTCGGCGTTAATTTGAGCAAGGGAGGGAAGAGTCCCTGCGGCATGACTTTGCTGATACTGTTCGAGTGTGTGAAGTAACCCGATTCGTTGCTCAGCCGCCATACGGTTGGTGTCTGACAGTGCTGTAAGATAGTTGCGCAGGGCTGTGACAATGAATGCTGAATCACTTGCGGGTAACCCATGCAGATCATCTCCTGTGGAATACCATCGTAAACGAGCCGTAGCGATGCCTGGTTGTGAGTCAAGAGGGGAATCCGGTGCTGTCGAATTACGCTCTGTATGTGCCGTTGTTCCGGAGAGTGTGTCCGTCGAAGAGGGTAGAGGCAGGGCTGTTGAAGGAAAAATAGCCAGCATATGGCCGGTGATAAGGCCGTACAGAATATTGACCTTCTCATCGAGTTTGATCAGCTCTTTGTCCCGTTTGTTGCGGATTTTGGCAGGTTTGGCGTATGCTCTTTCAACCTGTTGGGCGGGAATGTACGCCTCCTGATCAGTGAAAAGATCAGCCAGTGCAATATGTTTGTTTGAGTGGTTGGCTGATTGCCGTCCGTTAGCCTGAAGCAACTCCGCTCTTAGGGACTTATTGCCGAGCTCCAATAACGGTTCATGTACCCATCGGACAGGATCGGCCAACAAATGGATCAACCAACGGGTTCCGTCTAACTGTTGGTAGTGGTCCCGATGGTATAATTTCCGGAGTAGTTCGGATGCGTAGGTGTCGATCGGTTCAATACGACCCTGCGGCATCTGGACTAATAGCTTGCCGAAATGTGCGACCTCCTCCTCGGTAAGTGGTAATGGGTTGGGTAAGTTGTTTTGGTGGAAGGTGGAAATTCTGTTAATCGGAGAAATGGCATTTGAGGCAACAGAGTCGGTCGTTGTCGATTGGGCCAATGGTTGTGCTGAAGAGGAAGCCTCTGTTATGATTGGGGCCGCATCTGCCGACGTGATCGAGAACCATGAACATAAAATTAATGTCCCTAATAGTCCCAACAATTTGGTTGGATGGAGGTATAGCTTCTGAATCGGAAGGAAAATAAAGCGAGTTATGTTCCGGGGCATGGTTGGGAGCATTATGAAAATATCAGAGAAAATCTGGCGATACGAAAATACGAAAAATAAAAACTCCCGTGTCGTATGACACAGGAGTTTTTAGGTTTTGGACTATATTGTAGCCTATGGGTATTTTCTCGAAAGGGGGCAATGTCGCCCCAATGAGAGGACATCCTACATGCTATTTGGTGATGTCGCTTGATTGGAATTCGATGATCTGTTTTTTGCTCTTGCTCGGATCGTTGATGGTCACTTTCGAGAAGTCGCCACCGTGAACATCGTCCAATACGATTGCTGGACGGTAGTCCGGTTTCTCTGCAGTCAACGTCACATTGTCAAAGGTGATGCCTTTAGCGTGACGAATGTAGAAGCCCCATGCCGGCAGCTCTTTGAACTGCGAGAACTCAGGATAAGCTTTCGGCATTTCAGGAATGGCTTTCAGTGATTTGGCATCGGTGCCCACTTTTGCATAGTTGGGGTTACCGCCACCCGGATAAACGATCGTTACATTGCGCAAAGTTACGTTGGTAATGTACTGCTCGGGCAGACCGACGATAGTCGCAGGTGAGATGTTGCGTGGCAGATCTTCTACCGGACCTTCGTATTCATAACCTGCATCGGGTTTGCCTGCAGGAACTTCGGCATAAACATTCGAAACGGTTACGTTGTTGAATTTGCCTTTTTCTCCTTCATAACGTTCGCCGATACGGAAGAAAATAACGTTTCCAGTGTTGTATGAAGAGAGGCTGTCCACAGTTACGTTTTCAACTACTCCACCGTCAACAGCTTCAAATGCGAGAGCTGAACGATAAGTGTCATAAACCTTGATGTTGGTCAGTTTGATGTTGCGGAAACCACCGCGTGAAGCAGTACCGAATTTGACACCGCTGGCGCTCGAACGAGCTACGCAGTTGCTGATCTCAACATTCTGGCAAATGCTTTTGGGATCGTGTGATTTGAGGCAGATTGCATCGTCCGTTGCATCGAAGAACGAGTTGGTCAATTTCACACCGTTGCAGTCTACAATGTCGATACCGTCATTGTTCCAGTATGCCTTGCTGTCTACCGTAATCTTGTCGATGTTCAGGTTCTGGCACTGGTCGTAAATCTGTACCCAGAAAGCTGAGTTTTTCCAAGTGACGTTGTTGATCTCTACATTTTTGCACTCGCGCAGGTAGATCAGTGTCGGACGGTTGGCTGCACGGTCGTAGTTGAGGTTGTCGTTGATGATGCCTTTTTGAATCTGATCTGCATAGTTGTATGCAGTTTCACGACCCTGGCCATCCACTACACCACGGCCTACAACGCCGATATTCTCAGCGCCGTTCGCCAAAATCAATCCTAACCAAGTGCCGTCGATTTTACGGTAGTCATAAGGGTTGGTAGATCCCAACAGTACAGCTCCTTCGTTCAACTGGATCGTTACGTTGCTTTTCAGCTCGATAGATCCGGTCAGGTAACGTCCTACGTAAAATACCAAACGTCCACCACCATTTTCGTGAATGTAGTCGATCGCCTTTTGGATAGCGGTTGTGTTCAAAGTCGTTCCGTTCGATTTGATACCGAACAGAGAGGCATTGTAGTCCTTAGCTTGTGCTCCGATGCTGGTCAGCAGCAACAGCGAAAGAATCAGGGCTTTTGTCTTTTTCATGTTGTTGATGTGTTATTGTTATTGTTTTATTGTTTGTTTCGTGTTTTCCGTTTTTGGTTGCAACTCTTATCCTATTTGCGGTAGAGTGTGACTGGACCTGCAATACCCATCGATTGAACAGGTTGCGGACGTCCGGGACGGTTGGTCCACTGCTGTGCCAGCTTGTTCTCTTTCCAGGTTTGCATGTAGTTGCCCATCGTCGTCGTTACCGTCACTTCGATACGGTTCCACCCTTTGTGCAGAATATTGGACAAATCGTAAATGCGGCGGCCGTACCAGCTGGTGCCACAGTCAATGCCATTAACCTTCAGCGAAGCGACTCCGTACACCTTGCCAAGGTTGAGTACCATGCCTTCCGGATCGTCCACTTCGACATCGGTACGATAAACTACATCACCGGTGAAACTCTTCCATTCGGTCTCTTTCAGATCTTTCAGTGTGTCAGCGGTTGCCGTTTTGATCCAATGCTCGAGGCTGTGGTGGAACTCAAGCCCCCAACCTGTCAGCGTCTGGCTGTCGGTTCCCGATGTGGGCAGCGGTGCCCAAACCGGAGCCTTTTTGTTGTTGTCGTGGTCGAACACAATCATGCGTGCATCTGCCGGACCCAAATCTAAAGTGTAACCGCCCTCTTTGTCCAAAGGCAGACGATAGCGTTCTCCATTGTCCAGATTCCATACCCATGCGTTCATGCGGGTTGCTTCTTGCGGGAAAACCAATTTAGTCTGGTGGCTGTTGTGCAGATGAGTGTTGGTAAAGAAGTAGATCCGTGAATCATCGTCCCGTACGAAAAGGTTAGCCATGACAAATGGATCGGGACTTTCGATCTGAACGGTCGGCGTAATGTCGTACTGTTTCTGCACACCTGCATACCAAGTAATAAAATCGTTGTCTGCCGGTTTCTCCAGATGAATGAACTGTTCGGGCATGGCCTGCAACTTTTCGATCCAGGCCTTGACCTCTGCATCGCGTTCTTTATGATTATTCCAGCCGAGTGATTTGTAAGGCACTGTCTCGACGCAGAAAATACGTCCTCCTTGTTGTGCAAACTCATACAACTTAGCCAGGGTTTCGGGATTCATACTCTCGACCCCTACTAAGAAAAGGTCCTTGTAGCTGCGAGGACCATAGTGCAGCATCCCGTCAGAGATGGTTGATGCACAGATTAAAGGTTCCGTAATGTAATCGGTACCGTTACCGTTCTTGTTCATCGCCTCCCAAACCAGTGATTGGTAAGGTTTGTTAATCGATGAGGGGAATGGTTCGTTCTGCATGCCCATGGTAGTCCACATATCGGATACCGGCATCAGGATCGCGATATCGGCATACATATCTGCATTTTGCAACTGAGAGGCTACACGCGCACGGTGTGTATTCAAACAGTTGAAATAGCGCCACCAGTTATTCTTCTCGCTGTAATAAGAACCGTAACGTACCCAACCTGGGAAGGGAGCTTCAGGTGGTGAGTAGTTGAAACCATGCCACACTGAGTGGGTGATGCCCACCTGTGCGTTCTGGTCGCTACCGATTTTGAGGAACTCAGGCGTTGCGTTGAAAACGCGGTAGGTGTTGGTCATCTCTTCGGCGCTGATCAACCGTTTGCCGGTAAGGTGTGCAGCCGAAGTGATGTATTTGTTAACCATTGTGTAGGCGCGCCCTGCACGATATTCCTCATTGCTCATCTCTTCGCCGATGCGGTGCTGGAGCCAGTTGGTCGTCCATGACTCACCTTCGGGAATATCGTAATACATGCCGCTCTCCAATGGGAAGAATCCACGGCCATAAGCTTGTGCACGAGATTTCACGCCCAGCTGGCGGCACCAGTTGGTGTACGGAATCGTAAATCGATCGCGGAACATTTCGGCCTTGGTCAACTCAACGTCGTACCGCATGCGGTCGATCATCTCTTTGAATTCGGGAGTCATCTCGACACCGTAGTGATAATCGAGAACGTTACCCATTCCTCCGGTCTTGAACATCGTATATTGAAGGTAGGGCATGATGTCATATCCACGGCGTTTCTTGAACTCAGCAGCAAAATCACTGCTCCAGTTGGCACCCTCGAGCTCCATGGAGTCGGTGAACAGGGAACGAATGTATTGTGCCAACGGGCCAAGCTGCGCCTGGATGGCATCGGACATGTGGTTCAGGTATTTTTTGACAGCGGTACTGTCTAAGTGGTTCAGGGTTGGCCCCTGGGCACCGGGGGCTCCGCTGATCACAGCTCCAAATGAGTCGATGCGTACCAGCGCGTAAAGGGCATATTTGCCTTCCGGGATCTGCACTGTGAAAGCCTCTTTCTCATTAATCTTGTCGCTGAGGTCAATCACCTCATCCAAACTGCCCACTGGATCGGGAACCAGTTGTAGCGAGATCAAGTGTGGAATGCGTCCTGAATAGGGCTTGCTGATGGCGGGATCGGCCTCCTTGAGCAGTGAAAAAACAGAGGTGGTGTACTCTTGAGGGCCGGTCACTTTTTCGACACCAATTACCATGACTTGTCCACGCTCATCGCCTTCGAGAAATTCTCCACCGAAAGGCCATCCGCTACCTACGATCAGATCGCAGGTCATATCAAGTTTGGAGGCTTGGTCAAATGCCACTTTGAGCATGTTGATCCACTCCTCGCTCAACCAAGAGATCGAAGGAATGCCCAGATCATCGGCACCGCCCGGGAAACCAACAGGGTTGATCTCTACGCCACCGATTCCGGCATCTTTAAGTAGGTGTAACTCGCGGCGCAATTCGTCCGCATTGACTTTGTCGCCGTTCCACCACCACCGTACGAAAGGACGATATTTGGCTTCCGGATTGCGGAATTGATCGTAGTAGGTATTCCCGCTCGACGCTTGTTGCTGGGCCTTTTCTGCCTGTGTCGGTGCTGCCTGCAGAATCGTAGCACTTAGCAACATGACTGTGCCGAAGAGCCAATTGTAAAGCAGTTTCGGGTTTCTGTTCATGTAGGGTTTGTATTTGATGAATCTATATCGGTTAGTTGATAGCCTTGTTTGTAGTACCCTTACTCAATAACTTTAACCTCAGTCGATTTGTAAGGATAAAACTGTTGTTTCTGTGCGGCATTCGGCTCGTCGTAGGTGACGTTGTCGAAGGTAATGTCATGAACATCATCCAATACAACAGCCGGACGGTAGTCTGGTTTTTGTGCGATCAGCTCAACATTTTCCAAGGTTACCCCTTTGGCGTGGCGAATGTAGAAACCCCAAGCCGGGAGTTCGCGGAACTGTGAAAATTCCGGATAGCTTTTCGGCATTTCAGGAATACTGTCCAATTCGGCAGGAGTTACTCCACGATAAGCATAGAATTTGTTACCACCACCCGGGAACTTGATCTTGATGTTGCGCAAGGTTACGTTGGTAATTACGTGGTCAGGCAAACCTACGATGCCGCATGGAGAAATGTTGCGAGGCATGTGGTGGATTGGGCCCTCGTAATCGTAACCTTTGTCCGGTTTCGCAGCCGGAACCTCTGCATAAACGTTCTGGATCGTGACATTGCTCATCGAAGAGTGACGACCATTTGTGTAACGGTCTCCGGTGCGCAGATAAATGACGTTGCCGGTGTGGATGGCATAGAGTGAATCTACCAAAATGTTGTCGATCGTTGCTCCATCTACTGCCTGCAGCGTGATAGCAGAGCGGTAGGTGTCATATACTTTATTGTTGATGACGCGAATGTCTGTAAAACCGCCGCGTGAGCCCGTACCGAATTTAATACCGCTTGCACCCGAGCGTGCAACATTGTTGCGGATCAAAATGTTGTGGCACTTCTGGTCGTCACCGTGCGATTTGAGGCAGATCGCATCGTCAGAAGCGTCAAAAAATGAGTTGGTAACCGTTACGTTCTGACAATCCACCAAATCGAGACCATCGTTATTCCAGTAAGCGTTGCTTTCGACGTGAATGCGATCAATCTTCAGATTGAAACATTGGTCGTAAGTCTGAACCCAGCTGGCTGAGTTTTTCAAGCTGATACCTTCGACCGTGACACCAGTGCATTCGCGGAAATAGATAATCATAGGACGATGAGATTCATACGGACGATCCAAATTCAGCGGGTCATCGAATAAACCACGATGAATCTGATCCACGAGATTATAGGCGGTTTGACGGCCACGGCAATCCACCAAACCTTCTCCGGTCAATCCGATGTTCTCCTGACCTACCGCCAGCAGAAAGGCTGTATTCAGATTGGGTACACGATCATAGTCGTAGGGGTTGTTGGAACCCATCAGAACGGCACCGTTTTCAAGGTGTAAAGTCACACCGGAACGCAGATGCAGAGTGCCCGACAGGTAACGACCCAATGGAAAGATCAATCGGCCGCCGCCCTGTTCATGAATCAGGTCGATAGCTCGTTGAATAGCCCGGGTATTGAGCGTCGTACCGTCGGCCATTACACCGAAATCTGCGACTTGGTAATCTTTAGCCCACAGTTGAGCGGAACAGATCAGACTAAGTGTCAGTGCAAAAAGCTTTTTCATTCTCATCTTCTCGTGTTTGCTTTGTTTTGTTATTGTTTTATTCTTTTCTTTTCGTGTTTTCGTGTCGGTGGTTTTGAATCCAGTCGGGTTTTATGCTCCACTCCCATATAATCGGACAAATATACTGTGTGCAATTTGCCTCCTTATATTTTTATGCCGTATAAAGTGTTACCGGACCTACAAGCCCCATGGATTGGGTCGGTTGTACTTTATTCTTAGTATTTGTCCATTTTTGGGCAGTCGGATTATCCTTGAGCGTTTTCATGTAGTTGCCCAGCGTGGTGATCACTCGTACCTCAATGTTGTTTTCACCTGGCTGAAGAACGTCGCTCAGATCATAAATACGCCGGCCGTACCAACGCAACCCGAGATCCTTGCCATTAACCGAAACATAGGCCTCTCCGTGTACTTTCCCCAAGTTGAGCAGGGTGCGGCGTGAAGTGTCATCGATTGTTACGGTAGTCCGATAGGTAACCGTTCCGGTAAAATCTACCCATTTGGTCTCTTTCAGGTCGGTCGGCTGCTCCATATAGTCGGTTCGTGTCCATTTCTCGCGGCTATGGTGCAATTCCACTTCCCAGCCGTTCAGTGTCCGGTTATCGTCTCCTTCGTAAGGCAGAGGTTCCCATTTTGGTCCCTGTTTATTGCGGTCAAAGACAATTACCAATGAGTCAACCGGTCCCATGTCAAGGGCAAAGCTTCCATCTTTGTCCAAGTCAATGCGCCAGCGCTTGCCACTCTCCATATCCCATACCCATGGGTAACGGCCCGATGTGATCTCTTTGCTGAACCGGATCCGTCCCCGATAGGGATTGTGCAGGTGTGAATTGGCTAAGAAAAATAGCTCTTCACCATGGTCGCCCTGATAGCGGTTTTGAGTGAAATATGGATTAGGCTCTTCGATTGTCATGTATGGGGTGAGCCCATATTGCTGCTGTACGTCGGCGTACCAAGTGATAAAATCGTTATCAGCCGGTTTCTCCAACAGAACAAAACGATCCGGGAACCGTTTCAGTTTGCCGATCCACTCCTGTACGGCTGCATCGTTCTTTTCATAATCTTTGAAGCCGAGCGATTGGTGAGGGAATTTCTCAATGCAGAATACACGCCCGCCCTGTTCGACAAAATCGTACAGTTTGGCCAATGTCTCGGGGCGGATACTATCGATGCCCAGCATAAAGAGTGTGCCGTATTGTTTGGGGCCGTAGCAGAGTTTCCCTCCTTTGACCGTTGAGTCGGCCAACACGATCTCTGAGGTGTAGTCGCATCCGCTGCCGTTTTTGTGGATTGCCTCCCATACCAATGTCATATATGGGACATTCAAGCGGTCGGGGAAGGGTTCCGTCTTGACTCCCACCTCACTCCACATGTCAGGATATGCTGGAAGCAGAGCTATGTCAGTGTACATATCTGCATTCTGCAGTGTTGCCGATACGCGTGCCCGGTAACCGGTAAATTGCGGCATACAGGGCCACCAGTTGTTATGTTCGCTAAAGTAGGCGCCGTAACGCACCCATCCTGGGAATGGAATATCGGGAGGCGAAACATTGACACCGATCAATACCGAGTGGGTAATACCGGAGAGAATGCTCATATCCGAACCCAGTTTCAGGAATTCGAGCGTTGCATTGAATACCTGGTAGGTATTGGTCATCTCTTCGCAGCTGACAACCCGTTTGCCGGTCAGGTGAGCCGCTGAAGAGACAAATTTGTTGATCATCGTATAGCCACGTCCGCGACGGTAATCCTCGTTGCTCATCTCTTCACCCAACTTGTGCTTGAGCCAGTTGGTCGTCCACGATTCTCCTTCGGGAATATCGTAGCCGATGCTGCTCTCTAATGGGAAGAAGCCTCGTCCATAGGCCTGAGCCCGAGAGAGTACGCCCAATTCTTTACACCAAGCCAAATAGGTGTCGTTGAACCGTTCGCGCAGCAACTCTGCTTTGGTGAGCTCGAAATCATACCGCATGCGGTTGATCTCACGGGCGAAGCGCGGCGTTTTGGCAGCTCCGTAGTTGTAGTCTGAAACATCGCCCAACCGTCCTACCTTAAACATCATAAAGGGTAGATAGGGGAAGATGTCATATCCGCGACGTCGTTTGAACTCGTTTAGGATGTCCGACGCCCAGTTGCACCCCTCCAATTCCATCGAGTCGGTGAACATGGAACGGATGTGGTTTTTCAACGGGCCAGTTTTAGCCTGAATCGTATCGGACATGTGATGCAGGTACTTGTTGACCGCAGCTTTGTCCATGTGGTTGAGAATCGGACCTGCTGCACCCGGAGCTCCGTTGATGACACTGGCAAAGGCATTTACTTTGACCAGTGCATAAACAACATATTTACCTTCAGGCACCTCGACGCGGATCACTTCGTTGCCGATTTGATCCGAAAGATCGATGACCTGATCGATCCCATCCATAGGATTGGGAACCAGTTTGAGGGATAGTAGTTCAAAGGTACGTCCAGGGAAGGGGACAGTCACGCCTGGATCGACTGTCTTGAAAATGGCGAATTTCGAAATCTCGAAAGTGGTAGGTCCTTCCAACTTGTGGGCATCGATCAACACCACCTGAGCTCGTTCATCGCCTTCTAGAAACTCTCCTCCGAAAGGCCAGCCACTACCTACAATCAGATCGCAGGTCATATCGAGCTGTTTGGCCTCATCGAAAGTGGCTTGCAGAGCCTCGATCCATTCATCACTCAGCCAGCGCAATGAGCGTTTGCCCATATCGTTATCCTCTTCGGCAATACCGATTGGGTTGATCTCGACTCCACCAATTCCGGCAGCTTTCATCACACGCAATTCACGGCGCAGCTCTTCGATTTCGACCATGTCGCCATTCCACCACCATCGTACGAAAGGGTGATAGATGGAATCCGGATTAGCGAAACGGTGATACAGCTCATGGTCGAAGCGCAACGTTCCGTTGTTGGCCGCTTGCACAGCCTTGTCGGCCATTTCGACCGCTTGTGCCAAACCGGGGAGCAGACTCAATGCGAGTCCTCCTGTGGCCAGTTTTGCACTGCGTATGAGAAATGTTCTACGATCCATGGTTTAGAAGTGGAGGTTAGGTCTGTTTTAGGTTGTCGTTTTGTTAGTAGTAGGGAGTTTTCTAGTTTCAGGTTTGTCGTTTCATCATTTGCCTGCACCCTGTTGTTCTTTCTGTTTTATGCAATCGAGGCCAATAGAGCGCAGCTTCGTGGTTTTCTCTAATCAAATGTAGAGGATGAGGGGTTTGGATTCTTTGGCAAGGTTCGTCCTGAAGAGTCTCGGAAATACAGAGTCTATTCGAATATATAAGTCTGAACCATGTTGTGCTTGTCGCAACGGGTTCAGTATTATATGATGACAACTCAGTATATCCTCTCTCCTCAAAAAATCCTCTCTCGCTTCATTTGGGCCCGGCGTCCGGGTCAGCGGGCGCCGGACAAAAGGCCCTATTTACGGGGCGTAAGTTTTTTGCCTGCAGGAGTGATGCAGTTTACGGCTGATACGCCTTTTGAAGCGGCACCCTCCAGTTTCAATGCAGTACCTGCTACATCCATATAGGAATCGCTTACTTTGACATTGGTGCAGCCTTCGATAACAATACCATCTGCAGCTCCATCTACTTTGCTGTCAACGGTAACACCTGATACGGTGACATCTGAACATTTGTTGAAAACAGCTACATCACCAGCCGGGTTGTTCAGCAGCAGCTGGTCAACTTTGACACCACTGCAACCGTTCATGTAGATCAGAGCCGGAGCACTGGTTTTACCTTCGGCCAAGTTGCCTTTTGCGCCTTGGATTTTGTAATGCTCGCTAACCAATGCGCCCTGACCTTCGATCATACCTTTGCCAGTAATGGCGATGTTTTTCACTGTATCGGCTACGAACAGGGCTGCGTTGCCATTTACATAGTCGTAATCGTAAGGTGAGGTAGAAGCCATCAATGCAGCACCCTCTTTGATGACGATCGTTACATTGCTTTTGAGGTGAATTGTACCGGTCAGATAACGGCCTACATAGAAAGTAAGCTCACCGCCACCGTTCTCGCTTATGAAATCGACTGCCTTCTGGATCGAACGGGTGTTGTTGGTAATACCGTCCGATTTAACGCCGAAGAGCGATGCCTTATACTCTTTGGCGGATGCGGAACCCGCAACGGTACCGATCAGCAACAGGGCGAGTGCGAAAAATTTCGTCTTGATCATGATCTCTGATTTTTAAGTTATTATCTATTTATTGTTATTGTTTGCAAATTATTCGATGACAGTTGTTTTGTAGGTGACTACCTGCTCTTTGCCTTCAGCCCCCGGCTCCTCGAATTTAACGTTGGTCATTTTGAAGCCGTCAACATCGTCAGTCACGATACATGGACGATAATCACCGCCCTTTTCAGCAATGAATTTGATGTTGTCGAAGGTGATCCCTTTGGCGTGGCGAACATAGAAGCCCCAAGCCGGCAGCTCTTTGAACTGCGAGAATTCGGGATAGCGGGTTGGCATTTCGGGAATTGAATCCAATTCGGCCGGTGTGGTGCCGCGATAAGCGAAGAATTTGTTGCCACCACCCGGATATACCATCGTGATGTTTTTCAACGTAACATCTTCGATCGGATATTCGGGCAGACCGATGATGCTGGCCGGAGAGATGTTACGAGGCATATCCTCGATCGGACCTTCGTAATTGTAGCCGGCATCGGGTTTACGCAAAGGTACTTCTGCATAAACATTCTGGATGGTAACGCCTTTCATTGACGGTTTTTTACCGTGGCTCCAGCGGTCGCCGATACGCAGGAAAATCACGTTACCTGTATTGATTGAGCGAACACCGTCAACAAAAATGTTTTCGATCAGACCACCGTCAACAGCAGCAAAGGTGATAGCTGAACGATAGGTGTCGTAAATGGTGATGTTCGTCACTTTGAAGTTGCGGAAACCACCTCTTGATACGGTTCCGAATTTCAAACCGTTAGCACCTGAACGTCCTACGCAGTTATCTACCACTACGTTTTGGCAAATGCTGTTCGGATCGTGTGATTTGAAGCAGAGTACGTCGTCGGCAGCGTTGAAGAACGAGTTTTTGATGACAACACCGTCACAATCGACGATGTCGATACCGTCGTTATTCCAGTATGAGTTGGCCTCTACGTAGATGTCATCCACATATACATTTTTGCACTGGTCGTAAGTCTGGTTCCAGCTGGCCGGGTCGCGTAACGTAATGCCGGTAATTGTAACGTTGGTGCATTCGCGGAAATAGATGTTCTCCGGACGGTTGGTCTCATTGGGACGGTCCAGTTTCAGAGGATCTTCATAGATGCCTCGCTGGATGTATTGCACCATGTTGTTGGCGGTTTTAAAACCTTGACCATCGATGGTTCCCTTGCCGGTGATGCCGATGTTCTCCTGTTTCATGGCGAAGATCATGGCCATCCAACGTACATACGGATCTTTCACATAGTCAAATGGGTTGGTCGAACCGAGCAGAACCGCGCCTCGTTCGAGGTGCAAGGTTACATTGCTTTTGAGGTAGATCGTTCCAGTGAGGTATTTCCCCGGACCGAAAACGAGTCGACCTCCACCGCGTTCGTTCACGGCATCGATGGCACGTTGAATCATGTTGGTGTTCAGTGTAATACCGTCTGCTTTGGCTCCGAAATCCGAAACCTGGTAATCTTTGGCCGAGAGTTGCGTGGCACCGCACATCAAGGCGATGGCTAATGCGAGAAATTTTAGCTTAGTCATATTTTGTTAGTTGTTGAAAGGTTTTTGTTGTTTCTTTACTATTATGTGGAATGGCAACAGCCTTTCCTGTAATTCAAAATCCTTGTTCAATTCCAATAGCAAGTTCCTTATATATTAATATAAGGTGACAGGCCCGACAATGCCCAGCGACAGAGTCGGCCACTCTTTACGACCTGCCGTGAACTTCTGTGCTGTTTCGTTGTCGGTAAGCGAGTGCATGTAGTTGCCCAATACGGTGACTACACGTACTTCGATCTCATTGCTGCCGGTGTGAAGTTTGTCTCCAATCGGGTAGAGCCGGTTGCCAAACCATTTGACTCCGCAATCTTTTCCGTTGACAAAGAGTTGTGAAATGCCGTACACCTTGCCGAGATTCAGAATCGCATCTTTATCCGGTGCTCCTGCGATATCCAGTTGGGTCCGGTAGATGACTGTGCCTGCAAAATCAACCCATTGGGTCTCTTTCAGGTCGGTGATGGCCTCCATGTGATCTGTCTTGGTCCATCCCTCACGGGCGTGCTGCAACTCGACATCCCAACCTTTGAGCTCAATAGCTTTTGAGCTTGTTGTGGGTAGCGGCTGCCATTTTTCGCCCTTCGAAACTGTGTCGAAGACAATAAAAATGGTCTCGGCAGGGCCCAACTCCAATTCAAAGCCTCCATCCTCAAGGGTGAGCCGATAGCGTTTGCCGGTGTCCGGATCCCATACCCATGGGTAACGACCGCGTGTAATTTCGTTCGAGAAGGTGATACGACTCTTATATGAGTTATGCATGTGTACGTTGGCCATAAAGAAGAAGGTGTTGCCGTCCTCTCCTTTCCAACGAGTCTGCATAAAGAAGCGATCGGGATTTTCGATGGTCAGATAGTGGGGCAGTCTGTACTGTTCAATCAAATCGGCATACCATTCGACGAACTTGTTGTCTTCCGGTTTGTTGACCAAAATGAATCGATCCGGGAAGGTCTGTAATTTTTTGACCCACGCTTCGATTTCTGCATCGCGCTTTTTGTAATCTTTGAAACCGAGCGATTTTGCCGGAAGTTTTTCAATGCAGAAAACTCGACCACCCTGTGAAACGAACTCGTAAAGTTTCTCAAGCGTTGCAGGGGAGGTGCTCGTTACCTCAGGTAGGAAGAGGGTGCCGTACTGTTTGGGGCCGTAGCAGAGTTTGCCATTTTTCACGGTTGAGGCATTGAGTACGGTCTCCGAGGTGTAGTCGGCCTGGCCTCCGTTTTTGCAGATGGCCTCCCAAATCAACGAGGTGTAGAGTACGTTCAATGTGCCGGGGAAGGGCTCTGTCTGTACGCCGATCTCTCCCCACATGTCATAGTTAGGGGGCAGAATGATCATGTCGGTGTACATGTCTGCGTTTTGGAACATGGATGACAAGCGTCCCTTATAGGCATTCAGATATTTGAAGTAGGGCCACCAAGTATTGTTCTCATTATAATATGAACCGTACTGTACCCAGCCCGGGAAGGGGGCATCGGCCGGTGAGTAGTTGAAGCCGTGCCAAACCGAATGGGTGATACCCGAAATGGCGCTCATGTCCGATCCGATCTTGATCAGTTCGAGCGTTGCCCGGAAGCAGAGATAGGTGTTGGTCATCTCTTCGCAGCTGACCACCCGTTTACCGGTCAGATGTGCAGCCGATGAGACATATTTGTCGATCATCGTATAACCGCGACCGGCCCGATACTCATCGTCGCGCATCTCTTCGCCCAGACGGTGTTTGAGCCAGTTGGTTGTCCACGATTCACCTTCGGGAATGTCATATCCGAGACTTGATTCGAGCGGGAAGAATCCACGGCCATAGGCCTGGGCTCGTGATTTAACGCCCAAATCAGTGCACCATTGAGTATAGGTATCTGTAAAACGCTCTTTGAGCAGTTCGGCCTTAGTCAGTTCATAGTCAAAGCGTACACGCTCCAGCTCAGCCTTGAATTCAGGAGTTTTTTGTGCTCCGTAATTGTAGTCGAGTACATCTCCCAAACGTCCCACCTTAAACATCATGAAGGGAAGGTAGGGCATCAGATCATATCCCCGGCGCAGACGGAACTGCTCAGCAAAGTCGCCAGTCCAGTTACAGCCTTCCAACTCCATCGAGTCGGTAAACATGGCACGAATATAGTTTTTCAGCGGACCGATACGACGTTCGATAGTCTCGGCCATGTGATCCAGATATTTGCGGACCGCCTTTTTGTTCATGTGGTCGAGGATCGAACCGGCAGCTCCTGGAGCACCGTTGATCACGCAGGCAAACGATTTGACCCGTACCAGGGCATAAAAGACAAATTTGCCTTCAGGAACATCGACCGAAATTACCTCATTGCCGATCTGATCCGAAAGATCGATCGCCTGGTCGATCCCGCTCATCGGGTTGGGAACCAATTTTAGGGAGAGAATATCGAAAGTACGCAACGGATTGACATCAGTTACGCCTGGATCGACATTTTTACAGATGGTGAATTTTGAGATCTCGAATGTTGTAGGGCCTTCGATTCGTTCGGCATCGACCAGTACTACTTGAGCCCGTTCGTCTTCAGGTAGCTCCTCCGAGCCGAATGGCCATCCCGAACCGACCAACAGATCACAAGTCATGTCGAGCCGTTTGGCTTCGTCGAAAGTGACTTTCAGCATGTCAATCCACTCATCGCTGAGCCACCGGAGAGACCGTTTGCCCAAATCATCGCCAGTGGTCGGGAAAGCGATTGGGTTGATCTCGACTCCTGCAATGCCAGCCTCTTTGAGCAGATGCAGCTCTCGGATCAATTCATCGGCCTCGACCTTGTCTCCGTTCCACCACCAACGTACGTAGGGATGGTACTTGAATTCCGAATTTTTGAATCGTTTGTAAGCTTCGGAGTCGAAGCTCAAAGAACCATTGTTTACAGCCTTGACTGCCGCTTCGGCCAGTGTCGGCGACATAGCGGCCAGGAATCCACCTGCAGCTAACAGTGCGCTTCGGCGGAGAAATGTCCTTCTGTCCATATCGTTAGTAGTGTCTGATCGTTGATGTCAGTTCTGATAGTGATTCGGGTTTTTGTGTCAGTACTTTAAATTGCTGACTGTGCGTTGTTTTTTCGAGGTTTGCTCTCCTCCGTGACCTCGATGGGGGCGGACCTGGTGTAGATCGAGACCCAAGTTAACAAGCTGCCGCGCTACCGCGCTGTGAAATTTCGTTTATTCCCCCTACCACTGCTTCTTGTTTCGTCCCTTTGTCCCGAGAGCTCAGATCAAGGGATATAGCTCCAAGTATTAATCCTGTGATTAAATTAAGGAGCGAATGTTTACGGATACTTTCCCGGATTCCCTGCAACTTTTTAGAGGTTTAAGCCGGAAAATAGCTTTGATATGGTCTCGCAGATTATAAACAATGAGCGAAAATGATTCAAAGCTCTGCGAAGTTAGGGATTATTTGCCGGTTTTCATAACGAATTGAAATTTCTGTCGGTTTTTTCACAGCATTTCGTAATGCTGTGATTTTTATCTCATTTTCAGCTTAAAAACGTCATATATCATCATGAATTTTGGCACGAAAATGGAGCTTGGATGTTTATTTGAAACATTGTAACTTTGTGGGAATCAATATCAATTAATGAGATTTTGCTCGCTTTGTTCGGTTTGAAACAGCTAAGGCTCGGTGTAACGGATGGTGAAAATAAATTGCATCGTTGTGATGCTGTTTTGAGGCTTTTATTGGAGCTAAACGTGCGATAACGACACGATTTTGTATAGGTTAGCGTATGTAGTAAATAATATAATTTGAGGTGTAGCGTGATATAAAACTTGATATTCAGTTAAATAAGAATAAAAAGTAGGTGATGTTACCGTTTATTTTGCCTGTATCTGTTGGAAGAAACGGATTAAGTATATCGTGTGAGCTTGGGACAGTCACAAAAGCGTCTGAACTGGCCTGCTTTTTGAATAAACGGGCGTCAAGATGGATGTTTGTGTTGAGTTCGTGCGGGATCTCTGATTGAGGGCTGTGATCACTTCAAAATGGTCGCATCGATGAGAGAGTCGGCATTTGGATGTCAAGATAACCGGTTGTAATGTCCGATTTGTCGCATTTGATCCGAAAAAGAGTATTGAGCGCATAACAAATTGATGACTATCCCGTTAAAATGATTAGTTTTGCGCTGCATTTTGTGTATTGGAATCGAAAAATCAATTTCAGGAAAGCATATGAAACAAATGAAGAATGGAAAGGCCATAGGGGCCTTAGTGAAAGGAACTGCATGTTCGCTGACTGCCTTGTTGGCATTCGCCTGCGGAAACTCGCAGCAAGGAATGATGCCCACAGCCGCTTTGGCTGTTATGACAGTGGAACCGACCTCACAGGAGCTGAACAGTACCTATCCGACTACGATCCGAGGTAAACAGGATATCGAAATCCGTCCTCGTGTGAGTGGCCATATTGTAAAGCTGTGTGTGGATGAGGGCGCCGTTGTTCGGAAAGGACAACCGCTGTTCTTGATCGATGCCGTGCCTTATCAGAAACAAGTACAGGCTGCTGCTGCAACTGTTGAGGTCGCAAAAGCTAATGTCGAAACCAACAAATTGACATTGGAAAGTAAAACTCAGCTGCACGCGCAAAACATTATCAGTGACTACGAATTACAGGTCGCAAAAGCAGCTTTAGCATCCGCCCAAGCTAATTTGGCTCAGGCAGAAGCTAATTTGGCTAATGCACAAAATGATCTTTCATATACAACTATTACCAGTCCATCGAATGGTGTTGTCGGTACCATCCCATACCGTGTCGGTAGTTTAGTTAGTTCAGCAACGGTAGAACCGTTAACTATCGTCTCTGATATTGATGAGATGTTTGCCTACTTCTCAATGAACGAGAAACAGCTGCTGACAATGACTCGTGATGAAAAAGGGCCAATTGCCGATATGATCAAGGCAATGCCGGAAGTTCAGTTGGTTCTGGCTGACGGTTCGATGTATCCTCTCAAAGGTAAAATCGAAACGGTCAGTGGTGTGATCGATCCGTCGACCGGTGCGGTTCAGCTGAGAGCGTTGTTTAAAAATCCGAATCGTGTTTTGCGTAGCGGTGCGACTGGAACCATTTTGGTGCCTAGTGTACTCGATTCGGTTATCGTTATCCCGCAGAGTGCAACAACTGAAATGCAGGATAAGAAATTCGTGTATGTCGTAGATGATAGTTCTAAGGTACACAACACTGAAATTACTGTCTTTGAACTTGAAGATGGTAAGAACTATATGGTTACAGGTGGTCTGAATGCCGGTGACCGTGTGGTGTTGGAAGGTGTTGCCAGCTTGCGTGATGGTGCCCAGATTCAGCCTATTACACCCGAACAATCAGCTGCCAAAGTAAAAGCGATGACTCAACCGCAGTCTGCTCAGGGTGCAGCGGCTGCTAAAGATAAGGCTGCACAGAAATAGAGATTGCTAAAACGAGGAAATCAATATGAAACTAGATAAATTTATTAAGCGTCCGGTGCTCTCGACGGTGATCTCAATCCTCATCGTCATCCTGGGTTTACTGGGGTTACTGACGCTGCCTATCGAACAGTATCCGAATATTGCCCCTCCAACAGTCCATGTAAGTACGACGTATCAGGGTGCTAATGCTCAGACTGTATTGAACAGCGTAATTGCTCCTCTTGAGGAGCAGATCAATGGTGTGGAGAACATGGATTATATGACCTCCACTGCTACTAATACTGGTAGTGCATCTATTTCTGTTTATTTTAAACAGGGGGTGGATCCCGATATGGCGGCGGTCAATGTCCAAAACCGTGTGGCTAAGGCTCAGGGTTTTCTCCCTGCTGAGGTTACTCAGGTGGGTGTCATCGCAGAGAAACGCCAGACCAGTATGTTGATGGGTTTCGCTTTGTATAGCGATGATGACCGGTACGATCAAAAATTCCTGGAAAACTACGCCAATATCAATATTGTGCCGGAGGTAAAACGTGTGCCGGGCGTTGGTGAGGCGATGGTGATGGGTACCGATTACTCTATGCGTATTTGGCTGAAACCGGATGTAATGGCCGAATATAAATTGATGCCTTCGGATGTTTCTGCTGCATTGGCTGAACAGAATATTGAAGCGGCTCCGGGCCAATTCGGTGAGCAGGGCAATCAGTCTTTCCAGTATGTGATGCGTTACAAAGGACGCTTGCAAACTGAAGAGGAGTTTGAAAATATTGTTATTCGGGCGACTGAAAATGGCGAAGTGCTGCGTCTGAAAGATATTGCCAACATTGAATTGGGACGTTTGACATACGGCTTCAGTAATGAGGTAAATGGCCATCCAGGTGTGACTGTAATGGTGTTCCAGACTGCCGGATCAAATGCCACTTCAATTATCCAGAATATTGAAAAATATCTGAAAGAGATTGAACCGACACTGCCTCCCGGAATGAAAACAGAGGTCATCATGAGTGCCAATGACTTCCTTTTCGCCTCTATTCATGAGGTGGTCAAGACGTTGTTGGAGGCCTTCCTGCTTGTGGTGATTGTAGTGTATGTCTTTCTGCAGGATTTCCGTTCAACGTTGATTCCGTTGATTGCGATTCCGGTTGCATTGATTGGTACCTTCTTTGTGCTGTATGTCATAGGATTCAGCTTGAACCTGTTGACTCTTTGCGCTATGGTCCTTGCTATTGCGATTGTCGTCGATGATGCGATCGTGGTTGTCGAAGGTGTACACGCCAAGTTGGATCAGGGGTGTCAATCGGCGCGTAAGGCTTCTATCGATGCGATGAGTGAATTGGGCGGTGCTATCGTCTCAATTACTTTGGTGATGATGGCCGTGTTCATCCCCGTGAGCTTCATGACGGGGACCTCTGGTACTTTCTACCGCCAGTTTGGTTTGACTTTGGCTATCGCTATCGGTTTGTCTGCGATCAACGCATTGACGTTGAGTCCGGCACTGTGCGCCCTGTTCCTGAAACCTCACGATCCGAATAAAGAGGAGAAAAAGACATTTGTCACTCGGTTCCATAACGGTTTCAATGCGGCATATTCTACGTTGCTCCAAAAATATAAGAAGAGCGTGCTGTTCTTTGTTCAGCATCGTTGGATCGCTTTTGGCGGTGTTGCATTGGGAGTTTTCTTGTTGGTTTTCTTGATGAAAGTAACACCGACAGGTTTGGTTCCTAACGAGGATACCGGTACTGTTTTCGCTGTATTGGATATGCCTCCTGGAACTTCTCAGGAACGTACACAAAAAGCTCTGTTGCAGTTGGATAGTTTGATCGCGGCCAATCCTGCGGTTAAATCGCGTACCACCATTACCGGATATAGCTTCATTGCTGGTCAGGGTAATACTTACGGTACCATCATTGTAAAACTGAAAGATTGGGCTGAACGTGAGGATATCGAAAAGTCGGATCTGAATTCGGTAATTGGCTCACTGTATGTGCAGGCTAAAATGGGTATCTCCGATGCTAATGTCTTGATCTTCGGTCCCCCGATGATCCCTGGATACAGTATTAGTAATGGTTTTGAATTAAACCTTCAGGATAAAACGGGTGGAGATTTGGATCGTTTCTTTGAAATAGCCAATCAGTTCTTGGCCAAATTGAATCAGCGGCCAGAGATTGCAGCTGCTCGTACCTCATTTAACCCGACCTTCCCGCAATATATGATCGATATCGATGCGGCAAAATGTAAACAGGCCGGTATCTCTCCCCGAGATATTCTGACTACTTTGCAAGGGTATTACGGAGGTCTTTATGCTTCGAACTTTAACAGTTTTGGTAAGTTGTACCGTGTGATGATTCAAGCAGATCCTTCTGCTCGTATCAGTCCCGAGACGTTGAATCAGATTAAAGTGAGAAATGGCTCTGAAATGGCTCCAATTACGCAGTTTATGAGTTTGCGTAAAGTGTACGGACCAGATAATATCGATCGTTTCAATATGTATACTTCTATGTCTGTCAATGGTTCGGTTGCTGCTGGATATAGTTCAGGTGAAGCAATTCAGGCTATTCGTGAAGTGGCTGCTGAAACGTTGCCTCAAGGTTATGGTTATGAGTTCTCAGGTATGACACGTGAAGAGGCAAACACCGGTACCAGTACAACTGCATTGATCTTCGTGCTCTGTATGGTGTTCGTTTATCTGCTTTTGAGTGCACAGTATGAAAGTTATATCTTGCCGTTGGCTGTGTTGCTTTCGATTCCTTTCGGTTTGGCCGGTTCGTTTATCTTCGCTCAGTTTATGGGTGTCGATAACAACATCTATATGCAGGTCGGTTTGATCATGTTGATCGGTCTGTTGGCTAAGAACGCCATCCTGATTGTCGAGTTTGCAGTTGATCGTCGCCGTCAGGGTATGAGCATTCTTTGGTCTGCCATCGCCGGTTCTGCTGCCCGTCTCCGTCCGATTCTGATGACGTCGTTGGCAATGGTTATCGGTCTGTTGCCGATGATGTTTGCTTCAGGTGTGGGTGCTAACGGTAACAGTACGATCGGTACCAGTGCTATCGGTGGTATGTTGATCGGTATGTTGACACAGATCTTTATCGTACCGGTACTGTTCGTGGCCTTCCAATCTCTCCAGGAGCGCTTCACGCCGATGGAGGTGGAATCTGCCGATATTGATGCAGAGATGGAGAAACTCGCTTAATGTGCGGAAAGTGTGTAACTTTAAGAATTGTTCAATATGAAAATTAAATATAGTATCTTGTTGGTAGGAGGTGCGGCGATGATGTTGCTCAGCAGTTGCAACATCTACCGCAACTATACCAGACCCAGCGAGGTGACTACCGCCGGTATGTACCGTGATACGCTTTCGTCAAGTGACACTTTGCGCGGCGATACCGTTTCGATGGGGAATCTTCCTTGGCAGGAGGTATTTCGTGACCCATATTTGCAAACTCTGATTGCACAGGGTCTCGAGCATAATATTGATTTGCAAACGGCTTATCTCCGGGTACAGTCAGCTCACGCCAGTTTGCAGTCAGCACGTTTGGCGTATGTGCCATCTTTCAATCTGAATCCCAGTGGTGGCCTTTCTTGGTATGAGAATGGCCGTCGTTCTTGGACTTATCAGGTGCCGGCTACTGCCAGTTGGGAGCTTGATATCTTCGGTCGCTTGCTGAATTCTAAACGCAGTGCCCGTGCCGCTTTGATGCAGAGTGAGGCTTATGCACAGGCTGTGCGTACACAGGTGATTGCTGCTATTGCCAACGCATATTATACTTTGCAAATGTTGAATCAGCAGTTGGCAATCAGCGAACAGACCGTTGCATCCTGGTACAAGAGCGTAGAAACGATGAAAGCGCTGAAATTGGCTGGTAATACCAATGAAGCGGCTGTAGTTCAGAGTGAGGCGAATTGCCATTCAATCGAGGCGTCATTGCCCGATTTGAGACAAAGTATTCGTGAAACAGAGAATGCGTTGTCGATTTTGCTCGGTGTTGCACCACAGGCGATTGAATGTCCAGGGACTTTGGCTGAGCAGGCATTGCCTTCTACTTTATCGGCTGGTGTTCCGGCGCAAATGTTGAGCAACCGTCCGGATGTTCAGGCTGCTGAGGCTGCGTTGATGTCTGCTTATGCTGCTACTAATGTGGCTCGTGCCGCATTCTATCCGGGGTTGTCAATTACCGGTACGGCAGGTTGGACCAATTCACTCGGTAGTGTTGTGGTGAATCCGGGTAAGTTGATTGCTAATGCGGCTGCGTCATTGTTGGTTCCGATCTTCAATCAGGGTCGAAATCGTGCTCAGTTGCGTGCCGCTCAGGCTCAGCAAAAGGAGTCGATGCTCGCTTTCCAACAGACAATTCTGAATGCAGGTAGCGAGGTCAGCAATGCATTGTATCAGTACAAGGCTGCTCAAGATAAAAGTACGGCTCGTAAAGCGCAGATCTTAGCTCTTGAACGTTCTGTCGATTATACACAGCAGTTGTTGAAATTGGGTTCTTCCACCTATCTTGAGGTGTTAACCGCTCAACAATCGTTGCTCAGCGCACAGTTGACTCAGGTTTCGGATGATTATCAAAAAATGCAGGCTGTTGTCAGTCTATACCAGGCATTGGGAGGTGGACGTGACATGAATGTGAAAATTGGATCGAAAGAGACTGAAAAAGCAATCAAAGCAGAAGGTAAAGCCTTCCGCAAAGAGTTCCGCGAAAAATATAACAAATAGTTAGTTACGTTAATTTGCGTGGGCGGCGAGGAACTATTTTCCTCGCCGCTCTTTTTTTGTTGTATGTCGTCTCGGTCCAGTCTGTTTCATTGAGACCAATCAATCGTATTTCGCCTGGTTTGAGCCTTTCTTGTTTGTACCTCAATGGTATATATGTTGAGACGATAGATGTTTTTAATGTTGTAAGATGCGAATGGAGGCTTATGTCGATTGATATTCAATAGTTTATATTGAGTTGTGTTGACGGTAAAGTAATGTGGATCTATGTCTTGAGGAATGTGAGATTTGTTGACAATCGCCTTATGTGGGTAAATAAAACAGTCCAGAATTAAGGCCTATTCAGGGAAAAATATCGGTGTTGTTGCAAGCGTAGAATTTTTGGCCCATATTTGTGATGACATAACCTGAACGGACGTTTTGTAATCCTCATCGGAGGGCCTCATAAGCCGGATAAGATGACTGGGTAAAACCATTCACCTTATCCGGCCTTTTTCGTCTTTGGGTATGCACGTTTGTTGAATAAAATTTTGGGAGCCAATCGTAGCAGAAAGAGATGCATGGTAAGCTGAAGCAAGCAGGGAGCGGTGATGACCGTGGTGTTATTGGCCCTGTAGGCGTATGTTAAGTAGGACAGTATCTCAGGTAAGAGACTGTTTCAGAGATCGTATTAGCGATTTTAACTTCAATTGTGATATTGGTTGATCTGTAAGTAGATTCTGATTAGTATGGAAAGAGACGCTATTGATTTAAAGACATTAAACGTTTTTACACTATTCAGCAAGTATTTTGTGCCCACATTGTTAGGAATGTTGGGAATGTCTGCAGTGACAGCTATCGATGGTATTTTTGTCGGACAAGGAGTAGGAAGTGATGGAATTGCTGCGGTAAATATCTCAATCCCTTTGTTGATGATATTTACGGGCGTTGGGTTGATGATTGGGGTCGGATGTTCAGTGGTTGCATCGATTCAATCTGCTCGGGGTAAATTTCGGACAGCACGTATCAATGTGACGCAGGCACTTGTTGCAGTGACAGTTTTTGCCTCTATCCCTTCTTTAGTTGCCCTTATATTTCCTGATACACTGTTGCGATTGTTGGGGGCTTCTGCCTATTTGTTACCGCAGGCACGTGAGTATATGTTGTGGTCTGTACCCTCGTGGCTATTTACCATGTGGGTCGCCGTCTCCCTCTTTGTGATTAGATTGGATGGTCGTCCCCGATTGGCTATGGCGTGCAGCTTGATCTCGGCAGGAATCAATGTGGTACTCGATTGGGTGTTTATTTTCCCTTTGGGGTGGGGCGTTAAAGGGGCTGCTATCGCTACCTCTATCAGTGTTGTGATCGGAGGTTTGATCGCAGTCGGATATTTGCTCCTGTATGCTCGTTTTCTTCGTTTATACCCAATAAAATGGAGCCGCAAAAGTATGCGATTATTTATCCGTAATATTGGGTATCAGTGCCGGATCGGTTCGTCGGCTCTGCTGGCTGAAGCTACGTTGGCAACGTTGATGTTTATGGGAAACCACCTATTTATGCACTATTTGGGTGAACATGGTGTCGGAGCGTTTGGAATTGCCTGCTACTATACTCCTTTTGTTTTTATGGTGGGTAATGCGATCGCACAGTCTGCGCAACCGATCATCAGTTATAATTTTGGGGCAGGGTGCCGGCAGCGAGTACAAAAAACTATCCGAATAGCACTGTTGACCGCTGTGTTGTGTGGCGCTGCGGTGACGTCGTTGTTTGTATGTATTCCCCATCTTTTGGTAGGGTTGTTTATCTCTCCTAATGATCCGACCTTTGCGATTGCCACCTCCGGGTTCCCCTATTATGCAGCGGGTTTTATCTTTTTTATCCTCAATTTAACCACTATCGGCTATTACCAGAGTTTGGAACGAGTGGGACCTGCAACTCTATTGGCATTGTTGCGTGGTTTTTTCTTTTTGATTCCTGCCTTTTTGCTACTTCCTCGATGGTTGGATACCCCTGGTATTTGGCTGGCTCTCTCATGTTCTGAACTGCTCACAACTTTATGCAGTTTGGCATTTTATCTTTTTCGCACATGCGATGTAAGCAAACAGCGTTGTGCCAGAGGTTAGTCTATTTTCCGAGTAACCATTTGTCTACTGAATGCCTAATACAAGGTCTTGTTGTATGAGAGAGCATTGACTTTTTCTTATTGCTAACCTCAGATATTATGATTGGCTGTGAATCTGTCCCGATGTGTCAATAAAAGAGCGGCGTGGAAGAATCCACGCCGCTCTTTTATTGGTTGGGATCTTTTCTGTTGGTCTGCGATAGAAAATTGTTTATTCCAAAAGTAACCCCGATAGACCTTGCAAAATTAGTTAGCAATCTCTCCGCCCATCATATCGAGCAATTCGTTCGTGATGGCTTGCTGACGAGATTTATTGTACTGAATGGTAAGATCTTGCAGCAATTCCGTCGCATTGTCTGTCGCCATCTGCATCGCAATCGTACGAGCTGCATGTTCTGCTGCTGCCGAATCAAGCAGAATGGTGAAAATCTTCAGACTCAATACCTGAGGAACGAGTTCACGGATCACCTCTTCTGTATTCGGTTCAACGATATAATCGGGCCGATAGTTGTCGCGACTCTCTTCCGCTTCGGGCATTTCAACCGGGAGATATTGATCCTGTGTGACAACCTGAGTCGAGGTGCTCTTAAAATGGTTGTAGATCAATTCAACACGGTCGATCTCACCCTTTTCGAATTTGTCCATCAATTCAGCGGCCAGATTTGCAGCTGCATCGTAATTCGGCTTGTCAATCATCGATTGATAGCTGCCTTGTACAGAGCATTTCGTTTTGGTCAGAGCCTTTTCCACCTTTTTCCCAATAGGGTATAGCAGAATGTTTTCGCTGCCCAGCGTTTGATACTCCTCGATGCGTGCTTGCAAACGCTTAATTACGTTGGCATTGAATGCACCACATAATGAGCCGTTTGATGTTACCGCTACCAAAGCTACCCGGTGTACCTCGCGCTCCTGGGCCAGAGAGGAGTTAACCTCTACACCCGAGGTAAGGAACCCTGCGAGCATGCTGTTGAGCTTCTTCTCGTAGGGCAGCATGCTCTCGATGGCCGCCTGGGCATGGTGCAACTTAGCCGAGGCCACCATCTTCATGGCCGACGTGATCTTCAGCGTACTGTTGACCGATGCGATTCTTGCTTTGACCTCCTTGAGCGATGCCATGGCCTATGCGGTTTTGAGTGATGAGGCAACCAATGCGGCTACTTCGTCGAGTTTTGCAGTGATCTTGTCGTCGATGACACCCTGCTGCAATGACTCCAATACATCGGTGCCCTGCAGGTTATTGATGAGTGCCTTTTCAAAGTCATGGACTTTATCCAGTGGTACCTCTTTCAACAGTCCGTGAACACCGCAGTAAAGGATGGCGATCTGCTGACCCACCGGCATCGGTGAATATTGCGGCTGAACAAGCAGACGCGTATTCTTTTGTCCTTTGTCGATGACCTGTGCGGTTACGGGGTCCATATCTCCACCGAACTGGGTAAAGGCCTCGAGTTCGCGGTATTGTGCCTGGTCGATCTTCAGTGTACCGGCCACCTTCTTCATCGCTTTAACCTGTGCGTTACCACCCACACGCGATACTGAGATACCTACGTTAATGGCGGGGCGGATACCCTGGTTGAAAAGGTCGGTTTCGAGGAAGATCTGACCGTCGGTGATGGAGATCACGTTGGTCGGGATGTAAGCCGAAACGTCACCTGCCTGGGTTTCGATAATAGGCAGGGCGGTCAGTGAGCCACCAGCTTTCACTTTGCCTTTGAGGCTGGGTGGCAGGTCGTTCATCTTTTCGGCAACCTCCTGCTGGTTGATGATCTTTGCGGCACGCTCCAACAGACGTGAGTGCAGGTAGAAGATATCACCCGGATAGGCCTCACGTCCTGACGGACGACGCAGAATCAACGATACCTCACGGTAAGCAACGGCCTGTTTCGAGAGGTCATCGTAAACGACCAGTGCATCGCGTCCGGTGTCGCGGAAATACTCTCCGATAGCTGCTCCTGCAAATGGAGCGAAGTATTGCAATGCGGCCGGATCCGAAGCGGTTGCGGCTACCACGATGGTATAATCCATTGCGCCCTTTTCACGCAAGGTGTTGACCAATGCAGCAACTGTCGAACCTTTTTGTCCGATTGCTACATAGATGCAATATACCGGTTTGCCTGCTTCGAAATTGGCTTTTTGGTTCAGAATTGTGTCGATGGCGATCGATGTTTTACCGGTCTGACGGTCGCCGATGATCAACTCACGCTGACCACGACCGATCGGAATCATTGCATCGATAGCCTTGAGGCCCGTCTGCAGCGGCTGGTTCACCGGCTGGCGGAAGATGACACCCGGCGCTTTGCGCTCCAGAGGCATTTCGGTTGTCTCACCGCCGATCAATCCCAAGCCGTCGAGAGTCTCTCCCAACGGATTGATCACGCGGCCTAACATGCCTTCGCTCACCTGGATCGAGGCGATACGACCCGTACGTTTGACGGTGTCGCCCTCCTTGATCTGGTCGGTGGGTCCCAGCAGTACGACGCCGACGTTGTCCTCTTCGAGGTTCATCACCACAGCCTTGATGCCGTTGTCGAACTCGAGCAACTCATTGGCCTCGGCATTTTGCAATCCGTAGATACGGGCCACACCGTCGGCAACCTCCAACACCGTGCCCACCTCATCGAACCGCAATTTGTTGTCGATCCCTTCGAGCTGCATCCGCAGCACGTCCGACACCTCGCTTGGTTTGATATTTTCAGACATAATCGATCAAATTAATATGGCCTAACTGCTTAGGCATTGATACTTTTCAGACGATCCGCTTATTGCGGTCGATGAATTGTTTGCGGATTTCCCGCAGTTGCGCAGCGATGCTTGCGTCCAATCTCAACGAATTCATCTCGAAGATGAATCCTCCCAGAATTTCAGGATTAACCAGCGTCTTGAGTTCGACAGTCCCGTGTGTGCGTGAAGCGATCCAATTCGTAAGGCGTTCCCGAGTCGCAGCATCAATCTCCACGGCGGTCTGTAACCGTCCGGTACTGATGTTGTGCGCCTTTTGGTAAAGCTCCTGATACCCGAGCACCATGCGTTGCAAAAACGGTGTGCGTTTATGTTCAAGTACCAACTCTACGAATCGTTTGAGTGCGTCGCTCGGATCACCTCCAGCGGCATTGTACACCAGCTCTGCCTTTTGCTCCTGCGTCAAGACTGGATTCTCCAGTGCACGTCGCAGTGCCGGTTCTGCACTGAAACACCCCGCAAGCAGCTGCATTTCACCGTAAACACGGTCAGCTACTGACTGCTCTACGGCAAATTCATACAGCGCTTTGGCATAGCGCAAGGGAATCATTGCTGTGTTCATCTGCGTGATGCTTTACTGGATTTTCGTATCTCCTTTCATGACGGGTGCTTCGTCGAGCAGACGGTCAATCATGTTCATCTGAGCCGGAGTGTTGTCGAGCTTTTCGCGAATCACCTTCTGGGCAATGTCTACGGCCAACAGGGCAATCTCGCTACGAGCTGCACGAATCGCGGCATCCTGCTCGAGACGAATTTGCCGTTTGGCATCCTCAATCTGTCGTTGTGTTTCGGCCTGAGCTTGAGCTTTGGCCTCTGCAACGATCCGATCGCGGGTAGCTGAGGCTTCGTTGAGAATTTTCATCTGCTGTTCGCGTGCGCTTTGGAGCAGCGCTTCGCTTTGGCTTTTGACCTGTGCGAGTTGGTCGTTGGCCTCTTTGGCCGCCTGCAGGGACTGCTCCACATATTCCCGGCGCTCCTCCACCATGCGGGTAATCACCGGAAAGCCAAATTTGGCCAGTACCGCGAAAACCACGATAAAGGAGAGCAGCATCCAGAACAGAAGACCTGTTTCAGGTAATAGGAGTCCCATTGTTGTTCTTTTTTATTGTTTTACAGAGCCAGGAAGCAGACTACCACGGCGAACAGTGCAACACCCTCGAGAAGGGCTGCGATAATGATCATATTGGTTCGAATATCGTTAACCGATTCCGGTTGACGGGCGATAGCCTCCATGGCTGATCCACCGATTTTACCGATACCGATACCTGCTCCGATAGCTGCTAATCCTGCGCCAAGTGCTGCGCCCAATTTTCCGATTGTCAATCCGGCTGCTGCCTGCAGTAAAATGGAAAGTAACATAGTCGTTTGGTTTTATTGGTTCTTTATTTGGTTTTATTGATTGTTTCGAGTAGTTCGTGTGTTGAACTCTAAAAAGTTATTAGGCTTCGGTCTCCTCCTTTTTGTGGTGGGACTCTACGCGGGAGAGCCCGATAAATACCGCCGATAGCATGGTGAATACGTAGGCCTGGATAAATGCCACCAACAGTTCCAACATATTCATGAAGATACAGAAGATGACGGAGACTACCGTCATGGTTCCGTTAATGGCGGCACCCATGCTGGCTGTGACAAAGACCAGACACGTCAAACTCAGGATCACGGCGTGGCCAGCCATCATGTTGGCGAACAGTCGGATCATCAGCGCGAACGGTTTGGTGAACAGACCGACGAATTCGATCAATGGCATCATCGGTACCGGACATTTCAACCAGGTGGGGACTTCGGGCCAAAAGACCTCTTTCCAGTATTCCCTTGAACCAAACAGGTTGGTCATCAGGAAAGTGGCAAGAGCCAGTAAGAAAGTAATTGCGATATTGCCTGTTACGTTGGCTCCTCCCGGGAAGATCGGAATCAATCCCATCAAGTTGTTGATCAAAATGAAGAAGAAGGCCGTCAACAGGTAGGGGGCATACCGTTTGTAATCTTTGCCTACACAGCTTTTGATCAGATCGTCATGGATCATCATGATGGCCATCTCCATCAGCCCGACAAATCCTCCGGGAGCAGCGGTGCGGGCGGTACGTTTTTTGTACCAGCGGGCGGTTCCCAAAATGATCAGAACGAGCAGTGTGGAGTTGATCAGCAGGGCGAGTACCGTTTTGGTGATCGAGAGATCTAATGGACGAACCTCTTCACCTTGTGCGTTCAGCTCTACGATTTTGCCTTCATGTTCACCGCTTTGAGCTATGTAAAAACCTTCATAACTCTCACCGTGTGAAAGATGTGACGATGAGAACAGATGCCATTGCCCATCGCTGCCATGGACGATTACCGGCAGGGGAATTGTAATGTGAGTATGTCCCCAGGTGGTAATGTGCCATTCGTATGAATCTGCCAAGTGGCCTAAAACTATCCCTTTGACGTCGATAGCCTCTTCGCTTTTGTTTTCAGCAGCCGTCTCTTTGGCAGCGTCGGCATCGACCTGTTCGACACTCTGTGCCGCTTCTGCAGCCAATGTGTCGATCCGAGTCGTGTCACGGTTCTCCGAAACGGCAGCCTCTACGCGAGGTAGCGCGAGTGCCAACGTCAGCATCAGGGTGAAGACCAGTCGGATATGTCTGGATGCTTTCATCTTTACGCTTTAGCCTCTTTTTTACGGCTCTTCTCATACATCCAGAAGAACCGGGTTTCGAAAATCAGATAGATCAGATACCAGAACAGGAACAACAGGATAAACGCATGTTTTTCCCATTGGGTCAGACCGATAACCGCTCCGACAACCAAAATGCTTACCACCATTTTGGCCACTTTGAAGTAGAGGTAACCTTGTGTCGCGAGCTTGTTGTCGCGTACAGGACGGTTGACCAACCACGAGAAGCCCAATGCCCACAAATAGAAGTAGAGCATAATAAAAGGGTAAGCTGGCGGGTAGAAGCTCGGTAACCAAAAGTAGAGTGGCAGTGCAACGGCCCATCCGCCGATGACGGTAATGGCCGTCAACCACAGGATGTAACGCTGTGAAAGTCTGCGTTTGGTGTTGATATCGATCTCGTTTGCCATATTCTTGTTCTGTTATGGCCCGTTGTCGAGCCAGTGTTTTGGGGTGATTTATCGAATGCAGACCGAAATGATGTCTTTTTTTACTTCGACGAAACCTCCCTTAACCGTAAAGCTCTGTACATCGGATCCTTTCTGCCGGAAACGGATCTCGCCCGCATCGAGCGACGAGATCAGCGGCGCATGATGGCGCAGCACGGTGAATTCGCCCAGAGCGCCCGGCAGGGTCACGCTCTCGACTTCACCGCTGAACAGCGTGCGTTCGGGGGAGAGGATCTCTAAGGTCATACGGCAGCTTGTGCTAAAATCTTCTTACCTTTCTCAATAGCCTCTTCGATCGTACCGACATTGAGGAATGCCTGTTCCGGCAGGTAATCTACCTCGCCGTCGAGGATCATCTTGAAGCCCTTGATCGTATCTTCAATGGATACCATGACACCCGGAACACCGGTAAACTGTTCGGCCACCGTGAATGGTTGTGACAGGAAACGCTGTACACGACGTGCACGGTTGACTGTCTGACGGTCTTCGTCCGACAGCTCCTCCATACCGAGGATCGAGATGATATCCTGAAGCTCTTTGTTGCGTTGCAGAATCTGTTTTACGCGCTGAGCGGTTTGATAGTGCTCCTCACCTACAACTAGCGGGTCGAGGATACGCGAAGTGGATTCCAGCGGATCGACAGCCGGATAGATACCCAATTCGGTGATCTTACGACTCAACACGGTGGTGGCATCCAAGTGGGTAAAGGTGGTTGCCGGAGCCGGGTCGGTCAAGTCGTCGGCCGGTACATAAACTGCCTGTACAGAGGTGATAGAACCCTTCTTGGTAGAGGTGATGCGCTCCTGCATGGCACCCATCTCTGTGGAGAGGGTCGGTTGGTAACCTACGGCTGAAGGCATACGGCCCAGCAGTGCAGATACCTCAGATCCTGCCTGAGTGAAACGGAAGATGTTGTCGATGAAGAACAGAATATCTTTGGTGCCTGTACCTTCATCACGGAAAGATTCTGCTACGGTCAAACCTGACAGGGCCACTGAAGCACGAGCTCCAGGAGGTTCGTTCATCTGACCGAACACCAATGTGGCCTGAGATTTGGCCATTTCGTTGTAGTCCACTTTGGAAAGGTCCCATTCTCCTTTTTCGAGACCTTCCATAAACTCTTTGCCGTAGCGGATAACGCCAGATTCGAGCATTTCACGCAGCAGGTCATTACCCTCACGAGTACGTTCACCGACACCGGCGAAGACTGAGAACCCGTTGTGGCGTTTAGCGATGTTGTTGATCAGCTCCATGATCAGCACGGTCTTACCCACACCGGCTCCACCGAACAGACCGATCTTACCACCTTTAGCGTAAGGTTCCAACAGGTCGATCACTTTGATACCGGTGAAGAGCACTTCACGAGAGGTGGTCAACTCTTCAAATTTTGGAGGCTCACGGTGAATCGGATAAGCCTCTTCGGTTACTTTGGGCTGAGGCATTCCATCGATAGCTTCGCCCACGACGTTCAGCAGACGTCCTTTGACCTGATCACCGATTGGGACGGTAATAGGACGCATGTAGGAGATGGCTTCCATGCCACGGCGCAGACCGTCGGTTGAATCCATCGCTACCGTACGGACGGTGTTTTCTCCGATATGTTGCTGAACTTCGATGATCAATTCGCGACCGTCATCGCGGATAATGGTCATCGCATCGTGGATACGCGGCAGGGTGATCTCTTTTTCGGTACCTTCGAACGAGACATCCACCACCGGTCCAATGATTTGCGAGACGCGGCCCGTTACTTTGACTCCTGTACGGGCCCCCGATGTATTTTCAACTTCCATATGCAAAGGATGTAGTTGTATCGTTAATTTTAAAACTTCTCAAAGTTACGAAATTGTACGGAACAGAAAAGCCTTGAAAGCGCTTTTTATGTTCCAATCGGCCGTTTGGATGAGTTTTTTTTAACTTTTTTATTAATAGAGACAACTCTTTTAACAATATAGGTGTAGCGTGTGAATGGTTGCTTCGTAGATAGATGGAGGAAGGTGATTAAAGATTGTTGCTGGGTGTGTATTTGTATATTGTTGATAACGTGTGCTTTGGTTTCGATTGGAATAACAAGGGTGAGTATGGCTAATAGTCTTTAGGTTGCGATGGTTGGTTATGCGATTGTCAGAATATCCTAATGTTTGCAATAAATGTTTTTTTTGAATTGTACTATAATGTGTCGATTGGGATGATTGTCAGGGCTATTCATGAAACACTATATTTTCATAGGAGGAATGATACTATATTATATATATGTCAGCGCAAAGTGTTAACGGCTTGTCCTGTTATCCCGGCCAAAGTGTTATTGGTATGACCGGTCGGCTGTCTTGCAAAATCCCTAATGAAAACAGAGATTGAGCAGGGTGATGGTGTGAGGAACAAGCTGTGTATATACACTTTAAAATTCCCATAATTTTGCTATCTTTGTCCACGATCAAAATAATAACATGGTACGGGAACTGATTTCTGCTGCATGCCATGCATGATTTGTTGATCTGTCCTTAGCGTGTAATATGAAAAATCTGTCGGATATAAGAGCTTGATTATTACTGTGTATGTTTTATGAAGTCTAAATTGGCTCGTTAGAAACTCGGATGTCTATTGATCGAATGAAAATCGAATCTCTAATCGCTATCCCCGTACGTGATTACATAAGGTGAAAACTTTTTTAACGTTGTTTAATAAAAGCCTTATTACGTAAAGAGACCAGGGGGCAAGGACTATATAGCACGAACTCAAATTAATCAATTCAGATCATAAACTGACTATTACCCTATGAAAAAACTTTTTTTATTTGCGATGACCGCTATGTTTGCGGTTTCGACCTGGGCTGCGCCTACACAGGTCGAACTGAAACTGCGTAACGGCCAGAAGATGCAGATTGATTTCTGTACTGATAGTATTTTCCGGGTGCGGGTGAGTGAAGTTGACACCTTCGCAACCTCATGGCTGGAGCGTTACGGCTTGATCAAAAACGATTGGGCCCCAGTCAAGGTGGCACAACGCAATGTGGGTGAATCGACCATTTACACCACATCTGCTTACAAGGTTTGGGTGAGTCGTAAGGATGGTAGCATTCGTGTGACCGACCTGAAAGACAAACCTATTGTTCAGGAAGCCGCTTATTTGGGAACAGGTACGCCGGTGATTGAGGAGATGAGTGCGACCATCAATGAAAAGTTCCAGAAACCGCGTCGCGAAGAGGCCATTATCGGTGATACGACTAATGCCGCTGCTGCTCAACAGCAAACAGAGTTGGGCGACATCTCCAATAATACGATTCTGAGCTTTATTTTGGCTGATGACGAGCGTTTTTATGGTGGTGGTAGTACCAGCCGTGACCATATTCAGCACCGTGGAGAGTTGTTGCGCATGTGGGCAACCTACCAGATTGCCGAGGCTCCGATTCCTTTCATGATGAGTTCTGCCGGTTGGGGTGTGTTCAACAACACGACGGTTCGCAACTATTTCGATGTAGCCCGTTTTGACAAAGAGCGGATGTTGATTTACAACACCACCTCAGGCGCCGATTTCTTCCTGATTATGGGTGGTTCGTTGCAGAAAACGCTGAATCTCTATACGTTGATTACAGGTCGTGCTTATGTGTTGCCGCGTTGGATGTATGGTCTGTCGTTCGGTGGCCACATGCAGGAGAACCAGTTTGAGATTATGAACGATGCGCTGCGTTTCCGTAGTGAAAAAGTCCCTTGCGAAGTGTTGTGGATCGAGCCTCAGTGGATGTCCGAATATTACGATTTCTCAACCAAGAAGAGCTGGAACTACAAACTGTTCCCGCCCGAAGGTTATTGGGAAGAGCATAAATTCCCAAAACGCGAATGGAAAGGCTGTTTCATCGGTCGTTTGCACGGTTTGGGTTACAAATTGGGACTGTGGCTCTGCATCGATCACGATCAGAGTATTGTAGAAGAGGATCTTATCGCCGAACGCGAAGGCCGTCCGCAGTCGGGGCTGGAGCATTGGTTCGATCACTTGACCAACTTCATGGATCAAGGTGTGGACGGTTTCAAACTCGATCCTGCCCGTACGCTGGACGAGCATCCAGATCGTGAATATTACAATGGTTTGACCGATAAGGAGATGCATAACCTGAATCAGGTGTTGATGCCTCGCCAGATGAATCGTGTCTTCCGGGATCACAAAGGACTCCGCCCATGGCAGCACTATTGTGGCGGTTATGCCGGTACTCAACGTTGGACTGCCAACCAGAGTGGTGATAACGGTGGTGAGCGTACTGCCCTGTTTGATCAGCTGAATCTCGGTTCGAGCGGTTTGATGAATACCTCTTGCGACGTAATGTCGGCACAGGATCAGATGGGATCGCTGCATATGGGTACTTTCCTGCCTTGGATTCAGATCAATAGCTGGTTCAGTCTGCTGCACCCGTGGTACTACTCTCCGCACGAACGTGCCATGTATCGCGATTATATCCAGTTGCGTCATGCATTGTTCCCTTATATCTATTCGACTGCTCTGAACGGCCATCTCGCCGGACTGCCGATGTTGCGTTCGATGCCGCTGATGTATCCTGACGATCGCAATGTGGATGATATGGTGTATCAGTATATGTTCGGTGATAACTTGTTGATCGGTGTATTCAGCGATTCGATCTATCTGCCGAAAGGTCAGTGGATTGATCTGTGGACCGACAAGAAGGTTGAGGGTGAGAACAAGACCGTGTTCCATCAGGTTCCTGACAACCGTGCCGGTATTGCCATGGTTAAGGCTGGTGCAATCATCCCGATGCAGAAATATATGGACTATATTGGTCAGCGTCCGATCGATACGTTGATTCTGAAAGTATATCCGTATGAAAACAGTTCATACACGTTGTATGAGGATGACGGTGTTACCTTTGCTTACGAGGAGGGTAAAATCGCCAAGACCGTTTATGATTGCAAACAGTCGGGTAATCGTACCGAACTGGTGGTTAATCCGACCGTAGGTGAGTATGAAGGGATTTACACCTCACGTACCTATGAAGTGGAGATGTTGCTCGATGCACGTCCTGCTTCAGTAACGGTTGACGGAACGAAATGTGATGATTGGAGCTATGAAAATGGTTGGCTGAAAGTGACCTTCAACCAACCTGATGTACGCAAAAAGGCAACTTTGGTCGTAGAATAAGATTGTGTTTGGGCAATAAGCCCCAAACGTTCGCAAAACTGGATGGATGACGATGAATTTGTCAGTCATCGTCATCCATCCAGTTTCTTTTTTATTGATTTTACGAAGGAGGTGACCTCCTCAGAAATATCTTGTTATTTTTAACAAATGGAGAAAAGGTAACTGTGTCTAATCCGATTGGAATAAAACGAACCGTTTTATTTATCCTGTAAGTAGATACAAAGAAAATGATGTTCGCTTGTTGTGCCTGTTCCCCAGCAAATTATTTTACTGAAGAGAAGAATCAATACAAATTGATATATGGATCGAAGAACTTTTCTGATACGGTGTGCTTCGCTTTCTGTGGGTGGAGCCGTTTTAACTTCAATGCCAGCCTGGGCCAGACGAGCAATCGAGAAAGAGACATTACGTTTTGATAGCGAGTTGTATCATTGCTTCTGTAATCCTGAAAGCAGTGACCGCCCTTTTGTCCGTTGGTGGTGGAACGGTAATCGCATCCAAGCCGAAGAGCTGGTGCGTGAACTGCGGCTGTTGCACGATGCCGGAGTAGGAGGGGTTGAGATCAATCCTGTGAAGTTTCCGGAAGAGGCCGATCTGCTCGACACACATCCTGTACGATGGCTTTCGCCCGAATGGATCGATCTGTTGAAGGTGACGTTCGATGAGGCGAAACGGTTGGGTATGATTTGTGATCTGATTGTGGGCAGCGGATGGCCGTTCGGGGCGGAATATCTCGAAGATGACGAACGGGGGCAGGTTATGGTGATTGCTTTGAAGCGTATTGAGGGTCCAGCTCGGGTGGAGTACTCTGCTTTCGAACTTTTCCAGGAGGCCGATCCGCAGGTGAACAATCCCTATCCCGGAAGAACCATGGAGATGGTATCATTACAATTGGTACCCGATCCATTGGATGATTTCGAGCGGATTGTCGATCTGTCGGATCAGAAAGCGAATGACCGGATTGTTGTTGAGGTCCCCGAAGGCCGCTATGCCCTGTATGCTTTGGTCAAAGTCCACAGTTTTATGCAGGTGATTAACGGTGTTCCGGGTGCAAATGGCCCGACGCTTAACCATTTCAATGCAGCGGCTGTGCGCAAGTATCTGACCCGAATGTCGGATGCGATTGAACAGCGGATCGGGCCGTTGCGGCAATATATACGGGCACTATTTGTGGATGGTCTCGAACTGGAGGGTGCCAACTGGTGTGACGATATGCGCGACGAGTTTATTCGTCGGCGGGGGTATGATCCGATCCCAATGTTGCCGTTGACTATGTTCAAGACCGGTGGCATGGGTAACGTAATTGATTCCCATTATTGCGTGGAGATGACCGATCAGGTTCGTGATCGGGTGGAACGGGTTCGTTACGATTTTTGTCGGACACAGGCAGAATTGTTGGATGAACGCTTTTTTATCCCGTATCAGGAGTGGTGTCGGTCGCTGGGCGTACTTTCTCGGGTCCAAGCCTATGGCCGAGGGGTGCATCCGTTGAACAGTGCGCTCCATTGTGATATCCCGGAAGGGGAGTCGTGGACGACCAACTGGCTCAAACATAAATTGGGCGAAGAGATGGGAACGGAGGATTACCGGCGAGGCCGAGGATATACGATGATCAATAAGTATATCTCGTCTGCAGGTCATCTTGCAGGACGGAGGACAATCAGCGCTGAAGATATGACCAATACCTATTTGGTCTTCAGTGCTACCCTGGAGTTTCTGAAGTTGGGATCCGACCATACGCTCTTTTCGGGAATCACCCATTCGGTCTTTCATGGATTCAACTATTCACCGCCCGACGCTCCTTTCCCCGGATGGATCCGTTACGGAGCGTACTACAATGAGAACAACCCATGGTGGCCTTACCTGCATTATTTTATGGATTATAAAGCACGCCTGTCAGCCCTTTTACAACAGACCGATATGTACACCGATATTGCGTTGTTGCCGCCTCTTTCAGATATGTGGAGTACGATGGGCATGCAGAATGAGCCCTTCCCGATTGATACCAATGTGCGGTGGTTCACATTTGTTTGGGAGGCGATTCACAAGCATGGCAGCGGATGTGATTACCTTTCGGATGAGCTGATTGAGCAGGCATCCGTGCGTAACGGTCGACTCTGTTGTGGTAAAAAAGCTTATGGGACTCTCTTCTTGGTGGCTGTTGAGCGGATGCATCCTGCCAGTTTGGAGAAATTGTACGAATTTGTACGTCAGGGTGGACGCCTGTTCTGTATCGAGCAGCTGCCCCATCTTTCTTTGGGGTGGAATCATCATGAGGAGGAGGATCGCCAAGTGTGCCAGTGGATTGAACGGCTCAAGGAGTTCCCGGATCGGTTTGTTTTGCTCGACAAACCGGCCGATAACAACTTTATGGATTGGTATGCGCAGGTACAGAAACAGTACGGATTGACACCCTATCTGACCTTTTCGAACCCGGATCCATTCCTGTTGCAAAATCGGTATTGTTCTGATCGGGGTGAGGAGATTTTCTTGATTGTGAATTCCAAACTGTATGAACCGCATCGGACACGTATCAACTTTGCCAAAGAGATTACTCGAGGTCGTTGGCCATGGATTTGGAATTCGCTGACCGGAGAACGTTTCCGAGTGGAGTTGGATCGAGATGGTGGAATGGAGCTCGATTTGGGACCGACGGAGTTGCTGTTGATCGTTTTTGATCGAAATCGTAAAGGCCCACAATGGCAACCACTGCCTTCAACTGGTGAAACGTTGGTGAATATCGAGGCTTGGGATGTCGAGTTGCATCATACTCGTGAGGCGTGGACTCGAAAAGTAAGGATGCAACAGCTTCAAGATTTACGCAATACAGAATTCGTCAATTTTGCCGGTGAGGTTATTTATCGGACCCGTTTTGTGGTTGATCGTCCGACTCAACATTCTGTGTTGAATTTGGGACGAGTTGCCGGCATTGCTGAGGTAACGCTGAATGGAGAGCCGTGCGGTGTACGTTGGTGCGGACGCAGGTTGTATGATTTGACCGGAAAATTGCGGGAGGGGGAGAATCTGCTTGAAGTGAAAGTGACCACGACGCTGGGAAATTATATGCGTACATTGACAGATAACGAAACGGCGCAAAAATGGGTCGGAGGTCGTAAAACGCAACCTGAACAATCAATGGGTTTGATCGGTCCTGTATCGTTGTATGAGAACGATAGGGTGGTGTAGTTGAGCTTTTGAGAATTGGTAAATGATTGGGTAATGTTTGTAGCCGCAAATTTGTACTGCGATGAGATAGACGCGCATTAGGAATCACGAACTATGTGCTAATAACTGCCTGGACCTGGTCTTGATCTGGTCGCATTGAATGTATTGGGCCGAGGTAGTGGTGGCTCTGGGGGGTGATTAGTTCCGTATGGAGTTATACAAAAGTCGGGTTGAGGTGATTTTACAATGCGCGACCGTAAACCGTAAGATTTACCTATTATTATTAATATAAAAGTGCGGATTTGTTGGTTTTGTTGGGATCGTGGGGAGGTTGTAAACCTATTGCTATCGCATCAGTTAGAGGCTGAAGAGTGTGTCGAAAAGGTGGGCCTTATAGGAGCTTTTTGATGGAATGACCCTCAATGATTTGTGCCGGCATTTTGATCTGCTTGGGAGGCATGTCGGGATTGGACATCCGTTCCATCAAAACCTTCACCGCCAGTTGGCTGATCTCTTTAGTCGGTTGCGAAATACGAGTGATCGATGGATGCATAAAATCCAAGAAGAGATTATTATCGTATGACAAAATCGAAATGTCTTCGGGTATTCGTAACGAAGATTCGCCAATCGCTTTGATCGCTCCCAACATAATCGTATTACTCAATGTAAAGATGGCTGTCGGTCGAGACGAACTGCCAATGGCTAATTTGGTCTCCAAGTAACCGTTGTTTATGGAGTAGTCATTTCCGGTTATGTGGCACAGGTGGCTACAAGAGGCCTCGTTCATAGCATCCATATAGCCTTTGACGCGTTCTTTGGAGGGAGATGAGTGTGGAACGCCCCGAATGCACAGAATATCACGATGGCCGTTTCTCAATAGTAGTTGCATGCCTTCCAAAGCTCCCTGATAGTTGTCTGTACAGATGTAAGAGAGAGAGGTGGATTCAAAATAGCGATCAATTAATACAACCGGGCTGCGCTTATCGATCTTTTCCAAATAGTCTGGCCGTTCGCCACAGGGAACCAGGATGATTCCGTCGATGTTGCGGGCTAACAGGGTCTCGATGCACTCCTTTTCGGTCTTTTCGTCTTCCAGAGAGTTCAAAAGAATAATCGTATAATTATAACGTCGGGCCTCTAATACGATTTCACTGGCGATATGGGCAAAATAGGGGTTGTCTATACTGGGGATGAGTAGCCCAATGGTGTAACTTTTTCGGGTGCGCAAACTTTGTGCAACCAAACTAGGTTTGTAGTCAATCCGTTTGGCTTCGTCCAATACCCTTTTAACTGTCCGGGGACTGATGCGGTATTGCTCATGTTTCCCGTTCAGAACGCGAGAAACCGTTGATATCGATACGCCAGTGCGTTGTGCAATGCTTTTCAGACTATTTTCGGAGCTCATGGGCCGAATTATTTTGTCCAAAAGTAGTGGAAAAATTTGGAATTCTCAATCACTTTTTTTATTTTTGTATAGTTGCGCAATCGTTTGAGCATGATTAAAGGCTTGAATTTGCTCAGCTTTTTGCGCAACCGACAATTCCGGAATGGTAGTGAGATGAGATCTGTCACTTTTGTTAAGGGAAGTGAACAGGATAGACAGCCGAAATAGGGTTGAATGATATTTGGAAATTGCTCACGATATGTTGTCGAATGATTAGTGTGTCGGAATTCCGGTCGGCAGAAAGTGTTCCTACGTGTTAAACTATGATATGAAAAACAGATCCAAATCCATTGTGGTGGTCGGAAGTATTAATACCGACATGACGATCAAAACAGAATGGTTGCCTAGACCCGGGGAGACTATTTTGGGTGGGCGTTTTTTTACAGCCCAAGGGGGCAAGGGAGCTAATCAGGCAGTAGCAGCAGCACGCCTCGGAGCTCCGGTAGCCATGATTGCAAAAGTAGGGAAAGATGCCTTGGGTGATGCTTCGACCACCTCGCTGGCTCACGAGGGAATTGATACATCAGGAATTGTTCCTGATGATGTCAATCCCTCGGGAGTGGCTATGATTTTAATCGACGCGCAGGGAGAAAATGTCATTGCTGTAGCTTCGGGTTCGAATATGGCATTGACAGCTGCAGAGGTCGAAGTGAAAAAGAACCTGTTCGAAACGGCGGATATTGTTTTGATGCAGCTCGAAATACCTATCCCGGCTATTGTTGCGGCAGCGAGAGAGGCCAAACGCTGTGGAGCTACCGTAATTTTGAATCCTGCTCCGGCTCCTAAAGAGCCACTGCCGGCAGAATTATTAGCTTTGGTGGATATTTTGATTCCCAATCAAACAGAGGCCGAATTGATCTGTGGCGTAACGGTGTCTGATCCTCAAAGTGCTCGTGAGGCTGCGGAAAAGATCGCTGCCATGGGAATTGGAGTTGTGGTGATCACGATGGGGGCTCAGGGGGTATTTACCTATGAAGCGGCAACCGGTCGTTCGGAAATGATCACAGCACAACGGGTTCAGGCGGTCGATTCGACAGCTGCCGGAGATTGTTTTTGTGGGGCATTGGCCGTAGCTCTCGGGCGGGGTGATTCCTTGGCTGAGGCGGTGCGTTTTGCCAATCGGGCAGCTGCTATTTCTGTTACGCGACGTGGAGCTCAACCATCACTGCCCTATTTGAAGGAGTTGCAATGAGGAACAGCAGCAGAGTGATAACAATTTTATAGGGCCTTTGATAAATTGTTGTTGTGCGGTTTCTGTGTCGAAGGTGAGATTCAAAACCGATCTGAGGACAGGAGTCAGGATTATATGACAGCAGGTACATAAGACAAAACATTGATTATTGACGCTGTGTATCTAAGTCGTGATTGCTTGCATGATGAATGTTGAAGCAGGCCTACAATGATCGTGAAAGGTTTATTGTACAGATGTTGAAAACGGAGAACCATTTTTGCCTTTAGTGCTGCATCTTGTTTTGAGAAGATCACGATGTTTGTGAACGTTAAAGGAATATCTAACAACTAACTTAATAAAATTACAATTTTGATGAAACATTTATTTTTATGTGCGACGGTATGTGCGGCAATGTTCGTTTCGTGCCAGTCTTCAGGTGAGAAAAGTGCTCTGCCCGAACAGGTAACACTGTCTAAAGAGGTGTTGCTGGATAAAATCAAAGGTGGTTGGGCTGGCCAGGCTCTCGGTTGTACTTATGGCGGACCGACTGAGTTCAAATTTCAGGGCAGTTTGATTCCCGAATATGTGAAGATTGATTGGCATGATTCGGTAATGACCTGGTGGTATGACAACTCGCCTGGGCTGTATGATGATGTGTATATGGATGTAACCTTTGTTAAGGTATTCGATAGCTTGGGTTTGGAAGCTCCTGTAGATGCCTTTGCATATGAATTTGCCAATGCACCTTATCCGTTGTGGCATGCCAACCAGGCTGCACGTTACAACCTGTTGCATGGAATTAAGGCTCCCGCATCGGGCCATTGGAAAAACAACTACCATGCAAACGATATCGACTTTCAGATTGAAGCCGATTTTGCAGGTCTGATGTCTCCCGGTATGGTAAACTCTGCATCGGTAATTTGCGACAGTATCGGTCATATCATGAATTATGGCGATGGCTATTATGGAGGTGTTTATGTGGCAGCAATGTATGCTTTGGCCTTTGTTTCGGATGACATTGAGTTTGTAGTCACCGAAGCACTGAAAACTATTCCGGCTGAAAGCAAATTCCATCAATGCATTTCGGATGTGCTGACCAATTATAAAAAATATCCTAACGATTGGAAACAGACCTGGTTCGAGATCGAAAAGAAATGGGAGGAACACTATTTCTGTGCAGCATTTGACCCCTACAATATCGAGGCGAAATTGAATGCCGCTTATATTGTTATCGGTTTGTTGTATGGTAACGGCGATTTCACTCAGACGATGGATATCTCTATGCGTTGCGGTCAGGATTCGGATTGTAATCCGGCCAATGCAGCGGGTATCTTGGGAACCATGTTCGGATATAGCAAAATACCACAGCAATATTTGTCAGCTCTGGCACAGGTAGAGAATCGTGAAGTGGTTTATACGGGTGTGTCGTTGGCCGATATTTACCAGATGAGTTACCAGCAGGCTGAACAGATGATTGCTCGTAATGGTGGTACTGTTTCGGATGATAATGTGACGATTGCGGTTCAACAGCCTGTTACTGTGGCTTTCGAGGAGAGCTTCCCGGGTTATTATCCGACCAAAATGGTTCGTTGGTCGAAAAACCAGGAGCAGAAGGTTGAAAACTTTGCATTTACCGGCAAAGGCATCGTAATTAACGGTAATCTCAACGGCCCATGGGATTATGTGGCTGAAATCGAATTGATTGTTGATGGTAAAGTTGCTGAAAAAGCCAGTTTGCCTGTTAATTATCATGACCGCCGTTATGAGCAGCTCTCCTATACGTTCGATCTGCCAATGGGTGACCATGTGGCTACACTGAAATGGCTTAATCCCGTTAAAGATGCCTCTATGCAGATCAAGAATGTCGTTGTCTATGGAGATGTGCCAGAAGCGCAAACCAAATAACCATATTTCGCTAACCTAATATTGACCTTACTATGTATATCGTACAAAGCTATCCTCTGGCAATCCTGTTTTGCTTTGTGACGATGCTTTGCTGGGGCTCCTGGGGTAACACCCAGAAGCTCGCCGGCAAAACCTGGCGTTACGAGCTGTTTTATTGGGATTATGTCATCGGTATTTTGCTCTTTTCGTTGGTGTGGGCCTTGACAGCGGGCAGTTGTGGAACGGAAGGCCGTTCATTCCTCCCCGATCTGGCTCAGGCCGATTGGAGTAATATCGGTAGCGCTTTCCTGGGCGGTGTCGTATTCAATGCCGGCAATATTCTGTTGTCTGCAGCTATCGCTGTAGCCGGTATGGCGGTGGCTTTCCCGGTTGGTGTCGGTTTGGCTCTTGTCCTGGGTGTGCTGATCAATTATATCGGTTCGGCAAAAGGAGACCCAGTACTGTTGTTCGGTGGTGTATTGTTGGTGATTGTCGCTATCGTACTTAACGGTGTTGCCTGCAAAAAGGTGTCACCCAGCAGTTCAACCTCCACACGTGGAATCGTTCTGGCTTTGGTATCGGGATTGTTGATGTCATTCTTCTATCGTTTTGTCGCGATCTCGATGGATCTGGATAATTTCGTCGAGCCTGCCGTTGGAAAGATGACCCCCTATACCGCTATGGTGATTTTTGCAGCGGGAATTTTCGTCAGCACCTTCTTGTTCAATACTATCGCGATGAAGCGTCCCGTAGCCGGTGATCCTGTCTCCATCTCTGCCTATTTTAAAGGTGGGTTCCCGATTCATTTGGTCGGTGTGCTTGGAGGTGTGATTTGGGGCCTGGGTAATGGGCTGAATCTGATTGCGGCTGGCAAGGCTGGTGCTGCGATCTCGTACGGCCTGGGACAAGGAGCCACATTGGTCGCTGCACTTTGGGGCGTCTTTATCTGGAAAGAGTTCAGCAAAGGAGAACGCAAAGTCAATGGTCTGTTGACGTTGATGTTCCTGTTCTTTGTGGTTGGGCTCGGACTGATTATTGCTGCCGGTAGTTAGTCGAACCTCTGTGACGATAGTCTTTGTAACAGAAGATAAACTGTAATGGGAATAAGCACTGACGCTGTGCGCATTGGTGAACGAATGTCATTTAGGTACAACGTTAAGACTGATGGGAGTGCTCCCAACATCAGATTGGATGTAAGAGTTTTATTACGTACAATGGATACAATCGAAACAAAAACGAATATAGAGGCTGAGAGTGAAGGTTTGCTCTCGCAGAAACAGATGAATCGTCGTACTTTTATTAAGAAGTCGGCTATGGCCGGATTGACTGGATTGGCCGCTGCTGCAGGTGTGCAGGAGGTTTTGGCTGGTCAGTCGGGGAAGCAAAAGACAGCCTCGGCTGCAACCGCAAACGAAGAGGATAACTTGCAGCAGTTTGCCAAATTTAAATTCAATCCCGACGGCAAATTTAAAATCTTGCATCTGACCGACACCCATTATGTGTCCGGGGATCCTCGTTCCGAACGGGCGTTGAAGAATGTGATCGAAATGCTCGACAGCGAAAAACCCGACTTGGTGATTCATACGGGTGATATCATTTTTGGCCGGCCTGCGGAGGAGTCGCTGCGAGAGATTTTAGCCCCTATATCCGAGCGCAAAATTCCCTTTGCCGTGACATTGGGCAATCACGATCAGGAGTTCGGAATGAGTCGTCGTGAGGTGTATGACCTGGTACGCACGCTGCCTTACAATGTGAATAGTCTGGTTGAGGGTATTTATGGCGTGTCGAACGATCTGATTACCCTCACCTCTGCGCAGGATGATTCGGTCAAATGGGTCTTTTATCTTTTCGATTCGAATCAACTTTCCAAGTTACCTGGAATCAAAGGGTACGACTACATTCATTTTGACCAGATAGACTGGTATCGCAAGAGAAGCGCACAGTTCAAACAATTGAACGGAGGTACTCCGATTCCTTCATTGGCTTTCTTCCATATCCCGCTACCAGAGTACAATTACGCGACACGTCTCGATACGCGGCGGGTGATGCGGGGTAATTTCGGAGAAGAACCCTATTCACCGTTAGTCAACTCGGGACTTTTCGTTTCGATGAAGGAGATGGGTGATGTGAAAGCCATTATCTGCGGGCATGATCACGACAACGACTATGCCATGAGTTGGAATAACATGTTTTTGATGTTTGGTCGATTCGGCGGATGCGATACCGTTTATAATGATTTGAAACCGAGTGGAGCGCGTGTGATCGAACTGACTGAAGGTCGGGATGGGTTCCGATCCTGGATTCGTGTATACGGTGAAGGTGTTACGCAGGATTTGGAATTCCCTGAAGATTTTAAAACGATTTTGTAAATACCTTGAGGAACCTTTCATGGAAAGGTGGCGCCATTGAGTAGTACATTCTCTCCTGTCGTTTACACGACAAAAGTTTCATTAAATGGGGGCATCGGGTCGGATTCGACCCGATGTTTTTTTGATTATGTGTGTTTGGGGAAGATGAAGTGAAGCGGGATTAGAAGCACAATGTTTTATTGAGATTTTGATTGTGTTGAGATTTCGGTCAGAGGGAAAGAGCTGGAGTAATGCGCTTCCGATTGGCCAACAAGGGATGTGATTCAAGATAGGATGTAGCAAGTACAGACAGAGGGTGGGAGTGGAGCTGCACGGATCGGTTGGCTTTGGTGGTGCGGTATGCAAAACCACAAATAAAAAACATCCGAACTGCGATCGTTCGGATGTTTGAGTACTCTGTAAGGGAATCGAACCCTTATTTAGAGACTGAGAATCTCTCGTCCTAGCCGTTAGACGAACAGAGCAGGATTACTTTCGTGGTGCAAAGATAGGTAAAAAATTTTTTGTACCAAATTTCGACTCTGTTTTTTTATGGGTGAATGTAAATCGAGGTGAGATTAAAGGTGTTTTATTGAGGATTGGCGGGGTGAGGGAGCTTGTTGGGTGAGAGAACGGTTTGATGAAACGGGTGCATTGAGTTTAGATCGAACGGGTGGGGAATTGGGCCGCCCGACGTGACAAAAAGCGTTGCCTTTTGAGTCGATCAACCCTGCTACAACCAATGCACACCCTTTCTGATGCGGCATCCCTCCTGTAAAAATCAGCGGCTGGTGGTAGCTTTTCGATTTAATATTCTATTTTTGTAGAAGGTTCAGCGACGATCCGCAGAACCAGACATATTACGAACGTTTCGTTACGTTTTCTTTCACACTCAAACTTCGCAACTTTGATCAACAGAAAGAGATGTAACAGGACGCTCCGTGGACGTATGTATTGTACAATAGGTTTTGGCCTGTTTTGTTGCAATACTCGTTTCCCGTGGGCTGTCCGTGTTGCTTATTTCTGTTGGGGCAGCGAAGGCCTGAGTGTGGGGTAAGTCAATACGGCAACCCACGTTTTTATGGCTTTCGATTACGATTACAAGGGCAATTACGCTCTGCTCGACCGTCCGTCGGTCGCCTTCTTCGCCTCGCGCGTTGTTCCTCCTGCCATTCGAGAACAGGCTCTCCAATGGGCCAAACAGTGTTGCTCCACCGATCGGGTCGTGATGAGCGGTTTCCATTCTCCACTCGAAAAAGAGGTGTTCCAGTTGTTGCTGGCCGCACGCCATCCAGTCATCTGGGGATTAGGGCGTACTCTCTATCGCCGTTATCCGCCGGAGGTTGAGGTGGCTCTCTCGGAAGCACGCATCCTGATTTTCTCAGTGCGCAATGCTCAAAGAACCGGATGGCATACCGCTTTGGTCAGAAACTATGTGATCGCCTCCATGTCCGATGAAAGTGTTTATGCGATAAATGAGGAGGGGCGCAGCAGTTCTCTCGATGTTTTGTATGGGTTGGAAACAGGAACCAAACCGGTATGCCTCTTTCACTGAATTTTTAGATTTTTTTAGTTTTAGCCATTCATGTGATGCAATCTTGTGTGGCTCGTGTTTCTGCGTAGTTTGTCTGTATTCCCTGATAACCTTCCTCTTCCCTTAGGTTTCGGAGTATGTTGCCGGTGGGAAATTTTGAATTGGTAGTTTAGCTGTTTTTGTAAAAGAGAACAGAACAGTGAACGCACCTCTGCACTCACAAATAAATATGCCCTTCTGAGGTTCGCTTTGGTGCTACTCCCAGAAGGGCAATATTCAAAATCAATAATAATCAATCGGAAACATTTGGGGCCGATCGCTACAATGTGCCTGCCCGAATCAAGAGTTCCAATCAACTGTCCGAATCAATCTATGTGATGACTTGAATCGAATCAAGCCCGTTACTATTACGACACCGGTCGTTTCTTTGGGAAAACCTCAGCTACTATCTTCGGTAAGTGTCGTTTCCGTTTGTCGTCTTTGTCGGAGATCTGTCTCTTGCTTACCGAATCGCCTCCATGGCCTGTTCGATGTCGGCAATGATGTCATCCGCATCCTCGATACCTACCGAGAATCGGATCAGATCCGGAGCTATACCTGCAGCAATCAACTGCTCGTCCGTGAGCTGGCGATGGGTGTGGCTGGCCGGGTGCAGCACCGAAGTGCGGGTATCGGCTACATGGGTAACAATGGCACAAAGCTTCAGCGAATCCATGAAACGGATCGACTCGTCACGCCCTCCCTTCAGACCGAATGCAATGACACCGCAAGAACCCTTGGGCAGATATTTTTGCCCCAGTGCATAGTATTTGTCCTCTTTTAAGCCAGGATAGTGTACCCATGCCACCTTGTCGTTGGCCTGCAGGTATTCGGCCACTTTCTGTGCATTGCGGCAGTGGCGTTCCATACGGACATCCAGCGTTTCGAGTCCCATGTTGAGGAGAAAGGCGTTCTGAGGTGCCTGAATCGAACCAAGATCACGCATCAACTGCACGGTAGCTTTGGTGATGTAGGCCATTTTGCCGAAAGATTTGCTGTAAACCAGTCCGTGATAGGAGGGATCCGGTTGGGTCAGACCGGGGAATTTGTCGGCATGAGCCTCCCAATCGAAATTGCCGCTATCGACAATGGCTCCACCGACAGCAGTAGCGTGACCGTCCATATATTTGGTGGTCGCGTGGGTGACGATATCGGCTCCCCATTCGAACGGACGACAGTTGATCGGGGTGGCAAAAGTGTTATCGACAATCAGAGGTACCCCATGGCTGTGGGCAATGCGGGCAAATTTTTCAATGTCCAGCACCTCCACACCCGGGTTGCTGATCGTCTCTCCGAACAACAATTTGGTATTGGGACGGAATGCGGCAGCAATCTCCTCTTCGGGGGCATCCTGGTTGATGAAGGTCGATTCGATACCCATTTTCGGCATGGTGACTGCGAACAGATTGAATGTTCCACCGTAAATGGTCGAGGAGCATACAATGTGATCACCTGCCGAGCAAAGATTGAGCACCGCATAGAAATTGGCGGCCTGTCCCGAGGAGGTGAGCATGCCTGCTACACCACCTTCGAGTGCTGCGATTTTTGCAGCCACTGCATCGTTGGTCGGGTTCTGCAGACGGGTGTAAAAATAGCCGCTCTCTTCGAGATCGAACAGTTTGGCCATTTGATCACTGGTTTCGTATTTGAAAGTGGTACTCTGATAAATGGGAAGTACACGAGGCTCTCCTTTTTTGGGGGTCCACCCTGCCTGTACGCAGAGGGTCGCCGGTTTCATTTTTGTACTCATTGTGATACAGTTTTGTGTTGAATATCTCAGATTGTTTCCCTTTCGGCGGACCTGATCGATCTATAGAAATTGTATCGAACGCAAATTGTCCGTAATGTGTTACGAAAGGCGAAAGGTTTGCCAATATAGAAATTTTTTTTCAGAAAGCGTACGGAGCGTCCTGTAAATCGACAAAAAGATAATCTCTCCATGCATGCCGGAATGGCCCGGTATGGGGATGATGAGCAGGAAATTTCCCTATAAATGGGGATTGAGGATGAGAGTGTAGCGACCTAATTTTGTTTTCGTAATCTAAAAGCCGCGCGTAAGCCGGAATCTTCTCCAAATGCCATAGGGAGCAAGAAACGATAGACTGTTTGATTTGTGTTAATGTGTTGGTTATGCCGGTGCCTTTGGGTGCCGGCTTTTTTGTCGGACGAGGATTTTTAGAATTAGAAGTGGAAACTCTATGTGTCTGTCTATGGGTATAGGTCGCCTTTGGTGGAACTATTCCATTTCGGTCAAGGTCAGATCAGGCAGGGCTTGGATATAAGAGAAGATGGCCTGCTCCTCTTTTTGCTCCCGAATTTTGATCACGAGAGCCACGCGGTACAGCGTCTGGTCTCCGTGATGCTCTTCTGTCGTCTTGTAGCTGATAATCCTGTAGTGCCTTTGATCCAGTTCGTTGAGAATCTTGGTTAAATTTTCCTGGCGGTGGGTGGTGAAACGAACGATCATTGTGCGTAATCCGACATTTTTAAATAATAGGGTCAGAAGCTCCAGACTCGCCAACGTAAGCAGGGTTGCCGCAACTCCCAGTCCATACAATCCTCCGCCGATTGCCATACCGATTCCGGCTGTTGCCCACAAACCGGCAGCCGTCGTCAGCCCCCGGACAAATTGCTTTTGGAAAATGATCGTGCCGGCCCCCAAAAAGCCAATACCACTGACAATTTGAGCAGCAACACGACTGGGATCGAGTTTGATGGTCGGATCGTTGTGGAGTATCTCTGCAAAACCGTATTGCGAGATAATCATGAAAAGCGCGCTGCCTAAAGATACAAGGAAATGGGTGCGGAAACCAGCCTCCTTCGCGCGATACTCGCGGTCAAGGCCGATTACAGCTCCAAGGATTCCGGCCAACAGCAGTCGTAAAGTGAGTTCCCAAATCATGGCGGTCGTGATTAAAATCGGGGCGACCTGTTTTTGTATTGACATGCCGCCCCGATTGTGGTTAAAAGATAGATTCCGAACCTAATGGACTCTGCCCGTTTGATAACGAGTCTCAGTTGTCCATTAAGTCATGTAAGTCATGGGAAAGTATGCCCCATGGCTCAATGCTGTTCTATTGGGCTGCTTGATCCGCAGCAGGAATCGAATCAGGTGGTAATAATACGTCGTGTACCTTTTCAATGCATGCGGCCTTCAGATCGGCAGTCTTCTCAAGCTGGATGTCTGCGGATGATGCTCCGATCAGAAACTTGTATGTGCCGCCTTCCAGTTGCCAGCTGCTCGACTCGGTGTCGAATGATGCCAATGTCTCGACAGGAACATACATGGTCAATGTCTGAGCCTGGCCGGGCTGCAAAAGATCGGTTTTGGCAAAGGCTTTCAGCTCTTTGGCCGGTTTGATCATATCCTTGCCCGGAGCCGCAACGTAAAGTTGTGCCACTTCACGACCCTGACGCTTGCCTGTGTTGGTGATCTTGCAGGTGATGCGGAATTGATCCCCTTCACGGGTCAGTGTCATGTTGTCATATTGGAATGTCGTGTAGCTGAGTCCATAACCGAAAGGATAGGATACGGCTACATTCTTGGTGTCGAAATAGCGGTAGCCTACAAATACGCCCTCTTCATAGATGGTGTAGTCGAGGTTCTTTGTGCCGGTATAGGGCAACGTGTGGTTGGTCGAGAGCGATTCGTGGAATACCTCTATATCCAAATCTTCACGGTGCGGGAAGTTGGCCGCTGTGGGCTCATCTTCATAACGGATGGAGAAGCTCATCGGGAGTTTGCCGGCAGGTGTGGCCTTTCCGGTCAGGACATCGGCAATGGCATGGCCACCCTCCTGTCCCGGCAGCCAAGCTACCAAGATCGCATCGGGAATTATTTTCCATGAAGCTGTTTCGACCGGACCTCCAATGTTCAGTACGACAATACACTTTTTGCCAACAGCATGGAAGGCTTCACTCACTCTGCGAATCAATCCAAGTTCCATATCGGAGAGGTAATAATCCGTGCCGACGATGCGGTCGAACAATTCGCCGCAGATACGTCCGATCGTGATGATGGCTACATCCTGTGTGCGAGCAGCTCGGGCAATCTCTGCATCGGAAACCTCCATTTGACGGGCCTGTGGGCGGATGTGGTGCTCCCACCAGCGTTTCGGTGCCGGAAGGGTCGCTTTGTCCGCAACAATGTATTGTTGATAGGTTTGCTGCAATTTTTTGTCGGGACGGATGCCGGCAGCAGCCAGCCCCTGATCGACGGAAACAGTGTAGGCACTGTTGACGGTACCGCTTCCCGTACCTCCCGGCAGCAGATCGTACGACGAGATGCCAAAAATAGCCGCTTTACGGATGGATGAAGCCAAAGGCAGAGTATTGTCTTGGTTGCTGAGCAGAACCATACCGTCGGCAGCAGCCGTGCGGGCAATGGCAGCGGATGCTTTCAGGTCGGGTTTGTCCGAGAAGGGGTATTGGGCGAAATGTGGAGAACGGAGAATTAACTCCAAAACATGTTTTACATTGCGATCCACATCACGTAGAGAGAGTTTTCCTTCCCTAATAGCAGCCAGTAGCTCTTCACGTTGATTGGGTAAACCTGGCATTAACAGATCGCACCCTGCATAAATATTGCGGGGTGCATCGTCAGCACCCAACCAATCGGAAATTACTGCTCCTTTGTATCCCCATTCGTCACGCAAAACGGTAGTGAGCAGGTCTGTCCGCTCTGCTGCAAACTCTCCGTTCAACTTGTTGTAGGAGCTCATGATTGTCCATGGATCAGCCTCCTTGACAATGATCTCGAATGGGCGAAGGTACATCTCGCGCAATGTGCGAGGATCGACAATCGAGCTGTTGTTAAGTCGGTTCGTCTCTTGATTGTTGGCGGCAAAGTGTTTGATCGAAACTCCAACCTGTTTCTGCTGAATACCCTTCACCATAGCCACACCGATTTTACCGGTCAATAACGGGTCTTCCGAATAATATTCGAAATTGCGGCCATTGAGCGGGTTGCGCTGCAAATTCATGCCAGGTCCGAGAATCACATCGACTCCGTATTCATGCACTTCATTGCCTATGGCATTGCCGACACGGCGAACCATAGAAGTATCCCATGTTGCGGCTAATTGAGTCCCGATGGGGAATTGGGTCGCATAAAAGGTCTGATCTGTACTGTCGCGTTTGGCCGAGATGCGAAGTCCGGCAGGTCCGTCTGCAAAAACAATGGCAGGAATTCCCAAACGGGCGATTGGGAAGGTCGTGCCGGCTGCACCTGGAACCAATTTGCGGGTTTGACCGATGATGGCTGCTTCCAGGTCAGTAGCGCTTGTGCCTGCTCCAACGAGCAGATATACTTTCTCTTCAATGGTCATCGCATCGATCACATCTTGAAGAGGATCGATTCCCAGTTGAGGAGCCTTGGCCTCTTGTTGACAGGGCTTGTTGGTCGATGCAGCCTGTGAAACTGAAGCAACATCGGTAATAGTTGAGAACGTAGTGCGAGCTGAGAGGTCGGTTGTGCAGAGGGCGGCGAGAGCCAGCACTAACGAACCATATCTCTGGGCGTTTCGTTTCATAAGGTTAGGATGTTTGTTATTTGAGGTTGTATTAGTTGATTCAAATTTAGTGAAAATTTTATGACAATGTCAGATCCAAACGTGCCGAACTTTCTGCCAAATTGTCGTATAGTGTCTTTTGTGTAAAAAATATTTCAGATGAGCAGAAATTTTTTGTTGTTCGGTTAGAGCTTTTAAATTTTTATTGATTGTTAGTGCCTCAAATTTAATTTGATGACACCTGATTTGATGAGAGGGGATTGGATAGTTAAGTCAAATCCTTTATTGATTACAACGTTTGTTTGTTGACTATTGGGGTTTATGCGTAACAGTATCTTGTCTTGTCTCTTTTTCTGGTCTATTTGCAGTTTGCTTCTGTGCGGACGAGAAATGTCGCCGGTGACGTCGGTAACCACTTCGCGTTTTATTGGCAGAATTGGCCCCAGTGGAATCTTTGGATGTGTTGTTGGACTGGGCAGAAGTTGCATCATCCCGCTTTGACGTGGATTCTCCTGGTTGTTGAGACTTGGACAACTGTGCATAGATATCCGAAGGAGCTTTTGCCCCTTGTTTGGTGCTGTTTGTCTGTTCGCCTTGACGGTGTTTCGGAGTGCTATCCTTGTCGGCTGAATCTGCCTGTTTATTCAGTGTGTCGGTTTGCCCTTTGGACTGGAAACGTTGGTCATTGCGACGCTCCCTATTTCCGCGATCGTTCCGGCCGCCTCTCCGCCCGTTTTGACGACGATTGCCGTTGCGTCCCCCTCTGTTATTGCGACGTTTTTCAGTATCGGGGTTGTACGCGGGACCTTCGCCCAACTGAGCCGGTAAAGGCAGTTTTTCTACCTCCCGTTCCATAAACAGTTCAATACGGTGAAATTTACCCTGCTCTTTCTCGTTAACAAATGTCAAAGCACGTCCTGTCGCACTGGCCCGGGCTGTACGTCCGATGCGATGAATGTAATCTTCAGGATCGTGTGGAACATCATAATTGACTACTGTGCCAATATCTTCGATGTCAATGCCTCGTGCAACGATATCCGTCGCTACCAACAGATCGATTTTCCCGTTTTTAAAAGCTAATATCACCTCTTCGCGCTGCTCCTGTTCCAGGTCGGAATGCATGGCAGCAGCATTGAGTTTCATCCGTTTGAGCATAAAGGTCAACTCTTTGACCTTCTGTTTGGACGAGGCAAAGATGATGGTTTTCGAATCCAGCGGATTGGAAAACAGTTCACGGATCAAATCGAGTTTTTGCGTTTCGTAACAGATGTAAGCACCTTGTTCAATCGCTTCATTGGGTTTGGAAACAGCGATATTGATTTCGGTAGGGTTATGCAGAATCTGTTTGGCCAATTCCCGGATTTTGGGAGGTAGGGTAGCGGAAAACAACAAGGTCTGTCGCTTTTCGGGCAGGGCTTTGATGATTTTCATGATATCATCGTGAAACCCCATATCGAGCATGCGATCCGCTTCATCCAGTACGAAATATTCCACATGCGAAAGGTCTATGCCACTGTTGGCCAGATGGGCCAATAATCGCCCGGGAGTTGCAACGACAATATCGGAACCTCGCAACATCCCTTGCTTCTGTTGTTCCCATCCTATGCCGTCTCCTCCTCCATAAACAACAGTTGTAGAGAGAGGCAAGAAATAGGAAAATCCTTGGAACTGTACATCGATCTGCATGGCCAATTCGCGGGTGGGGACGACAATCAGTGACCTGACCACATTGTCGGAATTGGGTTTGCGAATGAGCTTGTCCAAAAGGGGCAGGGTGTATGCAGCAGTTTTACCTGTGCCGGTTTGGGCACAACCAATCAAGTCGTTGTCGTTGAGTATAATGGGAATCGTTGCCTCCTGTACCGGTGTCATCTCGTGGAAATTCATCGCTTCGAGACTACGTAAAATATCCGGGTCGAGTCCGAGTTCGTCAAATCTCATAGTTGTGTTTTATCGATACTTATCACTATTGACAAAGATAAGCAATAATTCGATTCTTTGAGATGTGGTGAATTTGGGGAGAATGAGAATTTAAGAACCATTTTTGATAAGATGTTTTGCTTTCTTGTTGACGTCTTTTGGCTGTGCAGACGATTCGGATAGACGGTTGTATTTTCTGTGGCGACTCCAAATTTTGAATAAAGTGAATGTGAGTGCGAGCGTATGTGGAAGTGTTGTTGGTGGAACGTTTGGTGTAACAGGATGGAATAGTTGGGATTTGTTATTAATATGTTGATATAGATGATGTAGTGTTTGTGTTTTGCGTGAGAAGAGAAACGAAATCCATATGAAAATAGCAAGGAGGAGGAGTGAAAAATTGACTTTGTGCGGAAGAATTGGGAAATTCGCGTGACCGATATATTCGGTCGCGTGGATGTTATGAGTCGAAAAGAGTTGTTGCGGCGCTATTTGCTGTTCTTGGGCGCCGTGTTTGTGAATGCCTTTAGTATTGCGGTGATTACCCGCGCTTTGTTGGGGACTTCTCCCATCTCCAGTGTCCCTTATGTCCTGAGCCTGTGTGTGCCCTCAGGTACGCTGGGTAGCTACACCATTATCATGAATTTGCTGTTTATTGTGCTCGAAATGTGCATGATGAAACGGCACGAAATTCGTGAAAAACGTTACGAGTTGTTGTTGCAGGTACCGATTACACTCTGTTTCGGCTTCTTTATCGATGTGTCGATGAATATTTTGTGGTGGCTGCTACCTGCACATTATCTGACTCAAATGTTGACCCTGCTGGTGGGCTGTGTTTTGCTGGGCGTCGGAATCAGTTTTGAGGTTAAGGCCAATGTGGCTATGGTTACGGGTGAATATTTGGTTCAGGTCATCTCGCGATTTGTCAAACGTGAGTTCGGATTCGTAAAAGTGTATTTCGACGTCTCGTTGGTGTTGATTGCCTGTGCGATTTCACTTTTTTACACGGGACGTGTGGAAGGTGTACGCGAAGGAACGGTGATTGCGGCCCTGTTGGTTGGTCCCGTAACTCACTTTATTGTACCGTACTGTCGGATCTTTGATCGTTGGTTGACAGGCCGTACATCATCCCAACAGTCAGAAATGGATGTGGCGAACCATGTCCATGATTCGGTAGTGATTACCATTGCACGTGAGTTTGGTAGCGGTGGCCGTCTGTTGGGGCAAATGCTTGCTTCTCGGTTGGGAATTAAATTTTACGACAAAGAGCTGATCTCGATGGTTGCTAAAGAGAGCCGGTTGTCAGAGCAATTTGTATCCGAGAATGAACAATCCGTTTCATCCAACTATCTGCTTAAAATTATCTTGCAAGACTACGAGGCCCCTATTGAAAAGAGCCTTTCGTCAGCGGATCAACTTTTTGTGGCACAGAGTCGGGTGATCCGTAAACTGGCTGGTGAAGGCCCGTGTGTGATTATCGGCCGGTGTGCAGATTATATTCTCAAGGATCGACTTGAAAAATCGGTTATTCGCGTCTTTTGCTATTCGGATCCGGAAAGCGCATATCGCCGTTGTGTGGATGAGTATCATCTTGATCCAGCACAGGCCCGGACGGAAATTGCTCGTATTAATCGGGCTAGAGGAGACCATTATCAACATTATACGGGGCATAAATGGGATGATCCGCACAATTATGATTTGGTCATTGATACCGGAAGTATCCGATTGGAGGATGCTTGTGCTTTAGTCACCCGTCTGTATCACGAACGAATGCAGGAGATTGCACCAAACAAGTGATGATGTCATAAAACACGGTGACGACACATGACGACATAGGTGTCAAAAATGTGTCTCCATCATGATAAATAACACGAAGGAGTTTGTAACTCTTTCGTGTTATTTGTTTATGGGTGGTGAGGTGGTGGAGTTATGATGCAACGTAAGAATGGCAATAAATCATGGTAGCGTGTTAGGAGGCCTGTTGTTTTGACCATGAATTGCCTTTCATGCAAATGACTATCTATTACCATTCCATCAAGCATAAACCAGACAATCGTTATGAGTTTCAAGCGGCAAGTGGTAAAATCTAAAAAAACGCTATTTTTGTAGCATCATTGATCTACCGTCATGTCTCAACGTGCCAGAAGAATCATAGGGGTAATTACCGTAGCGATATTCGCACTGTATTATGCGAATATCTGTTTCTTTTACCATGGCCACATTGTTAATGGCGTGACGATTGTGCACTCGCACTTTCACGATAAGGCCCATCCACTTACCGATACGCACTCAGAGAGTCAGTTGACGTTGATTGCGGCCCTGTCGTTATTTCAAAGCTGCGCGCCTGCACTCTTTTTTGCAGCGTTAGCGCTGTTCTTGTCGCTAACGGCTGTGTTGCTTGTGCCGGAGATCCGGGCTATAGCTTCTCAGACTGTTTTTCATAGATCTTTACGTGCTCCGCCAGTGATGGCGTAATGCTTTGGTGGTAATGGCCCGCTATGGCCATTCGTTATCGATTTTCTGGCAACGACTCACGTCGTGTTAGCCAGAAAACATTCCTCCGTATCGACACCTGATATCGGGTGCGGTTGTCGGGTGGATGTATGTGTCAATATAGTAATGCGTAAAATCAATGAAACATATTCTTATTTTAACCTGTCTTTGTGTCGGGGCGGTGGCTTGTGGCCGGACTGAAACCGCCTCTTCTTCCCAGGAACTGTCGTTCAATGGAGATACGGTGGTTGTGGAAGAAAACTCACCCGCTCTGAAACGTATCCAAGTCCAGACAACACATCTGGAAGAGTTTTCCGGAGAATTTAAAACGGTCGGAACCGTCCGCCCTGTGGCGGGTAAATATGCCGAGATTGCCACTCCTTTTGCGGGGCGGGTTATGAAATCGTTTGTTCATCTTGGTCAACGTGTCCAGGCCGGTGCTCCTATTTTTGAATTGGGGTCATCGGATTTTTATGAAGCGGCTAAAAGCTATTTTGCCGCTCGTTCGGCCAATGAGTTGGCTCAGAAAAATTACCGTCGCCAACAGGAACTGGCAGACCATGGCGTAGCTTCCCAAAAAGAGCTTGAAATGGCCCGGAATGAGGCGATCGTGGCAGGGCAAGAGTTTGAGCAGGCCAAATCGACGCTGAAGGTCTTCAATATCGATGAATCGTCGTTGAGTATGGGACAGAGTCTGAAAGTGACTACACCGATTGCGGGGGAGGTGGTCAAATGTGATATGACCATAGGCAGTTATGTCAAGGAGGATGCCGAACCATTGGCGGTAGTGGCTGACCTGTCCCAGGTTTGGGTGGCTGCTTTGGTTAAAGAGAAATATTTTGGTGCTATTCGCCCTGGTGATAAAGTTGAAGTGTTTACCGATGCGCACCCCGATCAAGCGATATGGGGAACGTTGTATTACATTGGAGAGGTCCTCGATGAGGAGACGCGCTCTTTGGAGGTAATTGTGGCTTGTGATAATGCTGCACGAGAGTTGAAACTGGGTATGTTTTGTGAAGTCCATTTTCAGAGTTCACCTGCAAAGGCGATTGTGCTTCCTTCAACGGCAATCATGCAGCAGGGAGATGATGATTATGTGTTTGTTGAGCTCACTCCAGGCCGATACCTCCGTCGCCGTGTAAAAACCGAAACAGCGGATAGCAGTCGTACCCGAATTTTGGAGGGGCTGAATGAAGGAGAACGGGTTGTGACCGAAGGTGGAATCTTTATAGACGAGTAGGCGATGGAAAAGATGATGCACTATTTGATCCATCGTCGCTGGTTGATGCTGACGATCTTTGTGCTGTTGTCAGGCTTGGGAATATATGCTTGGCGACAGCTGGCGGTCGATGCCTATCCCGATATTGCGGACGTGTCGGTTGGAGTTGCTACCCAGGTGCCAGGACTGGCCGTAACCGAAGTGGAGCAGCAGATTACCATTCCGTTGGAAAGGGAACTGAACGGAATCCCCGGTTTAAAGGTGATGCGGAGCAAAAACTTTTTCGGGATTTCGAAAATTACGCTGGTCTTTGAGGATGGCGTGGACGATTACTGGGCACGCCAACGGGTTTTGGAACGAATAAATGATGTCGAGTTGCCGTTCGGTGCGAAGCCGGGACTCGATCCGCTTACCTCACCGACAGGTGAGATTTACCGTTACGTGGTGACCGGTAACCGTAGCCTGCGAGAGCTGACCGAGATCAATCTTTGGACTATTATCCCCCGCTTACGGCAGATCGACGGAATTGCCGACGTGTCGAATTTTGGCGGAATCACTACGCAGTTCCAAATTGAAATCGATCCGAACAAACTGACCAAATACTCCCTGTCGTTGGGAGAGGTTACCGAATCGATCGAGCAGAATAACTCCAATGCGGGAGGAAGTACGTTGATCCGTGGCGATTTGAGCTATGTGGTGCGTGGCGTGGGCTTGGTCCGGGATCTGCAGGATATGGGCAATATCGTGGTCAAGACGGTAAACGGAGCTCCGGTTTATATCAAGGATCTTGGGGAGTTGAAATATGGCAACCTCGAACGCAAGGGGATCATGGGCTATCTCGATGATCGGCTTGATTGCGAGGATGGCGTTCAGGGCATGGTCCAACTGTTGAGATACCAGAATCCGTCGCAGGTGCTCGAAAAAATTGAAAAGGCGGTCGAGGATCTCAATGAAAATATCTTGCCAGAGGGGGTTCAGATTCACACCTTTTATGATCGCACTGAGCTGGTCGATGCCACGTTGAATACCATTTCGCATACGCTCTCTTTCGGAATCTTGTTGGTAATCGGAGTGCTGATTATCTTTTTGGGCAGTCCACGGGGAGCACTGTTGGCCACCATTACCATCCCGATATCGTTGTTAACGGCCTTTATTCTGATGTGGCTTACCGACATTCCGGCCAATCTGCTCTCGCTTGGAGCGATCGATTTCGGAATCATTGTCGATGGTACGATCGTGATGATGGAGACCATCCTCAAAAAACGGGAGGATAATCCGGCTGCACCGCTCGAAGAGTCTGGTATTGCTAAACGGGCAGCCGAAGTGGCCAAACCGATCCTGTTTGCTACGCTGATTATTATCGTGGCCTATCTGCCGCTTTTTGCTTTTGATCGTGTCGAGCAGAAGCTTTTTACTCCGATGGCCTTTACCCTCTGTTTTGCACTGATCGGGGCATTGGCTTCAGCGTTGATTCTGATTCCGGGTTTGGCCTTTTCGGTCTATCATAAGCCGCAGAAAGTTCATCGGAACCGTTGGATGGAACGGCTGACAGAGGGGTACAAACATCAGACCGAAAAACTGATCACCGCTCCGAAACGATTGGTTTTGCCGATTGTGGCGGTGCTGTTGACGGTTGTCGGCCTTTCGATTCATGTCGGAAAAGACTTTTTGCCAGAACTCGATGAAGGCAGTATCTGGTTGCAGGTGCAGCTTCCGCCCGGAATGTCGCTTGAAAAGTCTTCCGAGATGGCTACAACGCTTCGCAGTGAACTCAAAAAGTTCGATGAGGTGACTTATGTGATGACCCAAACCGGACGGGATGATGAAGGGGTGTGTCCGTTCTCCTTTTCGCATATTGAGGTGATGATCGGCCTGAAACCCTACGATACCTGGAAAAACGGACGCAAAAAGGCAGACCTGATTGCTGACATGGCGGCTGTGGTGGATACGATGCCGGGATACAGTGTGGGCTTTTCACAACCGATTATCGATATGGTGATGGATCAGATTGCCGGGGCCCACAGTGATTTGGCCATCAAGGTCTATGGGGAGGATCTCGCTGAAAGCCGTCGCATAGCTGAAGATATTCAGCGTGTAGTGGCCAAAGTGGATGGAGTGGCCGATGTCGGGATCATGGAAGAGCCTTTCCTCCCGCAGCTGCAGATTGTAGCCGATCGGGACAAGATCGCTCAGTATGGGCTGAATGTTTCGGATGTGGTGGAACTGATCGAGGTGGCAATCGGAGGGAAGTCGGTTTCGCAGGTCTTTATTGGGAGCAAGGTGTATGATGTGATTTGCCGTTATAATGAACAGTCACGGAATACACCCGAGAAGATCGGAGCACTGATGCTGACCTCTGCGTCTGGGGCAATGATTCCTCTTTCGGCAGTTGCTGAGGTCAAAACGACAACGGGGCCCAGCATGATCTCCCGCGAAATGAACCAACGTTTCACGACGGTACGTATGAATCTGCGTGGACGAGATCTCTCCTCATTTGTCAACGAAGCTCGTCAAAAAATCGAACAGCAGGTGCCGTATGACCACGATAAGTTTCACCTGAATTGGGCCGGACAGCTCGAAAATCAAAACCGAGCGTTCGGACGTTTGGCCCTGATTGTCCCCATTACCATTGCCGTCATGTTCCTGCTGCTCTTCTTTGCTTTTGGAAAATTCCGGCAAGCAGGATTGTTGATCGGCATGCTGCCTTTGGCTGTCTTTGGTGGTATGTTGGCTCTGGTGGTCCGAGGAATGAGTTTTAATGTCTCATCGGCTGTCGGATTTATTGCTCTGTTCGGGGTCTTTATCCAAAACGGGGTTATTATGATCTCTCATATCAATAACCTGCGCCGTCGTCGTACTGAACTCCGAGAAGCTGTGGTCGCAGGAGCTGCGCATCGATTACGCCCTGTGTTAATGACCGCTACTGTGGCGGTTCTGGGATTGCTGCCGGCATCGCTTTCGACCGGTATCGGTTCGGATGTGCAACGACCTTTGGCAACGGTTATCGTTTATGGTCTGCTTTTTGGAACTATTTTAATTCTATATATTCTGCCGGCTCTCTATTATGCCGTGGAAAAGAGATATGCACATAAACATCACGCTAAAATGTCATTAAAATGAGATATTGGAACACTTTCATTGTGCTTGTCGGTTGCTGTATGGCAGGCTTGTCGTATGGCCAATCGAAACGAGTATTGACCTATGAAGCATTTATCAGTCAAGTGCGGAGTTCCAATGCCGAATATTTGGCTGAGAAATATAACGTTGATATTGCAGCTGCAAAATTGCAGGCAGCCAAAGTGATGCCTGATCCTGAGTTGTCTGTTGGGTATTCGAATAACCAGGATTGGAACTTGCAGATGGGCTCTGGCGTGGATGCTTCATTGGATTATACTCTTGAACTGGGTGGAAAACGTCGAGCCCGAATTGCTGTTGCCCGTAGTGAACAGGAGGTGACGGAAATGTTGCTCGAAAATTATTTCCGCAACTTACAAGCCGATGCTACAATCGCATATTTGACAGCTCTTAAACAGAAAGCGCAATTGGATATTCAACTTTCGTCGTATCGGCAGATGGATCAGTTGGCTTGTGCCGATAGTATTCGTTTTAGTCTTGGTGAAATTACGCAGGTCGATGCGTTGCAATCCCGACTTGAAGCGAATACGATGCGCAACAGTGTATTCGATAGCGAAGGTGAATTGCGCAATGCTTTGATCGCTCTCGCTTTATTGCAAGGCGACAGTACGATGATGCTACCAGACTCTTTGGAGGGACGTTTGGGCAGTCCGGTGCGTGCGTTTGATCCGGCTCAATTGATTGAAATGGCGAAACAAAACCGAGCAGATTTGCAGGCCGCTTTGAAATCAAATGAGGTGTCGCAAAATAATTTGCGACTGGCCAAAGCCAATCGGGTGGTTGATCTGGGTTTGAATGTTGGTGTCAACCATTCATACATTGTACGTAATGAGATCGCTCCAGCCCCCGCTTATACCGGATTTTCAGCGGGGATTAGTATCCCATTGAAATTTTCGAATACGAATAAAGGCGAGCTACGTGCTGCTCAATTTATGGTTGCTCAGAGTCAGAAGCGTTACGAGGCGGCTGAATTGCAAATTGCTTCGGAAGTGATGCAGGCCTATCATAAATATGTGATTGCTTTGAGACAATCACAGCGGTATAATACCAATATGTTGAAAGATGCAGAGATGATTCTCCAGAAAAAGATATTCAGTTATCAGCGAGGAGAGACAGGTATTCTTGAGGTTCTCAATGCGCAGCGCACATATAATGAGGTCCAAACGACGTTCAATGAGGCTGAGTATGATTGCGCGGTTGCGTTGATTGAATTGGAGCGGGCTTGCGGCATTTGGGATTTGGAGTTTTAAGCTCCATTTTGTTGCAGGCTGTTTTCGAACAGAGAGATTTTGTATTGGTTTGGAGGTAATCGACGTAACGATTGATTTTGAACGGGAAAGACCAAAATTTTATTTAAACGTATCAATTATCGAAAGGAATCGTTATCTTTGCACGTCGATTAGGAGAGATGCCGGAGTGGCCGATCGGGCCGCACTCGAAATGCGGTGTACGGGCAACCGTACCCAGGGTTCGAATCCCTGTCTCTCCGCCAAAGGAGCAGACAAAATAAGTCAATCCGAAACCAAAGCCTTCAAGTTCATAAACTTGAAGGCTTTTTTTCTTTTTGTGCTCCGCCTTCAAATACCGGAAAAAGCCAACACAAGACAAAGTTTGCGCTCCAAATCGTATCCCCAAGAGACAGGTGTGAAATGGGGTGCAATTTGTCTGGAATTGTGGTCATGCTGTCGCGCATTGTTTATGTCTTATAATACTCAGAATGATATTGTTAACCGAATTTTGTAACATGAAATTTTGAGTTATGAGCAAGACATTTAGAATCCTATTTATCTTAAAAACGGGATCGTCAAAAACGAAATGGTAAGGTTCCTGTTTTTTTGTCATATTACGATTTGTGTTGTAAAAGGATTGCAAAGAACAGCAACCATAGGAGATCATAAACAAGAACATATATTTGACACTTCTTTCGATCAATTAGTTGATACAACCGAAAAACAGATGAGATTCTGTCTTTCCTAATCCCCAATAAAAGGTGTAAACTCACAATGGGGAACATTCAATTCGATCAACTTCTTCAGGAAGGGATCGTCCTCTGTCATAAAAAAATACATGATCATGACTTGACATAATAAGTGTCAATGGGATATATATTTTAAGAGACATATAGGATTGATTATATTTATGTCAGAGATGATGGACATTTTATGGTGTTACACTACGATGACAAGTTAATTAGCCATTAAGAATAATCTGAATTGATTGGATTTACACCTATTTGATGTGATCTGCCTCCAAAATTTTCGACAAGGTTTTCCGAAATATTCCTCATGAGGATGCAGCAAATCGTCGTACCTTTCGTTATCAGGTTAGAAACGCACCGGAATGGAAAATTACACATGCATAGTCGCTGCCTGCCTCCGTCAGGATAAAAAAGCCCAGTTGCAATTCTATAACCTGTTTTGCAAATGCGTTTATAATAGCAGTTTGCGGATTGTAGGCAATAGTATGGAAGCGGAAGAGGTGATGCAGGAGACCTTTCTGAAAGTGTTTACCCGACCTCATCTGTTGCAAGAAAACGAGAAGGCTATGGAACGTATGTTGCGGCGGATTGCCATCAACCATTCGATAGACATTTTCCGCAAACGCAACATGCACTTTGAAGCGTTCACCGAACGTCACGACAGTACTCTCCCGGACGAGATTGAGCCGGCAGAAAAAGAACAAACAGAAATTACAGTAGAAATGATACGCCAGGGTATCCGAGAATTGCCCGAAGGATACCGGATTATACTTTCGTTACATCTGATCGAGGGTCTCAAATATGAGGAAATTGCTCGGCAACTGAACATTTCGGCTTCAAGTGTCCGTTCGCAATATGTCCGGGCACGCAAAAAACTTATTCAAATGATTCAAGAAAAAAGAACCGCATAAACCATGAAAACCTATCTGGAAGATAAAATTCGTGCCCACCGGGAAGCTTTCGATGACCAATTGCCTCCCGAGGGCCATTTGGAACGATTCGTCGAAAAGTTGTATGAATCGGAACAAAAAAACTGGCAACGGAGGACGTTCCGTGCCATGATGGTTGCCATGGCCGCCGTGATTGCTATAGCCTTGGTTTTTCACTTTACTTTACCCACTTCGACTCAACAAGAATCTCTGAACGAGGTAGAACAAATAACTCATTACTGCGATATACGTCTCCAGAAGCAAGCCAATCAGATCGAGGGCCAATTGGTGAAACTCGATCCCCAAAGCCGCGAAGCTATCATCAAAGAGATCCGTAGTATCGTCGCCAGCGCCCAGATCACCGACCCGGAATATGCTCTGATGACCCAGCAGGAACAGATAAGCTACACCGTGCGCCGGTATAATGCTTACCATCAATCGCTGCAAACGATCGAAAAAATGCTGAACACTCTGCTCAATCATACCTCTATAGACTCTCCGGAACAAAAACCCGACGCATAACACGACATAAGCGCTTATCATAATTTCACGTTCTTTCCCCAAAATTTCACCCTCTAAAAACATCGTTATGAAAAAACAACTTCTCATAGGACTCTGTGCTGCAGGAATAGCGCTGGTGTCCATCCCAACCCGAACATCAGCCGTAGAGGTCAAGAATGTTATTACACGTACTTTCCCCGTCTCTGCTTCCAGTGTGCTAAAGATCGACAATACGTTCGGGGATGTAGTAATTGCTCCGGGGAAACGTTCAGAGATCGACTTCCGGATCGAAATTACCGGTACAGGATTGGATCAGCAAACGGCCCGGCGAATGGCCGACCGGGCCACGGTCAGCCTTCATCAGAGCGGGAATACCGTGACTGCCCGAACTTCGCTCGGCTCCTCCCTTGAGAACTGTAATAATTGCACTATCTCGGTCGACTACCTGGTACTCGTTCCCTCATCGGTTTACCTTGACCTGACCAATAAGTTCGGCAACATAAATATCAAGACGGATGTCCAGCACGACCTCAAAGTCAACCTGCAATATGGTAATCTGACGGCCAATCGTCTGCAAGATGGCAACAATCACATTTCCCTCAAATTTGGCAATATGACCCTCGACAATGTGAACGCGGTAACGGTCGAGTGCTCTTACGGGCAGGTTAAAATCAACCGGGCCAATTCCGTGGACCTAAACCTTAGTTTCTGTATCCTGACCACCTCGTCCATCGACGAGCTCAACTTGTCGACCAAATACAGTGATATCACGGTCGAAAATCTGGGTGCTCTTACCGGCAGTTCCTCTTTCTCCAATGTTAATATTTCCAATCTAGAAAAACGATGCCATTTGAGCAACGTGATGTATGGGGGGGGCGTACGCATCAATAAGTGCTCTCCTCAGGTGGAGAGTATCCGGATTCAGGCCTCTTACTGTGGTGTGACGGTCGGGTTACCAACTCAACTTTCAGCACGGGCCACACTGTACACCCATTTTGGAAAGATACACTACTCGGGCCTCAAAGTCACTCCGATTTCCGTCGGAACAGAAGAAGACAAAAATGTAGAGTCTTTCCAAGGAACCATCGGACCCAAGAGTGCTCATTGTGCCGAGATCGAAATCAGCAACCGCTATGCAGACATCACGCTGAAACCATAATCACCTCATTACTCTGATTCGCAGCACCTTTCGGAGTACTGCGAATCTTTTTCGGGTTAAGGAATTTTTCTATTGGGGACCCTGGTTTCCGTTATAGGTTGCCCGGCAGATGGTAGATCGATTTTATCCCTCTACGTTGAGTGAGACTATCGATCGGAGGAAACGGAGAGCGTCAAATGGTCGACAGGTGTAAACATGATGCCTGTAGCCCCATCTCCTCTCCTCTCAATTCGCTCGAATCGGATAAAACACGAACAATCGGGAAGAAGAACGAGTTGTCAATATTCAAGGTGTCCATAAAAAATGCGATTCATGCGCAAAATCAAGTTTTTACTGTTGGTCTTCTCATTAGCCTCCATATAGATGAATCCTCTTCGGGCACAGACAGGAACCCTTCGCTTCCCCTATTATCCGTTCCTCTCTCCTGATGTGACAATCATCTACTTTGCATACGATGGAGACATATTTCGAGTCGGCATTGATGAAGATACGGCCATGCGACTTGTATCTCGCGGAGGCAACGAGAATCATCCCTCTGTCTCGCCGAAGAGCAAGTTGCTTGTTTTCTCCTCGGATATCAATGGCAACAACGAGGTGTTCATCGTACCGGTGAACGGAGGTGAAGTGAGCCAACTGACATGGCATTAAAACGCTTGGCATCGCTAAAATCGCAGAAACAGAGACATCTCGTACGGTCATATACACTTCTGGGGGCTCATTGATGGATGGGCTGTTTGTCGGCTTGGGGATGCTACTTCCTAACTGGGAAAGATCTGGAGTTTTCCGGCGTCAAACTGGGCATTTATGTCCACAATACTTTTACAGATAGAATGTACAAAAACGATCCTCAGTTGGATGCCACCATCGCTGCGATATTGCAGCATTAGAAAAAGATTGACGTTTTTATGTAAAGATTTAGATAGACTTACATAGATCGGCAAGCCGTAGAAAGATCGTATCCGTATCGCATGTTTCTGACAGATGATCCAGTATAAATACATGCTGCATAAGGATAATTCTATCGGTTAGATAGAAATAATGCCACCAGATTCATCATATACATAATAGAACTAATTTAATATGTCAATTTTGATAAGATGGGGCAAATGGGAAATCTCTTTCACTTAAAACGTATTGGCATGCTGAAAATCATATTTTGGAATGATTGCTTACATATTGATCTACACAAAGATAAATTCCTTCGTGTCAGGGTGCCAATAGAGACATTATAAACATTGATTCTATATTTTATGCTGGGTTCTTCAAACCGTTACATTCATTTTTCAATCATTTTCTTGTATTTGTGTCGAGTGTTAAATACAAGACAAAAGCGAACAGCATGAAGCCAATGTCAACACGATAAAGCACTCCAAATCATACCCCATTGAAGTGCGACAGGCAAAATTGTGAAATAGAAGTTACTGAACTTAAAGCAAGTGAGAGACTGGGTTCGTAACCCGTCCTCTCCGCCAATCTTACTAAAAAGGCGTTCATAAAATTTATGAACGCCTTTTTTATTTTTCACACAAACAATCAAACTGATCCCATCCCCTCTCTGTCGCAATAAGGATCTTCCCTATTTTAGGGAACGACACATGCTTATCTCATACTTTTCCTCAAGCAGGGAATACACTCATGTTGTAACACAACAATAAGCAAGCTCTTCTCCTACTTTTTAATTCTTCACTGATGAAACGTTGGACACTAAAGAGAAGACCTGCAAAAGGAGATAATATTGGTAGCGTATTGGATAAAAGTCATTTAGGCCGTTACCAAAGTGGTTGCAATATTTCTCTCTTTACCAAAAATAGACTCACACCCTTTAGGATTGCAATTATCTACTTGTACTAATTTTAAGGTAAATCATATCTTTTAATTGTTTACCTGCTTCAAAAACCGGATGGTCATAATTATCTGTGAAAAAATTGGGTATTCGGTGTGAATATATAAATCCGCAACTTTTGTAGAAGGATATGGTTATAGGAGAGTCTCCGGTACCGACCAGCATAGTATGACAGCGCGTTTTATAATGTTCCAGAAGAAAGGATATCAACTTTTTCCCATACCCCTTGCGCTGGAACTGCGGATAAACAGCAATACTTTTGATTTCGTAGATACCATTACCTTCTTCTGTTATAACGCATGAAGCTTTCACCTCATTGTTATCAGCCAGGACAAACATATCCCCGCGTTCCAAATAGCGATCAATCATGGACTCCTGCTCATCAGCAAGGAGTAGTAAATCTAAATATTGCTTTTTATTGTAAAAGAGCGGATATATATTTATCATATTTAGTTTTTATATAAATGGCTGGATACGCAATCAGTATACTTTTTGTTTGATTCATAAAATCAGACAAATGTAACGTATTCAACAAAATTGAGACTAAATTTCGTAGCTCTGTATTCAATTAAATATGTCATGTATATAGAGTTGCACAACCTCAATGGTTATACACTCGACTAAAACAGATAGCGACTTCTGGATACAACAAAGGGTGCAAACCTCGCAAATGCTTGATTTACACCCTTCATCGCGGAGAGGACGGGATTCGAACCCGTGGTACCGGTTACCCAGTACGTCAGTTTAGCAAACTGGTGGTTTCAGCCACTCACCCACCTCTCCGGGCCTTATTGATTGATTGTGGAGGTATATCCCTCCAACCGGGCTACAAAGCTAAGCTATTTTTGGATAAATCCAAAAAAATGACGCTAAAATATGAAACGAGAACTAATCTCTTTGTAGTTGTGAACTCGCTCAACAACATCTGCAAAGATGTCGGCTACCGAAAGAACTGTAAATTTAGACAGATCTTCGTCCTGCTTCAATGGAATGGTGTCTGTAACGATCACCTCCTGCAATGCACTCTTGTTGATGCGGTCGTATGCAGGGCCTGACAACAATGGGTGTGTGACAGCAGCACGAACACTGCGAGCTCCGCGTTCCATGAACATATCGGCAGCTTTGGTGATAGTTCCTGCGGTATCGATCATATCGTCCACAATGATAATGTTGCGATCTACAACATCACCAATAGCTGTCATTTTACCGACAACGTTTGGCCGTTCACGCTGTTTGTGGCTGATGATCATCGGAGCATTGAGATGCTGTGAATAGGCATTTGCACGTTTTGCACCACCCATGTCAGGAGCGGCAATCGAAAGATTTTCGATGTTCAAGCTCTGCATGTAAGGAACAAAGATGCTGCTTGCATATAGGTGATCTACAGGAATGTCGAAGAAACCTTGGATCTGATCGGCATGCAGGTCCATGGTCATGATTCGGTCAACGCCGGCAGCACGCAACAGGTTGGCTACCATTTTTGCGCCAATTGAGACACGGGGACGGTCTTTACGGTCCTGACGTGCCCATCCGAAATATGGCATTACAGCGATTACACGGTGTGCTGAAGCACGGTGCGCTGCATCGATCATCAGCAGCAACTCCATGAGATTGTCTGCGGGTGGAAAGGTCGATTGGATGATGAATACGGTGCATCCGCGGATGCTTTCGTTATAAGCGGGCTGAAACTCGCCATCGCTGAACTCCAGAACAGTCGAATCTCCCAATTCCGTGCCGAAACTTTTGGCTATTTTTTCGGCCAGATAGCGCGATTGGCGGCAGGCAAAAAATTTGAGTTTGTGAATCGCCATGATGGGTATGTTTTGCGTTATGCTTTAGCGTTACAAAGGTAGTTTTTTTCAGCTAATTGAGGATTGGAAAACGGAACTTTTTTCATAGAGTACCCATTTTCAATGTCCAAAGGGGGCTTATGTCCGTTATTTCACGATCTCTTGGGTGGCTGCTGTCAGGCAATTGCCAATAAAATCAAGAATCGCCTCTCGTCCCTGCCGTTTTTCGGATGAGGTGCGGAACATAGGGGGGAGCTCTTCCCAACTTTGCAGCAGGGTGCGGCGGTATCGGGCTATATTCGATTCAGCTTGATTGGAAGAGAGCTTGTCGCATTTGGTGAAAACAATGCCAAAAGGAATGCCGTGTTCGCCCAGTAGATTGATAAAATCCAGATCGATCTTTTGAGGCTCGAGCCGGGAGTCAACCAATACGAAAAGGAAGTGCATCTGTTTACGTTCGAGCACGTAGTCGAGAATCAGTTTTGAAAACTCGCGGCGTTCACTTTTCGATACCCGCGCATAACCGTAACCTGGCAGATCGACCAAATACCAATTGCCATTAATTAGAAAATGGTTGATCAGTTTGGTTTTGCCGGGTGTAGAGGAGACCTTTGCCAGCGAAGGAGAATCGGTCAGCATATTGATCAAGGAGGACTTGCCGACATTCGAACGGCCAATGAAGGCAAATTCGTGCCGATTATCGGCAGGACATTGCGAGAGCTTTTGGCTGCTGCAACGAAAAGTTGCGGAGGTAATATTCATGTCGGAAAGTTTTAATCAGTTTTCAAATGCTGAGTGGTGTTGCAAAGATAACCTTTTTATGCAGATTGATATATAGTTGCATGGTGCCTACCGGTTAGGATTGGTTCGCTTGCAAGCTTTTGCACCTCTCTTCATGTGCGATTGGGTCAAATTTTGCAGCATCCATATAATAAAAAGTTGCCTGGACGTATGGTTTGAAAAGGAGGGGGACGGCTGGCTCAAAAGCAAAAAGCAGCGAAACGTTTTGGCTCTATACTATATTAAAGAAAGAGGATCGAGAACATGCCAAATAAAATTCTATCTTTGTGAATCGGAGCGGCGGCTCTTTTGGCGCTTAGCTCTATGAACAAACAGAGTAATCAGAAATAATCAATTAAAAATTGGAATATGGCAACTGTTGAAACCGTTTATTTGGGTGGACTCCGGACTGAAGCTACCCATATGCAGTCTGGTACTAAAATCGTTACCGATGCTCCTGTGGATAACCACGGCAAAGGCGAATCGTTCTCTCCGACCGATCTCGTGGCTACTGCTTTGGGGAATTGCATGATGACGTTGATGGGCATTGCAGGTAATACTCACAATATTGACATTGTTGGAACTCGTATGAGCATTTCCAAAGTGATGGCTGCAGATCCGCGTCGTATCGGTGAGATTAAAATCGATGTGCACTTCCCTAAAAATTACGAGCCCAAACAGCGGAAAATTCTTGAAAATGCAGCTTTGACCTGCCCTGTTTCCAAAACATTGGGCGCCGATTGCAAACAGACCATCAACTTTATTTATGCCGAGTAGTCGCTCTCGGGAAACCGCAATTTTGTAACTCTGTTCAAAATCATGATTGAAACAAAAGTATCTAAAGGCATTATTAGCACCTATTTTGAAAAGCTGGAGAAGAACCTGAATCTCGATGTAGCTATTGTCGGTGGAGGCCCTTCGGGTATTGTCGCTGCCTACTATTTGGCAAAAGCTGGGTTGAAAGTGGCTCAGTTTGACCGTAAGCTGTCACCCGGCGGCGGTATGTGGGGTGGTGCGATGATGTTTAACCAGATCGTAATCCAGCAAGAGGCGATCGATATTGTCAAAGAGTTCGGAATCAATTATGCACCCTGTGATGAGGGACTCTATGTGATGGATTCCGTGGAGAGTACGTCTGCGCTGTTGTATCGTGCCGTGCACGAAGGTGCAACGATTTTCAACTGCTATTCAGTTGAGGATGTGATCTTCAAAAACAATGTCGTAAGCGGTGTTGTGGTCAACTGGACTCCGGTTTTGCGTGAAGGATTGCATGTCGATCCACTGAATATCTTGGCGAAAGTGGTCGTCGATGGTACTGGTCACGATAGCGAAATTGCCGCTACTGTAGCTCGCAAAAATGGTATTCAATTGGCTACTGAGACCGGCGGTGTAATCGGTGAACGTTCGTTGGATGTAGCTGCTGGTGAGGATGAAGTGGTCAAAGGAACCAAAGAGATCTATCCCGGTCTGTATGTTTGTGGTATGGCTGCTTCTGCCGTTTCGGGTACACCTCGTATGGGACCGATTTTCGGTGGCATGTTGATGTCGGGTAAGAAGGTTGCCGACGAAATCATTGCTAAACTCAAAAAGTAACCTTTTGTGATTTTGTTTTTGGGTATATGGAACGTTTCCTATTATGGAAGCAAGTATGTCGTGAGGAATAATAAGGATTACGAATAGGTTGTTCTTTTCTGTTCGAGGCACGAAAAGTTCCGTATCAGATCTAAGTTAATAAAAGAGGGAGTACATCAAGTGTACTCCCTCTTTTTTTGCTCGAGTCAATTTCCTGATCGATGTTTGATGCTATGCTACAAAGAATTTTATGTCTGATAGCAATTCTTAAGATTCGATGTGTAGGGAAGTAGAAACGGATGGCTGAAGGTGCATTCAAACAATTTGCTAAGACAGAACTGGTAAAGGTATGTGAGCCTCTTTATATTTTTATTATCAATATCGAGATTCTCTATGTGGGCATCGGATATGTTCCCTTAGCATGGGCGAGTTTCTGATAGGTTCACAAAAAGAAGAGGCATTCCTTTCGGAACGCCTCTTCGGAGTATTGTTTCGCAAAATCTTAGGTAAACCCTAATTATTTGATTTTGCTGGTGTACTCGATCAGCTCGAGAACTTTGTTAGAGTAACCCCACTCGTTGTCGTACCAAGAAACAACTTTTACGAAACGAGGAGAGAGCTGGATACCAGCTTTTGCGTCGAAGATAGAGGTGCGAGGATCGCCCAGGAAGTCTGAAGAAACAACTGCATCCTCAGTGTAACCCAGGATGCCTTTCAGTTCGCCTTCAGAAGCCTCTTTCATTGCAGCGCAAATCTCATCGTAGGTAACGTCTTTAGCCAGGGTGCAGGTCAAGTCAACTACTGATACGTCCAGGGTAGGAACACGCAGTGACATACCGGTCAATTTACCGTTCAGTGAAGGGATAACTTTACCTACAGCTTTAGCAGCACCGGTTGAAGATGGGATGATGTTGCCAGAAGCAGCACGGCCACCACGCCAGTCTTTCATAGAAGGACCGTCAACAGTTTTCTGAGTAGCGGTGGTTGAGTGTACGGTGGTCATCAAACCTTCTACCATACCGAATTTGTCGTTCAGAACTTTGGCGATAGGAGCCAAGCAGTTGGTGGTGCAAGATGCATTCGAAATGATTGACTGACCAGCGTAAGTGGTGTGGTTAACACCCATTACGAACATTGGGGTGTCGTCTTTCGAAGGTGCAGACATTACAACACGTTTTGCACCAGCTTTCAAGTGAGCCTCAGCCTTCTCTTTGGTCAGGAACAGACCGGTTGACTCTACTACGTATTCAGCACCAACTTCGTCCCATTTCAAGTTTGCAGGATCTTTCTCAGCGGTTACGCGGATTGAGTGACCGTTGACAACCAGGTTGCCGTCTTTTACTTCGATAGAACCTTTGAACTGACCGTGCATGGTGTCATAACGCAGCATGTAAGCCATGTAGTCAACGCTGATCAAGTCGTTGATGCCGACGATCTCTACATCGTTCTTGTCCATTGCGGCACGGAACACCAAACGTCCGATACGGCCGAAACCGTTGATACCGATTTTAATCTTTGACATAACTGTTTAATATTAAGGTTGTTTAACTGTTCTTTCAACACTTCGTCTGCAAAAGTACATAAAAATCGAAAACCCTGCAAAAAAAGGATATTAAATTTTTTTATTAAAGTCTTGTCTTTCACTCATGCAGCTGGTCCAACCGACGTTAATTCTTCGTGGCGGTAAGGTCAAGACCACTGCAGGCTTTGGCCCGTTTTGCCATGGAAGAGGCGAAGACAAATTCGTTGAGTTCGCGATTGTCGGCATGCAAAATTTCGTGTTTGGTTCCTTCCCACCATTTTTCGCCTTTATAAATAAAAATGACGTGCTCTCCGATTTCAAGTACGGAGTTCATGTCGTGGGTGTTGATGATGGTGGTGATGTTGTACTCTTCGGTGATCTCCTTGATCAGGTTGTCGATCACAACCGAAGTCATCGGGTCGAGACCGGAGTTCGGTTCATCACAGAAGAGGTATTTCGGATTCATGACTATGGCACGGGCAATAGCTACACGTTTGATCATACCTCCACTCAGTTCGGCGGGATAGAGATGATTCACATCCCGCAGGTTCACCCGCTGCAGACAGAAGTTGACCCGGTCAGCCTTTTCTGAAGCGCTTTGATCGGTGAAAAGATCCAACGGCAGACGTACATTCTCTTCGACTGTCGATGAGTCGAGCAAGGCTCCTCCCTGAAAGATCATGCCGATCTGCTGACGAATGGCCTTACGCTCTTTGAAAGAGAGTGTGGTATAACAAATGTCATCGTAGAAAATCTTGCCGCTGTCGATCGTATGTAGTCCGACCAACGATTTAAGCAATACCGTTTTCCCCGATCCGCTCTGTCCGATGATCAGGTTTGTCTTGCCGGTTTCGAAGGTGGCCGAAATATCTTTCAGTACGGTGCGTCCTTCGAATGATTTAATGATATGTTCAGCTCGGATCATCTTAAGTTAACATGATTTGGGTGAGGATCAGGTTGAAGATCAGAATGACGATACTGCTTACAACCACCGCTTTGGTGCTGGCACGTCCCACCTCCAGCGAATTGCCGTTGGCGTAATAACCGAAAAAGCCCGATATGGAGGTGATGATGAAGGCAAATACCGATGATTTGACCAGCGAATAGGTGATGTAGAATGGCTTGAAGTCGTAACGGATACCGGTGAGGTAAGCCTCCGGGTTGACCGCTCCGGTCAGTACCGAAATCAAATAACCGCCGGCAATTCCGATCCCCATACTCATAATTGTCAAGAAGGGGAAAAAGAGTACGGTAGCAATGATTTTGGGCAGTATCAGGTAACTCGAAGAGTTGACCCCCATGATTTCCAGGGCATCGATCTGCTCGGTAATGCGCATGGTGCCGATCTCGGAGGCGATGTTCGATCCTACCTTGCCGGCCAGAATCAGAGCGACGACTGTTGAGGAAAACTCCAGCAACATCGATTCACGAGTCGCGTATCCGATCAGGTATTGCGGAATGAAGGGCGATTCGAGGTTGAGTGCCATCTGGATGGCGATGACTGCACCCATGAAAACCGAGATGATGGCTACAATGCCGATTGAGTTGAGGCCAAGGCTTGCCATCTCGACCATAACGCGCTTGCGATAGATCGAGAACTTCTCCGGACGGGAGAAGGTCTTGCTCATCAACATGAAGTAGCGTCCGATCAGTTCGAAAAAGTTTTTCATCCGCCTATTGTCTTATGTTTCTGTAGGAGCGTTCAATTATCGTTCCCTTTTTTACTTGTGTGTGCCCCGAAACAATATATAAATCTCATCATGCTCTGCATTCTGCATATTGGCCGAGCCGTGATCCGTTTGTTCTTCTTGGCTGCAGTAACTTCAATCTTCACAAGCTCTGTTTTGCATATGGAGAGGAGTCCTCTCCTTATGTATGTAATATGTATGTAATATTCCACCGAATCAACCTCGCATGCAGCTTGCACTCGGATGGATGTTGTTGCAACCGTCTCTCCGTGGCTACACATATAGTCCTGGTCCGCATCCCTGAGCTCTGTTGAGGTCCTGATTAGCTTGTCGGAGCGTTACCTTTGCTGCTGTTCCCCTATGTAACGTAAACGCTGGATTAATTTATATGTTTTATCCCGGGATCTGTTGTATATGCCGTAGCCTGTCGCGCGTATGTCGCTCAGAGTGTAACCCCAAAAATCTATTTGCTCTCCTTGATCTCTTCGTAATCTACATAGTCGCCGACTTCGCCACTGACCCGTTTCTCTGTTACGCGAGTCTGTTCAACTGTGACCTTTCCTTCAGGTTTGCGCTGCGAGTCGTTGCGAGTCTGGCTGCCACTGCTCCAGGTATAAGTCCGAAAAAAAGGATTGCCTCCCTGTTCGAACTCCTTTTGTTTGCGCATGATCCAACGACGCAAAAGCACTCGCCCAATCAATCCCGCTACATAGAAACCAATGATCAGGAAAAGAATGAAACTCAATATGCCGTCCATAATTTTGTCTTGTGTAAACGCCCTTCTGTCGGGTGTAAACTCGGTCGGGAAGGGCGTGTTGTAGGTGTTTGAATTGCCCTGTTTTGAAACTTCTTCCCTAAATTGCAAAGGTAAGGGTTTTCCGCTAAAACGCAACGTGCGCTCCCGCTTTCACCCCCTCCGATACGAAAGGTTGCGAAGTTTTGCCTATTATTTTGTATTCAACGGGATAAACCCTATATTTGTTATTCGTTTCTAAATTTATCTAAGCCATGGAATTGACCAAGTTGACCGCTATATCCCCGATCGACGGCCGCTATCGTGACAAATGCGAGGCTCTGGCCGGTTATTTTTCTGAATATGCTTTGATTCGTTACCGTGTGCTGGTGGAGGTGGAATATTTCATCGCCCTGTGCGAACTGCCTTTGCCCCAGCTCAAAGATGTAGATAAAACGGCATTGGAGGCATTGCGTGATGTCTATCGCCAGTTTACAGAGGCCGATGCCCTTCGCGTGAAGGAGATCGAACGGACAACGAACCATGATGTCAAAGCGGTCGAATATCTGCTCAAGGAGAAGATGGACAAGCTCGGCTTGCATCCATATAAAGAGTTTATCCATTTTGGCTTGACCTCGCAGGATATCAACAATACATCGATCCCATATAGTTTGAAAGAGGCTCTTGCCGAGGTGTACAACCCGATGCTCGATGAATTGATTGCCAAACTCCAATCGTTGGCTGAAGAGTGGCGTGAGATTCCGTTGTTGGCCCATACTCATGGTCAGCCTGCCTCTCCCACTCGCTTGGGCAAGGAGATCGAAGTTTTTGTTGATCGTCTCACCAAACAGGTTGCGATGTTGCGTACCCTCAAAGCTCCGGCAAAATTTGGCGGTGCAACCGGTAATTTCAATGCCCATTCGGTGGCCTATCCGCAGGTAGATTGGATCAGCTTTGCCAATCGCTTTGTAAATGAGGTGTTGGGGCTGGATCGTTCGCAGGTAACGACCCAAATCGAACATTACGATAACCTTGCAGCTATTTTCGATAATTTGCGTCGTATCAACACGATTCTGATCGACTTGTGTCGGGATATTTGGTCGTATGTTTCGATGGAGTATTTCAAACAGAAGATCAAGGCTGGCGAGGTCGGTTCATCAGCGATGCCGCACAAAGTCAATCCGATCGACTTTGAAAATGCAGAAGGCAACCTCGGAATCGCCAATGCTATTCTGGGCCATCTTTCAGCAAAATTGCCGATTTCACGTCTGCAACGCGACCTGACCGATTCGACCGTATTGCGTAATGTCGGAGTGCCGATGGCTCATACGATCGTATCGTTCCAGTCTATCCTCAAGGGATTGAACAAACTGATCGTTAATCAGGAAAAAATCCTCGGAGATCTGGAACACAACTGGGCAGTTGTAGCTGAAGGTATTCAGACCATTTTGCGTCGAGAGAGCTATCCAAATCCTTATGAGGCGCTCAAAGCCCTGACCCGTACCAATAAGGCAATTACCCATGAAGATATTGCTCTGTTTATTGATGGGTTGGATGTATCGGAATCTGTAAAAGAGGAGTTGCGCCGTCTTTCACCTCAGACCTACACGGGTATTTGTACCTATTAATAAATAAGTCCATTAGTCACAGCACAGGGACGGCAAAATAATTTTTGCCGTCCCTGTGTTTTATATAGGTGTGGCATGACTCAATTATAAGTGCGATAGATATAACTGTCGTTCTTTGAAAAGAGGTGAAATAGCCGTGTGAGGTGTTATTGATGTGTGATCGTTCATTTTGGAACGGAATGTGTAGAGAGGCTTAATGGTGCCGATTGTAGCAATAGAACCCTGATCGATCGTTTGTCAACGTGATAGATGGCGGCCAATAGGATGATGGATGGGATGTTGAAAAAATGCGGCTCAGTTGTTCCGTGAATCCCTTTCGGTGAAAAGGACTGACCATACTATAAAAAAGTGAGTCCATAGCGTGATTTGTCGAAATTATATGTATATTGCTTTCGGAATCATACCGGTCGGATGGGAGCCATCCATGTTTAAAGAAGGGCTGATGTAGACGTTATATTTATAATAAGGTAAAACTGAAATCCGAACGAGTTGATTGTTGAATTGAAACTGACGATTCATTGTAATCAGTATATAGTAACAAGTTTATTGTCGCATAATTAAAAAAAGAAAAAGATGAAAAAGTACAAATGTGAAGTTTGTGGATATGTATATGATCCTGAAGTAGGTGATCCTGATAACGGTATTGCGCCCGGTACACCATTTGAAGAGCTGCCTGAAGATTGGGTTTGCCCGCTTTGCCAAGAAGGTAAAGAGGTGTTTGAAGCGATTTAAGCAAGACGTTTATAAATCTTCTTTTGGGGCATACTCCTATTGGGAATATGCCCCTTACTGTTCTTTTTAAAACCGAATTTTAGGTTAATTATCACTTTTTTTACAAGAAAATGTTGAAAGGGTGTTTAAAGATAAAATTAGGCAGGGATTTTGTTATATAACCTGGTCGAAAGGACTTGTTATAAGAACTTTCAATGTATTTATCCAATACTCTAATTTTATATTTAAATGCTATGAAAAATTTACTTCTTTTGATGGCTACTAGCCTGTTCGGTTTGTCTGTATCTGCACAAACTGTTACCATTGTTGTTCCAGATGCTGATTATGTCGCTCGCCGTATTGAGCGTGTTCAGGCTCGTGCTGCACGGAATGCTGCCGATATTAAAATGATGGATTCGGTAGTGATGTCCAAAGGGTTCGTGTTCACTCCCGATCAGTTCCAGCAGATGCCTGCCGGTATGCCGCACATGATCTACAACCCGAATTTCAAATTGACTATTAAACCGTCGTATGTGGATGTAGATCTGCCTTACATTCAGAATAACGAAGGTTTGGCTCCTGTTATGACCACCTTGAACGCTATTATGCCGCAGGTAAGCCAGTATTCGGCTGTACAGACCAAGGATGGATGGACAGTTACATTTAAAACCAATGCCATGACCGAATATAACTACACCTTCACTCTGACGATCACCTCGATTACGCAGGAGGGTGTGCTGACTATCGAAACAGATCAGTTCAATCCGGTTACTTACCAGGGTACCATTAGTAAATTGTACTAACACAATTTCTGAGAATGAAAAGAGATGGATGGTTCTTGTCTGTGGTGATGTTGTTGGCTGGTACAGCACTTTTTGCCCAGCAGCCAGAAATGTCCCCTGCGACTACAAATATCTCTACCACAAGCTCGCGCCGAGGTTAGAGCCCAACGGGATGCACGTTTTGCGGCCCAGCAGGATTCGTTGATCAAATCACAGAATTATCAATTCTTGCCGATCAGTATCTACGAATTGCCCGGTGGTAGTCAACAGATGGTCAATAATGTTTATTATTATTTGGCTCTATTCCCTGATGGCCATCTGGAGGTTCATTTACCCACGTTGTGGGGGTATTTGAATCCTTATGTTGAGGTCCTCAACTTCGATGCACAACAGGTGCAGGATTACCAAATCACCAAGACGCAGTCTGGATGGAGTATTACATTCAGCGCTCAAAATCCGGAGGATGAAACGACTTATCGTTTCGGAATCTATTTGACAACTGCGACTGGCGAAGTGATCATGACGATGTTTACTCCGGGGCATGCAATCAAATATGTGGGATCTTTGGCGGCCAATGAACCTGCAAAAACAGATAATCGCCGAAAATAGATGTGACATTCGTCTTTAATGGTAATTATAAGGGCCTCGTTTAGCGAACTCTCCGTCTTTATATATTTTCTTTTGTAGCGGTCTGCCGAGTATCGGCGGGCCGCTTTTGTGATTGAGAAAATCTGAGCCTGTCCACAATCCGCAATAATGGAGTGTCTAGAGGTGAGTGGATGTACGGATATAGGATATGCACGGCGGAGAATCCGGTGAGCGGACAAGAGAAACTACAGAGCGGAGTGAGGTTGTTGTGCGTATCCTCTCCAATATTTCGAGAAGAACAAGTGGATAGGACGGCTTGAGAACAAACGGGAATTTGTCCGTTTACAGCTCATCAAAGATGGCAAGTAGGGGAGGTTAGTGATCAACCGGCATGAAAAATAGATAGCCGTTGAGAGTAGTCGATCGCCTTCCCGTTCTGGATTATTTGTAGGATCAGTGGGGCAGGCGGACTCCGACTTTCGCCAGCAACTCATCGATCGTCTCGTTCAGTTGTTGGCTGGTGTGTGAATAGTAGATAACCCCTCCGAAAATCACCGAGATGACCAAGGTGCGAACTGCAGCATCGAGAATGAAGTTGCCTAAATAGGGGATCACTGTTGAGAGTCCGATCATGGCTGCAGTAAGGACGACCACCCAGCAGTCCTTGATTGCAAAAGGTTGTAGCCTGAAAAATTTCCAAACAAAAGCCATACGGATCAGGTTGTAGACCACCACCGTGATCATGGTGGCGATGGCGGCACCGTTCATTCCCAAAGAGGGGATCAGGGCTGCATTGGTGGCAACGGTCAAACCCACCAGCAGGATCGAGAAGGTGAAATCGTACCGATAACGCTTGCTGGTGATGAGGATCACCCCCGTCAGTCCGGCGTACATTTCGAATACACGCCCAAGTCCCAAAAACAGAAAGACGTAACGGCCTGCCGAATAGGAGTCCGGCATCAACGAAAAGATGTTGTCGAGGTTGATCCAGATTGCCAAAAAGAAAAAGCAGCCGACGATCAGGTTCATCTGTGACATCTCTCGATGAATGTGCTGCATTCCTTTCATATCCCGCTCTTTCCAGAGATTGGTTACCACTGGTGTGGCCACCTTGATCATCGAACGGTAGGGAATCAACATTGCACTGACCATATACATCATGATGGCGTAGATACCGCCCTGCATCAACCCCTCCATGCCGGCCAGCATGGTTTGATCGATTACGCTGGTCAGGAAAACCGAGGCTCCTCCGAGATATTGCCATAGCCCGTAAATGCCGGCAATAGCCACCAATTTTTTAGTGCGGGAGGTGACCACTGGATGCAGATAGGACTCCTTGAGGTAGATGGTGTAGAGTAGCAGAATCAGGGTCGGTACAAAATAGATAATGATGTAGCCGACCATAAACTGTTCGAAATCGATTAGTCCGAGCGCGTAGAGCGAAATTTCGGCAGTAATCAACAGTCGCAACAGCACATCGTAAACGGCCGATGAGATGATGGTGCGGGAGAGCGCCTGCAACCAGGCACTGTAAAAGTTATAGAAGAGTGTGGCCAATCCTAACGGGATCAGCATCAGGTAATATTCTGACAACAGCGGTGACTCTTTCGAGAAGTAGTGCATGACCGGCTCCCGGAAGATGACAAAGAGGGCCGTAAAAAGCAGAAAACCGATAGAGACTCCTAATGCGGACCAGAAAAAGAGTCCATTATGCCGTTTGTCGGGTGTGCGGAAAAAGGGGAAGAACTTGACGACGGTCGAGTTGATCCCTAATGCAGAGAATTGGGCATACATCACCGCCAAAGAGACGAGGATGCTGGTCAAACCGACCTGCTCCTCGCTCAGAAAGTTCGGGAACAGTAGTATTTTATTCACATAACCCACCACCACTCCAATGTAGGAGAGGATGGTAATGGCGATACTGTCCCGTTTGACGATGCCCATTGCATTGCTCTATTGAGACACAAGGTGTGTCGTCTTACATGCGTTCTGGAACGTTAATGCCCAGCAGAGCCATTGCGGCAGCCAACGTGCGCGCTACTATAGCGGCCAACGTCAGACGCAGAGCCTGTTTGGCTGGATCGCTTTCACGGATTACCGGGAAGTCGTGATAGTAGCTATTGTAGCCTTTGGCCAGCTCGTAGGCGTAGTTCGCAATGATTGAAGGTGCAAAATTCTCGGCAGCTGCAGCCACGGTAGCCGGATAGTCAGTCAATTGACCAACCAGTGCCACCTCTTCGGGAACCAACAACGAGCCGTCGATTTTGTCTGCCGGCGCAATGCCCTGAGCGGCTGCTTTGCGCAGTACCGATTTGATTCGGGCATGGGTGTATTGGATGAATGGACCGGTGTTGCCGTTGAAGTCAATTGATTCACGCGGATCGAACAGCATCGTCTTGCGCGGATCAACCTTCAGAATGAAATATTTCAGTGCACCCAAACCGACCATGTGGCAGATCGCAGCAATCTCCTCTTCGCTCAGACCGTCCAGTTTGCCCAGCTCCTGCGACATTTCACGAGCGGTAGCTACCATTTCGTCGATCAGGTCGTCGGCATCTACGACGGTGCCCTCTCTCGATTTCATCTTGCCTTCGGGCAGTTCGACCATGCCGTATGAAAGGTGGGTGATTTGATCGGCCCACTGATAACCCAATTTCGAGAGGATCAGTTTCAGTACCTGGAAATGGTAGTTCTGCTCGTTGCCGACAACGTAGATCATCGCATCGAGATTCTCCTCTTTGAAACGGGTCAGAGCCGTGCCCAAATCCTGGGTCATGTAAACTGATGTACCGTCTCCGCGCAGCAACAATTTCTGATCGAGACCATCGGCTGCCAGGTCGATCCACACCGAGTTGTCCTCTTTACGGAAAAAGATACCCTTCTCGAGACCCTCTTCAACCAGCGATTTGCCCAATAGATAGGTCTGAGATTCGTAATATATCTTGTCAAAGCTGATGCCCAGCTCTTTGTAGGTCTTGTCGAAACCTTCATATACCCAGCCGTTCATCGTCTCCCAAAGGTTGTACACCTCGGGATCTTTGGCCTCCCATTTGCGCAGCATGGCCTGTGCCTGCTGCATGATTGGAGCCTCTTTCTTGGCCTCCTCTTCGCTCATGCCTTTCGCCTCGAGCTCTTTGATCTGGGCTTTGTAAGCTTTGTCAAAAGCAACATAATAGTTGCCTACCAAATGGTCGCCTTTGATCCCGGAGCTGGCTGGAGTCTCGCCGTTTCCGAATAGCTGCCAAGCCAACATCGATTTGCAAATGTGAATTCCGCGGTCGTTGACCAGGTTGACTTTGATTACTCGGTTACCCGCAGCCTCCAGAATCTGAGAAACCGAATATCCCAACAGGTTGTTGCGGATATGCCCCAAGTGCAAAGGTTTGTTGGTGTTGGGGGATGAATATTCGACCATGATGGTGCGCCCGGTGGGTTGTGCTTTCCCATAGTCGGGATCAGCAACCACCTCTGCCAACCGATCTCCCCAGAACTGATTGCTCAGCGACAGGTTGAGGAAACCTTTGATGACGTTATACCCTTTGATCTCGGGAACATTTTTGACCAGGGCTTCACCAATTTCGGTGGCCGTATCTTCGGGCTTTTTGCGACTGAGTTTCAACAACGGAAAGACAACCAAAGTATAGTCGCCTTCAAACTCCTTGCGGGTTTTTTGAATCTGAATAGCGGCAGGATCAGCAGGTCCGTACAAAGCGGCTACCGTCTCAGCTGCCTTTTGTTGCAGGAAATTTTCAATATTCATGGGTGATACGATTGCGATTTTGTCGTCAAAGATAGCTATTTTTGCGCGGAAGAGGAGCATCGTGCCTATTTTTTGCCCTCATTGGCAATGCATAAGATGTGCGAAGGTGCTGCTCAGTATCAATAAACTCTTTTCGACCCGTGAAAATTGCTTCGATCGATCTCGGCGACAAGCCGCTCTTTTTGGCTCCGATGGAGGATGTGACTGATCCCTCGTTTCGCTTCATGTGTAAACGTTATGGGGCCGATATGGTCTATACCGAGTTTATCCCCAGTGACGGGTTGATTCGTGACGCCTCCAAAGCGTTGGCCAAACTGTCGATTTTTGATTATGAACGGCCGGTGGGTATCCAATTATACGGTCATCTGATCGAACCGATGGTCGAAGCGGCTAAGATGGCTGAAGCGGCAGGACCCGATCTGATTGACATCAATTTCGGATGTCCGGTGCGCAAAATCGCCGGTAGGGGAGCTGGTAGCGGCATGATGCGTGATGTGCCCAAAATGGTCGAAATGACTCGGCGTATCGTTGAGGCAGTTCATCTGCCGGTAACGGTAAAAACCCGTTTGGGTTGGGACGAGGACTCGAAAAATATTGTGGAGATTGCCGAACGATTGCAGGATGTGGGCATTGCGGCATTGACGATTCATGGTCGGACCCGCGCTCAAATGTATCGGGGAGAGGCCGATTGGACATTGATCGGTGAGGTGAAACGCAATCCTCGGATGCATATTCCTATTATTGGCAATGGTGATATCGATTCACCGCAGAAGGCGGCCGAAGCCTTTGCCCGTTATGGTGTGGATGGTGTGATGATCGGTCGGGCTACATATGGCCGTCCATGGATTTTTGAGGAAATACGGCACTATCTCCAGACGGGAGAGCTGTTGCCACAGCCGTCGGTGCGTGAACGTGTCGAGTTGGCGAAATTGCACCTGGCCAAGTCGATCGAATTCAAAGGAGAAAAGGCGGGTGTGTTAGAGATGCGCCGCCATCTGTCGTGCTATTTCAAAGGCTTGCCCGATTTCAAATCAACCCGGTTGAAGTTAGTAACACTTTTCGACCCTGCTGAAATTTGCGCTACATTGGATTATGTGGCGGAGCATTGGGGCGACTTCGATACGTCAGAGATTGTGCCGCAGCCGCTTTCGCATGATGTGTAATTCAGGCTCGAAGGTAATCCGAAAATAACTACTGGTAAGAGTGAAAAGCGGTGATAAAACTGCTGCGGTGTTACAAAAATTAGGTTACATTTGTATTGATCATGTGGAGGGTTAGCAGGCTGTAAAGGAGTGTTGATTCGGCCTTTCTAAACTCTTGATACGCTGAAAAGTAAAAAATCTCGAATAAGAATAACGGTGTTTGGATCGTTGAGGATCAGGTGATGGGCCGAAGAGGAGAACATAACGAACCGCAAGAATGGACAGCATTAGATGAACTGGTGTCCCGTGCTGAAAAGGCCGCAGCCGAAGAGGCTGATCTGTCGGAGGGGGCGTATGTGATGCTTGAGGATGATTCAGAGCCTTCTGGTCGAAGCGGAGCATTTGGAAAACAGCGTTCAGGCAGATCCCGTAACGGGAACGATCCGGAGAGTGGTCCCCGAACGAGAAGGATCGGCCGGAATGCAGTAGATCGAGACACGGATCATCTGGCCGATAATGAGGACAACGATCTGCAACAGACCGATTCGAACGAGGGGGCAGATACTGCTGAATCGGGAAATGTTACCTCAGAAAATGATCCCGTTTCTGCAAGTGATTCGCCCAAAATTAAAGGCCCCTCCTGGTTTGAACGGAACTTGGCCCAGGTGCTCTCCGGAAGTATCCTGACACGGGTCGAGGTGCGGCGGATGTATCCTTATGTGCTGTTCATCGTCGTGTTGATGTTTTTGTACATTGCCAACGGATACCATATTCAGAAGTTGCACCGGCGCCACGACCGTTTGACCGAGCAGGTCAAGGAGCTGCGTTCGCGTTCGTTGACGATTTCGTCGATCCGTATGACCCAAACGCGCCAGAGTGAGATCATCAAACAGCTCGAAGAGCGTGGGATTCCATTGGAAGAGTCGCTCATTCCTCCCAAAATTATCGATAAATAGCTATGGCAGAGCCGCGTAAACCCGATATCAAAAAGAGTATTTTGGCCCGTGTGCGATGGCTGTATATCATCTTCTTTGCCATAGGTATAGCCATTGCGGTGCGGATTGCATACATCCAATACGGTCCGAATGGCGAAAAGTTGCGTCAGAAGGGAGAGCGCAGCATCTATGAAAGGGAAACCATCGAAGCCGATCGTGGTGATATTTTGGCCTGTGACGGACGTATCCTGACCACATCGGTCCCTACGTATGAGGTGCGTATGGATTTTGCGGCGCAGGGGTTGGCCGATTCCATTTTCCGGCGCCATGTCGATGCACTGGCCGATTCGCTCTCCAATTTCTTTGGCGACAAAAACAAAAATGCCTACCTGATCATGCTGAATCGGGCGTACAGCAATAAACGACGCAACCGGTATCTGCAAATTGCTCCCCGTCGAGTCAACCACCTTGAGATCAAACGAATTGCACAATTTCCCATTCTGAAACTCGGCCCCAATCGGGGTGGGTTTATCGCTGTTCAGATCAATAAACGTCTGCTGCCCAACGGTGCATTGGCTTCACGTACGATCGGTCGGGTGAATGAGGCTGGCCGTAAATGGGGAATCGAAGGGGCTTTCGACAGTATCCTCAAGGGTAAGGATGGTAATATCCTGATGCAACGCATATCGGGTAGCTTCAAAATTCCTGTTCCTGACGCTTTGAACGAGGCGCCAAGAGATGGAATAGATGTGGTCACTACACTCGATATTGATGTGCAGGATGTGGCTGAAAATGCCCTGAGAAAGCAGCTCGAATTGGGTGATGCTGATTGGGGAACGGCGGTACTGATGGAGGTCTCTACCGGTGAAATACGTGCTATCACCAATCTTACCCGCCGGGGTGAAGGCAAGTTTGTCGAGGATTTCAACTATGCGATCGGCATGAACCTTGAGCCGGGATCGACCTTCAAACTGGCTTCGTTGATGACGTTGCTCGATGATGCAGGAGCAAGCCTCGAGGAGCATTTCGATACGGGTGACGGACGAATGATGATCGGACGGGCGCGTGTGGTCGATTCTCACGCTTGTGGCGATGTGACGTTGCGTGAAGTGTTCGAACACTCATCCAATGTGGGGTTTGCTTTGGCTGTCAATAAATATTACAAGGATCGCCCTGGACAATTTGTAGACCATCTTTATAAAATGGGATTGGCCATGCCGTTAGATCTGCAAATCCCTGGTGGAGCAACTCCGGTGATCTATCGTCCGGGAGATGCTTCATGGAGTGGTGTGACACTGACGATGATGTCGTATGGGTATGGTTTGCGATTGACGCCGTTGAAAACCCTTAGTTTCTACAACGCCATAGCCAATGGAGGAAAGATGGTTCGCCCGATGTTTGTCAAAGAGCTCAAACAGTATGGCCAAACGTTGCGAACTTTTCCGCCGGAGGTGATGGTCGAGTCGATCGGATCTCCCGAGGTGATCAAACAGGTGCAGGATGCACTTAAAGGTGTTGTTAATGACGGTACCGCTCGCGGATTGAAGAATCCTTACTACTCGGTGGCTGGTAAGACTGGTACAGCGCAGATCGCCATGGGACGGCACGGTTATACGGATCGCAATGGCGGGCGTCACTATTTGGCTACATTGGTGGGCTATTTCCCTGCGGACAATCCGCGATACAGTTGTATCGTCGCAATCAAGACCTATCATGGGCCCGGACGGCGTGGAACCTATTATGGTGCTTCGTTGGCTGGTCCTGTGTTCCGTGCTATTGCAGATCGGGTTTATGCCCGGAATATTTCATGGCAAACACCGCTTTCTGCAACGCACGATAAGGTAAAAGAGCGTCCTATGCCGAAAAGCGGACAGGCTGATCAGATTCGTCGTGTGACTCGCCGTTTCGATGTGCCCTATTCGGCTATGCATGGTGAGATGTGGCAGCAAACGATACGCCTTGATACTGCCGGATATGAGTTGTCTTCTCTACCGGATGCGCGGACCGGTATGGTTCCGCAAGTCGTGGGGATGGGGCTTAAAGATGCTCTCTATTTGCTTGAAAGAGAGGGGTTGCGAGTTACTTTTACCGGAGTGGGGTATATTCAAAAACAATCGTTGCCGGCAGGTTCTGCAGCTAAACGTGGTGCGTTGATCATTTTGCAGCTTGGTCCAGAGCGCCCGGAGATTGAACCTGAGGTGTCAGAACCCGACTCCGCAGGGGAAGAGGGCGCTGAAGCGGATACAGGAACCGAGGCCGAAAATTAGGATTGTTTGAGCTGTATTAGCCTGTTGAATTTCAATTGAGTAGAGTCTTCATGCAGAGTCTTAACGGGACGTTGCTTTCTTATATATTCCTGGAGATAAAAGGTTTAAATGGCTTTGCGTGTGTTGCTGATTGAAGCCACAACCGGGCAATGGTAATGCCTGTTTGTGTAAAGATTGACCGTAACGGATGAAGATCTAAAAAGATATAAATTGAAAATTAACAGAAATTGATATACTTTCGCGAAATAGAAATTTGAAAGTGTAAATGAAACGCCTGTTCGGATATATGGTCTTGATGTGTTGCGGTCTCTTCGCGATGCTTCGTCTTGCTGGAGATACAGAGCCGTCAAAGACTTTCCATCTCGACAGTTTCGGATTTCCTGTCACGGAACAGGTCGCATCGCAACAAGAACAGCATGTGGCGTTGTTACAGATCATTCACGCTTCATTATGTAGCGATGCCTTGCCGACCACGCCAGGTGTGAATGGAACTCGTGTGGAGGCTCCCGTTTTTCGCCTCGCTCCCAGACAAGGTGCTCAGGTCGCATCCCCTCTTGTATCCCAAGAACAAAAAATCTCCTCCTCTTTGGCCCGTTTACATGTTCAAGAGGAGCTCTCATTATCGTTTCGTGCGTCGCTTGACGCCTCAGGCTATTATGTAGTGGCCTTAAGGAAAATCATCATTTAGCGAGACTCGGATTCTTGTCACCCCTTGATCTGTCGATGAGGGTTGACTGTGGTTGACCGCTCGGTGCGGTCTGGATTCGTTTTGTCTAATGTTATTTTAAATGATGATTAAAAATGAGCAATATTTCTTTATTGTCTGATACCCTCTATGCTCAAGAGGGTGTGGTTGCACGTAAAAAAAGTTTTATCGTTTCTGCATTGATCTTGATCGTGGGATGTGCAGTAGCTGTGTGGAGCTTGAAGTCCCCGGCATTGGCTGAAAATAAAAGCGTGACATCGGCCTTGATGCTGATTGGTAGCTTGGTTGCCCTGTTTGGACTGATCCGTTTGTTGGTCGGAATCTCTGCTCGAGTTCCTTATTATTTACCAACCGGTGAAAAATTGCGTTGTCAAAAGATCTATTTCGATATGTCGGAACGTGCTGCACTTTTGGCTGCATTTCAAGCGGGAGACATGGAGCGCATTATGAAACTTTCACGCACGAACAGTTCGAATGTGTTGCTGGTATGCTATTCAACTCCCAGTAGTTCTTGCGTGTTGGCTCAAGTACAAGAGTATATCCCGCATGAATTCGCTCCGATCACAGAGGTGGCCAATTTTGCAAAATCCGGTGCAAAATCTTCGACTCGTTAGTAAAGTTGTCAAAAGATTGGAATAGATCGGATTTGTCAACATGGATTCTGCAATTTGTCTTCTGTTGGAGAGAAGATTGTCTTTTGTTGATCAATCGGATTTATTAGAAAAACATGTTGCTGAATGTGACGCGAACAGGTTCATGATAGGATCGTGGTATGTTCTTTGCATTCAAAATTATGTAGGATGATCCATGATCTGGCACAGGTTAAAATGATCTTTGTGATGCTATTGTAATTTTAAGCTGCCTGCGGGATTGGGATCCTCAGAAGCTGAACCTATTGAAGATATGACTGAAGAATAAAACAATCGTTGAACTATTCAAGAATTTATCAAACAGAGTAGAGGCTGATAGGTGGAGTGGTAAGTGCGATCTGAAAAGCACTTTTGAAAGTGATGTGCCGCTATACATCCGTCAGTTGAGGTCGAAGAGGGTTGACTCGAAAGAGTCAGCCCTCTTAATTTGTGTGAGTCGGGGCTGCTGGCCTATGGGAAGGGAAAGCGTCTCAACGAATAGTGTGTTGTGACTGCCTGATGTGCAAAGAGATGCAGATGAAAATCGATTGCTGCTGATAGAATAGCGGGTGTAGCGAATGTTTCTGCAACGTTTGGATAGGTTTTGCAAAAATGGCATTGACAAACTGGGTGTGATATCATGAAGATTTGAGCTGTTGGATGGGGATAGATTGGAAAGATTTTCATGTTTAATGAGGCGGTTCCGGAAACGATAAAATAACCGACTTTTTCATTGAAAAAATCGGTGTACATTGGGGGGAAATGGCTATTTTTGCATATAAGTTTCTCGGGTAGAATTGCTCGATTGGAGGTGATGTTACATGGTTTGTAATCAGCAGATAACAGCATGATAATATGGTGAAATTGCTGCGGGTCTGTTGAGACTGAAGAAAACTTGTAAACAGCTGTCGGCCTAATGTAAACCATTATGTTTGATAGAAGACTCTGCTATCAAGGCAAATTTTGTAATGTCCAATTTGTTTTGTATGGCATCACCATCGAGAAGTTGCCTCTGGTGCGAAACTTACAAATGTTTAGAGCATGGCACATTTAAATCCCCTAATTTCAGATCTCGCCTTGATCTTGGGCGTGGCCGGGATCACTACGCTGCTGTTTAAAAAACTGAAGCAGCCGGTCGTGTTGGGGTATATTGTAGCCGGTTTCTTGTGTAGCGGCAATTTTCTGCTCGAAGGCGTTTCGAATGTCGATAATGTCAATATCTGGGCTGAAATCGGTATTATCTTCTTGCTGTTCTCTTTAGGACTTGAATTCAGCTTCAATAAATTACTCGAGGTTGGAGGTTCTGCGTTGATGACAGCGTTGGTGATCATCCTCGGAATGATGTGTACCGGATTTATGGCCGGACGTCTGTTGGGATGGACAACAACAGATAGTGTTTTCCTTGGCGGAATGCTCTCAATGTCTTCTACTACAATTATTATCAAGGCTTTCGATGATTTGGGACTCCGAAATCACAAATTTACGGGCCAGGTATTCGGCGTGTTGATTGTCGAGGACCTTTTTGCGGTGGTGCTGTTGGTACTCTTCTCAACCATCTATATGCAGAAAGCCACAGATGACATACAAATCTTCGGTCGCCTGTTTAAATTGCTCTTCTTCTTGGTGGCTTGGTTTGTCGTGGCGATATACCTAATTCCAACGCTGCTTACCCGTATTCGCCGATTTCTGAATGATGAAACACTGTTGGTGATCTCGTTGGGCCTCTGTTTGGGAATGGTGGTGTTGGCGACATCCGTTGGTTTCTCTTCTGCATTGGGAGCGTTTGTAATGGGCTCCGTACTTGCCGGAACCACCGAAGCCAAGCGAATCGAAAAGGTCATGGCCCCGGTTAAGGATCTTTTCGGTGCCATCTTTTTCGTGTCTGTCGGTATGTTGGTCGAGCCGGCCTTGCTGTGGCAATATATCGGGCCGATTATTTTGTTGACCCTGGTCGTAATTGTCGGACAGATCGTTTACGGTACGATAGGGTTTATGGTTTCGGGGCAGGACCTGCGGTTGTCGTTGCAGTCCTCGTTCTCGTTGGCTCAAATCGGCGAGTTTGCCTTTATTATTGCAGCACTGGGGTTGACTCTCGGAGTGACCAGCTCCTTCCTCTATCCGGTTGCAGTGGCTGTCTCGGTGATTACAACCTTTACCACCCCCTTTATTATCAAGCAAAGCGAACCCGCTTACCATTGGCTGGATAAACATATGCCTCGCAAGATCAAAGTGTTCTTGTCTCAATATAGTTCGGCATCGCAAAGTTCTGAAAACCAGAGTGCATGGAAACAGCTTCTGAAACGCTCCTTGTTTAATATTGCGTTTCATTGTATCATTTTGGGCGGTATGGTTTGGGTTTCGGTAACCTATTATATGCCGTGGGTCGAAAAATGGATGCCTGGGTTTTGGGGTAATGTGCTTTCAACGGTGACCACCATTTTGTTCATGGCTCCGTTTTTGTGGACGCTCGCTATCCGCCATTTAAACCGCAAATTGTTGGCTACCTTGTGGAATGATCCACGATTCAATCACGGCCTATTGGTGGGGCTGGTGCTGTTGCGGATTTTTATGGCGCTTGCCTTTGTGATGGTGGTACTGGTACACCTCTATTCTTACCGTTGGGGAATCATCATCGGCTTCTTGATGATCGTTTTGTCTGTGTTGATCTTTTGGAAACGGATCAAAAATAATTTCCTCCATTTGGAAAAACGGTTTTTCGCCAATTTGAATGGATCAAGCTCCGAAAAAATTACTGTATTGGACACTAAGACACGTTTCTTGCATTTGGCCCATTTGACGGTCTCTTCGGATTGCCGCTTTATAGGACGGAGTTTGCGAATGCTCGATTTGCGAACCCGTCGGGGAATTACGGTCGTCTCCATTCAACGAGGAAGTCGGAGTATCAATATTCCTCAGGCCGATGAGGTGTTGTTGCCGGCTGACCGCATCGCAGTGGTAGGAACCGATACGGAATTGAAACGGTTTGCCGCTGAGGTTGAGGTCTCCTCCGAACCGACAACGAATGGAGCGGATGATGTGGTGATGCGGCAGTTCTCGATAGATCCTTCCTCCATGTTGGTGGATATGACGGTGGCTCAGTTTGTAGTGATGTGTCGCAATGAGGCGGCGGTTATCGGTATCGAACGTAAAGATGGGTCTTTTGTTGAGCCGTTGAGTTTGGTGCGCTTCCGTCCCTATGATTTGGTTTGGGTGGCGGGTACACGTGATTGCCTGCGGCTGATGCTGGGAAATGACAGTCAACGTCGTAAGTTGACCACCTCGCAAAAAATCGTGGCTATTATTAAGTATTTGCTGATGTATCATGTTTTCCACCGAGGAGGTAACCGTAACGGGAAGATGAATAAAAATGGGCGGGCAAAACGTGATACAAAAACAGTAGCTTAGGTTGGGGCCTTGAGTGTAATGTATTTGAGGTGAGTGAACCTTAAGCGTTGAAGGGGAGATAACAGCATGCAGTGTGTAATAAAACTGTTTGAAAAGAGCAGCATGTTATTTGGAGCCTGAATGTGAGATGAGAAAAGTTTATTGTATTCAATTTTATGAGTTCAATGAACTTGACGAAATACAGTGAACTGTGATATAAAGATTGTTTGCATAGGAGCGTAGGGAAATTGTGTTTTGAATGGATTGCATATCCGTGGAGCGAGCCTCGATAGTGAACCCAAAGAACAATCTATATTGCAGTGGATTGATGATAAGAGGTGATGTCGATAAGATGTCAGTTAATTGTCTCGATAGAGACGGAAATGCCTGTTGAAAGGCCTATATTTGTAAATTACAAGTAGTTTATGCATATGCTAAAGGATTTGTTGCAGGGCGTCGAGGTGCGCTCGGTGGTGGGTGACGAAACCGTGCAGGTGACCGATATTGAGTTCGATTCCCGAAAAGTAAAGTCGGGGTCGCTCTTTTTTGCTACACGCGGAACTCAAGTCGATGGACATACCTATATTCCGGCAGCTATTGCGGCTGGTGCGGTGGCTGTGGTGTGCGAAGAGTTGCCAGCTGAGCGACCTGAAGGTGTCACTTTCGTAAAGGTGGCCGATTCAACGGTAGCTTTGGGTGAGATGGCTTCAGCCTTTTATGGCTATCCGAGCCGTCATCTCAAATTGGTCGGTGTCACAGGGACCAATGGCAAAACTACAACGGCTACGCTGCTTTATCGGATGTTCCGCAAATTGGGTTATAAGGCGGGACTGATTTCGACGGTAGTGTACTGTGTAGATGAGCGAGAGATCCCATCGACACATACCACACCGGATAGCATTCGACTCAACGAAATGATGGCAGAGATGGTTGAGGCTGGGTGCGATTACTGTTTTATGGAGGTGAGCTCCCACTCTCTGGTGCAACATCGTACGGCAGGTTTACACTTTGTCGGTGGTATTTTCAGCAATATTACACACGATCACCTCGATTATCATAAGACGTTTGCAGAGTATATTCGAGCCAAAAAGCTCTTTTTTGATGGTCTGCCAGCCGGAGCTTTTGCCTTGACCAATGCGGATGATCGCAACGGCATGGTAATGGTGCAAAATACCAAAGCCACGGTGAAAACTTACGCACTGCAATCGTTTGCAGATTTTCGCTGTCGCATTGTCGAGACACTGCTCGACGGCATGTTGTTGAATTTGGACGGTACGGAGGTATGGGTCAAATTCCTCGGTAAGTTCAATGCATACAATCTGCTCAGCGTGTACGCTGCGGCGATCTTGTTGGGTGCAGACCGCAATGAGGTGTTGCGTATTCTCAGTGAGTTGACCTCAGTGAACGGGCGTTTTGAACCGATCCACTCACCTAATGGTGTTACGGCAATTGTCGATTATGCCCACACTCCGGATGCGTTGCAGAATGTGATCTCGACCATTAACGAGATTCGCAAAAAGGGACAAAAACTGTATGTCGTGGTAGGATGCGGAGGGAATCGTGATGCAACGAAACGTCCCGAAATGGCTAAAATTGCAGTGGATGGCAGTGATATGGCGATTCTTACGTCGGATAATCCGCGACTGGAAAAACCTGAAGACATCATCGAGCAGATGAAAGCCGGCATTGAACCCGGAGTGCGTTATTTGGCCATTACGGATCGTCACGAGGCTATCAAAACGGCTGTTGCGTTGGCAGCACCGGGCGATATTATTTTGGTGGCCGGCAAAGGACACGAAACCTATCAGGATGTCGGAGGCGTCAAACACCACTTTGATGATCGCGAAGAGATTCGCACCGCTTTCGGTATGTCGTAATCCTTTATTGATAGGTTTTTATTGAATTGAAAGATCTGGGGAGACCTATGTGATTGCTGATAGTTTTTTTCTTGTATCGTAACCTCGGAGGGGAAAGTGAAGAAGAGAAATTTCGGACGGATCGAATAGGAAACCCAAAAGAAAAGATAGATTTACGAGACAACTAAAGTAGAGAAGAAGAATAGAGAAACGAGTGACAAAAGAGCCTCAAGGCGTGTAAAAGATGATCCCGCAGACGGCGGATCGCGATAGAACGGAATGTTAAACGTAAACTGCTCGAAGATGAAGACGTTAAGACAGTATGTGACTTTGTGGATGTTGCTGGTGCCTGTTTTGCTCTGGGGGCAGGAGTCGCTTGAACCAGAACGGTTTCAGGTCGATTCTGTCAACATGGGATATGACTGTATCATCGGAGACAGTATCAAAGCCGCCGTATATCGTTTTGAACGTACGGTCGGCTCGATAGAAGCGGTGGATACCGCATCGTCAATTGTAGTGATCAATCAGCACGAACTTGCGCGAAACGGCAAATCTCTCAATGGCCGGGGTGCGATCGTGGCGTTTGATCTGAAGAATGGAACATTCTTGTGGCAGTTGTCTGAAAAGTATCTGTATGCCTCTTCGCTATGGTTTGATCGGGGATATTTGCTTAACTTCGGTCCTTTGAGTACAACCCGTATTGATATGGCAACCGGAGAGGAACTCTGGAGTACGAAAATGCAAATATTTAATGCGGTTTGCAGTGATTCAACTGATTTGGCGGTCGGGCTGGGATATCGAATCTCCCAATGGGATTTCTCTACGGGAGAAACGATGCGGGGCGTTGATCTGCATGACGGTAATCAGTTATGGAAACGTCGTATTTCTCCAATGGGAGGATGGCACGGTTATCTCCGCTTGAATGATACTACATTGTTAGCCATGACAAGCGGATTGCATCGGATCGATCTCCGTACCGGAGAGGGTTGGAGCTATTGGGCGGAAACGGCCCATAACAGTTTGCCTTCTCGTAAATATAGGTACTATTGGGGCGCAGTTACTCAGAACAACACGATGGAAGAAAATCACTTTATCCCTACGTCAGGAGCGTATGCTGTGGGTCAACTCTGTTCCAATATGTATCGGGTTGACAGTGTTGTCTATTGGGCTACTCGGGACAGTATTGTTGCTCTATCGGTAGAGGATGGCTCGGTGTTTTGGCGAACGGCTTTGCCTCAGGAGGCGGGTAGCAGTTCCAGTCTCTATCTCACCGATTCAACAGTCTTTCTGGTGAATGAAGGGTCGGCTGTCTTTTACAATCGCTACTATGGCGTCTATGGACGTCCATTCTTGGCTGCATTTGATCGAAAGGATGGTAAAATCACCATGTTGCAGATGATCGATCAGCGCAATTTGAGTATTATCGATCATGCCTTTTTGGACGATAGCATTGCTTTGGCGCTCGAAGACCGTATTGCAGTACATGACCTTGCAACCGGAAAATTGGGACGCGAAACTCTCATTGATACCGCACGTTGGGGAAGGATCATGCTTAACGTAAATAATCCGGTGCTGTACCAATACGACAGTGTAGGGGACCGATATTACAGTCTGTCCGGTTTGTCGGATGAGTGGGATTTTATCACCAACAAGGATATGATGCTCTATTGGGATATGAACAATGGAGAGGTTAATGGGGTGCCGTTGGATTCGTTGTGGGTCCTTTATGACCAGTTCGATAATTTGCGTTTTCTCGGTCATAGAACGAAAAGTTGGTTGATTGATGATAACGGAAGGGTGATAGCAGTGTTGGATATGCCGCTTTCATCCAAACTGATCGGGAACGTGCTTTATGCCTACACCCGTCAGGGATTGGTGAAGATGGATCTGACCCGGCTGTTCGAACACCGCTATCGTCAACCTGAAAAGGTTCCGCTTAAGGAGCTCCCGGTTGCAAAAGAGAATGACGGGCCTCAAATGCTGCCTGTCAAAAAGATAGTATAAGTTTTTTTTGAATTATGTTGTACCATTTAGTCAAGTATCTGTCGCTACATTTCGATATTCCCGGCGTGGGCATGTTCCTGTCGCTGTCGTTTCGGGCCGCGATGGGCATTATTCTCGCATTGATCATCGGGATGATCTTCGGTAAACGGATCATCCGAATGCTGCAACGCCACCAGATTGGTGAGGAGATTCGTAACCTGGGGCTGGAAGGACAGCTCCAAAAACGTGGAACCCCTACCATGGGTGGTATCATTATTCTGGCTTCGATCCTGATTCCGATCCTGCTGTTCGGAGATTTGACCAACATCTATGTGCTGCTGATGATCATCTCGACCGTGTGGCTTGGCCTGATCGGCTTCCTGGATGATTACATCAAAGTTTTTCGCAAAAATAAAGAGGGTCTGAATGGCCGTTTTAAGATTATCGGCCAGGTGGGGCTTGGTATCATTGTCGGACTGGTGATGTGGTTTAGTCCTCAGGTCGTGGTCAAACAGAAGGTGGCTCGGACAGCACCCGATGCGCAGATCGAATATGTGAACGATAACGGTACCCGTGCAGCCGTCTATATGGGTCCTGCAGAAAAGACCGCGAAAACGACAATCCCCTTTGTCAAAAACAATGAGTTCGATTACCATTGGCTGATCCCTGGAGATGGACCGGTTAGCGATACTCTCGGTTGGATTTTCTATGTGTTGGTAGCCATTTTTGTAATCACGGCCGTCTCAAATGGAGCCAATCTGACCGACGGCTTGGACGGCTTGGCAGCAGGAGTGTCGGCGACGATTGTGGTTATTTTAGGTGTCTTGGCATGGTTGTCGGGTAACGTGATCTATGCGGATTACCTGAATCTGATGTATATCCCCTCTACGGGTGAACTGGTGGTCTTTGCCGCAGCCTTTGCCGGTGCCCTGCTAGGCTTCCTTTGGTACAACTGTTATCCGGCTCAGGTATTTATGGGCGATACCGGTTCATTGGCAATCGGTGGTATTATCGCCGTATTTGCGCTGTCGATTCGTAAAGAGCTGTTGTTGCCGCTGCTTTGCGGTATCTTTTTGGTGGAGGCCGTCTCTGTGATTATTCAGCGGGGTTGGTTCAAATATACCAAACATAAATATGGTGAAGGACGTCGTGTCTTTTTGATGGCGCCGATCCATCATCACTATCAGAAAAAGGGTTTCTTCGAATCGAAAATCGTAGTCCGTTTCTGGATCGTGCAGCTGTTGTTGGCTGCCATTACTCTTGCAACGCTTAAAATTAGATAGTCATGTCGCGTATTGTAGTTCTCGGAGGAGGCGAAAGTGGTTGTGGGTCGGCCGTATTGGCCCAGGTCAAAGGATTCGATGTCTTTTTGTCGGATCGGGGAGCAATCGCTCCGAAATATAAGGCTCTGCTTGAAGAGTGGCGCGTCTCCTATGAGGAGGGACACCATTCCGAAGAGTTAATCTTTGCTGCGGATGAGGTGATCAAAAGCCCTGGTATTCCCGAAACGGCACCGATTGTCAAAGCACTGCGCGCCAAGGGTATTCCGATTATTTCGGAGATTGAGTTTGCAGGTCGTTATTTGGATGGAGCGAAAACAATCTGTATTACCGGCAGCAATGGCAAGACGACCACCACGACCCTCACTTACGAAATGTTGCGACAGGCCGATATGAATGTGGGGTTGACCGGTAATATTGGGCAGAGCCTTGCGCTGGCTGTTGCAACGGAATATTGTGACTGGTATGTAGTAGAGTTGAGCAGTTTCCAGCTTGACGGCATGTATGATTTCAAGGCCAATGTCGGAGTGTTGATGAATATTACACCGGATCACTTGGATCGTTATGACCATAAGTTGCAAAATTATGTCGATAGTAAGTTCCGTATTTTGCAGAATCAAGGAATAACGGAACGGTTCGTTTATTGTGCTGATGATCCGTTGACGTTGGAAAATCTCGGAAAACAGAACCTTTGTATGCAGACGTTGCCCTTTACGGCCAAAGGGGCTGCCGGTTGCGCGGCCGAATTGAAGGATAATCAGCTTCACGTTCGGGTGGACGATCAGGAGTTCAGCATCGGGGTCGATGAGTTGCAGATCAAAGGGGTGCACAATATGTACAACGCCATGGCTGCTTCGATCGCTGCGCTTTCGGCCGGAGTGCCTGCTGAAAGCATCAAACTGACATTGCGCAGTTTCCAGGGAGTAGAACATCGCCTGGAACCATGTGGCGAATACAACGGAGTACAGTATATCAACGACTCGAAAGCGACCAATGTCGATTCCGTCTGGTATGCACTGGACAGCATGCGCCGTCCAACCGTTTGGATTGCTGGCGGTACTGATAAAGGGAATGACTATTCGCGTCTCTATCCGCTGGTAGAGGGTCGGGTCAAAACGTTGGTCTGCATGGGTGTGGACAATGCCAAATTGCTGCACGATTTTGCAGGACGCATTCCGGAGATTATCGATACCCATTCGCTGGATGAGGCGATGCAGGCGGCTGTTCGCAGCGCGTCGTCAGGAGACACCGTGCTTTTGTCTCCGGCTTGTGCAAGTTTTGACCTCTTTAAAAATTACGAAGATCGCGGAGAGAAGTTTAAAACTTGGGTCAAAACCCATGTGGCAAGGTAATCGCGCTTTAATGCAATTGTTTGCAGTGTAAGAGTGAACTGGTAGATAGATATATGTAAAATTGTGTCGAATAGACAAGTAAATCGAAAAAACAACAGCTAACGAGATGGCCGAACAGAAAAACATCCAATCGGGGAGTGCGGAGGCAGAGGTAGAATCTTCCGGCTTTTTTGCCCGTTTTTTCAGTGGTGACAAGCCGCTGTGGGCCATTATTATTCTGTTGGCGATCTTTTCGTTGCTGGTAGTTTATTCTTCTACCGCCTCGATGGCTTATAAAAATGCCGGCGGTAACACGGCTCACTACTTTTTCAACCAGCTCTTCTTTATCCTACTGGGCTTTACGTTCATGTGGGGAATCCATAAGATCAATTACCAGCGGTTGGTACCGTTTTACAAATTGCTGTTTTGGTTCGCATTGGTCTGCTTGGCACTCACCTTTGTGATTGGTGTAAACCTGAACAGCGCTTCACGTTGGCTTCGAATTCCGATCTTGGGGATCACCTTTCAACCGTCGGACTTCGTCCGTGTGACGTTGGTGGGTGTGCTGGCCCAACAACTGGCCAAACGGCAAAAGGTGATCGACAAAATTCCGATTCTTCCAGCCCTGACGTTGGGCGGGTGGCGTAAAGATCCCCATAAGAATATGGAGATCTTGCTCAACACAACTCTTCCGTTATTGGGACCGGTTGTGTTGGCCTGTGGAGCAATCTTCTTTTCGAACTTTTCTACGGCAGCCCTGACTTTTGTTACCTGCTGTGTTATGTTGTTTATCGGTCGGGTGCGTCTTAAGGAGTTGTTCCGGTTAGTCAGTCTGGTGGTGGTGTGTGTCGTGGCGGCCATCGCCGTTATGTATATGTTCAATATTGGCCGTTCGCATACCTGGGTAAACCGTTTGGGATTGGGTGACGCTCTGTCAGGAACCGAGCAGGTCCAGATTCAAAGCGAAGAGGATAATCTGCAAAAAGAGCAGGCCCTAATTGCGATCGCTTCAGGCGGTATTGCCGGCAAGGGACCGGGAAACAGTACGCAACGATCGAACCTTCCGCACGCCTATTCCGATTTTGCCTACGCCTTTATTGTGGAAGAGTACGGTTTGATCGGTTCGTGTGTCATTCTGTTTCTCTATCTTTGCATCTTTTTCCGGGGGATTGTGATTTTCCAACGTTGTGCAACGGCCTTGCCGAGCCTGTTGGTATTGGGGTTGAGCCTGATGATCACATTGCAGGCGCTGATCAATATGTTGGTGTCGGTGGGTTTCTTCCCGGTGACCGGACAAACCTTGCCGTTGATCAGTCTGGGAGGATCGTCGGTAGTCTTTACCAGTATGTCGTTGGGAATCATCTTGGGGGTGAGTCGGCAGATGAAGGAACAATCTCTCGACCAACCGAAAAGTGAATCGCTGTTGGAATAAAATAGGCCGGCGTTGTACTGTTTGTATATGTGCACACTTGCCAGGATGACGCTCATAACTATAAAAAAAGTCAAATCATAATCATGGATAAATTAAAGGTAATCTTGAGCGGTGGAGGTACCGGAGGACATATCTATCCGGCCGTTGCAGTGGCTGAGGCTTTGAAGCGCAGATTAGGTGATGGAGTCGAGCTGCTTTTTGTAGGGGCCGAAGGCAAGATGGAGATGGAAAAGGTGCCGGCGTTGGGATACCGTATCGAAGGATTACCGGTTGTCGGTTTGCAACGTCGGTTGACGCTTCGTAATCTGCAAGTGCCGTTCAAAGTGGCGGAATCGCTGCGTAAGGCACGTCGGGTGATTCGGGAGTTTGGAGCTGATGTTGTTGTTGGATTTGGTGGATATGCCAGCGCTCCCGTGCTGTGGAGTGCTCAAAGAATGGGCATCCCGACCCTGATTCAGGAGCAGAACTCCTATGCAGGAGTGACCAACAAAATACTCGCATCACGGGCCAAACGAATTTGTGTAGCCTATGAGGGAATGGAGCGCTTTTTTCCAAAAGATCGGATTGTGATGACCGGCAATCCGTTGCGTGGTCGTCTGTTGGAGCAACCTGATCCGGCTGTTTTGAAGGCCGAAGGGTTGACCTATTTCGGATTGACAGCCGATAAACCAAGCGTTTTGGTCGTTGGGGGAAGTTTGGGAACCCGTACGCTCAACAACATGATGAAGGCCAATGTGGATCGAATCACCTCGGAAGGTAAAATGCAGGTGATTTGGCAGACCGGTAAGTTCTACGAACGTGAGATGACTGAATTCATGCAAAGCCGCTCTTCAGAAGGAATTTGGCGTGGAGCCTTTATTGACCGGATGGATTTGGCTTATGCGGTTGCTGATGTGGTGGTTGGCCGATCGGGTGCCGGTACCGTCTCGGAACTCTGCTTGGTTGGTAAACCAGCCATCTTTGTTCCTTCACCCAATGTGGCCGAGGATCACCAAACCAAAAACGCGATGGCATTGGTGCGCAAAGATGCCGCTCTGTTGGTTCCCGACAGTCAGGCAGTAACAGCTTTGTTTCCAGTGGTCGATCAGCTGTTGGCTGATCCGGTACGTATGCAACGTATGGCAGCCAATATCAAAGCGCTTGGAATTGCCGATTCAGCCGATCGCATTGTTGATGAATTGTTGGCAGTGGTTCAAGCGCAGAAAAAGTAGTTTGGCAAGATTGAGTTTGCTGAGAGTTGTCGCGTACGTCGATAGTAGATAAGGAGGCATTGAAGAAGATCGTGAAGGGGGCTAAGGTGAAACCTAGTCGGAAATGAGAATTGCCGGTATAAGGTAAGCCGTAATGATCTTGATGATAGCTATTTCGAATTGCGGTCTATAAAAGGCGAATGTCGGAATCACTTGATAAAGATAACTTGTTGAAGTTGGGGTTTACCGCTGCGTTGGGAAGATTCGAGAGCGATTTTTATTGATTTATGTAATGAAGTCTATAAAAACGGTTGTAAACGTGAGGTAAGCGAAACGTATTGGAGTTATGGAGTTTCAAAATGTATATTTTTTGGGTATCGGGGGTATTGGAATGAGTGCCCTGGCCCGCTATTTTTTGCACGAGGGTAAACCAGTGGCCGGTTACGATCGAACAGAGAGTGATTTGACCCGTCATTTGGAACAGGAGGGAGCTGCGGTCAACTACGACGAACAGGTGGAGGCGATCCCTGCACAATTCCGTGATCCGGCTACGACATTGGTGGTCTATACTCCGGCTATCCCGCATGACCATCCCCAATGGGTGTGGTTCCGTGAACAGGGTTTCGAGATTGTGAAACGCTCCCAAATGTTGGGTGTGGTCGCGCGCAACAAATATGTGATGGCTGTGGCTGGTACACACGGCAAAACCACCACGACAACCTTGACCGCCTGGCTGAACCATGAGGCTGGAGGGGGAGGAAGTGCATTCTTGGGCGGCATCTCCAAAAATTTTGATTCGAATTTGGTCTTAGGAGCAGGACCGCGTTTGGTGGCTGAAGCCGACGAATTTGACCGATCTTTTCTTCAACTGTGGCCCGATGTGGCCGTGGTGACGGCTGCTGATGCCGACCACCTCGATATATACGGAACTCATGCAGCGGTTAAAGAGGCGTTTGCGGAGTTTATCTCGCAAATCAAGCCTGGGGGTACTTTGATCCTTAAGCTCGGCGTCGATGTGGAAGTGCGAAACCGGGAGATCAAGGTTTACCGTTATAGTTATGATACACCGTGCGATTTTTATGCGAAAAATATACGAGTAGGGCTATCCGGACACTATACGTTCGATCTGGTTTGTCCAGATCGTGTAATTGAATCCTGTACGTTGGGGGTACCGGGACGGGTCAATGTTGAAAATGCCGTAGCGGCTGTGGCACTGATGTGGGTTGCCGGTTTTGATGAGCCGAAACTGAAAGCGGCTTTAGCTTCGTTTCATGGAGTAAAACGGCGTTTTGACTTTTATATCAATACTCCGCAACGTATCTATATGGATGACTATGCTCATCACCCCAATGAGTTGAAAGCCACCATTACCTCTTTTCGGGAGATGTTCCCCGGTCGGAAATTGACTGTGGTATTTCAGCCTCATCTCTATACGCGTACCCGTGACTTTTATCAGGATTTTGCGAAGGTGTTGTCGTTGGCAGATGAAGTGCTGTTGTTGCCGATCTATCCAGCCCGGGAAGAGCCCATCGAAGGCGTTTGCTCCGAGATGATGTTGCCGTTGATGACAGTCCCGACTCGTGTAGTTCCAAAAGCAGATTTGGTCGAGGTGCTCAAAGCAGAAAATCCCGATACGTTGATTACGTTCGGAGCCGGCGATATTGATCGGTTGTGTGAACCGATTGCCGAAGCTTTGAAGGATAGGTAAATTTTTTCCATTACCTTTGTGTCAGAGGCCTGAATATTGGATTGATTCGCAGTCAGCTGGAGATTTTGTCGGTCGTAAGTGAGTCGTGGCGATTGCTTAGGCGAGTGAACAGACCATTCAGATAACATCGAAGTTGCGAAGGCCGGAAATCGGAGGGTGTCAAGCAGAGATTGTCCGTCTGTCGCAATGTTGGTGATGATGGGTTCGGTACCTGATCAGTGTAGCGCTAATGGGGCTAAACGATGAAAGTGGGCAAATTCCTTTTTGCAATCAGCTATCTGAAATAGGATGCGAAGGAGAAGAACGTATATAAAGGCTCTTTATGGGCAATGGTTAAATGGTGTGGTGCCAGGAGAAAATGCCGGGTTGATCAGGTCGAAGCAAAGTTAAAAGTTAGTCAGAGAACGAGTGAAACGAGGTACGTCGATAGTGTTGGGAATGGTGTCTTGGGTGGCGATAATTGCATATTTCGTCGCAGCATCCCGCTATTGTCGTATCGAAAGGGAAAAGAACCTCTGTCGGGGTTTGAAGGTTGTGGTGCTCGATAGTGCCGAGCGAGGTTTTATTACCTCCGGCATGGTTAAAAATTGGTTCGCTCTTGAACAGCAGCGATTTTTACGGGAGCCGATCGACCAGATCAATACCCTTGATGTCGAGGCCTTTGTCCGTCGCCGTGGTTTTGTCAAAGAGGTGCATGCCTATACGACGATGGATGGGATGTTGAATATCGAATTGACACAGCGTAAACCTATTTTGCGGGTAAACAGTATCAATGGTTACGATTTTTATGTGACTGACGATAACTATATTTTGCCCACGCAACGATACTATTCCGTTTATGTTCCGGTCGTGACAGGCATGCTTCGTTTGCCATTTGCCCCTGACTATGTCGGCAGTCTGGAAAATTGCATCGCAGAGGGGGATAAAGACGAAAAAAAAGTGCCGGAAAATTATAGCTTTTTAGCTAATCTGATTAATTTTGTAAAATTCGTTGAGGATGATGGCTTTTGGAATGCTTTCTGGGTGCAGATCAATGTCCGGGATGACGGTCAGGAAGGTCGTTACAATCCTCAGGTAGAGCTGGTTCCACGTGTGGGTGATCAGGTCGTTTGCCTGGGGGCACTTGACGATTATCGGGGTAAACTCACCAAATTGATGAGCTTTTACCGCAATGGCCTTGACTACGCAGGGTGGGAGAGTTGTCATTATATCGATTTGCGTTACCGGGGGCAGGTTGTCTGCTCTGAATAGAACGCTTTTCGGCGAAAAACTCAAAATAATTGTCCCGCAAGAGTTGATGGCATAAGTGTTGTGAAAGCACGGTGTTAATCCGAACAAAAATAGAGATTCACCATAAAATAGAGCGCTGGAAGTGGAAAACGGAGATTACGTAGTTGCAATAGATTTGGGTACCAATACGGTGGCCACAGTGGTCGGCACCCGTGCTGAGGGCGGCAAGGTCCGCATCGTGGATTGCGAAGTCTCCCCCATGGAGGGTATGGACCGTGGTGGCATTAAGAATGTCGAACTGGTTTCCAAAAGTATCAAACAGAATATAGCTGCTATCGAATCGCGTCAACAGATTGCGATCCGTGAGGCTTTTGCCGGTATCTCAGGACAGCATATTCGTTGTGTTAAATATCCCTATTACGTTTTTGTCGGTCGTGACGGCGAAATTCGTGAAGAGGATGTACAGAAACTCCATGAGAGCATGAACAATGTACAGGCTCCCGATGGTGAAACCATTATTCAGATTATCCCCCAATGTTATATTGTTGATGGCGAAGAGACGACCAATCCGGTCGGATCGTTCGGCAATAAGCTTGAGGCGGTATTTAATTTCGTTTTGGGCGATAACAGTGCGGTCAGTCGTGTGAAACGGGCGTTGCAGAAGGTGGAGATCCGTCAGTCGGGACTTTTCCTCAATGCAGTTGCTTCGGCTGAAGCGGTCACCACCGAAGACGAAAGAAATGAAGGTGTGGCTGTGGTTGATATTGGAGGTAGCACGACCGATGTCACCATCTTTTATAAAAACAGCGTACGTCATGTAGGGGTTGTCTCGATGGGAGGCAATATGATTAACCGGGATATCCGCTCATACGGTATTCTTGAACGCCATGTCGAGAACCTGAAGGTGAAATACGGCAGTGCCATGCGCGACCAGATCAAGACCGATATGACGATCCGGACACCGGGGCTGAACTCGCGCACCTTTAAGGATATTTCGCTGCTGAATTTGGCGACTATTATTGAAGCACGTCTGTTGGACATCATTGACAAGGTGATGGAACAGATCAAAATGTCCGGATGTCAGGATAAATTGGGTGCCGGCGTTGTGCTGACGGGTGGTGTCGCCCAGATTAAAGATTTGGATCTGCTGTTTAAGAATTATACAGGAATTGATGTGCGTATTGCAACTCCTGAAGCTGTTTTGGCTGAAGAGAGTGACGAACGCGTGAACAATCCGGTCTTTGCAACAGCTGTAGGTTTGTTGCTACGGGGTATCAATATGGGGGCTGCAGGTCATGTAGCCCGTCAACGTCCTCGTCAGACTCCAGTGGCTGCACAGGCAGAATTCGGGGGAAATCCCTATGCTGTAGCGGATAATGCTCCTCAGCGTACCATTAACAGTATGTACGGAGAACGAAACAATGTCGAGATGCCCCAGCAGGAGGCCACTCCGGGGACGGAACCACAGGAGGAGAGTGCTGCACCTAAAGAGAAAAAGGGTGGCATTTTCGGACGTTGGAAACGTAAACTCGATAGTATGTTCGAGGTGATCGAGGATAATGATTTTTAGTTTGTACCGATTTAGTTGAAAAGATATATGCCTGAACAGGAAAACAATAATATGCCCGATATTATCGAGTTCGATCGGCCGAGGATCACTCCGTCGATCATCATGGTAACCGGTGTCGGAGGTGGTGGTAGCAATGCGGTGAACCATATGTACGATCTTGGCATTGCCGATGTGTCGTTCATGGTCTGCAATACCGATCGCCAGGCCCTGTACCGTAGCCCTGTGCCTATCAAGGTGCGTTTGGGTGAAAAATTGACCGAAGGACTCGGGGCTGGAAATAATCCTGAACGTGGCCGGGAGGCTGCACTCGAAAGTTTGGACGAAATTGTCGAAGTGTTCAAACGCGAGGGGACCAAGATGGTCTTTATTACGGCAGGTATGGGAGGTGGTACCGGAACAGGTGCTGCTCCGGTGATTGCCAAGGCTGCCAAGGAGATGGATATCCTGACGGTTGCCATTGTAACCTTGCCGTTTAGAACCGAAGGTCCGAAACGTATGAAGCATGCGCGTGAGGGTATCGAAGAGTTGCGCCAATATGTCGATTCACTGCTGCTGATCAACAACGAAAATATCCAGGAGATCTACGGTAAACTGACCTTGTCTGAGGCTTTCGGTAAGGCCGATGATATTTTGGCAACAGCTGCCAAAAGTATTGCCGAAGTGATTACGCGCGAAAGTACGGTCAATGTCGATTTTGCGGATGTGAAGACCGTGATGAAGGATAGCGGTATCGCTTTGATGGGGTCGGGTAGAGCATCGGGGGAGAACCGGGCTATGGAGGTTGCCAATGCAGCACTGTCTTCTCCGTTGCTGAATCATAATGATATTACGGGTGCACGGAATATCCTGATCAATATCACCTCAGGAGAGGAAGAGATCACGTTGGAAGAGACCTATCAGATTACTGAATATATCCAGAATTGCGCAGGTAATGCGGCTGATATTATTTGGGGTGCGGGTACGGATGAAACGTTAGGTTCTGATATTGAGGTGACGATCATTGCAACCGGTTTTGAGGATGCGGTCACAAAAGCCTTCGATCAGGTAACCTACTCTCCGTTGCAGGCCCATTTGGATCGGTTGAAGCAAAAAGAGAATGAGGCAGTGGCTGAAGCTGGCGAGAATCTTTCGGAGACAGCAGAAGGTGCAGAGATGGCTCAGGTCGCAACAGAGCAGCCGGTACATTCTGTTGAGACTCCCGTTAACATGGAATCGCAACCGGTTCGGAATCAGAGTCCGTTGACTCCACGTCAGCGTTGGACTCCACCGACGGAGCCGACAGCTGCGCCTGAAATAAATCCGTTGCAGGAGTCACGTCGATTTAATCGCCCTGTAGCATCTCCAAGCCGTCTTCCAGAGCGTGAAGTATTGCCAGGTCAGACACACACAAATCCGTTGAGCCGTCCTGCAGCCGCTCTGCATGTTATTGAGGCGAAACCTAAAGAGGTTGTTACTGATAGCGATAACTGGGAGAACGAACCGGCATATTTGCGCCGTAACATGAAATTTGTGAAGGATTCGGTTGGAGAGGGCGCACGTCCGTCGAGAGTGGTTCTCAAAGATGAGGGTTCTCAGAATAACGACTCCTCGAACGGCTCTTTGTTTGACTAACCTTGATTCCCCACCCCGCATTGCTTGTCGCTTCGTGTAATGGAAGGTCAAGATGACATTGATCTCATAGCTTTTAGTGTCGGGACTGGCATTGTTTGATTGCGGTCATACGGTCGTGTTCAGATGCGTAGTAAGGTGAGGTACTGCGGACGGAGAGGTTAACAATATGATGGATCGGACCAGGCGGATGTGAACGAGAGATGCAATAGTGCCTGTTTCGGTTAGGGTATAACTCGGAATAAGGAACATGTTTTACTTGTTTGAGCTGATCCGTTTTGGGAGTTTGCCCTAAGAGCAAGAGAAAGTTGTAGTATCAATTCTTGAAGCTATATTGCCAGGTTTGCAGGGTTCAGTAATGCGGTCCGCCTGCATCAAGATAAAATACTTTTATAGTAAGAGCGTCGTTTAAAATAGAAAAGCGTTTAAAGCTGTTTGACAATATGACCGGAGCAATTTTGTTCCGGCCCTTTTTTTGGTAATCGTGATTTTGAATATTATTTCAGCTGTCATTTTCCATCCGTTTGTCCTGCAGGACTATCTGTTATTGGGTGTGATCGTCGTACTGTTATGCTGTTCTGCGATGGTTTCGGCGTCGGAAACAGCTTTCTTTTCGCTCTCTCCTCATCAAATCGAACTGTTGCATAACCATCCGTCCCGCAGTAACCAGGCGGCTCTGAAACTGCTTGATCGTTCCGAATATCTGCTTTCGACTATTCTGGTTGCCAATAATTTGGTCAACATCTGCATCGTCGTCCTCTCCAATGCGTTGATCGACTCCTGGATCGACTTCGGAGGAGCCAATGGCGTGGAATTTCTCGTCAAGATGGTGATTGTCACCTTCTTGTTGCTGCTTTTTGGCGAGATTATGCCCAAAATTTTTGCCAACTTCAATTCGATGCGTGTGGTTGGGTTGATGGCAGTTCCCTTGCGATTTTTTTACGCATTGTTCCGTCCGATCTGCCGCTTGTTGATTCGTTCGGGCAACCTGATCAACCGTCGAATGAGTCAAAAACAGGTCAATATCTCGATGGATGAACTCTCCAATGCAATCGAGATGACCTCTGATCAGACCGTTGAGGAGAAGAAAATCCTTTCGGGCATTGTCGATTTTGTCAATACCGAAGTGGGAGAGATCATGCGTTCACGAGTGGAGGTTGTTGCTCTCGATGAAGAGTCCGACTTTGCCAAAGTGCGTGAGGTGATCATGCAGTCGGGCTATTCTCGCATCCCTGTCTATCAGGAGAATTTGGATAATGTGCGAGGAATCCTTTACGTTAAGGATGTTTTGCCCTATATTTCGGCTGGAGATGATTTTGAATGGATCAATCTGTGCCGCAAACCCTATTTTGTCCCCGAGCACAAGAAGATCAATAGCCTCCTGGAGGAGTTCCAGACACAAAAGATTCATATTGCCATTGTGGTGGATGAGTATGGATCAACATTGGGCCTTGTCTCGTTGGAAGATATTTTGGAAGAGATTGTCGGTGAAATTTCCGATGAGTCGGATGTGCAACAGCAGTTTTATACGAAGATAGCTCCCGATACCTATATTTTTGATGGGAAAACCCATTTGAACGATATGCTCAAGGTGCTGAACCTGGAGGATGATTATTTGGATGATTTTCGTGGGGACGCTGAGACTGTAGCGGGTTTGATGCTCGAGATTCGACGTGATTTCCTGCGGCAGGGCGAAGTGATCTATTGCCGTAAACTGATTTTAACGGCTGAACTGGTCAGCAATTATCGAATAGATAAAGTGCGTGTCGTTGTTGGCCAGTAGTTCGGTGTATCCGGTCAGTGCTGCGAGAAGCAATCATCGAAACATGGAACTTGAAACAGATAATAAATACATAGGTTATTAAAAACTAACTAAACAATCTTAATTGACAGCAATGAAAAAACTGATTCTGACTTTGGCCGTATTGGTCTGTGCCGGGCAGCTTTTTGCACAAAACCAGCCTTCGCAGCTGAGTGATCAGCAGAAGGCGATGATGAAAGCTTTTCATCTTGTAACTCCTGAGGATATTCACACCTTCTCGTATGAGTTGTTGAAAGATGAATATCGTGGACGCCGTTCGGGTGATGTTGGGTATGATAAGGCCGCTGCATATGTGATCGACCATTTCAAGAAATGGGGCTTGAAACCGATGGGAGATAACGGTACGTATGAAAATACCTTCCCTCAGCCGTATAACGATGTGCAGGGTGTAGGACATTTGAAAGCCTATTTCAAGATTGGGAAAGATACCATTGTCAAGGAGTATCAGGCACGGAAAGACTATTTCCCTACCGCATTGTCAGGAAATGGTGAGGTTAGCGGTGAGGTAGTTTATGTAGGTTATGGCGTTACGGCTCCCGAGTTGAATTACAACGACTATAAAGGTGTGGATGTGCGGGGTAAAATTGTCCTCTGTGAAGGAGGTTATCCTTATCAAGGCAAGAACCTCGATACATTAAAAATGTGGAGCAAGTATCAACGTGCAGGAGCTAAAATTGCAGCTGCAGCTGAGGCAGGTGCGGCCGGAGTTCTGTTTATTTCGAAATATGCCAATCCTTTCCCCCGTCGTGCACAGGATGATATTGTCGTGGCGTTTGTCAGCCGTGATGCAGCCAATGAGTTGATGGCCGGAACGGGACGCTCGCTGGATCAATGGAGAGATCGTTTCAAAGCCTTTAAAGCCAAACCGGTTTTTACTGGACGTACAGTTAGTCTCGCCGCTCAAACCGAATTTCATCCCAATACCACAACAGCCAATATTGTCGGTGTGATCGAAGGTTCAGATCCGGTATTGAAAAATGAATATATTGTTCTTGGAGCACACCTGGATCACTTGGGAATGTTGCCTGAGATGTATCCTGGAGCCTTGGATAATGTTTCGGGATCGGTAATTATGATGTCCGCAGCCAAAGCACTGGCCACTTCGGGTGTGAAAATGAAACGTAGTGTGATCGTTGTTCTGTTTGCAGCTGAGGAGTTGGGCATTTTGGGTGCTCATCACTATTTGGCCAGCTTGCCTTATCCCAAAGAGAAGATTGCCTGCATGGTCAATGTCGATATGCTTGGTAAAGGGAATGGCCTGATGGTGAATACTGCCAACGAATGGAAAGATCTAGTTCCCTATTTCCAGGATGGTTCTGAAAATTGGGCTCGTCGTCCATTCTCGACAATCATGAAAGATTGGAGCTATGCAACGACCCTCTTTACGGATGGAAATGCGTTCCAAAACGAGAAAATCCCGACTATCGAATTGCGTGCTACCGGTGGTCCATGGCCACAGGCCTACCATATACCGGCCGATACGATCGATCAGCTCGATCCGGTGATTATGGCAGACGCAGCACGTGCTATGTGTATTGCTGTAATTAATATTGCCAATCGATAGGCGGTAGGACTGATAATTTAAAAAGGAGGATAAGAAAGATTTTTTCTTGTCCTCCTTTTTTGTGGATACGACATTATAATCATTATTAGTTGTAGGGCTGAAATGGTTTGTAGTCGGTATGTTTTGTGGAAAATGTATGGTATATGTTTGGTTGTTATGAGGTAAGTTGAATGACGTAGAATTGGCGGAGAGGTCAAAAATATAGGCTACCCGATTGGGTAGCCTATGTTTTGTAATATGAATTCAGGGTTGAATTTGAAATCGGATTATTTTTTCTGAATATCACGGTATTCAACTTCGAGACCTTTACCATAAGTTACCATGGCTTTGCGGCTCATACCCATGCTCGAGAATCCGCCGTCATGGTACAGATTCTGCATGGTGACTTTACGGGTCAGGTCAGAGAACAGCGTCAGGACATAACCGGCGCAATCATCTGCCGTTGCGTTACCTAGTGGAGATACGCGTTCAGCATATTCGAGCAGATCCTCCATACCCAATACGCCTTTACCTGCGGTGGTTGGGGTGGGTGATTGCGAAACGGTATTGATACGGACAAATTTTTCACGACCGTAAATGTAACCGAAACTGCGGGCGATCGATTCGAGCAGAGCCTTTGCATCGGCCATGTCATTGTATCCGTAAAGGGTGCGCTGTGCTGCGATATAGGTCAAAGCGACAATCGAACCCCAATCGTTGATAGCATCTTTTTTACGGGCAACCTGAATTACTTTGTGGAACGAAATGGCGGAGATGTCCAGTGTCTTAGCCAGGAAGTCGTAATCCAGATCGTCATAGGTGCGACCTTTGCGGACATTGGGAGACATACCGATCGAGTGGAGAATGAAATCGAATTTGCCTCCAAAATGTTCCATACATTTATCGATCAGGTTTTCGAGATCTTTCACGTTTGTGGCATCGGCTGGAATGACTGGCGCGTTGCAAGCTGCGGCCAATTCGTTGATGGTGCCCATGCGGATTGAGACAGGGGTGTTGGTCAGTACGATTTCAGCGCCCTCTTCAACGGCACGTTGTGCCACTTTCCAGGCAATCGACTGTTCGTTCAGAGCTCCGAAGATGAGGCCCTTTTTCCCTTTAAGAAGATTATATGCCATAAGTTTTTATGAATAATTGGTCGGGACAAAGGTACTAAAATATCCCGGAATCCAAATTGTGTTGATTTTGTGGTGAAAAGAGTGTTGTGTTATAGTGATATAGGGAAACAACTTGTTCGCTGTTTGATTGGCATTGAGAGTAGAGTGCGAAGCTCTTGCAGTATATGGGCTTTCTGTAATAAAACCTGATGCGTAAATATTGAACGCTGGTGAGGTGAGCTTATTGACGTTGGAATTGGTAAGTAATTGTGCCGGATTGGCTGGCAGGAGCGGAGGCGTCGAGATTGAAACGTGACAGCCGCGCCGCTTCCAAAGCTCGATCCGTGAAACAATCGTCATTTGAAGAGGAACTTTGGATTTTGGCCGAAGTAACTTTTCCGTTGCGGTTTACGGTAATATTGACCACGACCTGCCCGCTGCCTTCACACTGATAGGCGGGAACATGCATATAGGTAAAGGTGCGGCCAGCCAGCGAGAAGGAGATCAATACGTTGCCTTTGACTCGTACATCCTGTTGCTTTTTGCCCTGTTCCGTCTGTTTATGTTTGTTGGCGTTGTGTCTGTCAATCATGTCTTGCTGTTCGCGCAATCCTTTTTCGTACGCTGCTTTTGAAGCTCGCATGCGTGCAGCTACTGCATCTGCCTCGTCAGCAATTTCGTCCGGAATAGGACCTCCGTCAGAACTGCGGCGTATACCTTCTGACCCATTCCCAGCAGTGCGCTCATTTTGACGATCGGCCTCCTCAAGGGCATCTTCATTGGAAATGGCGTTGCGGGCATTGGCCAACTCCTCTTCACTCATATGACGCTCTTCGGGCGTTTGCTGTTCCGTAGGGGTAGGAACCATATCCAAATAGATGGTATTCTGTTCAGGAGGCGTAACTCCCACTACCAATTTGGTTGTCAAGAATATGATTCCAAAAATCAGATAAGCAATGATGACTACGCAAAGCCCTACTTTGTGCTCGTAGGTCCAAGTACCTAAATCGACCGGCCGAGGATCAAAAGGCAAGACGATCCGTTGCCGACGCGGGTCGCGCGTAGGATATGAGGTGTATTGACGTGGTTGTTCGCCGTATTCTGCCTCAGTCTCTGTAGGATTAGTCTGTGGTTCCGAGAGCATGGCTTTGCTATAAATGAGTGACAAAATTACGATTTCTTTGAAAAAAATAATATCTTTGTCACTAAATTATTTACATACCATCATGTCGCAAAAACAACAGACATTGAATGGCCCTATATCCTTTCAAGGAAAGGGGCTGCATACCGGACTTAATGTAAAGATGACATTCCTCCCGGCTGAAGCGGGAAGTGGAATTCGGTTCCGTAGAACAGACATGGAAGGGGCTCCCGAAGTAGAGGCTCTGGCCGATTATGTGGTAGATACTTCGCGGGGTACGACCATTGAACGTAAAGGAGTTCGGGTCAGCACGATCGAACATGTGATGGCTGCCCTCTGGTCTTGTGGCGTAGATAACGCAATTGTTGAAGTGGATGCTCCCGAGACTCCGATTATGGATGGGTCGGCTCGCGAATTCGCCGAGGCAATTCAAACTGTCGGTCTCAAAGAGCAGGATGCCGATAGAGTCTATTATGATATTAATGAAAAGACCGTCTTTTCGATCGAGGATAATGGCGTTGAGATCGCTGCTTATCCTGATGATAAGTTCTCGGTCAATGTTAATATTGACTTCAATTCCAAAGTGTTGGGAAACCAATATGCGCGTTTGGACAATATCTCCAATTTCGCGACAGGCATTGCACCGTGCCGTACGTTCGTTTTCCTGCACGAGATTGAGCAGCTTTTGCAGCACAATCTGATCAAGGGCGGTGATTTGGACAATGCCATTGTGATTGTAGAGCGTGATATCGATCCAGAGGAGCTGGAGCATCTTTCGAAGCTGTGCAATAAAAAAGATGTGAAGGTAACTAAAGGTTATTTGAATAACCTGAAATTGCGCTTCCCGAACGAATGCGCCCGTCACAAATTGCTCGATATGTTGGGAGATTTGGCTCTGATCGGTGTGCGTATTCGCGGTAGCATTGTAGCCAACAAACCGGGCCATTTCGCTAATACCGAGTTCGCGAAATTGGTGCGTAAAAATATCAAACGCGATTCAGTACGTCCTACGTATCGTTATAACCCGAACGTCGCTCCGGAATATGATATTAATCAGATTCGCGCATTGTTGCCGCACCGTCCTCCATTCCTGTTGGTGGATAAGGTGTTGCATGTCGATTCAGAGCATGTGATCGGCATTAAAAATGTGACGATGAATGAGCCGTTCTTTGTGGGACACTTCCCTCAGGAGCCGGTGATGCCGGGTGTCTTGATTATCGAGGCTATGGCTCAATGCGGAGGTATTTTGGCTCTGCATGATGTGCCCGATCCTGAACACTATTCGACCTACTTTATGAAGATCGATGGTGTGAAATTCCGTGGTAAGGTTGTTCCGGGTGATACGCTGCAGTTTGAGTTGAGATTGGTTGAGCCGATTCGTCGTGGTATCGTTATGATGGAGGCGAAGGCTTTTGTTGGTGATCAGCTTAAAACTGAGGCCTTGATGATGGCTCAGGTGATCCGCAATAAAGCATAGCTTGAGCATTTGACCTGAATCGAGAACCTGATGCGCTGATTCTGACGATATCCCAAACCGAATACAAGATAAACGTCCAGAATTAGCCGAGAACTGAACTTACACACACTTACTTACCAATATAATTTTATCGTAAGCATGATTAGCAAGTTGGCATACGTTTCCGAAAAAGCGCAACTCGGAGCGAATGTAACCGTTGAACCTTTTGCCTATATTGCCGATGACGTGATTGTCGGAGATGGAAGTTGGATCGGTCCTGGAGCCGTATTGATGGATGGAGCACGTCTGGGGAAAAATTGTCAGGTGCATACCTCTGCTGTAGTAGCCTGCCTGCCTCAAGACCTGAAATTCCATGGAGAATATACTACTGCTGAAGTGGGTGATAACACCATGATTCGTGAGTGTGTGACGGTCAGCCGTGGTACAGCAGCTCGTGGTAAAACGGTGGTAGGTAGTAATGTGTTGCTGATGGCTTATGTGCATATTGGTCACGATTGTGTTGTAGGTAACCACTGTATTTTGGCTAATCGCGTCTCATTGGCCGGTGAGGTAGAGCTTGATGATTGGGCTATTTTGGGCGGCCATTGTGCTGTGCATCAGTTCTCTCGTATCGGCGCGCACGTTATGGTTAGTGGGGGCTCTCTGATTAGTAAAGATATTCCTCCATTCTTGACCGCTGCTCACAATCCACTTTCTTATGTCGGAATCAACTCGGTTGGTTTGCGTCGTCGGAATTTTACCAATGAGCAGATCAATCAGATTCAGGATATGTGCCGTATTCTGTTCCAGTCTGGGCACTCTTATTCACACGGATGTGAACTGGTTGAGCAGGAGATTCCCCAAAGTCCGGAGCGTGATATGATGTTGAATTTCATCCGTGCTTCGAAACGAGGAATTATCAAGCCATATAACGCGAACAAAAAACACGAAGAACTGGGATAAATCTTCTGGCAGGGGGGGATGGCTTGCATGAAGTCATGAAAGCCGCTGCCAAAGGGTAATTGTAGATGATATTCTTTTACGAATTTCTCTGAAGAGTTTCGTAAAAGTTGGATGTATAAAGCGACAATCAATTGATTATCGCTTTTTTTTTGTTTAATTAAGCGGATTGTTTCGACGTTTACAGTTGTATTTGTCCTTGTTATGAAGTAAAGGTATTTGTATAACGTTTGTTTATGTGATGTGGGAACCTTTTGATGCATCGGAATCTCCTATTTTTAGTTGACAGTATTCAAGCGGTGGGGAAATACCCCTAATCATATTTTCCGTATGTTGGCTGCTGATAGCTATATGACTTATATTTTGCATCCGTTTTTTGTCGTGTTGGGAACCTATTTGGCTCAGAAGTGGAATTTTAATCCATGGGAAGGGGTGATGTTTGTTTGTGCTACAGCTATTGTGGTTACGTTCGGTACAGCCCATCTGATTCGACAAATTCCATTGGTGCGTAAATGTGGATGGTGATTCGCTCCGTCGCTGATTAAGCCGAAAAAAGTGTTGTGGTACGAGATGCCGGATCGCTTTGTAGGTGTTTGTTGATTGGTATCGGGAGAATTTAATATTCCAAGGGTATATAGTTAGAGAACTATCATTATATCAGAGCTCCAAAATGTTATAAAACAAAGAAAATGGAGTCAGTGTGTTGTTTTTCAGTGAAAAATAGTTATATTTGCATCGTATTCTATGCAATGGGATGGGGGACGGAAGTCCCCCGTTTTGTTAACTGTATGAAACGCAACTGATTATGATTGATGTAACTCGTGTGCGCGAAATCGCTGAAACCCAAATGGAGGGTACAGATCTTTTTGTGGTCGAAGTGCGGGTCTCCCCGGCTAACGAAATTGTTGTAACCGTTGACAGTGATACACAAGTGGGGATTGATCGTTGCGTAGAGTTGAGCCGTTCGATTGAGGGGGCACTCGATCGTGAACAGGAGGATTTCGAATTGACCGTAATGTCAGCCGGTATTGGTCAGCCCCTGAAGATGTTGCGCCAGTATCGCAAGCTGATTGGCCGTCCGGTCGAGGTGATTCTGAAAGATGGAGGCAAAATTGTCGGGAATTTAACCGATGCTTCGGACGACTCTATTGTTGTAGAATATGAGGAACGAGTAGCTGTTGAAGGGAAAAAACGCAAACAGCTTGTGACGACTCGGCGTAAACTTTCGCTCGATGAGGTGAAATCGACCTGCGAATACCTCGATTTTAAGTAGAAAACAGATAAAATAATTCAGAATAAGATACAATTATGGACAACCTCAATCTGATAAGCACCTTTGCGGAGTTTAAGGAGCTTAAGAATATCGACAAGAGCACAATGATCGGTGTGTTGGAGGATGTGTTCCGCCACTTGTTGATCAAGACTTATGAGACTGATGAGAACTTCGATGTGATCATCAACCCCGAAAAGGGCGACCTTGAGATTTGGCGTAACCGTACCATCGTGGAAGATGGCCAGGTGGAGAACCCGAATCAGCAGATCGCACTGACCGATGCCCGCAAAATCGATCCTACCTATGAGGTGGGCGAAGAGGTGGCTGATGAGATCAAACTTTCTGATTTCGGTCGTCGTTCGGTATTGTCGCTGCGTCAGAACCTCGCTTCTCGTATCATGGAGCTCGAAAAGGCAAACCTCTATGAGAAGTACAAAGATAAAGTAGGAGAGATCATTACCGGAGAGGTTTATCAGGTTTGGAAAAAAGAGGTGTTGATCCTCGATGACGAGGATAACGAGTTGGTAATGCCCAAAGCCGAACAGATTCCAAGCGACTTCTTCCGCAAGGGCGATACGGTCAAAGCGATTGTGGCTCGCGTAGAGATGCGCAACAACTCTCCGCTGATCGTTTTGTCACGTACAGCTCCTGAATTCTTGGAACGTCTCTTTGAAATGGAGGTGCCTGAAATTTACGATGGTCTGATTACCATTAAGAAGATTGTTCGTATCCCAGGCGAACGTGCCAAAGTAGCCGTAGAATCTTATGACGATCGTATCGATCCGGTTGGAGCGTGTGTCGGTATGAAGGGATCACGCATCTATTCGATTGTCAAAGAGCTGCGTAATGAAAATATCGATGTGGTGAACTATACATCGAATCCGCAGTTGATGATTCAGCGTGCGTTGAACCCTGCTAAAGTCTCATCTATCCAGATTAATGAGGAGACGAAGACCGCTGCTGTTTATCTGAAACCCAGCGAAGTGTCGTTGGCTATCGGTAAAGGCGGTTTGAATATTCGTCTGGCCAGCATGTTGACCGGTTACGACCTGGATGTCTATCGCGAAGTGGAAGAGGAGGATGTGGCACTGGATGAATTCTCGGATGAGATCGATCAGTGGATCATTGACCAACTCAAGAGTATCGGTTGCGATACCGCGAAGAGTGTGTTGGAACTCTCTGTAGATGAGTTGGCTAAACGAACCGATCTGGAGGTTGAGACCGTAGAAGAGGTGGTTCGTATTTTGAAAGCTGAGTTCGAATAGGAAGGTTTGCATGAAAAAATCATGCAGAATTGTCGGATTTGAATTAATTTTACAAGGATATTCGTTGCTTGGGCAAAATCGAGTGACGGAGTGCACTAAAGAACACTCTATGTCTCGACATAGAGCGGAAAGATGTTTTTTACTGGAGTATGCCTTTACATAAGGGCAATGAATTCAGTAGAATTAATGGAAGAGTTTGACCGGAGGGTCGGGCTCATGTCCCGCAACTGAGGCCGGGAGGCGAACAACTTGCGGAATGTAAAACGCTGAAAAAACGATAAAAGATAGAGTATGCCGAATGTACGAAAACTGAGACTCCATCAGGTTGCAAGAGAGTTGAAAGTAGGACAGACCACGATTGTCGAATTTCTCGAGAAAAAGGGGATCAAGGTAGAGAATGCCCCCAGTACTTTGATCGAGCCGCATGTGTATGAAGTGCTTGAGAAGGAGTTTGGTGGAAGCAGGACGGAGAGTGTCAATATCCGAGAGAAGATCAACCAGAAGCTCGAGGCGGTTTCGCTCGGCAACCGCAAGGAGGGTCCCGCGGCAGAGGATGATACCGACTTCAAGAAAGAGGTGATCATCAAAAGTGGCGTAATCAGCGTAAAAGATGAGGTCCTGACCATTAATGCTCCCAAAATTTTGGGTAAGATTGATCTTTCGGGGAAAAAGCCTGCAGCAGCACCTGCTGAAGTGAAGAAACCTGAGCTTCCTTCGGAGAAGAGTGCACCTGCTGTTGACGTGGCGTCAACAGCTTCCTCTGCAACACCGGTTGTGGAGAAAAAAGTGGTTGCTGAATCTCAGCCTGCAGCGAAAAGTGAACCGGTGAAGGCAGAGCCTGCAAAAAGTGAAGCCAAAAAAGAGGAACCCAAAGTTAAGAATGAACCAGTTAAACTTGCTGCTCCCAAAGCAGAGGTTGCTGCTGCAAAACCAGCTGTAAAACCGGCAACCAAGCCGATGGGCAAACCGGCTGGAGCGGGAAATGCTGCTCCTGCAACGGGGAATAAGGCTGCTTCAACGCCTGTAGTTACAACACGTATTGCAGATATTGCGGCTCAGACACAGACTTATGATGAGCGTTTGGCTGCAGATCAGAGTAATCTGTTCCGTCCAAATTCAGAGGAGAATAAACTTTCGGGTCCGAAAGTGTTGGGTAAGATCGACGTCAACCTGCTTGAAAAGAAGAGTGAATTCGGACGTCGTGAGAAACGTAAACGTATTACCAAGGATAAAGTGGATCTGAACAACCAGAAACAGGTTCAGGGAGGATCTCGCTCTGAAGGCCGTCCTGCCTCTGGTGGTGCGTCTGGTCGTCCTGCACGTGATAGCAATAACAACAATAATAACAACAACAATCGCAAGAAGGGACAAAAGGGAAATCCGAAACCTGCTCCTGTACATGTTGAGGTAAGCGACGAAGAGGTACAAAAGCAGATTAAGGATACTTTGGCTCGTTTGACCTCCAAAGGTCCCAAATTCAAAACAGCCAAGCATCGTCGTGATAAACGAGAAGCTGTTTCCGCTCGTATGCAGGAGGAGCAGGCTCGTGAAGAACGCGAAAAGAGCATCTTGAAAGTGACCGAATTCGTAACGGTTAGCGAATTGGCCACCATGATGGATGTGAGTGTGACCGATGTGATCACGGCATGCATGAACCTGGGTTTAATGGTGTCGATCAATCAGCGTCTTGATGCAGAGGCGTTGGTGGTTGTGGCCGAGGAATTCGGTTTCCAGATCGAATTTGTAACGGTAGATACTCAAGAGGCAATTAATACCGAAGAGGATAAACCTGAAGATTTGGTACCACGTCCCCCGATTGTTACGGTCATGGGACACGTTGACCACGGTAAAACTTCGTTGCTGGATAATATCCGGAAAACCAATGTGATTGCCGGTGAGGCCGGTGGTATTACTCAGCACATTGGTGCATATAGTGTGAATTTGGATGGTCGTCGTATCACCTTCCTCGATACCCCGGGACACGAAGCATTTACCGCAATGCGTGCGCGTGGTGCACAGGTAACAGATGTGGCGATTATTATCGTCGCTGCAGATGACAATGTGATGCCGCAAACAGTTGAGGCTATTAACCACGCTTCTGCTGCACAGGTTCCTATTGTATTTGCAATCAATAAAATAGATAAACCAGCTGCCAATCCGGATCGAATCAAAGAGGAGTTGGCTGCCATGAACTATTTGGTGGAAGATTGGGGAGGTAAATATCAGTGCCAGGAGATCTCTGCCAAACAGGGTATTAATCTAGACAAATTGCTCGAGAAGGTGTTGCTGGAGGCCGAAATGCTCGATCTGAAAGCAAATCCGAATCGTGAAGCTCAAGGCGTTGTCATTGAGTCTACCCTCGATAAAGGTCGTGGATACGTTGCCACGGTTTTGGTTCAGAATGGAACCTTGCATGTGGGTGACATCATGCTTTCGGGTGTCTATTCCGGTCGTGTAAAGGCTATGTTCAATGAACGTGGAACCCGAATTACGGAGGCGCCCCCCTCGACACCGGTTTTGGTATTGGGATTGAACGGTGCACCGCAAGCTGGTGATACATTCAATGTGATGGCCGATGAACGTTCAGCTCGTGATATCGCCAACAAACGAGAACAATTGCAGCGTATGCAGGGTCTGCGGACTCAGAAACATATTACATTGGATGAGATTGGTCGTCGTATCGCTATCGGAAACTTCAAAGAGTTGAATATCATTATTAAAGGCGATGTGGACGGTTCAATCGAGGCTTTGGCCGATGCTTTGATCAAACTCAGCAAAGAGGAGGTTCAGGTAAATGTCATTCACAAGGCTGTCGGTCCTATTTCGGAGTCGGATGTGCTTTTGGCTGCTGCTTCGAATGCGGTGATTGTCGGTTTCCAGGTTCGTCCGTCTGCTTCGGCACGTCGTTTGGCCGAAAAAGAGGAGATCGAGATTCGACTCTACTCGATTATTTACGATGCAATCAACGATATCAAAGATGCAATCGAAGGTATGTTGGCACCGGAAATGAAAGAGGAGATTGTCTGCTCAGTCGAGGTACTCGAAACTTTCAAAATCTCGAAAGTCGGAACCGTTGCAGGTTGTATTGTGCGTGAAGGTAAAATTACCCGTAATACCCTGGTGCGCGTGATCCGAGACGGTATCGTAGTCTATACCGGCAAGTTGGGATCGCTCAAACGATTCAAAGATGATGTTAAAGAGGTCACTACGAATATGGAGTGCGGTCTGAACATCGAAAACTATAATGATATTAAAGTGGGCGATATTGTAGAGGGATACGAACAGGTTGAGATTCGGAAGTAGCTTCTGAAAATTATATTTAGTTTTATAGTGTTATCTAGGGTTTGTCTAATGTTATTAGGCAAACCTTTTTTTATTGTCTACCGATAAGGCTATGTTATTTGTGTGTGATACGAATCCATGGTGGTGCGTAATACGTGTATGGGAGATTTTAATGTTATGTAAAAATTGTGGTAATAACTAAAATTAATGGTAGGTATTAGGTAAGTTTGTTAGAAAATAAAAATGTTCTTAATATATGTGTTTGTATGTTAAGAATATTTTATTTGGATAGGATTTAAAAAATACTATTTTTGTAATGAGTGAATGAGGAATTTACAATAGAAGGATAGCAAAGTTATCCCCATTATATCTCTTACATGGATTGGCATCTACGATAGCATGTAAAACTGTTGTGATGGTATGTTTGCAAGAGATGAGAGGAATGTTTTTATAGAGATACCTATTCGGCGTAGTGATGCCGTATTTATTGATATTATCCTACCTAACTTAAATGCAATGTTATGGCTCTGATCTTTTGTCCGTATTGCGGTGCAAGAATCTCGGACCGAGCTTGTGCATGTCCTAAATGTGGACATCAAATTGATTTGAAATCCTCGATCTCATCTGCGACAACGCACCAACCCTCTTTTAACCAGTCTAATACTACAGCTTCGAAGGAGACTGCTGATGTGAAAAGTGAATCAGCGGTAAGTGATGTAGCAAGTTCGGGGATAAATAGTGTGCAGAATGCCTCCAGGGGTGATCAAGCATCTCCAAAATCGACTGTGACAGTGTCACAATCTGTTGCGAAACCGGCTGAAGAAATATCTCAATCTTACAGTCCTCTCTCACCTCCTGACTTTCCTCATCGGATGCATTCGGCATCAACACCTTCAGTCTTTAAAAATTCATTGCCGACAACCCCTTACCGTAATGGTAAAATATGGCTGTATGTTTTGGTGGGATTCCTGCTTATGGCGGTTATTGCCTATATCTCAATGTTATCTTCTAGTGATAATCAACCTCAGAATGTGCCAGTATCGCAAAGCGAATCACCAACGACTGAAGCATCCGAGGTAGAACCTGTGCACTCATCTAATCCTAACCTAATCGCATTGGGCGATCTTGTCTGTACATTTGCCGATAACACTTGGTTGCGTTCGTCTGCTGTAAAAGGAGTGGATTATAATAAACTGGATCTGTTGTCTGATGGAGTATCTCTGCAAGTACAGGACGTGTATGGTGAATGGGTGCGTGTGCGGAAACAAAATGATGGGAAAGAGGGCTATGTGGCGGCAGATTTCGTGATGCCAGCCTCTCTATATGCTCAATTGATCGACAGAACAACTTCGATGCAGCGTTCAAACCTGAAAATGGCAAAGTATCGTCGTGCAGTGGCCAATCATTTGGCGTTTCATAAGTCAGCCCATTATCGTGGATTGTTGTCCGAATTGAGCTATTCCGATGGCATGACCGCAATTTTATTATTGTTTACGTATCCTGATGGGGCAAGTGAAAACGTGTTGTTCAGTTTCTATGATACCCAAGAAATATGGAAGGACTATTTAACGAAACCGGCAGTAAACAATCCGAGAATACATTATGATGGATACAAATTTTCGATCATAGAAGGATACTAAGCTATTCAGACAAATTCTTACGACGATTAATTACAATGGATATGAAGTTTTTTTTACGTATGCTTATCGTTTCCACGGTTGTGTGTGGGATAAGTTGTTCCTCTAACGAATCAAAAGGTAATGCTGAAGGGCAAGAAACGGACCCTCAAAATGCGGAAGCCGAAGTTGAGGTTCCTGCAGAAGTTAAGCCTGCAAATGCAGCATTTATTGTTATCTCTAAGGAGTCGATGACTTTGGCTTTGTATGATTTTCGCAGCCAATTATTGGCAGCTTATCCTATGGCTTGTGGTAAAACTTTGGGGAATAAGGAAAAACCAGGTGATATGAAAACTCCTGAAGGGGTGTTCTCTATACAACAGATTCAAGATGCACATACGTGGTCTCATGATTTTGGTGACGGAAAGGGAGAAATTAAAGGGGCATATGGCTCACATTTTATTCGCTTGAAAACGCCAGGACATACCGGTATAGGTATTCACGGAACACATGATCCGTCATCGATTGGAACACGGGCAACAGAGGGGTGTATCCGTTTGAACAATGATAATTTGCTAGAATTGGTAAAAGTGGTTTATGTTGGCATGCCTGTAATTATCACGACCTCCGAAGCAGATAGTAAAGTACCTTGCAAAATGCCAGCTGCTGCGCGTAAAGGTCCTAAAATCACCTCGCTAAAAATGCCAGTTTCGGATGTAAAAACATCGTCTACTCCCAATGATGATCGATCTAAATCGTCAGAGTCGCAACAATTTCATGTTGTCAAATCAGGAGAAACGCTTTCAGTGATTGCTGAACATTATGGAATGTCGCTGTCACGCTTGCGTGCCTTAAATCCGGATATCGCGTCGGATCGAATCGATATAGGACAAAAAATCATTGTTGAACCGAAAAAATAGTTGGTCATGGGATTAAATATTTTCGATTACATCAAATGGAACGGCGATATGAATATTCTTGCGTATCGCCATCCGAAGGCAAATCTTGGCAAATATACCAAACTCCAGGTGACGGATGCTCAAGAGGCGGTTGTAGTCGTAAACGGTGAGTCAATGCAAAAATTTGGGCCTGGTACGCATGAATTGGATTCCCCAAATGTCCCGGTGCTCAAAGCATTTTATGGAATGCTCAATCAAGGTGGCAATCCCTATACGGTTCAGGTTTGGTTCGTACAAAAGGTCCACCGCATGAATGTGGAATGGAATGTTGATGCATTTTCCATTTATGATCCCGATTTTAAAGTAAGCATTCCCATTATTGCGGAGGGACGTTATGGTATTAGTGTTGTGGATGCTGAACGGCTGACTCATAAATTGGCTTGGGGATACCCGTCTGGAATAGTCACTGTTCATGATTTTACAGATCAGGCACAAGGACAATTATCCACACGTACCAAAAGCCTTATTACAAAAATTATTACTACTAACCGTATTGGAATCAATCGTATTTCAGCCCATTTGGATGATATTTCTCAAGCGCTTCAGCAGGAGTTGTCCGCCTTTTGGAATGAATATGGCTGTCGGATGTTAGGTTTTGATGTGACTAAAATTGGTATTGATGAAAATGATCCGATTGGCAGTCAGATTTATGAATCCATTAAGGAGCAGACATCTCAGCGTTTGCAGGGCTATACATGGCAGCAGAAACAGGTCTTTGCCACAGCACAACAGGCGATTGACGGGATGTCGAGTGGTAATGGAGGCTTAATCGGAGCAGTAATGGCTACATCGATGATGGGAGGCATGGGAGGTGGTTTTGGTATGGGTACATTGGCACAACCCCAAAATCTGCCAGGGTGCGAGCCCGAAAGTCCCACAACCAAACCAAATACTACGACATCTGCTGAGTCCGACATCAAGGAGGTCTTCTGTTCGAACTGCAATCGCAAATATCCGTCAAATGTGAAGTTCTGTCCGTATTGCGGTGATCCTTATACTCCTTGTCCAAAATGTGGTGCGGACAATGATCTTGATGCCAAGGTGTGTACCGTTTGCGGAACACGGTTGGATGAGAATGTCGCAGCCCAATGTCCCAATTGCCATACAGCCGTGACGCCTGGGACAGCTTTTTGTCCGCACTGCGGCCGTCCGTTATCGGAACAAAAGTGTCCGCGATGTGGAGCTTCAGCGAATGGAATGACCTTCTGTTCCCGTTGCGGTTTTAAAATTCAATAACACGAGCCCTATGAATCGTTATTTACTCTATCTGATGCTGATATTCGGTGAATGTCTCATCATTGCAGGTTTTTTTCTGTTTTTGCAGGAGCTTCAACCTACGAACCTGTTCGTGCTGAATTTGTCGGCCGCTATGATTGTATTCGCCATTCTATATGCACGCTTGTTTGATTTTGGCACCACCGCAGAAATGCGTTCAGGCTATGCGGGTATGGGGCTTCGATGGTTTGCCATTGCACTACTGTCATTGTGTTCCATTATATTGATTATTAGCTCAATCGTATGGAATTTATCGTTTGAACTCTGTATATGGCTGCAATTGTTGTGCGTCTTCGGAGCGGGATTGCTGTTGATAGGATCAAAGATTGCAGCAGATAATGCGGCGCGTGTTTTGGACCGGATTGAGGATGAACGTAGTGGTTTGGTTATGCTTACAGACCAACTTACACTGATGGATCTTGCGGCCGGAGAGTCTCAAATTAAAGCGGAGGCGAAAGCTTCTGTCGAGAAACTACGTGAAGAGGTGAGTTATCTTACAGTATCGCTCCGCCCGACTGCTCGACAGCTTGAAACCGAATTGATGACTCGCTTATGTAAAATGACCAATTCGTTGAAAGAGCCGACAATCGATATTGAAGCGTTTCGCAAAGCTGTTGCAGAATGTCTCGAAATCATACGTGTTCGGCGCAATCAATATTATAAATAAACCTAACGTAAACCCAACCCTGCTAACTTAAAATTCTATGGAAGGAAAAATTTTTAACGACTCTTCCAACCTGTATCAAGATCAAGCCAAGGTGCTGTTTAATTATTACAAAACAGCAGCTGAAAAGATTGTGGCTGAGGAGGAGACTATCGAGGCTGCGATAGCGCAACTCGATGCCAAAATTCAGGATTGTGAGAACGAACGAGATGAACATGCTCGCAAAGCACAACTGTTTTTGTGGTTTAGCTTCTTAATTATACCTCTGTTCTATTACTTCATACATAGTGGCAAGGCTAAAACGTATGACCAATTGGCCGATTCCAAAAAACAAGAACGAGATAATTTACAGAAAAAACATCAAAATATTTTCCGTGATTACCGCGTCGATAAAATAGGAGTTGCCTATGTTCCTGTTGCCAGCAGTGTAGCTTTTAATGACAAAAGTTTTATTGTGGATCATACCGGTAGTACATCGAAAGAACGATTTACGTTGCAGATTCTGCGTAAAAGCAAACTAATCAACGAATCGATCCAGAATCTTCAGGATTTGACTAAATCGGCCCCAATCATTGAAGCCTCGAACGAACCGGAACAGATCGAAACAGGGCAGTATTCTCGATCTATTCAAAAAGTAACCTTCCATAACTATTTCGGGAAACTCGATCGTACATTGCGTACCATAGCTTATGGTTTGGGCGAGGTGGACGAAACGACTGTCGAATTGCCTGTAATCTATCCAGGGACTCCTTATTCAGATTTTTTGGAGCAACATGCAACTACTGTGACGGACGGAATGCCGGTATTCAAGGTCTTTGATACATCTGCTTACGATAAGGATATTGAACGTTTTAATGCTCTGAATGAGATGAGGCGCACCATGTCTGACAAATCGGAACAGGTGGATGCAATGTTGCGTCGTTTGATAGTAGATATGGCGGATTCGGTACAGGTTACTTCCGCGATGAAAATGACTTCGGCCAATACGTTGATCAGCTATTCGAACAGAATGCTCTTTAATGTACTGAAAGCGCCATATAATTTTTATTCACCGGTTCTTGAGGCTGAAGAGATCGATAGAATTCGCAATGAAAGCTTTAATTATAATGATGTCGAAGCAGATTATCGCCCGTTTAATTTACGAGAGAGTTCGAGGGTGAAATTTGATTTGTTGTCGATGTCATGGGTGGCCGAAAATGGAAGTAAAACAACCGCACCGTTTGGCATTAGCCAGATTCAAGAAGAGATCATTGCTCCTATTGTTTCTAATCTTTTGATGGAGACGCGCAAAGATCGGTTGGCAATATACAACCATATCAAAGATATGAAGATAGACTATTTAAATCAGTGGCATCGAGACACGGAAGATTTTTATGGTCGCAATCGAGCTGAGGCTTCAGATTTGATCAACCTGATGCGGGCGAATTTGTCGTCTTATACGGCGGCATATAATACTTTGGCGGCTTTTAAGAAGACCGAGGAGAGTATGAAAATGCAAGGCTCTTTGGAATCAACTGTGACCGAAACGGAAGATAATTCGGCGGATGTAATGGTCGCTTATCAAATGCAATCGAAGCAGTTTATGGATACGCAAAAGGATTTTGCAGATTACATGGAACGTTTGCATGATGATATAGATGCGAAGGCTGCTAAGTTTGGCCATATTGAATATTACGATGCGTCATTACGGGATCGTAGAGCGAAAGATATTGCGGTTGCAGCCAACGAAGTGGGAGAGCTTGATGAACGCCGCAAACCGTTGGCGGAAGTTAGCCCGTTGTTAGCGAAAGAGTCGGATTTGCCGCCTGTCCCCAATGTGGAAGATTTGGCATTCGAACACATTTCCCTTAATCTATCGACTTTGGCCAAGAAGGCGATAAACGAATTGGATGAGTTGGAAAGTAAACCAAGGAAGCAAGCCAATCTGCCAGAGAGTGATAACGAGGCAGATGATGAAGAAGGATGTTTCTGCCCCGATTGTAACAAGCCTGTTTCTAAGGATGTAGATAAATGTCCTTATTGTGGATGCGAATTTGATGAAGGAACGGAGACGACATATACCTGTCCGGAATGCGGAGAAGAGCTGTCAGAAGAAGATACCCGATGTCCACATTGTGGTTGTGAGTTCGACGACGATGAAGACGACGAGAACACAAACGAGGACGACGATGACGAAGTTGCAAACGATGACGAAGACGACGAAACGGATGCAGCGGAAGATGAAGAGGATAAACTTGTATGTCCCGAGTGTGGCGAAGAGGTTTCGGTCGATGCAGAAACTTGCCCATCCTGTGGGTATCCATTAAAAGAGAATGAATAATGTAAAACGTAAAATCACAACAATGGCAAATTTTAGTTTTACAGTCGATACTGATCCGATGGCTCACGAGATCAGTACAGTCTCCAAACATGTCGATGCAACGTCTGCGGCAGTAGTGACGATGCAATCTGCGGTAATTGTAGCAGAACAGGAAGCTGCTGATCACGTATGCAAGAATGTTAATTATGGTTTCTATTCGTTGATGCACTCTCAGATATCGCAGAAGATCGCCCAACTAACCAGTACGGTCGAATCAAAATTGATCGAAATGGGACAGCAGGCGGCTGCATTGCAGAATCTCAAAAAGCGTATGGAGCGAGATTACCATATGATATCGCAACGATATGGTAAACTGTTTGGGGCATTGAATGCTTCGCTACAGTCTCAAATTTATGAGCTGGATAGACCGGTTGTAAATTTGGTAAATCGTGATATGCAGCTGAATGATAGTCGAATACGAGGCGTGCTTGCGGAGGCTCCGATCCATCAGACAGAAAGCCTTGAACTCAACCAGCAACTGATGGTTTCCAAAACCAAATTTGATAGCAGCCGAGCAATCAATCAAATCTATCAATACGTTAGGGGTGTGTCTATGCAGAATCGCATAACGGAAGATGTTATGCGAAACCTCAAAATAGATAAGACTGAAACGATATATTTACCGGTGATTGTTTCTGTATCGTCATCTGATTTGAGTGCAGAGACTGTTCATGTTCAAATGCCACAATCAGGTAACGCTAAAATCGATCAGGCTATTTCTGTAGCGGTGCGGGATGATGCGTTACATGCGGTCAATGAAAAGGCATGGTCGATGCCGCAAGAGACTGATCGTAAATCCTTAGAGGCAGAATATGTTACCATTCTGGCAAAATGGGATGCTCCAGATCGAATCAAAAAACTTGCTTTGGAACTTTTCCAAAAAAGTACGTTACAACATTTTAAAAACGGCCGGGTATGAGCTATACAAGACATTATCATGCGGTTATTCATGGAACGGCTAGTACGACAGTTACGGTCAATGGCCAATCCCGTTCGGTAAATGTCCCTTATTCGGAACCAGTGGATATTTCAATTCATGTCGATACGAATCGGTTTGACGGGAAAGTGCATGATTGCCGCGCCTCAGTCAATCGCTTAACAGGTGCTGTGGTCGCTGCCGAGGCTGCTGAAGTGGCGGCCAAACGTCAGTCTTCACGCAAAATAGGCAATTCCATTCTAAATGGCTTCTTTTCTTACATTCGGACCGATCTTTCTCAACAAATTCGAGAGCTTACATCTAAAGCCGAAGCCGTATTGATGGAGTTGGTCGAACAGGGAAAATCATGTCTGCATCGTAAAACGCAGATGGGTGATGACTACGCTCGTATTACGAAACGATATTCGACTTTATTTGCCGATTTGGATAAAGAGATGTCAAATCGTATCCATGCTTTGTGTAAACCTGTTTTCAATTTTGTTGCACAGAGTACAGAGGCGTTGGGACGTCCTTTGGATAGTAATTTATTGGGCACAGCATCCATTGCAGCTGATGAAACCTTTCATGTGGATTCGATTCTGAAATGTTCTGCGATCAAACGCCGGGCACAGAATCTGATCTTAGAGGCCAATCGTTATCTGGAGGGGACCTATATGCTCCAAAATTCCATACATGAAATTTTGCGTTTGTCAGAACATGTGGGATTGCATTATCTCCCTGTCGCTTATGTGGAGTCGACAGTGTCATCTCAAGGGATTGACAGACAAATATATGGAACACAGAATGGATTGTTGACTCGTAGTGAAGGGATAAATGTGGCATTACAACAACAATTTCAAGATAAAGCTTTGCAGTGGGATTTGATGGATGCCGATGCAGCCGAATGCATTCAGACCTATTTCGATGAAGAACTGGGGAAAAGTGGAGTATCTCCGCGTATTGCTGCTACAATTAGGGCGCTGAAAGCCAATAACAGAATTAAAACAATTAAAACGGGTGCGTTATGAATGAATTGAAAGAGATACAGTTTGCAAATGATACGATCGTACTGGATAATAATATGGTTCGTGGAGCCATATTGCCAAAGAATCTTTCAGAGATGGATCGTGATGTGATTTTCCAGAAAGATACGGTTGTAGAGGGAGCTGTGTATGCACATAAAATTGAAGTACGTAATGGAGATATCGATGTCCGAGGTGCAGCATTTGCTCAATTAGAAATACATGTTGATAGTGATGCTCAAGGTCGAGTGATTTTTCGAAAAAGTGTGGGAGCTGTTGAGTCGGTTGTATCGCACGCTCGCAAATGTAGGTTGCAGTTAATGGCAGATGTTAATGCCCGTTCAGTTCGTCTTTGTAATACCTTTGTCGCTGGTAGTATTTTTGCGGATGAGATTACACTTGATAACTGCGTAGTGATTGGTGGAGTGTTTGCCACTCAATCTCTTGAGATCAAAACCTCAATTGTTGGGACGTTCAATAGTCCGATGGTAACACTCCAGGGGACGGTGAGTTTACTCTTACCAAGTGCTTTCTCCTTTGAACCTATCCATACAGATCCGAGTACAGAATTATATAATCTGAGTCTGGCTGATTTAGGAGCATTATATCGTAAGATGCCGCAGATGTCCCATTCAGGACGTATACGTATGGACCTTTCAAGCGATGAGGTGAGAAGTACGTTGGCTGCTGAGGACAGGCAAATGTCAGTTCGGAGTTACAGTGTTGTAGGTAAAGTTTTAGCGGCTGACATGCTTGATTGGGATAAATTACAAAATCATTTTCTTATTTCTGGAGCAAGTTTGGGCAGTCAATTATTGCAAACTTATGATTTAGGACCAGATGTTTCGGGGCAGAAGGCTGTGTTGACTCCGGAACGTATAGCTGATTTCTTTTTTGATCTGCTTGACAACAAAATGGAGATACAAGAACTTAACGGTTCATTCTCTATTGACAGTATTAAAGAAAATTTCGTTTAAAGGGTATGAGGAATCTCCTTTGTTGCAGTTTGACAAGCGAAAAGTAATTTAATAATTTGGTCTGTATCAATACAAAGCCGAATGTAATTGTATACATTCGGCTTTGTATTGTTCGTATCTCTATGTGTGTAGAATGACGATGTGGCAGAGGATTGATTGTCGCAGAAAATTCTATTTGTGTTCCAAAAAGTCATCGATCCGGGATACTGGAGCAATATCCATCGGAGCAAATTCTCCACGTTGGTATTTGTAATATCCGGTGATGGCAATCATTGCCGCATTGTCGGTAGTAAATTTGAACTCAGGGATATAAGTTTTCCATTTGCGCTTACGACCCTCCTTTAAAATGGCATTGCGCAGGCCTGAATTGGCGGATACTCCACCAGCAATCGCAATCTGATCGATATCGTACTGCTTGGCTGCTTTGACGAGTTTGTTGAGCAGAATGTCGATGATGGTGCTTTGGAGTGAGGCACAGAGATCAGCTTTGTTTTGCTCGATAAAATCCGGGTTTTCGTGTACTTGATCGCGCAAGAAATAGAGGAAAGAGGTCTTCAATCCACTGAAACTGTAATCGAAACCATCCACAGAGGGTTTGGCAAACCGAAATTTCTGCGGATCTCCCTGTTGTGCCAATTTGTCGATCACAGGACCTCCTGGGTAAGGAAGTCCCATCACTTTTGCACACTTGTCGAAGGCTTCACCGGCTGCATCATCGATGGTGGTTCCAATGATCTCCATCTCAGCGTAGTCTTTGACCAGTACAATTTGTGAGTGTCCTCCCGAGACAAGCAGACAAAGAAATGGAAATTCCGGATGGGGAATTTCTCGATCAGGCATATCGATAAAATGTGAAAAGATATGCCCTTGCAGGTGATTCACCTCCATCATCGGAATGTCGTGAGAGAGTGCAAGTCCCTTGGCAAAAGAGACGCCGACCAGCAGCGAGCCCAGCAGTCCCGGACCGCGAGTGAAGGCAATCCCGTCGATTTCGGAGGCTGAAACCCCAGCCTCTTTGAGTGCCGTATCCACTACGGGAATAATATTTTGTTGGTGAGCACGCGAAGCCAACTCAGGAATTACACCCCCATATTTGCGGTGTACCTCCTGTGAGGCGATCACGTTTGAAAGTAACGTGGTGTTGCGAATGACAGCCGCCGACGTGTCGTCGCACGACGATTCGATACCCAGGATCGTAATATCCATGCGGGAAATTTATTTATTGGCTAAATTTTAGTAAACTTGTACATCCGTTCGTACGCTCGGGCGGGATCGGGAGTACATGGGCAAAGTTATAAAAATATTGCTATCCTGCATATCGGCGATCATCTTCGCGCTGATCATTCTGCCCATAGGTGTCTCTTTGTTGTTGAGCTTGCCGTCGGTTCAGGATGGTGCAACGAAGTGGTTGACCGGTTGGCTCAGTAACAAACTCGAAACCGAAGTGTCGATTGATCGGCTGCGCTTGCAACTGTTCAACCGGGTCTCGATCGATGGTCTCTATATTGAGGATTACCACCAGGATACGATGTTTTATGCCCGAAATGTCGTGGTTCCGCTGCAGAGTCTCAATGTATGGAATGGTAAAATCGCTTTGGGCCGGGTCCAAATCGAACAGCCTGTTTTTTATTTGATGCAGGACAGTACAGGCTACACTAACCTCAAACAGATCTTATCCAAACTTAAACGGAAACGAAAAAAGGAACGCAAACCGTTCCGACTAACCGCTACGGGGGTGTCTATTTCCGATATGGCCTTCAAGCATCGCAAATTGGAGCGAAAAGAGAGGGACTATGGTGTCAATTTTACTGATCTGGATGTGCGCCATTTTAATTTGACCGTACGTGGTGTGTCGGTCGTTAATGATAGCGTCAATCTGGCCATTGACAACCTCTCCCTCCGCGAAAAGAGCGGGTTGATCATCGAGCGTTTGTCAACGCGAAATTTCAGAATATCCGGTGTCGGTATGTATTTTGATCGGCTGCATTTGCAAACACCGGAGTCGAACGTGCAAATGGATCATCTGTCGTTTAGTACCGGAACCTGGAAAGGATATAAAGATTTTCTTGAGCGGGTCAAGATCTCTTCCAAGATTGTCGATTCACGGGTCAGTTTTCAGACAATCGCCTTTTTTGCGCCGACGTTGCGAAAGTGGCAGACTACGTTTGAACATGTATATGGTACCGTTGAGGGGCCAGTGGCAGCCATGTCTGGAAATTTGACACGTGTCGAAAGTCGGGATACTCGCCTCAGCGTACGTTTCAGTATGACCGGTATTCCGGACATTCCCAATACCCGGTTTACTTTTGATGTGGCAGGTCTGCATACCACACAGCAGGACATCTCCTATTTCTTGCAAGATATCACGGGGCGCCAGTTAAAACCCAAACTGGTTGAGCTGTTGCGCAGAATGGGGTACATTACGTTCGGAGGACAGTTCGATGGTCTGTTTCGTGATTTCAAAGCTTCGGGGACTTTGGGCAGCAATCAGGGCGAGATGAATTTACGTCTAAACTTTAAGTCGCTGCGCCCTCGCACTGCTGGATTTAGTGGAAATGTCAGTACAACGAGTTTGGATCTTGGCGAACTGTTGCAGGTCTCTAAATTGGGGCACCTGACCAAAATGTCCGCCAATTTTACGGGTTCTTATACCAAAGGAGCGCTGCGTCTGAAGACGGATGCGAAAGTGCCGGGGCTCTATTTCAATGGTTACGATTACCATGACATCGCGTTGAACGGGGAATTTGATAACCTCAGTTTTTTAGGTTCGATCAGTTCACAGGATGAGAATCTGAAATTCGATTTTGATGGACAGTTGGCATTTAATGATACGGTGCCAGCCTACAATTTTGCTTTGCAGCTTTATCATGCTGATTTGCATAAGTTGAACTTCAATAAAAGGGACTCTATTTCTGTCGTGCGGGGGAGTTTGGCTGCGCTGGGTTCAGGTTTGTCGCTGGATAATATGAATGGAGAGGCGACGGTCAGCCATATGGTGTATGTGAACCAACTGGATACGGTGCGGACCGGTGATATCCGTTTTGTGGCGCAAAACAATGCAGACAGCAAACAGCTGCATATGTACTCTTCGTTTGCCGATATCGAATTTAAAGGGAAACTCGGTTACAAAAATCTGTTTTCCTATTTTACCAATTCCCTGGTGAACTATCTGCCTTCATTGAAAGACACTCCGCGACGACGTGCTAAACAAAGAGCAGAAGCCTCTCCAGTGGCTTCGGTCGATAGTTACTATCTGCTCCGGGTCGATGTCAAAGAGGCCAATAATGTGGCGGGAATCTTCTTGCCGGGGCTCGAATTGGCCGAAAATACACAGTTGTCTTTCCTGTTCAATCCGCAAAGCGATATTTTTACGCTGAATTGCGCATCCGATTATATTGAACGGGGGGATTTCTTTATCTCCAATCTGAATCTCAACAGCCGCAATCAAGGAGATTCGATTCTGGTGTATTTACATGCAGACGATCTGTTTGCAGGTGGATTTTATATGCCGGATTTCTCTGTGCAGGGTGGGGTCAAAGAGAATAATATCCGGTTGGCAACTCGCTTCCATAACCGGGAAAACGGTGCGTATGCCCTATTGAGCACTGTTTCAACCGTACAGACCGATTCGGTTTCGGGACGTCCCCAATTGAGAATCCGTTTTTCACCTTCTACCTTTACCTCTAACGGTCAGATGTGGGGGCTCGGTGCGCGTGAAATCCTTTGCGATTCGGCATTTGTAGCGATCGATGGATTCCGGATGGTCAGTGGACAACAGCGCTTGATGATCGATGGAGTGATCTCGCATAACCTGGCAGATACGTTGAAGATGCAACTCCATAATTTTGACCTGACTCCCTTCTCACAAATCACAGATCGGCGCGGATACCGCATCAGTGGCTTTACCAACGGTTCTGCAGCGATGGCTGCGGCAATGGGGCGTGGTGTTCTGTATGCCAATATCGCATTTGACAGTTTGAAAGTCAATGATATTCTGGTAAGCAGCGTTGTCTTCCAAAGTAAGTGGGATTTCAATGTACAGCGGGCATTGTTTGAATTGGTCAATCGGAAAACCCAAAAGCAAATTGTCAGAGGATATTATCAACCCTCTGAACACTATTATCGAGCCTCTGTGCAATTGGATAATATCGATCTCTCCTTGTTGGATCCGGTACTCAAAGGAACTATTCGGGATAGCCGTGGTAAGGCGTATGCGGAATTGAACCTTTCGAATCCGACCGGTAAAATGCAACTCGACGGACAAATTTATGTACCCTCGTTCCGTACAACGGTTGATTATACCAGTGTTCCCTACACTTTGGATTCGACGGTGATCGATGTTCGCCGCAATGTGATGACCATGCGCAACAGCACAGTTCGGGATGATGAGGGGCATACGGGAGCTTTTAAAATGTCCTTTGACTTTTCGAATCTGCGTAATTTGGCTTATAACGTGGAGGTCTCTCCTGAACGGATGTTGGTGCTCAATACGACCGAAAAAGACAACGACCTCTTTTATGGTAAAGTGTATGCCTCGGGACGAGCTGATATCATTGGAAATAAAAATGGGGTCGATATGAATATTGTGGCTGCGACAGCTGGCAGTTCGCAATTTTATCTGCCTCTGAATGGGGCTTCGAATATTTCGGCAGCTGATTTTATCGTTTTTGAGAATCCGGCCGAAGAGAAGCGAGCAGATAGTATTAATCGGTTAAGCCGACGTAAACAGATTCTGTTGAAACGTAAGGCTCGTATGAACAATACGGCTCCTTCCCGGATGAATATCAATATGCAGCTTACCGTGCGGCCGGATTTGGAGATGCAGTTGCTGGTTGATCCCTCGACGGGCGACATCTTAAAAGGAAGAGGAAACGGAACACTGAATTTGACTGTGAACCCCTCGACCGATCTTTTTACGATGTATGGAGATTACGATATCACCGAGGGTAGTTACAAGTTTACGTTGCAAAATATTGTTTCGCGTACATTCCAATTGCAGCCAGGCAGCAATATTCGTTGGACCGGTGATCCACTGGATGCGCAGCTCAATATTACCGCACTGTACAAGCTGAAAGCCTCTTTGGCTGGACTGTTGGCTCCCAGCGATCAAAACCGTTTCCGGACCAGTACAGCGGTCGATTGTCAAATCCGTCTGACCGACAAGTTGACCAATCCGACCATTAATTTCAATGTCGAGGTTCCCAATGCCGATCCCGAAACACAAGCTCTCGTTTCGCAGTCGATTAATACGCAGGAGGCGATGGCTACACAGTTTTTGTGGTTGTTGGCTACGAAGAGTTTTTACAGCGAGTATCAAAGTTTCGGTACGAGTCTGGCAACTGCGACTGGTGTCGATTTCTTGGCCAATCAGGTTAGTAGCTTGATGTCTTCCGAGCGGTTTAGTCTGGTACCTAAATATACACCCAAAGGAGAGCTCTCGTCTGATGAAGTGGGTGGTTCGGTGTATGGTGAATTGATCAAAGACAAGCTGATTCTTGAAGCCGATGTGAATTACGATACGCAGAACAACAAAGTCAGCACCAGTATGAATAAAAACAGTGTGTCGGGTGATGCTACGTTGAGTCTGATTCTGGACCGTTCGGGAAATCTGCGGGTGCAGGCCTTTACCCGTACAGTCGAGGCATTCAACCTGAACCACGGTATGCAAGAGAGTGGTATCGGAATTTTTTATCGTGAGGATTTCAATAGTTTCAAGGATTTGGTACAGTTGTTTAAAGATCGTTTCGCCTCTTTGGCACGCAGACGTGCGGAACGTAAGGCTGCTCGTCAGCAGCAACGTGAGGCGAAAAAAAAGACAACCTCCAGTGAACAGCAGAATGCTGATGTGCAGGTTGTTGAAATAGAGTAAATCCTGACATCCTTTGAGCCAACACAGTGTTATGGGACAAAATTGGGATAGGGCTAATGCCCGTGTTTTTTTTATGTCTAAAGATGCGTATACACATGTAATGTAAGATAAACTTATCTCGTTGTTTGTCAGTTCTTATGGTGATTCACCATTCCCATCATGTTGTCTTTTAATTAAGGATGATAATAACCGTTTGGGATGAAGTGTATCTTGATTGATAGAACAACGGGAGCGATGGTGTCGAATTTGTAAACAAATGTGTGTGAAAGATGCCGTTATTATATGAAAAAACGTATTTTTGTACGCGAAAATTGATCCTGTTGCGAGGTGAGTTGTTAGTTGAACCTGCTATTGACCGTAATGTAGGATGAAATATCAGCAAGACGATTAACTCGATAGATTCACCTAAAGATCTGAATCAAAGAAAATAATAAAACCTGATACGATATGAGTATGTTATTGCAGGCGACCGAGGCGGTAGCCGAAACTACGGAACAGACCATGGGACTTGGTGAGCTTTTCCTCGCCGGAGGTTGGTTGATGTGGCCCTTGCTTTTATTGGGCGGTGTCACAATTTTCATCTTTTGTGAACGCTTCTGGGCTATCAAACAGGCTTCACGCATGGATGTGAATTTTATGAACCGCATCCGCGATCTGATTTATGAGGGTAAAATCGCAGCTGCCGTACAGCTTTGCCGTTCAACCAATACCCCGATCTCTCACATGATCGAAAAGGGTATCCAACGTATCGGCCGTCCTTTGAGCGATGTGAATACCTCAATCGAAAATGTAGCCAACCTTGAGGTGTCGAAACTGGAACGTGGCCTTCCTTTCCTGGCTATGATTGCCGGTGGTGCACCGATGATCGGTTTCCTGGGTACGGTAATCGGTATGGTCGAAGCCTTTATGAATATGGCGGCCGCAAGCGGTACTGTCGATATGAGTATCCTGGCCAGCGGTATGTATGTGGCGATGGTGACTACAGTCGGTGGTCTGATCGTCGGTATCCCCGCCTATTTCGGATACAGCTATCTGGTAGCACGTATTGAGCGTTTGGTTTTCCAGATGGAGGCCAACTCAATCGCTTTCATGGATATTCTTAACCAGCCCGTTGAACAGTAAAATCGTACGATCATGGCTATCAAAAGAGGTACGAGAGTCGATCCGTCGACCAGCGCTTCATCCATGACGGACCTGATGTTCCAGTTGCTGCTGTTCATGCTGATTTCGACAACCCTTATCAACCCTAATGCGTTGAAACTGATGTTGCCGAAAAGTACGAACCAGTTGAAGGAGAAGCCTTATACGACGGTGTCGATCACCAAAGATCTGAACTATTACGTGGAGATGGAGCCCGTTTCGTTTGATCAACTCGAGCAGGCTTTGCAGGCCAAAATGGAGGGTGCTGAGGACCCCACCGTTTCGCTTCACTGTGACAAAACGGTTCCGGTGGACGAGGTGGTGAAGGTGATGAATATCGCCAAAAATAACAAGTACAAACTGATCCTGGCCACTAGCCCCAATTAACATAAGGCCGAGGTTTTCATTGTTTCAGACGTGATCTATTTTTATCAACAGGAGGAGAATCAGACTAAAGGTCGAGTCATCGGAGGCGTAGCCACGGTGCTCTACTTTGTTGTGCTGATCCTGTTGTTTTTGTTGGTACAGTTTCGTCAGGAGCTGCCCGATCCGGCCGAAGGAGGTTTGATGATCAATTTTGGTAATGTGGATGAGGCGGCGCCCGGAGCGGATATGGCTCTTAATGATGAAATTGCCGATGCTCGTCAACAAGAGCAACAGACTCCGAAAGTGGAGAGCGAGGAGGAGCAGATGACTCAGGATTTTGAGGAGGCACCTGTCATTAAGCAAGAGGCAAAACGTAAGGTTGAAAAACCGAAAACGGAAAATAAAACGCCTCAGCCTAAGCCTAATCCTCAGCCTCCTGCTGAAAAACCTCGTGAGGTGAATCGCCGTGCATTGTTCCCGGGCCGTACTGCGGGCAGTACGGCAGCCAGTGATGGTACCGGTAAGGGAACAGGCAACCAAGGAAACTTGGCTGGGGCAGCAAACGGTAGTTTTGATGGTTCAGGCACGGGTACCGGTGGTACAGGACCAGGCAACGGCGCTCCGGGTACAGGAGGACAAGCCAGCTTGTCCGGCCGTACGTTGGCAGGTGCATTGCCTCGTCCCGATTATGGAGCACGTGACGAAGGTCGTGTTGTGGTTGAGATTACAGTGGATCGCAACGGCCGAGTAACATCGGCGTCCTATCGTTCTTCCGGTTCGACCACCAATAATAGTACACTGGTTGCCGCTGCATTGCGTGCCGCGCGTAATGCCCGTTTCAATGTCGATGATAATGCACCTTTGTCGCAACGGGGAACGATCACGTATAATTTCCGGATGCAATAAGCATAGCGATAAATAATAAGCAGTAAAGGAGAGCGCATGATTCAATCGGGTATTGTTTTCAGGTGCTCTTTTTTGTTAATAGGGAGGGATGCTGGTGTCGTGCCAGGTTGCTAATAGATCGCCAATTGTTTTTATCTCCAAGAATCGCGATTGAGCGTTCGGAGTCTATAGGAGTATAAATAGAACTTCTCGCTATTCTAATAAGAAAGTTTTGCAAAAATTGATATGAGATATCTATTAGCCATATTGTGTTTGTTGTTTGCAACATGGAGTGGGGTGCAGGCCCAACCTGTGCTGAAATTGATACAGAAAGAGTATAATCTGGGGCAAATCGCTGAATCTGGCGGTACGGTGACTCGTGTTTATAAATTTCGAAATGAGGGTAATAAGCCGTTGGTGATTGTACGTGCTGAAACGGCGTGTGCTTGTACAAAAGCCTCTTTTTCTAAGAAACCGGTTATGCCGGGGCAAGAGGGCGAGATTACGGTTACCTATAATCCCCGTCATCAATCCGGTACATTTAATAAAGCAATCAGTATATATACCAATGTCCCCGGTGTCCGTTATATCGTAACCCTGCGTGGCGAGGTAATGGATCGATAAATTCTGGACAGGTCTGAATACTTTGGGCTTTGTACCACAAAACAGGCGTGTCATAGCCTTTCCCGATTGGATATTTTTGTTGTCTTCTTGGCTTCTTTTGGGCACGGAATTGTGTGAGTCGGACCGAGATAAAGGAGAAGATAATCGTTCCGATTGTAAGCATCATTTTTTGTGGAGACGTAAATGATCATGCGCTAACGACACCTATGGATAAGTTGCATAGATCAAGAGTCATGAATTTCGAAAAATAGCTATCTTTATTCGGTGTTGACAATGTTGTCGGCCCGTAAATTCGTTTGATATGAATTTGTTGATTAAGGGGTGTACCATCCTGCCGATGACCGCATCGGAATCTGACCCATGTAAATATTTTGTCGGTAATATCGGTATTGCGGATGGAAAGATTGTGTTTGCCGATGCCGATCCCGCAACAACAGAAGCATTTCGTGCCCGTTGTGGAGAGTCATTGCATGAAATAGATGGACAGAACAAAGTGGCGATGCCAGGCTTTATTAACTTGCATAATCACGTCTCGATGAGTCTGATGCGCAGTTATGCCGATGATATGCCATTGATGCCTTGGCTCAATGATAAAATCTGGCCCTTCGAGGCAAAACTCAATGGCGATGATATCTATCTCGGGGCCCGTTTGGGTATTGCCGAGATGTTGTTGGGAGGAACGACCACGTTTGTCGATATGTATTGGCATTCGGATCGTGTGGCTGAAGCTGTTTTGGAGATGGGAATTCGAGGTGTGGTGTGTCCGACATTTGTCGGGGCCAACTACGACAACTTTGAACCGGAAGCGATCCGTATGGCCGAAAAATATGGATTGAAGTCCGGACGTGTCCAGGTGATGTTGGCACCACATGCCGCTTATACCTGTCCTCCCGATACCTTGAAAAAGGCGTTGAAAATTGCGGATCAGTATGGCTTGGGCATTCAGATTCATGTCAGCGAAACACTCGATGAGCAACGGATGATTCGTGAACAATACGGGAAAACTCCTGTAGCCCATCTGCGGGATGTAGGATTGTTTGAGCGTCCGGTGTTGGCAGCTCATTGCGTATATGTCGATGAGGCTGATATGGAGATTATGGCTAAGTATGGGGCGTCAGTTGCTCACAATCCACAGAGCAATATGAAATTGGCGAGCGGAATAGCACCTGTAAGCCGTATGTTGGAGGCTGGAGTTAATGTAGGTATTGGTACGGATGGACCTTCGTCAAACAATGATTTGGATATGTGGGAGGAGCTGCGTACAGCTTCATTGCTGCAAAAAGTTTCAACATTGAATCCTTGCGCCTTGACGGCGTATGAGACGTTGCGAATGGCAACGGTTTACGGTGCCAAAGCGATCGGTCGCGAAGGCGAATTGGGGGTGATCGCTCCAGGAGCGTTGGCCGATTTGATATTGGTGGATATGCGTCGTCCGCATCTCTCCCCACAGAATGATTTGATTGCCAATTTGGTCTATTGCGGCAAAGCGTCCGATGTCGATACTGTTATCGTAGATGGTAGTGTGGTTGTTGAAGGGGGAAAACTGTTGACTGCTGATGTCGATACTTTGTGCAGTGAAGCAGGCGAGAGAGTGAATGAGATCAAGAACCGTGCTTGATTCGTTATTTGGTGCCTGTGGTACAGTTTTGCTCTGATCGTTTGGTCTTGATGAAAGATCGCTGTTTGTAGTGCTTGGATGTGCCGGTGTGTGTAATCAAGTTTGTCGGCAGCGATGAACAGTCCTGATTGTTCATATTAACGGACAGACGTTATTGGATTAAAAAGTTGTTTATACATCCGTCCTACAATCAAGAGCGTTTTAACTGTGATTACAAATTTGTATCTACGGACAGATTATACGATTGTGTTGATTGAAGAGACAACAGATCAATAAATATTATTAAACAAAAGAAGGCAGACAATTTGTCTGCCTTCTTTTGTGGTGTTGAGGAATCATCGTGTTCCGATATGTGATGTCTATATCGAGATTACAGCAAATAGTATCAGCTACTTTTTCAAACTGTTGAAATAGTTGTTCAACAGATCGCGAGCAGCAATAAAAGAGCTCTTCTTATCTGCCAAAACCAACTCTTCACACTCTTTGAGGTGGGCTTCAACCTCCGGATTGCGATAGAAGTTCTCATGCAACGCCTCATTGATGGTCTCATACATCCAGTATTTGGCCTGTTGATGACGGTTGCGTTGGTAGTAGCCGTTCTTTTTCGTGAATTTGAGGAAGTCCTCAATTCCATTCCAAACGTCAGTTAATCCGTTCCCTTGTGTGGCAGAACAGGTATATACTCGCGGGCGCCAACCTGAATCAGGCATCGGGAACAGGTTTAACGCGTTGAGGAAATGTCGTTTGGCCAATTCTGCACGGGTTTCGTTGCCACTGTCGCATTTGTTGATGGCTACCATGTCCGCCATCTCCATAATGCCGCGTTTGATTCCCTGCAATTCGTCTCCGGCTCCGGCAATCTGAATCAGCAAAAACAGATCGACCATGGAGTGAACAGCCGTCTCCGACTGTCCGACACCCACCGTCTCAATAAAAATTACGTCAAAACCCGCCGCTTCACACAAAATGATGCTTTCGCGTGTCTTGCGGGCCACACCACCCAGCGAACCTGCCGATGGGGAGGGGCGAATAAAAACCGAAGGGTTGTGTACGAGCTGCTCCATACGGGTTTTGTCACCGAGAATCGAACCACCGCTCCGTTCCGAACTGGGGTCAATGGCCAATACGGCCAGTTTGTGGCCGATCGAAGTGACCATGGTTCCGACCGCTTCAATAAAGGTCGATTTGCCGGCACCCGGAACACCGGTGATACCGATGCGGATGGAATTTCCGCTATAGGGCAGACACCGTTCGATGATCTCTTGTGCCTGTGCGTAATGCTCCGGCAGCAGGCTCTCAACCAATGTAATGGCTTGTGCCAAAATGGTGATATCTCCTTCACGAATTCCTTTGATATATTCATCCGTGGTGAGCGTGTGGCGTTTGCGACGTTGAAAATAGGGGTTGACAATGGGTGGTTGTGGTACACCTTCATTGACTTTCAAGGCACTGTCGTGGTGCTCGTGGTTGTGTATCTCTTCGTAGTGTTTCATGGCAAGCGTCTTTTTTGCGGCTGTTTGCCTGTGGCTGATTGGGTAAGCCCTCTCTATTGTCCCGGTAAGTTCTGCTTGACAAAGTTCTGCTCCGGATAAAGGGGCTTCATTGCACGAAATTAGTAATTCTGGTAAATAAAACTTCGCAAACCGGGAAGAATTTCTGACCTTTGTCCCATGAATCGAAAAATTCTGGCACTCGCCATTCCAAACATCATCTCGAATATCACTGTCCCACTGTTGGGAATGGTGGATATGGCACTGGTCGGGCATCTCGGCAAGGATTCATTGATCGGAGCCATGGCTATCGGAGTGGCCATATTTAACTTTATCTATTGGAATTTCGCTTTCCTGAGAATGGGGACCAGCGGATTGGTGGCCCAGGCATTTGGTGCACGCAATTTCCGTGAAGTGGGTTCGGTATTTGTTCGCTCAGTCAGTGTGGCATTGTTGGCCGCTCTGTTGCTATTACTGTTCCGACAGGGAGTAGGAAAACTGGCGTTCCGGATGATGGAGGGATCGACCGAAACGATGCGTGCTGCCGCCGAATATTTCTACATTCGACTATGGGCAGCACCGGCAACCCTTTCTCTGTTTGCCTTTCAAGGATGGTTTATCGGAATGCAGAACTCCCGATTCCCAATGTATATCTCGATTGTGATCAATCTGTTGAATGTCGCTTTCGGAGTGTGGTTTGTTTACGGATTACATTGGGAAATTGCCGGCGTGGCATGGAGTACGGTGGTGGCCCAATATGGTGGATTGCTGACCGCTTCGTTGCTTTGGCTGATCTATTATCGCCGTTTTATCAGGCAAGTAAGCGTGCGGGAAAGTTTCGATTTGCGTCCCATGTTGCGCTTCTTCCGGGTGAACCGGGATATCTTCCTGCGGACGGCATGTATTGTCATTGTCTATACCTTTTTTACTTCAGCCTCATCTGGCATGGGCGATACGATTCTGGCCATTAATGCCCTGCTCATGCAGCTCTTTACACTCTTCTCCTATATGATGGATGGATTTGCCTTCGCGGCCGAATCGCTGATCGGACGGTATGTCGGTGCACGTAATCCGGCGATGGTACAACGATCTTTGCGAGGATTGTTGGCTTGGAGTGGCGGAGTTGCATTGCTCTATGTGGGGATCTATGCCCTGTTTTGGGAGCCGCTTTTGGGACTATTTACCTCCTCGCCGGCTATTCTGGTGGGAGCGTCAGAGTATATTCTTTGGGTCGTGGCTGTGCCGTTGGTGGGGTTTGCTCCATTCCTGGTTGATGGCGCATTGATCGGTGCGACTGCCACGAGGGTGATGCGTAATTCGGTTTTCCTCTCAATGGTCGCCTTTTTTGCGGTTTATTTCACATTGCGAGGTGTAGTGGGAAACAACGCATTGTGGCTCGCCTTTATGGTCTTTTTAGTTCTGCGAGGAGCGCTCCAATATTGGATGACTGGAGGGTTGAAACGCCTGTAAATAGGCTCAGATGTGTGTTATGGCCTGAATAACTATGGAATCAGATGTCCGGGGTAGAAAGGCTTGCTGTGCGCAAAGGTGTGTTTGGTTAATATCTTGGAGGAGGACAGACTGTTGCCAAAGTGTAACTGAAAAATCTATTGGATGACATATCCATGCTGGCAAAACAATTCAATAAAAAACCTTCCGAATTATTTCGGAAGGTTTTTTATTGATTATCACATCACTTGTTTTTTAGTCGTTCGTATGTTGATTACGACTTGGATTCTTGTGTCGCCTGTTTTTCTTTGGAGGCCAAGTAAGCGGCAACAGGAATCTTGTCAATGCGACGTTGATGGCGTCCCCCTTCAAATGGTGTATTCAGAAAGATGTCCACCACTTTCAGTGCCGTATCGTTGTCGATAAAACGGGCTGGCATCGAGCAGACATTAGCATCATTATGTTGGCGAGCCAATGCTGCAATCTCGGGCTCCCAGCAGATAGCTGCCCGAATACCCTGGTGTTTGTTCAAGGTCATGGTAATGCCGTTGGCACTGCCGCACATAGCAATTCCGCGTGACAATTCACCCTTTTCGATAGCTTCTGCCAGTGGGTGGGCGTAATCTGGGTAATCAACACTTTCGGGACTGAATGTGCCGAAATCATAAACATCGTATCCTTTAGATCCAAGATAGCCTACGATCAACTCCTTGAGCTCATACCCGGCATGGTCACAAGCGATACCGATCTTTTTGTCGTCCATGGTCGTAAGTTCGTTTTATTGGTTTTAGAGAAGTTCAGTATAGATTCTGTCTAAACAGCGTCTATTTGTGGCGGCGGAAAAGTTCCTCCTCCAAATCGGCAATTGAAAGGCCCTGATTTTCGAGCAGTACCAACAAGTGGTAGATCAAATCCGATGCCTCATAAACGAGACGCTCGTTGTTGCCATCAATAGCTTCGATTACGGTCTCAACAGCCTCTTCACCTACCTTTTGCGCAATTTTGTTTACCCCTTTGGTAAACAGTTTGGTGGTGTAAGAGCCTTCAGGCATCTCCTTGTGGCGTCCCTGAATGACACTTTGCAACTCTTTGATGAATCCTTCGGTTTCACGACCGTTGAAGCAGGTCTTGCTGCCGGTGTGGCATACCGGGCCGGCCGGAATCGCACGAATCAACAGCGTATCACTATCGCAATCTTTGGCAATGCTCTTTACGGTCAGGAAGTTGCCGCTGGTTTCACCTTTGGTCCAAAGACACTGACGAGTCCGGCTGTAAAAGGTCACTTTACCGGTCGCTACGGTCTTTTCGTAAGCCTCGGCATTCATATAACCGAGCATCAAGACCTGCATCGTGTTGTCATCCTGGATAATGGCGGGAACCAGCCCTTCGCAACTTTTTGTTGTGTCTAATTCACTGAATTGTATCATGGTTTTCAAATTTGAATCGGTTTTATTGATATTGTTTTCATGTTTGCGGAAAACGATGCGTGACAGTCAAAATCTGGATGAAGTGACGGCTGATCGTTGCACACAAACATTCAAAGATAATTAAAATTTCGTCAGTCTGACCGGAATGTGTTGACGAAGCAGTTCGCGTTTTAGTACCGGAATGGGAATCTCTCCATAATGGAAGATACTGGCGGCTAAAGCTGCATCGGCTTTGCCAATCGTCAGAACGTCGGCAATGTGTTGAGCTGTGCCAGCACCTCCCGATGCAATGACCGGAATCGACAGTATGTCGGATAGTTTGGCGTAAGTTTCACAAGGGTAGCCGTTTTTTGTGCCGTCATGGTCCATCGAAGTAAAGAGAATCTCTCCGGCTCCGCGATTTTCGGCCTCTTTCGCCCAAGTGAAGAGCTCCCGCTCCGTGAGGTTACGTCCGCCGTGGGTGGTGACTCTCCACTCGCCATCCACCATCTTGGCATCGATGGCAACCACTACGAATTGATCTCCATATTTTGAGGCGATTTGGCTGATCAGTTCGGGATTGCGGACAGCAGCACTGTTGATGCTCACTTTATCGGCTCCCGCTCCGAGTAGTCGTCCTGCATCATCTACCGTGCTGATGCCTCCACCTACCGTGAATGGAATGTTGATGTTCTCTGCAATGCGGGTAACCAGCTCGGCAAAGGTTTTTCTCCCTTCGAATGTCGCGCTGATGTCGAGGTAAACCAGTTCATCGGCTCCCTCTTCGGCATAACGTCGCCCCAAGGCAACCGGATCGCCTACCTCTTTTAGCTGTAGAAAGTTAATCCCTTTGACCGTCTCCCCATCTTTGATATCAAGACAAGGTATGATGCGTTTGGCTAACATTTTTATTGATTTATGCTTCGTTTCTGTTTTGTGTTACGGTAGGACCGCAATAACGTTTCTCTTTATCTCCGCAGTTCTACCCGTTTCTGTACCTGCCCTTTTCCCAGTTTTGACCAGGGAGCTGGGGTGCGATAGCCTCTTTGCTGGAGTGGCGTTAGCATTTGACACTTACAGTTGTTCAATGTCTTATATAGGTCTCACCGGCGTATGCCCCACTACCAACCAAATTTATCTGTTTGCAGTCGTCCGCAATTGGTCGAATGTGATGCGTCCTTCGTAAATGGCTTTGCCAACGATTACGCTGCGCAGCCCGAGGCGATCCAGCTCCTCAATATCTTTCCAAGAGCTGATTCCTCCACTGACCGTAATATCGATCTCTGGGAATTGGGCTTGCAGCCTTGTATAAAGCGGAGTGGATGGACCACTGAGCATACCATCCTGAGCGATGTCGGTACAGATTACCTGCTGCAGCCCAGCAGGGCGAAACCGTTCGATCAGCTCCTCCACACCCATGGTGGCGGCCTCTTGCCAACCGTTGATCGAGATCAGCCCGTCACGGGTATCGGCCCCGAGGATCATGCGTTCCGGGCCAAAAGTCTTCAGCCAGCTTTCGAATTGTTCGGGCTGGGTAGCTGCAATACTGCCACAAATGGCCCGTTTTGCACCGCTGTTGAAAACCTCGTTCAACGCCTCTTCGGTCTTAATGCCGCCTCCGTATTGTACTTCGAGTGATGTATGCGAGGCAATCCGCTCCAAAACAGCCAAATTGACCGGATGTGAGGCTTTGGCTCCATCCAGATCGACCAGATGCAGCCGTTTGATTCCGCAGTCAGCATAACGTAAAGCCACCTCGAGCGGATCTTTATAATAGGAGGTTTTGCGGTCGTAGTCTCCCTGTGTCAGTCGGACGCATTCGCCTCCGATCATATCGATAGCCGGAATGATGGTAATCATAATTTCAGAAAGTTTTGCAGAATTTGAGCCCCGATCCCGGCACTCTTTTCAGGATGGAACTGGGTTCCGTAAAAATTGTCTTTATGGATAGCCGCACTGAAAGGCACGCCATAGGTCGTTGTTGCAATGGTGTCGGCATTGATCTCCGGTGCATATGAGTGGACATAATAGACATACGACCCTTCGTCAATTCCATCGAACAATCCAGAACGCAGATTCTCGATGCTGTTCCAACCCATATGTGGGATTTTCAATCGAGAAGCATGGGCTTCAGTATTCGTTGATGTTGGATCGAGCGAAGTCAGTTCGGCAGTCACGGCGGGAGAAATGGATGATTTGGCGGTAGGCTCCATTGCAGAGGTGGTACAACAAGTGGATGTTGTCGAGTTTGAATCCGTATGCCACGGAATACCGGCTTCCGCAAAAAAAGTGTCGAATTTGCGAACCCGGTTGTCAAAGATGCCAAGGCATTCGGCATTCCCCTCTTCACTGCTTTTGCATAGCAGTTGTACGCCGATGCAGATCCCCAAAACCGGTTGTGTCAGTGAGCGGATCACCTCGACCAATCCCCGTTCTCTCAATTTTTGCATGGCGCTGGAGGCTTCGCCGACTCCCGGAAGCAACACCCGATCTGCCGCCCGAATTTCAGAGGGGTCAGCCGTAATGCGGTATTCAACCCCTAACCGTTTCAGTGCATTAGCCACCGAACAGAGGTTGCCGGTATCGTAATCAATAACAGCGATCATAATTGTGTAGTCCTATATATATTGCCCTACTGATTTATGTGTTTGCATGTGGGCTCTTTGTGTCCTTATTATAACATTCCTTTGCTGCTGGGCAGTTCGAATTTAAAACTGTTGCGTGATGCCGCCATCCGAAGGGCCCGAGAGAAGGCTTTGAAGATGCCTTCGATTTTGTGGTGCTCGTTTTCGCCGGTAGCGGTAATGTGCAGGTTGCAGTGGGCCGCATCGGTGAAGCTCTTGAAGAAGTGGCGGAACATCTCAGTCGGAACATCTCCGACCCGTTCGCGGTGAAACTCGACGTTCCAGGCAAAATCGATCCGGCCGCCGAAATCAACCAATACGGTTGCGTCGCATTCGTCCATCGGCAGACAGTAGCCGTAACGTTCGATGCCCAGTTTCGATCCCAGGGCTGTGTAAACCGCCTCTCCCAGTACGATGGCTGTATCCTCAATGGTGTGGTGTTCGTCCACCTCCAGGTCTCCATGTACTGTCAGATCGAGCATGAAGCCTGCATGGTGTACGATCTGATCGAGCATGTGGTCGAAAAACTTCAACCCTGTATCGATATGTGAGACGCCACCACCATCCAGATCGAGGCGTAGTGTGATGTCGGTTTCGCCTGTTTTACGGGTGATTTCAGCGGTTCGTTCTCCGGCACGAAGCATTTGCCAGATTTTGTTCCAATCGTCGGTAATCAAACAGCAGTAGGATTCCAAACCGGCATCAGCCAACATCTTTTGCCCCTCTTCAACCGGACGTAACAGTACGCCCCGTGCACCCAAATTTTTGGCCAACTCGATATCCGTAACACGGTCTCCGATGACATAAGAGGCTGCGAGATCATACTCGGAATTGTTGAGGTACTTGCCGAACATTCCGGTACGCGGTTTGCGTGTCGGGGCATTGTCGGCCGGCATCGAACGGTCAATGAGCTGATCATCGAAGTGTACGCCCTCTCCCTCGAGGGTGGCCAACATCAGGTTATGAGCAGGGTGGAAGGTCTCTTCAGGGAAGCTGGAGGTGCCTAAACCATCCTGATTGGAGGCCAATACCAATTCGTAATCCAAAGTTGTGATCCGGTTCATGGCGGTAATCGCTCCCGGCACGAACCGTAACTTTTCGAGTGAATCGACCTGATAGTCTATGGGTGGTTCAACGATCAGAGTGCCGTCGCGATCGATGAAAAGTACCTTTTTCGGTTGTGACATGATCTGTAATATTTGGAGGAGAGGTGCTGCAACTTTTATTTTAGCCTAATATGTGCTGTTTCTACAAAGTTACAGTGTCGGTGAATAGCTTGTCTTCAACGGTAACCGTATCATCAGGCTCGTTCAGTACCTTCCTGAATATTTAATTTTTTTGTGCTTCTATGTAATATATTGATTTTTTGCTTGTCGGTTGCCAGCGACGCCGAATTCCTTACGCTCGTATTCCATGTAACAGAGCAGAAGTTATAGCTGCCCTGAGTGGATAAAGCCTAATTACAGTTTACTCAGCACTTCCAGTAAACGTGTATTCTCTTCCGGAGTGCCGACCGTAACGCGCAGACACCCTTCACAGCCCTTGATACGCGAACGGTCGCGGACAATGATTCCGGCAGCGATCAGAAGATCATATACCTTACGAGGTTCATCCACTTTGATCAATACAAAGTTGGCATCTGACGGGTAGAGCTTGCGAATGACCGGCATTTGGCCCATTGCCTCCATAATCCGTTTGCGCTCGTTAAAGATTTCAGCAATTTGTGCTGCGGGTGAAATGCCGAGCCGTTCAATGACGGTGTGTTGCGTTGGCCCGTTAACATTGTATGGGTATTTTACATTGGACATGGTGGCGATGATCAGCAGATCGGCAAAAGCCAGTCCCAATCGCAAACCCGCCATACCCCAAGCCTTAGACAGTGTTTGCAGAATGACCAGATTCGGGAACTCTTTCAGACGAGAGAGGAATCCGGGCCGCTCTGCAAAGTCGATGTAAGCTTCATCCAGCACGACAATCCCTGCGAAATTGCGAATAATACGTTCGATTGTTTTGGCTGGGAAAGTGTTTGCTGTCGGATTATTGGGCGAACAGATCCAGAGCAGGCGGCTGTTTTCGTCAGCAACTGCCAGTAGTTTGTCGGCGTTGAGTGAAAAATCCTCTTCCAATTGCACTTCGCGCATCTCCACGTCGTTGATCTCCGCCGCCACCTTGTACATGCCGTAAGTCGGAGCAATCGAAATGGCATTGCTGATACGGGGCTCACAAAAGACCCGATACATCAGATCGATCGCCTCATCTGAACCGTTGCCGACAAAAATATTCTTAACCGGTACACCTTTGACCTCTGAAAGGCGGGCCTTCAGAGCTCGTTGGTGTGGATCGGGATAGCGGTTTACACCGTTGTCGTATGGGTTCTCGTTTGCATCAAGAAAAATTCCCAACTCTCCGCCCTGATATTCATCTCGTGCCGTCGAGTAGGGGGCTAGATTGCGGATATTCTCCCGCATCAGGTTGCGTATGTCTGTTTGTGTCATTTTGTTCTGTGTTGAACCGGAAGAGCCGATTCGTGTGAGGATGCCGACTCAAAGCTCCAGTGTTGGTAAACAATATATTCTCAAACGTTTTGTCCGTTGCTGCGATTTCGGTTGCTTGTAAAAGCTACTGTGGAAAGTCTCGCGAGAACAATTGTGTTGAGAAAATGCCGCTGATTATTGGTTGTTCAATTTTTTTAATCGTAGTGTGACCGCGTTTTTGTGCGCTCCGAGTCCTTCGGCTGCTGCCATAGTCTCAATTACGCTGCCGATTCCCTGCAATCCTTCGGGAGTGATCTCCTGGAAAGTGATTTTTCGCATGAAACTGTCGAGGTTGACTCCGCTGCAAGAACGAGCCCACCCATAAGTGGGCAGTGTGTGGTTGGTTCCTGAAGCGTAGTCCCCAGCGCTTTCCGGAGTGTAGTTGCCAATAAAAACGCTGCCGGCTGCGGTGATCTGGCGAGCTACCTCCCAAGCATTCTCCATAGAGATGATGAGGTGTTCAGCCGCGTAGGCATTGGCAAATTCGATCATCTCCTCCGGGGTGTCCATTACAATGATGCGGCTGTGATCCAAAGCACGGGTAGCAATGGCTGCACGGGGTAGAAGGGCTACTTGACGTTCAACCTCTTGCATGACCCGTTCTGCTAAAGAGCGTGAAGAGGCAACCAGCATGGCTTGAGAATCGGGTCCGTGTTCTGCCTGCGATAACAAATCAGAGGCGACAAAAACTGGATCAGCTGTTTCATCGGCCATGACCAACACTTCAGAGGGACCGGCCGGCATATCGATTGCTGTAAATTGCGACACCTGTTGCTTGGCTTCGGTAACATATTGGTTGCCGGGACCGAAAATTTTATCGGCTTTGGGAATGCTTTGTGTTCCGTAAGCCATTGCGGCAATCGCCTGCGCTCCTCCAGCCTTGAAAATATGGGTTACCCCGCATTGTGCTGCCGTGTATAGAATGGCTGGGGCGATTTTACCCTCTTTGTTCGGAGGGGAGCAGAGTGTAATCTGGCTACATCCTGCGATGCGTGCCGGGATGGCCAACATCAATACCGTCGAAAAGAGTGGGGCAGAGCCGCCGGGAATGTAAAGCCCCACACTGCGGATTGGCACTGCTTTCTGCATGCAGTGTACACCCGGCATGGTCTGGATGTCCACACCATCTGTATGCTGGGCTGCATGGAACTGCTCGATATTGTGTTTGGCGGTTGCAATGGCCGCTTTAAGCTCCTGAGAAATCGCTTGTGTAGCTTCGTCGATTTCGTCTTGAGTGACAGCCAGCGACGAAAGCGTCACGCCATCAATATCGCGAGTCAGTCGCAGCAACGCTTCGTCACCCTCGGTGCGTACTGCGTCGAGAATGGCTGCGACACGGGGGCCGATCGTGCTGCGTTCCATTTGCGGGCGGGCGGTTAGGGTTGCCCACTCGCACTTTTCGGGATTGACGATTACTTGCATATTACCGGATCATTTTTTCGAGAGAAAGTACCAAAATATCTTCGGCGCCGATAGCCTTGAGCTGCTCAATCTTGCACCACAGTTCGCTTTCGTTGATCACGACATGAATTGAACTCCAGCCCTCCTGAGCCAGCGGCAGAATTGTTGGGCTCTTCATGCCGGGCAGAATCTTGATTGCTTCGGGGATCTTGTCGTGCGGCAGGTTCAGCAGTACGTACTTCATTCCTTTGCTGCGCTCAACCGCTTCGAAACGGAACAGAAGTTGATTAACCAACTGTTGCTTTTCGGTTGAAAGACCCGGAGTGGCGATCAGTACAGCTTCCGAGAAGAGTACCTTCTCCACTTCGCGTAGGCCATTGGTAATCAAGGTTCCTCCTGAGCTGACAATGTCGAAAATGGCATCGGCCATTCCTACCGATGGAGCAATCTCGACCGAGCCGGCAATCTCATGGATTTCTGCTTGGATTCCCTGTTCGTTAAAGAAACGTGAAAGAATAGCCGGATAAGAGGTGGCTACCCGTTTACCGTTGAAGAAGGAGAGGCCTGAATATTCTACCGCTTTGGGTACAGCCAGTGAAAGACGGCATTTGCCGAAGCCCAGTTTGTGAATCAGCTCTACATTGAATTTTTTCTCTTCCACTTCGTTGAGGCCGACAATGCCAAGATCGGCAACCCCCATGGCTACAGCCTGCGGAATGTCGTCATCACGCAGATAAAGTACCTCGATAGGGAAATCATCGCTTTTAGCCAGCAGTTTGCGTTTGCTGTCTTCGATAGAGATGCCTGCCTCTTTGAGCAGGGCGATACTCTCTTCGTTCAGTCGGCCTTTGGCCTGAATGGCAATTCTGATCATATCTGTGCTTTTATTCGGTTTGCAATGTTTGTGTGGTTTTATCCGCTTTGTGTTGATCCCAGTGGTGGAGATTGTTCCACAACCGGAAAATAAAAAAGGCTTGCCTTTGCAGGTAAGCCTCATGTGGTATCGTAATGTCTCTTCAGATACAAACACACCCAATAGCTTACCTCTGCAGGCAAGGATGATGATGGGCGTGGATGTGATGAATTGACAACATAATCATTCTTTTGTACTCAACAAAGGTAAAGAAAAATATTGAAAATGCAATGCACCCTATGCTATTTCTTGAAAATAGCATGGCCGAGTTGAATTGAAATTGCGGTTTGGGTAGAGAAATTGATGGGTAATGGGGAAAATCAATTTAGAGGTGCGTAGTAGGTTTGTGTATATATTGTTTCAGGAGTACGGAGCCGATCCAAAGAGCCGATCGAATTCGGTTGTGAATAAGATCAGGTGAGTAGATATGTGATCGGAGTAGAACGTGATTTTTGGAATGGTGTGTTTGTTTTTGTTGTTTTTTTGATTATGGTGCGTGTGTAAGTGTGCTTGATGGTTACGGTTAATGAAAAAAGTCGATCAAGGCCATCTTACTGAGAGTTTTTGGTCTGGTCGCGAAATTTTGTGTGTAGCGTTGAGCATGAGTTCAATAAAAAATGATGGAGGTGTTGCAGCTTTTTTAAGCCCATTATTAATAAAATCATTGCGAAAGAAAACTTTCAATCCATTATTCGATGAGAGGTTAAATTGTTAATCTTCCTCTTTTTTTAGAGTTTTTGTGTGGTTTTATAGTTGTTGTAGTAGTTTATTAAAACAGGGCGTTAATTGTGCGTAATTGATTTCGTCATTGAGAGTTGTATTGAATTTTTAAGTTTTTTTATTACATTTGTTCAGGAAGCTGAAAATATCGACTGGAATTACTCAAAAGATTAAAAATGAGCGATCTCAAGGACATTGCGAACTCTTTCGCTGTAGAATATTGTAGCGACGCGATCTATCCGTCTCATTTGTTTAAAGCTGTATTACATAAAAGTATGGGCTTGGTCCATTTTATTGAAACCGATCTGGACAAAGACTACTACTATCTGCAAGAGTGGGCTGATGTGCAAATGCAGCTCTCGCCGAAAACTTCCAGACCTCAAAGTGAACTCAACTATTCAGAAGAGGCTGAAGCCGTCATGGAGGAGGCAGATGTCTATAAAGAAAAATTTGGATTGGCTGCATGTGAACCGATTTGCGTGTTGGCATCTTTGGTCACTCCCGGTGTCGGTTTTACATTCGAACAGTTGAAAACATTGCCGTTGACGGTTGGGGAAATCCAGGCCAAAATCGGAGTGTCGGCTGGAGTGAGTGGAGCTGGTAGCCAGTCTGGGAGTGCCCCGGTTGGTGTCGGTGGAGGACAAGGGCTTGTCAATAAATATTGCATCAACAAAATCGAAGAGGCAAAATCCGGTAAAATAGCTCCGGTAGTGGGCTTTGAAAATGAGATTTCAGTCATTTTTGAAATTCTGGGCCGTAAGACAAAGTCCAACTTGTTGATTACGGGTGAATCGGGAGTGGGAAAAACCTCTCTGATCAATGCCTTTGTCAAGCAGCTGTGCGAAGGGCATGTGCCATCGTTTTTGAGTAACGCGGTCGCTTATGAACTCGACGTGGCCGGCATTGGATCCGATGCTGCTTATAAAGGGGAGTTGGAGGATCGGTTTAAGAATTTGTTACGAGAGATCAAGGAGCAACCTAATGCCATTCTGATTATAGAATCGATTGACAAACTGTTTGACAAACAGAGCAGTCTGTACGGTGCCTCGTCTATTTTGAAACAGGAGCTGAATAAAGGTGGCTTGTTGCTGCTTTGCACCTCATCCATTGATGGATATACCAAAAATATCGAAACCGATAAAGAGTTTGTAACCAAACTGGAAAAGATCACGCTCGAAGAACCCAATACTGATCTTTGCTTGCGTATCCTGAAAGGTGCTCTGGGGACATATTCTGAATATCATCACCTGGCTGTTGATGAAGCGGTTATGGGGGATGCAATTCGATTGTCTAAACGTTATTTGACTGAAAAAGCGCTCCCGGATTCAGCTTTTGATCTGATTGACAGAACGATGGCGCTGGTGAAGACCATGAATGATATGTCGGCTAATGATGTGGCCGAGCTTCAGGCAGAGTTGGCTAAATTGAGAGAACGTGCCAAAACGGAGGAGCCGGGACAGATCATGACTGAGTTGGAGTGGCTCCATTATAGGTTGATCAATCAGATTAGCTGCATTCTGTTGGCGCAGTTGGATAGCGATACGGAGTTCAATAAAATTGCTACGGCTGAGGAGCGAATTGACTATTTGCAACATGTTCTCGATCAGTTGGCGCAACTCGCACAGCAGAAACGGACCCAATTGGAGAGTGCGGATCTGTTTGCTGTAGTGGCCAAGCAGACCGGAATTCCGTTAGGAAAGGTGCAGTCGAAAGAGCGTGATCGGTTGATCAATGCCGAGGCTACGCTGAAAAAACGGGTTGTTGGTCAGGATCATGCTGTGAAGATTGTACTCGATGCCGTGTTTGAATCCCGCTCAGGATTGAACAAAAAGGGACAACCGATGGGATCCTTCTTCTTCCTTGGTCCGACCGGTACCGGTAAAACGGAACTTTCCAAAGCACTGGCAGCCTTCCTGTTTGAAGATGAATCGGCGTTGATCCGTTTCGATATGTCCGAATTCAAGGAGGAGCATTCAGTAGCACTGCTCTATGGAGCGCCTCCGGGATATGTGGGTTATGAAGAGGGAGGTTTGTTGGTCAACAAGATCCGCCAGAAACCCTATTCTGTCGTATTGTTCGATGAGATTGAAAAGGCTCATAAGTCGGTGTTTGACCTCTTCCTGCAGATTCTGGATGAGGGTAAATTGCATGATCGTTTGGGTCGTGTAGGAGATTTCTCAAATGCACTGATTCTGTTTACCTCCAATATCGGCAGTCAATTTATTGTCGATTCATTTAATAAAGGTGCAATTCCTCAGAATAATGATCTGATGGATATCATGCAAAATTATTTTCGTCCGGAATTTTTGGGACGTCTGACAGAAATTGTACCTTTCTCTCCAATTACCGAGGAGACGGTAACTCGTATATTCGATATTCATTTGAAGGGTTTGCTCAAACTGCTTGATGAGCAGGAAATCAAGTTGCAGATCAGTCCGGAGGTGAAACGACAGATCGCTATGATGGGGTATAACCCGCAGTATGGTGCGCGGCCGGTAATTGGAATTATTCGTAAAGAGTTACGGCATCCGTTGTCAAAATTGATCATATCCGGGCAGGTTAAATCGGGTGATACGGTTGAGGTCCGGATGAAAGAGGGGAAACCGGAATTCGTAACGCTTTGACCCAAAATAGATGTGAGAAATTTTAGAAGTTAAATAGTAATCCTAAAAAAGACGAGAAGATTATGGCAATGAAAGAGAATTTTATCTCGATGGCTCCAGATGAAGAATCCAATGCGAAGGTCAGCCCCATCGATAACAATAAAACCTTGATGATCGACCAATATACGTCCAATGTTGAACCGGGCAATCCGGAGTTTGTGGAGAATATCCAGACGCTCCAGGATGCATTTGCCCATTTCAAACCTTCGGTTGAGGTCGATTTTGTGGACGAAGAGGGCGGCTCAGTAAATGAGTTGTTGCATTTTAGTGAACTTCGCGATTTCGAAGCTCAGGGTGGTAAAGGTAAATTGGTGGAGAATAGCCAGTTCCTTTCTGGTGTGAAGAAAAAGATAGACACCAGCAGTAAAATACGTAAAAGTATTGAGCAGAACCGTAAACTGAGGGATATCCTCAAGGACAGCACCGCGAAAGAGGAGTTGAAAGAGATGCTGCAGGCTATGTTGGATGAGTTGGAAAGTAATAATAAGTAATCGCTTAATAAATGATATAGAGTTATGGCAGAAACAGAAATGCAAAAAAGCAATATAGCTTCTCAAAATGCAGCCGGTGAGGCTAAACAGGCTCAGCAATCGGCTCAAGGGAAAGATCTCTCCCAACTGTTATCCGCATTTGGAGGTTTCAATGCCATTCGCGGGTTTATGCCGGATGCAGACAACCTGAATCCTGCTCGCAAAGCGGCCAAAGCCGTTTTCTTGTCAGATAAACGGTTCAAAGATAAACGGGAAAATCTGATCAACGATATTAAAGGATGGCTCGAAATCCTGAACGAAGGTCATGAAAGTGCTACGGAGTTTGTAGATGCTTGCAAAGCCAAAGAGGAGAAATACACCAAAGTGTTGAGCCAGGGTGTTACTGATGCACTTTTTGCAACGGCCAATTTGGAACGTTCATACCGGGCTTTGGATGGCTTTTTCAAAACCGCGAATACCGATAAAGTTAAGAATCTGCGTCTGATCAATGTTTATAAGGATGATATTGCAGATAGTGATTCCGGTTTTGCTCAGGAGGTTGATACGCTGTTGCGCAATGGTTTCGACCGGTTGAGCCTGAAAGATTGTTATAGCTTGCTGGTGGTTCCGGGCAATGTGTTCCAGGATAAACCGACGCTGCTGCAATGGGCGAAAATCGCTTTCAAATATAAAGTCATGTTGATTACCGACCATGCTGACGAATATTCGTTCGACGATCTGTTCGCCAATACGGAAGGGTATCGGGATAGCGATATCGAGTTGCAGAATGTTATTATGACCGCCAACTGGTTGGTAGGCCGTGAATCCGAGCAACTTTCGGAAGACGAGAAAGACAGCCCTGCATTCTACATCTGCAGTTCGGGAGCATTGGCTGGTAAACTGTATGACGAGAGCGCCAATATGGCACAAGGTGCCGGCGGTAAAAAATACGGTACGCTGGATGGTGTTAAGGGTGTGAAATTGGATCTGTTGAAATCTGAGATCGCTGCTCTGATGGATAATCAGGTGATCCCGATGGTCTATTCAGAGGGACGTGTGATGGCTTTCAATAATACTACGCTCTACAATGGTGACAACACCGCGATGAAAGAGTATCCGATTGTCCGGGTCTTTGATTGGGTGAAGAAGGTGTTGATGAACTATGTGCATGAAGTGGCTTTGGAAAATTGGGATCCCTACAATTCTCCAAAGAACCTGAAGGCAAAGATTCAGGCTTTCTTGAATGACTATAAGGGTTATGGCAATTTGTTCCAAAATTATGAGATCAAAGAACCGACCCAAGATCCTGTAACCAAACGGATTACTTGTGACATCAGTCTGACTCCTTTCTATTCGGCTAAGAACTTTATTATCAAGGTTTCGGCTGACAAGAAAGATAAAGATGTCCAAATGGTATAGCAAAATAGTTGAGTACAATAAAAATGGAAAATTATGGCAAAGACACCGGTAAAATTAGAGATCGACGGCTATAAAGAGCGGGAAGTCCTGATGGTTAAGTACGAATTTGACCAGGCAACTGATGTAGAGGGCCAGATGTCAGGTATTCCCCGTGGTGGAAAAATCAATATCCGCGTGAAGGCTCTCAATGACGGTACACCTGATCTGTTGGCTTGGATGGTGGAACGTAATCTGCCCAAAAACGGCGTGATCACTTTCCTGGAGACCAAAACTGGAAAGAACATGAAAACCATCAAATTCACCAATGGCTATTGTGTGAATTTCGAGGAGAGATGGGAAGATAAGAAGGGCCATTTCGAAGAGATCGAAATCTCTTGCCAGAAGATCGAATTTGAGTCTGTTGTTTTTGAAAACGACTGGGCTTAAGGAAAACAACGGAGTGTATAATTTGAAATTAAAGAAATCCATATGGCTGAAAATATCACACCGGTACAATTATCGGTAAAAGGTTTCGAGTCCCGAGAGGTGATGATGATCGATTACGCCTTTTCACAGGCTACCGATCGTGAAGGACAGATTTCGGGTATTCCCCGTGGCGGACGGATCAATATTCGTGTCAAAGCCATGAACGACGGTAATAATCAATTGTTGCAGTGGATGCTTTCACCCAACGATCCTCGGGATATTAAAATTACCTTCTCCAATACCATTGACGGTTCTACGATGAAGGAGCTCGAAGGAATCGGTTGCTATTGTGTGCACTTCCTCGAAAAATGGGAGGATGGTGAAGAGCACTTCGAAGAGTTGCAGATCGTTTGCCAAGAGTTGAAGAACGGTCCGATCGACTTCCAGAATCCCTGGAAATAAGTTTTCGATACGTAACCCGTGACGGGTTTACAGATTTGTCAGCTTTCCCCGGTAAACAGAATGGTTTGTTTATCGGGGAATCTCTCTGAACATGAATCAAACATTCCGTTATGTCTTTATCTGCACGTCTGTACATTGGGGATAACTCCTCCTCCAATTATACGAAAGAGTATCTGGTGACTCGATGCGAGGTGAAAGTGGCACGACATCATAATGCACCCGATTCAGCCCCTCGTTGTGATGAGGTGATCTTGTCGGTGGTTGCGCCAACCAAAGATGACCTGGATCTGTTCGAATGGTATATCGACCAGACGACCTTGTCCGGGAAAATTGTCGTGGATCTGACTAATCAATCAGCCCGCTATGACGTGACGGAACGAACATTCAAATTCGAAGATGCGAAATGTTTTTCTATCGCTGAACATTACGATATTGGTGAAACGAACCGACATCAGCTGAGGTTGGGCATTATGATGTCGGAATTGGAGATCGAAGAATGCCTGTTTTAAGACGGTCTGAATCGCAATTTTTTGATTTGTTATGAAAAGCATTTCCAATTATACGAAAGCGTCGCTTTTTCTCGAAGATATTACCGATCCAACCGTTACCGTAAAGAGAGAGCAGGGTTTTACGGTACAGCGTTTCGATTATGAGTGCTCGCGAAAGAGAAATACGTTCGGTCTCCCTTACGGCCCTTCTTTGATGACAACCTTGTGCCTGACGATCAAATCTTTGCCGGACGGTCATCTGAAAAGTTTGTATAAACGTATGGCTGAAAATGACCCTGCACCTTTTTCCATTGTTTTCAATGCGACATTCAATAGAGACGAGGAGAGAGGCAATGTGTTGAGCGACTATGATAACGCTTTGGTGGTGATGGGGACCGTTTTGACGATCAATGAGATATATGGTGATACACCATCGACTGCCGGGGATTCGATCGACGAAGGAGCCTCACCAAACGAGCTGATGATGACCAACGTGGAGGTATTGTTGCAGTCGATTCAGTATATCGGAAGTAGTAACTATCGCAAAGAGTTGTATGTCAATTATTAAACGTTAGTTAAACTTATGGGGGAGTCCAGACAAACTATTGAAGCTAACACCTATCAGTTGGTTATCAAGAACCTCAATAATGGGGGCGATTCGAATAGCATTACTTTGATTTATGACAGTTCAATCGCTTCTCAGTCCAGTATTAACAATGCAACTCTGCCATTTAGTTGCACATTGAACGATTTTACGATTGAGAAAGAGATCTATCGACCTGGTAAACTCAGTTTTACCCTGTCGTTGGACTGGAAAGGGAACACGATTAATATAAAGACGATCTATACTGCATTCGAACATGGAGTCCTCCAACTGACACAAGGGTCAGGATCTGACGCATTCCATATTGCCGACAACTATTATATTTTTAATATACAGCTCGAACGGCCGAGATCCGGTACAACGATGTATGCCCGATTCGAGGCATACAGTCCCGATAAGTTTTTAACACTGGACAAATATTGCAAAGCATATACGGGACAGAAATTCATATCGGATGTTTTTCTCAAGAAAGCGAATTGGCCAGATGCCGTCGCTTTGTTTACGGGACAGACGGATATTGCCTCTTTAGTCTCGTTAAACCTTCAGTTCATGACTTTTGTCCGGAAGGAGACAGTTACGATTGACACACCTACGTCGGACTTTACTCCGACTTCATCAGAAAACAATCCCTCCTCTTCGTCGGGAAATAATACGACCTCAACTACAAAAGAGATAGATGTCGTCTATGAGTTTATTCAGCCCTACCTGGTTCAATACAATGAGAGCTTTTTTGATTTCATTGTTCGCGTAACCAACCGTTGCGGAGAGTATTTCTTTTATGAGGGCAACAAATTTAACGTAGGTCTTAAGATTCCGCAAAATAACAGCGCACCTTCGGATGCCATTCAGATTGAGAACTACATCTCGATTAACTTTTCTCAGAGACAGAGCTCTGCATGGAATGATGGAACTTTCTCAGAGGTGCACCAGAGTTACACGGAGGGCAAAAAGTTGCTCTCGACTGAAAAGGCCTCCTTGAAGAGGGATTCCCATCAGGCTAACGACGATTTGTTGTACCCGATTCCTCCGAAAGATAAATACAGCAGTTGGAAAGATTATGCCCAATGGCCCGAAGCCTTTTGGATCAGTACAGTGGCAAGTGCCCTGAATGAAGCCAATTTGGCCGATATTCTGACTCAGATTGTGTATTAACCTGTTACTACTCGGATCAGCAGTCAACAATCTTCCGATTCGGCAAACGATGACTACAAGGATTCCTACTTCAAAGGCAACTATCTTGGAGAGAGGGTATATGACGAAAGCGGTTCCGGATCAGATCAAAATAGCACAGAAGATAAACCGAAAAGTGCGGATGAAGTAGATGACAAATATGGAGTCTATATGTTCAGCTCGACTCCGAACGGGAAAGATAACGTTGCGTATAGCCTGAAATTTTACGCCGATATTCAACAAGGGATTGAAAAAACGGAACAGTCTCGCATTCATGTCGTTCTGGAGAACTATTTTTACAAAATATCGTTAGGTAGTTTTATCCATTTCGGGGATGTCAATGACAGTTACATAGTCGTTAAAATTAACGGGAACGTCAAAGCGGCAACGGCAACCGAATCGGGTGAATATTTCGAATTCGAAGCTGTACCTTATCACGCTTCGGAGAAGAATTATCCCCCATCAGCACATGTCGCACCGATCTGTCTGTCCAATCCGCAACGGGCGCTCATTACTCATAATTCCGACCCGCTTAAATTAGGGCGTGTACGGGTGCGTTATCCGTGGCAAGGAGATTCTGACGATCCCTCTCCCTGGATTCGTATAGCCCAACCGATGGCCTCTAAAGATAGCGGATTCCGGTTCCTTCCCGAAAAAGGAGATGAGGCTATTATCAATTATGAAAACGGAAATATCGAGAAACCCTATGTGGAAGGTATGCTCTATTCCATGCAAAGACCGCCCGCATTTGGTCTTAAGGGAAGTAGTACCCGTGTCTTTTCGTCTGTAAATGGGCACTCCATCATCTTTTCAGATCCGGGAGGCAGCACCAATCTGTTCAAACCCTTTTCGTCACTATGGGGCACATTGGGGACCTATATCCCGCAGATGAAACAAGATATTGAGAAAGATAGTTTCCGAAAGGCGATGGGGGGAATCCAATTTACGGATAAGTATGGGCTTTATTCGATCTCCATGTCTTCCGAGAAGCGCACGATCTCCATTAATTCACCATTGGGCAAGGTGAATATCAATGCCTTTACCGGTATTACGATCAGTGCTCCTAACGGAAATGTGAAAATCGTCGGTAAGAATGTCGATATTGTGGCGGGCAATAACCTGACACTCACTTCGGGAAAGAACCGAGATTTTCTCCCGAAATCGCCAGGCGATTTGGGAATGAAGGTGGTTGAAAATGTAATCGGCAAGTTTACTCTGATCGATTTTGCGACGGTCCGTACGGTCATGGAGACCTTCTTGCGTCCTATTGCAGGCACGTTGCGGCTCTCGTCGAAGCGCTATTTGTGTATTGAGGCCGGTAAGGGATCTACCCAAATTATTGGACGAAAAACGGTGCAAAACTTCGAATTGAAAAAGAGTTTTAATCCGTTCAATATCAAAGATTCCATTATGGGGAATTTTACGATCAATGCTCATAGTCGGGCTAATACGATTTTTACCTCGAATATCCCGGCAACTTTGTCAGCATTGCATCAGGCTATCACAGATCTTTTTAATGACTATCAAAACAAATGTATTAATATATTGACAGCATGTGCTGTTTATGATAATGCATGCAGTAGTCTGCAAACTTTGACAGTCGATCTTGCAGACTATTTGACTGACACATCGATCCCTGAGGCAAAGGCCGTATTTAGAAAGGTGCAAAATCAAGAGGCTCTTCAGCCTGTTGAGATGAAAGACGATTTGCCGGATGATGCTTTGCCTCAAACGGTTACTACGATAAGAGATACGGTTCAAGTGATTAATGCAGCTGCCACACGATTGGAAACATTGCGTTATGATGAGAACGATATGTTGAACAATCGTCTCCAAAATACCATTGTGGAATCAGATGCTACTTTGACTGATCTGGTGCATAATCTGTGTGCTCCGGTAGTGCCTGAAAAAGCCGTCGATAAGAATGTCACGGCTGATGCGGTGGCGAGAATGCTAGCAGATAAGTCGATATTCCGTCGCATCATGTGGCAGGCATTGAATTATCTGGTTGAGCATCAAAAGACAGAAGAGGGCGCAAATTATTCTGAAGGGATTAAGAAAAGCGGTATAGGAAGTGTCTCCTCATATAGTGATGACCAGGCATGGGTCAAGAGTGTTAACGGCATATCCAAAGAGAGCGCTGCAGGTAGTATCGCAAAGAAACTGGTGAAGGAATTTGTCGGAGTCGACAAGTTGGATGGTATCATGGATCAATATCTCTGGGATACGACAGATCATGGTAAGGTTTTGCTCTCAGATGTAAAAGGAAAGACTTTGCATATCGATCAGGGGGCATGGGCTACTTACATGGAGTCTCGTCAAGGGGTCGATGATATAGATCATGTGATTGCCCAAATCAAAACTACTCTCCATCTGTTGGATTAATGGATAGAATAAATTGAAAGGAAACGACTGTCAATGAAAATTTTAGCAGCACAATTTGCCAATTGGCAAGCCGCATTGGATGATTTCCAGAAAAGTGTTGAAAAAGATCTGGAAGAGATCCGCCGTTGTAAGCGCGAAGTAAGACAGATGAAATTCGACCTGATCGACCAACTGGGGAAGGGACGCTATATCCGCGATGAACATCGGGTAATCATCTCGGCGCCGGAGATTATTATTGGCAATGTGGATCGCAGCGGCGTGTTGTGCGGGAACTATTCCAAAGTGATTATCCGGGGCAATGAGATTGGATTGGATGGCGTAGGACTCGATGCAACCAGTACGGGCAGTATTGTCAGTCGTGCTTCCAGTATTCAGCAGATCGCAGTTGATCCCGGTATTGACGGCGAGGAACGGGTTGTGAAAGGGACCTCTGAAATTATTTCTCAGGCCCGCAATGTGGTGATTCGGGGGGAGAAATCGATGGATTACTTTACCAGTCAAAACCTTGCCGGACTTGATGGCGGTATTGTTCTTTCGACCGATGGCCAAATTCGTGTGGATGCAACTTTGTCCAATGAGGCTCTGCAGGAGACCTTGAATAAAGAGGAGAAGAATCTGACCAGTCAGGTCGGTGAACTGAAAAAGCAGGTCAGTCAAGCCAAATCCGATGCCTCGTCCTTTATCTCGAAGATGAACGATTTGGTGGCTAAAGATGTTATGAATCTTGATGAAACCACCACGCGGACCAACTTTGTGGATATCGAAGAACTGCACGATGAGTTCCAGCAGGTTGCTTCGGCGTTGTATAATGCAATGTCCGGTTATTTCAATTCGCTGTCCCGGCTGGCGGAATTCAACCGTCAATTAAACAGCCTCAAAAAACAAAAGGAGGCGGCTTCCAAACGGAAATCGACTTTCAAAGATAAGACGACCGGTACCTCTGTATCCATTCGTTCGGAGAATATCAATTTGATCTCTATGGATGGAGACGGGCGTATGCGTACCAATAAAGGGGCTGGAATCGCCGTGGCGGGAAAACAGGTCAGCATCTCGTCCTATGGCGATGACAGTGCGTTGATCAAGGATAGCGAAATATCCATTGCTTCGCAGCAAGTAGAGATCAATACGGCCAACCCCAAAGTGTCCGGTAAGAATAAAGAGTTCCCGGCAGATGGTCAGGTACGGGTGGTGTCGAAGGATATTCAGTTCGAGGCGGTCGATTACGAATCAAAAGATGGCAAAATCCAGGAGAAGAGCCTGACCAAAGAGGGAGCCTTTACGGTGCGTGCCGAAAAGATAGGTTTCAGTGCTACCGATACCGAAGGTAAAGCTATCGGTTCTGTTGCAGCCAATGCGAAAAAGGTCGAGGTTAAGGCGATGGATGTCGATAAGGAGAAACGTACCGATAAATCATTGGCAGCAGGGAGTGCTTTGTTGCTGTTGGCAGAACAGGTTTATGCCGGTTCGAAAGATAAGAAGACCAAGAGCAAATCATTCCAGGTGGCATCAGACAAGGTGGGTGTCTTTGGCGATACAACCGTTGAGTTACAGCAGGATGGCAAAGCAGTCGTACAGCTGAGTGGTGGTGATGCCTCGATGTCGGGTAGTAAAACAACCTTGTATGGAGAGATGACCTCTCAGGGTAAGACGACCTTCAAGTCCGATGTGACAGCCGGTACAGTCGATGTGAAGAATTTGAAAGTGGATTCTTCGTTTAAAACACCTTATACGACTGAGGGTATTTCAGTTCCCGGTGCTCCATCTACCGCCAAATTGAGTGCGAAACTGAGTGAAGAAGAGATGAAATCTGAAAAATAATAACGGGATATTATGGCTAAGTATGTTTGCATGGGGGCTATGTTGAAATGTACATTCGGGCAGATCCCCTCGACTTTGATGGTGACCAATCCGTTGCGGCCGATGATTCAGAATAAGCCGAAAGCGACCATTATGGATTTTGCCCCGATGGTCAATGTGATGCCTTTCGGCATGTGTACCACGTTGAGTAATCCGATGGTTGCTTCAGCAACGGCGGCAGCCATGGGAACTTTGACACCGATGCCCTGTATCCCGGTTCCGGTAGGGCCGTGGGCTCCTGGAGGAAAACAGTTGATTACCAATATGCCGGCACTTCTTGATAACTGTAAGTTGATGTGTGCTTACGGGGGAAGTATCTCCATCAATATGCCGGGACATACCTGCAATTCAGAAGGGAAATAAACAGAGCGATCGGTTGCGTAATGTTTATGGTCTGGAGGCTCAGGAGAAGGAATGGTATGCTTTCTGTGCCCAAACGCCCCCCTTTGTGGATATTTGGGTGCTTACAGGAATTGCACTTTACCCAAGAACGTTTTGCGCTTCAATCGAACATTCGCATTATGCAAGATGTGTAAATGGGTTGATGTTTCGTATAGATCGGCGAAGTTATTACACAAAACAAGCGGGACAAACAGTCCCGCTTGTTTTGTGTAGTTTATGCATGTCTTTAAAATGTGTGGATTACTTTATCGTTTTTTCATTGCTGTTAATAATTTTCAGAGTTTTGTGACTTCTTAATCGTTATATGGAGGGTGATCCTATTACCTCTTGTATCGGGAAACGTGAGGATATCTTGCTGTGTATCTCAAAATTCTGAAAATGAAATCTGTAAGCTAATTTTTTAATGCGATGCGAGGGGAAAATTTGGTGAGCAGCGCATAAAAAAGTATTCCGGTGCAAATTTTGTTATTGCCGAAGTGAATTCTTGCTACCGTTACTCCTCTTCAGTAGCCCAGGCGTCCATGCTCATCTGTTTGCCTGCATCTTGACCCCGTGCAGCCTGTTTCTCTTGCTCCGCACTCTCTTTTTCGCTTTCTGCTTGCAAATATTTCTGATAAGCCTCCTCAAGTTGTGTCTCCTTTTCGTCACGATAGTTCTTACAGATGTCTACATGATTGTCGTGCAGTTTTTTGAGCTCATCTTTCGCTTCATCCAGCTCCTCGGGCTTCGCGTTAATCAACAGTTTGCCGATTTTGGCCGTGTATGCCGCATTGACCGTGTCGAGTTGTGACATGGTTTCTTCATAGACCGTTTTGACATAATCCATGCCTGCATCCCGACGATCCTTGTTTACAGCCGGCATGGTGCATAGCACATATTTTTCTTCTTCATCCGAATCCTGCCCTTCGGAATGAGAAGAGGCTCCATCCGAATCCTCGTTTTCCTCATTGAGCGGTTTTTGCTCGATCTTGTAATCCGGGTGAACTTTCCCTACTGCTTTGCAAATCGGGAAAAGATAGCTTTGATCTTTGGGAATCAAGGCAAATTGCGTCTCTTCAGGAACGGCAACATCAGCAACATCCTCCAGATTCAAGGGGGTGTTGTCGATCTCCACCTCAACCGCAAGCAGTGCTGCCGGTTCAGCCACGACACTGAAATGGATGAATTGATAATTCATATATACGGCATAACCACTCATTTTCTGTTGAGCCTCCCGCAATAAGTTATACACAGCGCTTCTCATAATGTAATGTCCAAGTTTAAGTGTTGCTGAACTGCTTTTATTTCAATTTTAAATTTACATTCACAATGTCATTGCCTTTCAGTTGGACTACAGTCTCAGCGGTTTTGCGGCCTTTGACCAAACGGACACGGTAGGATCGATCGACCGGTAAGTCCTTTAGTACGCGAGGGGTGGTCCCAACGGCGACTCCGTTCAGAAAAATCGTGGCATTCAATTCGTTACACGAAATATTCAGTAGCCCATAATCCGCCATAGGGGAGGTTAGATCCCATTCGGCGGCAGTCCCTTCTTCTACCCAAAAGTATCGGGTTCGAGATTCCAAACCATCCTTTTTCGAACTGACGGCATAAAAACCGGGAGACAACAAACCCCGCCATTCCCCTTGTCCAACCCTTTCACGATTGAGCCAAATCTCGGTCTCGGCATCGATTGCCGTGATGTGGATATTGGATAATTCCTGGTTAGAGTCAGATTGTGTGGGGGGTATATGGTCATCTGTACCGTTTGTATTGAGGGGCGCATCTGGGGTAGCCAATGTGGTGCCTGACAATATGAGCCCGATTCCGGGTTGTGTCTCAGCTTGTCGGAGCGGCTGCATCGTTACGGTGTGCAGGTCGATCACTTTTCGTTCAGCGTTGGTTATCTCTATAAACTGATCGTAATAGATCCAATCCATTCGGCTGATTGTTAAACGATAGCGGCCTGGCGTCAGCCGTCCCGTTGCTACCTTTTGAGTGCCGATTAATTTGCCGTCTAACCAAATTTGTGCATCCGAAAAAGGCGTTTCTACAGTCAGATAGGCATAATATGGCACTAAAGTGACATTTTTTTCAAATCGTGCGGAGTCACTTAGCTCGATCGTGTCAGACCATGTTTGGTAGAATGGGGACTCGATGCGGCAACTGTGTGTGCCGATGGGTAGATAGAGAGATAAACTTCCCTCCTGAATCGGGTGTATCAGACTATCAACATAGACGATTGCATGGGCAGGATTGACGGTAAATACAGCCCACTGTTTCTCTTGTTGGTACTCTTTGGTCAGGCTTTCCGTGTGAAGATAGGCATGGTAGTGTTTTTTCTTTCTCAGCTCTTTCCCCGGAATTTTCCAAGTGAGTTGCCCGTATTCTGGATGTTTAACGGTCAGATGTTCTGTTCGGTCGGGTAGTGTTAATGTGATGCATCCTTCACCCTCGGTAAATGGAATGGCAGCATCACCGATAAAAAACTGAAATCCCTTTTCATTCGTATAAAAATCAAACAGGGCGTGTTGTTTATCGGTTGCAAAAGGCGCTTTCCCCAACAAAGGCTTTTTGTCTCGGGCAAATTCCTCTATGCGCATCTGTTGTGCCATCGAGGGAAGGAAAAGCACGCATAATAGAATGGTCCACAAATATTTCATTCGTGCAGGCAGGGTGAAAATCATCGTATTACAAACATACGAAAATTCATTGGAAAATGGGGACAATCCTTTGTATTGAGAGGTAATTTCATATCGAGTTGCTGAACGTACGGGGTTTTGAGGTGGAAAATGCGTGTTTGGAGTGTGTCTAAATTCGCAAAGTGTTGTCTGTGTGATTTTTTGTTCTTGATCATGGAGGAGTGTAGTAGGTATTTTTCGGAATAATTATTACTTTTAAACGGCGAAATAGGAGATGACGATTTTTGTATGGAAAACGAGAGCACAATTCCGGTTATAGCTCCAGCATGGGGCGAGGAGGTGCTGTCGCAACTCTCCTGGTTCAAACTCGACCGATTGAAACAGGCAAATGTTTTAGTGGTCGGGTGTGGAGCGTTAGGTAATGAGGTTCTTAAAAATTTGGTGCTGTTCGGTGTCGGACATTTGGTAATCGTTGATTTCGATGTTGTTGAATCTACCAATTTGACCCGGTCTGTCCTGTTTCGGAGAGAAGATGCCGAGACGGGGCGCCCGAAAGTTTTGGTGGCGGCCGATCGGTTGCGGGAGATCAATCCTTCGGTCCATATTCTGCCGTTGCAGGGTGATATTTGTCACGATATCGGGTTGGGATTGTTGCGCCAAATGGATGTGGTCGTTGGGTGCGTCGATAACCGTTGGGCTCGCTATTGCTTGAACCGCCTTTGTATGCGTGCCGGTGTCCCTTGGGTCGATGGCGGTATCGATGGACTCGAAGGAACGGCACGGGTGTTTATGCCGGGTAAAAATTGCTATGCCTGCAATTTGGGTCCTGAAGCGCTGAAGGATCTCTCGTATCGGATCTCCTGCTCTACGGCAATCAGACGAAACGAGCAAGCTGGCAGGGTGCCGACAACACCTGTAATTGCCTCGATTATTGGGGCAGTTGAGGCGCAAGAGGCTGTTAAACTATTGCATTCGGAAGAGCTTGCCCGTGGTGAGTTGACCTCGTTATGTGGCAAAATGTTTTATTACGAGGGGCAACATTTGGCAGCGAGAGTGGTGGATTTTACAGCATACGATGAGGATTGTCCGGTTCATGAACAGTGGTTCCCTGTGAAAAGTGTGGAGATAACCACGGATTGGCGCGTTGACCGTGCTTTGGATTATCTGACTAAACGATTGGATTGTAAAGAGGTCGAAATTCAGCTGCGGGATCATGGATTTGTGGATTATCTCGTTGTTCGCCGGGATGAACGTCAGATACAGGTGATGCAACCGGACTATCAGATCGAGCAGTTTGTGGAGCAGGAACCAGCTTTGCAATATTTGCCGTTCCATGCCATGTATCAACATGACATCAAGCAACTCAACACGCAGTTTCCCTATCCGGAATTGACACTGAAACAGGTGGGTGTTGCAGCTTGGGATATGCTGCAGGTGACGACAGAACAGGGAACTCATTATGTGGAAATGGCCGATGAGTGCGGCTATGGGCAATTTTTATTTCAAAGCCGAAAGGCATGACGATGAACGAACAAGATCTGTATCATATCAGTGCGGAGTCTCTGCTGAATTATCTCTATCCGGACGATATTGACCGGTGGGGGGGTAGATTGTGCAGGTATCTTTTATCGGAATTACAGCCCGGATGTACTGAACCTGGATGAAGACAATCGGACTGTACGGTTGTCTCGTGACAGTTTTTTGAGGTTGTTGCCCCAAGGGTTAATTGCTAAGGATAATGCGCTGAAAGGTAAAGATTTTGAACAGAAATACGAGCAACTCAAAAAAGAGGAGGAGTTTTTGCTGGATCTGTTCAGACCGGTCGATACCTTGGCTTTCAGGTCTCGGCTGCATATTGAAAAACAGGCGACACAGCTGTTACAGGAGCGGTTGACCTTTGTGCTGAAACGCTATTTCGATGTTGACCTGGACGAAACAACCAACCCCTATATCCGTCAGACGGCTCCCCTTTTGCTGCATGTTAGCCAGTTGAGAGCAGATTTCGGGTTTATTCGCGATCTGTTGGAACAGCTGTTCGACTGTGATGTGGAGATGAAAACCGGACGATATGCCTGGGAAGAGGGGGCACAATATGCCCAACCTGCCGTGGAATATCGGTTGATCATTCCCCGGTTGACGAGAGAAGCGTATGACGAATTGAATCAGCAAATCGAACCTTTTCGGGAATTCCTTTGCGAATGGTTTATTCCTTTCGATACAAAATGCACTATGCTGATTAAAGATTGCAATCAGCCCTTTGTGCTTGGTGAAGGCATGATGTTGAATTACAATACAGTATTTCCCGAAAGTTTGTCGATCCAAAATGTGGACAGTAAGTAGAAGCGTATTATGAATATCAATTCAAGAATAGACTGGGAAGCCGGTATGGAGATCTCTGCCCAGATCTTTGTCGAACTGGATGCGAATCTGGCCCGAAGAGAGCAGGTAGCCAGCCGGGCTGTCAATGGAAACCAGTTTGGCCTTATCCCTTTTACGGAATTCGATAATCGGGGAGGGTTTGTCCGTAATAAACTGGAGATTGAACGGCTGGTGTGCATGGCGCTTCTACCTTCCGGAAAGATCCTGCATATTGACGAAAAGGTGGTAGTCTCCGTCCCCCTGGTATATGGCGATGAGTATTATCTGGCTTGTGGCTTCGGAGAGAAGGAGGTGGAATTCGACATTAAGAGTGTACCGTTTGTTCGTCCGGAATATACTTATGGTATTTATACGCTGGATGAACTGAAGGGGACAGACCTTTTCCCGGTGATGAAATTCAAGGTCAATGATGGAGTCTTTGTCATTGATGAATCTTACATTCCGCCTTGTCTTCACCTCTCTTCAAACAGTCGGTTCGAGACCTATTTGAAGCAGTTGTCGGAGAAGGTGGGGCTATTGGCTGAACATCCGAATTTGGAATCGGGTGAAGGCAAAAGGGCATTTCAACGCTATGCGTACTTGCTGAAAGGTTATGATACGAAAAACCGCACCAGCCAGTTTGTGCAGTTAACCCATGAAATAGCTCAGGCTATTGACTACTATATTGTTACTCCCAATACCGAGACTCCGATCGTACTTCAAAACTACTCGGAGTATGATATTGTCAATTGGCTGGAGTGGTTAACGGAATATCTGCATAGTGCCGCAACCATTTTGGATAAAGTCGTTTTGGAGGATCACTCCATCGATTTTGATGAGCTGAAGGCACAGGTCAAAGCCGAATTATACGAACGGTTGTATCCTGAGCTGTATGAGCGGTTAAGTGAGGAGCTGAAAAACAAACTTTATGCGGAGATTACCGAGGAGTTGACCGCTAAATTGACCGACTACCTCAATCATCAATTCAAGAATGAATTGCATGATCTGCTGGCTGGAGAGTTGTCAGACGAACTCTCGGAGAAACTGTACGAGAGCCTGTATGACAGTTTGTATAAGGCGTTGTATGTCCCGATTGAGAAGGAGGAACAAGAGGAGTTTATGCCATTAATTTAGTGTCATGAGTATTTTGTTACCCTTGCAAGTGGCGGCAGGGAACGTAGCCCGCGCCCCGAAATTGAAAATGGCTGTCGATGCGTTTCTCGACCTGTTGTTGACCACAGCATGTCGGAGTTGTGTCGCAGATCCTCAATTCGGATTTGTGTTTAATAATCTGAAATTTGAGATTTTCAATGAAAATGAAGGGGTGATTTATAACTCGGCAGGCGACGGAGTTGACTCGGACATGTATAATAAAAAAGTTTCGGGAACCTCGAAAAGCATTAACACCTTTGCGACGGAACTGAAACGAGCTATTGAACAGTACGAAAAACGGTTGTCCGGGGTTTCGGTGACAATGTCGTACCTGAAAAATGCAAAGAAGGTGCAGATCAATGTTGAGGGCACCTTGACCGAAACCAACGAGGCGTATCGATATACAACCAGTATAGATATTTGGAGTTAACGTTGTCGGTGTCGTTCTGTCTGAAGTAAAACGAAACAAGGAATGAAACAGACCATCTTTACAACGCGTCAAAGAGCGGAAGAGATCATAAAAGAGGCCGTTACCATTTGGGAGCATAGCAATAACGGTGAACATCTGGAGGGACTGGATCGTGATCCGGTACTCGCCCTGTTCATGACGGCTCTTGCCTATCAAGCGAACGAGATCGATAATGAAATCGAACAGCTCAGGGCTGATATTCTCAATGAATTTGCACGGATGCTCATCCCTTATGAGCGAATCCATGCCCTGCCTGCAACCGCCGTGGTCGAGGTTTCGATGGAAAATAGCGTGCCGTCACAAATTTTGGATCACCGGACAAATTTTAGTTTGGCGGGGAGCTCTTTCTCATTTATTCCCTTGCTCAAGACGACCGTTTTTAATGGCAGTGTCTCATCCGTTGTCAGATTGGACGCCCGTAGATGGAAAGTGGGTTTACAGTTCAAAGAGCCGATCAGTAACCTGTCGGGTTGGACTTTCATGATTGGAAATACACACTTCCAGGATCTGAAAGTTTTTGTCAACGGACATCCGTTACCTCTTATAAAACCGTGGGATTATGCAGATCTGCCGTTGAGTGGTTGTTTCTCGTTGGGCAATATGATTTATAGCCAGTCTCCGGTCTTTCAGTCCCGCCATCTTTGGTTTGATCTGTTTGCCAAACAGAATGTAAGACTCTTTAGTGTCGATACGTACAAATCGATTCTACCTTATCCGGTCGATAAGGTGGAACTGGTGTTTGAATTTTTCGGAATTGACGATTCGTTCCTGTTTGATAAGGAGCAGTTGCTCCTAAATTGCACGGTTCTGCTTAATGCGGAGTTGCGATCTGCCACCCTTTCATCCAATACCCCTATGGTTCGTTTGACAGGTGGCGAGAAAAGTGCCGATCGGTGGCAATTCCTCCATTTGATTCGCCCGTCTGTGTCTCAACTGTTTAAAGACGAGCCGATTGAAATCCGAAAGATCGCAACTGATCGGTTCAATGCGGAACGGTTGGTTAAATTGGCCACTACGCTGATCAGTAGGTTCTCGTCTGATTATTATGCGTTTCAACAGATTGAATCGCTTCGTGACGGAGCCTTCATGGATCAATTTTATACGGTGTTGAAGAAGATGTCCGAGGGGGTTGCCAAAGCTTCGAAAACGACGACTCCCGGATTGTATCTGATGCTGAAGAATTCACGTGGCTTCCA
>UQDC01000003.1 GCA_900539755.1 uncultured Alistipes sp.
TTAAACCACATGTTCCTCCGCTTGTGCGGGCCCCCGTCAATTCCTTTGAGTTTCATTCTTGCGAACGTACTCCCCAGGTGGATAACTTAACGCTTTCGCTAAGTCACAGACTGTGTATCGCCTGCAACGAGTTATCATCGTTTACGGCGTGGACTACCAGGGTATCTAATCCTGTTCGCTCCCCACGCTTTCGTGCCTCAGCGTCAGTGATAGCTTGGAAAGCTGCCTTCGCAATCGGTGTTCTGTGTGATATCTAAGCATTTCACCGCTACACCACACATTCCGCCTTCCGCAACTATACTCTAGACCGACAGTATCAGAGGCAGTTTCAACGTTAAGCGCTGAGCTTTCACCTCTAACTTACCAATCCGCCTACGCACCCTTTAAACCCAATAAATCCGGATAACGCTCGGGTCCTCCGTATTACCGCGGCTGCTGGCACGGAGTTAGCCGACCCTTATTCGTACGATACTTTCAACCAGGTACACGTACCTGTTTTTACCCTCGTACAAAAGCAGTTTACAATGCATAGCACATTCATCCTGCACGCGGCATGGCTGGTTCAGACTTGCGTCCATTGACCAATATTCCTCACTGCTGCCTCCCGTAGGAGTCTGGTCCGTGTCTCAGTACCAGTGTGGGGGGAAAACCTCTCAGTCCCCCTATGTATCGTAGCCTTGGTGAGCCGTTACCTCACCAACTAGCTAATACAACGCATGCCCATCTTTAACCGTCGGAACTTTCAACTGATCAAGATGCCTTAATCAATATTATGGGGTATTAGACCAAATTTCTTCGGATTATCCCCCTGTTAAAGGTAGGTTGCATACGCGTTACGCACCCGTGCGCCGGTCGCCAGCAGAAGTAGCAAGCTACTTCCCTGCTGCCCCTCGACTTGCATGTGTTAGGCCTGCCGCTAGCGTTTATCCTGAGCCAGGATCAAACTCTCCATTGTATAAAATGTTTTGTTAAATCTCTTAGCTATACTCAAAGGTATTGTTTAGATCACTGCCGAAGCAGTGACGGATAAACTTTTGCTGCTTCAATACTTCAAAGAACTTTGTTTCTTCTGTAGAGAACTTTCGTTTCCAAATCGCTAACCCTTAACAGCTTAGCGGGTGCAAAGGTAAGTAAAGATTTTCAAACTTCCAATTTTTTTTCATCATTTTTTTTCTTAACCTTTTCGCTGCACTCATTCAATTTCTGAACGAGGAAACGGACTGCAAAGATAAAAACGATTTTTGAAATCTCCAAATACTTTCTTCGAAAACTTTGTTTTCAGTAAAGAACCTGTCGCTAACCGTGGTGTTCCTTTCGTTTAGCGGGTGCAAATATACAGACTTTCCAAAATAAAATCCAAACAATTTTGAAACTATTTTTTGAATATTTTTCCCCTGTTTTCATAACAGACTATTCGACAAACAATTACCGAATGAAAAAAGTTTCCCCATATTTACACCCATTCATACACCTCATAGCAAACACTCCTTCCCTACCCCCATACTCCTGCTACGACACCTCTATACTTTTGATACAATCTAACGTGACAATCGCTCTGAATTCCGCATAAAATCTACGTTTTTTAAGGACATACCACATCAAATCCACCCAATTTCGGCACAAAAATGAGGGTCCACTCGGTAAATTACCCTAAAAAAGGGTTAATTTTATTCTATATTACCCTCAGTTTTGCACCGATTTTTTCTGTTCATAGACCTAAGATCATCAAAAAAGATTCATTTCAGATACAAATTGGAGCTCAAATTGAATGTAATTTTTCTTCTTTCGGTGACACCTCAAGGCAAAAAAGGAGGAAAGTTACGAATCAAGTACGCTATATTTCGCCAATAATAGCTTCACTTTTTCTCAAACGTCCCAGAAAATAGCATCACGATTTATGAAAATCGAGAACTAAAAACGCGAATTCACTCGTTACAAATCTTAAAATTCCTCCTAACTTGACTGGATTTCTCTGTTGATTGCTTCCATTCTAGTCAAAATAGAGTACCATCCGTTACCATTCAACTTCAAAAATGATCAGCCAATTCAAATCTTGAGCACCATTCTACCTATTCACACCCAAATTCTCATTCAATTTATCTAAGATTATTAAATAAAAAAGGTGCTCTCTTACTACTCAAATTCATCCCATCGTTCAATACTGCCTTAAAATCTCCCTTTAACTAAAGAATCAATCACACTACGACACAGAATTCTCAGATAAATTTCGTATCCAACATAATAAAATTGCGCACATACAACGACAAATCAGAAAAATGAACGCATATCAAACTCACTACAGAGTCTAATTTTTTCACGAAACCTGGAATATTCGCCGCTATCGTAGCATAAAATCTAAAATGCAAATCAATTTTAATGGCTCACATAGGGTTCCACTGATCATACGAGTTCTTGAATCGGGCTGAACAATCTTGTTTGCCTCTACATTTGTATTGCAAAACGATCAAGTTCGTATCCCGCCATTCTTCACTTCAGATACGACTCGGACTATTCTTTTATTTTCGCAATATTCAACCTGGTTCACCCTATTCCACCAAAGGCGTCAGACTAAACAGGTGCTGCCAGCCAAATCGGCAGACAAATAAAAACGGGTTTTGGAAAAATCCAAAACCCGTGAGACACCTACTATATATATAAGGTATAACTATGCGATGTGAGCGGCAACAAAATCTCCCACTTCAGTAGTTGAGTAAGCTCGAGCACCCGCCGAAGCCAAGTCTTCGGTAACGACACCCGCTTCGATAGCCTGGTTAACGGCAGCACGAATAGCTGCACCCTCTTTTTTCAAACCGAGGTGCTCCACCAACATTGCGGCAGACAAAATAGTAGCCATCGGGTTGGCAATATTTTTACCGGCAGCCTGCGGATAACTGCCATGGATCGGTTCGAACAGTGCCACCTTCGCACCCACCGAAGCTGAAGGCAACATACCCAGCGAGCCGCTGATCACACTGGCTTCATCAGTCAGAATATCACCGAAGAGGTTTTCGGTCACAATCACATCAAAGTGAGTCGGGCGCTGAATGATCTGCATCGCTGCATTATCCACAAACATATACTCCAATTCCACATCAGGATATTGCGGAGCAAGCTCTCGAGCGATCTGACGCCACAAACGTGAAGTAGCAATTACGTTAGCTTTATCAACCAGTGTCAATTTCTTACGACGGCCACGTGCCAAGCCGAAGGCGAGATGCAAAATTCGCTCAATCTCCTCACGCGTATAAACACAGGTATCATATGCCGTGTTACCATCTTCACTACGACCCTGCGGACGACCAAAATACATACCGCCGGTCAATTCACGAACACAGATAAAATCGGCGCCCTTAACAATTTCAGTTTTCAGCGGAGAGCGATCGGCCAAAGAGTCAAACACAGCCAGCGGACGCAGGTTGGCAAAAAGCCCCAGCGATTTACGCATGCGAAGCAGACCTTGCTCAGGACGCACTTTAGCGGCAGGGTTATTATCGTATTTGGGATCACCTATTGCGCCGAAAAGTACGGCATCCGACGACTCACATACGGCATGGGTCTCTGCAGGATAGGGATCGCCAGTAGCGTCAATTGCACATGCACCAACCAACGCTTTTTTATATTCAAACTGATGTCCGTATTTGACAGCCACGCTATCGAGTACTTTCACCGCTTCGCCCACGATCTCGGGGCCGATGCCGTCACCCGGCAAAAGAGCAATCTTAAAATTCATAACACAACAAAATTTAAAATAAGGCATCTGGTTCAGATGCCTTACTCTATGATTACATAAATATGTGTACTTGGCAGTCTTACTCGTCCCTTCTCTCCCACAAAGCTACCGATCAACTCCGATCATATGATCGCATTGACTCAATATTTCGAGAGAATAGAACGCTTTTGCGACTTACTTTTCAAAGTTACGAAATAATTTGGTTCCGCCATAGTCTGGTTCGGTTACCGCTTCGGCACTACAAATCACAACGCTCTTCACACCGTTATCAATAGCACGGAAAGCATTCTCCAATTTGGGCAACATACCATCAGCAACTACACCCGCAGCCTTCAACTCGGCAAAACGTTCCGGAGTGATCTCCGAAATCACGCTGTTGTCATCATCGACATTCATCAAAACGCCACGTTTTTCGAAACAGAAGACCAACTCCGTATCATACGCTTGGGACATACCGACCGCAATGGTCTGTGCGACGGTATCGGCATTGGTATTGAGCAAACCACCGTCCGTATCGTCTAAGGTGATGGGAGCCGCCACAATGGTGTAACCAGCATCGATCAGCGTCCGTGCCGTGGAAAGACCAAACCGGTCAGGCATCGGATCTCCCACCCGACCATAATCGACCGGAACCGGATTGCGACGTTTCGAACGGATAAAAGCTCCGTCCGCACCGCTCAGGCCAATCGCATTACAACCAGCCTGCTGCAGTTTTCCCACAATGGTTTTGTTGATCAATCCGGCATAGACCATAGTCACCACTTTCAAAGTCTCTTCATCGGTCACCCGACGACCACCGATCATCTGCGTCTCAATACCGAGCGCTTTGGAAACCGTGGTGGCCACTTTACCTCCTCCGTGCACCAAAATTTTCGGACCGGACAACGACGCAAAATCTTTCAAAAAGCGATCGAGCTTTTCCGGGTTATCGACAATATTGCCTCCGATTTTAATGACTTTCAACATAACCAGAATGGGTTAATGGATTTTTATGTATGGCAAACGGTTTATTTCAACAACTTTTTCAGGGAGTTTAGCAACTGATCACAGTGAGCAGGAGTGATATTCAATGCAGGCAACAGACGGAACACATTTTTATTTCCAGCCGAGCCTACAAAGATGTGCTCGTCGTAGATCAATTTTTTACGCAATGGAGCAGCCTCTTCGAACAGCTCAACGCCGATCATCAGACCACGACCGCGCACCTCTTTGACTCCGGGAAGCTGACGCAACTCCGCAATCAGATAGTCGCCCATCTTTTTTGCATTGTCGATCAGATTCTCCTCTTTGATCACATCAGCTACGGCAATAGCGGCAGTACATGCCAACGGGTTACCTCCAAAAGTGGTACCCAACATTCCATACACGGGCTGAATCTTCGGGGCGATCGAAATAGCTCCCATCGGGAAACCGTTACCGATACCTTTGGCCATCGAATAGATATCTGCCGAAACGCCAGCGCAATCATGTGAATAGTACTGACCTGTACGTCCGCAACCACACTGTACACTATCCGCAACATATACGGCGTTATACTGGTCGCACAGTGAACGGATCTTACGCAAGAACGATGGAGTCGCTTCGTAGATACCGCCTACACCCTGAATTCCCTCCAGAATAACGGCAGAAATCTCATCGGGATTGGCCAAGAAGGCCTTCTCCAAAGCCTTTTCGTCATTCAGTGGAATAAAAATTACGTTGTCAGTCTGATTGACCGGCGCCTGAATTTTCGGATTATCGGTAGCGGCCACAGCCAGTGAGGTACGACCATGGAACGCTCCCTTCATGGCGATCACCTTCTTCTTACCATTGAAGAACGAAGCAAGTTTCAGAGCATTCTCGTTGGCTTCAGCACCCGAATTACAAAGGAAAAGCTGATAATCCTCCTTACCGGAGAGCTTACCCAATTTCTCGGCCAATTCGCGCTGTTGGTCAATAATGACCGAATTGGAATAGAAACCAATCCGATTGAGCTGATCAGTCAACATCTTCACATAGTGAGGATTGGTGTGACCGATCGAGATGACGGCATGGCCGCCATACATATCAAGATATTTTGTCCCCTTGTTGTCCCAAACGTAAGAGCCCTCAGCCCGCACGATGTCGACATCATACACAGGGTACACATCAAACATTTTCATGTGGCATTCGATTTTAATGATGAACCTGTTTTAGAACGCAGAGGCTTTCAGTCTGAGGCCTGCACGTTCATCCAAACCGAACATCAGATTCATATTCTGCACCGCCTGACCCGACGCACCTTTCAGCAGGTTGTCGATCGCACTAACCACCAACAGTTTGTCGCCATGTTTTTCCAAAGAGATCAAACACTTGTTGGTGTTGACTACCTGTTTGAGATTAATATTTTTGTCGCTCACAAACGTAAAGGCGGCATCTTTATAATAATCTTTATACAACGCAACCATCTCCTCGAGCGATTTGGCGCACTCGGTATAGATTGATGCGAGGATACCGCGCGTAAAATCTCCACGATACGGGATGAAGTCGATTGCGCTGTCAAAGGCGGGCATCAACGAACGGATACTCTCACCGATTTCACGCAGGTGCTGATGTTCAAACGCCTTGTAAATCGAGAGGTTGTTTGCACGCCAGCTAAAATGAGAGGTGGCGGCCAGCTTCTGACCGGCGCCGGTTGATCCGGTAGCGGCAGAGATGTGTACATCACTTTTGAGCAGTCCGGCAGCTGCCAACGGCAACATTCCCAACTGCAAGCAAGTGGCAAAACAACCCGGATTAGCGATATTGCGTGCCTGATGGATTTTTTCGCGGTTCATCTCCGGCAAACCATACACAAAAGTACGTTCACCAAGTATCGAACCGGCTGCCAGACGGAAGTCCTGACTCAGATCGATGACCCGCACATGCTCTGGGACCGGAGTCGCCTCGAGAAACTTGCGGGCATCACCGTGACCTACACAAAGGAAAATCACATCGACCCCTGAAAAATCGAGTTCGCCGGCGAACCGCATATCGGTATCCCCCAGCAAATCGGCGTGTACATCGCTGAGCAGGTTGCCTGCATTCGAATTACTGTGGACAAAAACCAGTTCAACCCCCTCATGATTAACGAGAATACGGATAGCTTCGCCACCCGTATATCCCGCACCACCTATGATGCCTACTCTAACTCTCTTCATGCGTATTGCAGTATGAGGTTCGTTATTATTTCATTCCTTTGTTGACCTTGTACCAGATGCGGTTCTGGTTACCAAAGATCTTACCGAAACCTTTGACATCGTCGCTAGTCCAGTCGCTCATGGTCTCGCCGTAAGCGCCGAATGCGTTGCTCATCAGATCGTGCTCGCTCTTGATACCAACTACAACGAAACGATACGGATAGAGATCGACATACACGTCACCGGTTACCGTACGCTGGCTGCTTTCGAGCCAAGCCTCGATATCACGCATCACGGGATCGTAATACTGACCCTCGTGCAGGTAGTTACCGTAGAATGCCGAGATCTGGTCTTTCCAGAAGAGCTGCCATTTGGTCAACACATGTTTTTCGAGCATGTGGTGAGACTTGATGATCAACATCGGAGCTGCAGCTTCGAAACCAACACGGCCTTTGATACCGATAATGGTATCACCCACATGCATATCACGACCGATTGCATAAGGAGCAGCAACAGCATGCAAAGCCTGAATGGCAGCGATGCGGTCATCGTAACGTTTGCCGTCCAGAGCAACGAACTCGCCCTTCTCGAAAGTCAGGGTAATCCGACGAGGTTTAGTCTCTTTGAGCTGTGAAGGGTAAGCCTCCTCCGGCAGGGTTTCGCTGGAAGTCAACGTCTCTTTACCTCCGACTGAGGTTCCCCAAATACCCTGGTTAATCGAATATTCAGCTTTCTTGAAGTCAAAGTCTACACCGTGTGAACGCAGATATGCGATCTCCTCTTCACGGCTAAGACGTTTTTCGCGGATCAACGCGATCACCTCGATCTCCGGCGCAATGATATTGAAGACCATATCGAAACGCACTTGATCGTTACCTGCTCCGGTACTACCGTGGCAGAGGTAATCGGCACCGATTTGCTCCGCATATTTGGCAATGGCTGTTGCCTGAGAAATACGCTCAGAACTTACCGAAATCGGATAGGTGGCGTTTTTCAGGACATTACCGAAAATCATATACTTGATTGCAGTCTCATAGTAATCGTGAGCTACATCCAGTGCGACATAACTCTTCACGCCCAATGCATAGGCACGTTTTTCGATTTTTTCGAGCTCTTCAGCCGAGAAGCCACCGGTATTTGCCAAGGCAGCATACACCTCGAGGCCCATCTCTTTGGCCAAGTATATTGCGCAGTACGAGGTATCCAGACCTCCACTGAAAGCCAAAACAACTTTTTTCTTTTCCATTTTTACTGAGTTTTTTGAATTGTACTTATCCTGCTTAATTTTTTGAATGAGGTCCTCCTTTTACAACTCGCTTACGAAATCTGTTGTAGATTCGAATCCCACATGAAGTGACTACAGGCCTGCCATATCAGGTTTTGGCACCTTCACCTCATCGTGAGCGGGATCAAAAAGCATAGCTGTGCAGAGGCAATTTCGTCGTTGTTTGCTTTGCAGGATAGGATAATTCACGCAACTCTCACAGCCTTTCCAGAACTGATCGTCATCGGTCAATTCCGAGAACGTTACGGGGTGGTAACCCAGTTCATTGTTGATCTTCATAACAGCCAGGCCGGTGGTCAAACCAAACAGTTTGGCACCCTTGAACATCTTCAGCGACAGGAAAAAAGTCGCAGTTTTGATGGCCTTGGCAAGACCCATTTTACGGAATTTGGGGTTGATGATCAGACCTGAGTTGGCAACATAGTCACCATGGCCCCAGGATTCGATGTAGCTGAAACCAGCCCATGTTCCGTCTTTGTGAAAGGCGATTACCGCTTTGCCGGCACGCATTTTGTCAGCCACATACTCGGGAGTACGTTTGGCAATACCCGTACCGCGGGCTTTGGCGGATTCAGCCATTTCATCGCAGATAGCCTTTGCAAAGGGAGTGTGCTCCTCTGTGGCTACCATCACATTGAAATCTTCGATACTCATTCTTTCTAACACTCTAATTTTAAACGACGAAATTGTTTAACATATCGATATGCGACGGCCCCGTCGCCATCGATACGAAATACAAAAATATGAAAAATTCGGCGAGTGTATTCTAAAAAACATCCACAATTTGCAATTTCAACAATTCCAATCCATTAAACAAATATTTTAACGCAAGAACACGTTATTTGCCGTAACAATTTCTTATCTTGTAAAACTGGTACAGGAATTGCACCAATCTCTGTTACAATTTCTTTTAGATGCCCACGCCGGTTGATCAAAGCATTTCGTCCGACGCAAAAAGATCAGATAACTATTTATCCATTACACCCCATGAATACTCTATTATTAACTATCCATACCTTAATGATCATGACACACAGCTTACCGACGCTTCCATACGAAATGGACGCACTGGCTCCGCGCATGAGTCGCGAGACACTCGAATACCACTACGGCAAACACCTGAAAACTTATATCGACAACCTCAACAATTTAATTGCAGGCACTCCATTCGCAGAGATGCCGCTTGAAGAGATTTGTGTAAAAGCCGAAGGCCCTATTTTCAACAATGGAGCACAGGCTTGGAATCACATCTTTTTCTTCAACAGCTTCTCTCCTTCCGCTCAAGCGGCTCCGACCGGCGCGTTGGCTGATGCTATCGACCGAGATTTCGGTTCACTGGAGGCCTTCAAAGAGCAATTCGGCAAAGCAGCCACTACCCTTTTCGGCTCCGGTTGGGTCTGGTTATGCGCTGATAAGGAGGGGAAACTCTCCATCGTTGCTGAGCCCAATGCCGGCAATCCACTCAAAAAAGGTCTCACACCTCTACTTTGTATCGATGTATGGGAACATGCTTACTACATCGATTATCGCAACCGCCGTCCCGAGTTTGTAAAAAACTTTTGGGAACTGGTCGATTGGAAAGTGGTCGAACAACGGTATGCAGACAAATAGGCTCTCCTTTTAAATATTTAATACAATATAAAAGGAGATAAACACTGTTATATCAATACAGGACACCATACCATTCGTAAAACATATTAGCGTGGTCGTTCCAGGCACCGAGGCCAAGCCCGACACCTGAACACTCCAGACCACGCAACAAATGCAGGAGGGGCACACTAATTAATTAGTGCACCCCTCCTGCTCTTCGTTATTTTCAATCTCAAATTACCCAAAATAAAAACTTGCCGATCTGCATAGCAAAATCAGACATGGCTTTATCTCTATGTTACACTGGGGATTTTCTTTTCAACAAAAAAGGTAAACACGTTTTTCAAACGCATTTACCTTCTTATTTACACGAGATAGTTTTATTATGAATAAGCTCTCAACCAATTAAAGGTCTCACATGTCTTACTATCAGATTGCACTATCTTTCTTTTAAATGATCTTTTTGTTTCCGTTTCGGATTGGCCGGGAACCAACCTTTCTGAACCCGTTTACGCTGATCGAAGAGCTCTTTGATTGTCCAAAACGATGAAAAGGCAAACACACCGCTCAAAGCCGCAATCAACACATTATCCGTACAGAGCGACCATATTACCCCACCAATTCCCAACAATAAAAAGATCCACCAGCATCCGGTTCCCCAATAATACTCTGCTTTAATGACTACCGGATGAAACAGACCAATAATCAGGAATGTGGCAATACCTATCACCAACCCCAACAGATGATTTTCCATCAAAAACTCCATATACACTCCGGTTTAAAAGGTGAAACATCTTTTTATTGACCTGCAGGCGCAGCGCTCTCTATTGAGTCTTCTCTGCGATCCACGATCGTATCTCTTTTCCCTCATTCCTGGCCCCGTTCCCGCCTGGCGACAATTGCATGACAACCATCTCACGGAACTCAATCTGCGAACACCAAGAGAATCGCCAGATGATGTAACAAAAATATGGCCAGACCGATCAAAGAGCAGTCCTGACCCTATTAAAGATTGCGATGCACAAATTCTATACAACGCTCCATCAGGCGGTTACGATAATTACCCATGGAGTGGTTGCGATCGGGATAGATATACATCTCGAACGGTTTGTCGTGTTCCACCAGACGCGCTACCATTTCATAGGTATTCTGAATATGTACATTGTCATCGGCCGTACCGTGAGCAATCAACAATTTACCCTTGAGACGGTCTGCAAAGTGGATTGGAGAGTTATCGTCATATCCGGACGGATTCTCATTCGGATCACCGTTATAGATTTCGGTATAGATCGTATCATAGAAACGCCACGAGGTTACAGGCGCCACTGCAATAGCCATTTTGAACACATCGTTTCCTTTGAGGATGCAATTCAACGCCATGAACCCACCGTAACTCCAACCGAAAATTCCAATCCGATTGGCATCAATATAGGGCAACGATCCCAAATAACGTGCGGCATGGATCTGATCCTCTACCTCATATTTACCGAGTTGTTTGTAAGTGCACTTTTTGAATTCCGAACCACGACAACCGGTTCCCCGTCCATCCACACAGGCAACGATATAGCCCTGCTGAACGAGTACATCCTCCCAGGCCATACTCCAGCTGTCGGCAACCCGCTGTGATCCGGGACCGCTATATTGCACCATAAAGAGCGGATAGGTCCGTGTCGAATCGAAATCGTTCGGACGAATCATATAGCCGTTCAATTCGGTCCCTTCCTGTGTACGGAACGTGAAGAACTCTTTGACCGGCACCTTCAGTTCAGCCAACCGCTCTTTCAAAGCGGTGTTCTCCTCCAAGACACGCACCAACTTTCCGTCAGCCTTATGCAGTGTCACCCGATTAGGGGTATTGACATTGGAAAAATAGCTGATAAAATAGCGGAATCCGCGTGACGGTGCGATCGAATAGGTACCATCCCCACCGGTCAACCGTTTTTTATCTTTGCCGTTGAGTTTAATGCTGAACAAATCCCGTTTGAGCGGAGAGCTTTCGGTCGAAATGTAATATACCTTATCTCCTTCGATGCCAACCAGCTCTGTCACCTCCCACTCGCCGGAGGTGATCCGATTCAGAAACCCTTTCGCAATGCTGTACAGATACAGTTGTGTAAAACCCTCTTTTTCGCTGCGCACGACAAAACGGTCACCATCGGGCAGGAACGTAACACATTGATCATCCACTCGCTCCACATAACGGGGATCCTGTTCATCGTAAATAACACGCGTTGGAACCTGCTCCGACGCAGCACGTTCTGCGGAGAGTGCAGCTGCATCCGCCAACAAAAGTTCAAAATGGTTCTGCGGGCGGTTCAAGCGGTAGGCCAACAAGCCGTTTTTCGGAGTCCATTTGATACGGGAGATATATTGGTCTGTCTCAGGCCCTACCTCAATACGACTACGACGTCCCGTCTCAAAATTGTAATTGTAAACCTCAACGATAGAGTTTTGCTCTCCGGCTTTGGGATATTTAAAAGTATAATTTTCCGGATAGAGTTTCCCGTTGAATCGGTTCATGTTATACTCTTTGACCCGACTCTCATCGAAACGCATCCAAGCGATATTCTGACCATTGGGAGACCATTCAAAGGCACGCGAAAATCCAAACTCCTCTTCATAAACCCAATCCGGGATACCGTTAATAATATGATTGAACTGACCATCCGTCGTCAACTGCGACTCTTCACCCGAAGCCAAATCCACAACAAAAAGGTTGTTATCGCGCACGAAGGCCACCCGAGTGGCATCGGGCGAGAATTGCGCCACCTGCTGCGGACCATTTTTCGAGAGCGGAATCAATGTTTTGGTATCCCGATCGTAGATCCAATACTCTGCCGTGAACGAACGACGATAGATCGGATGCACCTCTGTGGTCAACAGAATCCGACGCTCATCGGAGCTGAAGGTATAGTCCGAAAATTTCAGTTCTGGCTGCTGACCTTTGCTATCAAAAACCACATCGGTCTGTTCACCGGTTTGGTAACTGAATGCCAGGATTCGCCCATCACTCATTGTCGTATAGTGCTCACCATCGTTCAGGCTGCGTACACCCTGTACAGTACGGGGAGTAAATAGTCCCTGTTTCATCTCCTCGTAACCAAACGTTCCCTGACCGGATTCAGCAGCTACGGTCGGCCCTACAGCTACCGATGAAAGAATCCCCGCCATCACCATCGTTTTTATGTTCATCTCTATCCGTCTCTATTCGTTCACAACACACATATGCATTAACAAGCCTTCAGGCTCAAGTCCAAACTCTTGATCTGATGGGTCAAAGCTCCGACCGAAATAAAATCGACTCCACACTCAGCGTATTCACGCAGATTTTTCAGGGTAATTCCACCCGAAGATTCGATTTCGATCCGTCCGTCAATCAGCTTAACAGCTTCACGTGTCATCTCCGGAGTAAAGTTATCGAGCATGATCCGATCGCATCCTCCAGCGGCAAAAACATCCCGAATATCATCCAGTGAACGCACCTCCACCTCGATAGGAATATTTTTCCCTTTCTCTTTTAGATATTCGCGCACACGGGGGATTGCCTTGAGAATTCCACCGGCAAAATCGATATGATTATCTTTGAGAATGACCATATCGAAAAGTCCAATACGGTGATTCTCTCCTCCCCCGAGTTTGACCGCCATTTTGTCCAACACACGCATTCCTGGTGTAGTTTTGCGGGTATCGAGCACCTTTGTTTTCAGGCCTTCGAGTTCTTTAACATAGATAGCAGTCTGCGTAGCCACACCGCTCATGCGTTGCATGATGTTGAGCAGAATACGCTCAGCCTGCAACAAGGAAATCAAACGGCCTTCCACATAAAAAGCGATATCCCCGGGTTTGATTCGTGCGCCATCCTCAAGCAACTGCTCAAACTTCACCTCCGGATCAAGACGTTTCAACACACGTTGTGCCACCTCGACCCCGGCCAGGATTCCCTCCTGTTTTACCAAAAGTTTCATACGTCCACGTTCATCGTGCGGGATGCAAGAGAGTGAAGAGTGGTCACCATCTCCAATATCTTCGCGAATGGCCAATTCAATCAGGTCATCCACAAAAGGAATATACTCTTTTTTCATAACAGTCATTTTTGTGGAGCTAAGTCTCCTTTTTCTACTCAATTTTCGTCCACAAAGTTACATAAAGTGATGGCAATTCAAAAGCTGGATCTCTTTGAGACCTCATCTTTCAATTCATAGCTATTATTGGCTTATCACTTCGCTTTTTCAACGAATTTTCACATTCGACATCACAATTAAAACTGGAGAAAATAAATTATCGGATTTCAGGCAAAAAATTCGTATCTTGAAGTAAGTTTTTTCATAATCCGACCTCTAAACTTCGTATAAACTTTTGTCATAGTAAAAATTTCTTATACAAGAACCTGATTATAAATAAAAAATATCAAGATCAATTACTATTGGACATCATAAAGAGTCAAAAAAAAGATATTCGTTCTGAACGTTGTCCGATTTATTTTGTAGAACACTGAAACAAAACATCATGAAACCACTCAGAAGTAATATAACCACTCAGGGACGCCGTATGGCAGGCGCTCGCAGCCTATGGAGGGCGAATGGCATGAAGGATGAACAGATGGGTCGTCCGGTGATTGCTATCGTCAACTCATTCACCCAATTCGTACCCGGCCACGTCCATCTGCACGAGATTGGTCAACAGATCAAACAGTGGATTGCTGAAGAGGGGTGCTTCGCAGCAGAATTCAATACGATCGCTATCGACGACGGCATTGCCATGGGCCATGATGGCATGCTCTACTCACTTCCATCGCGCGATCTGATTGCAGACAGTGTCGAGTATATGTGTAACGCACACAAGGTCGATGCAATGATCTGCATTTCCAACTGCGATAAAATTACACCGGGAATGCTGATGGCCGCTATGCGACTCAATATCCCGACTGTCTTTGTTTCAGGAGGACCGATGGAGGCCGGTCGCGCAGCAGGCAAGGCTTACGACCTGATTGACGCCATGGTCAAAGGTGCTGATGAACATGTTTCCGAAGAGCAGTTACGCCAAGTAGAACATGCAGCCTGCCCCACTTGCGGCTCCTGCTCAGGCATGTTCACCGCCAACTCGATGAACTGTCTGACCGAAGCGCTCGGCCTGTCACTACCGGGAAATGGAACCATTTTGGCCACCCATGCTGCCCGTACCGAACTGTTTCGCAAAGCAGCAAAACTGATCGTCAAAAACGCAAACGAATACTATTTTCATGATAACGAAGCGGTGTTGCCCCGCTCCATTGCGACACGTGCAGCATTTCTCAATGCCATGTCAATGGATATTGCAATGGGAGGTTCATCCAATACGGTTCTGCATCTGTTAGCCGTTGCACAGGAGGCCGGAGTCGATTTCACCATGAAAGATATTGACATGCTCTCCCGCCGGATTCCGGTGATCTGCAAGGTGGCGCCCAACTCTCACTTCCATATTGAAGATGTCAACCGGGCCGGAGGAATCATGGCAATTCTCGGAGAGTTGGATCGGGCCGGACTGCTGGATACGACCGTTCATCGCGTGGACTACCCCGATTTGAAGAGTGCCATTGCCGAAAACGACATTCTCTCCCCGACAGCCTGTGCCGAAGCCAAACAACGGGCCCTGATCGCTCCGGGAGGGGTATTCAATCTCAAGCTCGGCTCTCAGAACAACACGTACGCCAAAGCCGACACAGACCGTACGGAAGGTTGCATTCGGGATGTGGCCCATCCCTATCTTAAAGATGGTGGGCTGGCCGTCCTGTTTGGCAATTTGGCCGAAGATGGCTGTATTGTTAAAACTGCAGGTGTAGATCCGTCGATTCTCCGTTTTGAAGGTACCGCACGCGTATTCGAATCGCAAGAGGCGGCGTGTGACGGCATCCTCGGAGGCAAAGTACAACCGGGTGATGTAGTCATTATCCGTTATGAAGGGCCTAAAGGCGGTCCGGGAATGCAGGAGATGCTCTACCCCACTTCGTACCTCAAGAGCATGAAGATCGACAAACAGTGTGCCTTGGTTACCGACGGACGTTTTTCGGGAGGCACTTCGGGGCTTTCGATCGGACACGTTTCGCCCGAAGCGGCCGCAGGCGGCAACATTGCACTGATTCGAGATGGAGATCCTATTCTGATCGACATTCCCAACCGAGCGATCCGAATTAGCATCCCTGACGAGGAGTTGAAACGGCGCCGTGAAGAGACGACGCATTTCGAACCCATCGGACGAGATCGGGTCATCAGCAAGGCACTGAAAGCATACGCCAGTCTGGTTACCTCAGCCGATCGCGGTGGTGTTCGAGAGCTCCGTTAAAGACTCTTCATCCACGTCAGGGCAATCATTCGAAACATCTCTTCTCCAATTTATTGAGACTACTTGGGGAGCCATACCCGATCGGGCTAATACACCCGATCCTGTACCAGCCATCTCTACACAATAAAGATTCTGACAGCATCTCTGCTTCCGATTGTCACCATTAATGCCAATCGGAGACAGAATTGAACAACAAAAACTCTGTTTTGAACACAAACAGATTCAAACAAAGGTGCGCAGAGACACTTAACCGTTTCTGCCAATTGTAATCAACGAATGAAAGAACTCAACGATATGTCCACAACTGAAAACGAGAAGGTAAGAGTAACAGGAGCTGAAGCCCTGTTGATGTCACTGTTGGCCGAGGGTGTCAAAACGCTGTTCGGCTATCCGGGTGGCGCGATCATTCCGGTATATGACCATCTGTATGGATACACCGACCGTTTGCACCATATTCTGACCCGCCATGAACAAGGGGCAGTACATGCCGCACAGGGTTTTGCCCGCGCAACGGGCCAAGTGGGAGTATGTTTAGCCACCTCCGGACCGGGAGCAACCAATCTTGTCACCGGTATTGCCGATGCCATGATCGACTCAACCCCGCTGGTCTGCATCACTGCACAAGTAGCGGCTTCCGCGCTTGGCTCCGATGCTTTCCAGGAGGCAGACATTATCAGTATGACGATGCCGGTTACTAAATGGAATTTCCAGATCACCCGTGCAGAAGAGATTCCGGGAGCAATTGCCAAAGCGTTCTACATTGCGCGTTCAGGGCGTCCAGGCCCCGTTGTAATTGATTTTACGAAAAACGCGCAAACAGAAATGCTCGATTTTCATTATACGCCCTGCACCTCTTTACGCAGTTACCAACCGGTACCCCCTCTACCCACTACGGCCATAGCGCAAGCCATCGAAATGATCAATGCAGCAGAAAAACCGTTACTGCTGATTGGACAAGGCGTTTTACTATCGAATGCAGAGAACGATGCGATCGCTTTGGCTGAACAAGGGGGCATTCCTATGGCAACTTCATTACTGGGTATTTCGGCAGTTCCGACCAACCATCCGCTCTATGTAGGCAATATCGGCATGCATGGTAATCTGGCTCCGAACGAAATGACCCAACAAAGTGATCTGATCATTTCAGTTGGCATGCGTTTCAGCGACCGTGTAACCGGTGATGTAAAAAGCTACGCTCCACATGCGAAAGTGATTCATATTGATATCGATGCAGCGGTATTGAACAAATGTATTCCGGCTGCATTGCCTATTCTCGCGGATGCCAAACAGGCCCTGCAAGCTATGCTGCCAGAAATCAAACATAAAGAGCGTCCCGAATGGCTCACATTTGCAGCTCAAAAACGCAACGAAGAACACGAATCCGTCGTTAAAACCGCCATGCATCCTGCAGGAGGAGGTATCACCATGTGCCAAGCTGTCCAAGCTCTGGCAGACGCTGAGCATGGAGACGCCATCATTGTGACCGACGTCGGCCAAAACCAAATGTTCGGTGCCCGTTATTCCCGTTTCAATACGACCCGCAGCTTCATCACTTCGGGAGGTTTGGGCACCATGGGCTTCGGCTTACCAGCAGCAGTCGGCGCAAAATTGGGCAGACCCGATCGTGAAGTTGTAGCCATTTTGGGCGATGGAGGCATCCAGATGACTATTCAAGAGCTCGGTACAATCAAACAAGAACATTTAGGAGTCAAAATCGTAGTTTTGAACAACTCCTATTTGGGTATGGTTCGTCAATGGCAACAGCTCTTCTATGAGCAACGTTATTCGTTCACAGCCATGGATAACCCGGACTTCACGATGATTGCTGCAGCTTACGGAATTCCTGCCGCTCGGGTCAGCCAACCCGAAGAGCTTCCTGCTGCGATGCAAAAATTGGCTGAAGCAGACGGGCCTTACTTCCTGGAGGTAGTTGTACGTCCTGAAGACAATGTATTCCCGATGGTACCTGCCGGAGCCTCGTTATCAAACGTCATGTGTAAAGAGTAAAAGGTTATGAAACAAGAATATATCGTAATTGCCTTCACGGAAAACCAAATCGGTGTTTTGAACCGCATCACCAGCCTGTATCTGCGTCGTAAAATCAACATCGAAAGCCTGAAGGTTTCCGAAAGTTCGATTAAAGGGATCAGTATGTTTGTCATCTCAGCCTTTTCCACAGCCGAAACGATGGATCTGCTCGTCAAACAGCTGCGTAATATTATCGATGTAATTCAGGTTGAGTGTTACACTAACGAGGAGCTGATCACACAAGAGATCGCCTTATACAAAATTTCAGCACAAATTCTCAAACAAAGTGACACGGCTGACCGCTTGATTCGTCAACTGAACGCCCGCATCATCGAATTCAATCCCGATTACGTTGTAGTTGAAAAGACCGGTACTCGGGAGGAGATTGATCGGATGCGCCAAATGTTGTCAGATGAAAATCTTCTTGAAGAGTTCACACGTTCGGGCAGTGTAGTCCTGCATCGAGAATCTTGGGAAGACAAACTGCAAGGAAAAATCTAATTATTATAAACCGGGAAATACATATAGTTATGTCAGTTAAAAAGGATGGCCAGCTTATTGGACACCGTTTTGCAGACAGAGCGTATATTTCCCAAACTGATCTTGAATAAACCAACAACAAAATTTAATTCTGAGAAATCATGGCAAAAATGAATTTCGGCGGGGTGGAAGAGAATGTCATCACCCGCGAAGAGTTTCCGCTGAGCAAAGCGCTTGAGGTGTTGAAAGATGAAACCATCGCCGTTATTGGTTATGGCGTACAGGGCCCAGGTCAAGCCTTGAATCTGAAAGATAACGGATTCAATGTGATCGTTGGTCAACGTAAAAACTCTAAAACCTGGGACAAAGCAGTTGCTGACGGTTGGGTAGCCGGTGAAACGCTGTTCGACATCGACGAAGCATGCGCTCGTGGCACTATTATCCTTTACTTGCTTTCTGACGCAGCACAGATCGCCGTATGGCCCACAGTTAAGAAAAATCTGACCGCAGGCAAGGCTCTCTATTTCTCACACGGTTTTGGAGCCACCTATTCAGATCGTACCGGCATTGTTCCTCCACAGGATGTCGATGTAATTATGGTTGCTCCCAAAGGTTCGGGGACCTCATTGCGCCGCCTTTTCCTTGAAGGCCGTGGTCTGAACTCCAGCTACGCCATTATGCAGGATGCAACCGGCAAAGCCTGGGATCGTGTCATTGCATTGGGTATCGGTATCGGTTCGGGTTACCTTTTCGAAACAACCTTCAAAAAAGAGGTTTACTCTGACCTGACCGGTGAACGTGGTACTTTGATGGGAGCAATTCAGGGAATTTTTGCTGCACAATATCAGGTATTACGCGAAAATGGCCATACTCCTTCAGAAGCATTTAACGAAACTGTTGAAGAGTTGACTCAAAGTTTGATGCCTCTGGTTGGTGAAAACGGTATGGACTGGATGTATGCAAACTGCTCGACAACCGCACAACGCGGTGCACTCGACTGGTGGAAGCCATTCCGTGATGCATCGCTCCCGGTATTCCGGAAACTGTATCAGGAGGTTGCTTGCGGCAATGAGGCTCAACGTTCAATCGACAGCAACAGCAAACCGGATTACCGCGAAAAGCTGAATGCAGAATTGAAAGAGCTTCGCGAAAGCGAGATGTGGCAAGCTGGAGCAACTGTTCGTGAACTTCGTCCTGAACGCAAATAAGCTTTACAACAAGCCGTTAATAATAAAAGCCTGCTCTTCTGAGCAGGCTTTTATTGATATATGGCGTTACTACTTGATCTACTCGGTGTTACTTTTAGATTGAAAGACAAGCCAAACGACTTTATTTCTTCAACACTTTCGACATGCAATAAAAAGACTCAAAAAATCAGACTGCCACGCGACGCATATCCCAATCTGCAAAACGATTAACAGTTCAAGTCTTTAAACGTTGACGGTTTTCCTTTTTTCAACTACATCTCCCAAACCGTTCACAAACATCCATCAATAACAATCATCAGATGTTTATGCTTTGGAAGCATTCAAAGTCTCTTCAATATAAGGTTCCCAAAATTTCCAGCGGCGACGGCGATGGTATCCATGACAGCCAAACGGCAGCTTTCCACCACTCATGCGGAAACAGAGATGAGGATAGGTATCAAAAGAAAATCCCAATGCCTCGTGCACAGTTGGAATTCGGAAAGCGTGATTCAAAGCCGGAGCCTCTACGGCATAAAAGACATCCTCATAATATCGGGAACAGAGTCCAACCCGCTCTTTGTAGTAGGCAACACGCTCCGGATGATTTTTGAGCAGGTCGTAAATTGTTCGAGTCCGACGCAAAGAGAAGCCGCCATTACCCACTTTATTGCGAACAATATGACGCTGTTCATGATCTTTTCGCAACAAAAAACTCTTCAATCTGGAGCCAATTTTATACAACGGATTCGAATAGATCGGTCGTAACGGCCACGGTGCACCGATATAATCATACCCACGAGCGCACCAGTCAGCCAGTTCATCTCGAAATACAAACGCATCGGTTTGACACAGCAAGATATAATCCCAAGCTAAAAAACGTTCGTAAAACTCTGCTGACAACATCAAATGATTATATCCGTCCCGACCTGCAAAAAAGGCAGGATCGAACCTCTCTATACGAGCCATTGGGAAACGATCTGTCACTGGCGTCAAATCGAGTCCTTCGGGAGACACAAACGTAATAGGATAAGCCTTCAATACCGAAAAGCAACGCTCTAATGCAATTCGTTCATCGTCGGTCAATGCCGTTCGATAGATAGGAATAACGATATTGGCCGGGGCTTGAATTGGTGAATCCGACATACGTATATAATATTAAGAAAATAGATGATTTACGAAAGAGACAACACCTTACTCAGATGCGCTTGCAACTGGATCGGTGTCAAATTCTGACGTATATGCCCTTTACGAGCCACCGAGATCGTGCCGCGCTCCTCTGAGACCGCAATCACCAATGCATCGGTCACTTCCGAGGCTCCGAGCGCTGCACGGTGACGCATACCGAATTCAGCCGGCACAACCTCTCTTTCAGTCGAAGGCAATACGCAACGCGCTGCAGCAATTCTTCCGTCTGCAATGACAATCGCCCCATCATGCAGGGGTGAATTCTTGAAAAAGATTGTTTTGATCAATGCAGAAGAGATCGAAGCATCTACCACAACCCCTCGATGAATAATGGGTTCCAAGCTGATGCTTCTTCCAATCACAATTAAGGCTCCCGTTTTTGTAGCCGCCATATCGGCACAAGCACTGACCAGCGGTTCAATCCATTCCAACGAGCGGACTTTCGCCTTGCGTGACTTTAACAGACGGCCTAACAGCGTATTTTTACGATGGGAATATTGGGTACCCAACAAAACCAAAAATCGACGTATCTCCTGTTGAAACACCACAATCAACGCGATTACTCCCACACCGATGATCTGTCCCAGGATCATGCTCAACAGCTCCATCTTCAGCAGCCGAACAACAATCCACAACAGGTACACGATCAGGATACCGATCACAATGCGTAATGCATTCGTACCTCGTGTCAGGCGATAGATCTGGAACATGATCATCGCGACCACGAGAATATCGATAACATCGATCAGCGTTATGTTGATAAAGCCCATATCGAAACAAATATAAGAAGTAATTTAGAAAACGACAAAGAAAAAACGGCAACCGCTTGATGCGATTGCCGTTTCCAATTATGAACTTTTAAAAGAATTAGGCTACACCTTTATCACGTGTCTTCTTACTAAACAAATCGTATGCGATCGGAGTTGCAACGAATACCGATGAGTAGGTACCAATTACCACACCGAACATCAATGCGAAGATGAAGCCACGGATCACCTCACCACCGAAGAGGAAGATCGCCAACAGTACGACAAAGGTAGTACCACTGGTGTTAACCGTACGGGCCAATGTACTGTTGATTGCATTATTAATGTTATCGCGAATGCTGCGTTTCGGATAGAGAGTTTGGTATTCACGGATACGGTCGAAGATAACCACCTTATCGTTGATTGAATAACCGATGATCGTCAAGATAGCAGCGATGAACGACTGATCCACATCCATGGTGAAAGGCAAAATACCATACAACAAGGAGAAGATACCGATCGTGATCAAGGCGTCGTGAGCCAACGAAATGACACTACCGACACCCCACTGCCAACGTTTGAATCGAACAATGATATAGAGACCGATTGCGATCAAGCTGAACAATACAGCGATGAACGAATTGACCGTAATATCGTGAGCCACGCTCGGACCTACCTTATCAGAACTGATAATACCGTAAGGACTGGTCTGAGTTGTCTGGAACTCAGCTTGTGTCAGCTGCTGTGCCATCAGCGGAGCCAGCGCTTTGTAAAGCAGACCCTCGATCTCAGCAGTTACATTATCACCTGCATCATCATATTTATACTGCGTAACGATACGCATCTGATTCTCCTTACCGAACTGTTTTACTTCGTAGCTTGTACCCTCAAATACAGGATGCAATGCAGAACGAACTTCATTTGCAGTTACAGGCTGATCGAAACGTACCACGAATGCACGACCACCAGAGAAATCTACACCGTAGCTCAAACCACGAGTTGCCAAAGAAACAACCGTTGCCAAAATCAACAAACCAGAGATGATGTATGAGATCTTGCGCATGCTGATAAAGTTGACATGCGTATGAGCAAGGCAATTTTCTGTATAGCGGTTCGAGAAGCGGATGTTCTTACCCTTGTTGAGCATTGCAGAGAAGATCAATCGGGTAATGAAGATTGCACAGAAGAGTGAAGTCAGAATACCGATGATCAAGGTAGTTGCAAAACCCTGTACAGGACCTGTACCAAAGATAAACAGGACGATACCAGTAATCAAGGTGGTCAAGTTACCATCGATAATGGCTGACATAGCGTTCTTGAAGCCCTCTTTGAGAGAGAGAGCCAAGCCTTTACCTGCACGTAACTCCTCTTTAACACGTTCGTAGATAATCACGTTCGCATCGACGGCCATACCCATCGTCAACACGATACCGGCGATACCCGGCAAGGTCAATACGGCACCGAATGATACCAGTACACCCAACAGGAAGAAGAGGTTGCAGATCAAAGCGATTCCGGCAACCATACCGGCAGTGTGATAGTAGAATACCATATAGATCAGCACCAGGATGAACGCCAAGATGAACGACATCATACCTGCGTTGATTGACTCCTGTCCCAAAGACGGACCCACCACAGTATCCTGAATAATACGAGCCGGAGCAGGCAGCTTACCTGATTTCAGCACGTTGGCCAAGTCTTTCGCCTCTTGAATGGTGAACTGACCGGTAATCGAAGAGCGACCGCCTTCGATCTCGTCGTTTACACGCGGAGCTGAATATACATAACCATCCAATACGATAGCGATGCTACGTCCGATATTGTCAGCAGTCATACGAGCCCAGGTACGAGCTCCGGTTGCATTCATCACCATGCTAACCTCAGCGGCAGCACCATGTTGAGAATACTCCTCACGAGCTTCTGTTACGACTCCACCATCCAGCGGAGCTTTACCGTCGCGAGTATTGGCCTTGATAGCATACAAATCATAAACTGTACCGGCAGGATCTGCTGATTTGACACCCCAGAAGAGTTTGATATCACGAGGCAGCAGCGCTTTTACCTGAGGCAACTGCATATAACGGTTTACCGCAGCGGTATCAAACGACATGGCACGACCGATCACCGGACCGCCATAGATCTGACCCTGCTCGTCAACCATCGGGTGCAGTTTGGCGAACAACGGGAACTGCGCTTCAAAAGCAGCTGTATCTTGAGCCTGCACAGCGGCTGTATCGGCAACAGCAGTACTGTCCAATTTCGCAAGCAGTGCCGGAGAATCCGTTGCTGCCTGAGCAGCGCTGCTATCAGCTGTTTCAACCTTAGCAGTAGTATCGGCAATCTCGCCTGCCTCTTTCAGACCGCGGATAACAGCATTAGCCTGCTCCAAAGCCGGATAGATCTCATTATTTTCATAAGTTGCCCAGAACTCGAGGCTTGCGGTACCTTGAAGGAGTTTACGCACACGTTCCGGCTCTTTCACACCCGGCAACTCAACCAAAATACGACCTGAATTTTCCAGACGCTGGATGTTGGGCTGAGTCACACCGAAACGGTCGATACGGCTACGCAATACGTTGAACGAGTTAGCAATCGCGCTTTCAGCTTGTTCACGAAGAACAGCGATTACCTGTTCGTTCGTACTTGCTGGAGTGATCACCTCACGAAGTTCGGGCGTATTGAAAATGTAGCTCAATTTACCGCCGTTTGACAGCTTTTCATAAGCAGAAGCGAAGAGCGTAATATAATCGCTGGTGCTGTTTTTCTGATCCTCGCGAGCTTGTGCGAGAGCCTGATTGAAAATGGGGTCTTTGCTGTCGTTCGAGAGCGCACGAATCACATCCTCAACCGAGATCTCCAGCATGACGTTCATACCGCCGCGCAGGTCGAGGCCGAGGTTAATCTCTTTCTCTTTACACTCCTTGTAGTTGAACTTCACGAACCCGAGATTGTAAACGGGTTGCGATTTTACGGAGTCCAGATAATTCTGCTCCTTGACCGGATCACCGGCGGCATAACGGGCGGCTTGATTCTCGACGTGGCGCGTCACAAACGTGAACGAAAGCTGGTACGCGCAGGCTATTGCGAGAACAATCGCCAGAAATTTTAGTGCACCTTTATTCTGCATGTTTGTTTAAATTTATTGACTTTAAAAATGTTTATCGTTCTATATACAAACGGCATTTGGAGTGCAAATCTACGAAATTTTTCCTCAATTGCAACCCCTTAACGGCTTTTCATCGTGGGATTTTTCCTCTTGTACAGACCGCCTCTCACGCTGCTGAAAAAATATCGCTATATTTGTCTTGGAGCATTGGCACCACATCAAATGCTCCTACCGTAAAATCCGTTAATAATCGCTTTCACAACTACCCCATGGAACACACCTATAAACCCACATTTTTTGTTCTGAGTTGGATTGAAAAATACCTTCATCTTTGGGGGCTTTCTGACTTCATTGCCAACGTGATTACCTTCGTACTCGCATGCGGGTTGATTTTACTGATTCTATGGGCATTAAACTATATCGGAACCTGGACATTAACCCATGTGGTTACACGTGCCGTCCGACTCAGCAAAACGCAATGGGACGACTTCCTGCTCCATAGGCACTTCTTCAACAGAATCATTAAATGTTTAACTGGCGTTTTATTGCTGGTGACAGCACGACTCATTTTTGCAGGATACCACCCCTCAATCATTACAGCCGTCGAGGTACTCTCTCGCATATTCATTACCGTGATGGGGGCATTGACCTGTGGAGCCTTTCTCAATGCCCTCAATGATATTTACGAGTCCAAACCCATTGCCCGCCGCAAATCGATCAAAGGATTGATTCAAGCAGCTAAGATCGCGCTATACTTCATCATGGGTATTGTCGTGATTGCCATCCTGATCAACAAAGACCCGACTCAATTGCTGGTCGGTCTGGGTGCCTCAGCTGCAATCCTCTCCTTGGTATTCAAGGATACTATTTTGGGATTTATCGCATCTATCCAGATTTCAGCCCAGGATACGGTCCGACCTGGAGACTGGATCGAGATGCCCTCAAAAGGGGCCGACGGTATTGTTACTGACATTAATGTCACATACGTCAAGGTGCGCAACTGGAACAATACGATGACCATGCTTCCCATCTATTCAATGGTTTCGGAAGCCTTCACCAACTGGAGAGGAATGGAAGAGAGTTCTGGCAGACAATTCAAACGTCCTATATACATCGACACCTCTTCATTGGCCGAGCTCACACCTGAACAGATCGAAGCCATTGCGACTCATCCTTATACAGCAGCGGCTGCCAACAAAATGAAAGAGTTGTTCCAACAAACCAACTCCAATCAGGCAACATTAAACATCGCTCTTTTCCGTTGTTACGCCGAAGCCTATTTGAGTCAACACCCGCTGTTGGCTACAGATCAGACATTGGTTGTACGCTACCTCCCTTTCGATGAGAACGGCATCCGATTAGAGCTATATGGCAGCACTACCGAAAAGCGTTTTGCCTTCTTTGAGCGTGTGGTAGCCGATATGCTCAACCATCTGTTGCTGGTCATTCCACTTTTCGGCTTAAAACTCTATCAACGTCCTTCTGCATCTGTCATTCGCGACATCTCGGACAACAACAGCGATCCAGAACCAATTGTTTCAAGTAATTCAGACAACACGCCACAGACAAAAAATTAATACATACTATCGCCCCGCTGATTATTCATCCGCTAATTGTGTTGTTGCACCTTAGCCAACACGAGCAGGGATTGATATAAATTTTCAAACCCAATACTAATTAAACTTTAGGCAAACTCTCTATACTTTCAAATCTTATGATTTCTGTAACGAAACGAACAAAAGCTTTAAGCCTAATCTGTACCATGATGCTAATATGCATTCTGGCATTGGGCTTTTTTGCCATCCCCATCGGTTTGACCCTATGCTCGTTAACAGGTTTAGTTTACAGTATCAAATGCAAGGACAGAGCGGTTAGAATATACTCCGCTATTTTCTTAATAATTGGATTGTCCGGGACTGTTTACACATTGCTCAACATAAGTTCCATGTAAGAGTCCAAATGATTTCATTTCAGTAAAAGACCTTCTCAAGAAGACTCACAACGGTATATTTAAAGTAAGCAAGAAGGCTAAATCAATAAAAAAGCAGTATGGATATTGGGACTCCATACTGCTTTTATTTTTTTCGATCAGCTACTCTCAGACTTGCTGTTTTGCAGCCTCGGTCTCAGCAATAATTCTCAATGCGCAATCGAGTATTGCGGAATCATCAAGGGTTACCACACCACCATCGGGCCCTTTTTCCATATGTATACCCACTGGAGACCCACCTTCACTATCGAAATGTCTACCGCCGAAATAGTTACGTACTTCGTCAACGCTCACTCCCACTTCGTCTGCAATACGCTGCGAACTACCACTGGGCAGTTTATCTTTGATTCGACGCAGCTCATTGAATGTTATTACCATGATTCGTGAAATTTTAGTTTATAGACACCGTCTAGCGGTATTATTTGTTCTGTCTTAAAATTACATGAAATAAACGTTAATTCAAAATATTTCATCACAAAAAATATAGATTTAGACAAATTCACAGTTAGTTCGGACGATTTGTCAGTCGAAGGTGTCAAACTCTCTGCCAAAGGCAGTCTTCATGACAGACAAACCGACCAATTTGGTCACTTTTTTCACTTGGCACAAACCTTGATTGGAAGGAGGGCGTATCGGTTGACGATACAGAACCAACAACGAAATAATAACTAATAAAAATTTACATAACTATGGGAAAGATTATCGGAATTGACCTTGGAACCACGAACTCTTGCGTTGCCGTTATGGAGGGTAACGAACCGGTTGTGATTCCTAACAGCGAAGGACACCGTACGACTCCGTCTATTGTAGCCTTCGTAGAGAACAACGAACGCAAAGTGGGTGATCCTGCCAAACGTCAGGCCATCACCAACCCGAAACGCACCATCACCTCGATCAAACGTTTCATGGGTGAGACTTACGATCAGGTTCAGAACGAGATTAGTCGTGTAACTTATCCCGTTGTAAGAGGTGAAAACAACACACCGCGTGTCGATATCGACGGTCGTCTGTACACTCCGCAGGAGATTTCAGCAATCATTCTGCAGAAGATGAAAAAAACTGCCGAAGATTATCTGGGCACCGAAGTAACCGAAGCGGTTATCACTGTTCCGGCCTACTTCTCAGATTCACAGCGTCAGGCCACTAAAGAGGCCGGTGAGATTGCAGGTTTGAAGGTTCGTCGTATTATCAACGAGCCGACCGCCGCTGCACTGGCTTACGGTTTGGACAAAGCCAACAAGGATATGAAAATCGCTGTTTACGACTTGGGTGGTGGTACCTTCGATATCTCTATTCTGGAGTTGGGTGACGGCGTATTCGAAGTAAAATCAACCAATGGTGATACACACCTGGGTGGTGACGATTTCGACCACGTGATCATCGACTGGATGGCAGAAGAGTTCATGCAGCAGCATAATATCGATCTGCGCAAGGATCCGATGGCCATGCAGCGTTTGAAAGAGGCGGCTGAAAAAGCAAAAATCGAACTGTCAAGTTCAACTACGACCGAAATCAACTTGCCTTACATCATGCCGGTTGATGGTATTCCGCAGCACTTGGTTATGACCTTGACTCGTGCAAAATTCGAGCAGTTGGCTGACAAATTGATCCGTGCGACGATCGAACCTTGCAAGAAAGCGCTTGCAGATGCCAACTTGTCAACCAGTGACATTGATGAGGTGATCCTCGTCGGAGGTTCAACTCGTATCCCAGCCATCCAGAAGGTTGTTGAAGACTTCTTCGGCAAAGCTCCCTCAAAAGGTGTTAACCCCGACGAGGTGGTAGCCGTAGGTGCAGCGATCCAGGGAGGTGTGTTGACTGGTGAGGTTAAAGATGTGCTGTTGCTGGATGTAACCCCGCTGTCACTGGGTATCGAAACGTTGGGTGGAGTCTTCACTCGTTTGATCGACGCCAACACCACGATCCCGACCCGCAAGAGCGAAGTCTTCTCAACAGCTGCCGACAACCAGCCTTCAGTTGAGATCCACGTATTGCAGGGTGAGCGTCCGATGGCCCGCGACAACAAAACGATCGGTCGTTTCCACCTGGACGGCATTCCATCAGCTCCGAGAGGTGTGCCTCAGATCGAAGTAACGTTCGACATCGATGCTAACGGTATCTTGAATGTATCGGCTAAGGATAAAGGCACTGGCAAAGAGCAGAAGATCCGTATCGAGGCATCTTCAGGATTGACCGAGCAGGAGATTCAGCGTATGCGTGACGAGGCCAAAGCCAACGAGGCTAAGGATAAAGAGGAGCGTGAGCGCATCGACAAAGTCAACGCTGCGGACAGCATGATCTTCTCAACTGAGAAACAGTTGAAAGAGTATGGTGACAAGCTCTCAGCTGACAAAAAGGCCGCTATTGAGGGTGCACTTGGCAAATTGAAAGAGGCTCACAAGGCTCAGAACATTGCCGACATCGACAAGTACACTACTGAGTTGAACAATGCATGGCAAGCTGCATCACAGGATCTGTACAATGCACAGCAGGCTGCAGGTGCACAGCAGGCACAAGCCAATGCAAATGCAGGTAACGCTTCTGCAGGCAATGCTGGCAACGGCAATAACGGCAACGTTACCGATGTTGACTTCGAGGAAGTGAAATAATTCTCTGACAATAGTTTATTCAATAAAAGGAGGAGATTCCGTTTGGAATCTCCTCCTTTTATTTTTACCCAATATTCTAATGTCAGCTAAACGCCAAGCCATATCCTGATTACTGTGCCCGAACATAGATTTATTGACAGACGAGAGTCTGTGGAGTGGACACACTACTACACTCTTTAATGACAATAGATCTACTGGCCTATCTAATAAAAAGATTACGGAGAAGACAGGTTAGCAATTTAACGTATTGCAGTTGCTCAAACCGCTCTCTGCCCTATTCTTTCACGTTAACGGCGATCAACTATTGAAGATCTCATGCCCTTCACGATCAATCATAAATGTACGTCCGTGCAAAGTAACTTGCGTCTGTTCTGCATTGCCAAAGTCAAAAGCATCGTCATATTGAAGCGGAATCACCACCTCGCCCGTATGACGGATATAGCCACACTTTCCATCCTTACGCACCAACAACAGTTCCGATTCCCGAATATCACCCATCCAATCATACTGCGGAGCCACTCGTTCTTTGCCATTGCGATCGTATAGTCCGACCTTCCCTTCGTAAGAGACACATGCCACACCGTGTCGGCAATCCCAATCGACCGTTTCATACACAGGAGCCAATATTTCGTTTCCTTCCTTGTCGATCAGCCCAAACTGATCACCGATTCGCACGACTGCACGTCCTTCAAGAAAATCATCAGCCCAATCATAACGCAAAGGAATTGCCACTGTCCCGTCGCTGTTCAGATAGCCCCACTTCATACCCCGTTGCACACAGATCAGCGCCTCACACATGGGACCCACCCAATCATACATTGACAGATCAGGAGGTGAAACGACCGTCTGAGGAACCTCCGATTCCTGGCAATATGACATAGGTTGTATCAACTCTGTCCGGAGTCGGTTTATGCTGTTGACAGGGATCTTCAGCTCTGTTTTGTCACAGGCTAAGATCTCCAACGCATCTGCCAGTTGTTCCCGATCCAAAGCAAATCCTCCCTGTAACAACATATTCACAATTTGCGACAAGGGTGCACAAGAGGCTTCCCGAACCACATCCGACACTAACGGCAGCAGTGATGAACGGAGCAACGGCGTGTGGAACAGGCTGTCACCATTGCAGATTCGGTAAAACTCAGGAGCCGCACAAAGCAACGACAGGCCGATTGCCAAATTGGCCGCAGCAACAGTATCGTCACCCCAATGTTCGCTCAAATCTTCCATACCGGGAACCCGCATTGCCTCATAACGAACCAATCGACACATTCCGTCGGGTGTCACAATCACATTGATGGGTTTGAGCGCACCGTGCACAAAGGGAGATCGCAACAACCAACTGGCCATTTCACAGAAAGAGTTTCGCAAGGCAAACAGCGGCCCCTTTTCTCCTCGATCACACAGTTCGGATAACATTTTGTCCAACCTCACCCCCAAAGGACGTTCCGTCAAGACAACATCAACATCGAAAGGTCTTCCCATCGCATCAAAGAGTAGCATCTCCTGCCCATGGAACTCATAGTTGATCAAATAGGGAGTACTGATCCGCTGCAAATAATTAGCGCGTTGACAGGCTCGCACACTTCGTTGTTCTGTATCTCGCAACGAGCAAGACAATTCACAGGAACGCTCTTCGAGCCAAACCCGAAACGTTGCAACGGAACCGCCGCTACGTAACACATAATTGGGTTCGCCATTCTGATTTTCAAGATGAAGCCCCGTCAATGATTTAAAGCGACCCTCAGGATTACCGAGAGTTTCGAGCAATTGATCTATCGAAATCATCATTTTCAATCCATTAGTGTTACAGAGACCGAACCAATATTCATCATGCCGATCAGATCGGTCATTGATGCATTATAACTCATTCCACGGAATATTTCGGGTTGGCATCCACGCAATGCAGCTATACTTTCATTGTAAAGAGGGGGCATTTCGCTCGAAACACGATACAATAGACGTGCATACCGCTGATCAGGTAACTCCTCTTCACTTGAAGCAAAAACAACAGGCACTTTGGAAAGATCCGATGAAATGTGAATATTCATCAACAGCGTATTTCCATCCGATGTCCCCACCTGACGGATACGGGCTGCTATCTCTTCGAGACCTGCCTCATCGCAGTCGGAGGCCTCGCCATCCGTAATATTGAACACAACAGGCGGGTAACATGCACCGTGAGCGCGTATTGCACACCAATCGCGCACCAATTCATAGGCTTTCAAAAAAGCAGCGTGCATCGGGGTTTGCCCTTGAGCAAAGGGGGTAATCCATTCTCGTTGTTCAACCACTGAAAAAAGAGTCCGTCCATCCGGCAATTTTCGTTCCCGTTGAATTTGCAACCGTGGAGTATCCTTTTCGTACAGTTCCGAAGGCTTTACAAACAGACGTTTACCTTTGCACAACAGAGGTTCCACAACCTCATCGTGATATCCCAATACCGCTATATCGAAATAATCCCGGTATCCCTCTTCCCGACGACTTCGATGCAACAGTTCACCGATCAGCATATTGACCGTTGTGGCAACTGCTTCGGCTTTGGAAACAGACTTACCGTATAATGTTGTCGGCTCTTCCATAGAGCCTGATTGATCAATCAGGATTACAAAAAGTGCAGGAGTTTTTCTGCTGATGCGGGCGGAATACATAGGTCAGAAATTTAGGCGATGCCACAGCAAACGATTGACATCGAAAAGAAAGTTACAAATTTTGGACGAAAAAATATTTCATTCAGGCTAAAAATCGAACTTACACACCCGGATTTATTCCTGCTCACAAATCTTGGATTCATTTTATACGGTTACCTTGCTTGTCAATTTGAAAAGATTCACCATGTAAAGACACTTTGGCCTTACCCTGACGAAACAGGCTGGCCTTTTCATAAATGGGAGCAATGATCTCTGTCCCTTCGGCATCGACATACCCATACAGGCCATCCCGACAGACCCGTGCCAATCCTTCCCGTAGTGGAGCCACCTCGCTATATCCAGCAAAACGCACCACTACCTGTCCCATTTCATCGATCGCATACCAGCGGCCATTCCCATACACCACTGCCAACCCTTCGGAATAGGGATGAGCCTCAGTCCATATCGGATAGACGGTCCAACACTTTGTAACAAAATTGGCAAAGCCGTACCTTCCTCGATAACGGATCAACAGGCTATGCGGGTTATCCGAATCTACCACATCGTAACCCGGCAAGAGTTTCAAGGTCCGCTCACCAACCAAAGCCGCAAAAAGATGCTCCAAATCTGCGATCATTGGCACTGGCGTTTGTAATGCCCTCCATAGATCGAACACCACTCCAAGCCCGTTATCCATAAATTGGGGGCCCAACGTTGCAAATAACTCTGATTTTCCCGACACCACTTCCGATGCATTTAGGATCAAATTATCCCGATCGTTATATCGCAAATAGAGGGTAGGATCCAAAGCTAACGCATGCAGACTCAACGACATCAATGCTATCGGATAATCATCGATATGAAGATTGAAATATTTTTCATCGCGAGCGGGATGTTGCCAGACCGGAGAGCCGAGTTGCAAACTGCTTTCACCCGCAAATTGGGGTAAAAACATGCCATCAAAATCGACCAACCGCAGTCCTCCTGCAGCATCAATCAGGATATTATCCGGTTTAATATCCCCGTGAGCAAACGGCTGCTGCAATAGCCACAAAGCAAATTGATCAAAACGACGGGCCAATTCAGCCAACTCTTCACGACAATCGGCTGCACAGAGTCGTCCAATCCGATACCCGAGAGTTTCGCCCTCTACCCATTCCGACAGTACGACAGGAAAATAGGAACCTTTTTCATATTCATCATACACATAAAGTTCATCGGGTAGATAACAACACTTTACCAGATATGGGCTTTCGATCGCAGATACGGTTTCACATATTTGGCTAATCCGGCCACATGAGCGTATGTAACATTTGAGTGCATAACGGCGCAATCCATGGGCAGAATTTCTATGCCGTCCGCCAACCCTTCCATTGACCTCGCAAAAGTCTGCGGCACTCCTTGGTTGCCTTGAACCGAGATACACCATGTTGGATACAGAATCCTTTCTTGCAACACTATCTGCACAAGCGCTCCGATCATCAGATAAAGCACGTACATTTTGATTTGTAGGGGTTGATTCCTCTTCTTTTTCATTTAATACGCTTTGCTGTGCAGACACGTTTCCACTACCAACACGATCAGCAGTGTATGAGGCTTCTTGAAACAAAGATGGATTTTGCGACTCAGATATCAGGTTGGAAGCTGGAAGGAGAATCTTCAGACTTTTCGGATTCATACATTGAATCTGAAAAACGACCGCAAAATTACCGGCACAAAGCTCCAACTCTCCATACGGATTACGCACAGGAACAACTCCTTGCAGCGTTCGGAACAATCCTTGTGGATTTGCAACGCTCTCGATATATTGCCCTATAGTTGGATAACGCACGATACTCGATTCAAAATATTAGCGATTCCACTTCTCGCTACAATTATGTAGCCAACGGATCAAATTGTTTGGGTACTATCCCCTTTCCCATCCAACGATCCTATATTCTGTTTTTATTCTATCGCGTCAATTAAGAAAGTCAAAGCCATTTACAGACAATCTCTGCTTTAAAGCACAATAAAATCCATGGATATTCAGGCAAAGTATTGCACCCATAGCAATACGACTCTCGCTCCCCGCATATACTTATAAAAAAGGAGCGTCCTCAACAGGACGCTCCATAAAGATAGCGTAATTTCTGAAATGGTCAAACTCCTACTCCATTGATACTTATTCTCTCCCCCTTCCCACACAGGCTACATATTTCAGTCAAATGAATATATGTATCAGGAATATATAACGGCGAAAAAGCTATCAACAAAGCGAGATGAACTTTCATAACCATGCTTGCGACAGCAATTTTTTTTACATTACATCTATCGCAGTAGGCAACCATTACACCCCAAACTAATACACCATAGACAGGAATCAGCTTATTTATTTCGATTCGTTCATAACCTTGTTCTGCAGGTTGATACTTTCCAGGTGGATTGCTTCAAGTACAGTTTTCAGGAAATCTTCACTCAAACCCAATTTCGGAGCCTGGGCGATCACCCGATCTACAATGCTGTTCCAACGACCACCTTGCAGAATTGCCACATTGTTCGCTTTCTTCACTTGACCAATCTCTTCTGCTACACGCATACGTTTACTGAGCAATTCAAACAGTTCAGAGTCGATCTGGTCAATCTGGCGGCGCAATTTCGACAACGCATCGTTATACTCAGGAGTATCGACCGTTGATTGACGCCATACGATACTGCGCAATAGAGTTTCAAGATCGGAAGGGGTTACCTGCTGCGACGCATCACTCCATGCCTTAGATGGGCAAATATGGCTCTCTACGATCAAACCATCGAAATAGAGGTCGGCACTCTTCTGAGCCACCTCCTGCAGATATTGACGATTTCCGCAAATATGTGACGGATCGCAGATCATCGGCAATTCCGGCATGCGAGAACGCATTTCGATAGCCAGGTGCCACATCGGGTTATTGCGATAGAGCGATGTGCCGTAAGCTGAGAATCCACGATGAATCAAACCCACATGTTTAATTCCGGCATTGCGAATACGGGTAACGGCTCCTGCCCACAGATCCAAATCCGGAGTCATCGGGTTTTTCACCAATACAGTGATATCCGTCCCTTTCAACGCGTCTGCAATCTCCTGAACGCTGAAGGGATTACCCGTACTACGTGCTCCAACCCACAACATATCGGCACCAAATTCCAGAGCAGCCTCCACATGGCGTGCATTGGCCACCTCCAGTCCAAACGGCAGTCCGGTTTCCTTGCGGGCCTCGCTCATCCAAACGAGTCCTTTCAATCCAACTCCCTCGAACGAACCGGGTTTGGTACGCGGTTTCCAAATTCCGGCACGAAGCACATCTACCAAACCGGTAGCTGCAATCTGTTTGCAGGTTTCAATCGTCTGTTCTTCAGTCTCTGCGCTGCACGGCCCGGCAATAATCAAGGGCCGTTTCGCTTTCAAATCAATGGTATTCATGTTATTAATTCTTTTTCGTTGTTCCATCCTTTAGCTGTACTCTTTCCGGCCTCAACGGCCGACCCCAATACAGCCGATTATTTTAATATACGTTTGATCGAATTGGCCCGCAACATCATGCTGCGCAACCCTTCGGTATCATCCCGCTCGATCATACGACGAAAAATCTGCAACTGGTGGATATGTTCACGCAACACATCCAACACATTGTATTTGTTCTGTTTGAAGATCGGAATCCAGGTATCGGGCGAACTTTTAGCCAGACGCACCGTACTTTCGAAACCACCACCGGCCAGATCGAAAATATGCTCCTCCTCGCGCTCCTTCTCCAAAACCGTAAGCGCCAAAGCAAACGATGTAATATGCGAGATATGGCTCACATAAGCGGTGTGGGTATCCTGCTCTTCGGAACTCATGTATTTGATCGGCATGCCGATCGTGTTATAAATCCACTCGACAAGTGCCAACGCATCGGGATCACTCAGTTCGTGGTCGCAAATCACAACGGTACGCCCTGTGAAAGCGCCATGTTTGGCCGCCTCCGGTCCGCTGTATTCGGTACCCCACATCGGGTGAGTCGCCACAAAACGGCCCCGACTAGGATGTTGCGAAATGATCTCGCTCAACTCCTGTTTGGTAGACCCCATATCGATCACCACCTGTTTTTCGTTAACCAAATTAAGGGCTTTGACGGCCAGCATCGGGATCGAATCGACCGGTGTCGCCAACACAATCAAATCGGCCTCTTTGACCGCCTGGTGCAACTCTTCGAAACGATCCACCAGTTTCAGTTCGAATGCCTTGTTGCGATTATTTTCCGAGTTATCCACCCCGATCACCTCCTCGGCAATTCCTTTTTCTTTCAGGGTCAATGCAAACGATCCTCCGATCAACCCCACACCGACAATGGCAACTCTTTTAATCTTTTTATTCTGTTCCATGATCTTACGGAAGCAACGCTCCTTCTCCTATACTATTACTTATTCAACAAGGCTGCGATTCTCTCTTTAGCCCGTAACAACACCTCAACCGGTGAACAGAGGCTGATTCGGATATAGTTATTACCCTCCGATCCAAAAATGCCGCCCGGGGTAATGAACACGCCACAACCATATAACAACTTGTCCGAAAATTCGAAACAGTCCCCAACTCCTTCAGGGAGACGCCCCCAAACAAAGAGTCCAGATTGGGGTTTGGCATAGCTGCACCCCATCAGATCAAGCAGCTCAAAGCCGATCACTTCACGTTCGCGGTAGATACGGTTCAGATCACGATACCACTCCTCATCCAGATCAAGAGCTTCGGCCGCTGCGGCCTGCATAGGATAGAACATCCCCGAATCCATATTACTCTTGAAGCGAATCACCTCATCGATGCGCTCTTTGGCTCCCGCCAACATGCCGATACGCCAACCTGCCATACTGTGACTTTTACTCAATGAGTTGAGTTCGAGAGCCACATCCTTCGCACCTTCTGTAGCCAGCAGGCTCTCCGGATGTTCGTTACGAATAAAGCTGTACGGATTGTCGTGCAACAACAAAATTCCGTTCCGACGGGCAAAGGCGACTAAATCACGGAACAAACCTTCACGTGGAGCAGCGCCGGTCGGCATGTGCGGAAAGTTGACAATCATAATCTTCACACCATCCAATCCCTGACGTTCAATTTCGTCGAAATCAGGCATCCAGCCGTTCGCCTCGCGCAGCAGATAATCGACACAAACCCCACCGGCAATGGTTGCTGCAGACCGATAGGTGGGATATCCCGGATTGGGGATCAGCACTTTGTCTCCGGGATTAAGGTAGGTCATGCAGACATGCATGATTCCCTCTTTGGAGCCAATCAATGGCAGGATCTCGCTCTCCGGGTCTAGTGTCACGCCATAAAAACGTCCGTACCATCGTGCAAACGCATTACGCAAGATTGCGGTTCCTTTATAGGGCTGATAAGCATGCGTATTGGGTTTGGCTGCCTCTGCCGCCAAACGGGCAATCACCTTCGGATGAGGAGGTTGATCAGGGCCACCCACACCCAGGCTAATAATATCCTTACCGGCTGCACGCATCTGATCGATTTCACGCAACTTCTTTGAAAAATAGTACTCACCCACGCCTGACAGACGATCGGCGACCTGCATTTTCATCGGACTGTTTTCCATGATCGTTATCTATATATCTTTATTATTCTCTTTGTTTTGAAGGGCAGGGATTAATACTGCTTTCCCCTCCCCTTTTCACCCTGAATCGCATCGCTTGTTGCAGCGAACCCCACGACGCGCAGTCAGGTATTATCTTTCTCGTGATTGGCCATCCACGGCTGGGCTCATCCCTCTCCGCTATAAAGCCTCTGCGGTCTCGCCCAAACGGAACGCACTCCTATGCTTCAGTCGAAAGGCCCCGTTTATACACGCCATACACATGCAATTCCTGCGAAACGAGTTTCATGTTGGCGATCACCTCTTCATACTCCTCCATAGTATCGAACTCCATATCCACATGGAACATATAGTGCCACGGTTCGCTGGGGATCGGTGACGACTGCAACTTGGACATGTTGATCGAACTGTTTTCAATGGCACGCAGCACCTTGATCAACGAACCGTGTTCGTGATTGGTTTTGAAGCAGAGCGAAGCTTTGTTCGCCCCCTCGGGAATAGGCTGACCAGCAGGACGTAACAACAAGAAGCGGGTATAATTGTTTTTAATCGAATGAATATCCGGCGCCACGATCTTCAACCCGAAAAGTTTAGCAGCCAGATCACCTGCGATGGCAGCGGCATGCCGCACTTTGTGTTCAGCAATATAACGGGCACTCAAAGCGGTATCTTCGGTTTCAACCAATTTCCAGCGGTGTGCATCCAGAAAATCGACACACTGCAACAGAGCGATCGGATGTGACTGCACCTCTTCGATCTCGTCCAACTCCACATCAGGCAGAACCATCAAATTCTGACGAATCCGCAGATAATATTCACCAACAACCTGAATATGCGCATTATGCAGAATACTCAAGTTAGGAAGGATGGTACCAGCAATCGAATTTTCGACAGCCATCACTCCATAATCGACCTCGCCGCTTTCAACTTGGCGGGCCACCTCACGAAAGGTCGCACAAGGGTGGATTTCGATATTCGAACCGAAGCAGCGATCCGCTACAATATGGTGGAAACTGCCTTCATAACCCTGTATGGCCACTTTCAATTTTTCATTCATTTCACGTCTCAATTTGTTTTCCGAACCGGCACAGCTGACCAGGATATATCAAAAAAAATCCCGGTCTTGCATGGACCGGGATCGATATAATGACAATCAAATTTTCGTTCGTAATTAACAATGCAATCCCAGTCCACTTTTGGTAAAAAAGTAGAAGTAAAAATAATAACCAAAAAATGGCGAATACTGGCCCATCATTAATTCATCATGTTTGTGACTTCGCAAATGTACAGAAAAATGAAAAAAAACAAATCGTCAGACTCAAAAAAATAAAAATTTTTATTTTCAGTTCTGTTCACCGCTCTCTCCAACCTCCAGAGCATCCGATTCATCGTACTCTTGGAGCGGTTGCGGCAACTTTTTGGAGTTTTGGACATGCAACTTACGCAACTTCTCAGCACGACTGATCAAATTACCGCGACCGGTCTTCAACTGGTTGAACGCTGTTGCATATTTATCCGAAGCAGTCTGAATACTGCGTCCCAAATCGAGCATCGTCTCACTGAAACCGACAAATTTATCGTAGAGCTTTCCGCCTTCGGCTGCAATTGCCGCCGCCGATTTACTCTGTCCATCCCGTTTCCAAAGGTCATCGACAATCTTCAACAGTGCAAAGAGATTGGTCGGACTGCTGATCACCACCTTACGTTTGTATGCCTCACCCCACAACGAGCTGTCCTCCTGCATGGCCAACAAAAAGGCCGGTTCATTGGGAATAAACATGATCACAAAATCGGGAGAGACGTTACGGGTTTGTCCGTTTAACTGCGATTGGTAGGATTTGCAAGCCAACTCGTTGATATGGTTACGCACCGACCGCAGGTGTTCACGAAGTGCCTGCTGGCGCACATTAGGATCCTCACTTTCACAATAGTTCACGTAGGCGGTCAACGATACCTTCGAATCGATGACGATCTGTTTCCCCTCCGGCAGATTCAAAATGACATCGGGGCGCAAATTGGCTCCTGTCTCCTGATCCTTGATATTCTCCTGCGTCTGATAATGCACCCCTTTGACCAGCTCCGAATTGTCGAGAATCGTCTCGAGAATCATCTCACCCCAATCACCCTGCACCTTCGAATTTCCTTTCAAAGCGGCAGTCAGGTTGTTGGCCTCCTGACTCATCCGAACATTCATCTCATTAAGACGCTTGATCTCCTCTTTGAGTGAGAAACGTTGCTGCGCCTCCTTCTCGTAAACCTCTTCCACCTTCTTGCGGAACCCCTCGATATTATCTCGGAACGGTTTTAATAAAATCTCCAAAGATTCCCGGTTGGTCTGTTTGAATTGTGAGCTCTTCTCCTCCAGAATCTCGGTTGCCAAATTTTTGAATTCAACCCGCTGACGCTCCTGCAAAGCCTGCATCTCCTCCTTTTGACGGACAATCTCACCCGCTTTGGCTTCAAGCTGCGTTGTCAACTGAGCCTGCCGCACTGCAGCCTGAGTTAACTGCTCCGACTGTGCAGCTATCTGCCCCCGCAAGGTCCCAATTTCGGACTGCAGTTGCTCAGCGTTTTGTTGCATATTTTGTTGCTCTAGGCGGTAACGGCGCATAAGCGGACGGTAAGCCAATACCGTTCCGGCAACGCCCAACACCAATCCCGCCACAATCATCAAAAAAAGTGTCATACTCCAATCTCACTATCGGCAGAGAAACGCTCTATACCTTATTACAAAAATAGTGTTTTTTGTCGATTTTATGTACCTTTGTCGGAACTGGTGAATTTCGCCGCAACGGCGACACAATGAAAATCCGTTATGCCAAGAATCATATCTCCCTCGGTCCTCTCAGCGGACTTTAACCATCTGGGGCGCGACATTGAAATGCTCAACCGCAGCGAAGCGGAATGGATCCATATCGACGTGATGGACGGACGTTTTGTTCCCAACATTTCGTTTGGGTTCCCGGTACTCTCGGCCATTCGTAAAATTACCACAAAAGTGCTCGACACCCATCTGATGATCGTCGAGCCGGAACGTTACATTGAACGTTTCGCCAAAGCCGGAGCTGACCTGATCACCATCCACATCGAAGCGACGGAAGATCTCAACGCTGCCATTCGTCAGATCAAAGCATGCGGAGTAAAAGCTGGCGTATCGATCAAACCGAAAACTCCCGTATCGGCTATCGTTCCTTACCTCAACGATCTCGATCTGGTACTGATCATGAGTGTGGAACCGGGATTTGGCGGCCAATCTTTTATTGAAGGTTCGACGGAGAAAGTGGCAGAGTTGCGCCGGGAAATAGATCGTTGCGGTTCACAAGCCGTTATCGAGATCGACGGTGGCATCACTTTGGCCAATGCCGGGGCACAATTCGCTGCCGGCTGTGATATTTTGGTGGCAGGAAATACAATTTTCGGTTCAGAAGATCCGGCCCACACCATTCACGAACTGCTTAATGTCTGATCCTTGCTCTGCTTTCAGACAAGCATTTGCTAACAGAAAAACGCGTAACACACATCCATGATTTCAGTTGACAACCTCACCGTCAGTTTTGGAGGGTGGGACCTGTTCAAAGATATCTCCTTTCTGATCAACCCGAAAGACCGCATCGGTCTGGTCGGCAAAAACGGAGCCGGCAAATCGACCATGCTGAAGGTGCTGGTCGGTTTGCAACAACCCACCTCGGGCTGCGTTTCCCGTAACGGAGACTGCACCATCGGCTACCTGCCCCAGCAGATGAAGGTGGCCGATACAACAACCTTGTTTGCCGAGACGGAATCGGCATTTGGGGAGGTGATCGATCTTGAAAAGGAGATCGCCGACCTGACCGAACAGATCACGGTGCGTACCGACTACGAGAGCAAAGAGTATGAAAATCTATTGCACCGGCTTAACGACTGCAACGACCGTTTCCAGATTTTGGGAGGTCTGAACCGCGAAGCGGAGATTGAGAAGACGCTGTTGGGTCTGGGCTTCAAGCGCAGTGACTTTACCCGCGCTACCAGCGAATTCAGCGGTGGCTGGCGCATGCGTATCGAGTTGGCCAAACTGTTGCTGCGTCGTCCCTCACTATTCCTGTTGGACGAGCCGACCAACCACCTCGACATTGAAAGTATCGAATGGCTGGAGGGTTATCTCAAAGAGTACAACGGAGCGGTCGTACTGATTTCACACGACCGTGCTTTTCTGGACAACGTCACCAACCGCACAATCGAAATTTCGTTGGGTAAGGCCTATGATTATAAAGTGCCGTATAGCCGTTTTGTCGAGTTGCGCCGCGAACGTCGCGAGCAGCAGATGGCAGCCTATATCAACCAGCAGAAGATGATCGAGCAGACTGAAGAGTTCATTGAACGCTTCCGGTATAAGCCGACCAAATCGAATCAGGTTCAATCTCGCATCAAACAGCTCGAAAAGATCGAACGAATCGAAGTCGAAGAGGAGGATCTGGCCACACTGAATATCAAGTTCCCACCCGCTCCCCGTTCAGGGCAGATCGTTGTCGAGGCCAAAGATGCAGCCAAAAGTTTCGGAGACAAAAAGATCTTCTCCGGGGCGACATTCACCATCGAGCGGGGCGAGAAGGTGGCCTTTGTAGGCCGAAACGGTGAGGGTAAAACCACCTTTGCGCGTTTGGTCATCGGTGAGTTAGAGCCAATCGCAGGGCTGGTACGAATCGGACACAACGTCCATATCGGCTACTATGCCCAAAATCAGGATGACCTGATGAATGGAGATTTCACTGTTTTTGACACATTGGATCGTGTCGCTGTTGGTGAAATCCGCACCAAACTGCGTGACATTTTGGGAGCTTTCCTTTTCCGCGGAGAGGATATCGACAAAAAGGTCAAGGTGCTTTCGGGTGGTGAACGGGCACGTCTGGCGATGGCCCGTCTGATGCTCGAGCCTTATAACCTGCTGGTTCTGGACGAGCCGACCAACCACATGGATATGCGCTCAAAAGACATTCTCAAGAATGCCTTGCAGAAATACAACGGCACGGTGATCGTCGTATCGCACGACCGTGAATTTCTCGACGGCCTGGTTGATAAGGTGTATGAATTCCGTGACGGCCAGGTCAAAGAGCATTTGGGAGGTATCTACGACTTCCTGCGCGATCGGAAGTTGGAGTCGATGCGCGAGCTCGAACGGAGCGACGCCTCGGCCAAAACAGCTACTGCAACAGCCAAGTCCACCTCCGGCACAACAAACAAGCCCGCCGGAAACGCCGACAAGTCAACATCTGGTAAACCGGCTCTTTCCGGCAAAGAGCTATATGCGCTCAAGCGCGAGGCAGACAAGCAGTTACGCAAAGCTGAACGCGATGTAGAGCAGGCCGAAGAGGAGATCATGGCACTCGAAAAGCAGATCAGCGAGATGGATAAACAGATGGCCGATCCGACCGCTTATGGGATCGACCTAAGCGATGGCGTTCTTTACACACAATACAACGAGATGAAAGAGAAGCTTAACAAACTCACTTACCGTTGGGAAGAGTTGTCTATTGTTTTGGAGAACGCCAAAGAGATGGCCAAAGAGTACCAATAATCGATCAAAACCGCAAAAGGTCACAATCGACTCGTGTTCTCTATACAGCCACAATTCGACTAAACTGTAAAGACCCACATAGAAACGGCCAAATTCTTATATCTTCGCAATATGAGAATCTGGTCATAACTACACCACACGATAACAAGATAGATCCAATGGAGAAAAAGAACATATTGTTCGGACTACGCCCGATCATTGAAGCTATTGAGGCAGGTCACGAATTTGAAAAAATTTACCTCAAAAAAGGGGCAGACGGAGTCCTGCTGAACGAATTGGCAGCTCTTTGCAAAGCTCGCCATATCCGCGTTCAATGGGTGCCGGTCGAGAAACTCAACCACCTCACCCGAAGCAATCATCAGGGAGCTGTCGGTGTAACCTCGGCCATCGATTATGTTGATGTACACGAAATGTTGGACAACATTCCTGAAGGTGAAACTCCATTGATCGTTGTATTTGACGGGGTAACTGATGTCCGCAATTTCGGAGCAATCGCCCGCAGTGCCGAATGTGCCGGTGCACATGGTTTGATTCTACCCATCAAAAACTCGGCTCCGGTAAATGCCGACTCGATGAAGACCTCAGCCGGGGCCTTAAGCATCATCCCTGTTAGCCGTGTAGGGAGCCTCCGCAATACGATTCGTATCCTGCAAAATGCCGGACTGCAAATCGTGGCCGCTTCGGAAAAGAGTGCCCTGCCCCTCTATCGGGCCGACTTGACCCGCCCCACTGCACTGGTTTTGGGTAGTGAGGATACCGGTATCTCCAAAGAGGTGCTCAAGATGTGCGATGTACAGTTGGCCATTCCGCTCAAAGGCACGATCGAATCACTTAATGTAAGTGCAGCAGCGGCTGTCATGTTGTTCGAGGCGGTACGGCAACGTTGTTTGTAGGCCCTCCGGCCAAACAATAAAACTGCCATAATAAACGTGATGCACGACACGCTATCTTTCGCCAAAGGATCCACAAAGTTCTCGTAAAGTTTGGTGCTGATCTGGACGCATCCTAACCGACAATATACTTTTAGGGCCAGCGCTCAATACATAAATTGACCATATAACGACATTAGACGCTACAATCATGGCAAAGATGATCTATGATGAAAAGCTATATCAGGATGCGGTAAGCCTACTGCAAAATTTGATCCGTACCCCCTCTTTCAGCAAGGAAGAGACACAGACTGCTCAACTGCTCGCGGATTTTCTGCAACAACGAGGTGTCGAGGTACACCGTAAAGGCAACAACGTGTGGGCTTACAACAAATATTACGATGCGGCCAAACCGACTATCCTGCTCAATTCGCACCATGACACCGTAAAACCCAACCCGGCCTATACACGTGATCCCTTCTCACCCGACATCGAAGGGGACAAACTCTACGGTTTGGGCAGTAATGATGCTGGGGCCAGCGGGGTCTCGCTGCTGGCAACATTTTTACACTATTACGACCATTCAGACATGAAATACAACCTCTGCGTAGCGATCACCGCAGAGGAGGAGAACAGCGGTTCTGGCGGATTGGAAAGCATCATCCCCGATTTAGGTCCGCTGGAGTTCGCTATCGTCGGAGAGCCGACACTGATGCAGCTGGCCATTGCCGAACGAGGTTTGATGGTCATCGACTGCACTGCCCACGGCAAAGCGGGACACGCCGCCCGGGAAGAGGGAGACAACGCCATTTACAAAGCTATGCGGGATATCGAATGGTTCCGGACCTATCGCTTTCCCAAGGAGTCAGATCTGTTCGGGGCTGTCAAGATGACCGTCACCATCATCTCGGCAGGCTCGCAACACAACGTTGTACCGGCAGAGTGTCATTTTACGGTAGATATTCGGGTGACCGACCGTTATACTAACGAAGCGGTATTGGAAACAATCCGCCAACATGTCGCATGCGAAGTCAAACCGCGTTCGACTCGGCTCAAACCCTCAAGCATCTCTCCGACTCATCCCATTGTGCAGGCTGGTTTAGCTCTGGGACGGACCACCTACGGTTCACCCACCACATCCGATCAGGCGCTGCTGGATATTCCCTCGCTGAAATTGGGAGTTGGGGACAGCGCTCGCTCACACAGTGCCAACGAATTTGTTCACCTGAGTGAAATTCGCGAAGGCATCGGGCTCTACATCCAGATGCTGGCGGCAATTTTATAAGGTTAACACCCTCGCCAAACAGGCCATCACTAAAAATCATCTACGGATTTAAGGATTCCAATTGAACAATAATAACATTAGTAAAAATAAAATCGACAGATGAAACTGTGGCAAAAAAATACCGATGCCAACCAGGCAGTCGATAAATTCACGGTCGGACGTGATCGTGAGATGGACATCTATCTGGCCGAAGCCGATGTGCTCGGCTCATTAGCCCACACCCGCATGCTCAACTCGATCGGGCTGCTCGACGATAAAGATTTGGAAGTCGTACAACGTGAATTAAAAAACATTCATGCTGAAATTGTGGCTGGCCGCTTCAAAATCGAAGATGGAGTCGAGGATGTCCACTCGCAGGTCGAATTCATGCTTACTGAACGGATCGGGGATGCAGGCAAAAAGATTCACAGCGGACGTTCGCGTAACGACCAGGTATTGGTTGATTTGCGTATCTTCTTACGTCGCCAAATCTGGGAGATTGTCGAAGATATCGATCTCCTGTTCCGTCTGCTGCAAACTCTGTCAGAAAAATACAAGGAGGTGCTGATGCCGGGTTATACACATTGGCAAATTGCTATGCCCTCCTCATTTGGATTGTGGTTCGGAGCCTATGCCGAATCTTTGGTGGACGATACAGAGATGATGCACGCCGCATATCGCATCTGCAACAAAAACCCACTCGGATCGGCAGCCGGATACGGATCTTCATTCCCGCTCAATCGCACCATGACCACTCGCTTGTTGGGTTTCGACACCTTGAGTTTCAATGTTGTCTATGCCCAAATGGGACGTGGTAAAACCGAACGCATCTTAGCTCAGGCCATGTCTTCGGTTGCAGCTACACTGGCCCGATTGGCCATGGATAATACGATGTTCCTGAACCAAAATTTCAACTTTATCTCCTATCCGGCAGAGCTCACCACCGGTTCGAGCATCATGCCGCACAAGAAAAATCCAGACGTATGGGAGCTGATCCGGGGTAAATGCAACCTGATCCAGGGTTTGCCCAACCAGATCGCCATGATGACCACCAATCTGCCGCTCGGCTACAACCGTGATCTGCAACTTCTGAAGGAGATACTATTCCCTGCCATTGCTGATCTGCGCAGCTGTCTGCAAATGGCGCACTATATGTTGGAAAATATCTCGGTACAGACCGATATTCTGAACGACCCGAAATACGATTACCTATTCAGTGTCGAAGTGGTGAACAACCTCGCATTAAACGGAACGCCATTTCGTGAAGCCTACAAAAAGGTGGGACTCGACATCGAAGCAGGAAACTTCAAGGCTCCGCACACCGTTCATCACACGCACGAAGGCAGTATCGGCAACTTGTGCAATGATCAAATCGCCAAACTGATGGACGCACAGCTTGAGCAGTTCCATTTCGAACGTGTTGAACAGGCAGAAGCCGAACTGGTCAAATAGGTGTTCCTGCACAATACAATCTGAAAACCGTTTCCACAGGGAGGCAGGTGTTAATCAACATGGATTTTAATTCATTGTTGCCCATCAGAGTCAAATTTAAATCTAACCGAACAATGAGCCTTAACACCCAGAAGCTCATTGCATAATAAACCAATAACTTATCAAATGAAACACACGACATTTCTCACCGCCCTGCTGAGTCTGGGCCTGCTGTGTGGAGTGAACTCTTCTCATGCAGCGCAACCCCAAGAGAAACCTACCTATCTGGATGCAAGTCGTCCGATTGAAGAGCGTGTCGAGGATGCCCTATCCCGCATGACGCTTGAAGAGAAGGTTGCCATGTGCCATGCACAATCGAAATTCAGTTCCGCTGGAGTACCTCGCCTCGGTATTCCCGAAATTTGGATGACTGACGGTCCACACGGCGTTCGCATGGAAAAGATGTGGGACGAATGGTCTGATGCCAAATGGACCAATGACTCCTGCACGGCATTTCCCGCACTAACCTGTCTGGCTGCCACCTGGAACCCTGACATGGCTGATGCTTACGGTCAGGCCATTGGAGAGGAGGCTCGCTACCGCAATAAAGCCATTTTGCTCGGACCCGGTGTCAATATTTATCGCACGCCCCTCAATGGCCGTAACTTTGAGTATATGGGAGAGGACCCATATCTCGCCTCCATTATGGTGGTTCCTTATATCCACGGAGTGCAACGCAATGGCGTAGCGGCATGTGTCAAACATTTCGCTCTGAACAATCAGGAGATCGATCGCGAGTATGTCAATGTAATTGTCGATGATCGTGCACTGCATGAAATCTATCTGCCCGCATTCAAGGCTGCCGTACAGAAAGGTGGTACTTGGTCGATCATGGGGGCATATAACAAATACAAAAATCAGTTCTGCTGCCACAATCAGTATCTGCTCAATGATATTCTGAAAAGAGACTGGGGGTTCGACGGCGTTGTCGTATCTGACTGGGGCGGAACCCATGACACCAATCAGGCTGCATACAATGGCCTCGACATGGAGATGGGAACCTGGACCGATGGATTGGCTTGGAGCTGGAGCAACGCTTACGACAAATATTTCCTGGCCAAACCATTTTTGACAAAACTCCAAAACAAAGAGATTGACGAAAAGGTATTGGATGAAAAGGTACGCCGAATTCTGCGTCTCACGTTCCGTACCACAATGAATCCCGATCGTCCATACGGCTCTTTTGCCACTGAGGAGCATGCTCTCACGGCACGCCGCATCGCACAAGAAGGTATGGTTCTGTTGAAAAATCAGGGGAACCTGCTGCCTTTGAACCCCGCACAACCCCATAAAATTTTGGTTGTAGGAGAGAATGCGAAACAGATGATGACTACCGGCGGCGGAAGTTCGGAATTGAAGGTCAAAAACGAAGTATTGCCATTTCAGGGCATCGAAAATTATTTCGGCAAAAATTCACAGATTTCCTATGCACAAGGATACAGCAGCCATCCTGCCGTCAATCGTCATGGACTGCGTAAACAGGCTGTTGAAGAGGCTGCCAAAGCGGATGTTGTGATCTACGTAGGAGGTCTGAATAAAAAAGACAACCAAGATTGCGAAGCTTCCGATCGCCGTAGCTATAATCTGCCTTACGAGCAGGATCAACTGATTGCAGAACTGGCGGCGGCCAATCCCAACCTGGTAGTAGTATTGATCAGCGGTAATGCTGTCGCTATGCCATGGGTTGCAAAGGTGCCTGCCATTGTACAGGCATGGTACAGCGGATCTGAAGCCGGCAATGCACTTGCATCCATTTTGTCTGGCGAGGTAAATCCTTCGGGTAAATTACCGTTTACCTTCCCGGTTCGGCTCGAAGACAACGCAGCTACAGCAATGAACGCTTACCCCGGTAACGGTAAAGATGTGGAATACAAAGAGGGTATTTTTGTCGGATACCGTTGGCACGACAACCGCCAGATCGCTCCTCTCTTCTGTTTCGGCCACGGACTGAGCTACACCACATTCGAATATGGCAAAGCCTATATCGACCGCAAACAGATGAGTGCACAAGATTCCGTAACGGTTAGCATCTCGATCCGGAACACCGGTTCTCGCGCAGGAGCTGAGGTTGTCCAGCTGTACATCAGCGACAAAAAATCTGCGCTTCCACGTCCTACCAAAGAGTTAAAAGGTTTCAAAAAAATCATGTTGGAGCCTGGAGAGGAGCAGACCGTCTCTTTCACAATTGACTCGCAGGCTCTGAGCTATTATGACGACAGCAAACAGGCATGGGTAGCAGAACCTGGTACTTTTGAAGCGTTGGTTGGAGCCTCATCTGGCGACATTCGCAGCAAAGTGGCTTTCGAATTAACCGAGTAAACAAACAAGATGAATATGCTACTCTCCAACGAGCATATCCCGATTGGATATATCTCAAAATAAGAGTATCATACTTTAAGGAAGAGGCCGATTGGATATCCAATCGGCCTCTTTCTCTTGTTGATCACCACATCGTAACCTCATATCTATTGCGATCCGTCAATTTTGCCTCAATTTTTTATGGGTTCCCATTCCCCCTCAGACAAAAACGCATTGTGACGATGCTCCCTATTCAATAAAATTCTAAATTTGCCTGCGGTTGCTTTGTCCAATTCTATGTTCAAACGATTATTCCGTTCATATCCCAACCCCATAGCCAAGCAAGAGAGGTATCAACACCCTCGTTTAGGAGAGATCACGCTAAACCATTCGGGAAGAGCCTGTCGTCTTTCCATCAGCGTACGCCCCAATGGATCGGTACGTTTGACTATTCCTCCCGGACAAAATCTCAACAAAGCACTCCGTTTTCTCGATGAAAAAAGCGATTGGATCGAACGTGCCCGCACTCGACAAATGCAACGACACGCTCAACATCCTATTGCTCCCCCATTTTCCACACGTCACCATACCCTTCAACTCTATCCGGACAACAACGCTAAAATTCGCATACGAATCAGTCAAGGGGTTATCGCCCTCCACCACCCATCATCATTACCATACGATTCCAAAGAGGTACAGGAGGCCATTCATAAAGGTATTGAAGAGGCATGGCGAATCGAAGCACAAAATTACCTGCCTGACCGCACGGATCACATTGCAAAACAGTTAGGACTACAATACGGTACCGTAACCATTCGCAACACTCGTTCTCGTTGGGGCAGTTGCTCAGTTCGCAATGACATATCGCTCAGTCTTCATCTGATGAAATTGCCTGACATTTTGATCGACTACATCATTATCCACGAGCTCTGTCACACCATTCATAAAAACCACGGGCCACAATTTCATCAACTGCTTGATCGTTTGACCGGTGGTAAAGATCGGGAGCTACGTCGACAACTCAAGGCCTATTCTACTCGGTGGTAAGTTGAATTTATCGTTCCTAAAAAGAAGGCATCCACAAGAAATAAAGTGAAAAGTTAGAGCTGTTCGATCGTAAAATTCATATTTCTATTTACTCCTCAAAGTACAACCCACCACTGATGCAACTTCAATCGAGGCAGGTTGCAGGCTATCACGGTTTATTCTCATCACAACCGATGTCAACCATCTTTTGCATAGCCTACTTACACTTGCTACGCCCTTAATACATTAAAAGGAGGGGCACAAACACCTTGCACCAATCAAAGCAAACTTTTTTAAACCCCACCCATCAACATCCCTCTATTCCTCTTTGCTCGACAGTTTCAGACGGTCAACCATAAAGCATATAGGAACGTTCTTGCGATCACAGTCACTTTATTCTCTTCCCAATACCACCAAACAATACGCTCCATCGGTTTATAAATCGATGGAGCGTATTGTTTAATTTTCTGTAACCGATTTACCTTACTTTAGGATCGCGTAAAGCTCGCTGAACCGCCGAATCGCAATCCAAACCACGTTTGTGCAACATTTCAAAATCGAGACGTCGCAAACCTGCCTCACGATAATCAGACGCTTTATTGTGATCATTCAAATAATAACGTTCTCCAGGATTGTACTGATTATTAACCAGTGAATAACGAGGCACAACATACGGGCTCTGCAACGAGGCCATATCTGTCAGAGTATGGAATACTTGAGCAGTAGTGGCCGGAGCTTTTTCATTGGCTACAGCAGCGGCATACTTTTCGGGATAAAGCTCGCGATACCGAGGTGAGAACCAACCAAACGAAGCCACATGAAGTTGATAATAGGTCGGAGTTGGTGAGGCATGCAAGAATCGTTTGCGGGAATCATCCATCATATCCTCACCGTGGTCGGAACAATACAACAAGGCCGTACATGCATTACTTTCTCTGAGTAACTGAATCAACTGATCAAGCACATAATCGGTATAATAAATACTGTTATCATATGCATTGACCATGATAGACCGATTGCTTGTATTGATTGCCGAAATCAAATCAGGTTGATATTTGGCAAACTCCTGAGGATAACGTTTACGATAATCGTAATGAGATCCATACGTATGTAATACGATCAACAAATCACTGTCACTTTCATTGATAATCTGCCGAACGTGCGGCAACATCTCCCCATCGGGACGATTATCAGTGTACAGTTCTCCCTCACGCGGGGATATATCAATCCGGCAATCTGCCTCCTCAGAGAAAAAGTCTATCAACGAACGATTCGGCACCTGATTCGACAAGTACCACGTATGGAAACCCGCCTCTTTAAAGGCAGTTATCAAACTTTTGCTATTATAAATGGAGTCATAATTGGTTGCCGATACCGGAGAGAGCAATACAGGGACACTTTTATGAGTGGCATTACTCTGTGTCAATACATTATAAAACGGAACAACACCTTCACGTTTCTCTAATCGCGGAGTTGTTTCCCGATCATTGTATCCGTACAAACTCCAGGATTCTGCACGTGATGCCTCTCCAATTACCAAAACATAGATTTCGCGTTCGGGAGCATGTTGACTCTTAGTCGCATGGAAAGTAAAATCTTTGGAGGTTTCATGATAACGCTCACTCTGGTGCCAGCGATCAAGTGTCAATTTAATATTATAGCACACATTCACCGGAAATACCTGATATTTAAAGCCGAAATCGGGATTTTTCACCCAGCCGTATGTTGCAAACGACATTCCCGCAATAAACATTACAATACCGGTACGCAACGATTTACGACGGAACAAACCGCTCATATGCTCTTTCATACAAAGCGAACGAACGGCTAAAATCAACAGTGGAAGATACAAAATACAAACAAAGAGGATAGCCGGCCATAAGTTGACCAATAACTCTCCTGCCTCAGAGGCATTTGTTGTAAAGAGGTTTGTAAACATATCGACTGCAATGATCGAACCTCCGAACAAATAGAGCAACACGATCTGAAAAGCCCCCAAAACCATTAACGGCAAAGAAATCAATATGGGGAGTCCCGGTTTTCGCAACATGGCTGCCCATAGCACATAAAATGCGGCGGGAATTAACAGAGCCACCATGGACTCACTAAACGGATAACGTTCCGTGTACAACAATAACACATTGGGAATCATCATAACCACAGCATAAAGCGTGGCGATGCTTTCCTGACGTCCGAATAATCTTCCGAAAATCCGAGCCCATTTGGATTCTTTGATCTTCGATAAACTCTTCTTGTCACTCATTACAACTATTTTTCCCAAAATCACCATTCCTTTAGTTATGATCTCGACCTCATCGTTGCACAACGCCAACAATCCTTATATCAAGATCTCCAAATTCAATCGCAATCCTGTTGTTGCTAAAACTCTTAGCAAGGTTTTGGTTGCGATTCGTTAATTGATCGTTTGATGTTATGCCCTTGGAAAAGTCATTAACTTAAAACGCTTCATTGATACTGAACAAGAAACTGCTTTCTCCTTTTCCGAAACCGTAATCCAATCGTACGTTTACTTTATTTTTAAACTCCCATCTATATCCCACACCCCAGTTAGGCAACGTATGTGCCGGATTGAACTTGTTGAATGCAGGGAAGACATTTCCGGCTCCGACCCACAACACCACTCCGTGGCGATTGTAGATATGTTGACGCAATTCGGCCTGCACTTCGACCATCTGTCTGTCACGATAACGTCCTTCATAATAGCCTCTCATACGAGTGGAACCGCCCAAACGAGGTAACATAGTCCAGGGAGTATCACCGCCACTGAACTCTGCATAAAAATCATACGCCATCGTTGCCCCTTTCCATAATTTATGGTAGGCATCGAAAATCAGCTCTGTTTGTGCAAAAAAGCTATTATTACCGAAAAATGTAGGATAGACAAACTGTTCAAAACGAGCATAGATACCCTTCGATGCATTGTATATCACATCACGAGAGTCATACATGACAATCGCACTCAGACCAGTACTGAAATATTGTTGATTTTCCCCATTCAACTGTGCAATGTTCGAAAAGTTTTCACCCCGGGTATAGTTGAAAATAAAACCAGGACCGATATAAAATTTAGGTTTCAACTGAAACAGGGCGTTCACTTTGATCTGACTTTGCAAACGCTTATATGAACCAGGCGTACCATACATGCCGTTATCATAGCCGACTCCCCAATAAGCACTGGGGAAAGAGAAAAAGTAGGTAGTATAATCCAGCCGGAATTTACCGCTTTTGAACAGCGTATTGCCACGAATTCCCAGCATCCAGAATCCGGTAGTGGTAATATCACCGAAAAGTGACACATTCGAAGGTGGAATCGACAAGTCCTTTCGGTCAACACGATACAGACCTGCGGCCACAATACCCAACCCCAATTTAATATCGCCCGAATAATGCGGTCCACCAATAATGCTAAAATCAAATTTCTTGGTTAATGTCTTATCAACATTAGCTGTCTTGAAATAGTTATAGAATTTGCGGAAAAAACCTTTTTTTACGGTCGAATCTGAGTGCAACGTATCTTGTACAAGCGCCACATGCGTCTGAGTTGTATCACTTACTGTATCCTTCAAAGGACGCACTGTTATACCGGGTGCTTGCACAGTAACAGGAATCGAAGTATCCTGCGTGTTTACACCTCGTTTTGCTCTTCTTGTTTTGGTTGTATCCTGCTGTGCGGAAGAACCCTCAACTTCGGGTTCAGTGCCATCGATTGCTGAGACAACCGGCAAAGAGTCCTGAACTGCCGAACTTGTATTCAATTTAGGCGATGTCGGTTGGTCCTGTGTTCCCGATAGGACATTATCGTCAACAACCGCTCCTGTTTTTTGACGAACAACGGAATCCTGTTTTTCAAAAACAATGCCGTTTGACTGTTTACCTGGATTTGCAATCGCTGCTACTGAGGCACACATCAACATGAATCCCAGACACAGCACCTGGACAAAACATCTTTTGGGGTTCTTGTTCTGAAGTTTAGCCATTTAATTTCATTTCATTGACCTACATCCTCTAACCGTCAGGATACAAGTCATATTTATATTCCTAAAATTGTCTTATCGTGTTTGAGAGCTGTTGCCTCATCATATTCTCAGACATCTACCTATCTATAGTTCCAAATGTCAGACTGCCATCACATCTATCCATATCAATCCAGATACGACCATAGACAATGTCTTATCACCTTGCAATCAGTCAAAAGTGCATCTCAAAACCTTTTGTCCATTACTTTTCCTCTACTTTTCACGATTCATTTCGAAAAATTGTAGAAAACAATACATAGTTATAGAAACTGTCTGCCCTTGGTCCAGTGTCAACTTTTTTACGCAATCACTCGATTCAATATTATAGCTGTTTGGTATATATCGCAATTTTCACTCCATTCAAGTAAAATCACGTTTCCCAATATTATTCGCCAAACTCTCAAAACGCTAAAAATAGGCAAAAAGTTCTAAAACAGACATTTTGGGCCAGCGAATATACGATCTATTTTATAGAATATAAAATCTGACCAATCCACCAATCTGTACCTCTAAGCCATCACCAATAGCATCAATCCGCCTCCACAACAACACAACTTCTTAATTAAAAGAAACTTACAAATAAACATTTCCATTCGCAGTTAAAAAATCATGTGGAATTTACAACACTTTACCCTCCAGAATGATGAATAACTTAACCGCTCCAAACACAACCAAGAGACAATATGCTCATTTGGAGATCTGCAGAGCCATGGTTACCTTTGATTAAAGAGAAAACGGTATCTTTAACCGACAGCCGACACTTAACACAAAATCCTAACCTCTACAAGATTGTCAATGAGACAGACCTGTACCGTAACCGTGATTCCACTCGGACGCAAAATTGAAGTAGCAAAAGGCTCCCTATTGAGCGATGCGATCCACGATTTAGGAGTCGAGTTTCCTTGTGGGGGGAAAGGGATATGCGGCAACTGCAACGTCAAACTCCTCGATGGGGACATTGACATTACCCCAGAACATCAAGCCGTTTTAACCCGCAAAGCACTCTCTCCCCAATGGCGTCTGGCCTGTTTAAGCCGTATTGAACAGGATATTACGATCGAAGTAGCCCAATTTAACAACATCGTATTGGCCGATGAAACGCTATTTCAATTCGCTCCACATTCAGGATGGGGAATTGCCGTGGACTTAGGTTCCACCACTATCGTCTCACAGTTGCTCGACCTATCTACTGGACGCATACAAGCTGTTCAAACCGACCTGAATCCACAGACCCGTTATGGGGCCGATATCATGTCCCGTATCAGCTATGCCATGCAATCACCCGCAGCAGCCAATACCCTCAAAACGATCGTTCGAGAGATTATCGGTTCACACATCCGCCAATTAAGCACTCAAGCAACGGGAGCGATCGAACGAATTCGTATTGTGGGCAACTCTGTCATGCATCATCTTTTCTGTGGACTTGATGTCACCTCTTTGGCCACATATCCGTTCGAATCTCCCGACAATTCGATGCACCATTTTACGGCCAAAGAGTTAGGTTGGGACAATGATCCGAAATTGCAACATACACAAATTACATTTTTACCCAATATCGGCAGCTTTGTCGGCAGTGATATTTTAGCAGGGATTTATGCAGCAGGGATATTCACCGCAGACAGACCTCGTGTGTTGATCGATTTAGGCACCAACGGAGAGATTGCTGTCGGCAACCGAAACGGCATTCTTTGCGCCTCGACCGCAGCAGGCCCAGCTTTCGAAGGATGCAATATTTCATGTGGCATGCGTGCCTCTACTGGAGCCATCTCATCCATTACTCTCGACGGCAATAAACCCGATCTGCATGTCATTGGTCAGGTGGAGGCAATCGGAATCTGCGGTAGCGGACTGATCGATGCGATTCGCACCGGGATCCGGCAAGGTTTAATCGATCACAACGGAGGCATCCAAACAGCAAACATAGAACTTTCTTTGACCGATCGTGTCAAATTAACCCAAAAGGATATTCGTGAATTTCAATTAGCCAAGGCCGCCATTGCCACTGGTGTAGAACTATTGCTGCGGGAACAAAAGATCGACCGTGCCGATGTTGAAAAGGTTTTTATCGCGGGAGGGTTCGGGAATTATATCGATTTAGAGAATGCTGTTGAGGTAGGATTACTGGAATTTGATCCTCAACGAATTATCAAATTAAGCAACAGCGCTTTAATCGGAGCCAAAATGTTTCTATTTGAAGAAGATGCGGCAATTGAGCGGCTTCTCCCAACAACCAGTCACCTTTCACTGGAATCGAGTCCGACATTCTTGGATGTCTTCTGCGAAAAGATGGCATTTTGACATGCTGGGAGAACAAACTGCACGAATTTATTACAACAGTCTTTACTCTACCCCTAACAAGCTGTCTCTTCCACAAAAGCTTCAATCTGCATTACGGACAAATAATTGTCATTGATTATACGGCGACTCTACCCATCACAATAAAAATCAAGTGACCTCTCTACTGTTGCTATAATCATGATAACATTCTTCAACAAACAAGCCTCCCAAATACACATTGCCTCATACACCTCGTATTTGGACAAAACATGCCTCAAAGAGCCATAAAACAAGTAAGGCGGACAATCCGGAGTCACCGGATTGTCCGCCTATCATATTGTTGCACCTTTTCACCTGCGTAATGCCCTTTATCGTTCCATACGGCATCCGCACTATGTAAAAGTTTTCCTAAAAAACGTTTCCGGAATTACAATATCACTCTATCCCAGACCTGTTGTTATCCCATAATCGAGACATTGAAGAACTCGACAATGCCAACGACATGATTCTCTTCATCTACAACAATAATCGAGTGAATCTTGTTTTTACGCATCATCTCTTCAGCCACAACAATTCTTTCCGTAGGCAGAATCGTTTTCGGCGTACGGGTCATGATCTCCTGAGCCTGGATATTAAAGAAGTTCTCTTTGTATTTGGTCATTGCCCGACGCACATCCCCATCGGTAATTACTCCGATCAGTTTACCATCCTCAACAATTGCGGCAATACCCAAACGGGCATCACTGATGGCAATGATCACATTACCGAGAGTCATCTCTTTGGATACGCAAGGCAAATTATCCTTCCGCATCACATCCTGCACCTTCGTCAGCAGACGACGACCCAAACTTCCCCCCGGATGGAACACGGCATAATCTTCAGCCTTGAAATGACGCTCATTGATCAGAGCAATCGCCAAGGCATCTCCCATCACCAATGTAGCCGTAGTTGAAGAGGTAGGAGCCAAATCCAGCGGACAAGCCTCACGTTCCACACCAATATTAAGATGATAGTGGGCATGCTTAGCCAACGTGGATTCAGGATTGCCAGTCATCGCAATCACCACATTTTTATTATATTGCAAAAACGGAATCAGCTTCAACACCTCGTCCGTTTGCCCTGAATTGGCAATCGCCAAAACAATATCTTTCGACTCGATCATACCGAGATCACCATGATAAGCCTCTCCCGGATGCATAAAAAAGGCTGGAGTTCCTGTGCTAGCCAGTGTGGCAGCAATTTTTTTTCCGATCAATCCGGATTTACCCATTCCCGTTACAATCACCTTGCCTTTACAAGTAAGAATAGCCTGCACCGCTTTTTCAAAATCATCGGTCAGCTGTTCAACAAGATGTTGTACTGCCGCAGCTTCGGCATTAATGGTATCGATAGCACTCTGTCGAATCGGATTCATATTTTTTATTCAATTAAGTTCTTGCCACTTTTAAAAGGCAATAGTAGTAATCGCATTCTCTAACTAAAAAACAGCTGTTAGCTGCTTGTCAACAAAAATAGGTAAAATCTCAGAACGTTCCACGCAAGCCGTAGCCGCTCGTTGCACAAAACACCTGACTGTAAATGTGAAATCCAGGTCTCGAAGTTTCGATTTTGCGGTCAAGCTGTAGAATCGGATGGCCTGCTTTGACTTTCAGATACTCCTGCATCCGTTTATCGGCACGAATAGCATAAAACTGCTGTACGCCTCCCGTTACCACAATCTGATATTTTGTTCTCAAAAAGTCGAACAGCGAAGTGTTTTCCAAGTTATAAGAGGTAAAACGGGGCAAATTGATGTTGGGCAACATCGTAATATCAAGAAACACTGGTTCATTATTAAGCAAACGTAACCGCTCGAAATAGATGCACCCCACCTCCTGTTCCTGCGTTGAGACAGGGAAAGAAAATGCTTCTGTCCAGGGTCTCACTTCGGGTTTTATCAGAATATGTGTAAGAAAATTCTCCCGTCCAACTGCCGAGGTTGTTCCGGACAACGAAAGGATACCGATCCCTTTAGGAGCACCTTTCACGATACTTCCTTTGCCCTGATGTTTCAGAATAAAGCCATCGGCTACCAATTGGTCCAAGGCTCTCCGCACGGTGGGTCGAGCCACATGGTGCACAATACTCAACTCATGCTCCGAGGGCAATAAATCACCAGCAGAATAGACTCCGTCGGCAATATGTCGGCGCAAGGTTTCGTAAACTTGTTTATATCGGGGCAGTTCTACCATAACTTCATTGGAATGAGAGATTCAAGCAGACAATTGGGCATCAATCACCCCCTTCTCTAAAGTCAAATATAGAGAAAGAAATCGGAGCCTCCAAATTTTTCGAGAACAAATTTGTATATACATGTTATCAACTTGTAACAACAAGATATTTTCACAACAATCTAATTATCAGCAATTAGAAAATTAATAAAAATTTACTTGTAAATATAAGTTATTGTTGTAACTTTGCAAAGAGCTGAAATAGGAGCTAACCGAACTAAACTAAAACACACATAACTTAAAACTATATGGCAACAGTAATCATCATGCCCAAACAGGGGCAGTCGGTAGAGAGTTGCATCCTAACCGAAATGAAAAAGAAAAAGGGCGACACAGTCGCTGTAGGCGATATTCTCTTCTCGTATGAGACCGATAAGGCTTCGTTCGAAGAGGAGGCTAAAGTAGCCGGTACTGTGCTGGACGTTTTTTTCGATGACGGCGACGAGATTCCCGTACTGACCAATGTGATGGTCATCGGTAACGAAGGTGAAAGCACCGAAGAGTTCCGCCCGGGAGCCGACAACGGAGCATCTGCAACTGCTACTCCTGAGGCCGCACCTGCTGCCGCTCCAGCTGCTACCTCCACCGCAGCCGCTGCTGAAACAGCTGCACCCGCTGCAAAACCTGCCACCTCTGAAGGAAGTTCTCCAGTATCTCCTCGTGCACGCGTATTGGCTGCCAAAGAGGCGATCAACGCATCAGCATTGCAGGGATCTGGACCTCACGGCCGCGTAATTGAGCGTGATGTACGCGCAGCTATCGAAGCCACTCCGAAACTCACTCCATTGGCCAAAGCCATCGCAAAAGAGACTGGAGCCGTTGCGCCTGAAACCGGCAGTGGGCTGGCAGGTATGGTCAAAGGTGCAGATATGGGCGCACTCAAGAACAGCGTTTACGCTTCTGACAGCGAGATCAAGCCACTGAGCAACATGCGTAAGCTGATTGCAAAAGCCATGTACGCATCGCTGCAGAACTCAGCACAATTAACCCACCACCTCAGCGCCGACGCTCGCGGCATTTTGGCACTGCGTAAGAAAGTTAAAAAGGCGGTTGATAATGGTTATCCTACCAACATCACACTCAACGACATGGTCTGCATGGCTGTGATCCGCGCCCTCAAAAAATTCCCGCAGGTCAACTCGCATTTCCTTGGTGACAGTGTACGTCTCTTCTCGAAAGTACACCTCGGTTTGGCCGTGGATACCGAACGTGGCCTGATGGTACCGGTAGTCAAAAATGCAGACGATCTCTCTATTCAGGGATTGGCTAATCAACTCAAAGAGGTGGCCAACGCCTGCAAGAAGGGTTCGATCGATCCTGATTTGCTTTCTTCAGAAGCTGCATCATTCACCGTATCGAACCTGGGCAATTACGGCGTAGAGATCTTTACCCCGGTGATCAATCTGCCTCAGGTAGCGATCTTGGGTGTCAACACAATCGTTCCTCGTCCAAAAGATATTGGCGGCGGCGTTTACGCATTTGTACCGCATATCGGATTGAGCCTCACCTACGATCACCGTGCTTTGGATGGCGGCGAGGCTACCCGATTTGTAAAAGAGATCGCCAACGAAATCGAAGCGCTCGACTTCGACTTGTAACGGATCGTATGGTGATGGGACGATCCAGATATTGCGCATCGTTCCCATGCATCCTGCAACATAAAAACTGAATATCAATTCAAATTCAAAACAAATGATAGATTTGGCAATTATCGGCGGTGGTCCTGGTGGCTATGTGGCTGCAGAACGTGCCGGAGCAAAAGGGCTGAACGTCGTACTGTTCGAAAAACGCGAATTGGGCGGTGTCTGCCTCAATGAGGGTTGCATCCCCACCAAAACGCTGCTCTACAGCGCAAAGATTTATGACTACGCCAAACATGGTGACAAATACGGCGTCTATACGACCGATACTTCATATGACTATGGCAAAATCATCGACCGCAAGAACAAAGTAGTCCGTAAATTGGTTGGTGGTGTCGGAGCCAAAATGAAGACAAACAAAGTCACTGTGGTCAAAGGTGAAGCCAAAATTAAAGGTCGTTCTCAAAATGGTATTGAGATCGAATGCAACGGCGAAACCTACTACGCAGTCAACCTGTTGCTCTGCACCGGTTCTGAAGCATTTGTACCGCCCATTCCAGGTCTCAAAGAGGCCGGCGATATCATCCTGACCAACCGCGAAATTCTTGCCATGAAAGAGCAGCCCAAGAAATTGATCATCATCGGCGGTGGTGTAATCGGTATGGAGTTCGCCAGCTTCTTCAACAGCCTCGGCACCGAAGTTACGGTGGTAGAGATGCTGCCCGAAATCTTAGGAGGATTGGATGGAGAGATCAGCGCCATGTTGCGTGACATCTATGCGAAAAAAGGCATCAAATTCAACCTCTCATGTCGTGTAACCGAAATCAAAGGCAACGAGGTCATCTTCGTTGACCCACAAGGCAACACTGCATCTGCTCAAGGTGATAAAATTCTGGTCAGCGTCGGACGTCGTGCCGTTACAGCGGGATTGGGATTGGAGAATCTCGGTGTAGAACTGAACCGCGGAGCAGTCAAAGTGGACAACAAAATGCGCACTAACGTTCCCAATGTATTTGCAGCGGGTGACATTACCGGTTTCTCTATGCTGGCACATACCGCCAGCCGTGAAGGTGAAGTGGTTGTCAACAACCTGACCGGACGTCCGGACGTCATGCGTTACAACGCCATTCCTGGTGTCGTTTACACCAATCCGGAGGTAGCAGGAGTCGGTCTGACCGAAGAGGCCGCCAAGAAAGAGGGTATCGCTTACCGCATTGCCAAACTGCCGATGGCATACGCCGGACGTTTCGTTGCCGAAAATGAGGGCGGTAACGGCCTGTGCAAAGTAATCGTCGGAGAGAAATATGGTGAGGTTCTGGGTGTACACATGCTGGGTAACCCTTGCAGTGAAATGATCTATGGCGCTTGCATGGCCATCGAACAGGAGATGACACTCAAAGAGCTTCAAGAGATCGTATTTCCCCACCCGACTGTTTCCGAGATCTTCAAAGAGACCGTATTTGCATTCGGTGAATAAGAATTCAAAACTTCTACAGACAATCTAAAACTAATCAAAACATAAAAACAACTAATCATGCCTAAATCACAATACATCGATCCCAAGGAGATGCGTAAAGCAGGTGAAATCACCTTCACGCCGATCCCTGTCAATCAGTATAAAAAGAGTGTGAAGGATGAGCTGAAAAGCAAAAACTTCACCAAAGAGGATCTGAAACGCATCTATCGCGACATGGTCGTGATCCGCGAATTCGAAACGATGCTGCAGTTGGTAAAAACCACCGGTGGCTATAATGGCGTTGAATACAACAACCCCGGTCCGGCCCACTTGTCTGCCGGTCAGGAGGCCGCTGCTGTCGGCATGGCCTACATGTTGAACATCGACGACTTTATCTTCGGATCTCACCGTAGTCACGGCGAAATTCTCGCCAAAGGTCTGCGCGCCATCGAGCTGCTCGACGACCAGACTCTCGAGAAGATCATGAATGAATTTTGGGATGGTGCTACCGTCAATGTTGCCAAGAAAGCTTTCAAAGGCGGCTCTGTAAAAGACCTGGGTATCCGCTTCCTGCTTTACGGAGCTTTGGCTGAAATCTTTGCCCGTACCACCGGTTTCAACAAAGGTCTGGGAGGCAGTATGCACACCTTCTTCACTCCGTTCGGTATCTACCCGAATAACGCGATCGTAGGTGGTAGCGGTAGTATCGCAGTCGGTGCTGCTCTTTACAAAAAAGTAAACCGCAAACCGGGTATCGTTGTCGCCAACCTCGGTGACGCTTCAATGGCCCGCGGTCCGGTATGGGAAGGTATGACCTTCGCTGCCATGGATCAGTTCAAACAACTTTGGGAAGGTGATATGAAGGGCGGTCTGCCTGTCATCATCAACATCATGGACAACCAGTACGGTATGGGTGGTCAGACCCGCGGTGAGACGATGGGCTTCGATTTTGCAGCCCGTATCGGTGCCGGTGTCAACCCCGAGCAAATGCATGCAGAACGTGTGGACGGTTACAACCCGCTGGCTGTAATCGACGCATACCGCCGCAAAAAGAAGATTCTTGAAGAGGAGAAGAGCGGTCCTGTTCTGATCGATGTTCTGACCTATCGTTACAGCGGTCACTCGCCCTCGGACGCTTCGTCATACCGCACCAAAGAGGAGATCGAAGCATGGGAGGCACAGGATTGCATCGTTGCCTTCGGTAAAGAGTTGATCGACGCTGGTGTTGCATCTCAGGCTGATCTGGATGCCATCACCAAAGAGATCAAAGATATCATGTTCGATACCTTCAAACTGGCTATCGACGACGAGCTGTCACCGCGTATGGATCTGCACAAAGACCCGGAACTGCTCGGCACAATGATGTTCTCTAACCAAAGCATCGACTCATTGTCAGACGCTAAACCGGAGGTTAACCATCCGATGAGCGAAAACCCACGTGTACAGCAGATCGCCAAAAAAGAGCGTTTCGCTTTCGACAAGGATGGCAAACCCTTCTCGAAGATGAAACAGTTCCAGCTGCGTGATGGTATTTTCGAAGCTATTATCGATCGTTTCTACAAAGACGCATCGCTGATCGCATACGGAGAAGAGAACCGCGACTGGGGTGGTGCATTCGCCGTTTACCGTGGTCTGACAGAGGCTCTGCCCTATCACCGTCTGTTCAACGCGCCGATCGCCGAAGCTGCCATTATCGGTAGCGCTATCGGTTATGCGATGTGCGGTGGCCGCGTAATCCCTGAGATCATGTACTGCGACTTCCTCGGCTGCTGCGGTGACGAGGTGTTCAACCAGCTGCCTAAATGGCAGGCCATGAGCGGCAACATTCTCAAAATGCCGGTAGTGGTTCGCGTATCAGTTGGTTCTAAATATGGTGCTCAGCACTCTCAAGATTGGACCTCGCTGGCAGCTCACATTCCGGGTCTGAAGGTTGTTTTCCCGGTAACTCCATACGATGCCAAAGGTTTGATGAATGCAGCATTGCAGGGGACTGACCCGGTTATCTTCTTCGAAAGCCAGCGCATTTACGACGTGGGAGAACAATTCCACGAAGGCGGTGTACCGGAAGGTTACTATGAAATTCCGCTGGGCGAGCCCGATATCAAACGCGAAGGAAAAGACATTACAATCCTCACCATCGGAGCTACTCTGTACCGTGCTTTGGAGGCTGCAAAAATCCTCGAAGAGAAATACGGCATGAGCGCCGAAGTGATCGACGCCCGCAGCTTGGTTCCATTCAACTACGAAAAGGTACTTGCTTCAGTTAAGAAGACCGGCCGCATCATCATCGCAGGCGATGCCACCAGCCGTGGATCGTTCCTCAACGATTTGGCCCGCAATATCACAGAATTGGCATTCGACGAGTTGGATGCACCTCCAGTAGTTCTCGGTTCTCGTGACTGGATCACTCCTGCTTTCGAGTTGGAGTATGCCTTCTTTCCACAAGTGGACAGCTTCATAGATGCCATCCACGAGAAGATCGTTCCGCTCAAAGGTCACGTTCCAACCCGTAACTTTACTGAGGCAGAACAAATCCGTCGCGCGAAAGCCGGAATTTAATCAGAGTTCATCGCTAACCTAACCTAACCTAACCATGTGTGAACTCTGTCAACCGACTTCAAGACCCAAGGTGAAGGAGGTGAGCGTCAATGCTCACCTCCACACACCATACTCCTTCAGCGCATTCGACACGCTGACCGACTCGTTGGAACGAGCGGTCGCTGAGAATGTGAAGGTGGTGGGCATTAACGACTTCTACACCACAGCCGGTTACACCCAGTGGAACGAAGAGTGCCGCAAACGCCACCTCTATCCGCTCTTTAACATCGAATTTATCAGCCTGCACAAAGCCGACCAGGAGGCAGGGGTCAGAGTTAACGACCCGAACAATCCGGGACGAACCTACCTCAGCGGGAAAGGACTTGCCTGCCCGGCTGTTTTGCCTGAACCATACGCTTCACAACTGGCCGGTGTATGCGCCGAGACGCACGAACAGGTCAAACAGATGTGCGACAAGCTCAACGACCTGTTAGCTCGCAAAGGCAAAGATATCGTGCTCGATTTCGAATGGATCAAGCAGAATCTGACCAGCGGTTCAATCCGTGAGCGGCACTTAGCCAAAGCGCTGCGCATGAAAGCCCAGGAAAAGTACGGCAATGCCGAAGAAGAGTTAACTGCTTTCTTCACCGAACTGTTCGAAGGAAAACCGCTCAAATCGAAACTGAATGATCTGGCTGGTTTGGAGAATGAGATTCGCGGCAATCTGCTTAAAGCGGGTGGTGCAGCCTTCGTTGCCGAGACTCCGGCAGCATTTCTGCCTGTCGAGGATGTTCGTCAGATCATTCTGGCAGCTGGAGGCATTCCCACTTATCCATTCTTGGCCGATGATGCCAAAGGTAATTTTACTCAGTTTGAAGCCGACGTGCGTAAGACGGCTGCAGAGCTCAAACGGAGAGGATTTTTCTCTGTCGAGTTCATTCCTACACGTAACAGTCTCGAGGTATTGGAAGAGTACGCCGGATACCTGCACGACAGTGGATTTGTCGTTACGTTCGGCAGCGAACATAACACACCGGCCATGGAACCAATCCAACTTGCGGCACGCGGCGGAGTACCTCTCTCAGAAAAATTGCGTCAGATCAACTATGAGGGGGCGTGCGTCGTAGCGGCACATCAAGAGTTGGTCAAGAATGGCAAACAGGGCTATGTGGACCGCGAAGGGCGCCCCGATGTCAGCAAACGTGACGAGTATATCGCCTACGGAGACCAAGCAATCAAAGCAGTGATCGGATAATTGATATTGTCTGTTTCTGCTGCTTGATTCCAATTAGAGAATGGGAAATAGAGTCAAAACACCCTACAATCCGAGCAAGAGAGAAAAACAGACAATAAAAATTTATCCATATCGACAAACGTAAAACCATGAACGAACTGAAACAACTTGTAAAAATATCCCAGTTTTACGGCTCCGACAGCCGCTATGTTATTGCAGGAGGCGGCAACACCTCTTATAAAAATGCAGACACCTTGTGGGTAAAAGCAAGCGGACACGCTTTAGCTACGATCACTGAAGATGGGTTTGCTGTTCTGGACCGAAAAAAACTGAATGTTATCTCTGAAAAGCAGTATTCGAGCGATACCGCTACACGAGAAGAGGAGGTTAAGAATGATCTGGCCGCAGCCTGCATCACGAAAGATCGTCGTCCCAGTGTAGAGACTTCGCTTCACAATGCACTTAGTGCCAGCTTTATCGTGCATCTGCACCCGACTTTTGTCAACGGTCTGATGTGTTCACAACAGGCTGAAGAGATAACTCACAAACTGTTCGGAGATGAAGCGCTGTACATTCCGTACATTGATCCGGGCTATATCCTGTTCAAAGAGGTGGAGAGTCAGATTCGTGAATACACAAAAAAACACGGACACGAACCTTCAATTATTCTGCTTCAAAACCACGGTATTTTCGTAGGAGCTGAATCAACCGAAAAGATTCAAGCCATTTACGACGACGTTTTGGGGAAAATTGAGAAGGCACTGACCCAAAGTCCGCTGAGAGGAGAAGCCGATGTTTGCGGCTCTGCTCAAGAGATTATTCCAGCCATCCGCATGATGGTCAGCGACAAAGGCAACCTCAAAACATTGAAAGTGATCAACAATGCTCTGATCTCCTACTTCACCGAGTCAAAAGAGCTGTTTGCCAAAATTTCAAAACCCTTCTCACCCGATATTATCGTTTACTGCAAATCGAACTACATATATATCGACAGCGAAGGAACTGAAGCCATTCTGGCAACCGCTCAACAAGAGATCGACGCTTACAAAGCAAAATACGGTTACGCTCCGAAAGTGATTTTGATCAAAGGTATCGGTTTGGTAGCTGTCGGAGATAATGCTGCTGGCTGCGACATCATTGCCGAGGTTTACCAGGACATGATGAAGATCGCTTACCTCGCACAATCTTTCGGCGGTGAGCATCCAATGACTCAGGCACAGATCGACTTCATTGACAACTGGGAGGTCGAAAACTATCGGCGTAAAGTGAGTGCCGGTGCGACAGCCGGTCGTGTTGAAAACAAAACAATCATCGTTACCGGTGCAGCCCAAGGTTTCGGCGAGGGCATCGCACGTTGCCTGATTCAACAAGGCGCCAACATCGTCGTTGCCGACTTGAACGAAGTTGCTGGAGCGAAAACTGCAGAGAATCTCAACACCCTGGCTAAAAGTAACCGAGCGATTTTCGTTAAGACCAATGTAGCCGATCCGGCCAGTCTGCGCGAATTGATCCACAAAACGGTTTGTGCATTCGGAGGTCTGGATGTCTTTATCAGCAACGCCGGTGTATTGCGGGCAGGAGGTTTGGAAGAGATGACTCCCGAACATTTCGAGTTTGTCACCAAGATCAACTACAACGCCTATTTCTACTGCGCACAGGCCGCTTCTCGCGTCATGAAACTGCAGAACAAATATTGCGAAGATAATTACGGCGACATCATTCAGATCAACTCTAAATCAGGTCTGCGCGGCTCGAAAGCCAATTTTGCATACGCAGGCAGCAAGTTCGGAGGTGTAGGACTCACCCAATCTTTCGCTTTGGAACTGGCACCGTTCCGTATCAAAGTAAATGCCGTTTGTCCCGGCAACTACTACGAAGGTCCGCTGTGGAGCAATCCCGAAAATGGACTGTTCCTGCAATATCTGCATGCAGGTAAGGTGCCAGGTGCAAAGAATGTAGAAGATGTTCGTGCATACTACATGGCACAGGTACCGATGCGTAAAGGAACTGGTCCGGAAGATGTGACCAAGGCCGTACTTTATTTGATTGAGCAGACGTGCGAAACAGGCCAGGCACTTCCTGTCACTGGAGGTCAGGTCATGTTAAGCTAACCTGCGAACAGGTAACAAAACAGTCCCGCAGGAAGCTCGATATTTTTAACGAGTTTTTGCGGGACCTATTTTTATTAATTTAATGCGTATATTTGCAGCCGAAAGCGGCAAGTATCGTTAAAACAAGCTATCATGAAAACGAAAGCAGTCAGACTATACGGCAAGAACGACCTCCGAATGGAGGAGTTTGAGCTGCCGCAAATCAGCGAGGATCAAATCCTGGCCAAAGTTATGTGTGACAGCATCTGCATGTCGTCATACAAAGCTTCACATGAGGCAGATATTCACAAACGTGTACCTCGTGATATCGCCGAAAACCCGGTGATCATCGGCCACGAGTTTGCCGGTGAAATCATCGAAGTCGGAGCCAAATGGAAAAATCAGTTCACTCCCGGTCAAAAATTCTCCATTCAGCCTGCGCTGAACTATGAGAACGGGCCGGTCGGGGTATTAAGTGCACCGGGATACTCTTATCACCATATCGGCGGTGATGCCACTTATGTGGTTATTCCCAACGAAGTGATGGAAAAGGGATGCCTGCTCAACTATACCGGTAAAGGTTTCTATCCGGCTGCATTGGCTGAACCGCTCTCATGCGTAATCGGAGCCATGCATGCCAACTACCACATCACCCCCGGATCGTATGTTCACCAGATGGAGATTGCTGACGGAGGTTGCATGGCAATTCTGGCAGGTGTCGGTCCGATGGGATTGGCAGCAATCAATTACGCCATCCACCGCAAAGACCGGAAACCTCGGCTGCTGGTAGTAACCGATATCGATCAAAGCCGTTTGGATCGTGCAGCATCGCTCTACTCTCCAGAAGAGGCTGCCAAAAATGGCATCGAACTGAAATATGTCAATACCGGCGCAATGGCAGATCCTACCGCCGAGCTGAAAGCGCTTACAGGCGGGAATGGCTACAACGATGTCTTTGTCTTTGCCCCGGTGGTTCCTGTAGTAGAACAGGCAGATGCCATCCTGGCTTTTGATGGTTGCTTGAACTTCTTTGCAGGACCGGCCAAGACCGACTTCAAAGCTCCGTTCAATTTCTACAACGTACACTACGCTTATACCCACGTTGTAGGAACCAGTGGAGGAAATACGGCAGATATGATCGAAGCGCTAAAGATGATGAGCGAAGGACTCGATCCGGCCGGACTGGTCACTCACGTAGGAGGTTTGAATGCTGTAATCGACACAACGCTCAATCTGCCTTCGATTCCAGGCGGAAAGAAACTGATATACACCCACATCGACATGCCGCTAACCCCGATTGCGGATTTCGAAAAACTGGGTGAAAAACAACCGGTGTTTGCAGAACTGGCCAAGATCTGCGCACGCCACAAAGGTTTGTGGAACATCGAAGCCGAAGAGTATCTTCTGGCTAATGCTGACAAGCTCGCATAGAGTTTCTCATCGGCTGAGATGCAACGACAGGCCTGACACAACAAACTGCACTGCAGGGTGAAACAAGACACGGTTTCACCCGCAGTGTAGGATACGGGAACACAAACCCAAGAGTTGAAAAAACAATAACGACCGGCATGAGCCGGACAAATAAAAAACAATTTTAGGTTAGGTTATGAAACAGTTAGACACCAAGTTGATGCATCCTGCCGAACAGATTACGGTGATCATCGGCCGTATCTATCGCAGTGGCATGACGACCACATCGGGCGGTAACGTCTCGATCATGGACGACAATGGCGACATGTGGATTACCCCGAGTGCGATTGACAAAGGTTCGTTGACCGAAAAGGACATCATCTGTGTGAAAGCGGATGGTACCATTATCGGTCCGCACAAACCCTCTTCGGAGTACCCCTTCCACAAAGCGATTTATCAGATGCGTCCCGGCATGCGTGCCGTAATCCATGCACACCCACCCGCATTGGTATCGTTCAGCATCGTTCACAAAATTCCAAATACCAATATCATTCCGCAGGCTCGCCGCATTTGCGGTAAGATCGGATTTGCACCTTATGCATGTCCGGGCAGCCAGGAACTGGGTAAGAAAATTGCGACTGAATTCCGCAACCACCCTGACTACAAAGCTGTCATCATGGAGAACCATGGTGTTGTGCTTTGCGGTGAGGATTTGATGGATGCTTATCAGCGTTTCGAAACCCTGGAGTTGTGTGCACGTACTGAACTGAACGCCAAAGTTCTGGGTGATCCGACCTATTTGACAGACGAGCAGATCGGTCGCCACGATGCATCTCTTCCGACAGATTACCCACACTTCATGGGTGTAAGTTATCCTTCGGACGAACGTGCAATCCGTACCGACATTTGCCGCATTGTACGTCGTTCTTGCGACCAGGGTTTGATGATCAGTACTTATGGTACCGTATCAGTTCGCTGGCGCGGAAATGACTTCCTGATCACCCCTCCGGGTGTACCCCGTTGGGACATTGAGCCGGAAAACATCGTTCAGGTGAAAAACGGCATGGTAGAGGCTGGTAAGATCCCGAGCCGCTCGGTTGCTATGCACCAGGCTATTTACCAAAGCAACCCGAACATCGATTCAATCATCCTGACCCAGTCACCCTATTTGATGGGCTTCTGTACATCAGGCATTAAATTCGATGTCCGTACGATCCCTGAGAGCTGGATTCAGTTGCAGGATGTACCTTTGGTACCATTCAACCTGCAATACGAAGATCCCAACGCAATCGCAGAGATGACCAAAACACATCCTTGCCTGCTGTTGGCCAACGACTCAGTGCTGATCACCGGCAAAAAGCTGATCGACACTTTCGACCACCTCGAAGTTGCTGAATTCAGTGCTAAATCGCTGATTATGGCAGCTCCGATCGGAACACTGCAGCCAATCAACGACAAGGAGATCGAAGAGTTGCGTGTTGCTTTCCACGTAGGTCAGTAGTTCACGTCCGATCTTCCACAACAAGTGATTTGTTCTTGAACCTGGATCAATAGATCATGGCACACTGTCCAGTTCTCATTCCAGAGGTTAAGGGACCAAGTCACCATGAAGGAAGCAACGGAAATTTGAACAAACAATAATGACAAAGGACCAATGACAACCCATTCAAGATGAAAATAATCATCAGTCCTTGGAACTCTCCGGCGCAGAATTGCGCATTGGAAGAATACATGATAACAGAACGTCCAGACGACGTTCTGTTATTGTATAGGAACCGTCCGTCGGTCATCATCGGACGCAACCAAACCGTTGCAGCCGAAATTGACGAGACCTTTTGCCGTACGCATCAGATCGAAGTAGTCCGCAGATTGTCCGGAGGGGGTACCGTTTACCACGACTATGGAAATATCAACTATTCGTTCATAGCCAATAAAGAGGCTTCTCCGGTATTAGATCGTGACTTTCTGACACCGATTGTTACTGTGCTACGACACATCGGGATCAATGCGACAGTCGGACACCGCAAAGAGCTGCTGGTTGATGGACGGAAAATCTCCGGTACAGCATCACATGTCACCCGCAACCGCCAACTGTTCCATGGCACTCTGTTGCATCGGAGTGACTTAGAGGTGCTGCATCACGCGTTACGTGGAGATCGTTCTGTCCGGGGAAAAGGAGTAGCTTCGGTTCCCAGTCCGGTGGTCAACATGAGCGATCTGCTCGGAAACGATGACACAACAGAGCAATTCCTAAATCTCATTGGCTCCCTCTTGCTCGAATATTACCATTTGGAGGATTACACGCCACTTACAGACGACGAGGTAGAACACATTGTAGCCATTTCGCCAAAATACAGCAACGAAATTTAAGCATACACCACCTACCTCATAGGCAAAAGATCAAACGTAACAACAACACATAGACAGGTCCTCTTGACAAGAGATTGTAACCAAAGGAGAAACTCATCCTGCAAGCCTTATTTGGTTATACTCACTGGAATGGATACGGTAAAGTTTGATCCCTTCCCCATAACATACGATAGCGATCAAACAACACAAGATAGTTCTCCGGACATCTTTGGAATTTGACCTATTTTTCTTAAATTGCCATTCGATTAGCCTGCTGGCACATCGGATAGCTTTTTTATGGTCACTATCGAAACAGCACATACATCCTGTCACGACCGCATTCTCATATAGAACGTATTCACAGACATCTCTATCAAAAGACAATCATTTTACAATATAGGAGTATGGTTCATTTCTTTGACGCTCCGGCCTGACCTATTTGAACAAAACCTTGAACACCTAACCTCAATACCTATGAAACTTAAAATACTTTTTGGAGTACTGCTGCTCTGTTGCATCACCCCGTCATTTGCAGCGCGAGACTACACAACCATCAGTCAGGGTATTCTCGAACGCAAACTCGAACACCCCTATTTGGTTTTCGACAATCAGAGCAAACAGGAGATGCTCGATCGCATTGCCGCTAATCCCACCGAGGCACAGATTTTCGATCTGTTGCAACAACAGGGACGACGTCTGTTGTTGACAACTGTCGAACCCGAACCTTTTTTGGATAACGATGCCAACGTATATAACGAGACTTTTGATTTCGAACATTTCGTCGGTTACTATCGGGAAGGGGCTAAATTATTGGCTTTTCTTTACCAAATGACTGGAGATGAGGCCTACGCACAAAAGGCATTCCACTACGCTGATCGCCTCTGCGAAATGACCTATTGGGTCTTGGGGCTTCATCGCTACAAGGTGATTCACAAACGTGTATGGCCCTGGGGCGCCGGGGACGACCAGGTGGTTTTCACCTTTGATCTGCACACCAGTGAGATCGCATTAGCTTTAGGTTTAGTCTATGACTGGATCTATCCGGCGATGGATAAAGAACAACGCAACCGCATCCGCAGCGGACTGCTTGAAAATGCCATTCTGCGCGTACGAGGCAACTATGACTACTTCTGGTGGAGTGGGGCATATCGCTGCAACTGGTCGGCAAGTTGCTACGGAGGTTTGGGCATTGCAGCATTGGCTCTGCTGACCGAAGACCCGAAACTGATCGATGTCGTAGCCCGCAGTTGCGAAGGCATGGAAAAGAATTTGGAACAATATGGTTCCGACAACGGTTGGGCGGAAGGACGCCATTACTCCATATACGGGCTTCGGGAGTCCATTGCGTTTATCGATGCCATCAAACGTTTAACCGATGGAGAAGTCAACCTGTTCCAAGTCGAGGGATGGCAACATCCGGCCGATTTCGGACTGTATGGCATGACCGGAACCTTCAATGACGGCTTTTCACCAGGGCCCATCGGCTACTCCTATTTCTACAACAAATTTATTGCCGAGAATCCAGACCCGGCAGCCATGTACTACCTCGAAAAATATTTCAGTGATGACCGTCGGTCGATGAACTTTTGGGAACTGATTTGGCCACGCCCGACCATTCAGGCTGAGAAACCCACTGTGGCATCCAAATATTTTCCGAGTATCGATTGGGCCTTCATGCGTAAAGACTTCGGTGAAGAGAATCTGCAGGTTGCCATCAAATGTGCTCCGATGAATGATCCGCACCACGGACATTTGGATGCAGGCTCCTTCATCCTGAGTTGGCAAGGTGACATTTTGGTGGGCGAGATGGATCAGAAGGTGTATGATCAGTTCTTCTTCACCGAAGACAGATGGAAATACCTGCACGTTCGTAGTCTTTCGCATAATGTCGTCCATGTCAACGGCGAGGAGCAAATTCCATGTAAGCACAAAGATCAACCTTGGATTGAGGGACTGGGTGGTAAGATTGACAAATTTTACACCTCACCGGCATTCGATTACACGTTGATGGATCCGACCAATGCCTATCCCAAACAGGAGATGAAAGGGTGGAAACGGGCCATGGTACTCGACAAACGAACCAATGCTGTAATCGTATTGGATCGCATAACTTGTGAGAAAGGGGCCAAAATCGATCTGTTATTCCATCCTCGAGTAGATGTAACCATCAACGATGGGCACAGTGTCTCCCTGCAAGGGAAACACACCTCCATGGAGATGCAACCTCTGATCAACAGCCCATATGAGGTCAGTCTTCAAAAGCAGTATGTGGTACGAGTGGTTAAAAATGATCCGATGCAGATTGTTCCCTGTATCTTCACCTCTCTACAAGCACCGGCCAAAGAGACTGTAGTAGCAACTGTTTTCTACCCTTCTGACCAGAAGAGTACGGCCCAAGAGTTCACACTCGATGAGAGCAGCACGAATCCGATTGTTCGCTACACTTTGGGAGATCAAACCTATTCCTGGGAATTTGCACCGAACGAAGTAAAGGCTCTTTAGTACAAATCGCAGATATAACATTTAGGCTCTGCAACAGCTTTATTACCATAGCTTCCCTCAGACGTAGCAGATCGGAATAAATCATTACTTACAATCTCCCGGACCTAATGAAGATCCGGGAGATTTTTATTATTCGACAGTTCAACTCAACACAATTAACCCCGACATTTACCGCTCCTCAAGCTAAACAACATAAAATCGCCCAATATTCTCCTCCGTATTCGGATATTCACAAACGATCTCAAACTTCTACACTTAGCATCCTGGGCCATTCGTGCATGTAAAAAAAATTTGTATCTTTATTTGACCTATAAACAAAACCTTAACAAAACCTAAATTTTGTTTCGCACATGCAATCACATTACCTATTGACCATTCTGGGAACCTTTTTACTGATCTTACCAGTAAAAGGTGCTGATTATCCTTGGTATACGCAGGGTGATTTCGCCCCTGCACAACGCCTCGAATTCGAAGTCACAAACCCCACAAATCTGGAACGCCCCAACACTCCTGTTATCATCAAACGGGAGAATTTTCCATTGGCAGACCTGCATGAAATGATGATTACAGTGGTTGACCCGACAGGTGATCCCCGTCCTGCCCCATCCGATTCGGTGCTGAACGTGCAGGGAGGGCATCAACTGCGCGAGGAACACAACGGTCGCATGGTTTTTCACCAATTAGATGATCTGGATAAAGACGGCATTTGGGATGAGCTTTTCTTCCAACTCGACATGAAACCCAACGAGACTCGCACGATCTATATCTATTTGGGAGAGAACATCCGAGGATGGAACAGGCACCACACCCATGCCAATATCGGCAGCTACTGTCGCCACATCATGCCATTTTGGGAGACCGAAGAGGTAGGATGGAAAATTTGGTTTGCCAACAGTGTCGATGCCTATGGGAAACGTAAACCCACATTGGTTTCGCCCATTCTTTATACCCAAAACATCGACGGATATGGGATCGCCAACCTGAATCACGATTACGGTTCAGACATTCAAGAGGTGGCTCCCTCATTCGGAGCCAGTGCCATTTGCCTGTTCGAATTTCCCGATGATCCCGACTCGGTCTCGATGCCTCGCAAAACTCCAGCCAAACAGCGTTTGCATCCTGAATCACTGTGGAACGCCGGACAGATCTCCGACACTCGTTATGCATACGATGTGATCGTCAATGGTCCCTTACGCTCTACAATCCGAATCAAAGGGATGAATTGGGACACCGGCAACGGTTATTACGAATACGAACAATACTACACGGCATACGCTCATCAAAATTATTGCATATCTAAAGTGCATTATACAACCTTCCAACCCAACGGTTCAGGTGTATTGATGGGCTGCGGCATGAAAAAGAAGCCTCAGGAGGACAATTTCATTCAAAAAAACGGCTACTTGATCTCGTCAGGACCGGAAGAGGTACGAGACCCCGAAAAGATTGATCAACGCGATAATATCGTAGTGGACTTTATCGGTGGCGCCATCATTGTTAAAGAGGAGTACAAACCCGAATATCAATATATTCCTGCCTATACGGGCAATCACGTTTTTCGAGTAACACCCGATAAAGACAACACTTACGAATATATGGTTTGCACCGCCTGGAGCGAAGGGACGAAATTGACCAATAAAGAGGAGTTCAATCAGTATGTTGATCGGATGGCTATCGAGTTCAATAACCCGATTACCTACAAATTTATCCAACTCCAAAGCAAATAACTTTCAAATTGACTAGATTGTTATAACCGGAAGAGGGACATACGTTTATTTACGACTGTCACACTCTTCCGGTTCATTTACATCCACCACGTTATACTCATGTGGAAACAAACTCAGCCAATTTATTGTTGGTATAATTCCGACACAGGTTGGAACGACGTTTACTCATCATTTACAGATTTCCAACCAAGATCTACAAAAACACGTCTATCTCGCTCATTTCTCTAAACTACACCCAAATCAACCATGAAAATTTCACCTGTGCTCAGAACAATTTGTATCACTCTATGCCTTTATGGTGGAACAATTCAAGCTCAGACAACACCTGAACCACTATATCCAGAGAAATGGTCCGAAGTCGAAAACTACATTCGGGATAATTGGATGGAGTTTGTCGAGAGCAATCCCCGCCTTCCTAAACCCTATTCCTATGCGTTGAATCCGGGAACTCTCTATTATTACGATCTCTATTTCATTAACGATGCACTTCTCAAACAGGGATTCATCGAACAGGCCCGTAATAATCTCGACTGCTTTATTTATATCGCGGATTCGCTCTCCTTTATTCCGAATGCTTTCGGTTGGGGAGAGAGTCGCAGCCAGTTGCCTTTCTTTTCGATGATGGTCCGCGATTATTATGAAAAAACCGGAGACAAAGAGTGGCTCAAACAGGCTTATCCGGCTGTTCTGAAAGAGTATGATTTTTGGACAAATCGTAATGGGAACCAGATCGAAGATCACAGCACCTCGATTCCAGGATTACAACGCTTCGGTCAACATGCCGACACAGCCGAATTGCTCGAATTTTATGATCGTGTTCTGTTTTATCGGTTTCACGTTTCGCGGGATGTTCCCGACTCGACCAAATTAAGAATCGCAGCACAACGTCTGGCGGAATGTGAATCTATGGACTTTACACCCCGTTATTACGGGCGGTGCATGGATTTTATCCCGGTCGACCTAAACGCGAATCTCTACCAATATGAGCTCAATTTTGCCTATTTCGAAAAGGAATTGGGAGTTAAGGGTAACGTAAATTGGGTAAAAGCTGCAAAAAAACGTGCAGTTTTAATGAAAAAATATTTGTGGTCACCCCAACGAGGATTAATGTTAGATTACGATTATGTCAATGGGAAACATACCGAAATATCCTGCATTACCAGTTTTACAGCCCTGATGTGGCACGTCATCGAAGGAGCCCAAGCCGAGGAGATGAAAAACAATCTATTGCGGGAATTGGAGGTTAAAAGCGGATTGACAGTCTGCTCGGAATCCCAAGAAGATATCCCGTACCAATTCGGACGCACGGCGATTTGGGGATCGATGCAATTCCAGGCCATGAAAGGGTTGATCAAAGCAGGATTTCGTGAAGATGCCGAACGTGTCGCCCTCAAATACCTCAATATGGTAACCAAAAACTATGTCGATCCCTACCCCGATCAATATATTCCACACAAAACGCGCACTTTGGTAAAACGCCCCTATGGGTGCTTATGGGAAAAATTTACCCACGACGGAGACATCAATGACAACGAATATTACAGCAGTCCAATTTTAGGGTTTACAGCAGCACCCTACATTTTGGCATTGGAGATCATCCGCAACAAATAAACCTCATAAAACAGATGCTTTCCCCCGCAGTAAGGTTGTACCACAAATACCCCCTCATTGCTTTCTGCAGACTCAACAAAAAGCATCTTAAAACATTCCACAATATTAATAAGAGAGCGGGAAGACTTAAGAGTCTTCCCGCTCTCTTTATCACTATGATGCATGCAAATCAAACGATCACGCGCACTTGTTTACTGGGACAAGTCCCGGCAAACGACCAAACCAAACCATTATTAAACTAAGCGTTGTGTCGTTGATTGCTATGCACAAGCACGTTTACTCCAAATAAAAGAGTTCTGGCAGTGGGATCGATACCGGTGAATTGTCAGGATTTGTCTCCATGATATCGGCCATGTAATCCCACCATTTCTGAACAATCGGAGTCGGACCCAGATCCTGTGAGGTCTGTTCTCCTTTGATTTTCTGTACCGCGAACAGAATATTAGTCTCTTTATCCCAGAAAATCGAGTAGTCGTACACACCCGAATCTTTCAGCATTTTGACCAATTCCGGCCAAATCTCGTTATGACGCTTCTGGTACTCGGCTTCGAAACCGGGTTTCAGCTTCATTTTAAAAGCGCATCTCATCATTTTGAATGAAGTTTTATTGGTTAATAATATTCCGGAATATGTCCGGAAGCGTTCAGGTTATTACAATTAATTTCCAAAAACCATTCTAAGCAGAGGTTCGGCAAATGATGCAAAAATCAAAATAGCCAAACCTACAACCAACACTCCGATGGTCTTTCTATTGCAGCCTTTCCACTCCTTGAGAATAATTCCCCAAACGTTGCTGAACACCACATTCAGTGCCATCAAAATGCAGAATGAGAGCGTCATCAACGATTCCGAAGAGGTCAGGAATCCTTTGCCAATCGACAAACCGAAAAATTGGCTGTACCACAACGCTCCAGCCAAAAGGCAGAACAAAGCATTGTTTGCCCAAACATTGGTCTTTTTATAATCTCCCCAAGTCTTATTTTTCTGATTCTGGTAGAAACAGTAAATTGCATTGGTCACAAATCCACCCAACGTTACCAAGAAGGTAGCAGGCAAAGTTCTGAAAATTTCACTTGTTTCTGCAAAGGAGACACTCTTGCCAAATTCGAGGCCGACATTAAAGCAACCACTCATAAAACCGGCCAACAGAGCAATGATAATACCTTTGGGGAAGTTGAAATCCTTAACAACAGCCTTTTTCTCCTCCTCAGAAAGTGAAGCTGACTTCATTGATCCGGCAACACCGATCACAGCAATGCCAATCAATGTAATTACCACGCCCACAATGACCGACGCTGTTAATTTAGAGAGTGCGTCCAGTTCGGGGAAGAAGAGGTTGAGCAACACCGGAGCCATGATGGTACCGAGACCGGCACAAGTACCCAAAGCGATACTCTGTCCCAATGCGACTCCGAGATAACGCATCGACAAGCCGAAGGTCAGACCACCTACCCCCCACAGTACTCCGAAGAAGATAGTCATCCAAATGTTGAAGGCATTGGCGGAAGTAAACAGTTCAAACAGACTGTGTCCAGAAGGAACGGCCAGCAGAGCACCCAAGAAAGGCAACACCAACCACGCGAATACTCCCTGCACAATCCAATAAGATTCCCAGCTCCAGTTTTTGATTTTGTTGATCGGCACATAGCAGCTCGACTGACCGAAACTGCCTATAGCGATAATCAACAATCCTAACACGATTTCCATAAGATCAGTAGTATTTATATGAGCCATCCGTACATGGAGCTCAAAATCGATCTTCCATGTACGGACAGTTCAAACAGTTAGCAAAAGCTGAGAATTAACGTTTCGAGGTCACCTCTTTTTCATACGTCTCGATCTCCGCGATATAATCTTCGGCAACCGGAGTATTGTTCTTCAAGCAGAAGTAGTCGTAAACAGCTGACCATGGCAGGCTCTTAGCCTCTTCGAGAGTTGCCAAACGCTGGAAGAAACGACCTGATGACTCGTAGTCACGCAGCTGTTTAATCGGAGAGAGCAGTGCCTGCAAGAAAGCTTTCTGGGTTGCACGGCTACCGATTACATAAGCACCGATACGGTTGATAGATGCATCGAAGTAGTCCAAACCGATGTTAACTTTATTCAAGGCATCAGCCCAAACGATCTCCTGAGCCAGCATAGCCACACTGTCGTTCAGAATTACGACATGGTCGCTATCCCAACGTACCGGACGGCTCACGTGCAGCAAGATTTCAGGAGTGAAGAGCAACAGTGAAGAGATCTTGTCATAGGTCTCCTCGGTCGGATGGAAGTGACCCATATCGAGGGTAGCCATCATACCGTTCTGTACTGCATAGCCCATATAGAACTCATGTGAACCAACGGTATAGCTTTCCAAACCTACACCAAATACTTTACTTTCAACTGCATCTTTTACATTCGGGCATTTTACTGCAAAGATCTGATCCAAAGAATCTTTCAACAGAGAACGATAGTAATAACGATTAACGGTCAGATCTTTTGAACCATCATGGATCCACAGGTTGTGGCAAGCTTTGTCGCCCAACTGACGCCCCATCTCCTCAGCAATCTTACGGCTGCGGATGGTGTGCTCGATCCAGAAATCGCGAACCGCTTTGTCAGGATTTGCCAACGACAAGTCACCACTCAACGGATGTGAGAAGCTGGTGCTGTTGAAATCGAGTTTCATGTTGTTGGCCTTTGCCCAATCGATCCAGCTTTGGAAATGACGAGGCTCGATCTGGTTACGATCGACCTTTTCACCTTTGAAGTCGCCATAGATAGCATGCAGGCTCAAACGATGTGAACCCGGGATCAAGGTTTTCACCTTCTCGATATCCTGACGTACTTCGTCGATATTACGAGCTTTGCCCGGATAATTACCAGTTGCCTGGATACCGCCTGACAACTGACCGTCTGGATTCTCAAAACCGGTTACATCATCGGTCTGCCAGCAGTGCAGTGACAACGAAATATTCTGCAATTTTTTCAACGCCTCGTCGGTATCAACACCGATCTGTGCATAGCGCTCTTTAGCGGCCTCATAGGCCTTAATGATTTGTGCTTCTTTCATAGTCAGTTTATGGTTGTTTATGTTTTACTAACTTTTTATCGATCAAATAGCAAATCTGTCATTTACGACTTTTGCTCCTGTCTATTTCAAAACAAAACGTTGGAGGACACGGCAGCATCTATCAAAACGACATCAACATGCTTTTCCATAGAGTCAACCACATCCCTACGTTCCCTCAAAAAATGCCTATTACAATAAATGTTTGATTTTGGCGTAAGCCTCATTCCATGAGGTTGTATCCTGAGGCAGGAAGGTTTCCGTCTCAACCACCTTAGCGATCATGTCGCGCATCTGTTGCAAGGAGTTGACACATCCGGCAGCCCAAGCCTGCAACATAATATTACCGATAGCCGTAGCTTCCGAAGGTCCTGCCACAACAGGAATACCGATGGCATTGGCCGTCAATTGATCCAACAGTTTGTTTTTCGAACCACCACCGATAACATGCAATTTTTCAATCGGAAACGGTGCCAATGTACGGAACTTTTCAAGAATATCTTTGTATTTGATAGCCAACGATTCAAAGATGCAACGGATCAACTCAGGGTGAGATTGCGGTACAGGCTGTCCGCTCTTCGAGCAGAACTCACGGATCGCTGCGGTCATGCTGGGCGGATTTGCAAATGAAGGATCATCCGGATCAATGAATGACTGGAACGGTGTTGCCCCTTCTGCCATCTTGACAATTTCCGGATAACTGTATTCAACACCCTCTTTCTTCCACTCTTTGATACACTGTTCGAGAATCCACATGCCAGTGATATTCTTCAACAGACGGGTGGTACCCTCTACACCCCCTTCATTGGTGATGTTCAGGGCTGCGGTCTCTTCGGTAATCACTGGTTCTTTCACCTCGATACCCATCAACGACCAGGTACCCGAACTGAGATAAGCGAACTTCTCATCGGCAGCCGGCACAGCAGCCACAGCAGAAGCGGTATCGTGTCCAGCTACGGCAACCACTGGCACTTTACCAATACCTGTTTCAGCAGCCAAAGCATCGGTCAATGTACCGATCACCGTTCCTGTAGGCACTACCTCTCCGAACAGAGAACCTTTTACCCCCATTTTTTCGAGCAACTGCTCTTCCATCTTCTTGGTGCGAGGGTTCAGAATCTGAGAGGTTGAAGCGATTGTGTATTCGGTAACCATTTTACCGGTCAACATATAGCTCAATGCATCCGGCATGAACAGAGCACGAACAGCAGCCTTCAGCGGAGACGAATTGTCACGTTTCATCGCATAGAGCTGGTAGAGGCTATTGAAATTCATCACCTGAATACCTGTCAAGCCGTACACCCCTTCACGAGACATTACGTTTTTGAAATACTCTTCAGGAGCACCCGTGGTATGCAAATCACGATATGCGAGCGGCATACCGAGGATTTGGCCATCCTCGCCGATCAGCGCGAAATCGACACCCCAAGTATCGATACCGATCGAAGTAATTTTAACACCCTCTTTCACGCAGGCCACCATACCCGCCTTGAGATGTTCATACAGCGAAAAGATATTCCAATAATAGTGTCCGCCCAACTCCAGAATCTGATTGGGGAAACGGGTCAACTCTTTCATCTGCAACTTACCGTCGCGCAGTGTACCCAAAATCGAACGGCCACTGGTTGCTCCCAGGTCGAAAGCCAAAAACGAAATTTGTTCCATTGATTCAGTTAGGTTAAATTCCACACGACAGCTACAGCCGCCACACGGAAACGTTGTTCTATTTATTAAATCGAGTGCACCATCCTTTAAATTTTGACCGCGTTTTAGTACGAAGAAAAACTTTTTGTATTTTAGGTTTTTCTTCTCAAAAAACCGATTCAAAGGCATTTCGAAAAGCACCGGTGTAACAAATATAGGACTTTATTTGGAACCCTCACCCTTTAAATTATGACTTTCGCCCTGTATTTTTTGCATAAAAAAGTCATGATCGTCAGCCATCTAATTACACTCAACCCTTTGGCAGCCCACACCACACAACCGCTCCAGCCATTTCACATCCTAACGTAAAAAATTGGCAACACAACTCTCCTGCGCATCGAAATTTCCTTACAACGCACACCACTTCGGCCATACAGACACTTCACAAGAGAGTCTATATCACATTCCACACAAATGAAACAGTCCTCCTTTATAATAAGAGATGACCGAACCGAATGTTTTTGCCTAAGAAAATATTACCTTTGTAGCTCAGCACCATTTTAAACAGATCAAGACAGTATATAAAACATGGGCGGATTTTTTGGAACCATCAAAAAAAGCTCCTGTGTGACCGACCTCTTTTACGGGGTTGACTACAACTCGCACATGGGGACCAAACGCGCCGGTATGGCTACTTTTGATAACGGCAATTTTTCCCGCGCGATTCACAACATCTCCAACTCTTATTTCCGTACAAAATTCGAATCGGAGCTACCCACCTTTTCGGGAAATTCGGGGATAGGCGTCATCAGTGACACCGATGCTCAACCGATTATTGTAAATTGCCACTTGGGCAAGTTTGCCATTGTTACGGTAGCCATGATTACCAACCTCGCCACGTTAGAGCGTGAGTTACTGGCTAAGGGAAATCACTTCAGCGAACACAGCAACGGCATCACTAACCAGACCGAATTGGTTGCCATGCTGATCTCAGAGGGAAAAACCTTTACTGAAGGTATTGAGAACGTCTACCGCCAGATCAAAGGCTCCTGCTCCATGCTGTTATTGACCGAGAACGGCATCATTGCAGCACGGGACAAATATGGACGTACACCGATTATCTTAGGCAAAGGAGCCGATGGCTATGCACTCTCCTCTGAAAGCTGTGCATTCGACAACCTAGGTTACAACATCGACTATTTTGTCGGTCCTGGAGAGATTCTGTTAGTCAACGCCGACGGATATACCCAGCTACGCAAACCGGGCAAGAAGATGCAGATTTGCTCATTCCTGTGGGTGTATTACGGTTACCCCGTTTGCAAATACGAAGGCAACAATGTTGACCAGATGCGTTACGACTGCGGTGTCGAGATGGGTAAAAACGATGAAATTGAAGCCGATTTCGTTTCGGGTATTCCGGACTCTGGAATTGGCATGGCCCTCGGATATGCTGCCGGGAAAGGCATCCCATACAAACGCGGTTTTGTCAAATATACACCGACATGGCCCCGCAGCTTCACCCCATCCAACCAACAGATGCGTGAGCTGGTTGCTAAAATGAAATTGATCCCCAACAAACAAATGCTTCGTGGAAAACGTGTAGTATTCTGCGACGACTCGATTGTACGAGGCACTCAATTACGGGACCACGTAGCTGAGTTATATGATTATGGCGTTAAGGAGATCCATATCCGCATCAGCTGTCCACCGCTGATCTACCCCTGTAAATTTCTCAATTTCAGTGCATCAAAATCTGAAATGGAGTTAATTACCCGCCGCATGATCCTCAAATTGGAGGGTGATGCAAACAAAAATTTACCGTTGTACGCCACAACCGGTTCAAAACAGTATTGCGATCTCGTCGAGAGCATTCGTCAACAGATGAATGTAAACTCTCTGAAATTCAATCCGGTTGAAACCTTGGTTAAAGCGATTGGACTCCCGAAAGAGTGTATCTGTACGCACTGTTTCGACGGCAGTAGCTATGACGACTAAACCCTACTGCTTCGCCGGGTTTTCACCTCAACGGTAAAAATCCGGCCGAAGCCGCATAGGTTTATAACCAGTCCCAACCAAAGCGCAATCCGATTTTACCGACACAACCCAGTGCACACTGCAATGCGAAGCTATCGCAAGATAGATTTGTTATTATGGGCTCGATAATCGGGACAGTTCTCAAAATCGAGTTAACCAAATCAAAAAAAATTGCACTACGGGAGACACCGAACTATTTAGGACTCTACAATTATTAGGGATATTGCAACACAGATCTACTTTTACAAATTGTAGAGTCCTTATCAAAGGGTTCTTCAGTAATTTGTAAAGGTAATTTACATAAACAATAAAGGGATGGCATGAATGCCATCCCTTTTTCTTTGCCAATCATACGATCTGCAAAAACAGACCCGCAGATTATTAATAGTTTTGTTTCATCGGCTCGAAGAATGCCTGCGGATGTGCACATGCCGGGCAGCTCTCAGGAGCGGTCTTGCCTTTGTGTACATAACCACAGTTGCGGCACTGCCAGAAGATCTCCTCATCACGAGAGAAGACATCACCAGCCTCAACGTGAGCCAACAGTTTACGATAACGAATCTCGTGCTGCTCCTCAACGGTAGCTACATTGCGGAAAACGGCTGCGATTGCGGGGAAACCCTCCTCCTCTGCAATAGCTGCGAATTCCGGATACATTTCAGCCCACTCTTCGTTCTCGCCTGCTGCTGCAGCGGCCAAATTTTCCATCGTGGTACCGATCTTGCCGGCAGGATAGCTGGCAGTAATCTCTACCATACCACCCTCGAGGAATTTGAAGAAACGTTTTGCATGTTCTTTCTCCTGCTCTGCAGTTTCCATGAAGACGCCTGAGATCTGCTCATAACCCTCTTTCTTGGCCACACTGGCAAAAAAGGTGTAACGTGAACGTGCCTGTGATTCTCCAGCGAATGACTTTAACAGATTCTGCTCCGTTCTAGTCCCTTTAACACTCTTTCCCATAGTTTCAATTTTATTAAATGGTTGTCTAACTGATTTTTCTTACATCACAAAGAAAGGTGATTCGTTTCCGATTTCCAAATATTTCCAATCGGTAATTTTGATAGTCTGATAAGCGAATCCAATACGGTATTAAAACTTCTCTGCAAAACAAGGTTTAACGCAAAATTCGTGCAAATTCTCTTAAAGAAAAAATGTGTATCTTTTATCACATCCCATGAAAAAGACGTATCTTTGGCCATATTTGAAATCATTATGAGCGATTCGATTAAACACGAATGCGGCATTGCATTCGTCCGGCTGCTCAAGCCGTTGGATTTCTATCTAAAGAAGTACGGCACCCCGTTTTACGGCCTCAACAAGATGCAGATCCTGATGGAGAAGCAACACAACCGCGGGCAAGATGGTGCCGGTCTGGCGAACATCAAACTTTACCCCAAGCCAGGACATGTTTACATCAACCGCATCCGCTCAAACGATGCGACCCCCATTAAAGATATTTTCCAACGTATTCATCAGAAGATCGAAACAGCGGTCGCAACAGATCCTTCGATCTTGAAGAATCCGACCTGGCTCAAAGAGCACATGGAATTCACAGGGGAGGTCTTTCTTGGCCACCTGCGTTACGGCACGTTCGGAAAAAACAACATCGAAAATGTCCACCCGGTCTCTCGGGAAAACAACTGGATGACCCGCAGTTTAGTTGTAGCTGGAAACTTTAACCTTACAAACATCGACGAACTGTACGGCCGTTTGGTCGATTTGGGACAATACCCCTCGGCAAAAACAGATACCGTAACTATTCTGGAACGCATCGGTCATTTCCTCGACCGCGAAAACGAAGACAAATACCGCTACTTTAAAGAGAAGGGCTACTCCAAACGTGAAATCACCGATCTGCTGGCCCAACACATCGACCTCAAGGAGATTCTGTCCCTATCGGCACGCCGCTGGGATGGCGGATATGTAATCGGAGGCATGATCGGTCACGGAGATGCGTTCGTGATGCGTGATCCGTGCGGAATTCGTCCTGCCTATTATTATATAGATGATGAGGTAATCGTCGCTGCTTCTGAGCGGGCCGTAATCCAAACAACCTTCAATGTCAGCTACGACAGTGTACTGGAACTCACCCCAGGTCATGCTTTAATGGTACGTCGGGATGGCAACTACTCCATCGAGCGCTTCATTGCCCCTCAAGAGGTTCGTCCTTGCTCTTTCGAACGTATCTATTTCTCTCGAGGCAGCGATCAAGATATTTACAAGGAACGGAAAGCGTTAGGACGACTCTTGATACCGCAAATTCTGAAAAGTATCGATGACGACATCGAACACACCGTCTTTTCGTACATTCCCAACACCGCGGAAAGTGCCTTTTTCGGATTGACGGAGGGGTTGGATGCCACTTGTGCTGAAACCCGGGTCAAAAAGATCATGGCCGAGAAAGAGCACCTGACCGAAGAACGTCTGCACGAAATTTTACATTATCGGCCCCGGATTGAAAAGGTAGCCATCAAGGATGTCAAGATGCGCACATTCATTACGCAGGATGACGAACGGGACGACTTGGTAACCCACGTATATGACATTACGTATGGAACCGTACATCCCGGACAAGATAATTTGGTTGTGATCGATGACTCGATCGTGCGAGGCACCACACTGCGACGCAGCATTATCCGCATCCTTGACCGCCTCAAACCCAAGAAAATCATTATCTGCTCGTCCGCGCCACAGATTCGCTATCCGGATTGTTATGGCATTGATATGTCACGCTTGGGTGATTTCGTCGCCTTCAAAGCGGCCATCGCTCTACTTAAAGAGCGTGGCATGAATCATGTCATCGACGATGTATATCACCGGGCCAAAATTCAGATGGGGCTCGAGCGCAGCGAAGTGGTCAACTGTGTAAAGAAAATTTACGAACCATTTACCGATCAGGAGATTTCGGATAAGGTTGCACAAATTGTCACTACACCCGACATCAACGCCAAGGTAGAGGTTATTTACCAAAGTGTTGAGAACCTGCACCGAGCTATTCCGGTTCACAATGGCGACTGGTATTTTACAGGCAACTATCCCACCCCCGGTGGAAACGTAGTAGCCAATAAAGCATTTATTAATTTTTACGAAAACCGAAACGAGCGAGCCTATTGATTCCGTTTCTGACCATAATTATATATACATTGTCAAATGGTCATAGACGAGGCAGGTACCAGCCCGCTCGACATATATAAAAGTTCAACGAGATGGCACCTTTCAAAAAAATCGGACTGCTTTTGTTGGTTGTTTTGGCCAGCATCTGGAACCTAAGTGCGCAGGAAAATCCCGTACATTGGAAAACTTCGGTCGAAAAGGGTTCTAATGGAGTCTATACGATTCGTTTCACCGCTCGCATAGACGCTCCATGGCATATGTATGACATGGGGCCATATGAAGGTGGGCCGAATGCAACAACCATCACCTTTACTCCAGACAAAAGCTATTCGCTGGTCGGCTCTGTAAAACAGGTAAGCACCCCTACAAAAAAATACGATCCTCTTTTCGAAATGGAGATCGGCACCTTTGCAGGAAAGGCCATGTTTACACAGCAGGTCAAATTGGCCCCCTCAGTTTCCGAAGCCCGCATCTTAGCAACAGTTGAATGGATGGCTTGCGATGAGAGCAGTTGTCTTCCGCCGTCCGATCAAGAGTTGGTCATCCGCGTAGAAAATTCGGATGCCCAGCAGGAAGTTGCTACACCCACAAACACGGGTAAATCCACCTCCGGTAACACCAACTCAACAACTGGACAAGCGACAGATTCCAATACCTCTACAACCGAGGGTGCAGGAACTGACACCCAAAACGCAGCGATTTCAACACTCAATGGAAATTCTTCAACAACCGAAAATTCCATATCCGAAACAATCTCTTCGGCTGCAACTGAATTAACTTCAACTGATGGCACAGAAGGATCCACTTCGTCAAGTCGTGGAGGTTCACTTTGGAGTGCGATTATTGAGGCCATTTTGTGGGGATTTGCGGCACTGCTTACCCCTTGCGTCTTCCCAATGGTCCCCATGACAGTCTCATTCTTCCTCAAAGGGAGTGAAAACAAGACCCGCGGACGCACCATGGCCGCATTGTATGGACTCTGCATCATCCTGCTGTACACCGTCCCGATTGCTGTCATTATCCTGATCACCCAGATCATTGGAGGAGAAGCCGTCACCGCCGATATTTTCAATTGGCTGGCGACCCATTGGCTGCCCAATATCATCTTCTTCCTGGTCTTCATGGTTTTCGCAGCCTCATTTTTCGGTGCCTTCGAAATCACGATGCCCAGTTGGCTCATCAACAAAAGTGACAGCAAAGCAGACAAAGGAGGCTTGGTCGGTGTCTTTTTCATGGCATTGACCCTGGTACTGGTCTCCTTCTCCTGCACCGGACCGATTGTCGGCTCCGTTCTAATTAAATCTACCTCAGGAGAGGTATGGGCTCCCGTAGTTACCATGCTGGCCTTCTCGGCAGCTTTTGCCCTGCCTTTCACCCTTTTTGCTCTATTCCCCTCTCTTTTGAAAAACCTGCCCAAGAGCGGCGGATGGCTCAATTCTGTCAAAGTCGTACTCGGATTTTTGGAACTGGCTCTCGGCCTGAAATTCCTCAGTGTTGCTGACCAAACCTACCATTGGGGCATCCTCGATCGGGAGATCTATCTGGCTTTGTGGATCACTATCTTCTCTCTGTTAGGTCTATACCTACTGGGCAAGATCCGATTCGCACACGACAGCGACACACAAAAAATTGGAGTTCCGAGGCTTCTGTTGGCGATCATTACCTTTGCTTTTGTCATCTACATGCTGCCTGGCATGTGGGGTGCACCACTAAAAGGGTTATCCGGTTATTTGCCCCCGATGCACACACAAGACTTCGTACTCGGAGCTGAAACTCCAACCCCTTCAGCCCCATCTTCCACCGCATCGGCTGGATCTCCTGCACCGAAATACAGTGATTTTTTAAGTCTTCCACACGGCCTGAACGGATTCTTCGACTACAACGAAGCGTTGGAATACGCCCGCAAAGTCCACAAACCGCTGTTTGTGGATTACACTGGGCATGGCTGTGTCAATTGTCGCGAAATGGAAGCCCGCGTTTGGTCTGACCCGCAGGTATTGGAGTTGTTACGCAATGATTTCGTAATTGTAGCACTCTACTCAGACGATAAAAAAGAGTTACCGCAAGAGGATTGGGTGACAACTGAAAATGGCAAAGTTTTGAAAGGTTTAGGGAAAATAAACGCACATTTCGCCCATAAACAGTTCGGCATCAATTCGCAGCCCTACTACATGATTCTCGATACGACAGGGAAACAACTGGTTCCAGGTCGCGGATACAATCTCGACATCGATCAGTTCGTCAAATTTCTACAAACGGGACGAGACCAGTTTTACGCTGCAGGCAAATAAACTCAACATAATCGATTGTACGATCCCGAACGTGTTTACGTTCGGGATCGTTATTGATTAGCACTGCCAATCTGAATACTCCACAAATAATCTCTAAAATAGATCTGAGCAACAGATATTACCCACATAACACCCCAATCACCCAACCAAACATCGTTCTATTTCACGCCCTATGCTGACATACAGGGCTACACTTCGTCCTATATTCAATTATATATGGAGTTTCACAACCTTTGGATTTGAGCTATTGATAGATTGGTAAAAATGCACTACTTTTGTGTCCGACAATTAGAGACAAATGGTGATAACTTGTTATTTGACTCTGATTGTCTATCAATAAGGCAGGGCCCATAGCTCAGTTGGTCAGAGCAGCGGACTCATAATCCGAAGGTCGTGGGATCATGCCCCTCTGGGCCCACCACAAAAAAAGAGTTGCGACATTATTTGTCACAACTCTTTTTTGTATCTTGTACTCAGCATGATCGATCTTGTTTACAGGTACATTCACTTCCGTAATTTTCTAATTATATAACATATAACAATTTAACCATGAACACTTTATGGCTTATCATAATTTTCGGACTTATTGTTATAATCATATGGTTTACACGGGGTTTCATGAGCGCAAGACATACCGATATAAATCGTCGTCGTAAAATGGCTCGCAACCGGACACAGACCATCCAACCTTCTAAAGAGAGTGACGTTGAGTTAACCATTTCCTTTCCGCATCCTGCCACTTCCTCCCATGACCGCATTATCGCGTACCTTGAAAGAGAAAACAGCCTGGTAGTGCTGCAGCGTTATATTGAAGTTGCCCGCGAATACCAAGCTCCGTACAAGACCCTTCGCTTGATCGAAAAACGCATAACCCAATTAGAGAAAGAATCAACAAAACCTGATTCAATTACCTTCATGGATTATCTGTTTTCTAAATTTAGGATAAACTATACACTTAGTTGAATCACGATTCACGGATCGGCACAGATACAGATTGATCTACATACTGCGCACCAATAAACTTTGCTATATGATTCATATCAACCAAGCTCAATACGAATATGCCTGCAAGAGGATCGAAGAGCTTTTGCAGGTAGTGCAGGAAACAACACCTGCAACGGATCCATCCGCCATAGAGCTGACCATATTTTCGGAGGTGGTCATAGCCTACGAAAAGGCACATTATCCTCTCACCTCAATCAATCAGAATGAATGTGACCCATACCTGTGACAACAAAGCAACGTCGACTGTCGTGCTTCCTTCGCAAAACTGTACTTTGACAAATACAAAATACCAGATCAGAAATCTCACAGTTTGACACCATTGGCCCAGACCGTTTATCAAACAATAATTGTTGAAGGATATCAGTATATCATGGATAAGACCTATACAGGGGTACAATATGTGTAAGTACTGAAATATAAAAGTAAATATTATGATTGGGTTTATAATAAGTCTCTTCCTTGTGATTTGGATTTTTGCTACTTACGAAAAACGCCAACATAAAATCAAACAGCGTAAAATGGATGAAGAGATTCATAAAGCAAAAGAACAGCAGCAAAATCAGCCGAAAGAATATGAGGTGGATCTGCCGAATCCAGCAACTGTATCCATTTATCGGATTGCCGATTTTTTGCAAAAAGAATATCGGATTGCAGTACTTGAAAAGTACATAGAAGTGGCCCGCGAGTACAAGGCGGACGATCAGGTCATCACAATGATTGAGAATCGTCTTGCCGAAGTAAGGCAATTACTCAAAGAGATGTAATCAATCTGCATCAACGATGATTAAAACCTTCCCAACGGTTTTACAGCGTTTGTTATCCTATGCCAGTTGTGATTTGCTTTCAAAATTGTATCTTTGATAGGTCTGAAACACCAACACTTGAAGGGGTAATTGCAAAAGAGGAGTTGTGATTTGCTTTCAAAATTGTATCTTTGATAGGTCTGAAACACCTTTTATCAACGATATTTTGCTGATAAATACGTTGTGATTTGCTTTCAAAATTGTATCTTTGATAGGTCTGAAACACCACAGCTCCAATCGGCTGTCGAATCGGATTCGTTGTGATTTGCTTTCAAAATTGTATCTTTGATAGGTCTGAAACACCAAATAGCAAATAGAGGTTTATACCATTGCCGTTGTGATTTGCTTTCAAAATTGTATCTTTGATAGGTCTGAAACACCGTTGTGCGCTTTCAGATGTCCGCAGGGTTGGTTGTGATTTGCTTTCAAAATTGTATCTTTGATAGGTCTGAAACACCAATTCATCATCTTTGTGTTTATAGCAATTAGTTGTGATTTGCTTTCAAAATTGTATCTTTGATAGGTCTGAAACACCAGAACCTGTCAAACATAATAAAAATCAATAAGTTACAACGACATTTACAATCGCAAAAATAGGGTGTTTCAAAAAGAAAAACGCACTTGCTCGTGCGTTTTTCTTTTTATAAACCGATGACTTGTGCCGCCCTAAAATAGCTCCAGCTGTTGTGGTGTATCTTTTTCATAGATCTCCTTGCGACCGGAAAACAGTTCCATCTGCCCAAATTGTTTATCCGTGATACACAAAATTCCAACCTGACCAGCCGGAGGTAGGGACGCTTTGACCCGTTTGATATGAACCTCCGCATTTTCACGCGAGGGGCAATGGCGCAAATAGATCGAAAACTGGAACATCGTAAATCCGTCTGCCATCAACTGCTTACGAAACGTCGCATACAACTTGCGCTCCTTCTTGGTCTCTGTCGGCAGATCGAAAAATACTAATACCCACATAATTCTATATTCCGAAAAACGATCCATTATATTTCTGGATAGATAATTTTACGACTTTCACCACTAAAACATTTATATAAAGATGCGGTGGTCCACCCGACGGCAATCATCAAAGGGCTTCGTTGACCGCCGATCCTGACCTCAAGCACCGGAATTCCCAAAAGTGCAATCTTAGCCGCTTTATCCAGGGTGACCTCTCCTCGATCAAACAGCTCGACCACCAAACGATCCACATAGGGCCGATAGGGTTCCATAATGTCATCGGCCAGACAGTAAGCATTGTAGCGGTTGTGGTGATGGATACCCAGAGTGGGCAACAGACCGCTGACAACCAAACCTCGGGCTACAATTGCCCGCAGAATGGCATAACCATAATTCAACAAATTATTGGGCGGTTCTCCCTCGCGATCCCGTTTGAAATTGGGGAAGAGGTTGCTCCAATAATAAACCGCTGCACGCGCCTCCAGATTATCCGCATCGCCACTGCGAACCTCATTCACCCATTTCAACATATTACGGGTCTCGACCCCTCGGCACATTTGCAATACTGCGGCTTGATTGGCAATCTTCATTTGTACCGTCTGTTGCCACAGCTGCTTCAGCAGGGGCAACGAAGCATCCAATTGAGCACGAAACCGCTCATTCTGAGTCGTATTGCCACACAACGGCAACATCAAACCGACCGGCATCCGGTTACTATTACAAGTAATCACCGCCGCCCTGTTTTCCAACAACGCCTCCAAGACCCCTTGAGTGATGGTGATCTGTTTGTGATCTAAAACCACGACACCAATATCATCTATGGGGATGGTGTTTTTGCCACTGGCGTCATCCAACCCCTGAGCATCGGGAAGATGGATAACCAACTGACCATTCCGCAGACTCAGATAGGCCGGATTACCAAAATAGAGCGTCCGCTTGATCATACCTTACTTATTTCACCCAATAACGATATCCGTACTTTTGTTGGATTAGCTGCAAAAAAGGCTTTAAGACTTTTGAATCGATAAAACTTCTTGGCTAAACCATCACTTTCCCCACGTTCTGTACCCGTTTCAACATGCAGTCTAAAACAATAATCGTTTGAACTGATGTATTGCACCCTATATAAATATTGACCTAACAAAGCATAATCCTGATTGCGCATCGCCTCCTCAAACAGTTCGGGCGCCATACCGATGACAAACATCTCATTTTGCTGCAGACTGACGACAAACGAATACTCCGGCAGGGGCAACTGCTCCATCACGGTATCGGGTACTCCCTCTGGGAGGCTATTCCACACCTCCTCGGGATGGATAATCACCACCGGCAGGCCATATCGCTTCCGATCGAAGGCTTGCCAGAAGGTGACGCAATGTTCGTACAGTTTTCCTGCACGGTCCCGGTAGATCGCGACATGATGGTTGTTACCCGGCACCACATACCCGCCTCGATGCAAATGGATCAACGAGGAGGCATCCAGTCGGGGCATACGACGTACCGATTTTACCGGCACCCCATTGAACAGCAGCGGATCATTTTGCAAATCTTTCAACACATCTTTGCCACTCCCGGGATGGCGGTCGAAACGCTGTTGAACCAACTTCCGCATACCACTATCCACAATCGAATTGATCTGGTTGCGCTCGATCGAGGCCAACGGATAGCGCAAAACGCTCTTCTGTTCGATCACCGTTTCACCTCGACGGTTTTTCGCGTAACGGTTCACCACTCCGTAAACACTATCTTTGTGCAGAGCCCCGCGTGGAATTAAAACATGCTGCATCAACACCCGTTTCCCCTGTCGATAGCTGTACCGTTTGCCGGTCGAAGCCACTTTTTTACCCGCCTTGAACGAAACCAGTACCGAACGGACCGCCTGCTGAACCTCCTGCACTGAAAAATGGGGTTGCGCAACAATATATTTCTCCAGTTTGGACCGCTTGGTCTGATAGACCTCTCCTTGAGCTTCTGTCGGCGCAAAAGAGACATCTTTCCATTGACTCAACGTATTGAGTCGTTGGATATAGCCCTGTTTGGTGCAGGCAATCACCAACGCATCGATCGCATGGTGGCGATGATCCAACCGTTTGTTCCAGTTACATATCTCCTCCTCTTGCCAATGTCTGCCGTTGTGTTCCCGATCTTTAATCTCCGTCAGACCCGCCGCACGATAACGGTCAAAATTGAGATCATGTAACACACGATCCCACCCCCAGGTTCGTCGCAAAAAATCGGTCACCGAACCACTCGTTGCCGTCACTTGCCGACACACCCCGGAGAGAATCTCCCGCGCCTTGCGAGCGATATATTGACTCTCCCGCAGTTGACGATCAATAAAATCGGTGGGTATTTTCGATTCCGGCATCAACAACCGTTCGTATTTGGTCTTGCTGATCTTTTTCTTTTTGTATAGCTTTTCAACCCGATCCAGGTAGTCCGCAAATTCCGCTTCAGACTTTTGTTGCATAAAATCGTAGGCTGTTCGATTCCCTTTAGCAGCGTTACACTGGCGACACGAACAGGCCAAATTGGAGAAACTGTCATCGAAAAACAACGAACGTGGAATAATATGCTCCTTCTCGCTATCAATACCTTGTAAGAATTCACTGGCATTGATTACACTCTTACAATAGATGCAGACATGGCCGGACTCCTCCCACAATTTGTATTTCCGGATCCGGTTACGCGTCGGCGTCAGCTGGTAGTCGGTCGCAATCCGCTTCGCAACAGCCCGGTTCTTCTGTTCATTTTTGTCAATTCTCTTGGTCGTTTCGTTGCGTTCATCCCTGCTCTGTTTGAGCTCACGCGCCAACTCCACCCGAACCTCATCAAAATGGCCATACTTGTCCATCAACGCATTGACCACATTCACCATCTGATTCAAGATCTTCTCCACGACAGGCTGACGAAGCTCGTTCTTTTCGATCGGTTTCAGCTTCGGCAACAGCGATTTGGACTCAAGCTCCTGCACGGTCAGACTCTCGCTGTGACGGAATCCCGCCGCTTCGCATGACTCAGCATACTTAAGGCCCAGCTCAAGATAGGGCAAGATGCGTCGCATGGCCTTGGCCGACTTGCTTGCATACCCCGCCTTCACAAAATCGATCGCAAAAAGATTCTCCACAACCTCCGGATCAGTGATCCCAAACTGCTTCTGCAACGTTTTGCTCAAATCCTCTTGATCAGGAATCGAATAGACCGCATGCCACAAACGATACAAAGGCTCATCTAAATAGGCCTCTGAAACCATCTGGATAATCTCCCCGGTCTCCGCATCCACATGATTCGTCTCCACCGTAGTAAGATTGAAACGCAACAACTCGTCGTACTGTCCGGCCAGGGCCTTACGCAACGCATTGCGGGTCGTATTGCCCTGCAATCCTTTACCGATCGCTTTGCCGGCCCACCATCCATCTGTCTTTCGGATTCCCAAAATACGATACAGATCGGTCAATGTCAATTTGTCATGTGTGTTCAAATGCTCGAACAGGGCACGCCGCTCCTCCGGAGCAATCTCCAACGTCTCTCCTCGACGGTTCTTCAACGTCAGATTATTAACGCTCTCCCAAATTTTACAAATCTGTGCCAGAGGGGAACTCTTCGGAGCCACTTTGGGCCCATTGAAGACCGTTTTGCCAGCAGCATTGAGGTACGCACGTTTCTCGAAGTCACACAACGAAACCAGATGCTTGCAGGACTTCAACCCTCGCTGATAATAGATGATCCGATTACGCAGCGTATCGATGTTCTCCTCGGTAAACAACGTCGGATAGAACTGGCGTTGACATGCCACAATCCGATCAAACTCCTCCTCGTAAGCTCTGCGAGGGAAGACCTGCTCTTTGATCCGATAGGACGGGTCCTCCGATAATTTCTCAAAAAACAGCTGCCCAATCGTAATACCCCGTTCGGTAATCATTCGATGCCGACCCATAACAGCTTTTACATACTCACCCTGTTTTTTATCGCCGTCTGCATCATAATCTGCTTTAGTTGCCTTGTAGCCACGTTTCTGGTTAAGATGATACAGCACCCGACCCAACTCCGGCAGTGAGAGTTGTTCACTTACCGCCCGGGTCCGCAACCCCCACAACGAAAGTTTATTCAGCCCCTTCAGCGATTCATCCGGAAGCATGGCATGTTGCTGCAAAAACTGTTGCAACAACGCTCGTCTTTGCTGATAGCGACTATAGCCCTTTCGTTGAGTACGTCGTTGCGTACGTTTCGCATTTTTTGAAATAGCATTACCGGAAAGAAACTCATTGGCATCGTCTGTCGTCAACGGAATAATACGGCTACCCAAACTATCCAACCTGAACGTCTGATCGTCTTCTGACACCACGGCCCAACCAATACTTGTTGTGCCAAGATCCAATCCTAATATCATTTTCATACTTATAATCGATTCGTTTTCTTAAAGATACAAAAAAAATGAGCAGGATCAAAAATTTGATCTTAACAAAAGAACTGCTATATTTGTAAAACAATTTTGAGCAAATCACAATAAAGATTTTTCTGTTGTGAAAACATGTGGAACGGGGAAACACGATTAATAAGTGTTTCCTCTTTCTTTTTATGACATTCTCTCTCACCACATCTACCTGTCACAGTATCATCCACAATATCCATCAATAGATAGGTAGAAAAAGCCACGAAAATAACGTAACCCTTTCTTACAATATTAGGCACAGAATCAAGGATCAGACATTATTATATTATCTGTATTATGTGATTATCTTTGTACGTTAAAGGTATATACCAATATTTTCCACAGTAACAACAATACAACTAAGAACAAATTTGTGGACAAAGTCTCTATCCTAAATTAGGAACAATAACTATCCTATAGAATTAGGTATCTATTCCCAAATATGTTTATTGTCTAAAAAACTTTTGAACTAGTAGGACGAAAGTGTGATGTAGACTCTAAAATGCAAATTGATCTGTAATGTTCGCATCCCCACTAATGGGGATTTTCACCCGGCCTCATCTAAATAAAAACAATGTTTCCATTTAGATTTCAAACACTTAACCCACCTACAAAACATAAGGATTTTGTTGAATAATTTGTAAAAACATGAAATTTTACATATTTTGTGCCAAATTTCTTAATCAGGTAACAAAAACAAAACATGGTTCATGAGCTACCATTGTTATACTAACCTTTTAAAAGCGCTCTTATTTTCGATTGGTTTTTCAGTTCTTTTTCCTCTCCAATCCTTTGCCCAAACCTACACTCTCTCAGGGCGGGTATTAAGTACCAAAAAAGCCCCCGTTGAAGCCGCCGTTGTTCTTTTGACTCAAAGCGACCAATGGGCCATGACAGATGCAAAAGGAGATTTTGCTATTCAAAATGTCAATAAAGGAAAAATTCAAGTCGTAATTTCCTGTTTAGGTTACGTTACCGCTACTCATGAAATTGAGATTCATAGCGATACTACCGACCTCAAGTTTTATCTTGAACAGAACAGCCTAATGCTCGATGATGTCGAAATTACGGCCAAAGTAAATGAAAACAGTGCGACAACCAGCCGTACTATTCGTATACATTTCACACACTGATAAATATAACGCTGTCGTTGGACATGGTTCGTATTGACAACCAAATATTGCAAAAAAAGATTTTTCTGTAATAAATCTCACTGTTCACAAAACATTCTTGACTGTTGTAATAACGATTAAATCCTTGGCAGATTCACACTCAGCACCATTTATATAATTTTTTTATTAACTATTCGGAAACTCTCTCGAATTTTCCTATCAATCTCCCAACCTACTTGAAAACACAAATCCGCCATAGGAGCTAAGCACCTCTTTTCAAAACACTTACTCTTTTAGCAGAGAATTTTCCAAACAAGATTAACACCAAACGGCGTGACATGCCCCATCATCCACCATGAACACCTGAACTATCTTCTATGAATCAATATATTAACCTAATAGAATCTATCCTTTAATCAACAACTTTACAATGCAAACTACATTCAACACCTATATGATAACCTTCACTGATCTGCTCTCTTTTTATTAATTTTGTTCGGAGCAACATCAGTAAGAATCCCCCTTCTCACAAAACATGCAAGACGCACAACACACATCCGTAAATAATTAACACGCAAAATCACAACAAAAGAATTACGATATACAAATCGACTAACCATGACAAATGAGATATCGACCAATTCCGCGAAAGCATGGTGGTTAGCAGCACGCCCGAAAACATTGACAGCCGCCGCTATGCCGGTTCTTATAGGTTGTGCTATCGCCTTAACAGCCGACAGTTTTCAATGGGCACCAGCCATACTCTGTCTGTTGTTTGCTTTCCTAATGCAAATAGACACCAATCTGATCAACGACCTTTTCGATTATAAGAAAGGAAGCGACAGACAAGATCGCCTGGGTCCCGAGCGTGCCTGCGCACAAGGATGGATCACGATCCCAGCCATGCAACGTGGAATTCTGATTACCACAACTGCGGCCTGCCTGTTTGGCCTTGGATTACTTTTTTACGGAGGGTGGGAGCTCATCATGGTTGGACTGCTCTGTGTGCTGTTTGCCTTCTTATACACTGCCGGGCCCTACCCGCTTGCCTATCATGGATGGGGCGACCTGTTGGTATTGCTGTTTTTCGGATTTATTCCGGTAGGATGTACCTATTATGTCATGTGTCATAATTGGACATTCGAAGTAACCATTGCCTCACTCAGTTGTGGAATGGTCATCGACACACTACTAATGGTAAACAATTTCAGGGATCGTGAACAAGACGCAACAAGTGGCAAACAAACCCTCGTAGTCCGTTTTGGCAGTTATGTCGGACAACAACTCTACTTATGGTTAGGTATTGTAGCTGTACTACTCAATCTCCTGATGATCGGATTCGGACAACTCTGGGCAGCCATTTTACCATTATTATATCTGCCATTGCATATACACACATGGAGAAGCATGGTTAAGATTGATCACGGTAAGGAGTTGAACCGCATTTTAGGACTCACCTCTCGCAACATGCTTCTGTATGCTATACTGTTTACCATCGGGTCGATGATCGTAAAATTTGTATAACAAAAACAAAAAGGGCTTCGGAACCAACCGAAGCCCTTTTTATATCCACAATTATGTTGCTAATTTTCCAAAGTAGCGACTACCAATACATTTAAAGTCTCACCCTGAGGAAGATAGAAGGATTTAGAACCAACAGGAGTTTTGGTAGCAGGATCCAGCACCACGATATAAGCATCGAGATAATTACCTTCGATCTGATTGTATTCGGTCAATTCTCCCGATTTGAATTCAAAACGACACTTACCGTTCTGATCTGTAATCCCTTCACGAAATGCAACAAAAGAAGGAGCACTTTCCACGCTCTGAGTCAAAATAACTTGGTAATCCGGCAGAGTTTGCAAGTTCTGATTCGCATCATAATACTTCACTGTAACCTCCATAACAGCTGCCAACTCTTCAGTTTTTGAGCACCCGGTTACCATCACGGCAAACAGGCCAGCAATTAATGCAAAAAGAATCTTTTTCATTATTGAAAGTATTTTATAATCTTGGATTGCCCCCCAAAAATACAAAATAAATCTTATTCACCAACATTTACGCCTTACACCGAAACCGACCGAGATCACCATATACCCACACCAAAGCCACAAATTAATCTTGCTTAACCACTATGAGCCCGGACCAAACCCATCGGTTACTCAATAATAATGACGACCTCTTTGTACGCTAACTACTCGATATAGGTATCACCGATCTTGTATTCAAGCCGTAAAATTGTATATTTAAGCATAAAATTCGCGACCAACATGGATGATCTGACGCTTATTCTCTTACTTCCCATTGTATTTATGATCCATGAATTCGAAGAGATGATTCTGTTTCCTTACTGGATACCCAAACACACAGACGAATTTAAACGTCGCTACCCTCGATGGTACTCCAAATTGAAACTCGAACAGAAATTCATATTATTTCAAACACCGGCCTTTATCCTCGCCGTATTTGAGGAGTTTATACTGATTTCAGCCGGAACGTTACTGACCGTCGTAACAGGCAACCTCATCTATTGGTATTTCTGTTTACTGGCCTTTACTCTACATTTTGCAGGACACATTCTTCTCCCCATCGTACTAAAAAAATATGTTCCGGCACTCATTACAACTCTTATATGTTTACCCTATTGTGTATGGGCTATCTATTCTGTGTACAATTATTTTTCGACACTTCAACATCTTTATATCGGATTGGCCAGTCTATTGTTTTTTATTCTAAATCTACACGTAGTACAAAACATTGCTTTCAAGCTACACAAACTGCTCACCCGATAATCGGGGAAGCACTCATTTCCCAATTCGGTCAATCTCCTCTTTAGTTAAAGCGTTGCCATAAGCCCACAGGTAAAAAGAGGCTACAGTCCCATACGGAGAAAAAAGTTTGCGATACTTCTCAAACATCTCACGTGTCAGTTCTGGCAAATGATACAACGAGCATAAACTGCGCCGAATAATCAGATCGTGACGGCTCAACACATCGGGTCGCTGCAACGAAAAGATCATTAACATTTCAGCTGTCCATACTCCGACTCCTGGCAATTCGGTCAATACATGAATAAGCTCATCATCTGACAATTGTGACAACCTCTCTATGGACAGACGCTGATCCAAAGCGGCTTCAGCAGCAGCACGGATATAATTGACCTTGCGTTGCGACAGCCCACAGCTCCGTAACGTTTCATTGTCAACCGCCAAAACCGATTGTGGCTGCATCTCTTTGACCACATTTTGCACGCGAGTAAAAATAGTTGCGGCCGCTTTTCCGGAGACCTGTTGACCGATAATATTGCCGACCAATGCGGTAAAGAGATCCGGCACAACCTCGCGTTGAATCATTCCGAAACGTTCAATTAACCCCGCCATACGGCCATCACATTTCCGTAAATAATTCAACTCCTTTTCACCATATTGAAACACTGCGTTCATGTTATATCTCACGTTAAGCAATACAAACGATTAACACACTAAGATAAAATGTCTAAGAAAAATTATTCCTCTCATTCTCAAAGACAGCAAGATAGTATTTTACTGATTGATTTTACACGGAATCCAGAGCAACCCTTTACGCATCCTGATTCTCAATTACGCAATATTTCGGGCATCCAATCTCCTTTTCCACAATCAACCATCTGCCTAATAAACAAACAATTAAAATCCAGACAGAACAAAATTATAAAAATGACGTACTATTTTTTCGATTCTACAACAGCGACCCAAACAATTTGCTAATTTTACGGCAGAAAACTATCACTTAAAATAGATTTATCATGTTAAATGCAAAAGTAGAACAGGCGCTCAACGCCCAGATCAATGCCGAATTCTGGTCAGCTTACCTCTATTTGTCCATGTCGGCAGACGCCATGCAAAAAGGGTACAAAGGCATCGCCAACTGGTTCTCGGTACAATTCCAGGAAGAACAGGCACATGCTCAAATTCTCATTAACTACGTTCAGGCACGCGGCGGCAAAGTAACCCTTGCTCCGATTGATGCGGTTAAGACTGAATGGGCCTCTCCTCTGGAGATGTATCAGGACACTTTGCAACACGAGCAAAAGGTAACCAGTTTGATTGACGACTTGTGCCACACTGCAGCCTCTGAGAAAGATTTTGCTACTGCCAATATGCTCATTTGGTTTGTCAACGAACAGGTTGAAGAGGAGGATAACGCTCGCACAATCATCGACCAGCTCAAAATGGTTGCTGACAACTCGCTCGGTCTTTATATGATTGACAAAGAGCTGGCTGCCCGTACCTATGTAGTACCTTCTCCATTGGCAGGTGCAGCAGAATAATCTGCAGAGTCTCCAACGAGATTTTTTATTGTGATTTTGCCACGTTCGCAACACTGTCTGAAACGACAACCACATTGCGAATAGTGCAGCAAATAGAGCTTTTCAGATAACCCTTTGCCCGAAATTGTCGAGCAAAGGGTTTATTTATTTCGTATCTTTGGCTCGAATTAAATGACACGAATTACGAGTACCCCATGAAACCTCTATTTATTCAATATGCCAAATGTGGCACCTGCATCAAAGCTCGCAAGTGGCTCGATGCACACGGTATCACATACGAAATCCGAGACATCATTACACACAATCCGTCTACTGCAGAAATCGGATCATGGCTTAAAGCGAGCAATCTTCCGATACGCAAATTTTTCAATACCAGCGGACTGCGATACAAAGAGTTGAATTTAAAAGAGCGTGTCAAAACTGATTCCGAAGAGCAATTACTCGCTTTATTAGCTTCGGACGGCAAACTGGTTAAACGCCCTGTATTGGTATTACCGGATCGCATCTTGGTCGGTTTCAAAGAGGAAGAGTGGGTTTCAGCTCTACTGTAAGCATCATCCGACGATGAGTTGTACCTCCTCTTCACATACTCCACAATCGGCACTTTCCACTCCTGCACCCGCTCTCACTCCACCCTCCGTGCAGGATGGATTGCCTTTACCCTCCCGGTACTGGGCTATTTTAGCCATTGCTTTGGGAATCACGGTATCCGTACTGGACGGAACCATTACCAATGTAGCACTACCCTCCATTGCCAGAGACCTTAATACCTCGCCTGCTACATCCATCTGGATCGTCAATGCATACCAACTGGCCATCACCATCTCTCTGTTGTCGTTATCCTCTTTGGGTGACATTTGGGGCTACAGACGAATCTATACGATAGGACTCAGCCTGTTTATCGGCACTTCGCTATTGTGTGCCTGCTCCAACTCACTTCCCATGCTGGTGATCTCCAGAACCCTGCAAGGATTTGGAGCTGCAGCCATAGCCAGTGTCAATACGGCTCTGATCCGTATCATCTATCCTTCCCGTTTTTTGGCCCGAGGATTGGGAATTAACGCCCTGGTTGTATCCGTTTCTGCTGCTGCTGGACCTACTGTAGCCTCAGCAATTTTGTCTATCACCAACTGGCCATGGCTGTTTGCCATTAACATTCCGATCGGAATCGCAGCCCTTGCTTTAAGCTACAAGTTTTTACCTGCCAACCCTATCCGTAACCTCAATCGAAAATTCGATATTCCAGGCGGTATTCTGAATGCCTGTTTCTTCTTCCTGTTAATCGGACTCATTGAGGGGGCCTCTCACGAACTTCCCCAACAACTGCTGCTGACAGGACTCTTTTTGTTAATCATCATTGGGACCATTTTCGTACGACGCGAACTCAAAAAGGAGTTTCCCCTACTACCGATCGACCTGTTAAAAATTCCGATCTTCTCTCTCTCTATCTCCACATCGGTACTATCATTTACAGCACAAATGCTGGCCATGGTTTCACTACCCTTCTTTTTACAAGGTGAGTTAGGGAAAGATGCGGTCACTTGTGGCTTATTGATGACACCATGGCCATTGGCAACCATGATTTGTGCCCCAATGGCCGGTATCCTTGCCGAGAGAGTCAATGCGGGATTGTTGGGTGGAATCGGTTTATCGATTTTTGCCTGTGGTCTATTCTTACTCAGCATGCTGACTCCGGAAGCAACCGCTGGAGATGTCATTTGGAGAATGGCGTTGTGCGGAGGAGGATTCGGACTATTCCAGACGCCCAATAACAGCACAATCATTGCCTCTGCTCCTCGTAATCGGAGTGGTGGAGCCAGCGGCATGCTCGGTTCAGCCCGTTTGTTGGGCCAAACCAGCGGGGCTGCGCTGGTAGCGCTGATTTTCCGATTAATTCCGGGTGGACATAATACACATAACTCTCTGCTATTAGGTTGTGCGATAGCAGTATTGGCCGCACTTTTCAGTCTAACCCGCCTGGGCAGACAAACCGGGCCCAAACTCGATCGGCTAAATTAACAGACATAAACTTCGCCCAAACCCGATCCGGGGTATAACATTTGTTGACGCCTCAATCTTCCTCTGCCCAATACCGCTACCCAAAACACAGCAGAAGAACTTTCAATGGACAAATCAAGCAATTACAAAATCGAGGGAGAGAGCTCTTTTCACAGATCTTGATCCCATCAAAATCTGTCAATTGCATACACAAGGCGCTTCCCCAGCGACACCTGTGAAAGCAGCATTAAGAATAGCGACGGGGGAAACGAAACAGAATCGATAACAATGCGAATCCACCCATGAGCATCGGATAATAGAGGTAGCGCATGATCTCAAGGGGGGACAAAGCGGTCAAACCTGCCGCCATTAACAACTGCGCACCATACGGGATCAGCCCCTGCACAAAGCATGAGAAGGTATCGAGAATACTGGCACTTTTACGCGGATCTACACCGAATCGGTCAGCAATCCGTTTCGCAATCGGTCCAACAGTTATAATCGCTATCGTATTATTGGCCGTACAACAGTTAGCGACACTTACCAACGCAGCTATACTCAGTTCGGCTCCCCGTTTATTGCGGACACGGCGGGTCAACCGGTCAATCACGTAATCAATACCTCCACCCACCCGGATCAGTTCTAACATACCTCCAGCCAGTAACGTTACAATAATCAACTGGCCCATATCCGAAATGCCGCTTCCCATTGAACCGAGCCAGTCAAACGGTCCGAAACTTCCTGTTGCCAGACCAATCACACCGGTTATCAACAGCCCCAACACCAATACGACCATCACGTTCATGCCGGCCAATGCGGTTCCCAACACCACAAGATACGGAACCACCTTAACCCATTCCAACGGTTCACTTTGGGGTGGAATCTGCAAAGACCAGCTTTCGTATAGATAAAGCAATGTTACAACGACTGCGGCTGGCACCACAATCATACTGTTCACCTTAAACTTATCCCGCATGCCGCACTCTTGAGTTCGCGTTGCAGCAATCGTTGTATCGGATATAAACGACAAATTGTCTCCAAAAAAGGCTCCTCCCACCACAACTGCAGTCATCAAAGGCACACCGAGTCCGGTTTGTTCAGCGATTCCTGCCGCTACAGGAACTAACGCCACAATCGTTCCGACTGAGGTACCGATAGCCAACGAAATAAAACAGGCTGCCAGAAAGATTCCAGGCAACAACAAATTGTCAGGTAAGATTCGCAATGTCAGATTGACCGTTGCATCGACCGCCCCCATTGCCTTGGCTGATGCAGCAAAAGCTCCGGCCAACACAAAAATCCATATCATCAGCATGATATTCTTGTGAGCCGCACCTGCCGAAAAACGATCCAATCGATCGGCTAATTTCATCTTCCGTGTAATCAGTACAGCATACGCAGAAGCAACCACAAAAGCGACCGAGATCGGCACCTTGTAAAAATCGCCAGCCACCAATGAGGAGACCAGATACAGAGACAAGAAGACCACCAACGGACTTAACGCCAATAATCCTGTATTGCGTCCAGTTTTTTTCTGGGCATTAGTCTGATCCGAGTTACTATATTGATTCCGTATAGACATTTTGGTACAAATCCGTTATTTCTATCTTTCCCAATTACCAATATAGGCAAAAGGATTCCCGAGCCATAATACTGGTAACGGCCCATGCGTACAAAGATAGTGTCTTTCGACAATTTTTCAGAGTTACAATCCTAAAGGTCTTTCAATCATAAGCTACGCTTTCAATCCTAGAGACTAAGCTACGATTATTCTTCGGCACGCACCTCTCTAAAACATCGAATCCCCGGTGCAAAGCACCGAGGATCCTCCGTGGCAAATAAACGGTCGAATCGACCTGAATAAAATGAATCGCAGTCACTAATGAAGCAGGTGTTGACCTAAAACCACCACCACTTGATCGGTCACCCACCACAGAGTGACCACGAAGTTCATTTGGTAGTACGAAGATCAAACTTCGTAATAGGGCATTACATCAGAATTACTCTGCAGTTGTGGTTACTTCGCTGAACTCAACATTGTCGATGCAGAAATATGCCGGTGTATTCATACCGTAGTCACCTACATCGCTTGATGAGATCGTGAAGGCTACTTTGTTAAATGTTCCTAATGCAGACAAATCAACTTTGGTCCACTCAGCACAGATGTATGTTTTACCATCACGGAAATCAGCCAAATAAATATCAGCCGTTCCGGTTTGTGTACCATCTTCTTTATAACCGGTAGCGGTTACTTTAAACCAGTCGCCAGCCTCAAATTTTTTCGCATATGCATCACCTTCTTTCATAGACAAGGCTGCATAGGTATTATTGTTAATCATCAGCGTAAGCTCATTACCCTCTTTACCTGATGCCAAAGAGAAGAACGCACTGTTGGGATCTGCATACGAGCTATAAAAGCATACAACAAAATTAGCTGAACCTGCTGCACCACCATCGGCATATACACTGTACTGATTTGCATATCCCGGAGTGGTTTTATCATGCAAGTTAGAGACTGCAAATCCATCCCAAGAGGCCCACTCTGCATTGAAAGCATTGTTGAAAGTCACGCCGCTTTCCGTATAATTGCTATTGTTGATATAGCCCTCAGAGGGGAGCGTAATTGCGTCAAATGTCACAGTCACCTTGGGCGCTGGAGGGGGGACATCGTCTTTATCACAAGATGTCATCATTACAGAGCCTGCAACAGCAAGCAACCAAAGAAGTTTAAAATTTTTCATGATATAACTACTATTGTTGTAACTAATTGTATTAAAAGCATTCAAATAGACACAACGATTTGGTGCGTCCTTTCCGGCGCACAACATTTTCGAACGACAAATCAGAGGAAGATACTTCACCCAAACGAACGTTGGGTAAAGGCCCTACTGTTCTAACTCCCGAAAACAACAGCAACCGGAAAAACGGAGTCGGCCGGTATTCTGACTTATCGCCCTCAAGGCGAATTACAGCAGCGGGTACTGTTCCTGATTCACACAGGATTCCCTTTTCGCCATGTTCCGTGCATGGCACCGAATCCGTCGCAAAGGTAAACAATTTTTCAGAACAAACAACACATTTGCAAATTGTTCGTACTGAGACTCAATATTCGATCTTATCCTCTTTCTCTGTCCATTGATCAAATGCACGGCGAGCCTCATCTTCCAGCATACGACAAGATTGCAAACGTCGTTTGTTAGCCGGTAAAGCCAACTCGTCATAAATGAAAGAGTCATCGAAGCCGATGCGTTTGGCGTCATGTTTGTCGTTTCCAAAATACATCCGGTCGATATGCGCCCAATAGATCGCACCCAAACACATCGGACAGGGTTCACATGAAGTATAAATTTCACACCCGCTCAGATCGAATGTTCCCAACGCATGAGCAGCATTGCGGATTGCCGTAACCTCTGCATGGGCTGTCGGGTCATTTTCACGTGTTACCCCATTGGTTCCGGTGGCCACCACCACCCCATCCTTAACAATCACCGCCCCAAAAGGGCCTCCTCCCGCACGAACATTTGCTTCAGAAAGCGCAATGGCTTCCCGCATAAAACGCATAGAGGCTTCTGAACTATTGGTATCACACTTTTTGCACATTTTTATTACCTTTTTACAAATGAAATGAATTGAAATTTTAGCTATTTTATTCTTCAAATCGACCGCTTTTCAGCAAAAAGAGACAAGCGAAATATCCTGGTTCATAAACACTTGTACACAACACCAAGCATAGAATCAGCTCATCCCTTTAGTCTATTATTCTCCCACAACACACACCGCTATACGATGCCTTGCTGTCATTTAAGAACAAATATAATGGATTACGCCGAGAAGCGTTCCTCACACGGGAAGGAGATTCTCCTTAACAAACGGACAATTTGTAAAAGAGATGCAAAATCGATAGTTTTACAACAGTTTTGCTGACATTGCAGGACACACGATAACGTTAGAAAATAGACGACGGATTATGAAACTTCTCAAAGATCGGATTTTGCAGGACGGCCAATGTTTCGAAGGGGGCGTTCTCAAGGTGGACAGCTTTATCAACCACCAAATGGATCCCACCTTAATGAAAGCCATGGCCGTCGAATTTGTCCGACGTTTCGCCAATGAACCGTTCAACAAAATACTGACCATTGAGGCCAGTGGTATTGCACCGGCTATTATGGTCGGTTTTCTGATGGATCTGCCGGTTGTATTCGCCAAAAAGAAACAGCCCAAGACTATGGAAAATATGCTCTCGACCCGTGTATATTCTTTTACAAAAGGTCGAGACTACGATATTTGTCTGAGTCGAGATTTTCTCACTCCGAACGATCGCGTGTTATTTATCGACGATTTTTTGGCCAATGGCAATGCCGCATTGGGAGCAATTGATCTGATCAAACAGGCCGGGGCACAACTGATTGGCATGGGATTTCTCATCGAGAAGGCGTTTCAACAAGGTGGCGAACTGCTAAGGAAACAGAATATTCACGTCGAATCATTGGCCGTTATCGACAGCCTCGATAACTGTCAAATTCGTTTTCGCGAATAATTTTCTTTTCCCTTTCAGAGATTGCATACACCGATCTCCTGACAATTCAAGCTCGGCAAAATACACTTTTACTATCGGCTCCAGTTCCTCTCGCCGTACTAACTTACACCTTTCGTAAGGTATAACGGTTTCGAATTTACCGTTCTCTCAATAAAAAATTGGAATTCAGCCAAAGCTGTTTAAATTCGCAACCTAAGAATCAAATTTCAAATTACGTAGCCACTATTTTCACACATATGGGCCTTCTGAAAACCATACGTTCCAAATTCACCCGTGAGGGACATCATCCGACACAAGGAGGACTCGAAATCCTAAAATACATCGGACCGGGACTGCTCGTAACGGTCGGGTTTATCGATCCCGGCAACTGGGCCTCCAATCTTGCGGCAGGTGCCGATTACGGTTATGCCCTGCTCTGGATGGTTACCCTTTCGACTATCATGCTGATCCTGTTGCAACACAACGTTGCCCATCTGGGGATCGCCACCGGACTCTGCCTTTCGGAGGCTGCAGCTACCTATTTACCTCCTACAGCCTCGAAAACCGTGCTCGGCTCGGCCATGCTTGCATCGATCTCCACCTCGCTGGCTGAGATTTTGGGAGGGGCCATCGCGCTGCAAATGCTATTCGGAATTCCGGTACGAATTGGAGCCCTGCTGGTACTGATCTTTGTCCTGATCATGCTCTTTACCAACAGCTACCGTCTGATCGAGAAGTGGATTATCGCATTCGTATCAATCATCGGACTTTCATTTATCTACGAACTCTCTTTAGTTACAATTGACTGGCCAGCAGCTACCAAAGCATGGGTCACACCCTCATTTCCTCAAGGCTCGATCGTAATCATCATGAGCGTTCTGGGTGCTGTGGTCATGCCCCACAACCTTTTTCTCCACTCGGAGGTGATCCAAAGCCGTCAATGGAATTTGAGCGACGACAAAGTGATCAAAAAACAGCTCCGCTATGAATATGTGGATACCATTCTCTCGATGGTTATCGGGTGGGCAATCAACAGCGCCATGATTCTGTTGGCCGCTTCGACATTTTTCGTTTCGGGCACACCAGTATCGGAACTGCAACAGGCCGACTCCCTATTACAACCGTTATTGGGCAGTAATGCAACGATCATTTTTGCCGTTGCCCTGCTATTTGCCGGCATTGCCTCAACCATCACCTCCGGAATGGCTGCCGGTTCCATCTTTGCCGGAATGTTCAAAGAACCTTACGACATCAAGGACACACACTCACGTACCGGTGTCATACTCTCGTTGATTGTTGCCTTTTTGATCATTATTCTGATCTCCGATCCCTTCAAAGGGCTGATCTACTCGCAAATGGCACTGAGCATACAACTCCCCATTACGGTCTTCACGCAAGTATATCTCACCTCATCGGAAAAGGTCATGGGCAAATTCCGCAACTCCACCTTTACGAAATACCTGCTCTACACGATCGGGATCGTAGTTACCGTACTGAACTTGATGTTGCTTTGGAGCTTCGTATAATAGCAATCCATGTGCAAACGGGGAATTCCGAGATGACCGCTGATTTTTTTGCATCGCTCGAGATATGCCATTGCATGTCAGTAAAAAAACTGGCGACACAAAAATTGAGTCAAACTTTCTCCTTACCACAATAATACTCCACTCGAAAAATTAGACAACAAAAGCGACTCTTAAGGAAGAGCCGCTTTTCATAGATATATCACTATTTTTTAGTTTCTATTCGATATCCTGCTGGTCGATCATGTGATTCAACAAAGCATAGACTGTCAACCCTGACACCGACTTGATTCCGGTTTTACGGGCGATATTCTTGCGGTGCGAGATTACTGTATGGATCGAAATATAATATTGATCGGCAATCTCTTTGTTGGTCAATCCACGGGCTACTGCCACCAAAATCTCTTTTTCACGCTCCGACAACTCGTAACTCTCGGTCCCCATCGGCTGGGCATGTCTGTTCTCAAGTGCTTTGCGTAATTTGCGCACGATCTGCGTAGGCTCATCATACAGATAAAAAGCCCCATCGTACTGTTTCAACAGCTCATCATCCAATACACCTCCGGTTAATATGGCGACCAATGCCGTCTGGTGCAGATCCGGCAACAACGAACGAACCGTATTGCGTTTTTGGAAGTCGAAAAGACAAGGGTCAACCACCACTGCATCGGGGGCCAGCACCGTCAACCGTTCACCATACCGGCCCCAGTCTGGCAGTGTATCGACCACCTCAAATTCGGAGTGCTCAGCCAAGATCTCTCGGAGTCCTCGGGCCACAATTGCCGAAGGCTCAATCAACAGAATCCGATGTCGTCCATTATCTGCCATGACTCTTCTCCAATTGCATCACAAAGGGAACCAAAACTTTATTTTCAATCAACGTATGGCGTCCCAGATCGTCCTCTAACAGAAAAACATTGAACAACGCCCGATTCAACCGTCGTGCCGACACGTCACTGGGCAGATATTTGATCAGAATATTTTTCAGATCCTCGAGCGTATCCTCGATATTGCTATGGTTCTCTTCGAATTGTTCAATGCTGTATCCTTCTGTATGTTCGTCGTGCACCAGTCCCCGAATATAGGGAAAGACCGTCTGCTCTTCGTAAGCAAAATGGGCCTCAACTTCACGCCGATACTCGTTGAAAAACCGGTCAAGGATTCGAATAGATGGAGTCTCCTCAGAAACACCTTCCTCTAACGAAGAGAGATTTTCCCAAATTTCAGGAATACGTTCTTCCAAATAATACCGGTGGGAGTTGTGGAGATAGAGCACGATATCTTCGACATCAATACCTTCGAACCGCTCTGCATCGGGCAAATAATCATCGAAAGTATAGATGCTGCAAATCATCAGGAACAGTTCCAGCGATACCCCTTGCGCTCGACACACATCAGCAACACTGCGGTCGCCAAAACCCAAATGAATACCGAAACGGGGCAGTACCGTCAATAGGGCATAGTTGGCCTGGATCAGGTCGGACATTTTCATATTGCCCGAAAGGAGGAGCTGTTTCATCGGTTTATGTTTTTCACAAATATGGGATAAATTATCGGAACGGGCAATCACACCTTCCTCTTCATCGTGCTGTTTCATCTTTTCCAATTCGATATATTCCGAACCTTTTATTTGAGGTGGTATTCATTTGCATTTCCAAGTTTCGAATCCCCTTCACTTTAAAATTGAGCCACCGTCTGCGACAGGACACCTCTTTAGCATCACCTACCTCACTTTTTTCTCAAATAGCTCAATTCAAATACAGTGCAAAACTACTCCTATATATTAAATACACCTATCGCCACAAATAGGGATTCTGATCACTTTTTTCATTACATGTTGGGATTGCAGCTCCACTGGCTTCCCTCTACTTTTGTCCTCGTAAGCCAAAAACCATAAACGAACGATGGCTCCTGTCGGGTACGCCCGGCAGGAGGTCGTTCTTCAAACTACGCAATTATTAAAACAACATAACGTCATGAAAAAACACTTTTTAGCCATACTCGCTATTTCAGCTTTTTTGGGTGGTACAGCCGTCAGCTGCGGATCAAGTTCATCAAATTCCAAAACAACCACAGCAGCTGCCCAAAATAAGGGCATGGAGGTGGATAGCGTGCTGAAAAATGCCGACAAACTGGTTGGACAGACTGTCGTTCTGGAGGGAGTTTGCACCCACATTTGCCAACACGGAGGCGGTAAAATTTTCTTGATGGGGAGCGACGACACCCAAACCATCCGTATCGATGCCGGACAAAAAATAGGCAGTTTTTCACCGGAGACAGTAAACAGTTTGGTACGGATTCAAGGCACCGTACAGGAAGAGCGTATTGATGAGGCATTCCTGAACCAATGGGAATCTCAGATCAAGGCTCAAGTTACCGAGCGGCACGGTGAAGGAGGAGCAGGATGTGAAAGCGATCAGAAAGCCCGCGGAGAGGCTCCTGCAGGGAGCATTGAAGAGCGGATTGCCAATTTCCGCAAACGGATTGCAGAACGCAAAGCCAACGAAGGGAAAGACTATCTCTCCTTTTACAGCATTACTGCCGACAATTACGAAATTCTTTAGCCGATGCAAGTCAAGAAATTCGGTTCTGAATTCCGAAAATGGAGTCGTACGATTCATCGCGAGTTGTCTTTCTTTTTCGCAGGAGTGGTTTTGATCTATGCAATTTCAGGCTTTTTGCTCAACCACAAACGCGACTTCAACGCTGAATACGACATTACACGCAAAGAGTTCACGCTTCAAGATCTTCCTAAATCGCAAGCCGATTGGAATAAAGATTTTGTACTGTCGATTCTCGGACCGTTGAATGAAGCCGACAACTACACGAAGCATTACTTCCCTGCGGACTCACAGATGAAAGTATTTCTCAAAGGAGGTTCTTCTTTGATGGTGAACACGGATACCGGTGAAGTCTTGTATGAATCGATACGTCGCCGACCGATCTGGAGCAGTCTGAATCGACTGCACTACAATCCCGGACACTGGTGGACCGCTTTTTCGGATATTTTCGCTTTCTCGTTAGTCGTTATCACGTTGACCGGCCTTTTCATGGTAAAAGGAGTCAAAGGCTTTTGGGGCCGAGGAGGTGTTGAATTCTTAGCAGGAATCTTAATTCCCGTTCTCTTTTTGATCTTCACATAAAAGCTATATAAACATAATACATTGATTTTAGGTTTGGTAAATTAGTTAGTTAGCGTTTCGATTGTTCGTATCTTCTTTTATCAGTTCAAGTAACACTCAGTTTCAAGTTCGGCTTCGGCCGTCAAGAGGGGCAGATTTTGCAGGATCTGTCCCTCGTTCATTATGTCTGATCCTAAAAATTTATCATTACATATCCCCTCTATGAACAAACACATCACCTTCAAACATTATAGCTATGATACACCAAATCGACTACTAAAGACATCCCTGCTCCTCAACTATTACGCTGAACAAAGCTCTTTTTAAACCTAGGGTTCCAACTCTTGGGGTGCTCATTGTTCTCCACAGAAGATCCACTACATCCCAACAGTTGTAAGCTCAAAACAACTCTATCAAGACGACAACACAAGCCTGTACTCTACCTCTCGATACACATTCACACCATTTTTCCACATTCAGTAACTCAATAAACCTAATCTCTCAACACACGTCATCACTAAACAACAAGAGCAGGGAATCCGTTTAACTCCCTGCTCTGCCTTATTGATTATCGTATAGAGTAATCCTTCCCTGCTATATATTCAGTTCAAACAGTATAAGTAAATTATCGTCTGAGCACAAGCAACGGAATAAAGAGGTAGAGGCCCAATATCACCACTCCGCAAGCCGGAATAACTGTATATCTCATCTGACGTCTGAGCACAAGCAGATAGATACCGGCCAACAACAGGTTTAACACCAAAGCAGATACTGAAAAGTTTGTCAACCGGGGATAGACATATTCATCGTCATACGAAGTAAATGACAACTCAAACGGGAACACCCACTTTGCCACCTTTTCGGTCCAACGCACCTCACTCGGATCCGACAATGTTCCGCATAGCGAATAGTCATTGGCATCCACAGCATAATAGCGTGTTCCTCTATCACCCGACACACAAACCGTCCAATGGAACAGATCGGCAATGATCATGATCTCTTCCGTACGGGGATCAAAATGATCAATCGGCAATTGCTTCAGTTCATATCCAGGATTAGTCAACAGATACATCCGATGAGCCGAATCCGACAAAAAGGCATAGCTGCGACGATTCGAAAATTCTGTAACGAAAATATCGGTAATCCGTACACTGTCGGGTAATTCGACATAACGTACATAAGGTCTTCCACGTAGCTGCTTCAGATGAAACAACTTTCCATCGCGGTCGAGAAGCATATAACCCTCATCGTATTCTTTGCGTGTGGTCGGATTTCCCTGCACATAGGTCGCGGGGAAAGAGAAGCCTTTGACCAATAGAGCTTGGGTAAAACGTTCACTTTTGGATTCATCCACTCGATTAGTCGCCATATCGATAAACTCAATACGCTCACCCATACGGAATACATCCGGTGGCATTTGCAGATCCACCCGTCCCGACATCGCCTCCAACAGCGGATAGAGTTTGGGTTTCACCTTATTGAGATCAGAAGGATAGCTGCGAAACATAAAGCTCTGTAAAGAGACTACTTGAGGCGTAAGTGCCACTCCCCGCAACGTATCGGGTTGACGTCCATCGGCAAGCAACTGCCGGTAATAAAACAGTGGCAAGACACTATCGAACTCACGTTCCGAATAGGTTCGACCTGTTTCATCGTAACAGATTGGATTGCCATCACGATAATCACGCATCACAAACCCATCGGTCATACAGCTATACAAAGTAAAAGGGCCACTGTCCGGACGCACCGTAACGAAGTGATAACCCCACGGCAGCAGCCAAGCCATCAACACCACCGCCGTAAAAAAAAGTATTATTTTGCTAAATCGTATCATATTTCGAATGTGTTAATCAGAAAAACTGTCGATTCTGTTCAGCTTCAAGGAGACAGATCAATCCTGACACCCTTGCTTGAAACGTGCGACCGAAAGTTGTGGCAACAGCACGATCACCACGACATAAAGCGCCAGACCGATCAAAAAACAGTTATAGGCTTCCGGTGTCGTGCCGAGATAGAAAATGCGGATCACCCCAGCCGCAATAAGCAGATTGACAATACGTCTGTACCAGGTCGGTTCCAGACAGATCCACGCTGCCAGCAGATAGCCCGTCAAGCCGCATAAGTACCAGGGCAGTGCCGTCAACAAGATCCGGGAAACCAACTCCGGAGCCAAAATGGATTGCAGATAGATCCACAACACGGCATAGTTCAGCAGAAAAATACCCAATACCTGTACCAGGCCGGAACTCAGCATTAAGGTTACCATGCGACGTTGGGGAAAAGGCAAATGCAACGTCAGTTTGAGTCGTTTCTGCTGCATCTCCGGGACAAACTGCACCACCGCCATCAACACTCCGATCGCCAACGGCACATAGGTCAACACTTCAATAAATACCGTATCACGTGAAAGCAGGATCTCCCAAAGATGTCCAACACCTTTGAATCCGATCACCCGTTGCAACTGTAACAGGGCGTACCCCACAAATACCAGCGAGAGGATCAACGCCAACAGGGTATAACGGCGTGTCTTGATCCACTCTTTATAAAAGATCGCCTTTTTCATTTTTCTCGATGAAAATCCAATAAATATTAATATTTTCCGGTCAATCCAATAAAAGCATCCTCCAGATTCAGAGACTCCGCTTTCAACTCTTTATAGGCAATACCGTTGCGTCGCAACCAGCATGAGATATATTCGGCATCCTCGAAAGAGTAGGTTTCGCCACAATCACGAATCACCGCACTGTGGTAGAGAGTCGCATCTTCCGGCAAAATTTCGGGAATCGTTCCCTCTATTCGAAAAGTGTAGCGTCGGAAGGTCTTCAACAGTTGTTGAACAGGTTGCTGGATCAGGATCGACCCATAATCCATGATGATGCAGTCATCGATCAACCGCTCCATATCCTGAATGATGTGCGAGGTCAGGAAGATGGTTTTGGACTCGGCCTTGGCATACTCACGCAGGTAATCGATGAACAGGCGACGGTATCCGGGATCCAGTCCCATCGAAAAGTCATCGAGCACCAGCAACTCGGCATTCTGCGCCAGGATCAGGCCCAAAGCCACCTGAGAACGTTGACCACACGACATCCGAGCAATACGTTGCCGAGGCGCAATTTTCAATTTTCGGACCAGCCCGTAATAGGCATCCCGATTCCAATTGGGATAAAAGGCCGAATAGTAGTGTTCGATCTCCTCCACATTCATGAAAGCATACTGAACATGGCCCTCGATCAGAAGACCGATCCGCTGACGGGTTACCGGATTCATCTGCTGAATATTTTCGCCGAAGATCAGACACTCTCCGGAACGAGGTTGCAAATAACCGCTCAGAATATTGATGGTTGTCGTTTTGCCGGTGCCGTTTTTTCCCAACAGGCCGAGAATACGCCCTCGCGGAACCGTAAAACTGAGATTTTCATAAATCATCCGATTGCCGTAATAGTGCGTCAGATTACGACACTCTATGACATTTTCCATAATTTTTTGCTGTTCTGTAATTGATTAAAAGGCGACGCCACAAACGATCCGCGCATATTCGGATCGATTGCCGTCACTGTACATTCCACGCTGCCAATCGCCTTGAATGTAAAACGAAAGTGCAGTGCGTTCAAAAAGATACTCCCAACGCAACAAGACTCCGCACCAGGTTACATCAGCACGCAGGTGGTCAAAATTTTGCTGCATCATTTCGCCAATCGAGCTGGTCATCTCCAAACCGTCAAGACGCATCGTAGCAAAGCGATTCACCATCCGATCCGCCGATCCTCCTAAACGTAACGTCGAACGACGGATTTTTTTGAACAGAGATGCCTGCAAACCTGCCCCCATCTTATCGAATATCAAACTACGTTGAGGATTCAGGTAACCCGATTCAAAACGGTAGTAACCTCCGGAGGGCTCCAGATAAAAGGACCATCCGCGTACCGTTTCAAAGCCCCATACAGCAGCAATTTTCCCTTCGACACGGCTGTTGCTGTACTGTTCGACCGACCCTAACCGAGGATAATTCTCACTACCCGAAGCATCGCCATAGATATACTCGGTACCGGTTCGCTCCGCATAAAAGCCCGACAGTTTCACGCCCCAATGGTGTTGACCGTGCTGTCCGAGCCATCCTACCGTACCTTTCAGCTCGTTATCGACCAATCGGGTCAAAGGAAGATTCTGATAATTTTCCAAAATACGTCGTACAGCCCAATTCCGGTAATGGACGGTTAAAAAGGCGCCTCGGCCATCCCGGGAGAGAAGATTCATCCCCACGCCATAACTACGCCCCTTAAAAAAGAGCGACTGGCTGTCCCCACCGACGGAAAACCGGGTACTGTACATCCCCAGTCCCAACATTTGGTACATCTTTGGGCCTCCCAACACCGCAAAAAAACGCATACTGCTCTCCTGACGGTAGATTTGCAAGTCGGCAGAGAGTCCTACCAAATAGCGTCTTCCCAGAGCCAGCATTGCACCCGTCGAAAGGTTCAGATCCGAGACCACATTACGGGGTCGGGGATCGGTTTTGCGATACTCGATTTCTGCACGGTAATCGGCATAAATTCCCCAGGCAACCCGGCCAAATTGACGACCATAACCTCCGGTAAACGTATAGCGTTCTGAATTCAGGTTTCCTCCGACAGAATCGGCCCAAACATAGGGGTACAACAGCTCATAATCGGCATTCTCATTCCACACCGTATGCATGGTGCGTCCTACCCGATACCCCGCTGAGCCCCAAACCGTATTGCCGTTCCGTTTCACATAAGAGTCGGCATCGAATGCCGCAAAGCGATTGCCACGTCCCTGCTGCATCACCACAGCCTCCTGCTGCTGGTTGTAAACGCCCGACAGTCCGATTTGGGTCAAGGAGGTGTTGTACCGGTACACCTGCGAAGCCGGGTTATCAAATAGGGATGTACGAAATAAAGCCACAGGCGAGAGACGCTCGTCCAGGCCGATGGCCCGCGACGAGCTGTCTCGCTGCATTCCCTGTGCGGCGATGGCGGCACAAATACCGATCCATATGCATACACACCGAAAAAACATCTAAAGCAGTTTTGGCAAATTACAACAAAGACGGTGTTGCATGCGGAGTGAAGTCGTTGGTTGAATTGTTGGTATCCTGAAGTTTCCCATTTGCAGCTTTTTTACGAACTGCAGCCGTATTATACCGGTTTTTGTCACCCAAATATTCGGCACACCAGGTATAACCGGCATCCAACGAAGCATCAATCACCAGCCATTCATGTCCATCAGGAGTCGAGCCATTCACGGCATCGACAATCCATGCATTAGGCACTTTGAAGCAGTCGGTTGACATCTCGAACGAATGTTCCCCAAACGTAAAAGTGTACTCTGCCGTATAGGCATTGTTAGTCAAAAATTCATCTTTGGTTCCCTCCATACGAGCCAGCGCCCAAGTCTGCAAACCATTGACATGCAACGCGGTTACGGTCGCCGAAAAAGTAGTCCAAATTTCGACATTCGGCACAGTTGTTCCATCCACATCGGGATACTGATCACCTCCGGTATAGTCATACACCTCAAAATCCGCTTTTGACAGATCAGGAGAGGTCGGATTGTACTCTTTGTGGTTGATTCCATTCATGGCAATCACCAGCTCTGCACCAGGTTGTACTGGATGATCTTTACCGCTACCCGGAATCATCAATACGGTATTCACTGAAAAATAATCCTTCATGATATCAGGACGATATTCACGTTTGAGTTGAGGGTTGAATTCCGAAAGCAGAATAGCCAGACTGTCAGCATAAAGTACCTGATCCGAATTGTTGCAGATCTTAATGTACTGATCATCCATATACTGATCACCCGTAGCCGTAGAGGAGCCCGCAAAATAGACCTCTGAAATCACAAATCCATTCGACGGGTTGTAAAATGACGCCTGCGTCTCCGGCAATGCAACAGTCTCACCAGAAATGGTTACCGACTCTTTATAAGCCCGGAAACCAGTCGTCAAGGCGTTGCCATCATCAGCCGTATAGGTCACTTTACCCTCCACACTAATATTATAAAGTCCTTCCGGCACAGTAGCCGAAACACTAACTACCGTCGCTTTGGTCGCAGAACCCACAGTTGCATTGTAGGTCGTTCCTGTGTTCATATTAGTAAACACCGCCTTTGTCTCGGAAACAGTTCCGTCACTGGCACTCTCGGGCAGGGTCAGATTCCATGTCACGTTACTCGTAGGGAGGCCCTGGTTCTCTTTTTGGCAGGACGACAGGGTTAGCGCTGCCAATACAAACAGCAATAATCCTAAAACACGGGTCATTGTTTTCATAATTCTATTTTATTTGGTTGACACTATTTTGGTTATCATCACTTGACTGTTTACAGATTAAAATTGATCTCCATACCGAAATAGGGCGTATTTCCAGTCTGGCGAACCGTCACCCCGTTGGCCCCTTTATACTCCCTCCAATAGGAGAAAAGCTGATCGACAAACAGAGCCAATTGAATTCTATCCTTATACAGTTTCTTGGTAACCTTCAGGTTCATGCCGATATTCAGCGGCTCACGTACCATCTCTTTGTAATTGGTCTCCGAATAGGTGATAATCAAATGCTGCAGATAGGGATCCTCACGAGCCGTCTCCTCGTCGAAAGGTCGGATCACTCCATCCAGCCCCACATACTCGTACGGGATGCCATATTGCCGCAACGAACGTTGCCGATAGAGCCACATACACTCGATTGAAGCTGAAAATCCGAGTTTGAGTTTGGGCAGATAGGTATCGAACATGAAGCGGGTATTGAACGACCGTCGCCAATATCCATTCGGATCGTTGTAATGTCCCAGATAGGGCAAATACTGCCCGTTGATTGTCACCGTTTTGCGATACCAATAGGGTTCACTGTCACTATACAGCGTACGGAACCAGGCCCCGTCGATCGTAATACGGGTACGCAAAGCCGGAATACGTTTGCTGACAAACTGATACTCAATGCCCTCTTTGAACAATCGCGTACCATTGGCTGTTGTTCCATAGGTACCGAATGCCGTAATCTCTTGATAGGGCAGATTCTCGAGCGATGGAGGAGCGGTCAGGGTACTCTGATCGATCCCGCTGGCATCGTATGCACGATAGTTCATCACCTGATATTGCAGGGCTGAGCGGTACCCGTTGTGCATATCCTCCCGGAAGTAGGTCACGCTCAAACGATTTTCACCGAAGGTAATATCGCCCCGTATCTCCCATTTGAAGTTTCGAGCCGCCTGCAAATGATAATTGGTCGGATCGACCACATAGGTCTTCAGATTCAACCGACGATACTCCGGATTGGGATGATAGTAATTCAACTGCAACCAATCGTAATAGATCGGATCGGGATAGAGATAACTCAAAGACGGTGTCATCGTATGCCACCCTACTCCCCCTCCGATCTCAAACTTGAGCGGACGTCCCGCTACCATAACCTGCGGAAAACTCCACCGCAAATTCACCCGCGGATCGAAAAAGAATTTTCCCCGCAGATCATACTTTCCCGATATATTCAACAGTGTCGATGCCCGAAGACCTGCCTGAACTTCAAACCGGTTGCGTCCCACAGTCACCGTACTGCGATCCTCAAAAAACAACGCAAAGTCATGTCCTGCCGGGATATCGTAATAAGGTCTTGGGCGGGTGGTCAGTCCCGGCGAAATCGGCAACAGCGGATCATAAATTTGTCCCCGGCCGTAATTTTTATTCATCTGCCAATCGGCACCAACCATCCAATCGTGTTTTGCACGATTACCCTCCACTCCAAAACGAGCCACCAGTTTGGTATATGCATAGAATGGCAAACTCTCTACCCCACCGGTAGCCACATATTGTGCCGGCAACCAACTACCATCATGTACCCCCTCCTGATCCGACAAAGGAGGTGTCGCCTGCGTGCCTGACAGCGAGACATAACGGGTTCTGTCAATCTTATCGCTTTGTAAACTGATGGAGGTATTCAACTCCACAGAGCGGAAAAACCGATGCCGGGAACTTTCCCATGTCAAATTATTGGCCAGCGCATAACGATTATAACTCGATTTATAACTATCCTCTTTGTGATAGTTGATCTCGGGGTCAATCTTCATGTTATCAAACGATCCGCCATAATCAAGACTGGTGCCGTATGACAGTTTACCTGACCCGTAATGCCACTCTTTGGAGAGTCGCACCGAGGCGTTGAAACGTTTGTAATTTTCCAATGTATTGCGGGGGTCAACTCTGGAATCCAAGAAGTCAATTCCAGTATTGAGAGTTAGATGACGCTCTTGCCATTCGAATCCCTTACCTACATAGGCCAATTTGCCATAAGCATCCGCCTTGAAACGGGCATTGAGTTGATTGCCACCTTTACGCCGATCGATTTTGATCAATCCGCTGGTCAAATCACCATACTCCACCGAAGGGATACCGCGCACCACTTCAACCTTTTCAATGTCATCGGTCGAAATCGTACGCATATCCAATCCGCGACCTGTCGTATTGCGATCCGCAATATCATAATCGCTGTTACCTGCCAGGTAAGAGAGATTGGCTTTCGTACTGATGGGCACACCATCCATCAAAAACGAAGTACCTAACGATGAAATGTCATAATCAGTACTATTACCGCTAGCGTTGATACCTCCCCCCGCTTCACGCAGACGGATCAGATTAGCAGCCCCCATCATCGGTTTGGTTGTCCGTTCACCCGGCAGCAACGACACTAAATCTGAAAAACTCGACGGCTGCAGATGCTCCATCGCTTGCCGATCGATTTTCGACGAACTGGTCATTCCTTGCGATTCCAAAGCTGTCACTACCACCTCATCCAAATCGACCGCTTGAGGATCAAGCCGAATGGTATAGGAAGAATCGTCCTCGACGACAATGGTATGTACATAGGGCTTATAACCAAGAAAGACAACTTGCAATTTGTATGATCCAGACGTAAGGCGCTTAAAATGACAGACACCATCCAAGCCCGTGCTTTCAGTAAAAACACGCTCACCGGCCTGTGCGATCAAAACTACTACCGCAAAATCGACAGGTTCGCCGTTTTTCCCATTCAGCACTCGAACCGACAACAAACAATCGGTCGAATCATCTAACTGTCGAGCGTATACCGGAAAGATCGATAACGCCATACAGCACAACACCATTAAGAGTGGGATTTTTTTCAACTTGCTTCTCTTTTTTGACAGAGCAAAAGTAGAGGAGCCATCCGGCCCCGTAAATCCCCATAAATGGCTAAATCATCCTCCTTTCATCCCCACAGATAATGACTTCAATCAAAGACGGCCGATCCGCCTAGTGTTTGACATGTAACCGGAACATGCTATCTATAAACACGACGATCCAAACGCTAACAAGCCAAATAGAAAAGGAGCTGCAGCAATACTGCAACTCCTTTCCCTCAATGTATCAGTTATGTAAATCAGATTAGTTCAAACGTGATAAAAGCCAAAACTGAACAATCGATAAAGATTGCTTTTTGTTAGTTTGAAAAAGCACCACTAATATGATAAACAGAAAAGGCTTGGCTTTGATCCGTTAAATTATAAAAATCGACAGACAATCTGAATATAACAAAAGCGTCTTGTCTCCTAATCACTTTCCCTCGATATTGGCAATATACCATGAATTGAATTTTATCGAATTCCACGACGATTCAAGGCTCTGGCATAGGCCTGCGCATTACGATTGTGTTCATTCAACGTATGGGCAAACACATGCTCTCCAGAGAGATCTGCTTTTGCACAAAAATAGAGGTAATCGTGATCCTCATAATTAAGGACAGCATCGATCGCATCAATCGACGGCATACAGATCGGACCGGGAGGCAATCCGGGATATTTATAGGTATTGTACGGAGAATCGACCTCCAAATGGCGGTGCAATACCCGTCTTAACGAAAAATCACCTACCGCATACTTTACGGTCGGATCGGCCTGCAAAGGCATTCCGCGACGCAACCGATTGATATATACACCAGCAACACGTGGCATCTCAGCCGTACGTTTCGTCTCCTCGTAAACGATCGAGGCCAATGTGTACACCTCCTCGCGGCTCAAACCACAACGGGCCAACTTTGCCTCGCGAGAGGACCAAAAGCGATCCGTCTCCTTTTTCATCCGTTGTAAAAAAGCATCGGGAGTCGTATTCCAATAAAACTCGTATGTATTGGGAATAAATAGCGTAAACAGGGTTTGAGCCGAAAGTCCGTATTGTTTGGCTAAGGAATCGGACATCAAAGCATGAACCCATGCCAACGAATCCGGCTCTAATTTACGAGACAAAACTCCTGCCAACCTTGCAGGTGTACGCAGATTATTGAAGGTCACTCTCACCGGAGTCTGGCGTCCGCTCTTCAGCATATTAATCAATGAAGAGTAACTCATACCTGCATCCAAGCGATAACGTCCCGGATGTACCGACGAGTCCAGATCTCGGGAATGGGCCCACTTTTCAAAGCGTTTCGGGTTGTGCAAAACAGCTGTCGACTCGAGAGAGTCAACCAACGCCCGGAAATTACTGCCAGTAGGAAGCGTAAGAACTGCATTGGACTCAACTGCACGGCCACAATAATACTCCCACAGCCGATAGCCGGGAATCATCGCCAATACAATCAAGCCCAGCACGCCTAAACCTATCCATCCCAAACGTCGTAACCGTTTCTGCGAAGAAACACTATGTTCGTTTTTTGCCATTTTTCGTTATTTAACCGTTTCGGTCTGTTGCACCGATAAATATAATTTTACGCCCGATTCCGGATCCCATATCCTCAATCGCCAAAGGCTCGCAAATTCCATTTATCTCAATAAAAACCACAAACCTGCACAAAAGTAATAAAATTACCTCTATCCCTTTGAACAGGTAAACAGACATTGATCTGATGGGATATAAAAAGAGGCTGATCGTAATATCAATTTTCTTTCTTGAGGATTGGATATTTGGGAAAGATTCCATCCTGTGAATATAAAAAAGAGAGCAACTCGGATTGGTGAGTTGCTCTCTATAATATCAAACTCCGGTTGTACTAGGGTACAATGCGTACAGGAACTTTAATGGTCGCCTGAATCGTTGGCTGAGGATATGAGCTAGTGATACTCTCGACGGTCGAATACTGGAAAGTGAGCCATAACATATACTCACCCTCTAACGGCAGCGAATAGAAACGTTGTTGCAGATAACTGGTTTCTGGAGCAATGATCTCGTTCGAAACCGCATCTGGATTTTCATCGGGAATTGTATTTTTCACTTGAAAAATAGCCCGATACGACGAAGAAGCATCCGCTCCAGCAGAATTTTTAACGCTAAAATTTCGTTGCACGACGATTGGCAGATATTCACCTTCATTATGCCGGGTAAACAGCTCAGCTGTAACGCCAATTTGAGCTAAATAATCCCCTAATGGTAAATTCTGTCTCCGGTCTACCGGCCATTCCGAAAGTTTATACTCCACAACATCCGGTGCCGTATATTCTGTTTTGAAAAAACGGATGGTTTTCGTAACGGTCACCTCATTATTGCCAATTCGATCCAACAATTTTACAGCTAAAGTAACCGGTACATATTGAGCTCCTTCATCGAACTCCAATGCGGCACTATTTGGCGTGATGCTCCATTTCATGCCCGACTCATCAGGAGTCAGCGTAAACTGATCGGCCTTATCGCCCGTCAGTTCAGCCTCCTTCACTGCAACAGTTCCCATATCAAACAGTGTAGAACTGCCTTCCGAGATCGGTTGAGCCACTAACTGCGTTGAAACCGTAATCGGCATACTCGTGGTAGTGCTCATATAGGTGCATGACGACGGGCCGTTCAGAACAACCATTTTATCCGTCAGTTTCACATAACTGTTGAGCACAGATACCGAAGAAGAGGTCATTTGCACCTTTTCTCCACGCGCATCCGTATAGGTTAAAATCAGCGCAATCTTGGCATCAGCATAATAGGCACCTTCGGCCGCCTCTACCGTTGCTAACCATTGTCCGTCAATGGTCTCTCCCTGTGCATTTTTATCTGGCTGAATACCGGTCAAAGTAAGTTCCGGGATGGACGAACCATACGAAGCTCGTGTGATTTGCGAAGAGACCACATCTAAAGTAATATCCTCTACTTTGGGCACATAATTCGACGGATTGATCCGAAAAGGGATCTGAATGGCCGAGCCATTTTGAACATCAATCTCATTTTGAAGCACGACGATACCGGTCGGGATCGGATTCTTCAGATTGTCAATGTCGTCTTTCATTTTCTGGCAACCAAACAAACCGATTGCCATCCACGCCATAATCAGTGCGAGACCTGCTTTTCTCATTCTATTAATCATTTCAATCATTAAAATTTTAGAACCGTTGGAGACAAAAATAACACTCTGATTGTTGGCCAACAAAAAATGGACGCACATTCAGGTATTTTTTTGCCTCTCTGTCATATTTTGCAGCATCGTCACAACAAGAAACAGCATTCCAAACAACATACAACCCCATTACCCGATTCTTTTTTTCACCTTCACTTGCCACCGCCAGAGTTACATCATGGAATTGTATGCCCTATGATTTTACTCAGGAGATTTGCATTTACCCCAAAAAAAGCTACCTTTGCGACGGGTAAGTCTTATACGACCAGCTCCTGCTGAATCCCCCAGGGTCGGAAGACAGCAAGGGTAGGCGGTTGTAGCGGTGCGATATAAGTAGCTTACCCTTTTTTTATTTCAGCAAATTGTGGTAACTTCGGTCCGTTATTACCTTGCACCCATGCTGATCAGAATCTATCCGGAAAATCCCAACGAAAAAGCGATCACCCAAGTGGTGGACATCCTGCAACGTGACGGCGTAATCATCTACCCCACGGACAGTGTCTATGCGTTCGGCTGCTCGTTGCGAAGCACGCGTGCCATCGAAAGGTTACGCGCTTTAACCGGCAAACAGGGTAACAATTTTTCGATTATTTGCGCAGATTTGAGCGGCATAGCCACTTACGCACGAGTGGACAATCCCGTTTTCAAACTGATGAAACGCAACTTACCCGGTCCCTTTACCTTTCTGCTCAATGCGTCAAGCAAGGTACCAGACAAATACTTAGAACGTAAAAAAACGATCGGCATTCGTATTCCAGATAACCGTATTCCTGTCACTTTGGTCGAGGCATTGGGGTACCCTTTGGTGACCGCCTCTGTCAAGACACCCGAAAACGAGACCGAATACACCACCGATCCCTCTTTGCTTTACGAGCTATACGGAGACCGTGTCGACGCTGTCGTTGATGGAGGTTATGGTCATATCGAGCCGACAACGATTGTTGATTGTACCGGTGACGAACCTGAAATTGTCCGTGAAGGAATCGGCGAACTGATCTTTTAATTCTCAATTTTTGTACCCATGACACCACAACCACCATATAAAACCCCAGCAAACGCCACTCTTAAAAAACTGGTCTGGCGTGAAGCTGCAACCGGGGGATTCTATCTGGGACTCACCTTGATTCTGATCATGGTAATCGGCTACCTGGGTCGTATGAACCACAGCATGGATCATGTACCCGCATTGCTGAACTTTGCAGCACTGATTCTGTTCATCTATTTTTATGCTCGCAAAGTATCCCGCTATTATACTACCGGTTTTTACTACCCGCAAAGTTTGGCCTTTATTCTCAAGATGATGCTTTTCGCAGGAGTGCTGGCTGGTGTCGGACAATTTATCATGCAGAACTACATCGACCCCGTGTACTATGACCAATTGATCCAAACGACATTAAAAGAGAGCGGGGTCAATCAACAAAATATTGACATGGCGTTGGAGACCGGCATGACGAAAAATCCAATCGTTATGGCAATTAGCGGTGCTGCCAGCATGTTGCTTTACGGCGGCATGATCGGTGTATTCATTTCGGCATTCGTTAAACGACCGCCGGTCACACCTCCACCATCCGCACAACCCGATTCTAATACAGATAATACCTCAGCCAATGGCAACAACCTATAATATCAATATCTCTGTAGTAGTTCCCCTCTACAATGAAGAGGAGTCTCTACCCGAACTGCACGCGTGGATTCGTCGTGTAATGGAAGCCAACAATTACACGTATGAAATCATCTTCGTTGATGACGGCAGCAGTGACAACTCCTGGAATATTGTTCGTTCGCTCCAACGTCGTGATGCCAACATCCGAGGCATCCGTTTCCGCCGCAATTACGGCAAATCGGCCGCTCTCTATTGCGGATTTGAAGCAGCCCGGGGAGAGGTGGTCATCACCATGGATGCAGACTTGCAAGACTCTCCAGACGAGATTCCCGAACTTTATCGTATGATCAAGCTCGAACGCTACGATCTGGTCAGCGGATGGAAAAAACGTCGTCACGACCCACTGGGGAAAACATTGCCGAGCAAATTTTTCAACTTCTGTGCACGGTTAGCTTCAGGGATCAAGCTACATGACTTCAACTGCGGCCTGAAAGCCTATCGCAATAAAGTGATCAAAAGCATCGAGGTTTACGGTGAGATGCACCGTTTCATTCCGCTGTTGGCGAAGAGCGCAGGCTTCCGTAACATTGGTGAAAAGGTAGTTCATCACCAAGCTCGTAAATATGGAAAATCCAAATTCGGATGGGAACGCATGATCAAGGGTTACCTGGATCTGATTACGGTCATGTTCATGTCCAAATTCGGCAAGAGCCCAATGTACTTTTTCGGCGGACTCGGAACACTGATGTTCTTAGTCGGTGGAGGTACAACTATCGCCTTGATCGCTGAAAAGCTCTACAAACAGGCCCACATGTTGCCTATCCGTGGTGTAACCGAACAACCGTTGTTCTTCATTGCGATTACAGCAGTGATCATTGGTGTACAACTCTTCCTGGCAGGTTTCATTGGAGAGTTGATCAACCGGAATTCGGGTGAGCGCAACCGTTATCTGATTGACGAACGCCTCGAACCGACACCCGATAACACAACTGAAAACAATAGTTCCTCACGCGCAAACCAAACAAATAACAGCCCAAAGAATCGGGACAATCACTCTGCACCCGCATCTTTAAAGGCTCGCAGTGCTTCCGAGATCACAAACGAAGAGTCACAAGGTTCACGTCCATCTCGAAACCGGTCCCGTCGTGGAAAATTCGACAAGAATCGAGGGACTGCCTCTGCATCCAGTGATGCACAGCAATCTAAGGAGGAAACAACCGAATATAATAAAAATCAAACGAACCAGAATCAACGCACCGAAGCCCCTGCAAAAAACGTTAATCAAATCGATGAAAACGCTTTTTCAGGTTCTTCAAGCCACGACAATTTAAATTCAGCGGAAACGGCCCCAACTGCCTTTTCTGTCGCTTCATCTGCAACAACCGTTGAGGCCAATAAGCTGGAGCAAACTGCTACCACCACAGCAACGGGAAATGATCCGTTCACCACAGCGGCCAAGCAAGCTACAGCAAGCAAAACCTCGACAAAACCGGCTGCACCCAAAGAGGCTCCTATAACAGAGAGTTCCGAGAACAATGCGGCTACAACTGCAAATCGACCGACTGCGAATAATCGTTCTGCAATGTCCGCTGCCAATCACAAAGCACGGACGACACAGCCTGTTGACTCTTCTAAGACGTCAGCAGCCCAAAACGAAAGTTCGGCAAAAAGTCAGCCTGCGGCCCCAGCTGAGCGTGATCTATTTTCCATGTAATCAATTGGATTGTAGATTGTAATTAAAAACTTATTGCTTTTATTCCGCACAATATTTTCAAACGATTCAAGCAAACTAAAAAATGATTCAACGCGTACAAACTCTATATCTATTATTAGCAACGATTTTCACCGGCCTCCTGCTGTTCGTTCCTTTAGCCAGCAGTGACATAAGCAATATGCATGCAGATTTAACGGCATGGGGCATATATGTAACCGACATGACCAATAACGGGTTGATCACCCAAGTCCTCTCACACTCCTGGTTCGGAATTCTGTTAACCGTAACCACATTGTTGCCGTTTGCTACGATCTTTCTGTATAAAAACCGGAAAAGACAGATGCTGCTCTGCATTGTCGAAATCATCCTGCTCGCTGTTTCAGCAGGGCTTTTGATTTACCTGCAACAAACCGATATACTCATTGAGGGAATGGCTCAACCCAAATTTGTACTGCTCTCGCAAAGCGGTTTATTGCTGCTGAGTATTGTATCGGTATGGATTGCCCGTCGCCGCATTGCCAAAGATGAAGCATTAGTACGATCTCTCGATCGCATCCGATAATAACAGAGATCACCAACTACAATAAAAGAGGCTGTATGCATATACAGCCTCTTTTATTATATGTATGATGGAACCTCTATCCTGTCATCTAAATCACGTCCAGCACCTTAAATACATTCGTACTGCCCAACATACGCTATTACGTTATAAACGAACACCTCTGACCACCCTACATTCCATTTGTTCTTTTCATGAAGGCAGCACTTACCCCGATCTTGCAAAAGCCATGAGAAGTAACGCATGGTTACCGGATGTTACCGGAAATCGATCACCTCAACGCCCGCATGTTTTGATCTATCGAAAGTAAACATCGTCGCACTGACAGGAACATTGGGTTTCAAATTACGTACTGATATTCCCATCGGATCTGACTCGTTCCGAATGGTGAAACTGGCTTTCACCGGCAACTTGGTCGTAGGATCCAAATCCAACTGTATTGAAGAGAATTCAGAGTCTGAAGACTTTGGTGTCAAGCGTACCACTTCTAAATTTTTACCGGCATGGAGTTGCGTTCCCCGATAGATGTGATTGAAATCCTGATCGTACAAGCGCAAGAAACGGATAAAATAGGCGAAAAAATTGTTTCCGTTCGGATCTAAAGATTCAATCGTCACTTCGTTGTTAGACGGGACATACGTCTGACATACTTTGCCGTCACAATAGATCTCAAGATCAGGCATCGTTACCCGGTAGCGATTACCACTCACCACCACCGTACCGGCTATATTGGCTGCTCCCTGCATGGAAAAATCAAAGGCGATTTCATAGCTTTTATAGCTTGCCAATCGTGCCGTCATACCATCCAACAACTGTTTGGATTTGGGATCGGCCGATACCCAATTACAGGTTAATCCCAACAACAAAACCAATAGAATCTGTCGCCAATTTTTCACACAAAAAGCCATATCCAAACTATTTAATTTCTCAGGCTCTGCAAAATATTGTTCAATGTGATCTCATCCTTGATCAACACTTCACGAGGTTTGCTTCCTTCGGCACGTCCTACGATACCAGCCTCCTCGAGTTGATCCATGATACGTCCTGCACGATTGTACCCCAAAGCAAACCGTCGCTGAATCGAAGAGGTCGATCCCTGTTGGTTCTGCACGACAAAATGTGCAACCTCCTCGAATTTGGAATCAAACTGTGCCGAATCGGTACGACTTCCCGATATCGAGCTGCCACTATCTGCAGAATCCGGACTATAGGCCGGCAATTCATACACGGACGGGAGTCCCTGTTGATAACTGATATATTCCGTAATCCGTTCTATTTCCGGAGTATCGACAAAGGCGCACTGCACACGAGTCAACTCATTTCCCGTTGATACCAACATATCGCCTCGACCAATCAGTTGATTGGCACCCGGCTGATCGATGATCGTACGCGAATCGACCATGGAGGTCACGCGGAACGCAATACGGGCCGGGAAGTTGGCCTTAATCACACCGGTAATAATATTGGTAGTCGGTCGTTGTGTCGCAATGACCAAATGGATACCCACCGCACGAGCCAACTGAGCAATACGCGCAATCGGCGTCTCGATCTCACGCCCTGCAGTCATGATCAAGTCGGCAAACTCATCAATAATCACCACGATATAGGGTAAATAACGGTGTCCCTTATTCGGATTCAATCGTCGATTCTTGAATTTTGCATTATACTCCTTGACATGACGCACCTCTGCCTTCCGCAACAGCTCATATCGTCTGTCCATTTCGATACAAAGCGAATTGAGCGTATAGATCACTTTGTGCGTATCGGTAATGATTGCCTCATCTTCACCCTCCATTTTGGCCAGGAAGTGACGTTCCAATTTGCTGTACAACGTCAATTCGACCTTCTTAGGGTCGACCAATACCAACTTCAATTCCGAAGGGTGTTTCTTGTATAGCAAAGAGGTAATCAAGGCATTCAATCCAACCGATTTACCTTGTCCTGTCGCGCCAGCCACCAGCAGGTGTGGCATCTTGGCCAGATCGATCACAAAAGTTTCGTTTTGGATCGTCTTACCCAAAGCCACCGGAATATCATACGTAGATTCCTGGAATTTCGCCGATTTGATGACCGAATACATCGAGACCACCTTCTTGTCCTTATTGGGGACCTCGATACCGATCGTTCCTTTGCCCGGAATCGGCGCGATGATACGAATTCCCAACGCAGCCAGACTCAAAGCAATATCATCCTCCAAATTTTTGATCTTCGAAATACGTACTCCCGGTGAAGGAACGATTTCGTACAAAGTCACCGTCGGTCCGACGGTAGCCATCACTTTATCGATCTTGATACCAAAGTTTTCAAGAGTAGCCTTGATTCGGTTGCGATTTTCATAAATCTCCTCACTCGAGACACTCGCTTCGACCGTGTGGTCTTCCAAAAGTTCAAGAGGCGGCCGCTGATAATGCGACAGCTCAAGTGTCGGATCATATAGTGCATTCTCAATCTCCTCAGGCGTCAAGCTTCGATCCTCAGGAAGATGATTTACCGCCATCCCCGGCATACTGGTTACATCCGAATCGACCGGGACCGCTGCAACAAAGTCCGTATTCGCTGTCAACGGCACATCTGAAACAGTCTCTGTAACCTGTTCTGGTGCAGACTGAACATATGAGGCAGACTCCCCATACGTGTTAGCATAAGGAGGGATCGGATCAGGTTTAAACGGATTCTCTGAGGGCTGAGGAGCGCTCTCTTCCGAAGAAGGCCAGACCGTTTGAAATGGAGTTTCATCCTGAACAGGTTGAGAACTTTCCCAAGTTACAGGTTGTGTATCCGTCGAGGCTCCGTAAGATGAATAATCTACAGGAGTACCTGTTGGCAGGGTATCATCATTGGGACGATCAGGCCAGACTCCAGTTGGTACATCTACCGGTTGAGGTTCATCTCCAACTGCATATTGGATGGTAAATCCACAATCATCCTGATACACATTTGCACCCGACTCGGTCGACTGGAATGCGGTTTGTGGTTCAGTCTCCTCTGCAGGTTTCCGAATCCAAAAACCATTATCATCCTGCACCTCGATCATCCTTGGGGATTGATCGTAATCAGCAGTATGATCCATTGCTCCTGAATTCTGTTGATCTGCCAACACCGTAAAGCCACACTCATCAACCATTGCTCCGGTATGTTGAGCAGCATTTTCTACCACCTGTTGGCTGTCCGAACCTGCATTTAACGGATAGGCAGAACCGGGTACCGGATGAACCTCATTGGGATCAAATGCAGTACTCGGATTCACATCTGTCGGGACAGTTCCAGTAACGGGTGATTTTTTTTCTGCAACACTGGCAGACGGTTCAGTAGATGGCTCTACACGTGGCTGAGACTCTTTGTCTGTTTCGTGGGTCAGCAGATCAGCAGCCGTCGAAGTCAAAGCCCCGCCCAGCTTTTTACCATTATCCACAACTCCCTTCCCCAAACGATTCAGGAAACCAATAGTATTGCGATTTATATAAACTGCATAGATAATAAAGGCCAACAACAGCACCAATCCAGTTCCCAGCGAGCCAATCAATGAACTGAGCCAACGGGAGATTGCAATACCGTGCTCTCCACCCAATCCTGAACCGAAAATATTCCAGGCCTCGCCGAAAATCAGCCCCAAGGTCAGGGAGCCAAGAATCATCAGAATCAAAGTCAGACGTACCGACTTCCGTAAAAATGCCGGGCGGAACCGCATGATCCGCAAAGCCACAATCATGATGACAATCGGCACACAGATACCGAAGAGACCAAACCATCGCCCAACAATAAAGTTAGCGACTCTTGCCCCCAATTTACCGCACCAGTTGTGAACGGTCAACTCCATATCACTGACCAATGCGCCATGTGTCGTAATGGCCTGATCCGCTTTCCAGTAAAAGAAATATGAGATAACCGATAACAGGATCAACAACCCCACCACAAATAGAATGACACCCAACATCCACCGTTGCATATCACTCAGCCCCTGCTGTCGGGGTTGTTTAGCAGCTGTTGCTGCCGGCTTTTTCTTTGCCGTTGTTGCCATATTGTGTTTAACTCCTAAGCCATTTACCCGAACCTTTCTCGGGCCGTTTTTCATCTAAAAATAGCTGCATTGCCTGCAGACACCCATTTTCCCTGAAAATCTCGAGATACACCGAAAATTTCGCAGAATACTTTACCAACAAAATTTCAGATTTCTTATGCAGACACCAATGCTTTGGCCTGCTCGCTCTTGGCAATCAGACGTGCCAAATAGACATCATCCGCACTGGTCATAAAAGTATATTCAGGCTTATGATCTGCATCTGCCGTCAAGGCATACTGTTCAAGCAGTGACGCTACACGCCGTTCGATAGCAGGGGCAGGATTGATCAATTGCACATCACGATCACCAATCACCCTGCGCATCGTATCAGCCAAAAAAGGATAGTGCGTACAACCCAACACTATCCGATCTGCTCCAGCATCCAACATCGGTTTCAATAACCGAGCCACCGTTTCATATGCCTCCGGACTCTCTTCTTGATTGTTTTCAACCAACTCGACAAACCCCTCACCAACCTGTTCGATAATGCGGACTCGATCAGCATACTTATGGGCTGTCGTTTGAAACAGGTGACCTTTGAGAGATCCCGCAGTGGCCAAAATGCCAATAACCCCACTACGAGAGGTAAGTGCTGCCGGTTTGACAGCCGGTTCCAAACCCACAAAGGGAACCGAATAAGTAGCTCGCAAATAATCGATTGCAGCAGCCGTCGCCGTATTGCAGGCAATTACGATCATCTTCGCACCCGCCTCTAACATGCGACGGACCGCATAATCGACATACTCCGTTACCTGCTCTTTCGATTGATTCCCGTACGGACAATTTTTGCCGTCACCGTAATAGAGCAGTGATTCATGGGGCAGGCCACGGTATAATTCGCTCCAAACGCTTAACCCTCCCTGCCCCGAATCAAAAACGGCTATCGGCGCATTATTCATTACCGATTCTTTTTCTGCTCAATCCACTTACGTGCGTTGACAAATGCCTCGATCCATGGACTTACTTCATCATCCATACGATCTTCGGGATAGCAAGCCCAGTTCCACGGACGCAATGAACGCTCGATATGAGGCATCATGGCCACATGACGACCATCGGCCGATGCAATACCGGCTGCATCATAATCACTACCGTTCGGGTTACCGGGATATTCGCTGTAAGCATATTTCAACGGAATATTGTAACGCTCCTTCTCATAAGGCAGACGGAACTTACCTTCACCGTGCGCTACCCAAATTCCCAAACGGCTGCCGGCCAATGAATCGAACATCACCGAACCCTTCTCCACTTCAACATTAACAAAGCAAGATTCGAATTTATGCGAATCATTGTGCAACATCCGCGGCTTTTTATCGTGATCAGGGGTAATCAATCCCAATTCCACCATCAACTGGCATCCGTTGCAAACTCCCAGCGAGAGGGTATCCTCACGTGCATAGAAGCGATCAAGCGCCTCTTTAGCCCGTTCGTTATACAAGAAAGCACCAGCCCAACCTTTAGCAGAATTGAGCACATCTGAGTTGGCAAAACCACCGACAAAGACAATCATGTTGACATCCTCCAGTGTCTCACGGCCACTGATCAAGTCGGTCATGTGTACATCTTTGACATCCATACCAGCCAAATACATGCACCATGCCATCTCACGCTCACTGTTAGAGCCCTGCTCACGGATCACTGCAGCCTTGATACCACTCGGTGTACGACGGCTGGCCTCCAGTCCCCATTGAGACAATTTTCCGGTAAAGTTTTCGGGGAAGATGAACGACAACTCCTGATTTTTATAGTTGGCAAAACGCTCCGATGCCTTTTGTGCACCACTCTGACGGCGATCCAACAGATAGGAGGTCTTGAACCAAGTATCACGCAAATCGTCGATCAACAACGTCAACTCCACACCAGCATTGGTCAAGGTAAAGCGACGCTCCTGGTTGACATCACCAATTACATATGCGTCAATACCGTCGAATTTCAGGTTTTCGCAAATCTCAGAGCCATTCTCTACTTGCAGTACCACAGCCGGTTTCTCACTGAACAGCACCTTGATCAGATCAGGTTCAGCCAAAGCGGCCAGACTCAGATCGATACCGCTGCGATTATCGGCAAAGGTCATCTCCAACAGGGTAGTAATCAAACCACCGGCTGACACATCGTGTCCAGCCAAAACCTTACCCTCTTCGATCAACTGCTGAACTGCTCCGAAAGCACGGGTAAAATAGTCAGCCGAGGTGACGGTCGGGACATCCATTCCGACGCTGCCTACCACCTGGGCAAAACTGCTACCACCCAAACGGAACTTATCGCGGCACATATCCACGTAAATAATCTGGCTGCGACGATGTTTCAAAGCGGGCGAAACCACCTTCTTCACATCGGAAACCTCTCCGGCCGAGGTGATAATCACGGTACCGGGAGCATATACCTGTTCGCCATCCTTATATTTTTGGGTCATGGACAGCGAGTCCTTACCGGTCGGAATATTGATTCCGAGGGCCAATGCATAATCGCTGGCTGCCTGAACAGCAGCATACAGACGTGCATCCTCACCCTCATTTTTGCAAGGCCACATCCAGTTTGCACTGAGTGATACCGATGGCAGTCCGCCATCAATCGGTGCAAACACGATATTGGTCAACGCCTCGGTGATCGACAGAACAGAACCTTTGGCCGGATCAGCCAATGCCGCTACCGGAGCATGTCCCAACGCCGTTGCAATACCGTGTTTACCCTGATAATCGAGTGCAACCACAGCGCAATCATTCAAAGGCAACTGTACGCTACCCGCTGTCTGCTGCTTAGCCACACGACCCGTCACAGAACGGTCAACCTTGTTGGTCAACCAATCCTTGGCTGCGACAGCCTCCAGTTGCAAAACATTCTCAATATAATGTACCAACTTGCCGGCATCATACTGTGGCTCAGCATAACTCTCTTTGACGGTATGGTCAGTCATCACCGTACGAGGTGCCTTACCGAACATATCCTCCAATTTGAGGTCGATCGGTTTCTCACCTGTTTCGTTGTTGACAAAGGTGAACTGCATATCACCGGTTGCCTCACCAATTACATAGAAAGGCGAACGCTCACGCTCGGCAATTCGACGCAATTTTTCGATGTGCTCCTCTTTGACCACAAAACCCATACGCTCCTGAGACTCGTTGCCCACAATCTCCTTGGCACTCAAGGTCGGATCACCGATCGGCAACTTCTCCATATCGATACGGCCACCTGTAGCCTCTACCAACTCACTGAGACAGTTCAAGTGACCACCTGCGCCATGGTCGTGAATCGAGATAATCGGATTTTCCTCCTCTTCAGAAGCTGCACGAATGGCGTTGTAGGCACGTTTCTGCATTTCGGGATTTGAACGTTGCACGGCATTCAGTTCGATTGCACCGGCATACTCACCGGTTGCCACCGAAGAAACGGCTCCACCACCCATTCCAATACGGTAGTTATCACCACCCAACAGCACCACCTTGTCGCCAGCCTGCGGCTCCTCCTTGATGCTATCCTGTTTGCGGCCATAACCGATACCACCGGCCTGCATGATCACCTTATCGTAACCGAACTTTTTGCCATTTTCGAAATGTTCGAAGGTGAGCAAACTACCACAAATCAGAGGCTGACCGAACTTGTTACCAAAGTCCGATGCTCCGTTCGATGCCTTGATCAAAATATCTTCCGGCGTCTGGTAGAGCCACTCACGCGGAGTCGTGTTCTGTTCCCACTCCCGACCGCCATCCAAACGGGGATAGGCCGTCATATAGACAGCTGTACCAGCCACTGGGAAGGCTCCCTTACCACCGGCAATACGGTCACGAATCTCACCACCCGTACCGGTTGCCGCACCGTTGAACGGCTCTACGGTCGTAGGGAAGTTGTGGGTTTCGGCCTTCAGCGAGATCACACTCTCAAAATCCTTGACTGTATAATAATCGGCTGTTTCATGTGATGCCGGCGCAAACTGCTCCACCACAGGACCCTGCAAGAATGCACAGTTATCTTTGTAAGCCGATACCACACGGCCCGGATTGACCTTGGTAGTCTTTTTGATCAGACCGAACAGGGTCGAAGGCATCTCCTCCCCATCCACAATGAACAATCCATTGAAAATCTTGTGGCGGCAGTGCTCTGAGTTCACCTGAGAAAAACCAAACACCTCGCTATCGGTCAGTTTACGACCGATCCGCTCTGAAAGGTTCTTCAAATAGGTCATCTCCTCTTCACTCAAAGCCAAACCCTCCTGCTGGTTGTAGGCCGCAATATCATCGATATAAATGACGGGATCGGGTTGCTTACTGATCGTATAAACGTCCTGATCGATGGAACGATACAAACGACGCAGCATCGGATCGTAAGGCGTATCCTCGCTTTTGACAATTTCGAACTCCTCGATACGTGCAATGCCCTCGATACCCATATTCTGGGTGATCTCTACGGCATTGGTACTCCAAGGGGTGATCATTTCACGGCGTGGGCCAATGAAGATGCCGTTGAGTACCTCGGCATCGAGTTGTTTCGCTTCACTGAAAAGCCAAGTCAACTTGGCAAGGTCCGCAGTCGAAAGCTCCTTGCACGCATCGACGGCATAAATGACATTTGCTTTTCTGAAAAAGAGTATCATTCCTGTTGGGATTGGTTTATTTGGACTTATCAAATTTTCAATTCACATTTTTATTGAGAAGGGGCACTGCACATATTACTCTCAAGTTTTACTTCGATATGAACATCACCCAATCTCCATGTTCGGTTCATCCTCTCACCTTCTTCGCATCAGTTTTGCATCAGACTTTTCGCAACCACACCTAAGATCCACACAGAACATATCGCTACTCAAAACCCCTATACGATTTTATCGTAGATACTGCCTTCAATGTTCCGCAATCGAGTCTGTGTGCATTAATCTTAATCGGCTCTGGTTCTGTTTCTGACACATTTCAAGAGAGCATGCTAACGCAACAGAGATTTCACCTGATCATAGGGCAGACTGTACGACAGAATTCCCATGGCATACGGTGCAATTTCGTATTGGTTATACCGCATTACAACCCCGGTAGAGTCAAATCCGACATTCTTCGGCAAAGGTAGTTGATCCGGAGAAACAAACAAAGCCTGATCGACATCGGTAATTCCCTGTTCTGTCAGGAAGTTTCCGAAAGCGTCGCGATTCAGTTGACTTAACTTGGTTGTATCGTCAAAAATCTCGGCAACTGCCAAACGTTTGCCGTTATTGTAATCAAAATTGTAAAATTCCGAGAAGGTCATACCGTGTGCTCCTCCAGTAAACAGATACCGTTCGAGCCAAACCGACACCACATCACCATAACGATAAACCGAACCGTTTGATATAAATGTATAGGGTATCTTACGGGTAATTTCATCGCTATTCTTCTGTTGCTGGATCGAATCGATCCGCTGCATAAGGGTATAATCACCCTGCAACGAGTCCAAACCTTCAAACGAAGATTGGAGCACCTTCTCTACCGTCTGATTAACCGAATCAGCCAATGCACTGCTATCCGTCAATACTGGATAAACCAAATGAACCAGCAATGTACTATCGCTGGCCCGTTGCAACGAGTCGGTTTTCCAAGCCAATTCAGTTTGCGGTTTTACGCCCCCACAAGCCATCAGCAATGAAAGGGCAGCAATCATCAAATAATATTTCATGATCGACCTTATTGTTCCTTATTCAAGGATTTGACATTCTCTACATACAACATCACGTGGCGAGCCATATACTCATCACTGAGCCTGTCACCCTCCACAATCAACCGAGCCTGAGCGTAAAACGGTTCGCGCTGTTCCAAATTCTCTCGAATAAAGGCAACCAGCTCTTCCTGACTTTTACCTCGAAGCAAAGGTCGTTTATTTTTCCCATATTCGAGCCGTGCCGCCAACTTTTCGGGAGACAACTTAAAATAGATGGTAATTCCCGCAGCATTCATCAACGACATATTGTCAAAAAAGCAGGGCACACCACCACCTGTAGCGACCACCGTATTCTCAGCCTGAGTCAATTCCTGGAGCACTTCATGCTCATAACGACGAAACTCTTGCTCGCCATGCGCTGCAAAAAAGTCTCGGACACTCATGCCGCAACGCCGCTCGATCTCTGTGTCCATATCGACAAACTGCATCCCGAGTCTCTTCGCCAGCGGTCGTCCAATCGAACTTTTGCCACACCCCATATATCCCACCAAAAACAGCAACATAAACAGCTACTCCTCTCGGATCTATCGTCGAATCAGGTTGAGCCCAATCCGCGAAATTCTAAAATAACAATAATTCTTCAAAGTGCCAACGCTCTAACAGTTAAAACAACTCCATCTGAGACTGTTCTTCAGCCGATTGCTGCTTCTCATCGGTAAAGTCAAACTCTACGCTGTCTCCAGCCACATACTCCCGTTTGAAAGTACCTCCCGCCGATGTACTGCCTGACGTTGTCTGTTTTCCTTCGTCTTGCGATGTTTTATTAGTCATAACAGATGCAGACTCATTGCCTACTCCGGCCGATGACATTTCTCCGTTAGCCAGGCCACCAGTTTCGTTACCAGCATTCTCTCCATTTGGCTGCTCGGCACTATTCTCCTCATCAACCTCATCGCCATCATTTCCGTTTCCGGAAATTTGCGGATCTTTATCCAAAGGCTCGACAAATTCAAGGTGGTCAACCGCAAAGGTGGTTACTCGCTTGCCTTTGGCCCGGTGACTTTTCACACCGATAAATGCATCAACATCGATGCGTTCTGCAGGTCTCGAAGCATGTGCACCACCAAAAACAACCTCCAACTGCGGATAGGGATCGATGCTGATGGCCACCACACGATCACCGGTAGCCGTCTCAACAAAGTTCTGCATCTTATCGCTCACCTCAGCCATAAAACGTTTGATGTAGTAGAACTGTTGTTCTGCATCAAAATAGGCAACAGAATAGATCCGACCCGACTCATACTTCTCCACCCGAACCGTATCCTCGGGGAAGTGCAACCCCAGATTATACGATGTGGTATAGTACTGTCCCTTATCATTCATCACAATCAGGTGGTCATCACCGGCAAATTCACCCAACAGCACTCCTCTTCCATCGGTGTTGAGCCGACGGATCTCATCGTCGTACCAAATATTCTGACCGGCTAAAGTCGAAGTTCCCTTCTCTTTCAAGACAATCTTATGAATCGCATACCGCGAGAAGAGATTACCCTGCGACTGACGCCCTTTGATGGCCAAATCACCGAAATTGAGATCAACAATCAGTTTCTTCAGACGGGGACGGGGTTTGAAATAGATCTTCAGCACCTCAGCCTCACCGTTCGGATTAACGCTCATATAGAGAATTTCGCTCTTGGGGGTACCCTTCGTGAGATCATACTCCCGATCGCGCGTAATTCCTTTGATGGCACAACGTTTCATCATCAACGGACCGTTACGCCCATCGCGATAAAGAACGTTGTAGATCGTCCGTTCGTCGTTGCGTTTGAACACGCCGATATAATAGATATTCTTGGCAAAGAAGGCTTTATCCGAGACTTTGGTGATGATATATTTACCCTCTTTGGTAATGACAATCACATCATCGATATCCGAGCAGTCGCAAACGAACTCATCTTTGCGCATGGCCGGTCCAATACCGAAGAACCCTTCCGCACGATCCACATAGAGTTTGGCATTGGCCACCACCACTTTGGTCGCCTCAATCGAATCAAACTCCCGCAACTCAGTTTTACGATCACGCCCCTTGCCATATTTCTCCTTGATGCGCTGGAAATGGGCGATGGTGTATTCGGTCAACGTGGCCAAATTGCGTTTTACCTCTGCTATCGCCTCCTCCACACTGCGGATATGTTCATCGGCTTTGAAGCTGTCATACTTCGAAATTCGTTTGATCTTAATCTCGGTCAACCGAATAATATCGTCTTGGGTCACCTCCCGATGCAAGCGAGGTTTGAAAGGGGTCAACCCTTTGTCGATCGTCTCCAACACGCTCTCCCACGTGGTACACTCCTCAATGTCATGGAAAATCTTCTCCTCAATAAAAATCTTTTCGAGAGAAGACATGTGCCAGTCATCCTCCAACTCATCCAAACGGATGTTCAGCTCGGCTCTCAACATCTCACGGGTATGATCGACATTGCGGCACAGGATCTCACGCACCCCCATGAAATGGGGTTTATCGTTCATAATGACACAAGCGTTCGGAGAGATTGACACCTCACAATCGGTAAAGGCATACAACGCATCGATCGTCTTGTCCGACGATTCGTCGTTGCTCACATGGATGATAATCTCTACCTTGTCAGAGGTGTTATCATCCACCTTCTTGATCTTAATCTTACCCTTATCGTTGGCCTTAATGATCGACTCTTTGATTGATTCGGTCGTCGTACCGTAAGGGATCTCCGTAATCGCCAGCGTCCGTTTATCGATCTTGTTGATTCGAGCACGCACCTTAACCGATCCACCTCGCAAACCATCATTGTATCGCGACACATCAGCTAAGCCGCCGGTCGGAAAATCCGGATAGAGTTCAAAACTCTCACCTCGCAAATAGGCGATGCAGGCATCCAACAGTTCGTTGAAGTTATGAGGCAGAATTTTCGAGGCCAAGCCGACCGCAATACCCTCAACACCCTGGGCCAACAGCAACGGAAATTTGACCGGCAGGGTCACCGGCTCCTGATTACGGCCATCATAGGAGAGCATCCATTCGGTAATCTTCGGGCTGAAGGCCACATCCAGCGCAAATTTCGACAGACGTGCTTCGATATAACGGGGTGCTGCAGCACTGTCGCCAGTCAGGATATTTCCCCAGTTACCCTGGCAGTCGATCAACAGCTCTTTCTGCCCCAACTGTACCAGCGCATCGCCAATCGAGGCATCACCATGCGGGTGATACTGCATAGTTGAACCGATGATGTTGGCCACCTTGTTATAACGTCCGTCATCGAGCTTTTTCATTGCGTGCAGAATACGTCGCTGAACCGGTTTCAATCCATCTTCAACGTGAGGCACCGCACGCTCCAAAATCACATACGAGGCGTAGTCCAAAAACCACTCCTTGTACATGCCGGTCAACTTCTTCCGTCCGCCCTCTTCGTTGATGAGTCGTCCGAACTTGCCCTCACTGGCCGCACGGATCTCCTTATTGCGCATCTCTTCGGCCGCAGCAGTCTCCTCCTCGACACTCAATGTATCCATGTGCTGTGGTCCCTTCTCTCCATCAAAAACAGGTTCCTGCTCCGACGAATCCAAACCGATACCATCTCCGGTTGCCTCCGTCGAATCTGTATAAGACACCTCCTCTTCAGAGAGTTGCTCTATATTATGAATATCGTTCAAATCCTCCTTCATAGCCGTTGCTCACTAAATCAAATCTTCCACATAATCGGCCTCGATTCGCAAATTGCCGATGATGAACCCCTGACGTTCATTGCTGTTTTTACCCATATAGAACTCCAACAGATCATGAATCGGGTCCTCTTTGGTGACACGTACCTTGTCGAGCCGCATGTTTTCTCCGATAAACTCCTTGAACTCATCTGCCGAAATCTCACCCAAACCTTTGAATCGGGTGATCTCCGGATTCGGGCCCAACGCATCGACCGCCTTCAAGCGCTCCTCCTCGCTGTAACAGTACCGTGTCTCCTTCTTGTTACGCACCCGGAACAGCGGCGTCTGCAAAATATAAAGATGCCCCGAACGAATGACATCTGGGAAGAACTGCAGGAAAAAGGTCATCAACAACAGACGGATATGCATCCCGTCCACATCGGCATCGGTCGCAATGATAATCTTGTTGTAACGCAAGTTATCCATATCCTCCTCGATGTTGAGCGCCGCCTGCAACAGATTGAACTCTTCGTTCTCGTAAACGATCTTTTTGGTCAGTCCGTAGCAGTTCAACGGCTTACCCCGCAACGAGAAAACCGCCTGCGTATTGGCATCTCGCGACTTGGTGATCGAACCGCTGGCCGAATTACCCTCCGTAATGAAGATCATCGACTCCTCGGCCCGCTCATGCTTATCTCCCAAATGGATGCGACAGTCACGCAATTTTTTGTTGTTCAGACTCACTTTTTTGGCAATTTCGCGAGCCTTTTTCTGTACGCCCGAAATCGCTTTACGCTCCTTCTCGCTCTCAATGATCTTTTTATTGAGAATATCGGCCGTCTCGGGATGTTTATGCAAGTAGTTATCGAGATGCTCCTTGAGAAAATCAACAATATAGTTGCGGACCGTCGGGCTGTCCGGGTTGGTCTTGTCCATCAGCCTCGAGCTGAGCTTGATTTTGGTCTGAGACTCAAACTCCGGATCGACAATCTTCACACTGATTGCCGCCACAATCGAAGTCCGGATATCCGACGCATCATAATCTTTGCGATAAAACTCCCGAATAGTCTTGGCAATCGCCTCCCGAAAAGCACTTTGATGAGTACCGCCCTGCGTTGTATGCTGACCGTTCACAAATGAGAAGTAACTCTCACCATAGCCGGTGCCATGCGTAATCGCCACCTCGATATCCTTACCGGAGAGATGAATCGGCTCATAAAGCGGAGTCTCGGTCATGTTTTCATTCAACAGGTCGAGCAATCCATTTTTCGAAGAATAGTTTTGCCCGTTGAACTTGATCGTCAGCCCCAGATTGAGGTAAGTATAGTTCTTGACCAGGTTTTCGACATACTCGAGGTTGTAATTGTATTCACCGAAAACCGCCTCATCCACAACAAATTGGATCAGCGTTCCATTACGCTCATTTACATCCTTTTCCCAAAAATCATCCTGCTGAATACCTGCGGCAAAACGAACCGTATGCGCCTCTCCATCGCGGATACTACGAGCGGTAAAGCTACTTGAAAGCATATTCACCGCCTTCACACCGACACCATTTAAGCCCACGGTCTTAACAAAAGCCGATGAACCATACTTACCACCGGTATTCATCACCGAAACCGCCGTTGCAAGACTCTTCAACGGAATACCTCGTCCGTAGTCTCGGATCGTAACCGTTTTATTCTCAACCGTGATTTCGATCAATTTACCGGCACCCATGATGAACTCATCGATCGAGTTGTCCATCACCTCTTTGATCAGCACATAAATTCCATCATCGGCCGCCGAACCATCCCCCAACTTTCCAATATACATCCCCGGTCGCAATCGAATATGCTCCCGAGGACTAAGGGTCTTGATATCGTCGTCCGTGTAATTCGCTATACCACTCATTTTATCTGTTACTATTTTTTCTCTTCATTCAATACACCGGCACTCTTCGCTGAGCCTGCCTCCTCGGCATAATATTCCGGTGCCATCTGCCGATGCAGATCTCCCATCATCTGCTCTACCTCACGAGTCAACTGCTTCACATCCGTGGCCATCACTCTCTCGGGCGCAATCGGATCGAGCACCTGTACCCGGAATCGGTGAGGCATCCGTAGCCTCCACCCATTGAGCACCTCATAATTACCATCATGTACCACGGGCAAAATGCCAACACCCGCACTTTTTGCCATCAAGAAGCCGCCCTCTTTGAAGCGCCCCATACGTCCCGTTTTGGTGCGTGTTCCTTCAGGAAACAAGATCACGGATGTTCCTCGTCGCAAATAATCATCTGCCATCGTCATCATATGACGGGCGCTGCTACTCGATCCCCGTTCAATCGCGATATCTCCATGCATACGCAATACCCATCCGAAAATCGGAAACTTCATCACTTCCCGTTTCGAAACCCATTTGAAATTGAGCGGCAACACATACATCAGCGGCACATCGAGCATCGACTGATGGTTGGTCACAATCACATACGGTTTACTGCGGTCAATTTTTTCACGTCCGTTCACCTCGATTTTCCAAAACGGGCAAAGACGGTATATCCCCAACGACCAGAGTCGCGATGCACGGTGAAGCACCACCCGCTCCCGATCGAATCGCACCGTCAGCAGGAAAAGCAGGGTAAAAGGAATAAAACAGACGACCGTAAACAGCAAAAAAAGGAAATAATAGAGCACTGAGGCCATCACACGACAGATTTTGCCATTATACATATACAATGTGCAAGTTTAACACAATTTTTCGTTTTTTCCACGCCCGTTTCCACCCATTTTATTAACATTTAATCACCCTGAAGACCCACTATCCCCGACCCGAATAGCTCTTACAACTCTTTCATTTTGACCAGAAAACAGCACAATCCCCAGTCAAACCCATCAAACAGGACACAATAACAAAAAATATGTATATTTGCTCCGTTTATAGCATGCTTTTATCTCTAAAAAACAGAGAACCTGCTGCAATAGAAATTTCAACCTCAAAACAAAATAGCAATGAATGCATTTGTATTCCCCGGTCAGGGTGCCCAATTCGTCGGCATGGGCAAAGACCTGTACGACAACGTACCCGAAGCCAAGGAGATGTTCGAAAAAGCCAATCAAATTCTCGGTTTTTCGATCACTGACATTATGTTCGCCGGCACTGCCGAAGAGCTCAAACAGACCAAAGTTACCCAACCGGCCATCTTCCTTCATTCAGTAATTTTGGCCAAAGCACTGGGCGATCAGTTCAACCCGCAGATGGTAGCCGGACACTCTCTGGGAGAGTTCAGCGCCCTGGTTGCTGCAGGAGCTCTCAGCTTCGAAGATGGTCTGACCCTCGTTTCAAAACGTGCTATGGCCATGCAAAAAGCTTGCGAAATGAACCCTTCAACCATGGCTGCAATCATCGCTCTGCCTGACAATGTAGTTGAAGAGGTATGCGCATCAATCCCAGGCGTAGTCGTTCCCGCCAACTACAACTGCCCCGGTCAGTTGGTTATCTCTGGCAGCAACGAAGCCATTGACGCAGCTTGCGCAAAATTGACCGAAGCGGGTGCAAAACGTGCTCTGAAACTGAACGTCGGTGGCGCATTCCACTCTCCGCTGATGGAACCCGCACGTGTTGAGCTCGAGGCTGCTATTCAGGCCGCACCTTTCAAAGCGCCGATTTGCCCGGTATACCAGAATGTGGACGCTAAACCTCACACCGATCCTGCAGAGATCAAAACCAATCTGATTGCACAGCTGACCGCTCCGGTACGCTGGACCCAGATTGTACAGAACATGATCGCTGACGGTGCAACTTCATTCACCGAACTTGGCCCTGGCACTGTACTGCAAGGCTTGATCAAAAAGGTAGATCGTGCTGCCGTAGCCACTTCAAAACAGTCTTTGGAATAAAGACCAATACAGAGCAATTACTACCAAAGGCATAACTGAGAAAAAATATTCGGTTCAGAATTCCATTATTCGCTGCGGATTTCTGAATCTACAAACAGAATAAATTTCTCCATTGTGCACAGAAGAAGATGCGGACAAGTTTTTTTGCACGTAATTCGCTCTTCTTACACAACGTTAGAAGCTAGGAAGAGCACAATTGATCTACAAGCAAATCAGCTGATTCGTCGATCTATTCTGACACAAAAATGCCTTTCAGGGAAATTGCATTGAGTAAACTAAACATAGAGACGCGCCGGATAATAAAACATTCGGCGCGTTTTTATTAAACATGCATTCATTTACAACGGCGTCGTTTATTTTATCACCGCCACAACAAAGCCACATTTATACTCCCATCTAACACAAAAAAAAAGCAGCTACACTCATCATGCAGCTGCTCAACACACGGATTAAACATTACAGTCACTTACCTAAACCCTTACTCTTTATCTGCTATTGTCCAACCCGAATCATTATAATAGACGAATTCCCATTTATTCAATATCTTATCTCCATCACGAATATCATTCAGGATACGGCCGAAAGGCGTTACATCACAATATTCCAGAATAACCTCTGCCTCACCTTGTCCCCGTTCAAACATTGCCGGCGTACACAACACATGACGCACCTTATACAGTTTTACCTTATGTGACTCTACGTACACCGTCTCCTCAGAAACCTGTTGCAATGCCTTTTCATACACGGTCAACACTTTATTCTGCTGACCTTCATCACTATCAGCACTTTCAGCAGGTTGCGTTGCTTCACTCTCTTGAGCTGGTGTCTCTACAACCTCTTGGGTTGAAACGGAACTCTCAGGCTGATCATCCCGAACGATTTTGGTAATCACCTCTTCTCCGATATTCGATTCCGGATACTCTGTATCAGCATTCGGCGACTCAAGATCTTTATCCGAACCCTTTTGCGCATTTTCAACCGCCTCTTGATACTTCTCAGCATCCTCCTCACTCATCACATATTTCTCCCCTTCCGGAGTCAATGCAACCGAAACGAAAACATGTTCACGCTCTGCACTGTAGTAATAATGCTGCACCTTCTCTACAACGATTTGCGCATCATAAGTAATGACTCCCGCCGCTGCTAATTTGCGCAATACCGTACGGGCGTTTTCATTATTCAACTCATAAAATCCGGTCTGAATAACGGCAGGCGCATAATATTTCCCATGCGGTTCCAAAATCTCTTTCACCGCATTTTTCACATCTCCGACGGTCAAAAGATCACTTTTTCCACAGGAAGTCATCACCCCAGCCGTCAAAACGACCAACAGAGCAATTCGAAAAGCACTGAAGTTTGGTTTCATTTTCATAACACAAAAAATTAGGAAAGTATTTTAATTGCGCAATGTCACAGAACTTTATTTTTGCCAAATATAAAAAATTATTTATAAAAATAAATAATTCTAACAGAAATTAAACAAATTATTTATTCACCAAAATCTACCTATTACATTATTTTACATATCAAGCATCATCATACGCAAATATATCAACACACCTACTTGCCCAGCGAGAAGTCTTAGTCAAACTGTGTACAATCGACTCTTTCGACACTATTGGCTACACAAATTACCTCCATAGCACAACTTTCAGACATACAACACAATCCTTGAAACACCATCAAACCCTAACTTTCCATGCAACCCACTCCCGATTAATAAAAAACCCTTCTCAACAGTAAATTATTTTAAAAAAAATTTAGAAAATCCCGTTATTTTTATTTTCTTTGGGTATAGAAAACATATTGCACACTATTCACCCTATCATATAGAACCATGAGTTCCCTACAAGATTTTTTCAACAACCCCGACCCTAGCCACACAAAGGGGATTGTACAAAAGAACAACATCATTAAACGCAATATAATCGCCCACATGGCCATCCATGGCGACTGCACTTTGGCTGAGCTGGCACAAAAACTTCACATCAGCATCCCGACCGTCACCAAACTGATCGATGAATTGGTGCAGGATAAGATCATCATCGATCGGGGAAAGATTTCCACCAGTGGGGGGCGTCGTCCCAATATTTTCGGCCTGGCCAACTCGACAATCTATTTTGCCGGTGTTGAAATCAGTCGTGACCAGATGGTTTTGGCAATCACAGATTTGCAAAACAACATCATTACCACCCAGCGTAACATCGATTTTATTTTGGAAGACACGGACGATTGCCTCAACAAAATTTGTCAGGCAATCGAGAACTTCCTGACCAGCTGTTCGATCGATCGGTCAAAATTGCTGGGAGTTGGTGTTTGTATCGCAGGGCGTGTCAATCCCGAAACAGGACGCAGTTACAAGTATTTCACCTCGAATCCCCAATCTTTAGCTGAAATTATCGAATCCTATATCGGTCATCCCGTTTTGATCGAAAATGACACCCGGGCAAAATGTTATGGTGAATATACCAAAGGGTGTACAGGAGACGAAAAAAACATCATCTACCTGAACCTCGGACGAGGAGTGGCAATCGGCATCATCGTCGATGGAAAAATCTATTACGGACGTTCAGGATTCGCCGGTGAATTTGGTCATACCCCATTCTTTGAAAACGAAATTATTTGCGATTGCGGTAAAAAAGGGTGTCTGGAGACCGAAGTTTCAGGGATTGCCATCGAGAACAAAATGATTGCACAGATCCAAAAAGGACGCAACACGATTCTGATGGAGAAGTACAACCATACCGGTAAGATTCACATCACCGATATCATCAGTGCTGCCCGTAACGACGACAATCTATCGATCGAATTAATCGAGGAGGCCGGTGAAAAAATCGGAAAGAGTATCGCATTTCTGATCAACATTTTCAATCCCGAACAGGTGATTATCGGAGGTTATTTGGCTGGGGCCGGCGATTACCTGATGCTGCCGCTCAAATCGGCTGTAAACAAATTTTCGTTACGATTGGTTTACAATGACACGCTTTTCCGCACCACCAAGCTCGACGACAACATCGGTGCATTGGGAGCTGCCATGCTGATCCGCAACAAAATTATCGGTATCTAACACAGCGTAATGATGGCAGATCAACTCAAAAACAACCTGGTCAGATTACGGGCACTCGAACCCGAAGATGTAGATATTCTGTATCGTTGGGAGAACGATATCGATGTTTGGAAGGTCAGCAACACCATCGCCCCCTTCTCCAAATACATTTTACGCCAGTTTATCGAAAACCAGAAATACGATATTTACGAAACCAAACAGCTCCGACTGATCATCGAAGCATTGGAAACACAAAAACCGGTCGGAACCATCGATCTGTTCGATATCGACCCGTACAATTTGAGAGCCGGCGTTGGGATTCTGATTTACGACCGCAATGATCACAAACGGGGATATGCATCAGGAGCCGTATCTTTATTGATTCGCTACTGCTTCCAGATTTTGGGCCTTAATCAGCTTTATTGTAACATTACGGCAGGCAACAACGACAGCATGGCCCTTTTCCGAAGCAAGGGTTTTCATGTTATCGGATTAAAAAAAGAGTGGACACGCACCACCTGTGACTGGCAGGATGAATACATGCTCCAACTACTCAATCCCAAAAAATACTGATAAATCAGGAAAACTTTTCAAAGGCTGATAACGGTTTCGAATCGCATCAAATTCGAAACAGAGATGTCTTTTGCCATTAGTCAGCAAAACATACCGAGCTCCGACCACGCTATTGTAACGCACGGCTTGCGCCAATACACTTCGCGCCCGAGCCTCCTCTTCGAGCGCCACATCAGGAGCTTTGCACTCTGCCAACAGACAAGGTTTACCGTTTCGGCCACACACAACCACATCGGCCCGCTGCGCCATTCCTCCCAAGGTCACCGGATACTCCTGTGACACATATTGAGGCACCACTCCCATCCGTTCACTGAGAAAGCGGATCAAATGCTGCCGTACCCACTCCTCGGGGGTCAATACCAGCCACTGTCCCCGCAAGGGATCCCAAACCTCATAAAACTCCTCGCCTTTACGGAGCCGGAATTGGTATTCAGGGAAATTTAACGCAGGCAGTCGCCCCATTTTTAAAATTTATTAGTATCTTGCGGAGATCTTTTTCGGAACAAAAAACAGACCGCAAACCCGGATAGAATACAGGTTGCGGCTCAGTTGTTGCAAAGATAACCAAATTAGCCGAAAAGGTATGGAATCAGACAAAAATAGAGACGAAATAAGCAAAATATGGAAGCAAACAAGAAAAGTTTCAGAGAAGAGGCCTTAGCCTACCACGCTGAAGGTCGCCCCGGAAAAATCGAGGTGATCCCCACCAAACCGTACAGTACACAAAAAGACCTGTCACTGGCCTACTCTCCAGGTGTGGCCGAACCCTGCCTCGAAATTCAGAAAAATCCCGATGACGCATACAAATATACCGATAAAGGAAACCTTGTTGCCGTGATCTCCAACGGTACAGCCGTATTGGGATTGGGAAACATCGGAGCTCAGGCCGGCAAACCCGTTATGGAGGGTAAAGGTTTATTGTTCAAAACCTTTGCAGACATTGACGTGTTCGACATCGAAGTGGACACCAAAGACACCGAAAAATTTATCGAAACCGTTAAAAATATCTCGGTCACTTTTGGCGGCATCAATCTCGAGGACATCAAAGCCCCGGAATGTTTCGTCATTGAAGAGCGTCTGCGCGACGAACTGTCCATCCCGGTCATGCACGACGACCAGCATGGCACAGCCATCATTTCAGCAGCAGCCCTGCTCAATGCTCTCGAAATAAGCGGTAAAAAAATCGATCAGGTACAGGTTGTCGTTAATGGAGCCGGTGCTGCCGCCGTTTCATGCGCAAAATTATATATTGCTCTCGGCGTTGACCCCAAAAACATGGTGATGTGTGACAGCAAAGGGGTTATCTCAACTCGCCGCAAAGACCTTAACCCAACGAAAGCTGCTTTTGCCACCTCGCGTGAAGTGGAAACACTGGCCGAAGCAATTAAAGGAGCTGATGTTTTCCTGGGACTCTCCGTTGCCGATGTGCTGACTACCGATATGGTACAAAGCATGGCTAAAGACCCGATTGTATTCGCACTGGCCAATCCCAATCCTGAAATTCGATACGAAGTGGCTCATGCCGCCCGTCCAGATATCATCTTTGCAACAGGACGTTCAGACTATCCGAACCAGGTAAACAACGTATTGGGATTTCCGTACATTTTCCGCGGAGCGCTCGACGTTCGCGCCACCAAGATCAACGAAGAGATGAAAATTGCTGCAGTACGGGCACTGGCAGCTCTGACCAAAGAGCCGGTTCCGGATATCGTAGCAGCGGCATACAACGACAATAACATCACCTTCGGCCGAGAGTATCTGATTCCCAAAGCACTCGATCCCCGTCTGATCACACGTATCTCAATGGCTGTAGCTAAAGCAGCGATCGAATCGGGTGTTGCCCGCAAAACAATCACCGATTGGGATGCTTACTGTCAGCAGCTGGAAAGCCGCATGGGCCGTGACGATAAACTGATGCGTTCGATCCGTTCGATGGCCCGCACCGCAACTCCACGCCGGCTAGTCTTCAGTGAAGGGGACAACATCAACACAATCAAAGCAGCAATTCACCTGCTTTCAGACGGCATTGCCACTCCGATTCTGGTTGGAAGCCGTGACAAAATTCACGCGCTGCTCGAAGAGCACAATTTGTCTCTTGACGATCAATACATTCTCGACTTCCTCAGTGATGCAGAACAAGAGCGCCGTGAACGCTATGCCAACTTGCTGTATTCGAAAATGAGCCGGAGAGGCATCAACCATGACGAAGCGCGCAAATATATGCTACAGCGCAACTGGTTCACCATGATGATGATTTCAGCCGGTGATGCAGATACCTCACTGTTAGGTTTCGGACACAACTACATCGATGCCTTGGAGCCAGTCCGTCAAATATTCGGCCTAACTGACGACCGCCGATTGGCTGCCATGAAGATCGTCACCACCAAACGAGGCCCGATGTTCTTCGCCGACACAGCGGTTAACCCCTCACCCAATGCTGAAGATTTGGCTGAAATAGCCCTGATGAGCGCCAAGACCGTCCGTCGTTTCGGTATCGAACCGGTAATCGCAATGCTCTCCTATTCAAACTTCGGCACCTCTGACGATCCCCGTGCAATGAAAGTAACCAAAGCAGTCGAAATTCTCCACAACCAATACCCAGAGTTGTTGGTCGAGGGAGAAATGAAAGCCAACATCGCTTTGGATCGAGAGACCCGCATGCGTCTATATCCATTCAACAAATTGGGTGATCGCGAAGTCAATACATTTATCTTCCCGAACCTGGCCGCAGCCAACATCTCCTACAAACTGGTAGAAATGTTAGGCGGCGCCGAGGTTAACGGTCCTATTTTGATGGGATTGAGTCGTGCCAATGTTCACCTCGTTCCCGAAACGGCAAGTGTCCGCACGCTGATTAACCTCGGAATGATTGCAGCGGCAGAGGCTACCCCGGCAAAATAGGTTGCTGGATTTCGGGAATTCCACCGAATGCTTATATTTGCAAATAAGATCCCTGTAAAGGCCCGGATGCGGGCCTTTACAGTTCAAGACACCTTCGAACGTTCTCACTTACATTCCGATCATGAAACGTTTTATTTATTCGGCACTATTTTGTTGCTTGGTCTATACAAATGCAGGTGCACAATTTCTGACCCAGACACCTCCGGCACCCCTATTGCCGCCACTTGAAGATCCTGAACAGGTTGCATTGAATCGCGAGACTCCACGCACCCAACTATACAGCTTCAACAAGAAGGAATTTGCCATGAGCGGAGACACTGCCGCTTCCACCTATATACAACCTCTCAACGGCATTTGGAAGGTCAAGCGTTTCAATGCACCGGCAACAATCGACTCACTCGAAATTACTGCCAACACCGCCTCATGGGCCGAGATTACGCCACCGGAACAGAGTGGCAACAATGCCTGGGCAACCATCTATCGGCATGATTTCAAAATGCCATTTGCCTGGATCGACCGTCAAGTATTTGCTCACATCGGCCCCGTCAGCCGAGCATACTACCTCTACATCAATGGTAAGCTGGCAGGCTATCACGAAGACTCGAAGACTCCGGCCGAATTCGACATCACCAAATTAATTAAAGAGGGCAAAAACTACATGGCTATTGTTGCCTATGCGCAACCAGCCTCGATCCAACTGGAAAACCAAGACCAAAGCACCGGAACAGTATTGACAGGTGACGTTTATGTTTTTGCTCAACCTAAAGTGCGGATGCGTGACTATGTCATCGACGCCCGTTTTGCCCCTGACGGAACCAGCGGATTGTTCAATTTCGGTATCATCGTCAAATCCCACCTGCTTAACCCCAAACAGGTAACCGTTTATTACGATCTTTACGGACCGGACAGCACATTGGTTCGCTCAGGTAAACGCGACGCCCGTTTCGAAATGCGACTCGAGGATACCGTACGCTTTTTCGAGAACATCCCGAACATCGAATCTTGGAGTCATGAGAGCCCCAAACTCTACACCGTAGCACTGCGCATCCAACACGAAGGGCGTTTTACCGATTATACCACACTCAAAGTAGGATTCCGTGATGTTCAGTTCTCAAATGACGGAATTACCATCAACGGCCGTCCTGTCACACTGCGAGCAATCGATTATGTCTGCCCGAAAGACGAGGCAACTCTTTGTAAAGATCTGTTGAATTTCCATTTGGCCGGTATCAACCTGCTGCGCGTGCAACAGAATCCACAACCGAAATGGTTCTATGAACAATGTGACCGCTACGGCATGTATGTATGCGACCAGACCAATCTCGACACCCGTCTGGGCGGCAGTTCTCTTAAAATCGGAGGCACACCCACAAACGACACCATCTGGCAACACGCCTACACGGATCGTGTATTGAACATGTATCATTTCTCAAAAAATCATCCTTCCGTGATCATGTTCTCGTTGGGTGGAGATGCCGGACGCGGTTACAACATGTATGAGGCATATTTGGCTCTGAAAGCTGTCGAAAAAAGCAGGCCTGTCATCTACGAAGGGGCCGGAGCGGAATGGAACAGCGATATGGTCGTGGGCACCCCGGATGGTCGTAACGAATCGGATCACCGTTACACGTTGCACTTTGCAACGCCAGCACAATGGCAGGCGACTCCAGTACCGCCGGCATCGATCAATATCGAACCGATTGACATCGAACACGGCAAGGCCATGATTCGCAATGGATTTACGCTGGCTAATCTACTCAATTTTGATGTCGGATTCATCGTTGCGAATCGATCGAAGGAGATCCTTCGCGGACGTTTAGCCTCGAATATCAAACCAGGAGGCAGTGCCCCTGTAGAGGCGGCATTTGACGGCCTCAAACCGGGCAAATATACGCTGACCATTTTTGTTGCCCATAAAGATGCCATGCCGTGGGCCAAGAAGGGAGATCGGTTAGCGGAACACTCCTATCCTCTCGTCATTCCCAAACAGAAAAAGTAATTTTATTGATTGGGGCATACTTCCCTTTCGACTGCATAAATAAAAACAGGACCGAATCGGTCCTGTTTTTTTGTTTATTTCACTCGCTATGTACTTGGATAGTTCATCACCAGCATATCCATTTTCGTACATCCATTCTCTAAAATGATTGGCAGCGCAACCATACCCCCTAACGTCTATGCTCAAGAACGTCGTTCCTGTATAATAAACATTCGGTTACAGCTATTGCCACCCCATTATTTATACACACAACAAAGGGCATCCCAAACAGGATGCCCTTGTATTTTTCGATCTGCACTACGAGGCTTAATCGCGACGAGCGAAACCCAAATAGTAGATCAACGTCGCAATAGCCGACAAAGCTGCGACCAAATAGGTACGTGCAGCCCACGACAGAGCAATACGAGCTTGGCCGACTTGTTCTCCAACCAACGTGTGCGTACTTTCGAGCCAATCCATGGCACGTGCCGAAGCGTTGTACTCTACCGGGAGGGTAATCAGACTAAACAGTGCCGACATGGCGATCATCGCGATACCGATCCAAAAAAGAGCTGGGAAAGTGTTCATCACCAAAATACCTGCGATAATCACCCAAGTGGACCACATCGACGAAAACTGTACGATAGGAACCAGAGCCGAACGCATCTTCAACGGTGCATATTCACGTGCGTGCTGTACGGCATGTCCGCACTCATGTGCAGCTACTGCAGCAGCGGCTACACTATTGCTGTTATACACACTTTCACTCAGATTCACAGTCTTGGTTGCCGGATTGTAGTGATCGGTCAAGTGTCCGGGGGTACAAGTCACCTGCACATCATAAATACCATTATCCCGTAACATTTTCTCGGCTACATCACGCCCCGTCAATCCACCTGGAAACATGACTTGCGAATACTTCTTAAATACCGATTGCAGTTTAGCCTGTACAATAAAACCGACTACTGCAATAATGATAATCAATATAAAACCTGGATTCATCATCATTTTCTAATTCTAATCAATCGTTTATTGGGTTATTTACTTTGGTAATGTAGTAACGTTGCCGTTACAAATTTATTGCTTTTTATGAGCTGGGCAACATTTCTCAGACAAAGAGAAAAATTACTATACCTTTTGTTCAAATGTCCAGACACCTCCCTACTCAAGTACCCGATAACGTTCTCGAGCCTCTGCACGACTCATCGCATTGAAATGCCACCACTCGCTACGCAACGGAATAAATCCAGCCTGCCGCATTACACGCCGCAACAAGCGTCGATTCTCCAACTCTTGAGAAGTTATCAAATTTTTGGCCAAAAGTTCCTCTTCCCGATCAATATGGGCTGCTGGACCGAAAAAATCAAACGGAGTTCCCATCGACAACGGTCTTCCATATTGATCTCCCAACGTCAAATCGACCGCAGCACCGTAATTGTGTAATCCTCCACCTCGAGCAGGATTGGAGACATATATATAATTAGAGGTTCCTTTCACCAAATTCCACATTCGCTGTTGAACCGACATAGGACGTGCTGCATCGTATATGATAAACCGCAAATCGGGTCTCTCTCGATGTAACAACTCTGCTGCATGCTCCAACATCAATGCTACTTCTGGCAACAGATAGGCTCGCTGCAAATCACCATAGACCGCCTTTCCCATAAAATTGTCGGGCGTAGCATAGACCAAATGGATCGAAATGGTCGAATCGTTGGGCACAATCTCTACCAGACCCGCTTCAATCATTCTCCGTTCGGCATCAGAAAGAGTATCGATGTCTCCTCCAAATGAAGCGTCCATTCTTGCAACGGTCTCATCTGTAAGCTGACCTTCTTGCTCCGTAGCCAATGAATTCAAAGAACTGTCCGCTAACTGCTCCTGCATATCTTTGCCCTCATCCTGTGCAAGATCTGCAACAACAGCAGAGTGTTCAGCAGCCTGATATTGCACCTGGGTAGTATTCCGTCCGGTGCAGGCACACAACAAAACAGCGCTTCCGATACAAGACCAGAAGCGCAGGATAGGATACCTCTTTATTCTCTTTCCCATCGGAAACACTAACGATGAAAAGCTACAGAACACGGTATGTATAATGAGAATCTGCCTGTTGAGTCGGCATCACCAAAATATCGTTGATATTGATGTGCGGCGGCAACGAAACGATCCAGCCGATCACCTCGGCAATATCAGCTGCACAAAGCGGTTTAACCCCTTCGTACACCTTATCGGCACGCTCTTTATCTCCATGGAACCGCACTACTGAAAATTCGGTCTCCACCATACCGGGACGTACCTCACTCACCTTGATACCATGCTTGAGCAGGTCGATCCGCATCCCTTCACTCAACGAATGGACCGCATGTTTCGAAGCACAATAGACAACTCCATTGGCATAGGTCTGACTTCCAGCAATCGAGCCGATATTGACAATCAATCCACCTTGCCCCCGTTCGACCATCATGCGTGACACGACACGGGTTATGTAAAGCAGTCCTTTGACATTGGTATTGATCATCTTATCCCAATCCATCGGATCACCCTCATCGATCGGTTCGAGGCCCGACGCCAACCCTGCATTGTTGACCAATACGTCAATCGCACGGAAATGTTCCGGCAACGTCTCGATAGCCGATTCGACTTGCGTCCGCTCCCGCACATCAAAACCCAATGCGTGCACCTTAATTTTACACTGATCTTCAAGCTCATCGCTCAACCGTTGCAAACGATCACAACGGCGACCTGTAATCACCAAATCATACCCCATTGCGGCCAATTTGCGTGCAGTTGCCTCGCCGATCCCCGACGATGCCCCCGTAATCAATGCAATCTTGCTCATAACATTCTGCTTTCGTGATAAAACAAATGTATGGATTTTTTACGTTACTTTGTAGCGGTTTCAGCGGAAACTTCTATCTTGCAACCACAATGAGCCGAATCAATCTCGAATACTTCCTGGCCCGCAGAATCGCCTTCAACCACGGCGGGCAAAAAAACAACGTAATGATCCGCATCGCCACCCTGAGCGTAGCGATCGGCATGGCCGTTATGATCATATCGCTGGCCGTCATTTTCGGCTTCAAACATGAAATCACCGCTAAACTGACCGGTTTCGGCGCCCACGTCCAAATCGTCAACCTCGACGGAAACACCTCCTACGAAACGGTACCGATCTCGATCAACCAACCGGTGGTTCCATTGATCGAAAAATTACCTGACTTCGGAGGCATCCACCCCTATGCCATCAAAGCAGGCATTCTGCGCAGCGATGACGCCATGCAGGGCGTAGTCCTCAAAGGTGTAGCAGCAGACTACGATTGGACCTTTTTCCAAGACAATCTGATCGAGGGCTCAATGCCTCGAATCGGAGATACCGTCCGGTATAAAGATATTCTCATTTCGCACAAACTCGCCGCCATGCTGCAACTCAAGGTGGACGATCCGCTCGAAATGCTCTTTATTCAGAATCCGCCTCGTCGAGACCGATTCCGTGTGCGTGGAATTTACGACACCCAATTCGATGAGCTGGACAAAATGATGGTGTTGACCGACATCCGCAACGTACAACGGCTCAACGGCTGGGACTCCACCCAAATTACCGGATTCGAAATCACAACCACCGATTTTTCACGACTCGAGCCCTTCACCGATGCCATTGACGATCTGGTATTCAACACTCCTCCGGCTGAAGGTAACTCGCTGCGGGTGATCAACATCCGAGAACGTTACCCCACCATCTTCGACTGGCTCAATGCCCACAACGTCAACGCAGCGGTGATTATCATCGTCATGTTGGTGGTGGCCCTGTTCAACATGATCACCGCATTGCTGATTATCCTGCTCGAACGCACCTCGATGATCGGTGTATTGAAAGCCCTCGGAATGGGGAACCGATCCCTGCAAAAAATGTTTATCATACGCTCCTCATTTATCATTCTCAAAGGAATGTTCTGGGGTAACCTGTTAGGAGTTGGACTCTGTCTGCTGCAACACTGGACAGGGCTCGTCCATCTCGACCAGGCCGGATACTTTTTGGCCGTCGTCCCCATCTATATCGACTGGGGGTGGTGGGCGTTGATTAACCTGATCACCTTCCTGTTTATCGTTGCGCTGTTGTCCTTGCCGACGATGATAATTTCACTAATTTTGCCGGAGAAGAGCATTCGATTCGAATAGTCTGAAATGAAACCATACAATACTGCACAAAGCAAAAAAGAGGAGGTACGAACCATGTTCGACGCCATTGCCTTCCGCTATGACCGACTCAACCATTTGCTATCGATGGGAGTGGATCGTCAATGGCGAAGCAAAGTGGTCCGTCGGGTCAAAGCCTCACACCCCTCAACCATCCTCGATCTGGCCACAGGAACCGGCGATTTGGCCATTCTGCTGGCCCGCAACTGTCCCGAAGCCCATGTAACCGGCATCGATCTGTCGGAACAGATGCTGGCCATCGGACGCCACAAGGTGCTGCAAGCCGGACTGGCTGAACGCATTACCTTGGAACAAGGCGATGCAGAGAACCTACCGGTAACGAACAACAGTTTCGATGCGGCAACAGTCGCTTTCGGTGTCCGCAACTTCGAAAACATTGAAAAGGGTCTGTCCGAAATATTCCGGGCACTGCGTCCAGGCGGAGCCGTTTATGTTTTGGAATTCGGCATGCCCCAAAACAAAATATTCGGAGCTCTGTACCGTTTCTATTTCCATCGAGTTTTGCCTACAATCGGACGCCTGATTTCACACGACAAAAGCGCCTATACTTACCTGCCTCAATCGGTGGAAGAGTTCCCTTACGGCAAACGCTTCTGCAAAATATTGTCTGACACCGGCTTCACCCAGTGCCGCATCACCAACCTCTGGGGAGGAATCGCACAGATCTATTACGGAGTAAAACCATGAAAAAGATACTTTTATTAACACTCATTGCGGTTACAGTCCTGATGAGTTCGTGTGTCAACCCTGACAAACTCACTTTTGGAGGGATCGAATCGATCCAGCTAAAAGGGGTCTCCACGTCACAGATGGGTCTTGACATTGGAGTCCACGCAACCAATAGCTCCAGCCATAACGTTACCCTGACCGATATGCAAATCGAGATCAAACGTCAGGGAACAACTCAACTCACCTTCAATTTGCGCGAGAAAAGTGTGGTACCCCGCAAAAGCGACGGAGTGGTCATCTTTCCGTTGGTCATTCGATTCAACGGTCTTTTAGGGGCATTGGGCGCCTATTCAACCTTCTCCAAAGGGTTAGAGGGGGTCACTGTCTCCGGTTACGCAACAATCAAAGCGGGCTGGATGAAAAAACGGTTTGATGTTCCAGAGATGCCGTTGGAAGAATTGGCTCGACGGAGCGGAATCGATCCAGCAAAACTGTTACAAGGACAATTTGCCCAATAGTATCACACCATAATTTTGCAACTGTTAATTTTAATGTTATTTTGCAGATTATACAAGATTGATCTGCAATCTTTGCATCGTACAACAAAACAAACTGGGTGCGTTATTCGGCAATCTGATCTTAGCAAAACTATTGTCGTTTACTGGAAGCGAGCAATACATACGAACCGACCATTACAGTTTTGATAAAGTAGGCATGAGGTCAGAATAGCAATCAATAAAAAGGTTTGAGTAACCCTGTTTTGATTAACCGGATGGCACAATCGGTTAAGTTTTTATACACGGAACAACGTCATCAATCAGTCGACTATGAAAAAATATGGATTTCGAGGATTCATCGCACTGTGTTTACTGACAGCAGCACCGCTCAGTGGACAGACTCTCGATCAGTTCAAGCGGCAAGCCGCCCAAGCTAATCCTACTTACCAGACCCGAGTAACGGCTATTGAACATGGCAGTGCCGCAACCGCTATTAAAGCGATGCAGGTACAACCTACAGGAGCAACCATCCCGGGATATCGTGTCCGTATTTTCCTGGATAATGGTCAAAATGCACGCTCATCAGCACTGGCTGCAAAAGCCCGTTTCAATGAAATTTACCCCGACATTCCCGCATATTGGAAATATGAAGCGCCTTACTTCAGCGTATCGGTTGGCAACTGCCTGACCTCAGAAGAGGCGATCATCCTTTGGGGGAAAATCAACAGTGTATTTGACCAAGCTTTTATCATCCGGACAGACATCCCGCTTTCCTTATTCGGAGAAGCTCCTACAACTGCAGCTGAAAAAAGCCACTCTTCAGAGGTTGCCGAGTAGCTGACGAAGACTCAACCTCCCCACCCTCAACCAAGTAAGTCACTGATAAGGTTGTGGGATAATTGCAAAAAAAATGTAGTTTCGACGAAACTTTCTGCAAAAAAAGTTTCTTTTCTTAATAAACATTTATACCTTTGTCCCCGAATTAAATAACTAACTAATTTTCTTTTACTATGAAAACTTTTACTAAATCAGCTCTGATGCTGGCTGTTGTTGCAGCATTCGTATCGTTCGCTTCTTGCGGTAACGCTGGTGCACAGAAAGCTGCTGAAGATTCAATCGCTGCTGCTAAAGCTGCTGATTCAATCGCTGCTGTTGAGGATGCTGCTGCTGCCGCTGCTGACTCTGCTGCTGCTGATTCAACCGCTGTTGATTCAACCGCTGCTGCTAAATAATTTAGCGAACGTCAGATTTACAGACAAAAAAATAGTAAGAGGTTTAGAACCTCTTACTATTTTTTTATACCTATACCATCCGTCATTTTATATGATCTGAACAAGTCACTCTGCTATCCTGCTATTTAAGAAACATTACATATTCTCACAGACCATAGCAATTCAATTTATTTCACCAAATCACCGTCTTCTCCAAATATCAATTTAAGTCCCTAATTGATAATATCACTATAATCTCCTTCACATCATACTTGCAGATGTACCAAGAGTGTATTCAATAAAAAAAGGGAGAATGACATCCATTCTCCCGTATAATTTTCAACAAAAAATCAATACTAATCTTGCAAGTCTTAATTTATTGCCGCAAAGTTATTTCGTATAGACATACTCTGCACCATTGTGCTTAATAGTCACTTGGGCATGGTCGGCAGCTTCAACATAACCGATCACCTGGGCATCGACATTGAATGACTTCGAAATGCTAATAATATCGTTAGCCACAGATTCATCCACATAAAGTTCCATACGATGTCCCATATTGAAGACACTGTACATTTCACTCCATGGGGTTTGTGACTCCTGCTGAATCAATTTGAACAACAACGGCGTCTCAAACAGATTATCCTTAATTACATGCAGGTTGTCTACAAAATGCAACACCTTGGTTTGTGCGCCGCCACTGCAATGAATCATGCCTTGAATGTGTCCACGGTACTCCTTGAGGACTTCACGGATGATCGGGGCATAGGTACGGGTTGGAGAAAGCACCAACTTTCCTACAGTAAGCGGGCATCCCTCGATCCGATCGGTCAAACCATAACGTCCGGTATAAACCAGATCTGATGGAATGCCATCATCGAAAGTTTCAGGATATTTCTGGGCCACCTCTTTCGAAAAGACATCGTGACGTGCAGAGGTCAGTCCATTGCTGCCTGTACCGCCGTTATATTCGCTTTCGTATGTAGCCTGTCCCGACGAACTGAGTCCTACGATGCAGCATCCTGCTTGGATATGGGCATTATCAACCACATCTTTCCGCTGCATCCGGGCGGTTACCGTACTATCGACAATAATCGTACGAACCAGGTCTCCCACATCCGCAGTTTCACCTCCTGTCGAATAGATACCGACTCCCAAATCGCGCATATTTTGTAAAAACTCTTCGGTACCGTTAATGACCGCCGAGATCACTTCTCCCGGAACCAAGCGTTTGTTACGCCCGATTGTTGACGACAGCAAAATATCACTGACAGCCCCCACGCACAACAGATCATCGGTATTCATCACAACTGCATCCTGTGCAATGCCTTTCCATACCGACAAATCTCCTGTTTCACGCCAGTAAGCATAAGCCAAAGAGGATTTGGTTCCGGCTCCATCAGCATGCATAATCAGGCATGAATCGGGATCTCCGGAAAGACGGTCGGGGATAATTTTACAAAACGCTTTAGGATAAAGCCCTTTGTCAATGTTTTTGATTGCGGCATGCACATCCTCTTTCGACGAGGAGACGCCACGTCCAGCATAACGGGAGGAAGTTGACATAATATACAGTTCGTATTATTTTGTAATTGAGTTCAAAGATAGGGATTTTATTTCGTATGTTGCCAACTTTTGCCTATTTTTGCTAAGATAGAATTCTTTATCCATGGCAGTGATACCGACCAAACAGGAGCCCGTATTTGAACTGATCCGTAGCATGAGTAAAGCCGAGAAACGGAATTTCAAACTCTATGCTACCCGTTTGTCGGGAAATCAGCAAGCCAAATTCATCACCCTGTTCGATTGTCTCGACGGGATGGATGAATACAACGAAAAGCGTATCCTGCAACGCTGCCCGATCAAAAAAGAGCAGCTGCCCAACATGAAGGCACACCTTTACAAGCAGATCTTAATTAGTATCCGTTTGTTGGAGGTGCAGCACTCCTTGCACATGCAGTTGCATGAACAGCTCGATTTCGCCCGGATTTTATACAACAAAGGGCTGTACCAACAAAGTTCCAAACTGCTCGACAAAGCTGCGGAACAGGCGCTTCAAACGGAGCAATTCACGATGGCTCTTGATTTTATCGATCTCCAGAAAATGATCGATACCCAAAACACCACGCGAGGCATCATTTCCAAAAGTGAAAAGCTCAATCGTTTGGCAGACACATTGTGCAACCGTATCACGCACATCAGCGAACTGACCAATATCGCCACACAACTCTACGGTCTATATCTCCAATTGGGGTATACCCGCACCCAAAAAGATATCGATCTGATTATCCATGTGTATGGCCAGAGGTTATCCAAATTTGATACATTACCTGAAGAGACACTCTCTTTTACCGAACGCTTTTATCTCTATCAGGCCTATGCATGGTATCATTACATCCTGCACAACATGCTGTTGTGTTACAAATATGTCCGCCATTGGATCGCGCTGTTCGACGAACACCCCCAAATGAAAAGGCTGATGTTTGATGCCTATATGCGTGGTTATTCACGGTTATTGGACAGTCTTTTCCTGTTACGGAGTTATAAACGGTTCGCTCAAACCCTCAACACCTTCGAGCAGGAGATTGCGGGTATCGACAACGTCAGTGACAACTCCCGCATGATCGCTTTGCAGATCCACTACACCCACCAAATCAACAAATATTTTTACGAGGGGTTATTCAACGAAGGGATTAAAATCATCCCGGAGGTGGAAGCATTCGTGCAACGCTACAAAAAACATTTGGACATCCACCACCGCATGCTGCTCTGCTATAAAATTGCATGCCTCTATTTCGGCAGTGGAGATTACGATTCTTGTATGAGCTATCTCAAACGGATCATTAGCACCCGCGATCCTCAGATCCGCCGAGATCTACAATGTTATGCACGAATTCTCAATCTGATCTGCTCCTACGAATCCGGCAGTGACTACAATATCGATTACCAGATCCGTGCTGTATACGTCTTCCTGGACAGAATGAATGACCTTCAACAAGTTCAAAAGGAGATGATGCATTTCCTCAAACGGCTGAATTCAGTCTATGCCAGCAACCTGAAAGATGAGTTCCGCAAACTGTACGAAACTCTTAAGCCATACGAACATCACCCATACGAACGTCGGACCTTCTACTATCTGGATGTTCTCTCTTGGCTCCAAAGTAAAGTTGAAGGGATTCCTGTGGGTGAAGTGATCCGTCGCCGGTTCTTAGCCGAAACCCGTTAATTTGATTGACTCAGCGCTCACATTGTTTCGACAGCTTTCTGCTGTTGGAATTATACAATACTGAGAAAGCATCGCACGGAGCATTACAGTGCTCTTATCACATCCTATCACACACGATGACCTTTCTCTTCTCTTTTTCCACACACCGGGCCTCTTGCCTACCACAACAAAACGACCTTTCATTTATTAACTTTCTCCTGGTTATTTGCTATGTTTTTCTTATAAAAAGCGGTTAAAATCACCTTTTTCCTTTGCTCAAGTTACACTTCTTAAGCATTCTCTACAAAACGAACAGAAAATCTATAACTTCTACACGTTATGAATCTTCCCACCTCAATCTGACATCACGTTCAACCCTTAATAAAATCGCTACGTTAAAATATTTCCTAAAAAATTTTATAAATTACAATTCGATTTGATTTTTCCTCTTTCAACTTATTATTTTGAACCAAAATTCACCTCTTGGCTTCAATTATTAGGATTTTTACATGTGTAATTTTTAACATTCCTATCACAAACAAACACATTACCACACAGCGATTTGCAAATTATAACACCCTATCTTATATTTGTCCTCACATAACGATAAACAAGAAGCAATATGACAATGGAAAAACATGTTCAGCAGTACGTGGATGATTTCATGGCCAAGATCATCGCGAAAAATCCAGGTGAAAAAGAGTTCCATCAGGCCGTTCACGAAGTGGTCGAATCCTTGGCACCTTACATTCTGGAAAATCCGATACTTGCCAAAATGAAAATCCTCGAACGAATCGCAGAACCCGAACGAGTTGTAATGTTCCGCGTTCCGTGGCTCAACGATAAAGGTGAAATCGAAATCAACCGTGGTTATCGCGTACAAATGAACAGCGCGATCGGCCCATACAAAGGCGGTTTGCGTTTCCATTCGTCTGTTAACCTCAGCATCTTGAAATTTCTCGCATTTGAACAGGTGTTCAAGAACAGCTTAACCACCCTGCCCATGGGTGGCGGTAAAGGAGGCTCGGACTTCAACCCCAAAGGCAAATCTGACAACGAAGTGATGAAATTCTGCCAATCCTTCATGACCGAACTCCAACGTCACGTAGGGCAGGATACAGACGTTCCCGCTGGTGATATCGGTGTAGGCGGACGCGAAATCGGCTTCTTGTTTGGACAATACAAACGTCTGCGCAACGAATTCACCGGCACCCTGACCGGTAAAGGCATGGGATGGGGCGGTAGCCCGTTGCGTCCCGAAGCGACAGGTTATGGCGTATGCTATTTTGCACAGGAGATGCTCGCAACCCGTGGAGAGAGCTTCAAAGGCAAAACCGTTGCCATCTCCGGATCTGGCAACGTTGCACAATACGCCGTACAGAAGGCGACCCAACTGGGAGGTAAAGTCGTTACTCTGTCTGATTCTTCAGGATACATCTACGATCCCCAAGGTATCGATGAAGAAAAATGGGAATATGTACTGGAGCTGAAGAACATTTTCCGCGGTCGCATTAAGGAGTATGCAGAGCGCTATCCAGAAGCAACCTATTACGAAGGGCAGCGTCCTTGGAGCGTAAAATGCGACATCGCTCTGCCTTGTGCTACTCAAAACGAAGTGAGCGGTGAAGAGGCCGAAATGCTGGTAGCGAACGGTTGCATCTGTGTAGCCGAAGGAGCCAACATGCCTTCCACTCCTGAAGCCATCAAAGTATATCAGCAACACAAGATTCTTTACGCTCCGGGCAAAGCAGCCAACGCGGGTGGTGTAGCCACTTCCGGATTGGAGATGACCCAGAACTCTGAACGTCTCGTTTGGTCACCCGAAGAGGTGGACAACCGTCTGCACGGCATCATGCGCAACATTCATGCTGCATGTGTAAAATACGGCACTGAACCCGACGGATACATCAACTACGTCAAAGGAGCCAACATCGCCGGCTTCATGAAGGTAGCCAACGCAATGCTCGCGCAAGGTTGCGTTTAATCTTCCAGTAGAGGATTAAAACAGTCAAAACCATATACACAAAAAGCAGGGCCAACGACCCTGCTTTTTTATTGCATATTTTTTTCAATCCTCCGCCTTGCGCCACCTATCAGCCGAACAACACACAGTACTGACCTGACACCATACCTCGCTCGTGCGTTCACGACACCGTCCTATGCTCCTCTGCCACAGTGCGACATTCACACAATCGCACTGATCGACAGGCCTAAAGCGCATTAAACATAACAAATTCTCTTACAATCGAATACGATCAATCTCTTCAAAAGTAAAAGGTCGAATTTGACACGATCCCAATCCGTCCATCAATACAAAATTGACCGATTTAGCCGCTTTTTTCTTGTCGAGTTTCAGAGCCTGCAACAGCTGTGGCAATTCAACTCCAGACTGTACCGGCAACCCCATCTTCTCCACAACAGCCCGTACTCGATCTGCCTCCTCCTGAGTCAATGTACCCTGCTGCACCGAAAGTGCAGCAATCATCACCAAGCCAATCGCAACAGCCTCTCCATGCAGATATTCTCGCGTACTCTTCTCAATGGCGTGAGCAAATGTATGCCCCAGGTTCAATTTACGTCGGTCTCCCTGTTCCCGTTCATCACGTTCAACAATATCGGCTTTGACCCGTACTGCCCGATGAACAGCCTCCAGCAACAAGGTCCGATTTTCACGAAACTCTTTCAGGGTATGAGTTTCGAACAGTTTGAACAGCTCGGGATCAGCAATCAATCCCGACTTGATAATCTCGGCCAGTCCGGATTTAAATTCACGCTCCGGCAACGTATCCAGCAGGGAAAGGTCGCATAGTACAAAATCCGGCTGGTTAAATGTGCCAACCATATTCTTGTAACCTTCGAAATTGACTCCGTTTTTTCCACCGACACTCGCATCTACCTGAGCCAGCAAGGTCGAAGCAACAAAACCGAACGACAATCCACGCATATAAGTGGAAGCTACATAACCGGTCACATCGGTGACAATTCCCCCGCCGAAGCCCAAAATAAACGTACTGCGGTCAGCACCGAGATTCAACAGTTCACCATACAGCCGCTGTGCAGTAGCCAATGTTTTGTTGGTTTCACCCAAGCCGATCAAACAATAATCATAACGTCCGATAATAGATCGATATGTATGATAGACATGCTCGTCGGCAATCACAATCACCCGTTTGCCTTCGGGCAAATAATTTTCCAAAGAATTGACCACATCGCCAATCACGATCCGCGAGGGCTCTTTGCCCAGGCGAGATACTTCAATAATCTCTCTCATAATCCAACAGGTTATTCCCAAAAACAGGCACCATTAATTACTCTAACGGCTTCAATCTCTTGCAATCATGCTGCCAAAGCATAAAAATTACCGTTATAACCGCATTTTCAGGAGAACGATCCTCAGACAAAGATAAATTATCCCCATTTATTTCGTACCTTTGTGTCCGTTAAAAAAATCATATATGCAGAAAATACGCAATATCGCGATCATTGCCCACGTCGATCACGGTAAAACAACGTTAGTCGATAAGATGATCCTGCAGGGACATCTCTTCCGGGACAATGAAAAAGCCGGCGAACTGATCATGGATAACAACGACATCGAACGTGAACGCGGCATCACCATTCTGTCAAAAAACGTGTCAGTTGTTTACCATGACTACAAAATCAACATCATTGACACCCCGGGCCACTCCGACTTCGGTGGAGAGGTAGAGCGGGTTCTCAATATGTGTGACGGTGTACTGTTGCTGGTCGATGCCTTCGAAGGCACCATGCCTCAGACCCGTTTCGTATTGCAAAAAGCCCTTGCATTGGGCAAAAAACCGATCGTAGTAGTTAACAAGGTGGATAAACCAAACTGCCGTCCCGAAGAGGTTTACGAACAGGTATTCGATTTGATGTTCACTTTGGGAGCCACGGAAGAGCAGTTAGATTTTGTCACCATCTACGGTAGTGCAAAACAGGGTTGGATGTCACACGTTTGGAAAGAACGGACCAACGACATCACTCCGCTGCTCGACGCTATCATCGACAACATTCCTGCTCCGGCCGTTGTAGAAGGAACACCACAATTGCTGATCACCTCCCTGGAATACTCTCCATACGTAGGTCGTATCGCTATTGGTAAGGTTACTCGCGGTACGCTGAAAGCTGGCATGCCGGTGACTTTGGCAAAACGCGACGGCAAGACTATGATCAAGACTCGCATCAAGGATTTGATGGTTTTCGAAGGGTTGGGTAAAACCAAAGTGGAACAGGTTGAATGTGGCGAAATCTGTGCATTGGTTGGTATCGACGGATTCGAAATCGGCGATACAATCTGTGATTACGAAAATCCGGAACCGCTTGATCCGATCGCAATCGATGAGCCGACCATGAGCATGCTCTTTACCATCAACGATTCGCCCTTCTTCGGCAAAGATGGCAAATATGTCACCTCGCGCCACATCAAAGAACGGTTGGATCGTGAATTGGAGAAGAACTTGGCCCTGCGCGTCGAACAAGGCACCTCTTCCGATAGTTTCATCGTATATGGTCGTGGTGTACTGCACCTCTCAGTGTTGATCGAGACCATGCGTCGTGAAGGATATGAGCTGCAGGTAGGTCAGCCCCACGTCATCATCAAAGAGATCGATGGCCAGAAATGCGAGCCGATCGAAGAGCTGACTGTAGATGTACCTGAAGAGAGCGCAGGAAAAGTTATCGAATTGACCACCAAACGCAAAGGAGTATTGACCGACATGCAAACCATTCATGACCGGCAACGGCTTCAATTCGACATTCCTTCTCGCGGTATCATCGGTTTGCGCAGCAATTTGTTGACAGCAACTGCCGGCGAAGCGGTCATTTCGCACCGTCTGAAAGGCTTTGAACCTTATAAAGGGGATATCGAAATGCGCACCAACGGTTCCCTCATCGCCATGGAGACCGGAACAGCTTATGCCTATGCAATCAACAAGCTCCAAGACCGTGGAACATTCTTCGTTTCCCCGGGTGAAGAGATCTATTGCGGACAAGTAGTCGGCGAAAGCACCCGTTCGGACGATATCGTGATCAACCTGACCAAATCGAAAAAGTTGACCAATATGCGTGCCAGCGGTTCAGATGAAAAGGTATCCATTGCCCCGCCGGTGATCTTCTCGCTGGAAGAGGCGCTGGAATACATCAAAGAGGACGAATACGTAGAGGTTACACCCAAACACATTCGTCTGCGCAAGATTCTGCTGAACGAAACAGACCGCAAACGTCAGGCAAAATAAACGATTGGCTTCAGACGTTTTGTTGTAAATGGGGAGTCTAACTGAACTGAAAGGTAACACGTTGGACAAAAAAGAACAGACTGATATTTTTTGTATCTCAAGTTCAAACATGACTATCGTGTTATAGAGGCCGTAAAAAACGACTCGCAAAGCAGCCTGCAAGAGCATGAATATGAGAGTATGCGTTTGGATGCCTCAAATTCAACCTTGATTTCACGTTCAGTTAACACCTCTGTCAACGACATAACTGTAGATAAGAACTGACTTCATATAAACGGAATTCAAACCAAACTTCAAAAAATACTGATTCATGAAACGATTCCGCCTCGGAACCAAGTTCCTGACCACCGTCTCGATGCTTTTGTTGCTCCCGATGACGATCTTGGCAGCCAACAAGCAGGATAACCGTCCCGCTGTTACCACTGCTGCTATCCCAACTAACTACAAAGAGATTTGCAACGCGCTGCCTTCTCAAAATCTGCAGCACCCATATCTGGTTTTTGACGAAGCCGGAAAGAATGCAATTCTCGACAACATCAAAAAAGATGAACATGCAGCAACGGTTTATCAGATGCTGGTTCTTGAAGGAGAGCGTTACCTCCGCGTAGACAACGCCCCCGAACCCGCAATGAATGATATCCGCGCTCGTTTCACCGGTAAAGATGATCATGCAGCTTATCAGAACTACTACCAATACGGAAGTATCATCTGCGCCTTGTTATACCAGTTCACGGGTGACACCGTTTACGCTCAACGCTCTTATGAACTGGCTTCGAAACTCTGCGCAATGGACACCTGGAGATTGAGTGCCCACTGCTTTGAGACCTTGTATGAGCGTGTATGGCCCTATGGTGCTAAAGATGATCAAGTCGTTTTCCCATTCGATATTTGGGTTGGTGACGCTGCTGCCGACTTGGCTCTCACTTACGACTGGATCTACCCGGCTCTGAACAAAGCTCAACGCGATCGTCTTCGTAACGGTCTGCTCGAACAGGCTATTTTGCGTGTACGCAACAACTATGAATATGCATGGTGGGCCTCTGCATACAAATGCAACTGGTCTGGTATCTGCTACAACGGTCTCGGGCTGGCTGCTCTCACCCTGCTGAACGAAGATCCTCAATTGACCGACGTAGTGATTCGCAGTGTCGAAGGTATCGGAGGCATGTTGAGCAACATCACTCCCGAAGGTGGTTGGCAAGAAGGCCGTCACTATGCCGTTTATGGCCTCAGCCAAGCCATGATCTTTATGGACGCCATGAAACGTCTCACTGACGGGAAAATCAATATGTTCGAAATCGAAGGTGTGAAAAAGGCTCCGGCTGACTTTGCACTCTTTGGCATGACCGGTAACTTCAACGACGGCGGTGTACGCGATAAAGGTATCGGTGGACCGATCGGTTCTCCGGCCATGTATGGCAAACTGGCTGCCGAAACAGGCGATGGGGTTGCCATGTATTATATCGACACCTTCCTTGGTGATTACAAACAACGCGCTTTCGGTGGTGTACGTAACAACGCCATCAATACCATTTGGGATCTGATTTGGCCTATCCCGACCAATATTCCAGCTGTCAAACCTGCCGATGCCTCTAAATATTTCCCTGGCATTGAATGGGCTTTCATGCGTAAGGATTTTGGCGATGAATATCTGCAGGTTGCAACCAAATGCGGCAAACACGATGATCCCCACCACGGACACCTCGACGCAGGTACATTCAACCTGACCTGGAAAGGGGAATCGGTTATCGGCGAGTTCTCACAAGAGTTCTACGATATGTTCATTTTCGATGACGGTCGTTGGGACTACCTCAACATCCGCAGTTTGGGTCACAATGTTGTATTGGTCAACGGTGAGGAGCAGATCATCGCTAAACGTAAAAATCAGCCTTGGAAAGAGGGCATCGGTGGTGAGATTACCAAATTCGAGTCACTGCCTACATACGCATACACCCAGATGGATGCAACCAAAACTTATCCCGGTGTAGAGCTCAAAGGTTGGAAACGTACTTTGATTCTCGACAAAGAGAATAATATCGTTCTGGTTCTTGACAAGATCAAGAGTGCTAAAGACGCACAGATCGACCTGCTGTTCCACTCCAATATCAACATGGCTGTTGCGCCTGACGGAAGCTATGCTTCACTCGACGGAGAGAAAGCTCACATGGAGATGCGTGCAATGTGCAGTGCTCCATTGACCATTTCGAAACAGAATCAATTCTACTACCGTATTGTAGAAAAGGCTCCATACTCTTGGATTCCTTGCCTCTACACCACGGTAAAAGCTCCGAGCGAGACGACGGTAATCGGAACTGTTTTCTATCCAACTGAACTGAAAGATCAGGCTGCTGGTGCCAACCAGTTTACACTTGATGAAAGCGGTAAAAATCCTGTACTGCGCTATACCGTCGGTGATAAAAACTATGCATACGAAATTTCTGATTCGGGTGTAAAAGCACTCTAATCAGTCAATACTTCCATTACAGAGATAGAGTCAATCCTAAGGATTGACTCTATCTTTTTTATATCCTTACATACACTGCTCTTCTCTGTTGGACCAAATTTCAACTGATAATCTTTTCTTCACTATAATTTAAAGTCGATTCTCTGTTTTTATTAATAAATTTGGTGATAATTACGTCATTACAACAGATAATTCACAAACAACAATTTCCACCTCAAACTATTTACCTATGAAAAAGCTGTACTTTACTGCGTGGTGTTTGCTCCTAAACATCGGGCTATTGTCGGCTCAACCTACCCCGACACCAACCAATGACACCCCTGAATTCATCGATCACTTTTATACGAACGTCCGAAACTACATCCGCATCCCAGACATTCCGGGATACATCACACTGAAATGTGACCTGCACATCCATACAGCCTATTCGGATGGCGCGGTATGGCCTTCCGTCCGCGTCGACGAGGCATGGAGCGAAGGATTGGATGCCATCGCTATCACCGAACACATTGAAAATCGCCCCAATGTACGCAACGGACTGCTAAAGGGCGACCACAATCAATCCTACCAAATTGCGAAAAAACAGGGTGATCGCATGGGGATTCTGGTGATTCCGGGTGCTGAAATATCTCGCTACAAACCTTTTGGACATTTCAACGTTTTCTTTTTAAAGGACGCGAATGCTTTGGATGTTGCCGATTCGCTGAAGGCTATTGACGCTGCGATCGAACAAGACGCATTCATTATGTGGAATCATCCCGGCTGGCCCGACTACAAGGTTACCATGTACGATATACACAAACAGTTAATTGAAGAGAATAAGATTCACGGCATCGAGTTAATTAACGGACCTGAATACCACCCCAAAGCTATTGCATGGTGCCGGGATTACAATTTAGCCTATCTGTGCGGAACAGACGCACACGGTCTAATTGTCACCAAATACGGCTCATCGCACATGCCCCGGCAAATGACTTTAGTCTTTGCCAAAGAACGTTCAGTCGAAGGGATCAAAGAGGCCATGTTTGCTCGACGGACTGTTGTCGTTTTCCATGATTTACTGATCGGTCCGGCTCAATATCTCAGTGAACTGGTGAAGGCCTCACTCAGTAGTACCCTTGTTTCGCGCAACGAGCAGAAAAAAATCTCGACGTTGGACATTTTCAACAATTCGGATATTTCATTCAAGACCATTATCAACAACCTTCCTGTAATACTGCATGCGGGCTGCATCACCCGAATCAATTTACCGGATAATCAGCAAGAGCTCGAATTGACAAACTGTCTAATTACTGAAAACGAGACACTGAAAATGCCTATTCCGTTCGGCAACTAAGTCTAAGGGAAGACAATCACATTTAAGCCCGAAGAGCATTGGCAAAGGTTGCCGATTGCGCTTCGGGCTTTTTATTGTGTCCATGAATAAGGAAGCAAACTTACAACGGGGATGCGAATTTACTGACCTGACACTTCAATCACACGTCCGGCCCCGCTTTCATGAAAGAATTTTCGACTACTTAGGAGCCTTGCGATAGAGATATACCGCAATGCAAGCATAGATCAAATTGGGAATCCAAACCGCAATACCCGGCGGCAACAGACCGCCTTTAGCAAATTCATCCGTAAACTTACTAAAGAGGATGAATGAGAAGCAGAGGACAATGCCAATACCGATATGCAGACCGGTACCTCCCCGCACCTTACGCGACGACAACGAGACTCCGATCAACGTCAAAATAAATGTCGAGAAGGGGGCAGAAAAGCGCTTGTGCCACTCAACTTGAAAATGCGGCACCATATCAGAGCCTTTCTCCTTCTGCTGCTTGATAAAGCGGCCCAGCTCCGAAATGTTCATCGTGGTCACCACATCTTGCATACGCCCCAGCTCATTCAGTTTCAGGTTGATCACCGTATCCAACGGTTGCGTATTATTAAAGATCTCTTTTTCATCTTCAAAGTGACGCATAATGCTCTTGGGGGCACTCCACCGCCCGGTCTCTGCATCAAACTTTACATTGCTTGCCTCCAAAGATGAAACAATGGCACCATCTTCATAGGTCTCCAACACGAAATACCCAGCTGCATTGGTTTGCCCCTGAAAGTCCCGAATATAAACAAACGTACCGGGTTCGATCTGGCGATAAATATGCCGGTCGTACTTCATGTTTTTCATTCGTTTGAGATATTGCATCTCAAAATCCAATCGATGCGTATTTGCAATCGGAATCACCACCAGGTTCAATGCCAAACTGACCACAGTAATGATAGCCGCACTGAGGAAATAGGGCCACAAAAAACGCTTAAAGCTCACACCTCCAGACAGAATCGCAATGATCTCGGTCTGATAGGCCATTTTCGACGTAAAGAAAATGACCGCAATAAACGTAAACAGTCCACTGAACTGGTTAATGAAGAAGGGAATAAAATTGACGTAATAAGCAAAGGCAATTTTAGAAAGCGGGGCCTTCAACTCAATGAAGTCATCGATCTTTTCGGCTGCATCGAAAATAACCACGATGACAATGATCAGGGCTATGGCAAAGATATAAGTTCCGAGGAACTTACGCATGATGTAACGGTCGAGTATCTTGACTCCCGGAAATTTCAATTTCATAGCCTACGCGATAGTTTTTCAACCATGACGGCCTTCCACTCAGGGAAGGTGCCTTGTAAAATTTGTTTACGGGCTTCACCCACCAGCCACAAATAAAAGGCAATATTGTGCAGACTGGCAATCTGAGCCGCCATCATCTCTCCGGCAATAGCCAAATGGCGCAAATATGCTTTGGTGTAAAGGGTGTCAATAAAACAGTGTCCCATCGGATCAATCGGCGAAAAATCATCGCTCCATTTCCGATTGCGAATATTGATTACCCCTTCACTGGTAAAGAGCATACCATTTCGACCGTTACGTGTCGGCATCACACAATCGAACATATCCACACCCCGCTCAATCGCCTCGAGCAGATTGATCGGAGTTCCCACGCCCATCAAATAACGAGGTCTATCCTGTGGCAAAATCGAATTGACCAACTCGATCATTTCATACATCACCGGCGCTGGCTCACCTACTGCCAATCCGCCAATCGCATAGCCATCCGCATTAAACTGTTGCACGAATTGTGCAGAACGGGACCTCAAATCAAGATATGTACACCCCTGCACGATCGGGAACAGAGATTGATAATGGCCATATTTCGGCTGGGTCTTTTCGTACTGATTAAAGCAACGCTCCAACCAACGTGACGTCCGCTCCCAAGACTGTTTGGCATAACCGTACTCCGCATCACCCGGAGGGCATTCATCGAATGCCATCATGATATCGGCTCCGATACTGCGCTGAATATCGATCACATTCTCGGGCGTAAACATATGCAAAGAACCGTCGATGTGAGAATGAAAACGGCACCCCTCTTCGGTTAATTTACGGCACTCAGCCAAAGAAAAAACTTGAAATCCTCCGCTATCGGTCAAAATAGGACGATCCCAGCTGCAAAAACGATGCAAACCTCCTGCCTTTTCGAGAATATCGGTTCCGGGACGCAAATAGAGATGGTAGGTGTTACCCAAAATAATCTGAGCCCCAACCTCTTTCAGGTCCCGATGAAAAATTCCCTTTACACTACCAACGGTCCCCACCGGCATAAAGATCGGGGTGAGAATCTCTCCATGATCGGTACTAATTACTCCGGCACGCGCTGCGCTGCGGGAATCGGTATGCTGTAACTGGAATTTCATGCGGATATTGATCTGAACAAGGGGCTCAACATCACCCCAACTCAAAAGTGTTGCGAATGATGCAAAGGTAAATAAATTTCCCAAATTAACGGGAAGATAGTCGCTTTACTCTTTTGAGGTTTGTCCGAAATCATGTAGCTTTGCACGAAACACTCTCTCGTCACGTGAATTTTTCTGACATATACCATAAGCTATTGATCACGAGCAATGTGCTCGAATCCCAGTGGGCATGGATTCTCATCGGAACCCTGCTCATTCTATTTTTTATCCAACTCTACTATTATTTGGGCATTTACGGAGGATTGCCCCGCTTCCGCAACAATCGAGGCATATCCCCCGATACAGTTCCCCCTCCTGTTTCGATTGTAGTAGTTGTTCGCGAAAATGCCTACTACTTCATCGAAAACACCCTGCCGTTACTGCTCACACAACAATACCATCAGTTTGAGGTCGTAGTGGTCGATTGCAGCTATGATGACGAAATCAGCCTGCAACTCAATGAAATGGCCATGCAATATCCGCATCTGAAGCTGACTCGTATCAACCCGCAACCCAACTACGAACACAGCAACAAACTGGCTCTTACTGTTGGAATCAAAGCCGCTACGTACGAACACCTCCTCTTTACCACTATCGACTGCTACCCCACCTCGCAACGTTGGCTCTCCATCATGGCTAAAGGCTTTATCTGCGGAGATGTGGTGATCGGCTACTGTAATCTCGAAATCAAAAAAGGCTTTGCCAACCGATTCATCCGCTGCAATCGGTTAGCCACCTCAATACGCTATCTGGCAGCCGCAATTCGCGGACACGCCTATCGTGGCATCCGACACAACATTGGCTTCACGAAATCGCTCTACTTTTCGCACCGTGGATACAACTACCTGAATATGAACATCGGTGAAGACGATCTGTTTATTCAGTCAATCGTCACCCGTCGCAACGTCAGTGTCATCATGAATCCACACGCGACCATTCGGGAAACTCAATACGGAGGACTCAGATGGTGGCGCTCAATCCGAAAAATACAGACCTACGCCTTCCGATACTATCCACTACAGATACGATTCCAAACCGCTTTCGAGCTATGGACCCGTGCATTATTGTTTATAGCGGCAATCGTAGCTTTGGTCGTACTACCTTTGTGGTGGAAACTCCTTCCGGCACTCGTTTTGCTATTGCGTTTACTGATTGTCGAGATCAAGATCTGGAGTATCGGCAGACGACTCGGTGAACGTAAAATGGCGGGCACCTACATTCTGTACGATCTCGTTGCACCACTCAGTGAACTCTGCCTGGCCTTGAGCCGCAGGCTGCGCCCCAATAAAGCGATATGGAGATAGAGCAATACATAGTCGCTACTGACCAACAACTCATCGAATTTGCACTCAAAGGAGATTCGATCGCTTTTGAACATCTTTTCAACCGCTACCGAGACTCGATTTACCAGTTATATATCCAGCGTACCGGAGGAAATGTCGATGATTCCAACGATCTGCTGCAGGAGACCTTTGTCAAGGTATTTTTAAAATTGGACAGCTACAACCCAGAACACACGTTCGGCAAATGGGTCTATACGATTGCACGCAACACTTTCATTGACTTTACCCGTCGGCGGCGTGACGATACAATCTCCATAGATCGGGCTGGGGAGACCATGTGTGCACTGCCGGCTCCTGACAGTCCCAATCCGGAAGAGCACATGATTACTCACCAAAATGCAGCCCAATTCGAACAATTCCTCAACAAGATGACGCCACGTTATCGGGAGTTAATCCAATTGCGTTTTTTTCGTGAGTTTTCATACAAAGAGATTGCAGACAAGCTGCAATTACCAATCGGTACAGTCAAGACTCAGATTCATCGCGCTCGGGAACAGCTCTGCCGCTACATCACCGAACATAACGACGACCAGCCATGAGCCGCAAAGAGCATACATCCTCTAAAGAGCGCCTTTCGATCGCGACTGCATCTGCGACAACACCCCACGCATAAACCACCCTCAGCAGGTATCTGCGCCGTCCAATCGACAATGTGTTCCACCAAGACTCAACCCAATCATAATTTTGGGGCCCGGATTTCCTCAAGGAGCAAAACTCTTGTAAGAAAAGATACATCACCGACAAACAAAATTCGACAACAGCAATCGACATTACCTTCCATCGCATAGATACCTCTTGCCTATCCACGCGCGCCACATATACAAGCCCAACAAAAGACAACAATTGACCAAATACGCCCGACAAAACTGAGCAATTAGCTGCAACCTCAATAAATCCAATTTTCCCTAAAACTCATTGCAGGTTCAACACCAAACTGCCGTAACCATGTCGCATACATCTGAAAATAGAGCTTCCGTTGCCACGCCGCATTATGGAATAGAGTTGATTGAGCACTACTTTCCAGGACTCACCCCAACTCAACACGAACAATTCGCAGCCCTAGATGCACTGTACCGGGAATGGAATGCCAAAATTAATGTGATCTCCCGCAAGGATATTGACTTGCTTTACTTGCACCATGTACTGCATTCATTAGCCATTGCGCGTTTCTGCACCTTTGCGCCTGGAGCAAGAGTTCTTGATGTGGGTTGTGGCGGTGGATTTCCGGGCATTCCCCTGGCTATTCTCTTTCCAGAGGCTCGTTTCACATTGGTCGATTCAATCGGTAAAAAAATTAAAGTGGTCAACGCCGTTGCCGAAGCAATCGGTCTAAACAATCTGACCGCACACCATGCACGGGTCGAAACCATTCAAGACAAATTTGATTTTGTGGTCAGCCGTGCCGTTACCGAAATGAAACCATTTCTCGGTTGGATATGGAATAAAATCGAACCGCTTAATCATGCGGGCTCACTATCAAATGGTGTATTATATCTGAAAGGCGGTGATCTTGAAGCCGAACTCGCGGCAACAAAAAAGCCGTACACGATTTATGACATCCACGAGCAGTTCTCCGAACCTTTTTTTGAGACAAAAAAGGTGGTGTATATACCACGTTAAACACATGTAACGTCACATGACAACCATCTTGTGGGAAAGGTTTTTCTCCAAACAGAGTGCTTAACTGTATTGATAAACTCATTTCCTTTTTCGGATTTTGCCATCAAAAAAACATAGACACGTTGTCTTTCGACATCTTTTATAGTCGCAAAATCCAGGAATAGGCAATTCATTTTTACAAATCATGCTATGTAACTGCCCGACAGAGAGCAAAAAATAGCTTGGAAATTTTTGAATCATTCAAAATTGTTTTACCTTTGCACTCCGTGCGCCGAATACCGCTTGACCATATAATAAGATGATTGTCATCAGGGATACGGTGAAGGCAGAAAGTGATAATATTTAAATAAAAGATAAACCGATGAAAAGGACTTTCCAACCCTCGCAGAAAAAAAGAATTAACAAGCACGGATTCCGTGAAAGAATGGCTACGGCTAATGGCCGCAAAGTGCTTGCTGCACGTCGTGCTAAAGGACGCAAAAAGCTGACCGTTTCAGACGAAGCTCGCGCAAAATAGTGCGTAGATTCGGTTGCGTTCTGCGCGACAGAATACTTATAAGGCTGCTGCAGAGCAGCCTTTTGTGTTTTTGAAACGTTGTCTCAAAAGGCTTATACTCCTTCTCGAACTTTTTAGAAACAGAGTATTCAGCACAATTGCAGCAGACCTATCCACAGAACCTTCGCATAACCGCATCGGCAGCACCTACAGTCATATAGTGGGTTCTGGGTTGCGATCCGCTTCAGTCGATCCCCAATCATGGAGACCGCACAATAATTGACAAAGATTATTACGTATCCTTCCTCATCTGTAAGGATACGTAAAATAGAGATCTCGACTTTCAGTTGCGACCCACAGCCACAGCGAGATTTTCTCGCGCTTACTTACAACCCAATTTGTACAAAAACATTATTCAATATGTTTAACCTTCCCGCTTCCGTTGCCCTGCTGGCTGACAAAATCAATCAAGGAGGGCGCCTTACCCGAACTGAGGCTAAAACATTGATTACGGATGCACCCCTCGCTTTGTTAGGATTGTTAGCGACACAAGCCAAAGAGCGTACGAGCGGTAAAGCCGTCTTCTACAACCGCAATTTTCATATCGAGCCCACAAATATCTGTGTTTTCAATTGCCGTTTCTGCTCCTACCGCCGACCTGCCGATTCTCCCGAAGCATGGGATTACTCCATGGAAGACATTCTCAAGCAAGTCGATCAACACAAAAATAGCGGAGCAACAGAGATCCATATTGTTGGAGGCGTACACCCTCGCAACGGGCTGGATTATTACATCGAACTGATCCAGGCTATTCGGGCAAAGATGCCTCATGTATCCGTCAAAGCCTTCACGGCTATCGAGCTTGCATACATGATTCACAAAGCCGGACACAGTCTCGAAGAGGGACTTGCACGTCTCAAAGCGGCAGGCATGGAGGCCATTCCCGGCGGCGGTGCGGAAATTTTTGCAGAACCGATCCGTTCACGTATATGTCCTGAGAAAGGGAGTGCAGAAGAGTGGCTGGCGGTACATCGTGCTGCCCACAAGCTGCAGATTCCGACCAACGCTACGATTCTTTACGGCCATATTGAATCTCTGGACGACCGCATAGATCATCTCGACCGTCTGCGTAGCCTGCAAGATGAAACGGGAGGATTCAATGCTTTCATTCCGCTCAAATACCGCAGTCTCCACAACTCCATGGAGAGTATCGGTGAAGTTAGCATTGTCGAGGATATGCGCATGATGGCGTTAGCACGCCTCTATCTCGACAACATTCCCCACATCAAAGCCTACTGGCCAATGTTCGGAAAAACGACTGCGCAATTGGCTCTTGCCTTCGGAGCCGATGATATGGACGGCACCATTGACGACAGCACAAAAATCTACTCAATGGCTGGAGCTGAAGAACGTAAGCCCTCCGTTACTACTGCAGAGATGGAGGAGATGATACGTTCTGCAGGCTATGAGCCAGTCGAGCGCGACACGTTTTACAATCCGGTGAAAAAATAGTACCTTAGCGCCAAATCGCTTCCCAATCTGAGTATGGAATATCTTCGTAAATTGATCGCTAAAATCAGCGGTAATCCTATCGCCCGCAACTTGGTATTGGCTTTTTGCGCCATTATCGTATTCGGTTTCGTTGCCAACCTGTTGCTGAACCTGTTCACCCGACATGGACAAATCCGTGAAGTACCGGACCTGAGCGGCATGACCATCGATGAAGCCAAACATGCCGGCAAGGGGGCATCACTCCGGATCGAAATCAATGACTCACTCTATGTTCCGGCTTACCCCGGCGGAGTTATCCTCGAACAGAATCCGGAAGCAGGAGCCAAAGTCAAATCGGGACGTCGTGTATTTGTTACCATCAACTCCTACAACCAAAAGATGGTGACCATCCCCTATGTAACCGGGTATTCACTACGTCAGGCCAAAAGTAATCTCGAGATGGCCGGACTCGAAATCGACAAGTTGATTTACCAAAGCGATTTGGCGACCAATAACGTACTCGAAGAGCGATACAACGGACGAATCATTCGACCGGGCAACAAGGTGCAAGCCGAAATGGGCTCCGGAATCACTTTGGTGGTCGGCTTGGGTAGTGAAGATGCCGTTCAGGCTGTTCCTCGTCTTGCCGGATTCTCTGCACGCGAAGCAAAATCCAGATTATGGGAGGCCGGGTTCAACGTCGGTCGGATCAAACGTGATGCAGGAATCAATTTGCTCAATGAAAAAGAGGCACAAGTTTGTGCGCAATCTCCAGCTGCCGGAACACGCCTGGGTCTTGGCACTTCAGTCGATTTCACCTTAACGCTTGATGAAAAAAAGATCGAAGAGGGACGCAAACAGGCTGAACGTGCAATGCGTGCAGCAGCGAAAGCACATGCAGAAGCGGCCGATTCAATCGCAAAAACAAAATAACACATCTTGCTGCTAAACAGCATCAACTATAAAATCGCCTGCACTAAAGACATTCGTCTTTGCTTAAATTTTCTGTCCGACTCAAATGATATCGATGAAACCGAATGATCTCACCGAACCGTTAACTGATGACATTTTACTGCCTGACACGGACGAAGAGCAGCAAGACGAAATGTATGAACACTTCAGTCTGACGGTTGACAAAGGACAAGCCCTGCTTCGCATTGACAAGTTCCTGACCAATCGGATGGAAGGAGCCTCACGCAACCGGATTCAAACAGCTGCTGATGCTGGCAACATTCTGGTAAACGGGAAACCAGTCAAATCCAGTTACAAGGTAAAACCGCTTGATCGGATCTCGATTGTCATGCCTTATCCGGTCCGCGAAGTTGAGATCATCCCCGAAAACATACTTCTTGACATTCCATACGAAGACGAAGACATCATCATTGTGAACAAACCGGCCGGTATGGTCGTACACCCGGGACATGGGAACTATTCAGGGACATTGGTAAATGCGCTTACCTATCATCTGAAAGATTTACCGTTGTTCCAAAGTGGAGATATGCGTGCAGGATTGGTGCATCGCATTGACAAAAACACCTCGGGAATTCTCGTTATTGCCAAAAATGAACGGGCACACGCAAAATTGGCCAAACAATTTTTCGATCACACCATCGACCGTGTCTATTGTGCATTGGTATGGGGAAATATGGAGAGCGACGAGGGAACAATTATTGGCAACGTCGGACGCAGCACAAAAGACAGGCTAAAAATGGCTGTTTATCCTGACGGTTCACAAGGGAAACATGCTGTTACACATTACAAAGTGCTTGAGCGTTTAGGTTACGTCAATCTGATTGAATGCAGACTCGAAACCGGACGTACGCACCAGATTCGCGTACACATGGAATATATTGGCCATCCTCTATTTAATGATGAACGTTACGGCGGAGACCGCATCCTCAAGGGCACTACATTTTCCAAATACAAACAGTTTGTCGAGAACTGTTTTCAACAGTTGCCTCGCCATGCGCTGCATGCCCGCAGCCTCGGATTTATACATCCCACCACAGGCCAATACATCCATTTCGAAAGCGAATTGCCCAACGACATGCAAACAGTTATCGAGCGTTGGCGCAATTATGTAGCCAACCGCCCCACCGAATAATCTGAGATACTACTCGTAACAGCCAGGCCAAGTCAACAAATAGCTCGCTTCCCCAAACATATTATCGTATTATATTTAGTCGCTCTGTAACCTCCAATACAACGGCAATGAGCGATATTAGAAGTAACACATTTGTTATAACAGGCACACGACATATTGAAAACAGAAAGGCGAGATCCCTACTTGATCTCGCCTTTCTATTGATTAAAATAATCCGTTGTTGTCCAAACGGCCAATAGGACTTACTATTTCTTATTCTTATTGGATTTTGCGATGATTTCACGACAAGCCTCTAAAGTAAGCTCCTCGGGAACTTGTCCCTTCGGAATACGATAGTTTTTGCCATCGAATGCAATATACGGACCATAACGTCCATTCAAGACTTGCATGGCAGGCTCCTCAGCAAAAGTTTTGATCGGCTCTTTCATCTTCTGATCTTTGATTCGCTTCTGCTCAATCAATTCGATCGCACGGGTCAACTCAATCGTATAAGGATCATCGGTCTTGGCCAAAGAGACAAATTTGCCGTCATGACGCACATAAGGCCCAAAACGGCCTACCCCAATAACGACCTCTTTTCCCTCAAATTCACCCAAATTACGAGGCAACTCGAACAAAGCCAACGCCTCTTCCAATGTAATGGTGGCGATTAATTGCCCCTTTTTGAGGCTGGCAAAACGAGGTTTCTCTTCGTCACCTTCGCCTCCTCCGATCTGAGCGACCGGACCAAAGCGTCCTATCTTTACAAAAACTGGCTTACCACTCTTGGGGTCAACTCCCAACTGATGGGCTTGACTACTTTTGACAGGCTTGCTATCCAAAGCTTCATTGACCTTATTGTGGAACTCGCCGTAAAAATTACGAATCATATCCGGCCAACTCATCTCGCCCATCGCAATTTCATCAAACTGCTTCTCTACCGATGCTGTAAAATTGTAGTCCATCACTTCGGCAAATTGCGTATCCAAGAAGTCGGTCACAATCATACCGATATCCGTCGGAGAAAGTTTATTCTTCTCTTTACCTACCGTTTCGCTCAAAGTCTTGCGCGTAATTTTACCTTTCGCCAAAACCATTTGAGCATAATTTCGTTTAACACCATCCCGATTCTCTTTCACCACATAGCCACGGGTAATAATGGTCGAAATGGTCGGAGCATACGTAGATGGACGCCCGATCCCCAATTCCTCAAGGCGTTTAACCAGCGAGGCCTCACTATATCGCGGTGGAGCTTGCGTAAAGCGCTGAGAAGAGGTTACGGAATTAGCCAATAACAGATCTCCCACCTTCATGGCTGGCAACAGTGTCGTATCTTTTTCCGGCTCATCCTCAACTGATTCCGAATAGAGTCGTAAAAAACCGTCAAATTTGATCACCTCACCAGTTGCCGTAAAATGCTCTGCTTGACCCTCTACAGCGATATCAACCAAAGTTCGTTCCGCCTGTACACTGGCCATCTGAGAAGCTACAGTACGCTTCCAGATCAAATCATAAAGGCGTTTCTCCTGCGGAGTTCCTTCAATTGAACGGCGATCCATATAAGAGGGACGGATTGCCTCGTGTGCCTCTTGTGCTCCTTTTGAATTGGTTTTATAGTTGCGAACCTGAGAATATGCCTCTCCGAACAGAGCCGTAACCTCTGCTTTCGCTGCAGCTAATGCCTGAGCAGAAAGATTAACAGAGTCAGTACGCATATAGGTAATATAACCTGCCTCGTACAGCCTTTGAGCAACTGACATGGTTTGACTAACCGACATTCCCAATTTACGCCCAGCCTCCTGCTGTAGAGTTGAAGTTGTAAATGGAGCAGAAGGATTTTTCACCGAAGGCTTCTGCTCTACTTTTGACACACTAAAACGAGCTGTTTTGCAAGCCTCTAAAAATGCCTCAGCCTCTTTCTCCGTAGCAAAGCGTTTATTCAATTCCGCCCGGAATGCAGCACTGGGTCCCTCAGGAGTATCTACCACAAACTCAGCTACAACATTGTAATAGTCTTTGCATTGGGAAGCGATAATTTCTCTTTCGCGCTCTACAATCAATCGAACGGCAACACTCTGAACACGCCCTGCTGACAACGAAGGTTTTACCTTACGCCACAACACCGGAGACAATTCAAAACCCACCAAACGGTCCAACACGCGTCGAGCCTGTTGTGCATTGACAAGATTCATGTTGATCGAACGAGGATTCTCCACAGCATGGAGAATGGCATTCTTCGTGATCTCGTGAAAAACAATGCGTTTCGTCGTTTGAGGATCCAATCCCAACACCTGAGCAAGATGCCAAGCAATAGCCTCCCCTTCACGGTCTTCATCGGATGCCAGCCACACGGTCTTTGCCGATTTGGCTAATTTTCCCAATTCCGTTACCAGCTTTTTCTTGTCAGCCGGGATCTCATAATGGGGCTCGAAATTATGATCGATGTCGATTCCCAACTCTTTTTTTGACAAATCACGAATATGGCCAAAGCTCGATTTAACCATATACTCTTTGCCCAAGAACTTCTCTATCGTCTTGGCTTTGGCTGGAGACTCGACTATTACTAAATTTTCCTGCATACCAACAGTCTATATCAAACGCAAAAACCTAAAGACTGGCTTTAGGTTTTACTATTATTTTATTTCATTTTATTCTGGTCTACGTACCAATGTGTATGTCACAGACACACGGAGCGGAAGTGGTGCCGACGGATCTGTTGACGTATTCAAAATCACCCGATGCATCGGATTGTATGACTCAAAAAACGAAGGTCCTACATCAATCATATAATCTTGAGCCGAAATATCCGCTATAGTTTGTACCATTCGGGTAATATCCATCGTGTAACTATTACGCGAACGATTAACATATCCTCCATAGGCCAAGGTAATCGGATTCGTCTCCGAAACTTCCAACGTATATAAATAATCCGAAACCGGCAGGAAAGAGCTATAATCAGTATAAAAACCCAATCGAGTCATTGCCATATCCAAATTTTCAGGTGTAGGATCCTCTATCCCGATCTCTAACCTTGCACTATGAATCACCATAGTTGAATTCGGATCTTTCTCTTTTTTCAAATCTTTCAACTGATTAGCAAAATCTTCCGTGAATTTCAAATAGGTGGTCACACCTCCACACCCTTGAACATAACTAACCGAAACAGGGGAAGACGTAGCGGATGTATCATTGAATTGAGATTGATCCAAAATGCTACTTGAATAATCAAACTGGTACGTATTCAAACTTAACAACCCAGTATAAGTTGACACATCAAATGAATATGAACCTACAATGGTATCTTTTTGTTCCGTATTCGAATCATCCACATAATCTTTATGTGCATAGAAATTCAATGTAGTTGACATAATAGATAATGACAACACTGCGGCATCGCGGGACGAGGTAGATGCCGGAGCAATATACAATCCTTTAAACTCATCAACAAACATCGAATCTGATTCATAAATATCCCGAGATGCATGTTGCAAACGATCCATCAGATCCTCAACTTTTGCCCCGGTCAGGCGCAATTCATACGGATTACCATCGGACAATTTGTAATCAAATGTAAACAAAGGTTCCGGATCGATGACTTCATTGACATTAAACTCACGGATATAATATAATGAATCTACATAAAGGCGCTTGGTTACTTCGTATATATTAAAAGTTTGCGTCTTTGAGGTATCTCCATCACACAATGTTTCATCAAAAGACAAATAAATTGTCAATGAATCTGCTTGTGCTTTGATAAATTCATCAGTAACATCAGCATCCTCATCATCGTTAGTGGTATAAAAGCCCAAACCACCGTACTGTCCGAACCAACCGGACTCAAAGCCTCCAAATGTTGCGTCGTGCTTAGCACCAATACAGCCATAATACCAGCTATATCCGCTAAAATTCAATGGGAATGAGTCAACCAAAGCAACATAAGCCTCAATACCGGAAACTGTATCGTGGTAAATGTGCATCTGCTGATCATTAGGGATTAATGAGTCTCCCAGCGTATTGTCAACTTTAGTACAAGCTCCCAATGAGACAAACAGTACCAAAAGAGAGGTAAGGGCCAAAGCCGCATTCCGACGTCTATTCATTAGTCAAAATTTTGTGATAGAACGCCTCGTATTGAGCCAAATACTCAGGAGTTGTCTTATCTTGGTAAGGCAACACTGGCTTTCCTAACTCTTTGAAACATTCTATCAGTTTCTCCGACGGAGTCGGACTTTCACAAATTACTCCATCGATGTAATTCATAACGAACTTCATCAGATTTTCGTATGTAGGATGTTTCAAAAGTGCAATATGTTTTTTCTCCACCCCTTCTCCGAGCACCTTGTCAGCAAATTTCGCATCCAACTCTCCTTCAAATGCATCGTCATACAAAGACATGACAATCTTCACATTTTTGAAAATAGGATCATCTGCAAACGTATTGCGCAAATAGACGGGAATGATAGAAGAGAACCAGCCGTGTATATGCACTACATCAGGCACCCAACGTAATTTTTTGACGGTTTCGAGCACTCCGCGGGCAAAAAAGATCGCACGCTCATCGTTATCAGCAAACGAATTCCCTTCACTGTCCCGCAAAATAGCCTTACGTTGAAAATAGTCCTCGTTATCGATAAAATAGATTTGTACACGAGCTGAAGGTATCGATGCGACCTTAATAATCAACTGATGGTCATTATCATCGATAATCAAGTTCATACCCGAAAGCCGGATCACCTCGTGGAGCTGGTTACGTCGTTCATTAATCAGTCCATAACGCGGCATAAAGGTACGAATCTCATTTCCTCGTTCCTGCATGCACTGCGAGAGGCTTCTGCAGAGTTTCGACATATCATTTTCAGCAAGATAAGGGGTTATCTCCTGACAGACATATAAAATTTTGCAGTTACTCATGACGTTTCAACTTATTTACCGCGGACCACAAGGCCGTTTGCAAAGGTACCACTTTTTAACAACAAAACAAAGGTATCTACCTGCATGAAATTAACTCTGAGGGCACTTTACCCCTCTTCAAACACTTCTAAAACGCTTAGAGGATCAACATGGCATCGCCATAAGTACCGAAACGATATTTTTCCTCTTTAGCCACTTTGTATGCCTCCATCAACAAATCATAGCCGGCAAAGGCTGCCACCATCATCAACTGAGTCGAGTATGGCAGATGGAAGTTCGAGATCATGCAGTTCGCCACACTAAACTCGTATGGTGCAAAGATAAATTTGTTAGTCCAACCCTCAAACGGCTTCAAATACCCCTCAGTTGAGACAGAACTCTCCATTGCACGCATTACGGTTGTACCTACAGCACACACTTTACCACCTGCACGCTTAACGTTATTAACCATGTCAGCAGTCTCTTCGGAAATGAATACCTGCTCAGAGTCCATCTTGTGTTTGGTCAAATCCTCCACATCGACAGTCCGGAAATTTCCCAAACCAATATGCAGGGTCAAAAACGCCATATTGATTCCTTTGATCTCAAGGCGTTTCATCAAATGTTTACTGAAATGCAATCCAGCTGTCGGGGCAGCCACTGCTCCTTCATGTTTAGCAAAAATTGTCTGATAACGCTCCTCATCAATCGGCTCTACCTTTGGACGAATCCACCGAGGCAGTGGGGTTTCTCCCATTTTATACAAAGTTGCCTTAAATTCATCATAATCCCCATCAAACAGGAAACGAAGCGTTCTACCTCGTGACGTTGTATTATCGATCACCTCTGCAACCAACAGATCATCATCACCGAAATAGAGTTTATTGCCAATTCGGATCTTACGAGCCGGATCAACCAATACATCCCACAAACGAAGATCCCGATTCAGCTCTCTCAGCAGAAATATCTCGATTTCGGCTCCGGTCTTCTCCTTATTTCCATAAAGACGGGCCGGAAATACTTTTGTATCATTGAATGTAAATACATCCCCCTCATCAAAATAATCAATCACATTTTTAAAAATGGTGTGTTCGATTTTACCAGTGGCCCGGTTAATCACCATCAAACGCGATTCATCACGATTTTCTGCCGGATACTTTGCCAGCATATCGGGTGAAAAGCTGTAATTGTACTGTGAAAGCTTCATCTTTATATTATTTTATTGGTTTCTCACGCTACATTCAGCATAACCCAGTCTTTCTCAGCTCTTAATCAATTCAGACTGATTTCAAGACACGGACAATTATTTATATTACGTATAAAAATGATTTTTGTTTCATTAACTACAGTTTTTATTCAATATAAATTCATTAACAAAACAAAAACACAATATTGCATCCAATTTACTGATCAAACATGTTCGACAAGATCAATCTACACACAACGATACACGTCAATTAGAATCAAGCCCCCACCCAGGCAGATCTTTTCGACGATAGCTCGCTTTCATGAAGATTAGACGAATGTAAGAATCACTATTTTTCAATTACCGACAACAAATACCGCTGATCCTTACCCCTCATGCCTCCCACAGTAATGGGCATGAGGACTACTTCTGACAAAGAAACTCAGAATCGGTTTACTAAAAATAGAGCAACTGCAACCGACCTATTTGCGTACACATCCCCATCAATATTATTCGCGATCCAGCGGGAGAGAGGGAACAAATGGTTGCAAAGGTTCAGGCAAAAGACTTTTTTCAATCTCTTCGATCGTATAAAGATCCGATTCAGCAAAGGCACCACTGCGAGTCCGTCGTAAAGCGATCAAATGGCCACCGCACTCCAATTTATTTCCCAAATCACGAGCAATTGACCGGATGTACGTTCCTTTGCTGCATCGAATGCGCAATGTCACATCGGGCAAGTTGACCTGCTCTAACCGCATCTCATAGATATTGATCAAGGCATGACGCAACTTTACCTCTTCCCCTTCACGCGCATACTCATACGCACGCTGTCCCTCGATCTTTTTGGCGGAATAGAGCGGCGGTTCCTGAAGTTGTTCTCCCTCCATCTCTCGCAACGCTACTTCGATAGACTCCTGTGTCACATGATCATATGGATACGTCTTGTCAATCGGATGCTCCAAATCGTAACTAACTGTAGTCGCCCCTAAACGTATCGTGGTCAAATACTCTTTCTCTTCTGCCTGCAATTCATCCACACGCTTAGTTGCACGACCGATGCAGATGATCAGCACACCTGTTGCCAACGGATCCAGCGTACCGGCATGTCCTACTTTAATTTTACGATAACCGATTTTGCGCATGATCACACGTATCTTGCGCACAACATCGGACGAGGTCCAACCTAACGGTTTATCAACCGGCAATACATATCCTTCAGGAAAAGGGAAATCAGGAGTCAAAGGTTGTTTCACAACAATCTTAAAGTTGGGGATTATTACCAAATAAGCACAGAGCCTTAATCTAACCTCAGTGCTTATTTACAAAACTGAATAAAATTGAATCAGATACTATATACAATTGATACGACGCCGACGATCAGACAGTAAATTGCAAAATAGATCAGCTTTCCTTTCTTCACGATATTGATCATCCAGCTACATGCCAACAACCCGGAAATAAAGGCTGTTACAAAACCGGCCAACAGGGCCCACGCTGAAATTCCTGATTCAGCCGGATGGAAACCACCCTTCATCAAATCGAGGAATGCCTCACCCAAAATCGGGATCAACACCATCAAGAAAGAGAAACGAGCGACCTGCTCTTTACGATCGCCCAGCAACAACCCGGTCGCAATAGTCGATCCTGAACGAGACAAACCTGGCAAAATAGCCGCAAATGCTTGTGCGATACCGATGATAAACGCGTCTTTGTAAGAGATTTCCTCTTTGATTCGAGGCCGGGCATAATAGGCAAATGTCAGCAGTAAGGCTGTCAAGATCAACGAACATCCGACAATCAGCAATCCTGATGCGAAAAGCGCTTCAACCTTATCCTTAAAGAAAAAGCCAACGATACCGACCGGAATCATCGAAAGCAGTATCTTGCATATGTAGATGGTCTCCGAATTCCACTGCAAACGGAAAAAACCGGCAATCAATCGAGCCAACTCCTGTCGAAAAACTACGATTGTACTGCACACCGTTGCAGCATGAACCGCAACCGCGAAGGTCAGATTCTCTTCTCCTTGCAACCCAAACAGAGCGTTAAAAATCTGCAGATGGCCGGAGCTACTTACCGGCAAAAATTCAGTGAGACCCTGTACGAGTCCCAGTACAATAGCTTGCCAAACTTCCATAACAGATTATCTCTCTTTTTTATTTTTGGGTTTATACATGATTGCATAGATTTCGAATCCGAAACCAGCCAATACCACAATTGGGGCCAACGTAATGCGTCGGAAACTGAACATCTCCTCATTGAAAACATTGGGATCATCACTGCCGCCGCCTGTCATCAATACATAACCAATAATAATAATGGCCAAACCAATCAACATCAGTTTATAATTGGCCACTGTCAACGGCATATTATTCTGTTTTTCGGCCAAATCAGCCGGAACCTGTTTCTGTTTTTTCTCCATCATACAGACTATTTGTTATGGCTCTTATTTTTATGACTCACACGTGATCTGTGTGCAAAGAGGCATTCGGAACAGACATAAAAATCTTTGTCTATCTCATCACTACTCGAACTATTCATTCGCTTGCAACATCTCGGCCTCGCTTTGCAAACAAGATTATCAATACATATGCAATTTACTTGAATTCATCCGGATAAATTTCCGTACAGCAAAAGTGGTAAAGATCAATGATATGAGAATACCTCCCACCATAGTTCCACCGAAAATATAGGCCAGATAAAGCTCATCGCTGACAAAATGAATTTCGGGAAGCCCTTCATGCAATCCCATGATCATCACAGCCAGCATCACCCAACAGATCAACCCGGAATAGATTCCTTGCAGAATACTGCGTCCAAGAAAAGGTCGCATGATAAACCACCGGGTCGCCCCAACCAGTTTCATCGTATTGATGATGTAACGTTTGGCAAATATGGTCACACGGATCGTATTGTTCAGCAAAATCAATGCGATAATCAACAACGTACCGCCAAACAGCAACAAAATTAGATTGAATTTATTGATATTCTGGCTGATCTGCTCCAAGACCCCACGTTGATACACCACCTCATTGACACCATCCCAAGCTGCAATCTCTTTTTCCAGGGCCTCGAGAGACGCTTTATCCGATGCTGCGGCCGTCATTTTCAGCTCATACGCATCCGGTAACGGATTCTGATCCAGAAACTCAATAAAATCATCGCCCAAATACTCCTGAAACTCCTGAGCCGCCTGGTCTTTACCGATAAATTTCATTTCGCGAACCGACGTGTTGGCCTTCAGTTTTTCCCCGATAGCCGTAGTAGTCTGTGTCGAAACGGTGTCAGAAAGCATCACATAGACCGTCATGCTCTCCTTCAAACGCTGCGTCGTTCCCAATGCACCAAGAATGAGATAACCTACACTTCCCAACAGAAACAGCACCAAAGCGACACTGACTGTCGAAATGATATAGGCATTGCGGACCTTCCGCCGAATTCTTCTATTGTTGTCCATAATTCAAACGAACTACTCTACATCTTCTTTCTGTTTGCGATAAGCACGCCATCCTGACACTCCCACGGCCGCCACAACACCAGCTAACAAAATCAACGACGAAATCAGTGTCACCGTCGAGAGCAACGTATAATGTGGAGCCCGGAAACGGAACTCAACCGTATGGATTCCTTCGGGGAGCACCATAGCCCGCAGCACATAATCTGCCCGGAAATAGGAAGCCTCTTTGCCATCGATCCATGCTGTCCATCCTTTCGGATAGTAAATCTCCGAGAAAACGGCCACGCGTGGAGACGAAGTGGTATATTCGTATCGTTGCAGATTCACACGATATTCAGTCATCGCAATCGTGTCGGTCGAATCCGCCACAGCCGCAATGTGGTCACCCACCTCCGCTGCAAACGGTTTATCCACTACGGCTACACGCTTATTATCAAGGCCTCCCAATGCCGCCAATTCGGCATCAGGGCCATCCACCATACGGACTGAATCGACAAACCATGCAGCGCCGTTAGCCTCCGGATTCAACTGAACGAGAGGTTGTCCTTTCTCGTCCGGAACAATCACATATTTGGTATTGAGCATATTGTAAACGCCCAAATCCATCTTACCCAAATAATGTTCGATCAGATCCTGATAGCGACGCAGTTTTGCACCATGATAGCCGCCCACCGAACGATGGAAATAGGAGGTAGTCGCATCATTAAACGGACTTACCGTCATATTCAGTACGCGATATCCCAACTCTTTATCAGCCATAATTTGCTGATCTGCTTCTGACGGACGGATTTCATTACGAGTCGGTTCCACAAACTTATCCCGACTCAAATAACGCAGATTGACCGGTACCATATCGAAGATCACGAGCAGTCCCAGCACACAAACAAAAGTGCCCCGTTTGATCTTTTGGAGATAGAACAGCAGTACCGTTCCAGCTGTCAACACGATAAACAGCAACGAACGCAAGGCATCAGCCCGCATCAGCGAAGCTCGTTCTGCGCGCATAGCAGCAAAGACATCCTCTACCTGCTGTCCACCGAACATTTGGCTGTCGCCCTCGCCCGTAAACGACAACAGAGTACCGCCAAACAGCAAGAACAGCAACGTGATACCACCTAAAATAATGGTTGTATATTTCAGACCTTTGATCAGTTTCTCACGGGGCACCTCTCCACTCCACAAACGCTGCAGGGTCAAAGCAGCCAACAACGGTACGCACCATCCAACAATCACCAAGATGGTCGAAACGGTACGGAACTTATCGTACATCGGGAAATAGTGGTAAAACAGCTCCGTGAACCACATCATATTCTTACCCCATGCCAACAGAATCGCTAACAGGGCAATCACAGATATCCACAGGGTGGAGCGACGACGCAGCAAAAACAGCCCCAACACACCCAGGAACAACACAACTGCACCGATATACATCGGTCCCGATGTGATCGGTTGCGGGCCCCAATAGGCAGGCAGATGGGTTGCCATATTGCGAGCACCGTATTTAGAGAGAGCCTGTGCCACTTCGCCATCTTCGCTGAATCCACCTTCAGAAGAGCCACCATAGAGATTCGGGATCAATAAATTAAACGTCTCTCCCTTACCATAGCTCCATGCCGTAGCATATTCCAAATCAAGCCCCTCTTTACCCTCCATGGTCGAGGCAGAAGATTTCAGCTCACTTCCTCCACGAATCGTGTCTTTCGAATGGGTCTGAATATAGTAAAGCATTCCAGCATTACTACCCACAGCCAACACTCCGGCAACCAATAACAAACCGGTTACTTTGGCAAAACGAGGAAGCACCTTCTCTTTCCAGGCACGGACCAGCTCACTGATCCAGAATGCTGCAATGATCATCAAAAAGTAGTAGGTAATTTGCGGGTGGTTGGCTCCGATCATAATCGATCCGAAAAACGCCGCCAGCGCGGCACCCACCCACATATTACGGCGAAAGGCATACCATACCCCCCCAAACAGCATTGGTGCAAAGGCCAATACCATCATCTTGGTCATATGGCCAGCACCTATAATAATGAAAAAGTAGGTTGAAAATCCGTATGCCAGTGACGGAATCAAGCCGATCCACGGATTGACCTTCATGCAGAGCAACATGCAGAAGAACATTGCCATGGCCAAAAAGATCAAAGCTGCAGGTTGTCCCAAAAAGTAGAACGCTTTAGAAACGGTTTTAACCAGCGCTCCGTCATACTTCATGTTGATCAAATAGGCCGGCATACCCGAAAACATATTGCCCGCCCATTGAGGGTCCTCTCCGTAAGCTTCGCGATGTTGCAAAATATCGCGGGTCATGCCCTCATACTGCATGATATCATGTTGAACCAGCTCTTTACCCTGGAATTGTGGGGTAAAACAGAAAATTGTGACCACTAAAAAGAGGATCAACGCGCCAATATAGGGCAGTGCCCGAGTGACATTCGCCTTATGCTCCATGCCGTCAGAAAAATCTAAGGTTGAGATGCAAAGTAACAAAAAATTGTTGAGATAATCCACCGGCGACTTGGCCAATTCGGAAAAAACGCAGATATTTGTATTCTTGATTCCAGAACTTTCATGGTAACACTCGAAGAGATACAACAACCGATCGCAGACAAGGTCCGCCATTATGAGAACTTCATCACCGAAATTCTCCATAGTGACAGTGCCTATGTCTCTTCGATTTGCAACTATATTCTCTCACACCGTGGCAAACAGATGAGGCCGCTGTTGGTACTGCTTTCTGCCGCACTACATGGCGAGATTGACACCTACAGTTATTTGGGGGCCTCACTGGTCGAGATGATGCACACCGCCTCGCTGATTCATGACGATGTTGTGGATGAAGCTTTCGTCCGTCGCGGAGCTCCATCTGTCAATGCCTTGTGGCGCTCGCACACTGCCGTACTGATCGGCGACTATATTTTTGCCCGCACCTACCACGTCTGCATGGAAAAGGGAGGGAACGACATGCTGCTGGAAATCACCCGCTCAGTTCACGAGATGAGTGAAGGTGAACTAACCCAAACCGAGCAGTCGGAGAACCTGCGCATGACACGCGAGCTCTACCTCGACATCATTTACAAAAAAACGGCCTCTTTGCTGGCGGCTTGCAGCGCAATCGGTGCCATCTCTGTCAAGGCTCCGAAAGAGCAGATTGCTGCCATGCGTGCTTACGGCACCAACCTCGGCATCGCTTTCCAGATCAAAGATGACATATTGGACTACTCTCCAATGGAGGTAACCGGGAAACCGATGTGTGGTGATATGCGCGAACGCAAAATCACACTACCTCTTCTTTATGTTCTGGAAAACTGCTCTGAAACCGAACATCGCAAATTGATCGGCAAATTGAGCGATATCCGCCAAAAACCGGACAATGTCGAATATTTGGCCCGCACAGTTCGCGAACGCGGAGGCTTGGAACATGCCGCCGAAGTGATGGCACAATACCGGGACAAAGCACTTGCCTCGCTGGAAAGTTATCCAGACTCACCCATCCGGGAAAGTCTGCGCAAGTTGGCCTATTTCGTATTGGAACGTAATAAATAAAAGGGCTTCAACCCTAATTCACATACACCGATTACGCCATGTTTGAAAATCTTACCGATAAACTCGAACGGTCATTTCAGATCCTCAAGGGCGAGGGTCGTATCACCGAGATCAATGTAGCCGAAAGCCTCAAAGAGATTCGGCGTGCGCTGATCGATGCCGATGTCAATTATAAGGTTGCCAAGAGTTTCACTGACGAGGTGAAGACCAAAGCACTGGGACAGGATGTTCTCAAGTCCGTCAAGCCGGGTCAGATGATGACCAAGATCGTACGCGATGAGTTGGCGGCATTGATGGGCGGCACAATGACCGACATCAAGCTGGAAGGTAATCCGGCCGTTGTGCTGATTGCCGGTCTGCAAGGTTCCGGTAAGACCACCTTTTCGGGCAAACTGGCCAACCTGATCAAAAGCAAAAAAGGGCGTCAGGTATTGTTGGTTGCTGGCGACGTCTATCGACCTGCAGCCATCGAACAGTTGAAGGTCCTGGGTCAACAGATCGGTGTGGAGGTTTACACCGAAGAGGGCAACAAAAATCCGGTACAGATTGCCGAAAACGCCATCCAATACGCACGGAACAAACATATTAATACGGTTATCGTCGATACTGCGGGTCGTTTGGCCGTAGATGAGCAGATGATGCAGGAGATCACGGCTATCAAAGCAGCCATCCATCCAAGCGAGACCCTTTTTGTGGTGGACTCGATGACCGGTCAGGATGCAGTCAACACGGCTAAGGAGTTTAATGATCGTCTCGATTTTGACGGTGTCGTACTGACCAAGCTCGACGGTGATACCCGAGGTGGTGCCGCCATCTCGATCCGTGCCGTTGTCAAAAAACCGTTGAAATTCATCAGCTCCGGCGAAAAGATGGATGCCCTCCAGGTGTTCCATCCCGAACGTATGGCTGACCGCATTTTGGGCATGGGTGACATTGTCTCTTTGGTCGAAAAAGCTCAGGAGCAATACGATGAAGAGGAGGCGCGCCGTCTGAAAAAGAAATTGGTCAAAAACCAATTCGACTTCAACGACTTCCTCAACCAGATCAATCAGATCAAGAAGATGGGCAATCTGAAGGATCTGGCCGGCATGATTCCCGGTGTAGGCAAAATGCTCAAAAATGTCGATATCAACGACGACGTATTCAAACAGACCGAAGCTATCATCCACTCGATGACACCGGCCGAACGTGCCGATCCATCAATTATCAATGGTAGTCGTCGGCAACGTATTGCCAAAGGCAGCGGCACCACTCTGCAAGATGTCAACCGCCTGCTGAAGCAGTTCGAAGACACCCGCAAAGTGATGAAAACCGTGGCAGGCGGCATTCCCAAACTTCCTCGCGGTTTTAACCCAAGAGCTTTCCGTCGCTAGTCTACCGCACTCCATGAGCACCAAATTCGGAATCAATCCGATTTTCAATTTGAGACTACGATTGATTTAGGCGCAAGGAGGAATAAGAAGGACAAAGGACAGCTAGGGACAAAACCAAAACTACCAAAGGTGTCACCTGACGATTTCTTGCGTGCCAATGTTTGGAGCACTACCGTATACGGGTTAGACTCGAACGCTATTATAGTTCAACAGCTTTACCAGTTGGCACCTCCCATCTAAGGGCATCATAAGATCAGAATGAACATAAAATAAAAATATCACACAATATGAATATCATTGACGGTAAAGAGGTCGCAGCCAAACTGCGCAAAGAGATTGCTGCCGAAGTAGAGACATGGGTAGCAGCAGGTCACCGAACTCCTCACCTGGTAGCTATTCTGGTCGGCAATGACGGTGCCAGTCAAACTTATGTTGGACACAAAGAAAAATGTTGCAACGAAGTTGGTTTTCGTTCAACCGTATTGCGCCTTGATGAATCGATCAGCGAAGCCTATCTGTTGGGCGAAATCGCCAAATTAAACAACGATCCCGAAGTGGATGGTTTCATCGTACAGCTCCCCTTGCCCAAACACATTTCAGAACAAAAAGTAATCGAAGCGATAGATCCTCGCAAAGATGTGGATGGATTCCACCCGGTGAATACGGGTCGTATGATTTCGGGACTGCCGGCCTATCTGCCCGCTACCCCAGATGGTATCCTCGAGCTGTTGAAACATTATAACATCGAAACCGCTGGTAAAAGTTGTGCTGTAATCGGTCGCAGCAACATTGTAGGACGCCCGATCGCCAACCTACTTTCACAAAAGGGATGGGATTGTACCGTTACGCTGTGCCATAGCCGCACTAAAAACCTCAAAGAGGTGGTTAGCCAGGCCGATATTATCATTGCAGCTTTGGGACAGGCTGAATTTGTAACTGCTGACATGGTAAAAGAAGGAGCAGTGATTATCGACGTGGGAATTACCCGTGTCAAGAGCGATAAAACGAAATCGGGCTGGAAATTGCTCGGTGATGTCAAATTTGACGAAGTGGCCCCCAAATGCAGCTACATCACTCCTGTACCGGGCGGTGTAGGTCCTATGACCATCATCTCATTGATGAAAAACACGCTGAAAGCTGCTCGCAAAGAGGTGTATAAAGATTAATTGATTACATCAGCATAAAAAAGCAGGGAGCCAATGGTTCCCTGCTTTTTTATGCTTAATGTTACACCGTAAGCCCCAATAAACACATCTATCCAACCGCATTATCTGAATTCAAACACTCCATGGCATCACATCCCTCCAGCCGGCTCTTCCTCAAATCCTCAGCTAAAGCATGCTTACTCCTATCAAACGAGAAAAGGCACCGTAAACCAGGCAATCAAATACGATCATGTTTGAGGATATAGATAGATATTAGAGCATTAGAACACAGACTATCGGCACCATCTTTCAATCCACAGGACATGCATCTATTCAAAAAAGCAAGGATATTAACCAAATGCAAAAAACGAGTTTCGGGGATTTTGCAGGTCAGATCATGGCTTATATGTTCAATATCTCATCTCAGATCACTTACGCAGCGTTCGGAAAAAAGTGCGAACCAAATCTCCACACTCCTGTTCCAACACTCCACCCACAATAACAGTCTTTGGATGAAACACCGATTGTCCGAGGCGCAAAACTCCTCGTTTCGGATCTGCAGCTCCGTAGATCACTTTACCAATCTGTGCCCAATAACAAGCTCCAGCACACATGGTGCACGGCTCAACGGTCACATATAGACAACACTCCGCCAAATATTTCCCCCCGATCGAAGCTGTCGCAGCCGTGATGGCCTGCATTTCAGCATGTGCCGTTGGATCTTTCAACGTTTCGACCAAATTGTGCCCACGACCAACAACCCGATCGTTCCACACCACCACGGCACCGATAGGGACCTCTCCCAAATCATACGCCTTACGAGCTTCCGCCAACGCCTGACGCATGAAAAAATCATCCTTGTTTTGCACGTCGTTCATGATAAATTTATACCTTTGAAGTCCGTTTGGTAAAGCTAAACGGTTCGGGTTGTCTCTGTTACGGCTCTGCCGGGCCCGATTCAAGGAGAGAGATTCACTGCAACTGATACCGCAGTATTCTCTTGCTATATGAACAAAAATAGTAAATTTCCATATAATGTACAGAACCCATACATGCGGCGAACTGCGTCTCGCCAATTTATCACAACAAGTCACCCTTGCGGGATGGGTACAAAAGGTGCGCAACCTGGGCGCTATGACCTTCATTGATATCCGTGACCGATATGGTATCACCCAACTGGTCGTCGAAGAACATTCATCTGCTGACGTCAAAGAAATTGCAGCTCAACTGGGACGTGAATATGTCATCCAGGCTACAGGTAAAGTCGTAGAACGCTCTTCTAAAAACACCAAAATCCCTACCGGTGAAATCGAAGTGGTACTTGACAACCTGAAGATCCTCAATGCAGCTCAAACACCGCCCTTCACCATTGAAGACAACAGTGATGGAGGTGATGATTTGCGTATGCGTTACCGTTTCCTGGATTTGCGCCGCAACCCACTGAAAAACGCTTTGATTCTGCGCCACCGCATCGCACAGGCTACACGCAGCTACCTCGACAGCAAAGGGTTCCTGGAGATCGAAACTCCTTACCTGATCAAATCAACGCCGGAAGGAGCACGTGACTTCGTTGTTCCTTCACGTATGAATCCGGGACAGTTCTACGCACTGCCTCAATCTCCTCAGACCTTCAAACAACTGTTGATGGTCTCTGGGTATGACCGTTATTTCCAAATCGTACGGTGTTTCCGTGACGAGGATCTGCGCGCTGACCGTCAACCCGAGTTCACCCAAATCGACTGCGAGATGTCGTTTGCGGACCGTGACGATGTTTTGGAACTCTTCGAAGGCATGGCCAAATATCTGTTCAAAAACATCCTCGATATCGACTTCACAGAACCGTTCCCACGCATGACCTGGGCGGATGCCATGGCCCGTTACGGTTCTGACAAACCCGATATCCGCTTTGGCATGACTTTCAACGACATTACCCTGCTTGCACAAGGCAAAGGCTTTGGAGTATTCGATTCAGCAGAATATATCGGAGCTATCTGCGCAGAAGGATGTGCCGTTTATACCCGCAAACAGCTCGATGGTCTGACCGAATTTGTAAAACGTCCCCAAATCGGAGCCAAAGGCATGGTATATGTTCGTTGCGAAGCCGATGGCAGTTTCAAATCGAGCGTAGATAAATTCTACACCCAAGACGATCTGCGTGCTTGGGCTGCTAAATGTAACGCCAAACCAGGCGATCTGTTGTTGATTCTCTCTGGAGCACGTAAACAGACTCTTAGCGCATTATGCGAATTACGTTTGGAGATGGGTAATCGTTTGGGATTGCGGGATCACAAAAACTATGCTCCGCTGTGGGTTATCGACTTCCCGCTGTTGGAGTGGGATGACGAAACGCAACGTTTCTACGCGATGCACCATCCATTCACCTCTCCCAAGCTGGAAGATATCGATCTGTTCGATACCGACCCCGGCAAAGTACGAGCTAACGCATATGACTTTGTGGTCAATGGTGTCGAAGTGGGTGGTGGTTCCCTGCGTATTTTCGACTCAAACCTGCAGCGTAAGATGTTCGAAGTCCTCGGATTTACGGATGAATCTGCCGAAAAACAATTTGGTTTCTTGATGAATGCCTTTAAATACGGTGCACCACCTCACGGAGGTATCGCTTTCGGTTTCGATCGTCTTTGTGCACTATTCGGTGGAGCCGACTCAATTCGTGATTTTATCGCCTTCCCAAAGAACAATGCGGGACGCGATATGATGATCGATTCTCCATCGGAGATCTCAGACGAGCAGCTCAAAGAACTCGCAATTGCTGTGAAAAAATAATTTTTCAAAAAAAGACACTTTTTGCGTCCGAAAATTTGGAGGTAAAAATATTTTACCTATCTTTGCACTCGCAATCGGGACAATGATTGCGACCAAAGAAGGGAGCTTAGCTCAGTTGGTTCAGAGCATCTGCCTTACAAGCAGAGGGTCGGGGGTTCGAATCCCTCAGCTCCCACAAAGAAAATCAAGAGGTTACGACAAAAAATCGTAACCTCTTATTTTTTGCGGATACACAATTTCAACACAAAAACCCCGAAACTCAATTAATCGGTACACTTTTTACTGCCTTGTTTCATTGTCTGTAATATGCGGCGTATGGAAAATTAAAAATGTTTTTTTACCTACATTATGTACATTCCGTACATTTCCGATATTACCGTTATAGCTTGTTTCGGGGTGGCGCTGATGGTTATTTGCCTTCGGTTGGTTGTGCCGGGTCCTGTATGATCTTTGCGACACCCTTCTTTTCGAGTTTTCCAGCCAGATAGCGATGCACGGTTGATCTTTCACCCGCTTTGTGATATGCCGCCTTGTCGGTGTATTCGATTATTACCGCATCTTCTGGGGCAACTTTAAATTCCTTAGTTTGCTTTGTTTTTGCCAAGTTGTAATGGGATTTATTGTCTACTCTTTTTTTTAGTTGAAAATAGGCCGAAAAAGCAGGTTTATTAGTTCAGGTATTGCAGTAATCGTGTAGGGTCGAAAAATACCGGCTCTGCACATTCTGTGATCTGCCATTTGTCGATCTTGAATTTGTCGGCCTTGATAATCCAGAACCGGCGGCCACCGGTGTATCTTACCGTCAAATTTAATTTGAAAGTGTCAAAATCTAAATTAGCATTGAAGATAAATCGCCTATGCTTCAGGCATTGAAATACGATCCGGGCCGCAACTACTCTATATTGTGTTTCTGTCATAACCTTATCCGTTTTGTGGTTGTTTCCAAAATGGAAAATACGCTACTTAGATTTTTTCATAAAAACGGATACGGAACTTTTTCAGGCGTTCAAGTAACCAGGTATCCCGGTCTTTGATTGCTGGGTATGTCGTTTTATCCACATAATCCCTACAAATACGCATCAATGCGATAAAGGCTACTTCGTCCCCGGGCTTATAGAACGCTCTTTTTTGGATGTTGTCGGCGATGTCGAGGAGCTGAAATTTTTGTTTTGTGGTTAGTCCTTTCATAACTCTATGTTTTTTTAGCATTCAGGCACAAAAAAAGCGGTGCGCCTTTCCCGCTGCTAAAGTCTCATAGATAGGCTCGCAAATGCCATTACAGCAAATGCACGGGGGTACGCACCGCAAAATATAAACGGATGGTGTATGTAACGGAAATAAAAAACGCCGGACCCGAACCGGGCGGCGGTCTCTTATTCCGCCTATCTATTTGAGAAACTTTAGCAATACAAATATACGGATTTTTTCTATACCTGAATGCCTGGTTATTGTTTTTAGTAAACAGTTATAAGGTTTTCAATTCGGAAAGAGCGGAACCCGCCCGCCTCAACATCAAAATAACGAAATGTTTTAGGCGAATCCTGGCCCGATCCCTTGATCAGTGGTGCAATCCCTTGCAATGTCCCTTTTGCCTTTCGTGTGTCTCCGTTTGCCTTCTCGTAACAAAAGGAAACAACCCCCTTTCGCATCCGCTTTGTCAATCGGTAAAACTCCCAGGCTTTCACCAGGCAAACCGAAAAGGTTTTGCCCGTTGTCCGGAATAGTTCCCACGCCCGGCGCATAATGTTTGAAAGATCGTACTTTTTCATAGTGTTTTTATATGTGGGGGCGGTTGTTGAGGCCGCCCCTTGTTATTTGTTAGTTCAAAAGTTTTTGCAGATACTCGGTGTATTCTTTATTGTTCTCCCAGTCCTCATCATAAACACCCTCAACCGTTACCATTTCATTCTCGGTTACTGATCCCAGAGCCGTCCAGTAGTCACCCTCGTAGTACTTTGTTTCTGCGTTGTATCTGATCACAGCCGAAAGGGTTTCACCGTCAACCTGGAAAGTTTCACTATCAGAACAAAGGCCGTTTAAGTAATTCGCAGCCTTGATTGCAATCTGTGTAAGCTCGTTAAATATCGTTGTTGTCATAATATTTATATCGTTTTGTGTTATGATTTCAATACAAATATATCATATTAAAATATAATTACCAAATATTTTATATCATTTTTAAGAATATTTTTACGCTTTTTATATCGATATTGTAAATAATCACTATATTTACATACGATATAAATCAAATCACACACACTTATGCAACTGAGAATCAAAGAGGTAAGTAAATCACAAGGGGTTTCAATTACCAAACTTGCGGAATTAGTCGGAATCACCCAGCCCAATATGTCGAATATTGCCAACGGTAAAACATCTCCGTCTTTGGATTTGCTGGAACGCATTGCCGCCGCTCTAAATGTTTCTGTATCGGAATTATTCGAGGCCCCCAAAGAGGGCGAAATAACGTGCCCCAAGTGTGGGAACCGGATAACTATAAAAGCGGAATAATATCGTTTATATGGGAAAGACGGATAATATAGACGCCCAAAGCCTCAACAAAGCACATTCCCTTTTTGAATCGGGCGCAATTGACCGTATAGAGGTCGGAACGGTCAAGGGGCTTTGCGACATACACCGGTATTTATTCGGCGGGTTGTATGATTTCGCCGGAAAGATACGGACGCTTAATATATCAAAGGGCGGGTTTCGCTTTGCCAATGCTCTATACCTTGACGCTATTTTGCCAGTTATCGAGCGAATGCCGGAAAGTACGTTTGAAGAGATAATAGCGAAATACGTTGAAATGAATATCGCACATCCATTTATGGAGGGGAATGGACGGGCCTCCCGGATATGGCTTGATATGATGCTTAAAAAGAATCTCGGCCGTGTGGTGGACTGGCAAAGGGTGGATAAGGTGCAATACCTGCAAGCAATGGAGCGTAGCCCAATAAACGACCTTGAATTAAGAACCCTATTACAACAGGCATTAACGGACCGGGTGAACGACCGGGAAATTATTTTTAAGGGTATCACACAGTCGTACTACTACGAGGGCTACGAGGCATAGAATAGAGGCTATTTGGCTGGGTTTGAATGTACCGGGAAAAGCGAAAAGGGGCGCAAATAGCGTCCCTTTTTTGCCTGGGTGCTGTTCGTTGAGTCTGTTTGTTTTCTTGCAAAATATTCACTTTTTTTGTGGATATTCCCAGGCAAAGCATTATATTTGCCATTGAAAACGATACGGCACGATGTTTATAGAGTTCGACAAAGAGTATTTGCGGGAACTGTTCGAGCAGGGGCGCACGGGCGATAAAAAGCACCGCTACCAACCCGAAGTAATACGGGGATACCAAAAGGCGGTGTTTGCACTCATATCGGCAAACTGCGTCGCTGACCTGTTCCGAAATAACGCCCTGAATTACGAGGCCCTGCAAGGTGATAAGGCCGGCACATCATCCGTGCGGATCAATCGAAAATATAGGCTTGAATTTACCGTAAGGGAGGTAATGAACGAACAAATAATAACCGTGTGCCGGTTGTTGGATATTAGCAACCATTACAAGTAACAACGATATGGAAAAGACGAAACGAATTTACGCCCCGCACGAGTTGATTCCCGCGACCCCTATTCATCCGGGCGAAATGCTCAAAGACGAATTACAGGCACGGGGCATATCGCAACGGAAATTCGCCCGTATTATCGGAATGCCTTACACGGCGTTCAACGAAATAATAAACGGCAAACGACCGATAACTACTGACACGGCATTGAAAATCGAGGCGGCAACGGGTATTCCGGCTTATATTTGGGTTAATATGCAATCGGCCTACAATATGCAGACCGCCCGCCGGGATACCAGGCTTTCGGCGGTTCTTGATCAGATACGCAAGGCGGTAGCGGTATTGTAACTGAATGGCAGAAAAAATACAAGGGGGCATTTGCCCCCTTATTTGTTCGTGTGTGGGTTGGTTTGCCCCACCCCGTTTTATCTATTTTCTTCTATTTTTGAAGCCAGCGTATCGTCTCTGTAATTTTCGAAAATTACCCGGCTTTCGATAACTTCTTTTTGTATTTCAAGTTTACGGATCAGTTCTTTTTCGTCAAATTCTCCGGCTTGTAATGCTTTAAGGAGGTAGCGTTTTTGTTCTTGTGTTAGAGGCTTCATAGTTTTTCTGATAACTCGTTAATAACTTGGTCTATCTGGGAGTCAGAAAGCCGGTCAATGTCTACACGGGCCTCGACACTCTGCATCTTGGGGACCGTGTACTGCATGAACTTTTCAAGGACTTGCAATCGCTCTTTGGGTTCAAGCGCTGCTAAATCTTTTCTGATCTGTTCTCTATTGTCGTCGATCAACCTCGTAAGCCATTCCCGAACGCTCTGAGTAGTTTTGTTAGGGCTTCCCTTGGGTCGACCGTTGGGGTTTCCTGTCTTTCCTTTTGGTTGAGGCATAATTCAAAGTATTTAATTGTTATTTTCAATCTCCAGTTGGGCGGCGTAAGAGTGCAGCGCCCCGGCCAATTTGTGAGCCTGCTCCGAACTGAGCGTTATCACTGTGTCTCCGATCAACTCGTTTTCGATCAGTAGGTACACTTCACGGTGTGTGCTCGTGCCTTTGTGGTTGGTTATCGTCACATCCGAAAGGGCCTACCGTTACAGGGGTTTCGTGTACTTGAATCGTCTTAAATTGCTCTTTGCTTGTTTTCATAGTTTTGTAGATGTAATGTCTGTTTTGGGGGCTGTTTTTGGGCGAAATAGTTATCCAATTCCCGAAATATCTCTTCCAGTTGCTCGGCTGATAGGTCGGCCGCTATGGCTTTTCGATCGTATCTAATAGCTATATCGCTCGGTCCTTTATTTGGCATTTCCTTAGGCTTTTTTGATTGCAAATTCAATGCGTGGGCGTTCTTTGTCAAGAAACTTGTCGGCTACGATCTTTACGCACTTGTTATCGTTTCCTATGGCTTTGACACGCTGCAGGCAATCTAGTACAACCTTTAGCGAGTTGTCAAGGTCTGAGCGTTGCGACGGATAATATACCCGCAAATAGAGTTCAAAACACCCTGAGATATTGGCGTTGCGGTACTTGTCGCACTGAATAAAAAACGTTTCTTCGTAGGCTTTCAGGGCCTTTGTTTTCGATAGTGAGGAGTGCCCGTTGATCGTAACCACTTTGTAACAATTCGATTTGCTTGGGCAATTCCCGTATATTATCTGAGTATCCATATGTCGGTTTTCTCTACTTTTGTCTATTTTATTAAAAAATCAGTTGTCAAATATTAGTTTACACGTGGCTTGTGTCCGTCTTTTGTTACAAGATCCAAAGCGTTTATTAAGTTTGACAGTATCGGGTTTACAGCTGCCATACTTTGCAAAATACGCTCTTCCTTTATCGGTGGTGGTACGGTCTCCATTTGGTATTGAGGCCCGCAAGCGAACTGCATTTGCTTTTGTATTCGGTCTCGTCTGCATCGTATTAGATAGTCCGCTATATCGTATCCGTTTTCCCTTTCTTGTCCGGTTGCTATTTCTTCTAGTATATCGGAAACGCTCAAAGAAAACCCAACTTTCCGGGCTATTGATTCCCCTTTTTCCTTCCAAGCGTCAAAGGCTCCGAGATCAGGAAATAATACGACATTGCGTCCTTTCAGGCATTCGCACTTTTCGGACTTCAAATTCTGTTTTCCACCCGTTGCAAGCCAAATATATTCCGGCATAAATCCGCTTCCTATAACGGCTGATTTTTCACCTTCAACGAGGCATACTGTATCCTCTGGACGCTTTCTCAAAAGGTGCTCCCCGAATAGGCACTGAGACAAAGTCCAGGAATCGATGAGCATTCCGGCCCGCTTCATCTTTGCGTGCATCCAATCAATCGCCCCGCTTTCCTTTTTGATACGTTTCCCTGTGTCCGGATTGTATCGCATTATTTTCCCGGTTCGGATTCTGTTTTGTGAATCAATCTGCCAAAAGATAACGGACCCGTTCCCCGTGCAGCCTAAATAATATTCTGACATCAGCCGCTGTATTGTAGGACAATCCATAAAATAGTGATCAAAGAGAGAAAGCAGGAAGCGAACGAAATCTGAGTTATACCCCAAATATTGGGAAACGTATTTCCCCGGGATTGTATCAATGCTGATATGCTGGTTTTCATCTTTTTTTATTGCATTCGAAAATGCAGACTTTTTATGGCTATACCCTGTATCATCTGGTCGGTATTCCGACCTATTTTCCGGGTGATCCTTGAAATATTGTGAGGGGGTATAATGGTATCCGCACTTATCCTCCCGGTTGCATCGGCCAACATCAGGCGATATGTGCTGTCCGGTCTCGGTATCGATATACCGGGCAAATACCCTTTTTTGGTGACAGGCCGGGCAATCGTACCGGCTTCCCGGTCCCTTGTATTCTTCGAGCTTATATCGGTGATTCATGCCTTGAAATCGTTGAGGTGAAAATTAAAAATGTTTTTTTACCTACATTATGTACATTTTCTACACTTGCTACACCGCACGAACTATCCGGACAATGTAAGAAAGTGTTATTTTTCTACATTCTGTAAGTATGTGTAAATCAAATAAAAACATTTTTATAATGTAGGTAGTGTAGGAAATGTAGCTGGAAAAACTTTTTTAATTTTTACACTGTCCCGAGTTTTACGCACTGTACCGCATTCCCCGGGGATATTCTTTTTACATTATACCCGTACCCTTTCAAACGTTTTGATACAGTCTTTGAGGAGCAAACGGAATATCCGTTTTCCTGGCAGTAGGTTTTGTATTCCTGGTATAGGGTTTTCAGTAGTACGAAACTACCTGTATCGGGTCTATATCCTTCCTCCTCGAGGAACATAGCCACACTGTCAGCTTCCCGGCGGAACTCGTTCACCTGGTTGTCTATCTGCTCGGAATCAGAAAACCGCCTTTGTTCAAGCAGCCGCCTCAACCCTTCCAGCATCCAATTGAAAACTCCGCTTAACTCTGTTTGTATGATCTTCGTTGATAGTTCTGGGTCCTGCTCTGCCTTGGGTATAGTTTGAGTAAATGGGAATATCAGAAAGCGCCTGAAAAATGCTTCTGTATTTTCTACCTCTTTAGGTAGTTCGTTGCAGTTAAACATCAGCTTGGCGTAATTCATCATAGTAAATGGCTGGCCGTATATTTGCCTCGCTTGGATCGGTTCACCGCTAGCCAACTGTTTAAATGTGGAGGCCTCCAATTTTCCGTTAATCTCGGAGGCATAATTGAGTAGCTTATTTGATAAGCTTGCCCGTTCGTAACTATCTACTTTTGTAAGACTTTGCAAAGAGTAGTTGCAAATATTATCCCCCCCGATCAAAGCCTGAATAATGTCAAAAAATACGCTTTTCCCATTGGCGCCGCCGCCGTACAATATTGCAACCTTTTCGAGCTTCAGCCCATTTGTGAAAATGTACCCCACATATTCCGCCAATACTTTACGGCTTTCCTTATCTGGTAATACCCTTTTTAGATACTTGTCAAATAAAGGGCACGTAGCATTGGGATCATATGAGAATGGAAGCTGGTATTTTAAAAAGTCCTCCCGGCGTTGCTCTCTTAGCTGCTGGCTTGTGTCTGTTATCTCAAATGTCCCGTTTTGCAAATTAATAAGCGTTACCCCCTCGGTTATTTCCGGGGTTGGCATATTGGCCATTGTCATAAATTGCTTGTATAGCTCATCCCGCGTTTTGTAATATTTGCCCTCAAACTCCGGAATACCGATTTTTATAGCGGCCTCAGCAAGGAATATTTTTAATGTTTCTATATCCAGCGTTTGCCAATATCGCCCGTTATACAAATAGGTGAAACCGTCCTTTATGCAAAGCCCCCAATTATTGTCAGTCGCTTTCGAAATTATTTCATCAATGGAAATAATAACGTATATTTTCCGGGTTAGCTTTGCGTCCTCGTCCAATCCTGCACGCCCCCGAAAATCTACGGTTTCGAATTGGTCCAATAAATCGGCTAATACCTTCCGGCAACTCAACCCCTGTAATTCCTTTGCTTTCTTTAGGGTCTTTTCCTCTCTCATTTTCTTATCCCGGGTCCCTATATCCGTTGTTATCATTTTCAAAAAATCCCTGCTTTCAAGTGCCGGTGCGGTATTATTTATTCCCATTGCCTGCCTCCTTTCTGATAAAATATCGTTTGAATCTGCGACCGTATGCCCCGTTTACCCAGAAATCAGAAACGGGGATACCTGATTTTCGAAGGTCTCGGATCAAGCCTCTGGGATCACATAGGTTTAACTCAGTAGATATTTCAGCGGTTGAACGAGGAAACCCGTCAGATAAGAGAGAAAACAACCTTTTTCTTTGGGGGGGGAAGTGAGCGTTTATTATCTTTGTTTCGCCGAACTGAAGAGAATCTACTTGTATTGCCGCTTCCATTGGGGGCGGCTTTTGTTTTACTATTCATTGCCAACCCTCCTATTTTTTAGAATTAACACTGTTGGCTAGAGCTAAAGCCGCATCAGATTTGCTCGCAGGCCGTACGGTCCGGCTTTCGATCCATTGCAAAAGCTCCTTGCGGGAAAAGATAACCCGCCGACCCACTTTCCTGTACGGGATCTCTTTCTTAAATACCAGGTTGTAGAGGTTTTGTTTTGTGGTTGGTATCCCCTGGTTGGCAAAGAATCTTACTGCATCATCAATCGAAAGGCCGTCCGTTTCTACTGGCTCATTCTTGCGTCTGAAGTCTGCCAATTTCGGGAGAATATCCCGTATTGATTCATCGATCAAATTTCGCAACTGCACCGGGGTTACGACTATTACCTGATTTTCCATAAAACAGATTTTTTTAACTGTTATAAACCCATTTTTCCCGGCGTCCCGGGATTTGTATCCGGCTACGGTGCAAATTGACGAAAAAAAGGAGTGTAAGAATAAATGTAAGAATATCAGAAATGTCGTGGAAAGTGCGTTTTTTTGATCTATTCAAATTTGGACACAAAAAAAGCGCCGGTTTTATTGCCGGCGCTTTTGCTTTAGTACGTTATCTTAATATCTATCCCGATTTTATTTAATAATTCGGAAGCTGCCTTTTTTGCTTGGGGTGTGGGGGTTTGATATGACGCGGTATGTTGGGGCTTTGCGTTGATATTCCCACCTACTACGGCCTCAACAAATTCCGCCTTTTTGGTTCTGTCTATGTTTTTACAAAGGCCTGATTTGTCGATTAATGCCATTACCGCCGCCCTACGGTGCATTATCGGCGTGGTTGTGTACCCCTTTGTTTCGTCCCTTAATTCGATTAATTTGCCATTGATATAAGTTGGATCTGGCAAGGACATAAGTATATTATATCTATCCTCTGGTATATTATTACTAAGGATGTCTTTTAGTCCAAAATCAATAATATACATTCTGATCGTTGAAAAGTAGTTACCAATTAATCCTATAGCCATTTGGTGATCTCCGCTTAAAGTTCTTATAATATCGTTTTTTTTTATCCGTTTCCTTCATACCTTCATATGTTTCAAGGTATAAGGATCGTATACATTGTGCTAAAAACACCCTTCGTGCCTCCATATCTAAGTGTAGGATGTAATCCTCCATTTCGCCTATAATATCAAAAAAATAGCACGCTAATGCATCTTCTTCATATATATCTATTGGAATTGAAGGAGTGTGTTTAGATTTCATATACTCTAAAATTTCTGTGGCAGAATCTAAAAAGGCATAGTCTTTTGTTACAACAATATCGTATATTGAACTCAGGTACAGATATACAATGTCTTCAAATTCACGTATTTTCTTTCTCATATTATTTAAAATTTCGTTAGTAGTTCCGCATTCTTTTCCCGTTCTTCTCTCTCGAAAGAGGCGAGGTAGTTCTCCGTTGTTTTCAGGTCCTGGTGTCCCAGGCTTTCGGAAATGTAGGCTATATTGGCCCCTTCTCGCTTTAGTACGGTGGCGAATGAATGCCGGGCGGTGTAGGTTGAAATGCGCTCAATTCCTAACGCTTTGCCGATAGTAGCCATACGCCGATTAATCGCCCGGGTCAGGTATTGCGTTTTGTGTTTTTGCTCTAAAGCTGTTTCCGTGCCTGAGAGAACCGGAAAAATAAAGCTATCCGGTTGTCGGTCTCTGTTTCCCCATCGGTCTATTATCGCCTGCATCGGCTCCGAAATAACGGCCCGTATTTCCTTTCGGGTTTTTGTGGTGTGCTCTGTTTTTTGACGGACAAAGCAAATTTCCCCGGCTACAATATCCCGATACCTCAACTTTACGAAATCCGCCACGTTAATACCATTACACAGATAGAGAAACAGCCAATAATCCCGGTATTTTGCTATTGCTTGGCTTCCGTCCTTATATCTGGCTATCTTTCCGATTTGCTCCAATGTAAGGGCCATTTTTCGCCCCTCTCCGGCCTGTATTTCAAACCGGCCTTTCCCGAACGGGTACTGCGAATCCTTGATAATACCGGCACGGCGGGCATCGTTCAATATGGCCCGGATCGTTCGGAAATGTATACTTATCGTTGAGGCGGTTTTTTCCTCCTTTATCAGGAAGCGTTCGTACTTTCTCAACCAGTCAACCGTTACCGCTTCAAAGGGTATTTTTGTGCCTCTAAAACGTTCTATTCCCTTCAATACATTGTCATATACAAGCATATTACCAGGGCGTGAATTTGCCCGCAAATCGTCTATTTTGGCCCGAAATGCGGTGTTTACTGTGTCGTTATATCCTGCTTTTAACCGGCTATCCAGCGCATCAAAAGAAAATCCGGAAACGTATGCAAGTTCTTCAACGTTTTGTCGGACTATATCAAAACTGTTTGCAATACTTTCCCGTGTGGCTCGTAGTTCCCGGTTGCGTGTCGTTGGCATTGCCTCCCATTGTTCCGGGGTCAAGTCTTTCCCGGTTGGGTAATACTGACGCTTCCTCCTGTATGTAACCCGGATTTTTACCGGGTATGATCCGTTCTTTTTAGGCTTGTATTTATCCAATATCGCAGCCACCGTAATACCGTCTTTTGAATACTGCATTTGTTCGTATGTTTTTATGTTTGGATACACAACTTCAACACAATTTCAACACAACTTCAACACAAAAGTAGAAAATAACGGTAAATAAAGAAAAGCAGGTAAAAATAAATATCGTATATTTATGGCTGAAAAACAGTATTTTATAGGAATAAATAAAAATATAGTAAAATAAGGAAAAATAGGCGGATTCTGCCTTACAAGCAGAGGGTCGGGGGTTCGAATCCCTCAGCTCCCACAAAGAAAAGAGACTTACAGATGATGTAAGTCTCTTTTTTATTTATCCATTCACACACTTCAGATCTCTATCCGACAGTAACCACTACTCAGTTAATTTTCCTTGCAATCTGAATTTACCACAAAGGACTCTTCGTACATCCAGAGTTTTTTTTAACTTTTTAACGCCCCGCAATTCCACTGCATGTCACATAGCACATCACCGTTACAACTATCGCTAAAAGCGCAATTCAAACCGATTCCATTATTACTCTAACCCAACTCTCCTTTGAAGCCACTCTACCGATAGATTCAAATTCGCTCAATACACCGCAAAATCTTTACTTTCTACCATTATTCCTATTGACACCGCATTTCTCTTTTATACGCCTTACAATTCAATTTATCAGCTTCTCAAACATAACGAATACATATAATCCAACAGCGCAAAACATCAAAACAAATCAGCGTAGCGATTAAAACAGGAAACACATCTACATTGTGTCATATACCACAACTCTGTTCAATATATATCACTAATCATTCTCCTCGCCATTTCCCAATACAACAAAAGAAAGTTCCCTATGAATTCCCATAATACCCAAAGACGCAACCCACTCACTTTCTCACCAAACAGCTCAACAACCTTGAGACATAGCGATAGCTCTATCATTTATCATTCCTACTTTCTGATCATCTAACAACAAGTGCAATCTAAACATCCATAAAGACAAAGAATTAGGCACTGTAACACACACAACCTCATCAAACAATAAAAATGGAATTGACACGTTTACTAAGTAAGCATTGTTAATTCCTAAAAGCTTGTGCTATCGTATAAATGTATTATAGTCATAATTCAGTCCTGTTCTGAAAAGTTAAAAGACTCAAAGTTTTAGCTAAACAACACCATAAAACAACTTTAACAGGGGAAATCTTCACCCACTAAAATAAAACACAAAATAGGTTTTATGTTATATTTATCCACTAAAAATACATAACACGAATATTATGGCCTATTTTTTGTTTCATTATTTCTAAGAACACATTTCTCCCTATCGAGAAATATTATTTATCTTTGTTTGTTGAAAGAATGTCACATTAACCATAAACATTGAAACTATGCCAAGAGAAAAAATGCCGGATAATCTGCAAGATTTCACTACAATGTACATGCAGAGACCGGTTGCTAAGATCATTGAAGAGCTATTTATTCTCAAGACCAATAGCCGCGAATTAAAAGTTACCAACCAGAAATTGGCAAAAAACGATCCCACCAAACTCAAAGATGAGATCAAACGTTTACGCGAAATCGAGAAGAAATACAACAAAATTATGGCATTCGCAACCAACACTGAGGATGCCTAAACGCAAAAAAATTGTAATAAAAAACGAGGATTGCTTAATTGGTAATCCTCGTTTTTTATTATAACGTTTCCTCTCCACAAAAAACATGCTTATCATTACTCAATAAACATTCTATTTTTCTTGAGTTTGCAAAAAGCGCTTGGGAAAGGACGATACATAACAACATTCACCTTCACTATTACATCAATTAGACTCAAAACGAAAGCAGATCGATCTCCCAGATAAGTCTCACGACATACAAGAAAAGTCCTTTTTTTTGTTATCTTGTGCACATGCAAGCAACACATAAAACACCTATGAAAAAGAGAAACATATTTAATCATATTTTTTTATTTTTGACTGCAAGCACAGTCTCTTTACAAGCAGCCAACCCGATACCTGCCGACCAACCAGCACAACGGCCTCAACCACAGGCCTTATATCCTGACGTTCCACCTGTAGAAAGCAATGGACTCTCACCAGACAATATCACGGTAACAGCAGATGTACTCAGTGGAGCGGTTGAAGCTGATTATTTCATTGTTCAGCCTGATCCTGATAAAGCAACAGGTCAAGCAGTCGTCATCTGTCCGGGAGGCGGCTACGGATCTACCTGCTATGGATACGAAGGCCTTGGTCCCGCCGAATGGTTCCGCGAACGAGGGATTTTTGCCTTCGTCTTGCGTTATCGTATGCCCAATGGCCATTATAACATTCCTTTGGCCGATGTACGTAAAGCAATGCAGACAATCCGCGCCCATGCTGAAGAGTGGCATATTGATCCTAATCAAATCGGCATTATGGGTTTCTCAGCCGGAGGCCATTTGGCAGCATCAGCTTCTACATTATTGGATGAAAAGGATCGACCCAACTTTACGATTCTGTTCTATCCGGTTCTGTCCATGGATTCGGCCATTACACATGCCGGTTCGCGCCGAAATTTGTTAGGAGAAAATCCAACAGAAGACCTGGTGATTCGTTTCAGTCCAGACAAACAGGTCACTGAACAGACCCCACCTGCTTTCATTGCCACAAGCACTCAGGACAAATCGGTTCCTCCTATTAATAGCGTTCTTTATTATTTGGCTTTAGAACAAAAACACATTCCTGCAGAACTTCACATTTTTCCACAAGGATACCACGGTTTTGCATTACGGACTGAATTTGCTTATTACAATGAAATTTCAGAGGCTCTCTCACGCTGGATGAAAGAGCTGAACAGCAACCAACTGAAAAGATATTAACCAACTACAAGTTCGATTACATTTTGCAGGGAAAGTTTGAAAATGTTACTTTTGAGGAAGAAATTCGTTATACAATAGTAAAGAGATCCCTCCACTTGTTATTTCGACCAGACACACATAAAACAAGAAGATTAGCATAGTTGTTTAATTCACCAAAACAGGGGAGTGGTCATCCGATCACTCCCCTGTTCCTTTTGTACTTATCATCTCATCGATTACTCTTGTGCATTTTTGATACAAAAGCACGAGCGCAACCAAAGTTTCACAATAAGGTTTTCACCTTACCATTTCTCTACAAATAAAATTTTCTATCACAAATCGACCGACACACTACTTACGTTAAGCGATTCACCAATAGAACATTTTCAATTACAGTGTTCTCTTCTACTAATGCTGCTTAAGAAGTGATATTCCTAAAGCAGCCATCGTAGCTACCCCTTGATCAAGTGCCTCTTCGCCCGGATTGAATGTCCCGGTGTGCAATCCTCCTCCGGAGGTTCCGTCCGGTCCCGCTGTGCCCAAACGATAAAACAGACTCGGATAACGAACCGTATAATAACCAAAATCTTCAGCTGTCATCCTCAAATCCAACGCCTGAATATTCTCCGCACCCCACATCTGCATAGTCAACTGGCGGGCATGTTCGGTTAGTTGTTCATCGTTGACCACACAAGGATACCCGTCGGCAATATCGACATCGACCTCTACACCGTACGCAATGGCAATACCGGCTGAAATTTCACGGATACGCTGTTTTCCTTTTGCACGCCACGCCTCATCCATAGTACGGAAAGTTCCTTCAATATGCACTTCGGAAGGGATCACATTGGTGGCTCCCTCGGCAATCACCCGACCAAATGATAACACGGTCGGCATCCGACTATCGGCATTCCGGCTGACAATCTGCTGCAGTGCAGTAATCAATGCCGCAGCTGCCACAACCGGATCGTTCAGGTTATGCGGTAATGCCCCGTGACCACCTTTCCCTTTAACCGTCAATCGCACCTCATCTCCGGAAGCCATATACTTGCCCGGACGGAATCCAAGTTGACCAAGCGGAATCTCTGCACCGACATGTTCTCCCACTACGGCTATCACCTGATAATCCGCAAAGGGATCTTCAGCCAATACCAAACTTGCCCCGCCTGGACACACCTCTTCTCCTGGTTGAAAAAGTCCGAAAATCGTCCCCTCGATCTCCTCTTTATGCCGATTCAACATGATCATCGCACCCAACAGACAAGCCGTATGCATATCATGACCACAGGCATGCATAACACCTTCATGGCAGGAGGCAAAAGGCAAACCGGTCTGTTCGGTCACGGGCAGCGCATCCATATCGGCCCGCAAAACCACACACCGAGACAGATCACCTTTACCCTCGATCTTAGCTAAAATGCCTGTTTCTGCAATCGGACGAAAAGAGATCCCCTCCTCTGTCAAGTGTTCAGCGATATAACGTGCCGTTTCGTGTTCGGCGAATGAAAGTTCAGGATATTGGTGAATCCTACGACGAAATGCGACCGTCCGGTCATGCAATTCCGACGCTTCTCGTTTGAGCGTATCCAACAGTTGTTGAGTCATCACTTCGAATTACAAAAGTTGTTTATTTAACTATTTCGATACGGCTTTACGCCTGTATATATTGCGGGATCAGTTTACGCAACTGCTCCTCACTGATTCCTCGACGAGAAGCATATGCAGCCAATTGCTCGGCATCAACCTGTCCCACATTGAAATTGCGGGCCTCAGGCAGCGCAAAAATTAACCCACACAAAGCAGGTGCAGGTGTCAATTCATACTGGTCTGTTATCTGCAACCCAATGGTTTCCGGAAGATTCAGCAGTTCTGCCACCGTTTTGCGGTATGAACGATCGGGACACGAAGGCATACCGAAGTTGGGGCGAATTCCGGAATATTTTCCCTCCAAAAGTTCCACAGATGTCAATTGATCATCCTGTTCAATTCCCCACATCTGCACCCTAACATAACGGTGCATCTCTTCCGCCATAGCCTCACACAAACGACCAGCCAACAAACCGGCCAATTTGGCCCGCGCTTCATCGCCCGCTTCACGTAAACGCTGCTGCAAAACATCAAGTCCATCTCCTACGGTTACCGCATAAAGAGCTACACTATCGGGAACATCTCCAGCCGGAGCCACAAAATCGGCCAACGAAAGGTTTACAGCCTGAGAACTCTGCTGATTGCGGAGCTGTGGCATACGCAACAACTCATTCGTGCAAGCCTCATCCTCGTACAGCACAATATCTTCACCATCCCGACGAGCCGGATAGAGCGCCACAACGCCCCGAGCATGTAACCAACCCTGTTCGATGATCTCTTGCAACAATTGTTGGGCATCATCATACAGACGGCGAGCTTGCTCCCCTTTTGTCGGATCATCGAGTAGGTCCGGGAAACGACCTGGCATTCCAGCCAATCCAAACAGATAATTCCAATTGATCAGCGGCAACAATCGTTTCAAGTCGTAGTCGACAAAACACTCCTGACCAGTTTTCAAAGGAGCCTTAACCTGACTAAAATCTGCCTTCAGGCCATGAGTTCGCGCATCAGCCAATGTTCGGAATGGTCTGTTTTTGGCTCGATTAGCAAACTCCTCCCGTAAGGAAATCTGCTCCATCTGTACATCGATCAAGTAGATATCCCGTTCATTCGAACAAACACGCTGTATGATTTGAAAGGCCGATACCGGTGCCGGCAGGTAAACCACCGTTCCATTTGCATATTTGGGAGCCAATTTTACCGCAGTATGCAGTACCGAAGTTGCCGCACCTTCTACCAGGAACGGCAGCATCAACCCCTCCTTCTGAGCTGTCGTCAAAATCGACTCAATCAAGCCCAAAGCACGTGAAGTCGCACCGTGCAACACCACAGCTGCGCAATCACTTTGCCGACAAACTTCTATTAATTGTTTGGCATCATTCGCATATAGCAGCTCTTTGACTTGATACCCCGTCTTACTCAACAAACATTTCAATAAAGTTTCAGACGGGTCATATTCGGTATTGTCGATGGACACCCACAACAAACGACGCGATTTGTCCGCTGTGGGATCTGCGGCAGGCTCTGCTGCTTGCGCCATGTCGTTTTGTTGATTGCAACTGCGATGGATCACCCGTTGCAACAAAGCCAATGGAGCTACACCCTCCTCTACACATTTTTCCAATTTGAGCAGGGCATCCATCTGCTCCGTCAATAGTTTTTGCAACGAAAGTCTTTCGCCATCCGTAACACCTCCCAACTGTTGAGCCAACTGTTGTACAGGTTCGGAACATTGAGAAACAACATACTCCGTGAATGCGTCGATTGTTTCCGTACTACCGTCTGTGATCAATTTATCACATAAAACCCGCAACTGTGCAGGTTGATCTTGCGTCGGTTGCACAGTTTGAGGATCCGCCACCGCAAAGTCTAAACCAATAGCAGCAGCACGCTCCAACATCACACTATTTAACGTCTTGACTACCGCATCACACCCCTGAAACTCGGAAGAGAAAACATTGATCTGTCCCCCAAACCGCCATTGCGGATGGACTGTTCGGAGTTCTTCCACAATCGCTATGAACTGTTTGGCTGTATCCGCATAACCTATCACCGGCAGCAACACGGGATCGATCACAACACTGTCCTGCGGGAAACCAGCTTGCTCCAACAAAGCTGTAATTCGTTGTGCAACGCTCCGTTTACGATCAAGCGTGTCGGCAATTCCCTGTTCATCGATCAAAGCGATCCATGCGGCAGCTCCATAACGATCCGCCAACGACAGCCGGCGTAAAAACTCCTCCTCACCTTCGGCAAGAGTCAACGGACCAATTAGCGGTTTGCCCTGCACACACTGCATAGCAGTCTCCAACGTCTTCCACTCCGAAGAGAAGACCACAACCGGAACTCGGGCGATCTCAGGTGTCGCCATCGCCAAATTAAGCAGATTGCGAACAGTCTCTGTCCCTACCGCCATCGGATCATCCACATTGATCACCGCCACCGGAGATCCGGACTCAATATCTGTGCGAATAATATTGACAGCTTCGGCATAACGCTTTTCACGAATAGCCGCCGCAAACGCCGTAGATTGTGTCACATCGGAACGTGTACCCAATACTATCGAGCATGGTGTCACTGGGAAGGTCGCAAGCTCCAAGCCGCTCAGCAAAATCTTATCTTTGGGTTGCGGAATTTGACGAGGTGCATATTTAGACGCCACTGCTGCAATCGCTGCAATGTGCATAGGGGTTGTACCACAACATCCGCCCACAATATTCAGCAGTCCGGCAGACAAATAATCCTCAATCGTGGCAGCCATCATCTCCGGCGTCTCACTATATCTGCCCTCGTTATCAGGCAATCCCGCATTGGGATGCGCCGATACTGCACAAGCCGCCACAGCCGACAACCGCTCGATATAAAGGCGCATTCGCTCTGCTCCGTGCCCACAATTCAAGCCGACTGAAATCACATTGCCATGATGTACCGAAGCATAAAATGCCTCAACGGTCTGCCCTGCCAATGTACGTCCACCGGTATCAGTCAACGTTCCGGAAACCATAATCGGGATAGGCTTTTTGCGCTCCTTCGCCAATTTTTCAACAGCAAAAATGGCAGCTTTGACATTCAATGTATCAAAGAAGGTTTCCAACAGAATCAGATCTGCTCCACCATCCACCAGACCACGCGCCTGATCATAATAGGCTTGTGACAATTGGTCAAAAGTGACAGCACGTGCAGCCGGATCATTCACATCGGGTGAAATGGAAGCAGAACGATTTCCCGGACCAATCGAACCGGCCACAAAACGTGGTTTCGATGGATTTAACAAAGTATATTTATCGGCCACAGCCCGTGCAATCGATGCTGCTGTTTTGCAGATGTCATACACATAAAAATCGAGCATCTGATCCGACAGCGAAAGGGCGTTGGCATTAAAAGAGTCTGTCGAAATAATATCGGCTCCTGCCTGCAAATAGGCTTCATGGATTTCTGACAACACATCCGGACGACTCATCACCAGAGCCTCGTTGCATCCCAACAACGGCATTGGCCAATCCCGGAACATCTCACCCCGAAAATCATCCTCAGTTAACCCATAGCCATGCACCATCGTGCCCAACCCACCGTCCAAAATCAAAATACGACGGGCCATTTCAGACTGTATCGAAAATTTCAACATAAAATAGTTTGTTAACGTGTTTGTCGTTACAAAGAGTCAGACAGCGTTGTCTGCTTCTCTTTTACAGCACAGCTATTCCGTGTACACAGCCATGCATTGCTACGGAGATGTATTAGATACAATAAGCGGTTATTCTGACAAATACAATGCTGATTACTTGTCCTCCGCACCAATAGTTTTTACTATATACTATTTCATATCATGAAAAAGTTGTCGCGCACTGGGAAATACAATCGTACAACTAATCTATTACTATTTCTCAAACTGAATCACTCAAATAACGTTGTCTCAAACGATGTCAGCCTATGGACACCCTGCTCAATTTAACGGACAACCTTCTTCCTCTAAGACACGTTGACAACTACCGAGACACAAACGCAACCAACTTTATCCAACCAACTGATAAAGCACTGGTTATCTGCCTAGTCCCATTTTGCAGATTCACGCCATCAAACACCAAGGACGACCTGAGCCGTAGTACGGCTGCTTTTGAGATCACAGACGTTTGTTTCCCCTCGTGCCTAGGATCAGTGACGAAGCACCTCTATCTCAAAAAGTTTATTCCAATTTTTACCGGTCACAAATATGCGTCCCGTTGCTTTGTCATAGGCGATACCATTCAGGACATCTGTCGTTGCATCCCGATCAGCAGCCGACAGCAATCCGCTCAGGTCAACCACCCCAAGGACAGCTCCACTTTGCGGATCAATGCGAATCACATTGTCTGAAGTGTAAACATTGGCCCAAAGTTCGCCGCGAATCCACTCCATCTCATTGACATACATAATTTTGTTCTGATCCGTATAGACTTCGATCGTCCGAATCGTCCGGAATGTCTCAGGATCGAGAACACGGATTTTTTCCGAACCATCGCTCATATAAAGCACCTCTCCATCTGTAGCCAATCCCCAGCCTTCTCCGCCGTAATCGAACTCCTGGAGCAAATCAAAACTCTTCGCATCGTAAACCAAAGCCTTGTTATTTTGCCAGGTCAGCTGGTATAGCTTCCCATCCAATAACTCCAACCCCTCACCGAAATAGTTGTCCGGCAAAGAGCGGCTACGCAACACTCGTCCTGTTGCCAAATCTACCTCACGAAGAGAGGATTGACCCTCCAAACCTGTACTTTCATACAACTTTCCGTCATGAAACAAAAGTCCTTGCGTATAAGCCTGGCGGTCGTGTGGATAGCTCTTTTTAACTTTATGCCCGTAAATTACAGGTGATTTGGCTGCCAAAACTAAAAACTCGCCTGCACGACTTTGACTTTGATTCCCGCTGTAAGCCGTTAATCGATACACCGTTCGTCCCACTGGATAGGTAGGCCCTAAATTATACGTAAAACCAGAGGAGGCAATCGGTCCAATCCGACGGTTATTCACGGCAAGTATTACGCTATCCACCGTGCAATCCTGAGACAAGGTGTAGCCTATAGCGACACGATCTCCCTGCACGAAACGGTCCCCGTACACGGGTGAAATCTCTGCAAACCATGTTGGTTGAGTAGAAGGAGTGACCGCTTTTGTAATAACAGTTGAATCACCCGAACGAGAAGAGTCGCTCCCCGCGCAGGCGCTCAACATCGTGAGTGCTGATATACCAATCAATACAACACTTCGGAGTGTATGGACAAAAATATGCTTCATAGTGACAAAGGTATGAAAAATTCGTATCTTTGCTCCACTGGCTGGAAATATCGAAAATAAAATACAAAACAGAGGAAACATGCTGACACTTAAGCAAATCAGAGACAACAAAGCCTTTACGCTCGAACGTTTGGCCGTGAAGGGGGTTGATGCCGCCGCAACGGTGGATCGCATCGAACAACTGGATGATGCTCGTAAAGCAATCCAAGCAGAATTGGATTCCAACCTGGCCCAGCAGAATGCCATTGCCAAAGAGATCGGCCAACTGTTCAAAGCAGGCAAGCAGGCCGAAGCCAATGCCGCTAAAGAGAAAACGGTAGCACTCAAAGAGAGTTCCAAACAACTCGATGAAAAGCTGAAACAGACTGAAGCCGAGTTGAACGATCTGATCGTTACACTGCCCAACTTCCCGCACAGTTCTGTTCCTCTGGGAAAAACAGCTGCGGACAATGTGATTGTGCGCATGGGTGGTCAGACTCCCAATCTGCCAGAAAACGCACTTCCTCACTGGGAATTAGCTACAAAATATGACATTATCGATTTTGAGCTGGGTGTTAAACTGACTGGTGCCGGCTTCCCCGTTTACAAAGGTAAAGGTGCTGCGCTGCAACGTGCATTGATCACCTTCTTCCTCGACAATAACATCGCTGCCGGTTACACCGAAATGATGCCCCCATTGATGGTGAACAGAGCATCTGGATTTGGCACGGGTCAGCTGCCTGATAAAGAGGGTCAGATGTATCACGCCGAGGTAGATGACTTTTATCTGATTCCGACAGCAGAAGTACCTGTCACCAACATCTATCGGGATGTTATCATCAACGAATCGGATTTCCCGATCAAAATGACCGCTTACACCCCTTGCTTCCGTCGTGAAGCGGGTTCATACGGCAAGGATGTACGTGGTTTGAACCGTCTGCACCAATTCGACAAAGTGGAGATCGTACAGATCGCTCACCCCGCTACCTCTTATGAAGCATTGGATGGCATGGTGAAACATGTCGAAAGTTTGGTTCAGAAGCTGGGATTGCCCTATCGTATTGTTCGTCTCTGCGGCGGAGATATGAGCTTCACTTCAGCCCTGACTTTCGATTTCGAAGTCTTCTCTGCTGCTCAACAACGCTGGTTGGAGGTTTCTTCAGTGTCGAACTTCGAATCATTCCAAGCCAACCGTCTGAAACTTCGTTATCGTGACGCCAACAAGAAATTGCAGCTCGCACATACACTGAACGGTAGTTCATTGGCATTGCCACGTATCGTTGCTGCACTGTTGGAAAACAACCAAACTCCAGAAGGCATTCGCATTCCAGAGGTGTTGGTTCCTTACACTCACTTCGACATGATTAAGTAATTTTACTCAATCCATAAAAAAAGAAGGAGCGCTGGCAGCAAACCAGCGCTCTTTCTTTTTAGATCTTGTAAAGATTCATCTCTCCTGATTTCAGAGATTAAGGTGCAATTATCTCACGAACTCTTTTCATCAATAAGTACCACGATGCTTTTATGCGACACGAAAGATCAATAAACATCATCCCCTTCTCTGCATGAAGATTAGCACACACCAATACAACACATACCACCAATTGTTAATCAAAATAAGAAGGGAGAATGATCACTAAATCACTCTCCCTTCTTTTATAACCTCTAAATCTATTTACGGATAATATTCGCTTGTGCGTTTCTTTACGCGACTCTGAACGACGATTTATGAAGCACCGACGTTACGCCTTTTCCTCATTAACGTTTACTTACGTTCCACCTTCTGACGCGCAAAATTACGATACATCAACGGCGTTTTTCCTGTCCGTTTCTTAAACGCAATCGAAAAATACTCCGGATTATCATACTTGAGAATATAGGAAATCTCTTTAATCGTATGTGTGGTATTTGCTAATAACAATTTTGCCTCGTTTACTCGCAACTCCTTCATATACTGAGCTGGAGCAATACCGGCATATTCGCGGAATGCTTTCCGAAAAACCGAATAACCCAATCCGATCCGATCCGCAATATCATGAGGCGTCAAATTTTCGTAGATCGTTTCACGCATGACCACTTTGGCCTTATTGATTTTACTGATCATATTTTCATCATCAAGCAGATGGCTTTGCTGACGGAAATACATCAATCCTAACATGTGCATAACAATACCCGACAAGGCAGGCTGTGCACCAATACGATCTGCATGAGCGATATCACATGCTTTGAGATAAAGATCGACTATCGGCTCGTTGAAACCCATCTCAAAAACCGGCTTATCCGGAGTAAAATACCCCGCTGCAACCAATCGGTCAATCATCTCTCCTTTAAAACCGATCCAATACTCCTTCCACCCCGAATGTTCATCCGGCTGGTAGGTGTGCCACATCCCCGGAAAGATTAAAAACATTTTACCTTCGGTGAGCCGTTGAGTAATCTTTTTTTCTCCATAAGTAATTATGCCCTCACCATCGGTAATATACAACAATTGAAACTCGTCGAGCACACGCCCCGCTTCAACATCAAAAAAATAGCCTTTCGGGTGATTCTGCGGAGGATACTCCTCCTCAGAAGTTATCACCTGATTACCCACACTGGTTACGGTCAGTCCCCACAGTTGATCCCCCTCTGCAGGAACCAAATATTTGATATCGCTACCATTCATACATTACAAGGCTATTACTTCAATGAGGTTATATTCTCACGGAACGATATTACCTCATTACATATTGCAAAAATCAAAATTGGGACCCACCCTATTTTCAGCAAAGATAACAAATCCGACTTACCGGCACAAATATCCGGCACCCCATGTCGTATAAGGGCTGCTCAAATATCACCCAAGAGATCGAGCCCTAATCAGGAGTGACGATTTCGGGGGCTCTTCGTATAAAGGAAACGTTTGATTTTTTGTGTCGGCGTCTTCTCGAACCCCTCCTCCTGTTCGACAACTACCGAAATGCGAGAAAATTTATTGACTTTGGAATTGACATAATTCATCAACTCCTTCTTAATATGCTCCATACGATTCCCGAGATTTTCCCGCACCGTATGATATTTTTGTTCAAGGGCCTCCCGATTGAAATGGACAATAGCCACCAATTTGCCCATATCTTCTTTTACCAAAGAGTCAGCGACGAGCGCATGGCCATTAAGCACATTTTCAATCTCTTCAGGATAAATATTTTCACCATTGGGTCCCAATATCATATTATTCAGCCGGCCCTTGATATAAAGATAGCCATCCGAATCAAATACGCCGAGATCTTTCGTCCGGAACCATCCATCCGAGGTAAAAGCTTCGGCTGTGGCTTCAGGATTTTTATAATACCCCATCATCACATTGGGCCCTTTGACCACAATCTCACCCTCACCCGCTGCATTCACATTGTCCAAACGAGCCTCGACACCTTGCAACATTGGACCTGTGGACTGGTGACGCACCATAGTCGGATTAACACCCGCCAACACCGGTGCCGTTTCTGTTAACCCATATCCAATTGCATAAGGGAACTTTCCTTCAAACAGGAATTGCTCCACAGTAGGATCCAATTTGGCTCCTCCAATGCCGAAAAAGCGGATACGACCGCCGAACAGTTCCGCCAATCTTTTTCCAGCCAAACGATGTAAAAACTTCCGTCCCCACTCTTTCCGATAAATCAACCGCATCAACCAATTATTGGTAAACTGGGGCAGGATTTTATGTTTGTAAATCTTTTCGATGATCAACGGAACCGTCAACATAATGGTCGGACGAATCTGTTTAAGAATCGGCAACAGGACTGACGCCGTAGGGGGCTTATCAATATAGACAACAGATGCACCCCACATCACTGGGAGCAACATACCCAGCGAACATTCATAAGTATGAGACAAAGGCAGAATCGACAGGAAAATATCTTCTGGATACACCGGCTGTAAAATACTCACCATCGCCAACTCACTACACAAATTGCAATGCGACAACATCACCCCTTTAGGCGAAGAGGTGGTTCCGGATGTATAAATAATGGCAGCGAGGTCCTCGCCTTTAGGCGTAACTATCTTCCCGCGTTCACTCTCTACATGTTTGATTACTCCGAGATTTTTGCTGCGAACCACTAAACGTAATCCAGCAATCACCTCTTTCGAAATTTTGGAATAGAGGCGATCCGAAGCTACCAAAGCTTTCGCTTCAGAGTGCTGAATAATCCGATCGAGTTCTGGCCCGGAAAAATCTGGCAAGATGGGAACAATTACCATTCCCGATATAGTTGCAGCAAAATAGGTAACACCCCAATTCGGCATATTGCTGCTCAACAGTGCTATTTTATCTCCGCTGCACAATCCAGCGCGAAGAAACGTATCAACAAGAGAATCCACCCGTTCAGCAAAATCGGCAAAGGTGAGCGACTCTCCTCCATACATAGAAAAACAGGGATGAGCCGCAAACTTCTCAATACTGTGCAGGTACAGCTCCCGTAATGTGTCAAATTTCATTATAATTGATAATTGGATGACACTTCACATCAGTTTATCAACAACAAAGATAGATCATATTCTCATAAAATCCTTACATTTGGCGATGTTTAGATCATGAACAGAGAACAATCCATACACCAGCAAGCTCTATCTTTGGGGTTCGACCGGTGCGGAATCGCCCGCTGCCGCCCTCTCGATGAGCGTCGTGATCAACTGCAAAAATGGCTCCAAAGTGGACATCACGGAGGACTAACTTACATGGAGCGTAACTTTGACAAACGTCTCGACCCGAATCTGTTAGTTGAGGGAGCCCGTTCAGTAATCGTATGTGCCATAAGTTATAAACGTCCAACCTCTACAGGAATTCTCTCTCGTTTTGCCTCCTATGCTTGGGGACGCGATTACCATTCCATTCTGAAAGAGAAGCTATACGCTCTATGGTCTTATATTCAAGAATTACTTCCGGAGGCCAAAGGTCGCGTATTTGTTGACACGGCACCGATTCTCGAGAAAAGCTGGGCAGCCGAAGCCGGAATAGGACGAATTGGGCGTCACTCCTTATTAATCGTTCCTGATGTGGGATCATTTGTTGTGCTTGGTGTCATCGTCACGACTGCCGAGCTCGAGCCTGATCCTCCCCTGGCAAATGCCGATCCCTGCGGCAACTGTCAAGCCTGTATAAACGCCTGCCCTGTCGGCGCAATCGGCCCGGACCGGACCATCGACGCATCGCGCTGTATCGCACGCCGTACGATTGAGGTGGAAGAGAAGGATGAAGGAGAGCTGCATGGGTGGATTTTCGGCTGCGATGTATGCCAACAAGCCTGTCCGCACAACCGGCATGCACCCATATCTACACACACCTGTTTCTCCCCCACTACAGGAATTGAACAGATGTCCGCAACAGATTGGCTCCAACTGAACGAAGAGGAGTTCAAAAGCAGATTTCATGACACGCCACTTTTACGCTGCGGATTGCATCGCATCCAAAGACGGATTCGGGAATTAATCGACCAACAAAAGCTCTGAACCGTAACTTTTCTTGCATTTAAATACGCCCAAACGTGAATTTGGGATATTAAACAATAAAAGAGCAACGGAAAATCCGTTGCTCTTTTATTGTTTGGCTGCATACGTCAGTATGCAAGCTGAAATCGAATTATCTTTTAGAGAGCGTTGATCTCTTTGAGAACTGCATTGGTTTTGTGTACCGCAGCAGCGCTCTTTTCAAAGAGGGCCTTCTCCTCATCAGTCAACTTCAGCGACAAGATCTTCTCTACACCGTTCTTACCAATTACAGCCGGAACTCCGATGCAGATATCCTGCTGACCGTATTCTCCTTCCAAATAGGTGCAAGATACGATCACCTTCTTCTGGTCGCGGATAATAGACTCAACTACATACGCTGCAGCTGCACCCGGAGCATACCAAGCCGAAGTTCCCAACAATTTGGTCAAGGTAGCACCACCAACCATAGTGTCAGCTACCACTTTATCCAACTCCTCTTTGCTCAGCAAATCGGTAACAGGAATACCTTTGTAAGTAGCTTTGCTTGCCAAAGGAATCATCGTTGTATCACCGTGACCACCGATAACCATACCCTCGATTTCGTTCGAGTTAGCATTCAAAGCCTTACTCAAATAGCATTTGAAACGAGCGGTATCCAAAGCACCACCCATACCAAACAACTGATTCTTAGGCAGACCGCTCTTCTTCAGAGCCAAGAAGGTCATCGTATCCATCGGGTTGCTGATAATCAAAATAATCGCCTTAGGAGAATATTTCAGCACATTGTCAACAACTGAGCTTACAATACCTGCATTGACACCGATCAGCTCCTCACGAGTCATACCCGGTTTACGAGGCATGCCAGAAGTGATCACAACCACGTCTGAACCAGCTGTAGCTGCATAATCATTGGTTACGCCAGTCAGCTTAGTATCGAAATCCATCAGCGTTGCAGTCTGGAAAATATCGAGCATTTTACCCTCTGCAACACCCTCTTTAATATCCAACAGAACTACCTCGTCAGCAACCTCACGAGTAGCAAGTACATTAGCACATGTAGCACCTACGTTACCGGCGCCTACAACTGTAACTTTGCTCATAATCTTAAATTACGTTATTGTTATTTAACCAATCAGTTTCGCATAATCCTCTGCTGACAACAGAACATCCAACTCAGCAGGATTTGTCACTTTAATTTTGACCATCCATCCCTCACCGTATGGATCTTTGTTCACCAGCTCCGGAGCGTCGTTCAGAGCAGCGTTGAATTCAAGCACTTCACCTCCAACAGGCAGGAATGCATCTGAAACGGTTTTAACAGCCTCGATCGTACCGAAAACTTCACCCTGGGCAAGAGTTTCCCCTTCGGTGGTTACATCGACGAAAACAATGTCGCCAAGCTGACTCTGTGCAAAATCGGTGATGCCTACATAAGCCTCATCGCCTTCGACGCGGATCCACTCGTGATCCTTCGAATACTTCAAATTAGACGGAATGTTCATCTGTATCTATTTTTGGTTTGTATGATCAAAATCCTTCAACTCCAGCCCATCTGAACGCCACTGCATTCACACAACTTGATCGTTCGGACAGCCTGTTTTGAAGATGCCCAAAGGTACGTCTTTTTCAGCGATAATAAAATTCTACTGTGATTTTTTTCACACCAAACGCTAACCTCATGATAGCGTCTCTCGGCCTTCACTCGTAACACATGAGAAAACATGCCACTGTGGACACCCTCCAGTTCAAATTGCATCATAAAACCTGCACTCTGGGGGTCAACATTGCCAGAGACGAGTCTCCTCAAACACTACCCCATTCACCACGGCTCATCTCCTTATAAGGGCTGTCTGCAAAACCGTTCATTCTAAGACAACCTTTTCGCGAGACAAGCCTGCAAAACCACCTAACACAAATACAGAATCAACGGGCTGGATGCAAACAAATGGTCATCACAACCGGATTGTGATCACTCCAACAAAATTCAAGAGGCACTGTTTCGATAGACAACACTTCAATTTGAGGAGACACAAAAAAGAAGTCAGTCAAAGTACGAACAGAGGAGTCCGGATCAAACGGTCGATCTAAATAACGCAACGAGGGTTCTTTTTCATCATAAACGAAACGGCCAATCCGACGAAACATTCGATTATCGATCTGTTGCGGAACAAAGTTAGGATTAGACAATTCATCTGCCGTAGGGATGTATTCCGGTGGATATTGATTCCAATCTCCGCCAGTTACAGTGGCTATACCAACTGAATCGGCCTGTGCAAGGATCTGCGACAAGAACACCAACTCTTTGTACCGCATATCTCCAGTATCGTAAGCCGTATTGTGCGTATTGTTAATCATGATCGTATCTCCAGCAGCAGTCAGAAAACGGGCAGACAGCAATCCCCTTTTCAGATTGAATAATCGCACAGGGAACGGAAAAGCAGAAGGATACTGTAAGCGCACCGCATCTATAGGCTGCCAACGAGACAACATCAACATTCCACTATTGACTCGTCCAATCGGATTGTGCACTGGTATAGGCACGCACCAGGCCCGATAATTATAGGCAAAGAATGAGGTATATTCGGGAAAAGCATTACCGATCAACTCTGCCTCATCAATTCTGTAAGTGCGGTGTGATGACCGGTCCACCTCCTGCAACAACATGATGTCAGCATCAATTTGCTGCAGTGTCAACACAATCCGAGCCAAATTTGCAGTCGTACGTTCTCTGCTGTCACGTACTCGCTTACCGCCATCATAGAAGAAATCCATATTTTCTCCCAAGCCGCCGTAACCGATATTCCAACTCACTAACCGAAGGGTATCCGGCAACTGGTTACGACAAAGGGTACTGTCGGAACGTGATTTCAATTCAGTAATAGAGTCCGTAGTATCACCCTCTGCTTTTCCGGATGCATATTCAGCAACGAAATCACTATGACTGATACTGTCTTCCTGATGGTTAACAAGTTCATCATGCTGGCCTACTTGCAAGGGTGTTAAATGCTCGACCAATTCGGGACGATATTCCGAGACCCAAGAATAGACAAACAAGAGCAATGCGACAACCAACAAACTGCCAACACACCACATCGCCACACGACCTACACGATGTAAAAGATTTCGCATGTTCATCTTTTCCTTTTTATTCACAGATTAGACAGCATTGTAAACGGCTGCATCAAATCTGATGATTTAATGCAATTCACAGTGGCATAAAGATAACCAGAATCTTCAGGAGTGCAAACTACACTCCTCTTTCAGACCATTTTATCCGATATATGCAACTTCCAATAAGTCTATTCCTAAAACGGCCATACACATATCAATAAAAATGTCGGCACATCTCTGCGCCGACATTTTTATTGATTATAAATGATTATGCGGATTACAAGACTCTTTTATTAACATTAAACGTATCTCGCGATCAACGTTTATCTTGTCTCCGTCTAATATTACCACTTGCTTTACCTAACGACAATTACCCTGTCCATTGACCCCAGTTAACTCAATTCGGCTACCTCGCGAACTTTCTTAACCACCAATTCGGGATCAATATTTTTCATACAAGGATAATCGCCATACACACAAGGTTTATTCCCGTAAATGGAACAAGGACGACAGGCCATGTCAAGTTGGACCGCATGCCGAGGATCTTGACCGAGTCCATAAAAGCCAGCATAAGGATGGGTGGCACCCCATATCGATACAGCAGGAACTCCAACCAACGAAGCCATGTGCATGGATGAAGAGTCCATACTAACCATCAAATCCAAATTTGAAACCAACTCCATCTCCTGCCCCAACTTGATCCTGCCAATTACAGAAGTAACCCGCGGATAGGTCTGTTCCATACGTTCCGAATACTCCCGTTCAACCGGTCCTCCACCAAAAATGAACAGCCGTACATTCTCATACGTAGAAAGTTTTGCAATGACTTGCTCCATATGATCCAGCGGATATATTTTTCCCTGGTGTTGAGCAAACGGACCTATTCCGATCCATTTCCCATCATGAGCTCCAGCCAACTGAGCTGTTTCTGGACTCATTGCATACTTCACCCGTTGCGGTGGTGCAATTGGAGGAATATCAAAACCCAATTTGAGGAAAACCTCACGATAACGTTCAATCGTGGTTTTTAACTGGACAAGTTTTTTATTTTCAAAAGCGACCAACGCTTTTTTCTCCTCACGCCCTTTGTCGATATGGACCACTTTAGCACCGCGCAAACAAAACACCTTACGCAGCATCTTCGTCCGGATCACATCATGCAGATCCGCCACCATATCGAATTTACCCAACTCAGCACTCAATCGCAACAGACCGCGAAACCCTTTATGCCGTCTTTTAAAATCGGGCGAAATAAACTCTATCCGTTCAATTCCCCGAAAAAATGGCTGTAAAAAAGAGGGCGTCATGATCACAATCTGAGCTTCGGGATAGCATTTGCGCAAAGCGCCCACTACCGGTGCGCTCATCGCAACATCGCCCATCGCCGAAAGACGAATTACCAAAATGCGTAATGAAGCCGATTGAGAACGTGAGACCATTCAATAACTATTTTGCGGCGTACAATACAGGATTCAACTCGGGATCGTTGTACATCTTCATCTGTTTGTAAACCTTCATGTACTTGCGACCTGCTTCCATATCCTCCAATAACTCATCGATAGCAGTGGTCAAATCTTGCCGTTGCTGAAGCAGTACATCCAACTTACGCTGACACTCTTGGATATGCTTTTCTTCCACATCCGTCCGCTTCGTCTCCTGAGTCATGTGATAGATTTTCAACGCCAGAATCGACAAGCGATCAATTGCCCATGCAGGACTTTCGGTATTGATACGAGCATCGTCAGCTACCTTCACATTTTTAAATTTGTCTAAAAAGTAGCTATCAATATACTCAACCATATCGGTCCGTTCTTGATTCGAACGGTCAATCCGACGTTTAAGTTCAAGCGCTGCAACCGGATCAATCTGCGGATCCCGAATCAGATCCTCCAGATGCCATTGCACAGTATCAATCCAATTTTTCAAATAGAGCAAATACTCAATCGATCCATCCTGATAAGGATTAGCAATTGGTTGATCCACATTATCATAACGATGATAATCTTCGATAACGGCCGGGAAAATTTCCCAGCAGAGCGTGGTGAACTTCATAAGCAGGGGGATTAATACTACAAAACTAAAGAATTTTGTTCAATTTCCAATATTTATCTATTTTTGTCTAGAAGCTTGCCAAACCCTAAAAGGAAGCCATTATGAAAGCAAATTATATTACCCTATTCACGCTCTGCGCATCTGTCATGGCCCTGTCTGCCAACGCACAGGATCGCCTTACGCGTCAAGAGTATATTCAAAAATACAAAGCATTGGCCATCGAGGAGATGGAGATTTACGGAATCCCGGCCAGTATCACCATGGCCCAAGCACTTTTGGAGTCGGATGACGGAAACGGACGTCTGGCACGTGAAGCGAACAACCATTTCGGCATCAAATGCAAAAGCAGCTGGACGGGGATGACCATTTCTCATGACGATGACGCCAAAGGGGAGTGTTTCCGCAAATATGCGACCGTCGAAGACTCCTATACGGATCACTCCGAATTTCTTGACAAATCAGCACGTTATCAAGACCTTTTCAAACTCGATCCGCTGGATTACAAAGGTTGGGCATATGGCTTGAAACAGGCCGGTTACGCGACCAATCCGGCCTATGCTGAACTGCTGATCAAAATCATTGAGGACAATCAACTGTATCATCTCGACCGAGGTGAAGAGTTGAATCCGACTACTCCTGATCAATCTGCAATCGAAAAACCACAGCAAACACTGGCAGCTACAGAACCTATGCCCAAAGAACAGGTCGTAGATGTGGACAATTACAGCATTGCAATCACTGGTGAAGCGGGACATCATACCGTATATCACAACAATGGCAGTGAATTTACAACGGCAAAAGCCGGCGACACCTATGCGACGATCGCGGCCGAGTTCGGACTTACAGTTAAAAAATTGCTCAAATACAACGACTTGACAACTGTTCCCGTTCTTAAACCGGGAGAGATGGTTTATCTACGCCAGAAAAACAAACGGAGCGAAAATGGCAAGCTGATTCACGTAGCGAAAGAGAATGAAACCATGTATAGCATTGCTCAAAAATATGGTATTCGGTTGAAGAATCTCTGCAATATGAATCGTCGCACAGCTGACAGTGAAGTCAAGAGCGGACAGCAAATCCGCCTGATGTAATTCAAAGGCTTTTTATCCCTTCTTGGGAGGAGTTCAACCTTTGAACGATAGATTGTAGGCCCTCATAGGACAACATTTCACCGAAAATCTGACAATACGATTACATCTATTCAGTTGCTTATGATTTAGCGGTTACCTTTCCGGTAACCGCTATTTTCTTTAACCTTTGGGGCACACCCTATAATAAAATCGGTCATCCAGATCAACTTCGCAATAAAAGGATTACCCACGCAACCACATTTTGAATCTAATTGCCCGGCCAAACAACATTTCTGCTCGATTTACGCACCAACATATAAATATAATAAGGAATCGTTATTTCTTCATGCAGAAAAACATGGAGGTTAATTCACGGATAAGAATTACATCTTCATCGATAGCGTTTTTGGTAAGAACAACGAATCTTGTTAACTTTGTAATTCCCTAATAAAGGAACTTACAGAACGAGGCAAGTGTCACAACACAAACCACACTTAATCATAGTGTCACTTTGACCTCTATTTATAAATTTTAACAGAAATCTATGGACAGTGATCCTGGCGCGGCGATCAATGCCGCTCTACTCGACAAACTTAGCGGCAAAGCCGCCCTCAATCAACTCGTGTTCGACAACACGTTTGCCGTATTTACTTCATTAAAGGAGACTTTGCATGAAATGTCTGCCGATCTTGACGACAGACTCGAAGAACTAGACCGCGAAGTCAAAATCGACTATCGTGACCGAGGTAAATTTGAAGTGCAATTGCAAGTAGCTGACGACATTCTAATTTTCAGCATGCACTCCAACGTATTCGCTTTCAATCGGGAACATCCGGTTTGGCAAAATCCTTACGTCAAGGACAACAAAGCCAACTCCTATTGCGGCATTATCAACATTTACAATTTTCTCACCGACTCTTTCAAATACAACCGTAGTGCCGATGAAGGCTACCTGATCGGTAGAATTTTCGTAAATCGTGAAAAACAGTATTTCGTCGAAGGGAAACGACAAGTCGGCATCCATTACGACCATTTCGGATCTCATCAGATTGACCGAGAGGCTCTGATTCATATTATCGAAGCGTCGATTGACTATGCGCTCGATTTCGATCTGCTGGTTCCTCCTTACGACACGGTGAAGATTGTTTCGATGGATCAATTCAACACCAAAATCGAAAACTCGAAATTCCAAACCGGGAAACGCCTCGGCTACACTTACGAACTGGATAACATCTAAACACCATTCGCAAGGCACTCAAAACAACACTATCAAGGTTGCACAGTGTCGAGTCGATATAAATAAAAAAGAGCATGATTTCATCATGCTCTTTTTTATTCAACTCATACAATCAATTTCTAGTCATTATGCGATGCATTCCATGCACGAACTTCCACAAAAACTAATGGAGGATCAAATCGGCCTTCCCAACATGACTCAGAAACTTTTAATCTACTCTTGTTACTACTACCCCTTATTTCCTGGCTCCAACTCTGATTCCACCGCATACACAATGTGTGGCATCTCAACTCCGCGATAATGTTTAACGAGAGTATCGATCGGGTGCATACCGTTACGTATAGCTACCTTTTGTGAGGCTTCATTCGTATCCCGAATAATGGAATAGATCACAGGAAAGCCCAACGTTTTAACTCCATATTCACGGCAAGCTCGTGCCGCCTCCGTAGCGTAGCCCTGATGCCAAAACGAATAAGCAAACAAATACCCCACTTCCGGGACCATCTTGCCTTTATACTCTTGCATGGTAATGCCACACTGTCCGATCATCCTCCCTGTCTCTTTAAGAAGAACAGCCCAAAGTCCAAAACCGAACTCTTCATATCGACGCAACTGCTTTTGTAACCACGCCGCACACTCTTGTTCATCAAACGGGCCATTATAAGCATACATAACTCGAGGATCTTGCAGGATCTCTCGCAGCGCACCCATATCAGAACAGGTCATCTCTCTCAGCAACAATCGTTCGGTCTCTAAAATAGTTTGTCCCATAACCATCTAAATTCATCTACTCTTTTCACACCTACTTAATAATATGAGCCACATGAACAGAGGTTCATCACAGCAGCACATACAAAAACATTTGGCGACACAAAACTATTTTGCTCAACGTTTACAATTCCGATCTTAATCTATTCTCAGAACAAGGATAGACTTCGAGCAAAACAAGACTGCTGCAGGCATGATGCCATACAGCAGTCTTACAAATCACAGTATCAAGCGGTATGAATCCGCTCAATCTTTTTATATTATTTCTGAATATTGGGAAGTTCGAGGCCGTATCCTTTCTTCGTATTCTCACGTTTGAGCAAGAAAGCAAACAGAATCGACAACAATCCAAGAGCAGTAAAAATCAGCATCGGAATCGTGTAATCATAAGCAACTTCAGTTGCCACCTCGGGAACTACCGTACCGGTAATCTCTTCGGCCATTGCCTCATCACCTCCAATCACACAATAGTTATTCAACACCTTGCCAATCAAATAAGGAACTCCCATCAAACCCCAGTTCTGAATCCAGAAGATCAATGCATAAGCGGTTCCCAATTTGTTTTCGGGGATGATCTTAGGAACAGACGGCCACATAGCTGAAGGAACCAAGGAGAAGGCTACTCCTAAAGCAATAATCAGCGCCAAAGCCAACCACCAACTGGTAAATGCCGGTATAGCAAAAAGCAGGTGAATTCCCACAATCATGAATGACCCGATCAACATGATCGTCGCCCCTTTACCCTTGCGGTCATAAAGATTTCCAAAGAATGGGGTCAACAGAATCGTACCGAACGGCAACAACGAAGGAATAATACCAGAAAGTTTGCTAGAAATCCCGAACTTATTGATCATCAAATCCGGGGCATATTTCAAGAAGGGGAAAACGGCCGAATAGAACAGCACACACAAAATGGCAATATACCAAAAGCCCTTGAGTTTGATAATATCAAAAATATCCCGGAAACGGAACGGCTCTTTAGGAGCTGCTGTCTCTTTCAGTTCTTGATCTCGTTTGGAGTCCATCACGACAAAAACCACAAACGAAATCATTCCGATGCAGAGCAGTAACAATCCCAACAAGATCGGCATACTTACCGATTGGAAATGTTCAGCTAACATCGGCGTCACACCCAAAGCCAGTGCAGTACCGATACGAGCACAAGCCATCTCAAGTCCCATGGCTAAAGCGAGCTCTTTGCCCTTAAACCATTTGACAATAATTTTGGAAACTGTAATGCCCGCGATCTCGATACCTACGCCAAAGATTGCATATCCAATCGAAGCCCACAACACCTGTGTCGAAATAGAGACACCAAAGATGTGAACCACCGATCCTCCAAAGTCACTGGCGATAGCCCAATACTTGATACCGACACCAACGACCATGATGATCGTGGACATCAAACCGGTAAAACGCACGCCCATTTTATCGAGGATCATTCCTCCGAAAATGAGCATCAGCAGGAAGACGTTGAACCAGCCATAAGCACTGGTAAAGAACCCATAATCACTACTATCCCACGCCATTTGCGTTTCGAGCATATTTTTGAGCGGAGCCATCACGTCCGTGATAAAATATCCGCACAACATCGTGAAAGCGACCAGCGCCAACACGCTCCAACGGGCCGTAGCCGACTCGCTGATCTTCTTTTGTAAAGCTGCAACCATTTATCTGTTACTGTTTATGATTTAGTAATTAATTTAATCCACCATCACTATGTTAGCCAAATGATTGAGTCACTTAATTCATTTCCAAGCGTCTCCATCCGTCGGTATCCTACTCCACGTCTCATTCGTACCTCAACAATCATTCGGTTCGCGTTCACTCTACTTTTCTAACATACCGCCGTAAAGTTTCAACACACGGTAAGCATCTTGTAAGCCCAACTCACCGGCTTTACTCATATCCAGACAACCTTTCCGGGTATCTTTCAAGAAAATCTGGACCAAACCTCGGTTATAATATGCCTCCGCAAAATAGGGATTCAACTCAATGGCTTTTGTATAATCCTCCATCGCTTCAGGAATCTTACCCGAACGACACAATAAGTTAGCACGGTTATAATAGATGTAAGCAAACTTAGGGAACAGCATCGCCGCCTTATTCAAATCCGCTATTGCATCATCATAATTATAGGTCCGCGTATAGCTATTTTTCAACTGATTGGCCGGATCTGTATCGACTGTGATCCGTTGATAACCGTTATCGATAGAGGAGATAAAATCGATCATCTCACTCTGAGTCGTACTGCGATTGATATACAAGAACGGATTTGACGGAGCCAAATCAATCGCTGACGTATAATTGGCAATCGAACTGGTGTACTGACGAATCAGCGATTGCGTTATACCTCGCTTAAACAGCAACTGCCAGGTCGGCAAATTATACCTCAACGAATCGGCAACCACCCGATCAAAAGCAAACAACGAATCAGCAGGGAAATCACTGTCTCGATTGACTAACTTCATATAAGGATTCCCGATCTGTTTGCGGAACTCTTCTACCTCAGGCACGTAATAAACCGTATGCACAACTGCTGTATCCGGCTGAACCAAAGAGAATTTAAACAACGGCAACAGCGCTATATCAGAACTGGTCGGAGCAATGCGTTGTGCACCCTCTTCTCCTCCCATATGGGCATCGAACGAAAGCAACTGGTTGAACCGCTTACTGGTATCGGCATAAACAGAGAAGGTACTGTCATTCAACTGCGAACGATATTCGGCAATCTTCTTGTCTGCAATCTTTTTATCGCTCTTCGAACCTTGCATGTCATTGAGCAAATAACGCAACGCAGATCGTCCCAGATAAGCATTCGCAAAATCCGGGTACAGTTCAATGGCCCGCGTATAATCGTCAATAGCAGCCTGAATATCTCCTAACTGACGATACAATCCAGCTCGGTTATAATACAGCAAGACATTGTTCGGCGCATAAAAGGCCACCTTATCGTAATCATCCAACGCCCGATTATAGTCACCGATCTGGGTACGAAGAATAGCCCGGTTGAAATAGGTCAGTGAACTGGTGGAGTCAATTTCCAAAACTCGACCAAAATCTTCAATCGCCTGCACAGGCCGGTTCAAATTCGAATAGACCAAAGCGCGATTAAAATAGGACGGCAGATAGGTTGAATCGCACTCGATCGATTTATTGAAATCGGCCAGCGCATCGTCGTATCTCTTTTGTTCCATATACAGAGTTCCTCGACGATTATATGCCGATGGACTCTCCCGATTGGTCCGAATTGCTGTATTAAAATCGTCATATGCCCGCGTGGTGTCCTTCAACATCAAATAGCATGTTCCGCGATTGATATAGGCATCCACCACTTTATTATCAAACCGGAGGAACATGGTAAAATCTTCAATTGCCTTTTCGAACTGCTGGCTCAACAGATAGGTAACGCCACGGCTGAAATAGGGGTCAGGACGGTCCGGACGTAAATCGATCGCCACCTGATAATCTTTGAGCGCATCATCGTAACTACCTAACCGAGATCGCGTAATCGCCCGGTATTGGTATGCATTGGTGAAAACTGGATTTGTCTCAATGGCCAATGAGAAATCTTGTTCAGCTCCCAACAAGTCATCTAGATTATATTTGGCAATCCCCCGCAAGAAATAACCCTCATATGCTGTCGTGTCCACTTTCAGCAAGACATTCAGCGTTTCGATTGCATCCCGAAATTTATTGTCAATGATATAGCTTCTGCCCACCCAGAAAAAATAGTTTTTGTTCAACTGGGCCGAAACCTCCAGACACCCCAGCACCAAAAACAGCAGCAGACTGACAAAAAATTTACGCATATGAGAATTCATAATCAAGGCGCAAGTTAATAATTCTACAGCAGAAAACCTCAACGAAAAACCTCACTATTAAGCCACATAACGCTCCAAGCATGCAATTCAAGACGAATTTCCTAAAATTTCTTAAAATCTTAACTTTTATTAAGATGAACAGATTCGAGATCAAAAAGCATTACTTATTAAAATCTGCTAATCAAATCATAAGACCTGACTGACATACATTTATTAACACTAAGCATTTTTTATAATCATCATATGAGCCGAACAAATCTGCGAATCATATACTCAGACTTTTTTTTTGAAACACATACCGTTCCCCGCCATATCTCAATCAACAAAAGACGTCAAACAGCTTCCTACACATAACTATATAGTGTTCACTCAAATTACCCCGCCATTTTTCCGATTCTATAAAACAGTCCTTCCCAAAAATGTCTCATGCAGGGTTCAAACATTACTCTTCTCAATCCAACCCTATGAAAAACGCAACAATAAATTGGTTTGGTATTCCATTGCCAGCTACATTTTTTACCTTTTCATACGATTTTCACACGATTAATTGCTCTCGAAGTTTCCACATTATCGAAAAGTTAGTAACTTTGAAGGCAATTTTGCGCTGAAATCCTGCTACTGAATATCCAATGAAAAAAGTAGATGTTGTTTTAGGCTTACAATGGGGCGACGAAGGCAAAGGCAAAGTCGTTGACGTACTTACACCGAATTACCAAGTGATCGCCCGCTTTCAGGGTGGTCCCAATGCCGGCCACTCGCTGCACTTCGAAGGCCAAAAGTATGTACTGCACACAATCCCTTCAGGTATCTTCCGCGACGGATCCATCAATATCATCGGCAACGGTGTAGTGGTTGACCCCGTCATTCTGGCTGAAGAGATCACCCAACTCGAAAAAGATGGTGTCGATGTACAGAGCAAACTGCTGATCTCGAAAAAAGCTCACTTGATCCTGCCTACCCATCGCATTATCGATGCCGCTTCTGAAGCTGCGAAAGGCAAAACCAAAATCGGTTCAACCCTCAAAGGTATCGGCCCGACCTATATGGACAAGACCGGTCGTAACGGTCTCCGCATAGGAGATATCGTTTCGGGTGAATTCACCGAACGATACAACCGCCTCAAAGAAAAACACATCGAACTGCTTAAACAGTACGATTTCGCATACGACATCAGCGAATACGAAAAAGAGTGGCTCAAAGGAATCGAAACACTCAAACGTTTCCAGTTCATCGACAGCGAGCACGTTGTCAACAAACTGCTCAACGAAGATAAAGGCATTTTGGCCGAAGGCGCTCAAGGATCTATGCTCGACATCGACTTTGGCACCTATCCTTTTGTCACCTCATCCAACACCTTGTGTGCAGGAGTCTGCACAGGTCTGGGCGTTGCACCTTCACGAATCGGTAACGTATATGGTATTTTCAAAGCCTACTGCACTCGTGTCGGCAGCGGTCCATTCCCAACTGAACTGTTCGATGCAGATGGTGAGACCCTGCGTAAAATCGGTATGGAATTCGGCGCAACCACTGGACGTCCTCGCCGTTGCGGATGGCTCGATATGGTAGCTCTGAAATATTCTGTCATGATGAATGGTGTTACCGGCCTCATCATGATGAAAGCTGACGTGCTCAATGATTTCGATACGATCAAAGTAGCTGTCGCATACGAGATGGATGGCAAACAGATCACCGAATTCCCATACGAAGCAACCGACACGATTGTTCCGATCTACAAAGAGTTCAAAGGTTGGAAATGCGACATCAATAAGCTCCGCAGCTACGAAGAGTTCCCTGTTGAACTCAAAGAGTATATCGAGTTTATCGAAAAAGAGACTGGTGTTCCTGTCAAAATCATTTCAGTCGGTCCAGACCGTGACGAAACAATCGTACGATAATCACGACCGTACTTCCTTAACAGGAATACAAAACCTGATAATTCAAAAACAAAACTACATATCTTAACTTAATGTAGTTTGTTTTACTGATATTTTTCTAAAAAGCGACCGCAAAACGGTCGCTTTTCTTGTTTATTCCGATAAAGTACTGTTTCTTAATGGGGTATAATGCCTGCGACACTAACTTCTCAACCTAAGCCATATGAAACAGTCCTCTCATCTCCGATTCGCAAGCATCACTCTATCACTATGTTTGCTATGCGCCTGTGGTAATGAACCTACCCCCGCGCCAGAACCCAAGCCGGGAACAGATCCAGGCACCGATCCAACCGAAGAAACTGCCGTACCTGAACTAACACAACGGCTCAACCGGTTTATCGTTGAATCGATGCAAGATTTTTATCTCTGGAACAAAGAGATGCCCACCAACATCGACATCACCAAAGAGGCCGACCCACAAGCGCTCTTTACGCGGTTGCGTTACGAGCAGGATAAATGGTCGATGCTCAGTGAACAAGCCTCTGAGACTACCGGTTCTGTAACAAATCAAGGACAAACATTTGGTTATAGTCTAATATTCGGGCAATTTAGCAATACGGGCACACTATTCGCTGTTGTACTGTTCACCTATCCGAACTCACCCGCAGAAAAAGCAGGTCTTAAACGTGGAGACATCCTCACTCAAGTTAATGGTGTCGATATCACTGCTTACAATTACAAGTTGCTTTTCAATGGGACTCCTCATATCACGGTCCAAAAAGGGAAATTACAAGGATCAACCATCACGACCAGCTCACAAAAGATCATGCTCAAACTACAAGAGATGTATCAAGATCCCGTCGTGAAGGATTCCATTTATACAATTGGAGGGCGGAAAATCGGTTACTTATGTTACACAGACTATGTAACTCAATCCGTAACCCGATTGCAAGAGGTGATAACCAAATTCCAGCAACAACAAGTCACCGACGTAATACTCGACCTACGGTTTAACTCCGGCGGCGAAGTCACAACGATGACTAAACTCTGCAGCATGTTAGCACCGCAAAGCGCAGTCCAAGCTGGCGATGTGCTCATGTCAAAAACCTATAATGACATTTACGGAGCCTACCTCAAACAAAATAATTATGACGTCAATAACTATTTTGATCCGTCAATCAGCGTCAATCTGAACGGTCTGCCTTTGTACGTATTAACTGAGCAGATGACGGCCTCTGCTTCCGAATCCACTATTTTATGCCTGAAGGCCCACATGCCTGTCGTGCAGATCGGAACCGCCACTGCCGGTAAGTTTTGCGGTGGCAGCATGCTTCAACCTGGCATTCAGCAAGGAGGACAAACTGTCATTGATCCCGACTTACACAACTGGATTCTCTATCTGATGATGTTCAAGTTTACGGACAAAAACGGCAATGCCGTTAGTGCCAATGGATTAACGCCAGACATTTCGGCCAATTACGCGGATCTGACTGAAATGGCATACCCATTAGGCGACACCAAAGATCCTTTCCTGGCAAAAGCCATCACAGCCATTACTGGAACGAATCCTGCTCCAACGAATTTCTCAACAAAAGCAATCGCTCCAAATTACACACTGCGATATGATCTGAGCAGCAGAAGCAACGCTCTCGAAGGGCGACTGATTGATTCAACAATCATCGTTCCATAAGACAGAAACAAGTTCATACCTTTCATATTCATATTGAGAGCGACAAGAGAGCCTCACTTTTGTTGATACTCTTTCTGTCCTTTCGATAAAATTGACCAAACACAAGGAGATGGCCTACGGTCATCTCCTTTGTTTATACCTGTACGACCTACAACACGCTGCGAACAAACATTTTCCGACCAAAAACGGCGGTTATTCCGATAAAAATTTTAATTTTGTGGTGATTTGTCCTCAAAATCAACAAGAGAGACGTAAGGTTATAAACTAACAACTAAAATACGAATCCATAATGAAGAAAACGTTGAAAATCGTTGTCTTGGCCAAACAGGTTCCAGACACCCGCAACGTGGGAAAAGATGCGATGAAGGAGGACGGAACGGTCAATCGTGCCGCACTTCCTGCCATCTTCAATCCCGAAGACCTGAACGCACTCGAACAGGCCCTCGTCCTCAAGGATATGTTCCCCGGAAGCACCGTGGAAATTCTGACCATGGGTCCCGGACGAGCTGCTGAAATTATCCGTGAAGGCATGTACCGCGGAGCTGATGGTGGTGTGCTGCTCTCTGACCGCAAATTCGCCGGATCAGATACACTGGCAACCTCTTACGCTCTGTCACGCGCCGCAATCAACATGAAACCCGATATCATTGTTGCTGGACGTCAAGCTATCGATGGCGATACCGCTCAGGTGGGTCCGCAGGTGGCTGAAAAATTGGGATGGCCCCAGGTGACCTATGCCGAAGAGATCGTAGGATTCCAAGGCGAAGAGCTGGTCATCAAACGTCGTTTGGAACATGGTGTCGAAACAGTCGCTTGTCCGCTTCCGCTGCTGGTTACTGTAAACGGTTCGGCTGCTGAATGCCGTCCCCGCCATGCTAAACTGGTGATGAAATACAAATATGCCAAAACTCCGAGCGAAATGCAGGAGGCTCAGGAAGATTACACCGATCTGCGCCAGGAACGCCCCTACCTCAACATTAACGAATGGAGCGTAAACGACATTGATGCCGATGATCAACAACTGGGTCTGACCGGTTCACCGACTAAGGTTAAAAAGATCGATAATGTCGTCTTCGCTGCCAAAGAGGCCAAAAGACTTTCTAATGACGATCGCGACATCGAATCACTGATGCAGGAACTGATCGCCAGCCATACACTGGGTTAGGCTAACCTCAACCGTAAAAACAGAACAACAGATGAACAACATATTCGTATATTGTGAAATTGAAGACGGCAAGGTGGCCGATGTGTCGCTGGAGCTGTTGACCAAAGGCCGTGTGCTGGCCGATACCCTCGGGTGCGACCTCGAAGCTCTCGCTATCGGTTACAAACTCGACGGCATCGAAAAAGAGTTGGCTAAATATGGCGCAGATACCGTACATGTAGCTGATGCCGAATGCCTCAGCCCCTATCGGACACTGCCTCATACCGCCATCATCTGCGGTATTTTCAAAGAAGAAAAACCACAAATCGCCCTGTTCGGAGCCTCTTCAGTAGGCCGTGATCTGGGTCCTCGTGTATCGTCAGCCCTCCACAGCGGTCTGACTGCTGACTGTACAAGTCTCGAAATCGGTCCGCACAAAGACAACAAGAGCGGCAAAGAGTATGAGAATCTACTCTACCAAATCCGTCCGGCTTTCGGCGGTAACATCATCGCAACCATTATCAACCCCGACTGCCGTCCTCAAATGGCAACCGTCCGCGAAGGCGTGATGAAAAAAGAGGTAGCCAAAACGCCAGGAAAAGGTATCGTTAAAAAAGTTGATTATAAAAAATACACTTCAGATACCGACTTCGTTGTCCGTATTATCGATCGCGAAATCGAAAAGCGCAAAATCGATATCAAAGGCGCTCCGGTTATCGTTGCAGGAGGTTACGGTATGGGCAGCAAAGAAAATTTTGCTCTGCTTTATGAACTGGCGTCTGTACTCGGAGGTGAAGTCGGTGCTTCACGTGCTGCTGTCGATGCCGGCATGGCAGACCACGCTCGCCAAATCGGTCAAACCGGTGTAACCGTTCGCCCGAAACTCTACATTGCTTGCGGTATCTCCGGACAGATCCAGCACACTGCAGGTATGGACGGTTCGTCAATGGTCATATCGATCAATACCGATCCCGACGCTCCAATCACCAAAATCGCAGACTACGCAATCACAGGTGATGTCATGGAGGTAATTCCCAAAATGATTAAGTATTACAAACAAAACTCGAAATAATAGCGAACATGGCCAATTTCTTTTCAGATAACAAAGACCTCCAGTTCCACCTGAATCACCCGTTGATGAAACGGATCGTGGAGCTCAAGGAGAGGGGTTATGCCGATAAAGGCAAATACGACTATGCTCCCGTGGACTTTGAAGATGCCATGGACAGCTATCGCCGTGTCATGGATATTTGCGGTGAAATTTGTGGAGATGTAATCGCACCTAACGCTGAAGGTGTAGATCACGAAGGACCTAAAGTGGTGGATGATCACGTTGTCTATGCTCCAGGAACCGCACAGAATATTGAAGCGTTGAACAAAGCCGGACTGTTCGGTCTGACTCTGCCTCGCAAATACGAAGGTTTGAACTTCCCGCTCCCGCTATTCGTCATGGCCAACGAAATGGTGGCCCGTGCCGACGCCGGTTTTGAAAACATCTGGGGATTGCAGGACTGCGCCGAAACTCTCAACGAGTTCGCTTCGGAAGAGATCAAAGCCAAATACCTTCCTCGTGTATCTCGCGGTGAAACCTGCGCAATGGACCTGACCGAACCGGATGCCGGTAGTGACCTGCAGGCCGTTATGCTCAAAGCCCATTGGGACGAAGAGAAACAGACCTGGCTGCTCAATGGTGTTAAACGTTTCATCACCAACGGCGATGGCCACATCTCATTGGTACTGGCCCGTTCGGAAGAGGGTACTGCCGATGCACGCGGTCTCTCTATGTTTGTGTACGACCGTGCCAGCATGGCTGTCAAAGTGCGCCGTATCGAAAACAAACTGGGTATCAAAGGTTCTCCTACTTGTGAGCTGGTCTTCACCAACGCTCCTGCAGAACTGGTCGGCGACCGCAAAATGGGTCTGATCAAATATGTAATGTCGTTGATGAATGCTGCCCGTTTAGGTATTGGAGCTCAATCAACCGGTCTGTCTGAAGCTGCATATCGTGAAGCGTTGAAATATGCTCACGAACGCAAGCAATTCGGCAAACCGATTATCGAATTCCCTGCTGTATTCGAGATGCTTTCAAACATGAAAGCCAAATTGCAGGCATCACGCGCCATGCTCTACGAGACAACTCGTTTCGTCAGCATCTACAAAGAGCTCACCCACATCAGCAAAGAGCGTAAACTGACTCCGGAAGAGCGGGCTGAGATGAAAGAGTACACCCGCCTGGCCGATGCCTTCACTCCTCTGTTGAAATTGATGTCAAGCGAGTATTGCAACCAGTTGGCATACGATGCGATTCAGATCTTCGGTGGATCAGGTTACATGAAGGACTACCCCATCGAGCGCATCTATCGCGACGCCCGTATCACCAACATTTATGAGGGTACTTCGCAATTGCAGGTTGTTGCAGCGATCCGTCACGTAACCACCGGCACCTACCTGGCCAAGATCAAAGAGTACGAAGCTCTTGCACATGCTCCCGAATTGGATAACACCTACAAGAAGTTGGTAGCAATGCGTGAGCAATACGAACAAGCTGTTGAGAAGGTAACCTCAGGTGGCAATAACGAAACCATTGACTTCCATGCACGTCGTATGGTCGAAATGGCTGGCCACATTATTTTGAGCCACCTGCTGTTACAACAGGCATCGATTTGCGAAGAGTACCGCAATTCAGCCGAAATCTACACTCGCTACGGCGAAGCTCAGGTCAGCGCTGCAGCCAAATACATCGGTTGCAGCTGCACTGAAGATATCGGACTGTTCAAAGCCGTACAGGAAGAATTTTAATCTATTTACACCCTACAAGAAGGCGGGTCAGTATTTCTGACCCGCCTTTTGTTTTGCATTGTGCCCGACCGACTAATCTCTGCGTATATAACTATATTTACCCTCCACCCAATCGGCTATTTCACTACTTCAAGGCATTAAACAGACCTTTCCTGCACAAAACCTAATCAATAAAATGAGAAGCTAAAAAAAGAAAAGCGGAGAAAGATTAAATCTTCTCCGCTTTATCCTTACGGCCGATTCTGTATGGTCGAAAAACTTCACTCAAAAAAGCATCCGTCAACAACAACCCCTCATCATCTTGAATAACCTCCCGTTGGAATAATTCATCATCCTCGAAAAGTACATCATCGGCCAGTCCCTCATAGTAGCAATCCTCCATAGGCACTGTGTTTTAGTAGTGTTTGCCTATATAACGAAGGATATTACCACATTATTATACGTTAACTCAAAGTTAATCGATTTTCGTCAATCAATTTGCGTAAATTGATCAAAGCATAACGCATCCGACCCAGCGCCGTATTGATACTCACATTGGTCTGCTCTGCAATCTCCTTAAAACTCAACCCCATATAATAACGCATCAATACAACCTCTTTCTGCTCGGACGGCAAAAAATCGATCAACTTGCGTACATCGGCCTCAATCTGATCCGTAATCAACCGCTCCTCAACCGTACGATCCGAGAACTTCGGATGATTCAACAAATCATAACCAGCATCCCCCTCGGAGATGTTATTCCGCTGTTTCTTCTGACGGAAATAGTCAATCACCTGATTGTGCGCAATCCGCAACACCCATGACAAAAACTTGCCGTTCTCCGTGTAACGTCCCTCACGTACAAAACGCACAACCTTGATCAGAGTCTCCTGGAAAATATCATCCGCAACATCCTGATTCTTGACCATCATATAGATATAGTCAAAAATCCGCTTACGATGCCGATCCAGCAAAATATTTATTGAAATCTCATTGCCTGAGATATAATTATTAAGTAATTCGTAATCGCTCAATCTGTTCAGATTCATATCTAACTCCTAGAGTTGGTTCGAGTAGATATTTCGTCAATAGGCAATAGAGTTTAAGAATTTGTATTAGTTTCTAAAACGCAAGGTAGAAAGTTTTTTTTAAATAATCAAAAACAAGATGCCATTTTTTTCGTTTATATCTTTTCACCTCGCAACTGACATATCGTCTCACAACCTCACAAAACAAAAGAAGTGCCAAACCTTTCGGCTGACACTTCCTGACATATTTCTACAAAATAGGAGTCAAATTCTTATAGATACCGCCTATTCTTGCTCGTCCAATTGATTAGATACCAAAATACGACCGCAATACTCACAAACAATAATCTTCTTGTTCATGCGGATATCCATCTGACGCTGAGGCGGGATACGGTTGAAGCAACCACCACATGCATCACGTTTTACCGTTACAACAGCTAAGCCGTTGTGTACATTACGACGGATGCGTTTGTATGCGGCCAACAGACGATCGTCAATCTTCGCAGCAGCCTTTTCTGACTGTGCGGTCAATGACTCCATCTCTTTAGAGGTCTCCTCATCGATTCCCTCCAACTCTTTCTGCTTTGCCTCAAGATCTACTTTGCGCTCTGCCAAAACAGCCTGAGCATCCTCAATAGCCTTTTTCTTTACCTTAACGTCAGCCGCAGCCTCCTTGATACGCTTCTCGCAAAGCTCAATCTCCAACTTCTGATACTCAATCTCTTTGGAAAGTGCATCGAACTCACGATTGTTGCGAACATTATCCTGCTGGCCTTCATACTTCTTAATCAGTGCCTTGGCCTGCTCAATCTCATCCTTGTGATCCTTGGTGGCTTTGGTCAAATCTTCCACCTCGGCGGTAATGTTGGCAACTCGTGTCTCGAGACCCGCGATCTCATCCTCAAGATCTTGTACCTCCAAAGGTAACTCGCCCTTCAACTTGTTGATCTCGTCGATCTTCGAATCGATCTTCTGAAGCTCGTACAGCGCAACGATCTTCTCTTCCATCGAAAAATCGTTCGCATCGCTGTTCTTTCTGCTTGAAACTGCCATATGCTTAAATGAAATAATTTACAGGATTGACTGAATTCACACTCTCGTGAACTGCAAAAGTAGCTATTTTTTTTGTAATTATATCACGTAAAAGCTTGATTGCGCAATATTCACTCTCAAAATGACCTATATCTGCCATCACAATGCGACCATCCGGAGCATAAAAGTCATTATATTTCATATCTGCTGTCAGATACAGATCCGCTCCTGCCAAAATGGCAGACCCAACCATCGATGCCCCCGCTCCCGTTACCAACGCAACTCGCCGGATTGTCTCCTTACACAACGCCGAATGACGAATAGCTCCACAATGCAACTCCGATTGCACCTTTTGTAAAAACAGCTTCACATCTACCGGTTCCGGAAGGTTCCCAACGACACCAAAACCCGTTGCTGCACCCGGGGCATGAGGTTCCAAGACCTGCATGTCAACTAAACCAAGCTGACTTCCCAAACGAAAACTCATGCCACCAGCCGCACTGTCCAAATTCGTATGGGCAGCATAGAGCGAAATTCCGGACAAAAGCGCCCGTTTCACAATGCGTTGAGTAAAATTGGCATCAACAATCTGACGCAAAGGATGGAACAACAAAGGATGATGAGAGACAATCAGATTTACGCCCAACGATTCCGCTTCATCCAACACAGATTCGGTCACATCGACACACAACAAAATACCGCGGACCTCAGCCTCATAATCGCCGACATTCAATCCACTATTGTCGTACTCCTCCTGCAAATTCAACGGCGCAAACGCTTCAATGACCGCTGCGACATCTTTTACTTTGACTGCCATATACATCTCATTGTCAAAAAGGGATCATCCCCTCATCATTCTGCCGAATTAAACAAACTCAGATACCCGTTCCCTATATTTTAGGTATTCGCTAATAAAGACAAGGATCAGAGTGAAAACTCTCTCAAAATATTTCCCATCCTTAAAAGGAAGCGTATCTGATCTATATTAACCCTGCATTAAAAAAGGGTCTGTTCGAACACTTGTGGACGGGATTTTTCAGTGGCTTGTTGCGTAGGCTGCGGCATCATCGGTAATTCAGGCTCTTGAATCAACTGCTCTGATTCTAAAACTCGCTCAGCGCCAGCCTCAACCTCCTGCTCAATCGCTACGATCGGCCCTGCTTGAGCTATGGCCACCTCTGCCACTGTTTCAGCATAAATATCCTCGTCCGTCTTATCTGTTAGCTTATCTGCTGATTCGATCTGCTGATCCGGCCACAACTCCTGCACTTGAAATGGAACGGCCGGAATATCCTCTCCGGACACCTCTCCAACCTCATCTTGTATCAATGCATTTCCCGTTGCATTCGACGACGGATCCAATTGTCTATCTGTGGATTCAGGGCTCTCAAACAAACTCGTAGACTGGACATCAACGCTCTCTATGTTTTCACTCTCAGCAACCGCTATTTCTGGTTCATCCGTAACAAAACCGGTCTGAGCTACAGAGGCAAAGTCTTCATTAACCTTTTCGTCTCGACACTCATCTGACACGAACTGAGCAGGCATTGCCATGTCAAGAATGGGATGATCCTCAATTTTTGATAAAAGATCGACTGATTCGATGCTCGTTGCTTGTTGATCCGAACTGGACATTCCTCCCTCTTTGATCTGAGATGTTGAATCAGAAGCAAAATCTCCTACGCTTGCAGTCTCAAACGATTCTTGCTGTGAAACTGTCTTATCAATACTGAGCTCATGTTCTGCAACAGCAATTTGCTCTCCCACACTCCAATCAGAAGTGCTTGCAAATTCATTCCCTTCCGACACATTGTCAGAAGTATTCAATAGTTGTACAGGATCAGAAAAGTCATTCTCCTCCATGGCCTCGGACGAAACAGATTGATCCACAAAGATTACATCATCTTCATCATTCGCCCCTTTCAACTCCTGGCGAACCTCCAACAACAACGTCTTGAGTCGCTGCAGGCGGTCCACAATCTCCATATCCCGTTTCAACCCCTCCGGATTCTGTTTGATCCGTTTCTGGGCTCCGGCCAAAGTCATCCCCTCCTCCTTAACCAGGTGGTAGATCAACTTCAAATTCTCAACATCAGTGGGAGTAAAAAGACGATTCCCCTTCTTATTCTTATCCGGCTTGAGAATATCAAACTTCTGCTCCCAAAACCGAATCAACGAGGGATTGACATCGAACATCTCCGACACCTCCCCCATAGTATAATATACTTTTCTGTTTTTCCGTACGCTGGTGCTCATCGTAGACAGGGGTTCAAAGCAGCAGCAAGGTACAAAAAACAAACCGTTTTCACAAGTGGATTATTCTTGTTACATTTGCTCGTTACAAAGGCTATTCGCATGGAGCGTATCATCAACGGCACCGTCATTCACGGAAAAGAATTGGGCCGAAATATCGGCTTCCCAACCGCCAACCTGCTCGTGGACCGCTCTCTGACTGTTGAGAACGGCGTCTATGCCGCACGAATTACCTTCAACGGTCACACCTACGGCGCACTGGTCAATATCGGATATACACCAACCGTCCCCACACATGGACAACGACTGCTCGAGGCACACCTGCTCAACTACTCGGGAGATCTATACGGGAAAACGCTCGACGTGGAGTTGGTCGCCTTTATCCGGCCAGAACAGAAGTTCGCTTCGATCGATGCCCTGCGCCAACAAATCGAACAAGACAAAACGAAAATCATTAAAATATTAGAAACATGTTAATAGACCGGAACCTTCCCTACAAAATCGCTAATATCAACCTAGCAGATTGGGGACGCAAAGAGATCGAAATCGCCGAAAAGGAGATGCCCGGACTGATGGCTATCCGTCGCAAGTACAGCGCACAAAAGCCATTGAAAGGAGCCCGTATCTCAGGATCACTGCACATGACAATTCAAACCGCAGTCCTGATCGAAACCCTTGTCGAACTAGGTGCCGACGTTCGGTGGTGCAGTTGCAACATCTTCTCCACTCAGGATCATGCCGCTGCGGCTATCGCAGCCACCGGAGTGCCGGTATTTGCCTGGAAAGGCGAATCACTGGAAGAGTATTGGTGGTGTACAGCCATGGCGCTCTCTTTCCCCGATGGTAAAGGTCCCAACTTGATCGTCGATGACGGTGGAGATGCCACCCTGTTGATCCACAAAGGCTACAAAGCCGAAGATGATCCCTCAACGTTGGATATTACCCCATCAAGTCACGAAGAAAAAGTTATTCTCGACACATTGCGCACGCTGCTCGCTGAAGATGCAGGCAAATGGCACCGAACCGTAGCAGAATGGAAAGGGGTTTCAGAGGAGACAACGACTGGTGTCCACAGACTGTATCAAATGCAAGCCCGTGGGGAACTGCTTGTACCGGCCATCAATGTGAATGACTCGGTAACAAAAAGCAAATTTGACAACCTTTACGGTTGCCGCGAATCCCTTGCCGACGGTATCAAACGTGCCACCGATGTAATGATCGCCGGCAAAGTAGTCGTAGTTTGTGGCTACGGCGATGTGGGTAAGGGTTGTGCCATGAGCATGCGTTCATACGGCGCCCGCGTAATCGTGACTGAGATCGATCCAATTTGTGCCTTGCAGGCTGCCATGGAGGGATTCGAGGTAAAAACCGTCGAAGACGCACTTTCCGAAGGCAACATCTACGTGACAACCACCGGCAACCGAGATATCATCCGCATCGAACACATGGAGCAGATGCGCGACCAGGCCATCGTCTGCAACATTGGCCACTTCGATGACGAAATTCAGATGGCAGCCCTGGAGGCATATCCCAACATTGTCAAAACTGAGATCAAGCCTCAAGTGGACAAATACACTTTCCCCGACGGACACTCGATCTTCGTGCTGGCTGAAGGCCGTCTGGTCAACCTCGGGTGCGCTACAGGACACCCTTCATTCGTGATGAGTAACTCATTCTGCAACCAGACGCTTGCACAAATTGAGCTGTGGACCAACAAACTTAACGTCGAAGTATATCGCCTGCCGAAAAAACTTGACGAAGAGGTGGCTCGCCTGCACCTGGAGTATCTCGGTGTCCATTTGACCCGCCTGACTCAAGTACAGGCCGACTATATCGGCGTGCCGGTTGAAGGTCCCTACAAAGCCGATTTCTATCGATATTAATACCTTATTACAGCACACCGAACGGTTGGTAAGTTGATCTGCGGCTGTTCGGTGTGCTGTTCATCATTTCCGATCTACTTTTCAACCTTCTGTTCCATAGCATTAAATCCTAAAGCAATGATTCCTTGCCTGCAAGTAGAAAACCTCACCAAATCGTTCGGCGATTTGGTACTGTTCGACAACCTTTCATTTGGCATCGGGGAGGGAGATCGTGTAGGACTAATTGCAAAAAATGGAACCGGAAAGACTACTCTGCTCAACATCCTAACCGGCCACGAAGATTACGATGCGGGAACAATCACCTTCCGTCGTGACCTGAAGGTGGCCTATTTGGAGCAAAGTCCCAAATTCCCTACAGGCTCAACCGTTCTCGAAGCCTGCTTCCTAAGTGACTCTCCTGTCGTTCGGGCCATTGCCGCATACGAACAGGCTCTGCAACAGAGTGCAACCGGTGCCAATGAAGAGATACTGCAAGAGGCCATGACCCGCATGGATCAGCTTGGTGCCTGGAACTACGAGACTCGCATCAAACAGATTCTCTCCCGGTTGAATATCAACGATTTCGATCAACATACCGACAAACTCTCCGGAGGACAAGCCAAACGAGTCGCCTTGGCCAACGCTCTTATTACCGAACCCGATTTGCTGATCCTCGACGAGCCCACCAACCACCTCGATTTGGAGATGACAGCTTGGTTGGAGGAATATCTTGCCAAAACCAAACTGACTCTGCTGATGGTGACACACGATCGCTATTTCCTGGATCGGGTCTGCACCGAAATTCTAGAGATCGATCACCGGCATTGTTACTCTTACAAAGGAAATTACAGCTACTATCTTGAAAAAAGGCAAGAGAGGATTGATGCAGCAGAGGCACAACGCGACAGTGATCGCAACCTGTACCGCAAAGAGTTAGAGTGGATGCGTCGCCAACCGCAAGCTCGAGGGACCAAATCTCGCGCCCGTATCGAATCGTTTTACGAATTGGAAGAGCGTCTGCGCAAAGAGCGTGAAGCAGGCAAAGTCCGTCTCGATGTAAAAGCAGCCTATATAGGCAAAAAGATTTTTGAGGTCAAAGAGCTATCCAAACGTTTCGGAGACAAAATCATTCTCGATCATTTCAGCTACACCTTCTCTCGGTATGAAAAGATGGGGATCATCGGGAACAACGGAACCGGCAAATCGACCTTCATCAAAATGCTGCTCGGGATAGTTTCCCCCGACAGTGGAACCATCGATATTGGAGAGACTGTACGTTTTGGATACTACTCCCAAGAGGGTATCCAATTCGACGAAAATGCAAAGGTGATCGATGTCGTTACCGAAATTGCCGAAAATATCGAATTGAGCGATGGGCGTCGCATGAGTGCATCCCAATTCCTGCAATACTTCTTATTTACGCCTCAGACACAATACAATTTTGTTTCAAAATTGAGTGGTGGGGAACGTCGCAGGCTCTATCTCTGCACCATTCTGATGCGGAATCCCAACTTCCTGGTGCTTGACGAGCCGACCAATGATCTCGATATCGTCACCTTGCAAGTGCTCGAAGAGTACCTGCAAAGCTACTCGGGTTGCCTGATTGTCATATCGCACGACCGGTACTTCATGGACAAAGTACCCGATCACCTGCTTGTATTTGAAGGCAATGGGAAGATCAAAGACTTTCCGGCCGGATACAGCCGCTACCTCGAATGGAAACAGCTCAAAGAGTGCGAAGAGGCTCAAGCCGCTGCCAAAAACGCACCCAAAAATCTCAACGCTACCAAAACGGGGAATAACAATAGAGCCGAATCTACTACGGACCAAGCACAAGAAGGAACAAAAGGGAACAGTAATCGCACTGCCAAACCACGCAAACTCTCTTTCAATGAGAAACGAGAGATGGAACAACTCGAAAAATTGATCCCAGAACTGGAAGCAGAGAAAGCCGCCCTCGAAGCCGAAATGAGCAGTGGCACATTGCCTATCGACGAACTGACAGCCAAATCTGTCCGCATTTCAGAGTTGATCGATCAAATTGACTCCGCCTCAATGCGCTGGTTAGAATTAAGCGAAATTTAGTTCTTAACCATTCCTTTCAGATTGGAGCATAAAGCCCAAGAAGGCCCTTCATTTCACACTTATTCTTCTGCCATTAAGGGGATAAAAGGGCTCCGATAAATAGCAGCGTCTATTCCAAGACCACAGCATGCAGCTTCAGTCATTGCTTTATTTGTGTTAATCGCTTAACACGCTGAGCAACCTTTCTGCCTGACTACTATTTCTGACTTCTATTTAACACCAATAGCTTGAGCAAAAGAGTAAACGAGGCGTCTTCTCCAGGCATCGAAGCCACAGATATGTCGATGTTTTAAATGTGTTCTGTCAACTTCTGAACAACTCGGAAATTGTAGAAAAACTCTTTGGCAAACACTCGAATCACATTGTAAGCTGGAATCGCCAACAACATACCCACCACTCCGGCAAGACTTCCGGCAATCAAAATCACCAAAAAGATCTCCAAAGGATGTGCTTTCGCCCGTTGTGAATAGAGCAACGGTTGCAACAAAAAATTATCGATACCCTGTGCAACCAATATGGTCCCTCCAATTCTTAACACCAGGGCAAAAACCGACAAATCAGAAGGAGAACCTACCACGCCAATAAAGATTCCTATCGCAATACCAATAATGGGGCCCAAATAGGGAATCACATTGAGAACACCAACAAACATCGCAATAATCAATGCATCGTGCCACGGGAAACCAAAAATCAACAAACCGATTGAAACCAATATCGTCATGATACTGGACTCTGCGACAATGCCCGTAAAATAGCGAATCAGTAATTTGGTAATCGAATCCAAAGCCCGTGAAATATTCTCCTCATATTTTTTCGGGAACATGATGATCACCATTTCGTAAAAGAGATTGCTCTCTTTGAGGAAAAAGAAGGTAATGAACGAAATGGAAAAAATCGCAACCAATAACGTACCGATAGTACCTACAATCGAGGAGAGCAGATTGTTGATTACATTCACATCTAACAACGGTCTGAACTGACTGGCAATGGATTCAATCAACGAAAAATCCTGGTCTGGAATCGAAAAGACACTTTCGATAAAATGTTCGACCGCCAACAAAGGTTCCTGGAAAGAGGTGATAATCTGACTGACATTCAATGAAGAGAATTCATTGATTTTCTGAAACAGCGTCGGGACAAACAACCAGAACAGCCCAATAATGACCAGCCAAATGACAATTAACGTAATTAACGCAGCTATGGCCTTTGGAATTCGCAATTTAGAACGGCCCAAATGTAACCCGGTCAATAAATCGGTCAAAGGTTTGCCAATAATAGCCAATACTGCTGAAATCAGAATGTAGGTAACCACATTACTGAAGTACCAAACCAAAAATACGACAATTGCCGTAATAGCTGCCGCAATAATATATCGTTGCAATTTGGACATATTCAAATGTACGAAAAAATTTGACGTCTGTCCCGCAAAAGAAGAATTTATCCTAAACTTAACGCAATCAACAGGCTACTGACCGTATTGATCTGTCATCAGATATCGGCATTTACAGAAAAGCAGCGATAGCAAATCCGAGCAAATTGCGCATAAGCATAATAATCAAAGAAGAGTAACGACATCAGCAACTCGATCCACACAGAAGGCTCTTTTTTATACAGAAGGACTGAGTTGCTTACCAACAAAAAGCCACGAATAGAGGAATTCAGACCTGCAATATCAATGAATATCACTCGGAATCAACAGCAAGCAGATTACTGTTTAATGTCGAGATTATCAGTAAATCGGGCAATAGGAGTTTGAGAGCCGGTCACCTTATCACCTAATTTAACCAATACCTCGGTTCCCACTGGCAAATAAACATCAACACGCGAGCCGAACTTGATAAATCCACACTGCGTATTTTGTCCCGCATGCTCACCCACATGAGCGTAAGATACGATACGACGAGCTACCAAGCCTGCAATTTGACGGAACAAAACTTTACGTGGCCCCATATCGACCACTGTAGTAGTACGCTCATTCTCTTCGGAGGATTTTGGGTGCCATGCAACCAAAAAACGGCCTTGATGATGGCGGAAATATTCGATGCGTCCACCTACCGGAAACCAGTTGATGTGGACATTGCTCAACGACATGAAGACAGAAACCAACAAACGTCGGTCATGAAAATACTCCGTTTCAGTCACCTCTTCGATCACAACTACCTTACCATCAGCCGGTGCAAATATCAAATTAGAATCCTCAATCCGCTTACGGGACGGGCAACGGAAAAATGACGTTACGAAAAGTATTACAAATAGGGCAACTCCAGCCACAATCCAAGCAGCAACTGGTGGTAATGCCCATACACAAACCGTTGTTACAAAAGCTGCCAAAGCTATTGTGACCCAAATAATGGAATATCCCTCTTTATGAATTTTCATTCGTACAGCGTATTGTTTGAATGTAAAACTATATCAACTCAATAGCATAAAATAGACAAAAACAAACGGAACAGCCATCAACAGTGCATCGAAACGATCTAAAAATCCGCCATGACCCGGAATGATCGATCCCGAATCCTTCAATCCAACGGAACGTTTAAGCATCGATTCAACCAAATCGCCAAACACACTGCTTACAGCGATTACCAAACCAGCTCCGGCCCATAACAGCAATGATGCATTCTGCCAATGCCCCATCAAAATGCCCACTGCAATCGCAGAGCAGACGCCTCCCAAAAATCCTTCCCACGACTTTTTCGGAGAGATTCGTTCGAACAGTCGATGACGTCCTAACCAACGGCCGATCAAGTACGCCCCAATATCATTGGCCCAGACCGTAAATATCACACCCAATACAACCAAAGGGTTATAAACAAAACCTTCCTCTGGAGCCTCCGTGCATGGTAAAACCGTCAATAGCGCAAAAGGAACGGCAATATACATAATTCCCGTTAATGCCCACGCCACATTGGTCAAAGGCATCGAACTCTTGCGGTATAATTCGGTTATAAACAGCACCCCGTACAATGGCAAAAGACACAATAACCAACTCAAAGACAACATTCCGGTCACAACGGCAAACCCGCCGCCAACCAACAATGCCCCTATAATCGTCGGATAGACTCGCAATGGCGCAGCTCCAGTCTGGCGTGCTATTTTATAAAACTCCCACTGTGCTCCGATCGTCAGTAACACAAACAACGCTGCCATCGTGTAGGGAGAGACCAAAACCGCTCCCAACACAACAACCAGCATCACAATGCCACTCAACGTCCGAATTACCAAATTCCTATCCAACGCCATCACTTATTCGTCTTCTGTTACCGTCTCATCGACCGTTACATCGAGTTCTTTACGTTGTTCTCCCTTGCGTTTGCCAAAGATCTTTTCAAGGTCCTCCGCAAAAATAACCTCACGCTCCAACAACAGTTCGGCTAACTGAGTCAATCCGTCACGGTGCGTCTGCAATGTCTCAAGAGCTCGTTGATATGCTCCGTCAACAATTGCTTTGACTTCCGAATCAATATCCTGAGCCGTGCGTTCGCTATAAGGTTTAGTCAATGCCATATCACTCTGACCGGTCGAATCGTAAAAACTCAAATTACCGATCTGTTCACTCATGCCGTAATAGGCTACCATGGCGTAAGCCTGCTTGGTAACACGTTCCAAATCATTCAACGCGCCTGTCGAGACCTTACCGAAGTTCATCTCCTCCGATGCTCGACCTCCCAAAATCGAGGCCATCTCATCCAGCATCTGCTCCTTAGTAGTAATCTGTCGCTCCTCCGGCAAGTACCAGGCTGCACCCAACGCCTTGCCTCGTGGAATAATCGTCACCTTGATCAACGGATTGGCATGCTCCAACACCCAGCTAACCGTTGCGTGACCCGCTTCGTGATAAGCGATCGTACGTTTCTCGGTCGGAGTAATGATCTTGCTGCGACGTTCCAGACCTCCAACAATACGGTCAATGGCACTGAGGAAATCCTCCTTCTCAACCTGTTTCTTATTATTGCGGGCAGCAATCAAAGCAGCCTCATTACATACGTTAGCAATATCGGCTCCTGAAAAACCGGGAGTCTGTTTAGCCAAGAACGAACGATCCAATTTAGGATCCAACTTCAGATTTTTCAGATGTACATCGAAAATTTCAGCTCGTTCCTTCAGCTCCGGCAACTCTACATTGATCTGACGGTCAAAACGGCCGGCACGCAACAAAGCCTTATCCAAAATGTCGACACGGTTGGTCGCAGCCAATATGATCACACCTGCATTTGTACCGAAACCATCCATCTCCGTCAACAACTGGTTCAGCGTATTTTCACGCTCGTCGTTCGACGAAAAGCCTACATTTTTACCACGGGCCCGACCGATCGCATCAATCTCATCGATAAACACGATACAAGGAGCCTTCTCTTTGGCCTGACGGAACAGGTCCCGAACACGAGACGCACCGACACCAACAAACATCTCCACAAAATCAGAGCCACTGATTGAAAAGAAAGGTACATTCGCCTCTCCTGCTACGGCTTTTGCCAACAAGGTCTTTCCTGTTCCCGGAGGGCCAACCAACAGCGCTCCTTTCGGAATTTTACCTCCTAATTCGCGATATTTATTCGGATTCTTCAGGAAATCGACAATCTCCATCACCTCTACCTTAGCCTCTTCCAATCCGGCTACATCTTTAAAGGTGATCTGAACATTGGACCCCTTGTCAAAAATCTGGGCCTTAGCCTTGCCAACACTAAAGATACCGCCTTGGCCACCACCTTGTCCCCGTGACATACTGCGCATGATGAAAATCCAAACGCCAATAATCAGGACCCAAGGCAAAATACCCGTCAGCAGATCGGTCCACATGTTTCGACGTGTTTCGAAACTTAACGGAACACTCTGTTTGTATTTGGTTATCGTATTTTCAAAATCACTCTGAAAATAGTCCAACGATCCGATATTGAATACAAATTGAGGCCCCTGTTTGGGTAGATCCTTGTACTCTTTCTTTTCTGTATATGACGCCAGTTTATCCGATTTCAGATAAACCTCAGCAGTCTCCTTATTGATGACGTCAATCTTTTGAACATCACCCTGCTCAATCATCACCTTGACACTGTCCCAATTGGTCGTCTGCGCAATCTCGGTGTTGCCCATCAGGCTCCAGCCGACCAACATCACCGCAATCAGTGCCCATACCCAATAAATATTGAAACGGGGGCGACGACCGCCCGGTTTCGACGAAATATTATTCGAATTAAATTTCATGTTTACATCAATTTGGTCTCTTCCTTTCTGTAACGGATGAGCCCGTCATATATTACTCTCTAAACAGGATTCAACTACTCCTCGGATGCATACCGGGTAGCTGGAGCATCAGCCCACAACTCATCCAGTTTGTAAAAGTCTCGTAACTCGGTCTGGAAAATGTGAACCAACACATCCCCATAATCCATAACCACCCAAACACCGTTGTTCAGACCTTCAACTCGCCAAACTTTTTCTCCGAGCTTCTCCAAAACCTGCTCCTCCACATAGCGAGAAATAGCCTCTACCTGAGTAGTAGAATCTGCATTACAAATAACAAAAGCAGGGCATACTGCACCGTCAAATCCACTCAGATCCAACGCAACAATGTTTTTACCCTTCTTATCCTGTATGGCTTGTGCAATCGTTTCAATCAATTGGCTCATAAATCAATTATACTATTTAAGGCGTTAAAGATACTAAAAAGATATGAATCCACGGAAATCAGTATCCCTTTAGTACAAATATCCTGCAAATTATTGCTATTTCGCGGCCCGAATGATCGACTCTTTCAACGCCGAAATCAACGAACGTTTTACATAAGTGCGACGTACCGCAATCGTAATCTTGCGAGAGGTGGCCCCTCGTGCCAACGTCTTGATCTGCGAATGTTTCTCTTTAGGAATAAAATCAAGGGCCAACTCAGGGATAATTGTCATGTTGGCCGTATTGTCCACGATCCGCATCAAAGTCTCCAAAGAGCCACTCTCGAACGCATATTGAGTAGAGACATTGCGACGAGCCTGGCACAACTCAATCACTTGGTCCCTCATACAATTTCCCTCTGTCAACAACAACAAATGCTTCACATCAATATCCTCAATACGAATATTACTGCGCTCATACAAAGGATGCAACGGTGACACATAAGCATAAAAACGATCATTAAACAGCTCCTCCTCGATAATCTCTCCCGGAGAGGTCCCTCCTGCCAAAATCGCCGCATCCAACATATCCCGATTCAATGCCTCGACAATATCCGCTGTCTGCGTCTCCCGAATCTGCAACTCCACTTTAGGATGTTTGCGGACAAAATCAGGAACAAAACGATGTACCAAATATGGAGCGATCGTAGGAATCACCCCCAAACGCAACAGCCCCGATATCTCCCCTTTTAGGTCATTGACCACCTCGTTGACCCGATAAAAAGCTGTCAAAACCTCTCGTGCCTGCTGCAAAACAGCCGTCCCAGCCTCAGTAGGAATAACCGGCTTCTTACTGCGATCCAATAAAATGACTCCCAACTCCTCCTCCAGGTTTTTCACCTGCATACTCAACGAAGGTTGGGTAACAAAACACTTCTCCGCAGCCAGTGAAAAACTACCGTGATTGGCGACAGCCACTAAATATTCTAACTGTATAATCGTCATATAGTCGTTTCTACACCTTATCTAATTCTTATACTAACCATACAAATATATCAAAAAAAATTATACCACAATTCACAATGCAGCAGATTATCCAACAGATTAGAACTGCACAAGCATAATTAATCAACTGGATTTAGAAACTACACTCAAAAGACGATGAAAAATTGGACAAGATAAACAATCGAATTTGCTAATATTCGATTTAACAATCAATACAGGTCTGTTTAAACCGGCCTTACACTACGATCAGAATGAGACAAACGTCACTGAGGCTCTTGCAATAAAAATCTCGGACGATTAAATCTGAGCAAAAAATTTTCCTTGATAAGTATCGCGTTCTAACAATCGGCGTTCAAACCGATTCCATAACTGCTCGTTCCGAATCATTCCCCAAGTAGGTCCTGCTTGGAAGCGGGGTGGAGCCTCACTGGCAAAACGTTCTAAAACGACATCTGGACGTAAACGCTCCACCAGGTCAATGACAAAATCGATATACTCCTCGCATGTCCAAAAATGAAACTGGTCCGGCGATTTTGCATACAATTCCGCCATCGGCGTGTCTCGAAAAATTTGCAACTGATGAAATTTCAAAGTTGTCAAAGGCAATGCATTGATCCGCTCAATCTGATCAAACAGCATGGTGCGCGTTTCACCTGGCAACCCCAATATAAAATGCGCCCCAACATGTAGTCCCCGCTCTGCGGTCATCTTCACCGCATGTGCTGCGCATGCATAATCGTGTCCTCGATTAATCTCCTTTAATGTCGTATCGTAACAAGACTCTATGCCATATTCAATAGAGACATAATGATGTCGAGACAGTTCCGCAAAAAAATCTAACTTCTCTTCATCCATACAATCTGGACGAGTCCCGACAATAACACCAATCACTTCCGGGTTATCGAACACGGATGCATATAGCTGCTTCAAAACATCAAGTGAAGCATACGTATTGGAAAAGGATTGGAAATAGGCTATATATCGCTCAGCAGACCGATAGCGATTACGATGAAATTCAATACCTTCCTGCAATTGCTGCTGAACGCTCTTGGTTGAACTGCAATATGAAGGGGTAAAAGCATCATTGCGACAAAACGTGCACCCACCCAAACCCACCGTGCCATCACGATTCGGACAGGTAAAACCTACATTGACCGACAGCTTTTGTACACGAGAACCAAAAATTCGACGAAAGTACCCCGAATAACTATTATAGCGCCGTTCGTCTCCCCAAGGATACATCATCAATGCTTTTGCAATGCTTCAATAAATCCTGGAAATTGATTCCAAAGATGTTCAGTCTGCAACCACAGTTCACGAGCCAAGGCTTCGCGAGAGGGATGCTCACTATCAATATCAGCCAAATAAGCCGCCGAAACAGGATGCTCAGCAGCCTTAAATTCGGCATAAAACACAGGGAAGTTGCGTTTGAAATGGATTAACTCACCAGCTGGAATTTCGTTCTTTTGACGGAATTCACTCCACATCTTTAAAATCTCCTTTTCGGGATATTTATCGCTGATATCGTTGAGCACTTCGTCAAAAAGTTCATACTCGCCCAAAGCAACATAACAAAAAGCCAGTGGTTTCGTAGTCTCCAAATGATCTTCAGGATCCAGATCCAAAGTCATCTCCATCAATCCGGCAGCCATTTCAAAATCACCGATCAAAAAATGATCAATGGCCGAACCACGCAATAAATTCAGCACCACATGATTCTCCTCATCATCCCAATCCAAGACAATCTCATCTTCGTCTGGAATCAAATCAATAATACGCTTCACTGCATCATAACGCAAATTGCAAGCTTTTTCAATCTCACCTTTGCGCTCACAAACTTTGGAATAGGACAAAATTGCAGGGAAATCGTACTCCTTATCCAACTTGTCGGGATAAGAGATCACAAATGCATTGTCTGCGGTAGGAACAAACTGCGGATGTGACATTGGCTGAATCTACATTTATAAATAAGAGACTGAAAAGATGTGCAAAGGTACAACTTTCTACGAAAAATAAGCTCAGAAAAAGGTTCAAACCTATATAAATACTCTCGTAAAATGCCATTATCTCAACAATAGATAAACGTTTTTTGATCAAGAGCTTGCTGAGAGAATAGCACACATAAGCTAACATACAGAATTCAATGAGAGAAGTGAGTCCTATGCATCTTCTTCCTGATTGCTTCCGCATAAATGCCTATTAAAGAAGAATACATGGGGAAGGTCGTAAACAGACCAGGAGCGAAACCGAATTAAGTAATGATGGGAGCGGTCAAAGAAGGCCTATCACATGCAAATGCAAAAGAGAATATTGAGGAGAAAGTAATTTACTGTGAGATTTCACATGCCATCCACACCTCACTCGGCGTAATACAACAAAAAAGGAGCGACTCTTTCGAATCGCTCCTTGAAGTGGCGGCTACCTACTCTCCCACATTTTACTGCAGTACCATCGGCGTTAATGGGCTTAACTTCTCTGTTCGGAATGGGAAGAGGTGGAACCCCATTGCTATAACCACCTAAAGCTCTTAGGTTTATTGCAACCTTATATCGTAAAGTTCTTGACTCAAATACCCCTCAGTATTTGACGATCAAGGATGAGAAAAGGGCCCTCTTCTAAGAAAGCCTTTCGGGCAATTAGTACCACTCGGCTGTGACATCACTGCCTATACACCTGTGGCCTATCAACGTAGTCGTCTCCTACGACCCTCAAGGGAAGTCTCATCTTGGGGAAGGCTTCGTGCTTAGATGCTTTCAGCACTTATCCAGTCCGAACATGGCTACTCAGCAATGCACCTGGCGGCACAACTGATACACCAGAGGTTCGTCCAACCCGGTCCTCTCGTACTAAGGTCAGGACCCCTCAAACTTCCTACGCCCGCAACAGATAGAGACCGAACTGTCTCACGACGTTCTGAACCCAG
>UQDC01000004.1 GCA_900539755.1 uncultured Alistipes sp.
AGTATGCCAGTCCGAATGGGTAGTAATCGGTTGACTGTACGTTTTGCAGTGTGTTTCCGACCGCCGAGAGAACTGCCCGGGTACTGCCAATCTGATCCTTTTTGAAGTAGTTGTATGTGTAGCTTGTTCCGGCGGACCCTTCAGTGCGAGATACCGTCCCCTCAGGGGTGAGTATATGCAGCAGTTTGTTGTCGTTGCCATACACCATCACAGAACGATAGTAGGTCAAAGAACCGTTTGCATTGGTAGCGAGTTTCTCGCCCGCTGCGCTATAAATATAGGAAACTTGTTGATTACCTGCAACAACGTCTTAACTATTATTAAGTTAAAAAGGGTGGAAGATGAATATTACACCTTCCACCCTTGAATTTTAAAATATTATAGTCAGAAATATCGTTTTAAAACGATTGGCCCTCGATACAAGCCAGGTAGTAACATGCTTTTTATACCATTAGGTTGGATAATTCCGTAAAAAGGCATATTTAAAGCAGAATCTGTCAGAATTAAGATATTCCCATCTCTGTCCCATGTCCCAGCTGATATGATTTCCTGATCATGGTGTAACAAACGGTAGGTGCGATCGGTTTCCAAATATAATTTAAAATAAGACCAGCTATAGCTTTTTGATACACTGATGTAAGGTTGCTTTTCCTTTCTTACTTGATCCAATTGAGCCTGATGGTCTTGAATGAAATTTGGATTGAGTTTGTCATTTGATGTGCGATAATATGTTAAAAACATATCATGCATGCATTGGAAACCGGACTTGATCATCAACCCTCCTTCTTGCAATAGTATTTTCCAAGTGAAATCAAAGATTTTATCATGCATAATTAGTGTTGTATTCTGTTTCTGATAGCTTCCTATGGATAATAAAAAGATTTCTGGCTGGTCTGGGAATCTTGGATCATAATAATTATATGTCAATTCATATAGACTATTAGGGTAAAAATGCAAGATTAAATCGTATTTGGTTAGATCATTATTCGTAACATATTCTACTCCGGGATAGATTTCAGGATACTTGTTTTGCGTAGCCATAGCAGCAAGTGTCCCCCAATAGATTAATGAGATCAAAGCGATTATAGTGAGTCTGGTTTTCATATTGATTAGAAGTATTGATTAAATATGGTTTTATCGGAGAATTCCCATGGCTTAGGATAGTTGATAGGTTTGACCCAATGTGACGGATAAAAAGCATTAGTTAACACTGTTTTATTTTCATACAGAGTATAACCAGCCTCTTGTGCCGTTAAGCTGGTTTGATACATGTCGTTGAATAACCAGCCTCTTAGGTATATATTACAAGACGCTTCATAACATGCAGTTTCAGATAAAACACTATTGTAATCTGATCCATTGTAGTAATGATGTACGCCATGTAATAATTCATGAGTAAGTACGGCCAATAATTTCCATGACGCTCTCCAATTATCATCTTTTTCATATACTAACGATGGTGCTATGTGGGCAATTGATTCTTTAGGATCAAAATACCCAAGTATATTGCCTCTTCCTTTGGTAAACAATCCTCCGATGGAGGTGTAACGGTATGATCCAGAAATTTTTGTTGTTAATCCCTGTATCCCATAGTCACCGATTTTAAATCCGAGCCGTAGGAATGCAAATTCTTGAAGTTCAAGATCTAAAAAAGATGTGAGGCTTTGATAGACTTCATCCGTAATATCTCTTCCTGATCTATCTTCAACTCGTCCAATTTGACCAAAAATAGAAAAGCTGTAATTCCCGAATTCGTCTTCACGTAACCAATATGTGAATCCTCCGATCATAATGGAGGTATCTTTCATTCCTGACGGATCGATTAATGCAATCGGGTTATTGCTGCAATAGATATATGGAGAAGCATGTTGGTTGGCTGGATCCTGTGCCATCCATCTTCCGATCACGGGGTCGTATTGCCTTGCACCGAAGTCGTACAGACCGAGGATTGTTCCATCGATTGAGGTATCCTGCAACTCTTTCCCGCTGAAAAGTTGATTTTTTGCCAGACGTGTTATAAATATAGGAAAATATGGTGTTCAGTGGTGAAATCTATGAAAATAAAACATCATTTTCTCAGAAAAAACAAATAGTTTCTTTGAGAAAATGATGTAATATATGATTGAACTGTTATTGAATTCGTACAAAAATAGTCTGATTGATACGAAGAGTATCCTTGTTCAAAATTTCGATCTTGTGATCAAGGAATTGAGGATTACGATATCCTATTGATAATCGTTGAATCATATCTTCCTTCCAAGCGAGAGGAATGTATGTTAATTCAACAATATCCTTTTGGACAAACCTCCATGTCCCTGTAAATCTGCCAGTATATTCTGCGTCTATAAACGTACCGCTTTTATTTAATATTAAGATAAAGCAATTATTGGGAACCAATTTTTGCGTTGTTGCCTCATATCGAAGACTTTGATATACTCCAGACGTTTTTGCCATTCTTTGAGTGACTCCACAAGAACTGACTGTCAATAACAGTATGATTATAAACGTTATCTTTTTCATGGCCTTGAGATATAACTTAGTGGGTTAAATGAATTGGTATTCGCTTCAGAATCAGAATTATTAATGTTACATTACTGGAAAGTGATGCAATACATTAATTTGCTGGGTGAATCTGACTCCCTATTGTTGCATGCACAAGTAGGTGAGAGGTCATTTTATTCGCACAAAAGGAATACCACCGATACGAATACTGTCTCTATTAATGATTTCGGCCTCTTGATCAAGGTAGTTAGGAGTACTCGTATATGGAATCCACGTTTTTTTTATAGAGCTTGGGATGTGTTTTAGCTCAATGATATTTTTTTTTGTGAACTTCCATGTTCCTGTAAATCTACCATCATATTCGATATCCAATAATGTGCCGTCTTTATTTAATATTACAATAAGGCCATTATTAAGGTCATGTCTCCCAGATCCAGGAAAATATACGCTTTGATACACTCCAGCTACTTTCGCCATTTTATGGGTTGTTCCGCAGGAGTAGACAGTAATTAACAGTGTGATAATCAGAATTATATTTTTCATTTTGTGATAGATTTATGTTTGTAATATGTGTTAAAGAAATCAAATAAATTTGCATTTAGATCTGCATCAGGTGCATAGTGGTATCCTTGATTTGGATATGCTGGAACAAGGTCTTTTAATGTAGAGTTTCTATCTAAAGGTATTACAGCTACATTTGCATATCCACCCGGTTTATACGGTTGCTCGTCGTTAATGTCATATAGGCCCTGAACCCATTCGGCGGTTATACCCTTTTCAACTGTAAAAGGACCATGTGCATTTCGTAAGCCTGTAACCGAAGAGGGGTTATATGCCCATTGCATTTGATATGCTTCTACTTCTTTATAGATGTCGTTAAACATGGGCGCACCGTCCTCACTAAATGCTATTCGCCCCTCTTCAAACTGCATTACATGGACGAGTTCATGTACAAAATTGGCACGAGTTCCATACTTTACGAAAATGACTGTCTCTTGTCCTCTTGGTTCTGAAAAGAGGCCTCCGAGTTCATTGGTACTGATCTTTTTGATAGCATAAATCTGAGAACTACTTCGCATTATGTCCATTACATCAAGTGTAGATTGAATGCTGTTGGTACGTGCCTCGAGAGAGGAAATTCGATTTTTCATACCGGTACTTTGCCATTCGTGATCTGATAATTGGTCTAGTTTCTGATTAGCACGCCTTTGTTCGTGTTGGAACATTCGTAACAATGATTCAAATTTTTCTTCAGATAATGAATCTATTTTCATGCCATTCAAATCGACCAGATTGATCGGATTATTTGCGCAATAGCTGTAAGGCGATAATTCAGCATAATTTTTACTTAAGATGTCTTGTGTCATCCATCTTCCGATCACGGGGTCGTATTGCCTTGCTCCGAAGTCGTACAGCCCGAGGATTGTTCCCCCGATTGAAGCATCCTGCAACTCTTTCCCGCTGAAAAGGTATTTGTTTTTGTTCAGGTTATTGGTTGAGTATGCCAGTCCGAATGGGTAGTAATCGGTTGACTGTACGTTTTGCAGTGTGTTCCCGACCGCCGAGAGAACTGCCCGGGTACTGCCAATCTGATCCTTCTTGAAGTAGTTGTATGTGTAGCTTGTTCCGGCGGAACCCTCAGTACGGGTGACTGTTCCTTCTGTGGTGAGTATATACAGCAGTTTGTTGTCGTTGCCATATACCATTACGGAACGATAGTAGGTCAAAGAGCCGTTTGCATTGGTGGCGAGCTTCTCGCCTGCTGCACTATAAATATAGGAAACTTGTTGATTCCCTGCAATAATTTGTTCCGGGAAATTGAGAATATTGTAATTGATCGTCACGCCCCGACGTCCATCCGAGGTGATGTTGCCGTTTTGATCATAAGCGTAATTGACCGGGCTGCCTCCGTTCAGTTTCAGAGACTGGAGTTTGTTGCCGGTGTAGGTCATATCGGAGAGCTCGTGCAGAACCGAACCGTTGGCATCGGTACGCTGTAAGGTCTTGATATTGCCGTGCCGGTCGTAGGTCAGATTCTTTTCGGCATAGGCATTCGATGCGCTCCAAGTGCCGTTGGTTGCGGTTTTGTATGCGGCTGCTGAAAGTTGTCCGACAGGATCGTAGGTGTAGGCGTAGGCTCGGTTGGGAGTCTGTCCCGCTCCCCAGCGCAATGCGGTGATTTGTCCGTCGAGACGAGGTGTGGCACCCGGCAGGTCGCTCTGTTCGTAATCAAGCGTGTAACTGAACGATGGCGAGGTCGATGCAATGACTCGGCCGTTCAGGTCGTATGTGTAGGTCTCGGTCTCCGCCCCATTGTGAATGGATTTGGATGCCACGTTCCCTAAGTTGTCATAGGTGTATGAAGCCAGTGTGACCTTCCCATTGGAAGCATCACCGGTGATCTGTTGTTGAATCGACAACAATCGCCCAAAGTTGTCATAATTGAACCACTTGTTATATTCATATGTGGAACCTCCGACACTCTGTTTGACTTTGGTCTGCGTAACGTTGCCCAGAAAATCGTGCGTATTGGAGGTAATCTCTGTTCCAGAGGGGTACAGGTCTGAAATGGCCTGTATTGTCTGGTACTTTTGGTCGTAATAGGTGACTGTTGTGAGCCATTGATCAGTCGAGATTCCCAATACCTTATTTTTTACACCTGTGGTCAGTCCTATTACATCAGTCGTATGTGTTTGACCGAGTGCATCTGCTGCCGAAAATGCATGCGGATCATTGGCCGCCAGCCAGTCGTAATCATCGTAGTAGGTGACGGTCAAATAACTGTTTGCATTGGGTACAGATGGATAACTTTGGTTAGTATAACCATGAACTGTCGTGCCTCGCTCTTCATAAAATACAGTTGCAGCATCCAAAGCCGCTTTATGCGATTCATAAGTTCCGCCAGTAATAATACCGGACAATACCGGACGATCGAAAACGTCATATTTGGTGAAACTCCATTCATTATTGATACGTTGTTTACCGCTTTGGCTCATGGCTAAGCGTCCCCGACGGTCATAAATGGCCAATGAATATTCTGCTCCCGGATTTTGACTTTTGATAATATTTCCCCGTTCATCATATTCGGAATAATAACAATAATCTCCGAGCTGCTGAGCAGTTTTCGGTGTCGAACAATCATAAGTGTCCGCCATAGGTGGTAATATGTAGCGTAATCGATTCAGATCATCGTAAACATAATAGGTAATTCTTCGATCTTGATCCGAAACACGCACCTCACTGGCAATTGTTCGCCCCAGAGCATCGGTATATTCTAGATTCTCCTGTTGTTGCGATGAGTTACCGTCCTGCGCGTTGAGCGTACGATACACAGTCAGTTGATCGGCTTCATAAACACCTTGCGATTGTAATGAGCCGTTAGTCAATACCACATAACGTTTGATAGCATCAGCCGTCGTGTTTAAACGATAAGTGTATCGTGTATAATATCCCGAGGTGAGATTATGTGCTTCTCCTGGGGTATTTGCCACTTCAACCAAACCAAGCCCCCTATCATAACGTTTCAGATTCTTGGCGTAATTGGCTGCATTGGATCCAAACTTTTGTGCATAAAATGTATGTTGAGAAGAAACAGGTGTCGCATCACGACCGATTCCTGAAGTCGTGCGAACATAAGGTAAATAAGAGACAGAATCACTACGTCCCATACAATCATATGTAACAAATGAGATCAAATCGCCACCTTGTGGCGAGGCTCCGACATTCACCATTTGAATTGTACGTCCTAATCCATCTAAATGATTGACACTGGTGTTGTAACTGTTGCCGTTTTCGTTACGATAAGTGTACTCAATAACCTTGCCATCCTCCTGAGGTAATGAAAGCAAAGAGGGTTGTTCATATGATAATTCGGCGTATATGGATTCATTGGCGTCTGAGGGATCAGTAAAGGCTACAGTCGCACCTCCTGTTAAAGTTTGTCCCGTCATATTTGCCGGGAAAGTAATTGTAAAACCGTTCCCGCCAACCCAATCTTCAGTGGATGCCTTATTAGGCAAATTTTCTACGTGCTGTAAATGTAATGTATAGGCTGTGTCATATTGGTCCAATTCAGCCTGAATGTTTAACCATTCTCCGTTTGGAGAAACTGATATAAAATTAGGGTTTAAGATTAGACTATAATTTAGAGCTGCTTGTTGTAAAGTGAAAGAAACAGTCAGAGGTGTAGAAGGATTGACAGGATTGGCATATTTAAGCGTAACAGTGGAATTTTTTTCGATTTTGGAGGGATTGCGATTACATATTAATTCTATGATTCCATTAGCTTTAGAAATTACTGAGCATCCATCAGGAAGTCCTGTGGTACCTAAATACGTTAATTGTACAGGCTCTTGCATATAGATGTAAGAGACTTGAAATGTTTGCGAACCTCCTTTAGTGTCAAAATAGACAGATGTGGGTGTGATTTTTAACGAGTAATCTGGAGTCCCTGCCTGTTGTGCAAAGGATAAAGTACCGTAAATTCGATTGGAAATATCCCGCGGATCTACAAAATATACGGTTACAGTCCCATTTATTAACGATGGATTTGAATTTGTATTAAATGTGATCGTTAATTCTTTACTCCCACTTTGAACTACTGAATTTATTTGTGAAGATGTGGATGAAAAACTCACATAATCTAATCTATCTAAAGAATCAGGAGAAGGAGAATATTCTACCTCAAAAGTATAGGTCCCACCTTCTTGGTCGATAGTACAAGGATTAGGAGATAGTGAAATGTATTCTTGTGCTTGTAAGAAATATCCACACCACAATAATAATATAGATAAAATATATTTTTTCATGACGATGTGTTTTTGATATTAATATTCATATTTTTTTAGTAGGTGTCGTTCATTGTCTTTGATAGTAACCAAACGACCTAAAGAGTCATATTCATAATAAGTTGTATTTCCATTAACATCTGTTTGTGAGGTTATTCCAATTCCAGGTAGATACGTATAAGTTGTCATTTGTGCATCCTGAGGACAGATGCGTATTTCATCAATGTATTTTCCAGATGCACCTATTGTTATAGCTCCTGAAGCGATAGTTTCTATTTTATCCCATATTGTACCAGTCGTACTTTCCCAATAAGTGATTCGATGAGTTCCGCTAAGTTGTAAAGTATACGGGCCATAGTACGCCTTTTGACCTGTTTTAGCAGTGCTTATAGTCCGAATGTTTGGGCCATCAGTATCTTCAAAACTTGTATGATAAATTTCACCGGAAAGAAGTGTTGTTTGGTCCGTTTGTTCTGCTATAGCATTTTGTACTACTGCAATTGGTAACGATTGATTATATCCATAAATATATGATGTGGACGTTCCATAATTATCTCGGCTGTTAATCATGTTGTTTTTACTATCATAATTTGCATAGATAGTTTTAATCTCATATCGAGGATCACATGTCAAATCATTGGAATAATCAATATCTTGGTATGATGCTTTATCTATAGGTTGAGATAATTGTAATATGCGTATATCTGCTGGGAGTATGGCTGAATCTGCAGAGTTGTGTATGAGAAGTTTATATGTGCGAATTTCGCCTTGCACGAGCGAATCTCCTTTATAATGTAAGATTTCGATTGGTGATTCATATATGTGTCTATTGGGCATAGCCAACAGTGCTCGTGCAGATTCTGAAGTCCCGTTGATGGATGATAGATCTTGTGGATATAGATATTTTACAGTATATTTAATTGCGTCCGGCCCTTCTTCAATTTTTTTTCGTAATACTAAAGTTGCTGAATCATATTCATATTGTGTCAATGAATATAGGTTATAGGCAGTTTTTTCTGTAATAATACTATCTAATAGTACAGGTTGAGAAATTAATTCATATGTGGAAACTTCCTTGTCTGAATTGCCATCAAAAATATTATACTCCGAAGAGTCAATAGCAAACCCTTTTACGGAATCACGAATCGCCGAATCCTGTTTGTAATGAAATAGTTGTCGTGATAACAGTGTGCCATCAGCAGCAAAAGCTTCTTGTTTTAACAATAAACCTCTTTGATATGCACTAGAAGTTCGAAAAGAGTTTATGCCATCATTATTGTTACTTCCTGTATTTACTAAGCCTGTGTCTCCTGGAGTCCCTTTTGTTGCAGGAGTATCATTATGATCGGTAAAAGAAGTATAATGATAAATTGAATATGAACCATTAGGTTGGATTTCTTTTACTCGTTGATAACCTACTGCAGCTCCATTTAAGTCGCAAATGTTAGTCATGCTGCGGCAAGTAAGACGGAATAAAAATGGAAGATTCCGCAACGGATTATTTGTATCTATAGAAGTATATACCATGGTATTGCTATATGTAGTTCCACTTGACAATCCAGCCTCGTTTGTATATTCATATCGTGTAATTAAAGGAGAGGATGATGCATTTTCATAAAGTTTAATTTGTTTTACACGTACCCCTCCCCATATTTGATTGTATTGATTTGTAATTGTTCCAGATAGTCGATCATTAGGTTCATATTTGAATTCTTGTTTACCTCCATTTTTATAATGAATAGTTGTTAATATATTGGCTGATGTATATGGCCAGAATGGAGAGCGATCGGCTCCATCAAATTTTTTAAGTTTAGCAGTATAACTGGGAAAAATATGGCCATGATGACTGTTGGGGCCATTATAATATCCCCAATGGTCAAAATCCATAGAGCTACGTTCGGGTAGGTTCTGATCTGTATTGTACGAAAACCAACACACCAGTTCACGATCATTTGTTTGGGTATTCCCTTCTTCTACTTTGCATAGTTGCAAAGCTCGATTTAAGAATTGACCATAAGATAGATATACAGATTTTATATACCCGTAATCATTGTTATAAATTTTGATCTCATTTAATTTACGGCCAAAATTACCTTCAGGGCGTTGCTCATCTGATACGAATTCTACTTTCCCAGTGTTCCAGTTTATTGATTTTAAGTATATTGGATTCTCAATGGTAGATTGAATATTTTTATTAATTTCTTGTTCAACTGAGGTCTGAACTTCTCCTTTAGCATCTAAATAGGCACGCATAATGCGATGATAGTCGTATTCAGAATAGTATGAATACGGAGTCCCACTTTCATAAGTGAAAGTCACTTCTTCTCCTTGTTGACTTCTCATTTTGGTTAAATACCATGTTTGTGTCGCGCCTTGTGTTTGGTCAATTTGTTCATACGCTTCATATATGTATTGATTACCGCTACCATCTGTAATTTTGTAATATTGAGAAGATAGAGGAGCGTCTTGTGTAAGTTGAATATCAATGTTTTGGTATGGAATGGTAAAGATTTTATTTTGACTGTTAGTGGTAAATTGCCCTGAATTTCCAGGATATTCGAAAAAGCAATTGTCAGGTTCACAATCATAAGAAGAGATACGATTAAACTCATTCAGGGCCCATGATGCATTGTTGACCACAGTTCCCCAATTGGCATATCCGAATTCAGCATCATCTCGGCTATTCCCACGAATAATATGTACAACACTACCACCAGCGGTAAGGCGCCATCCTAATCCTACCCATGTCGCACAATCTTGTACTTTGATTCCTGTGGTGTGATATTGTAGTTGAATGGGAATTTCAAAGTCTCGTGTTTTAATTGTGTATAATGGAATATTAACATCAACAGTGCCGGTATAATGTCCTACCGGTATGTTGATACTTCGTATCATAGCTGCGGCCTCCGGCGAAGGAGGGGTAATCGTCTGTTGTCCGTAACCTGGTACGGCCGCTCCTATTGTACAACAAAGGAACAGACTTACTAATTTAAAAGTAAATGAGTTCATAAGCGGTTGTATTAGTTGGTTAGAAAATATGGATTGTAGTAAACTGCGAAGACAAGAGACATGTAAATACAAATAGACAATGCTATGTATTCTCTGTTAGTAAAGATCTTAACATCGAATTGAAAAAATAGATAAGTGTATAATAACTCCCTCTTTTTTGTGAGTAAGAGGGTTTAAATCAATAGCTTTTTGAATTATTGTTAATTGCTTTAAGAAGAATAATGAAGCTGGTATTAGGGTAAATTCGTGAATTCATTATTTTTTTTTACTGAGATTAGTTGTGAGCTTGTTAATGAGACATAGATTATAGGTGTTATTCTATTAGATCTGTGTAATTGTATAAAAAATGATATGAGTTTATGATAGATATGGATGATTGATTTGTTTTTTTGAATGTCTATTCGCCAATGAACATGTGCGTTCTTTGTTATTGTGTTGAATATTATATTGATAGTTGTTTGTTGTTAGGGAAAATAGTAGAGTGAATAGTAACTTATCATAATATGTCCATTACACTTGCGATCTTCGTATGGAAACAAAAAATAAACAAGTTTTATTGAATCAATTGTTTGATTATGAAGCGAGTGTGTGTTTGTCGAGTGCCGGCTTTTTCTTTGCCGGAATTACTTGTTGTATTGGTGATTATTGGCATATTGGTGTTGGTAGCTTTGCCTAATCTGATGCCCTTGATTTCACGGGCTAAAAGTACCGAAGCTCAGCAACAGCTTGTTTTTTTACACACGTTGGAAAAAAACAATTTTTATACATACTCAAAATATTCTCCTTCTCTTGAAGAATTAGGTTTTGAGCAGCAACCTTTGGTTACGGACGGAGGACATGCGAATTATCGAATCGAAATTGTTGAAGCTTCTGAACACGGATTTAAAGCAACAGCTACTGCTGTGGTAGACTTTGATGGTGATGGAGAATACAATGTCTGGGAAATAGACCAGGATAAAAATCTACGGGAGACAGTCAAGGACTAAAGTCCAAATTGTAATTGATAGAAGTATGTATAGCAGAATCGAGTAAATTACTTTACAAAGTAAAATCAATGTAAGGTATTGTATTTTATTGTGTTATTGTGAGTGTTGAAGGAAAATTTATTGTAAGAATTAATGTTTGATGACGAAATAATGATTGGACAACAGCTCATTGAACTATTCCTTTTGATTCCAACTTCTGTATTGATTTTTTCCGATTTACGATATCGGAGCGTATCCCTGTTTTGGTTGGGATTGTTTGGTTTATCGGGTTTGTTTTCTGCCATATTGTCATTCCCATTAAATGGAATTATATACAATAGTTTGTTGAATATAATTCTATTGTGTTGGATGATTGGTGGCGTGTGGCTCTATTTGAAACTACGTTACCGAGGTCAGCGAAACGATTTTAATCAGCATTGTGGGTCTGGTGATTTAATATTTATGCTATTGCTAACTCCGCAGGTTACGTTATCCGAATATTTCATATTACTGTTTGGCGGTTGTTTGCTGGGCCTAGCATATTGGTGTATAATGAGGATCACAGCCCGACGAGTAGTGACAATTCCTTTGGTTTCAGCTATTGGTTCAATTTTTACGATTCAATTATTTTATCGTTTTTATACCAATTTCTCATGACTATTCCGGAACGTATACCGACTGAGATTATACAACTTTTCACTTCACATGAAGCGTGGAGTTATCGTCTTGTTCCGTATGCTCGCAAAGGGGATGGGTGTGTAAGTTGTGTAGGTGAAAAATCAAGAAATTATACAAATGTTATACAAGAAATTGAAGTACTATCAGGCTTTAAGATTGCAATTGAGCCGATCGAATCTAATGAATTATCACGTTTATTAAACAGCTACTATCGTCGTGATGATAAACAGACTGCCGCTCCTCATTTGACAGATCGGACACGAATCGGAAGTGGCCAAGGCTTTCTTATGGATTTGATAGGACAAGCCTTTGATGAGTATGCGAGTGATATTCATTTTGAATCATACGAAGATCGTTGTCGGGTTAGGTTACGAATAGATGGAAAACTCATCGAAAAATATGTACTTGATCGTGGTAATTATGTCTCGCTGGTGAATCAGATTAAAATTATGTCGGGTCTCGATATTTCAGAACGTCGTTTACCTCAGGATGGGCGTATTTTATATCACAGAGCAGACCGGACGTTTGATTTACGAGTTTCGTCTTTACCGACTATTTATGGGGAAAAAGTTGTATTGCGCTTATTAACCCGTCATGCAGAACTGCTGGAATTAACAAATTTGGGGTTTACGGCACGGCAACTGTCCGATTATACGGCGGCTATTTCACGTCCTCACGGTATGGTGTTAATTACGGGGCCGACAGGGTCGGGGAAAAGTACAACGCTCTATGCAACGCTTCGTCAGTTAAATCGTGAGTCGAGTAATATATTAACGATTGAGGATCCAGTTGAATATACATTGGAGGGAGTCAATCAAGTTCAACTTAAAGAGGAGATCGGTTTAACCTTTGGTGCTGCTTTGCGTACGTTTCTTCGGCAAGATCCAGATATTATTATGCTTGGTGAGATTCGAGACGCCGATACCGCTGCCATGGCAATTCGCAGTTCGCTTACCGGCCATTTGGTTTTTTCAACTATTCATACGAATAGTGCGTGGGGAAGTGTCTCGCGTCTTAATGATATGGGCGTTCATCCATATTTGCTTTCAGGTACGTTGATCCTTTGTGTGGCACAAAGACTGGTGCGTTTGTTGTGTCCGGATTGTAAGCAACCTGCAGAATTAACGGAAGCAGAGTGTAATCAGATTTATGGAAAGTCAAAGGCGATAGCTCATACCGTATATTTCCGTTCTGTTGGATGTGAACGATGTTATTTTACGGGTTACAAAGGACGTAAGGCTATTTATGAAGTCATTCCCATAGATGAAGAGCTTGCAGATGCCGTTCGGGAAAATCGTCCAGATGTGAGTGTGCAATTAAAAGAGCGAGGAGTTACTACGTTGCGAGATGCTGCTCTTGAATTGTTCCATGCAGGGCAAACCTCTTTAGAGGAACTGTTACCGTTACTTCGAGAATAATTTAATAGCCATGCTGCTTATGAAAAAAATATACCTTTTAATATGTGTCGGGCTATTATGTTGCATTTGCGGAGATCTTCATGCTCAAAGCAGTGAAACGGAGCGTATCGCTCAGGTGCGAGCGCGTTTGGATACTTTAATCTTGCGAGATACTACTTATTTGAGTGAAGTGGATCTATCTGTAGGTCAAGTGTCGCTTTCAGAATTATTACGTTCTGTTGCTCAAGTTGGAGGTGTCAATCTTAGCGTACAGGATGGTGCAAACCTTTTGGTGAGTTGCAATTTTTCTCGCGCAAGAATAGCAGATTTAATATTGTTTTTATGTGAACAATATGGATTGGATATTCGTGTTGTGGGTAATATCGTTTCCATATTTCCTTATCAAGCGCCCATTGCTCCTCCACCAGTGCCTTTGATTGTATATAATCGTGCAGATTCAACTCTCAGTTATGATTTGATAGCTGTCCCATTACGAGAGGTGGCTCGACGATTAACGGACAGCTCAGGTGTAAATTTGATCGTTCCTCAAACTCTGTATGATCGGCCAATTTCAGGTTATGTTTCGTCGATGCCTTTTTCTGAGGCTTTGAGTGTGTTGGCGGAAATAAACAAATTGGAGGTGGCACCGGTAAAAGGTAATGGTGCTTGGATGTTTGCAGAGCCAATTCCTGTGGGAGGTGGGCAACCATCAACGGTTCAAAATTATGTGAGACGTCGTCAATTTGCACCTGCTCAGCTTGCAATAGATAGTGTGGGCCGAATTACGGCCATGATTGATCGAGGTAATATCTATGATATTATTTTGGATGTTTGTGAACAGTTGAAGCTGGATTATTTTTTTATTACTCCTGTTAATGCTCAAACCTGTATTTATCTGAAGAATACAGATGTTAAAACCCTTTTCGATCTTCTGTTGACAGGAACAGCCTATACGTATTATGAAGAGGGGGGAGTATATATGTTTGGAGAAGCCAAGCGAGAGGGGATTTTTTCAACGCGCATTATACCAATGCGTTATCGTACTGTGGATAAGCTTATTGACGTGATCCCTGAGAATCTGAAAAAAGGGGTTCAGATTGCAGCATTTGGTGATTTAAACAGCATGATTGCGAGCGGTGATCAGCGACATGTGGCTCGTGTTGAACAGTTTTTGCATGAAATTGATAAGACGGTACCTCTGATCACAATCGAAGTGATGATTGTCGATGCTTCAAAAGATGTCATATTGGAAGCAGGGTTAGGTCTTGGTGTAGGTACTTCACCAACTCAAACGAGTGGTACACTATCTCCGGGTATTGATATGACATTAGGTTCAGGAGCTGTTAATAATTTAGTGGACAAAGTAAATGGTTTGGGGATTATTCGACTTGGCAAAGTAACTCCGAATTTTTATGCCTCTTTGAAAGCTATGGAAGAGAATGGAACGATTGAATTACGTTCTACTCCAAAATTGTCGACATTGAATGGACACGAAGCTGTACTTAGCAGTGGTGAAATGCAGTATTATAAGGAGACAAATAATACTTATATGGGTACCCAAAATCCGGTACAGTCTACTTCATATGTTTGGAAAAGTGTCGAGGCGAATATGACCCTTTCGATCACTCCTTACGTCAGTGAAGACGGACATATTACCATGACGATTGATTTGTCACAAAGCGAATTTACGGATCGCACGGAAAAAGAGGCTCCTCCTGGTACCACCACACGTAGTTTTCGTTCTATGGTTCGGGTTCGTAATGAGGAGATGGTTCTTTTAGGGGGTATTGATCGCCAATCGCATGAAAAGAGTTCACAAGGATTGCCTTTTATTGCTCGTATTCCTGTTTTGAAGTGGATTTTCGGTATGCACAAAAATAACAAACAAGAGCGCAGACTTAATGTCTTTATTAAGCCGACAGTAATTGAATAAAGGGTCGAGAAATGGGTTTGTTGAAACAGGTGCTTGGTAATTTGGTTGTGTTGTGTGTTCGTTTTGAAAGCACGGCTCAGTTCTCTGTGTTGCTGTATGTGTTAAAAGTGAATCGGAAAGGATGTCATATTCTTCGGCAGATTGTGCAGCCTGATACCAAAGTTTATAAGGCAGAATGTGCCGGCCATTTGGTTCTGATTGCGGTTTCAGGACATGGAATTATTACAAAGTCGACTACGGAGACATCGATAGTGGAAAAAGTAACATCCAATCCGGATCAATTTGCTTGGAGTGTATCGTCAGATGAGAAAAAAAACGAAACAATATCTTTTGTTCGTCGAGAACAACTCGTTAGTTTGTATAAATATCTATCAGATAATCATATAGTATGGGGGCGTATTCAATTTGCTCCATCAGTCGAAAACGATGCATCAATAGTTTGTAATGTTACAAAGACGTTTTATCAGCAGGAGTTAAAATGGCGGGTGTTATTACAACCTACTGTTCAAAGTAGTTTGGTTGTAAAGGTGTTATGCCGTCGTTTGCGTTTGCCGGTACTTATTGGTCTATTGTTGTTACTTGTGGGTAATACGTTTATTTATGATTCTTTGAAAGAGCGTCGTGCGAATCAACGCAGTGTACTATCGGCCCAAGAAAAGAAACAAGGAGAGACACAACATCGATCACAACAACGTATAGCCGTGATCAATGAATTTTCACATCGATTATCTGTACGTCAGGCTTTATTGATTGATCGTGCTGTTTCTCATCTTCCATTGTCGATTACGTTGACGGAATTAGCAGTACAGCCCTTGTTGAAAAGCTTAGAGGAAGGCAAAAGTCCAATATGTGCCGCTGAACAACTTGTAATTAAAGGTAAAACGGATGATGCAGGATCTGTTTCCACTTTAATACAAGGACTGAAATCTGAACCATTATTACATGCGGCACAACTCAATAAGTTGTCACAGAATCGCGATAATGCATTAATTGAATTTGAGATTACAGTGACATTATGAACAGGTTGGGTAGATATGAGGGATGGGCACGCTTGATATTATTATTGGTGGTCGTTCCATGTGTGGCTTATTGCTTTGCCTTTGCTCGAACACGAACCTTGTGGAAAGAGGTGCGTCAAGCTGAGCAAGAGATTGCACAGGCTATGCGAGGAGCTGATTTATCTTCCGTTCCATCTGTTGGACTTGATTCGGTAGAGTTGATTGCTAATGGAGGGGTACTTGAAAAGATGAAGCTGTGGACTCATGATGAAGAAATTAAAATTGTTCGATATACTCCGTATATAACGCAAGAGGGGGAGGATTTTATCTTGAGAACGGCTGAAGTCATATTGTCGGGTACGTTTATACCCTTATTGCGTGCACTGAATGATATGGAGCAGCATTTAGGTCGATGTCGTTTCCTCTCGTCTGAGTTTCGAATAGTTCGGCGGGGAAAACAAACCTCATTGCAATTGATTATTATTATTCAACAGTTGACCGATAAATCATTGTCATTATGAAAGTACAACACATTTTATCGATAATAGGGTGTCTGTGCGTGCTGTTATTGGGGTGTGACGAAATTTTTGAACAAGATATTGAAAATACCTCGATTACAGTGGTGGCACCAAAGCATGGAACACATGTTGCAGCAGGTGAAGTGATGTTTTTATGGCGTCCTATTGAAGGCGCACGAACGTATCGTTTGACGATTGTCTCTCCAGATTTTTTGAATGCATCGTCCGTTTGGGCAGATACGTTGTTAACGGTTGATTCTCTCCATAGTGCGGACAGATTTGCATTGATACTGGATGAAGGAGTCTATCAATGGAGCCTTTCGGCTGCCAATGGAGTGTATCAGAGTAAAGAGAGTGTTTTTACTCTGATAGTTGATCCCAGGCAGACGTCAGAGCCAGAATTAGATGATATAGAAGATTTAGGAGAATCTACAGAGCAGTAGTGCAACAGTGTAAGTGTATAGGTGTTATGCGATCACGTTCGGTGACATATACTTTATTGATTGTGGCTTTGGGGGTATGGGGAGTCGTGTTGTGGAAAGTCCTATTCTCTAAACCAGAGTCTGTAAATGTTGAGTTGCCGTCTGTGGTAAGGGTGACATCTCCACTGAATGAAAGTGATACGCTTTGGCTTGATTATCCCGATCCTTTTTTGAGAGAAATCATTTCAACAGTGAAGGATCAGCAAACAAATGCTGTAAAGGTAAAACACGCATCTAAGACTGTTAAGCAGGAAGCCCCCAATGTTCAATTGGGATGTGCAGGGCGTATTTGTAAGCGAGGGGTTAACTATTATTTGGTCTCGATTGGTGGGCGAGGATATCTGCTGCAGGAGGGGGGCTCGGCTCAAGGTTACCGTCTTCAGCGTTTAATAAATGATTCTTTGATATTGGTCTGTGGCGATCATACCTATTCTGTAAAAGTTCCTTAATTAAGTTGTAAAATCGTTTTGTCTGACATGCAACGTTGTAAGCATATATCAGCCAGTGTACTTGCTACGGTATTGGTGGTATCTGCTTTGATGTTGCTTTTAGTTTTTGGAGTATTGGCATTGTGGGAGGCTGATTTTGTTTTTTTTTCGCGAGCAGGATATGTGTCTCAACAGCGAGCTAATCTTGAATCTGCTTTCCTTTGGTATAAGGTTGACAGTACTTTAATTAATCAGCTTGATGATTGCAATAATATACAACTTTACGATAGCCTATCGGATAGCAGGGTGCATATTTCGATCGATCCATGGGGTTTGTATGAAGCTGTTCGAGTCCATGCGTCAGATCCTCGAATATCATCTGTAAGGTTATTCGGAGCGACCCATCCTGTGCCTCCATTGAGAAATCAATGTTGTAATTTATGGTATAGTCCCAAAGGAACAACCTTATCCTTAACAGGACGCACTGTGTTGCATGGTTTTTTACGGTTGCCTCGTCAAGGAGTGCAATATGGACAAATTCGTTCCGTGTTTTTTTGTGGTGAACCAGTTGAAACGGGACGTACTGCTTATGTTGGTACTCAAATGCCGGCTTTGCGTTACGATGTCAACAGGCAGATTGATCATCTTTTTAATTTACTTTCAGAATCTGGGTCATGGGAAGCAATGCCAGATTCTTTGGCTGTAGGTTTTTGTGAGTATCAACCTCGGTTGTTAAACGCTGAAGGAGTTTGTGAAAATATCTCTGTTGAAGGTAGTGCTATCTTGTTAGGGAATGAAATAACAATTGATAGTACGTGCAACTTAAAAGATGTATTGGTAGTAGGTCATACAATTCGTATTGAAGACGGTTTTCAAGGACGAGTTCAGTTATTTGCGGAGGATACAGTAATTGTAGGGCAAGAGGTGAATCTACAGTATCCTTCTGGAGTGTTTGTGCGCCGACAGAATCCTAATCGATATTTGGAAATTGGGGCTAATAGTCGTGTAGAAGGTTATGCCATCGTAGATGGAGAGGGTAATCCCGATGTGAAAAGAAAGAATTATTGTCAGGCTCGCACATCTGTTTTACGGGGATTGTTATGGGTAGATGGAGCCGCTCAAGTACAAGGTATAGTATCTGGATGTATCGTTGCCAATTGTTTGGTGTACTATTCTACCGAAGGGTATTATGAGGATATGGCTTATGATCTGACTTTATTGGAAAATCCAGCTACGGCTTATCCTTTGTGGGCATTCACCCCATATGAGAGGAAAGAGGCAGGATGGTTGTTAAGTGCGCAAGATTTGAACATATAGCAAATTTTAAGTACATGCAGTGATATAAGAAGTAAATTGATAAATAATGTGGTGTATGTTATTTCAGAAAAGAAAAAATATAATACATGGGCGCTTGAGTGATAAGCGGTGGAGGCGAGTACTGTCAAAGTATTTTTTGTCAAATCGTTTAAAAGCTGTTTCTCTTTTAGAAGCGCTTGTTGCTTCTGTTATTCTGTTAATTGTTTTTACGGTTAGTTTGGCCACAGTGGCTCGATTGACGACCACGTCAGCCAATGATATGATTTATGCTGAAGTTCATTATCGAATTCTCAGTGCGGTGCATGATGTTCAAAAAGGAGAGTGGGGGAACGGGACTTTTGAGCAAACCTATGATTGGGGCTCTATAAAAGTCCATATTGAACCGTATTTGTTTTGTCCTTTGTTACGACAACTTACAGTAACGGCCATAATTCCAGGTGTAATCGGTCAGAAAATGCAATATAGGTGTTTAATTGATTTTTGAATTGTGTTGAGTTTTGAATAATTCTATCATTAAAGATGCAAGTTAAGAAGTTATTCAGCGAACAGGTTCCAGCATCGACGTTGGTGGAGGTTTTGATATTCATGATTCTTAGTGGTATTGTGTTTTTATCTATCATGAATGGTTTAGAACTGCAAAATCGATTTCTCAATAATATTGCTCAACGTATTGTAGACCGTACCGACCAATATGCTGGTTATTTTCGAATAGTAGATCTCGTTGGAGATTCGGATAGCATGTGTGTCAACGAAGTTGGGGAGATAGCTCTGTTTCGTCAAGGTTATATATATGCGTGTGTTTTCCATGCGGATTCTGTATTGATTGTAAGGAAAGAGAAAAACATGGACACGTTATTAAGCGGTATTGTTGGTGTCGACGTAACTCCAGTTGCATTATATCCAAACAAAATTGATTCTTTATTTGTTAAAGTAATGAAAAATCGAGATTCGATTGTTCGGTTTGGTTTTGCTCCGAGACATGTGTCTGACTCTTTATTTGCACTTTTGGATAAAGCGGAACAACGGTATCGGTATAAAGAAGAAAAGTCTGTCGAGTCACTCTGATCAGCTTATTCTCGAAGCTATCTGTCTATTGACTTTTTTATGTATTATCAGTTGAATCGAAGCATTGGTTTAATAAAATGCCAATTATGTTGAAGACTTTTGAGGTATAGCTGTGATTGGAGAATTGATATTGTTGGTTTCAAATTATAGTGCGATCCTTTGTGCTTACATATAGATATTGAATATTCAGTCAGCCATTTACAGTATATATGAAACGAAAACAATTGTTGAAAGATATTCGTAAAGAGTCGATATTTAATGAATTACATTCCTTACTTGGCTCTGGACTAGATTTTAGTCAATCATTTTTATTGTTGATTGAGAGTGAACGAGATGATTCAATTAAAAAGTTGCTCGCAGAATTGTATGATGCAGTTGTTAGAGGAGAATCGTTAGGGTATGCGTTTGAACAGAGTGGCCGTTTTACGTCGTTGGATTGTGGTGTGCTGCGAATTGGGGAAGAGACGGGGCGTCTCGATCAAGCTTTGGCGTTTCTTGCAGAATATTATGGTAAACGTATTGCACAACGTCGCATTGTGTATGGAGCGATTAGTTATCCGCTAATTATTCTATTTACGGCAATTATTGTAGTTGTTTTTATGGTTCTTGTGATTGTGCCGATGTTCGAGCAGGTGTATTCACGTATGGGTGGCGAATTGCCTGCAATGACAAAATGGATTATTTCTTTTTCACAAGCTTTCCCTACATATATGATTTTTTGTGTGTTGATAGTAGGAGGAATTGGGTTGTTGTGGAAACTATGGGGTCATCATGATCATGTGCAAAAAAATGTCTGTAGTTTGTTGTTGCGTCTTCCATTGATTGGGGGAGTGTTAAACAAGAACCTTCAAGCTCGTTTTTGTCGTCTTTTACATTTATTGTCCTCCTCTGGAGTGTCGTTGTTGTATGGGATCAATATGCTTTCTGAGATCATTACCTTTTATTCATATAGAATGTCATTTGTTCAGATTGCTTGTGATTTGGAGCAGGGTTTATGTTTATCGGATGCAATAGGGAAATTCAGTGGACTTTATGAGCGTAGATTGATTACTTTGCTGCGAGTGGGAGAGCAGACAGGACGATTACCTGAAATGCTGAAACGTGAAGCCGATACGTTAACTCAAGAATTAGAATATCGGCTCCGATCATTAGGAAATCTTCTTGAACCTATTTTGATTTTGTTGGTTGGTGTTTTGGTAGCTATGATTTTAATAGCGATGTATTTACCGATGTTTAGGTTAGGAGGCATCATGGGGTGATGCCTTTCAGCATTGTTTGCCTGATAATTGGAAATGATTAGATCTGTTCATTGGATTTATTTCTTTAATTGAGATGTAAGAGATTAATTTTTTTCATCGTTTGAAGGTATAGGTTATCTGATTGAGCTGAACTGGCATTGCCGTGATGTGTCTATTTGTGGCATAATGAAAATAATCTTAGTTGATGGTTGTGGTATAGTTTTGGGCTGTTCAATTTGTAATTCATTTGTTTATTTGTCTTTTTCATTTGCATCTTGTTCAATTTGTTCGCATAACCATCGTAAAAATGGTGTTCGTCCATTTTTACGGTTTCGGATTGCTAATAGTCGGTTGTAAATGTGGGGCAACTTGATGCCAAACATATTTTCAAATATGTACACAAGTTCTTTTATATCGCAGTGTCCTCCATTGATACATCTACTGACGTGTAATCCATAAATGATTTCTACCAGATCGATTGATTTACCAGACCATCGCATTTTAACGGCTTTATGGCCCAGTGAAGGTAGTATAGGATTATTTGTGCCAGATGTATAAGTTAACACGAGTTCTTCTTCATTTTTTAGTAGATTAAGTAATAATTCAGCCTCTTTGTGTGGAACTTCATGAAATTTAGTTGCCATTTGCAATCTGATCCGTGTTTGACGTAATGTGCGGAGTCGTTCCACAGTGTTTTTTTCTCTTAAATAGTAATTAGTCGATAATTTGTTGAATGAATTTATCAGCTGTTCTTGATTTTGCATTACAAGCAAATTCAAAATTTTTTGAGAGAAAGTTAGGGATCTTTTCATGGGGAGGCTGTAGGTTTAAGGTCTATAAATACAATATTTTATTGTATTAAAATTATGAAATAAAATATTAAATTGATGTATTTTTTGAAAAAAACTTGATGTAGATTGGGGAAATATGCTTAAAAGTGGTGCACCCTGATCAATGACAATACAGACATTCAATTCTTTTGAATGTCTGTATGAGTTGAATGTTTCGAATCTATCAGTCAGTATAGGTAATGCTGGTAATTTGATGCGATGATTAAAAGTGAGTAGGGTATTGCGATAAATTAGATGTTAGGCTCTTTAAAAAAGAGATGGTAATTCTATGCGATTGTGCCCTACAGAAGGATGGCTACGTAGTAAACAAAAAAGAGATTGTGATTATTATCACAATCTCTCGGCTTGAAGTGACACCGACAGGATTCAAACCTGTGACCTTCTGATCCGTAGTCAGATGCTCTATTCAGCTAAGCTACGGTGCCTTTCGTTTTGCGAGTGCAAATATAAGTCGAAAAAATATTTCTGGCAAATATATTCTCGATTTTTTTTGAGTTTTTTGCTCGTGACCGAGCAGGTGATTCCTTAAGTAATTGTCCTAAAGTTAGATCTCGTTTGGGATAAGTGGTGACTTTTTTAGGCAAATTTTATGAGAAATCGAAATTGATTCTACTTTGAATCAGTTTCTCTGCGTGTGGTCCTATAATTTGCCTGAAAAATCAAACCTATTTTTTCTCTTGTTTTTGCTTGGGTGAAGCTGGTTGGTCTAACAATTCTGCCAATTTGTTATATAGGTCATGTCCCATGAGATTGCGAGCAACGATGGTACCATCTGGACCAATCAGTACATTGGAAGGGATGGAGCGGACTCCGTAAGCCTCTGCTGCACTACTCTCCCAAAAACGGAGTTCGCTAACATGTTTCCATGTGAGATCTAAGTTGGCAATTCCCTTTTTCCATGCATCAGCATCTTTATCGAGCGAAACGGCATAGATGTCAAATCCTTTAGGTGCAAATTTTTTATAGGCTGCGACCATGTAAGGGGCTTCTGCACGGCAAGGACCACACCAAGAGGCCCAAAAGTCCAACAGTACGTATTTATCCGGCCCAATTAAAGAGGAAAGAGCCAGAGGAGTGCCTTGTTGGTCGGGTAGGGTGATGTCTGTGAAATGTTGTCCGACAGCTGTCTTTTTTTGTGCATCGGCCATGCTGGCAACCAGTTGCAGATAAACCGATTGTTGAATTGGTTCGTCAAAAGCGGCTACAGCTGCGTACAGCTCGTCGTAGTTCATGTAGTATGAGAGTTCCCGATAGAGAATGTAGGCTGCAACGACGCTGTTGGGATGTCCTTTGACGAACTCCATCCGTTGTCTGTTGACTAAATTTTCAAGAGAGTCACGGCCGGATGCTGTGGCCAATGCTGCAGAATCTGCGTAAATAACCTTTTTCGCTGAGTCGATTTCCGTTAAATAGGCGCGATATAAGGATTCTGAGGTTGAACCGAGTACATTGATAGCTTCTGGGTCGTTTGCTGAACCATGGATCGTAATAGGGCTGTTTTCAAGGAAAAAACGCAACAGTGGGCCGGATTCAGTTTCAATAGCTGCAAAAATAGGGAGCGCTTGGTCACCTTTGAAAGAGAAAGTCCCGTTGTTTGCCTCCGTAGAGTCGATTCGTTGAGGCATTTTACCTTCAAAAACGGTTAAATAAACTTTACCGCTGAGGCCGGCAATTTCTCCTGAAATAGTATAGCCCTTTTGTTGTGTTTGCGATTGACCGCAAGCCACTATGAAAATGGCTACTAATCCTGTGAATAACAATTTGATTTTCATGGTAAATGTGGTGTCAGTGTTTGGATTTCGTGTGATTAATGAAAATTGATATTTGAATAGTTATTTTCAAATATCTTTTTTCTTGTAAACGACTGTGTTGTGAGGTTTATTTTGTTGGAAGTAAAGAGTTTATTTGTCACCCTTGACCCGACTGGGATTTGAGGCAATAAATTCAGCCCAGCTTTTTGAACCGGATCGGCCCCCTCCGAGTGCCTTTTTTAGAGGGGAAGTGTCGATACTGGCGATAACAGAACATTGGAAATGGTGGCAGACGGCCACCGCCAAACCATCTGTCGCATCAAGGCGTTTGGGCAATTCGTCGAGTTTAAGCATATTTTTGAGTATGGCTGCTACTTGCTCTTTGGAAGCTCCTCCTTGGCCTGTAATGGCCTGTTTGATGCGACGGGGAGCATATTCCGCAACCGGGCAGCCTTTGCTCAATGCGGCTGCAATGGAGACGCCTTGTGCCCGACCCAGTTTCAGCATACTTTGGACGTTCTGACCGAAAAAGGGGGATTCGAGTGCCACTTCGTCCGGGCGGTACTCGTCAATGAGTGCGCAAACTCGGTCAAAAATATGCCGCAGTTTGGCATATGGATCCGAGATGCGGTGCAGATCGATGATTCCCAGCACAACACAGTGCATGGTTTTGCCGCATACCTCAATGATACCGTATCCAGTCACGTTGGTGCCCGGGTCTATACCCAGAATTGTTTTAGACTTTTTAGTTGGCATGGGTAAATAAATAACCGCCGCCGATTATCTCGGCGACGGCAATATACATATTAGCATGTTGAATGGACTTTGTATTAAGAACATTCACGTATGCATTGACTTAAATTTACACAGAGATCACGAATCCTTGTCGCCTATAGTTCGTTTGGGGGATTGTTTCTGTCAATTCAAGTTTGGTTCTGTTCAGGTTACTCTTTTTCTGCCAGTTTAGCTTCCAGTTGAGCGATCTTTTTCTCGAGTTGGCGAACTTGATTGTTCAGGTCTGGAAGTTTGCGGAACATGGCATGCGAACGGTGGAATTTGATACCTGGCATAACCGGACTGCCCATATAACCTCCCGGTTCGGTTACGTCGTTAGAGATACCCGATTGGGATGCAATTTGGACTTTGTCTGCAATGTGCAGATGGCCTGCAATGCCCACCTGTCCGCCGAACATGCAGTGGTCTCCGATGTGAGTCGAGCCGGCCACACCGAACTGGGCTGCAGCTACGGTGTTTTTGCCGATCACCACATTATGTCCGACCTGAATCAGGTTGTCGAGTTTGGTGCCGACCCCGATGCGGGTTGAACCCATCGTTGCACGGTCGATACAGGTGTTGGCACCGATTTCGACATTATCTTCGATGACTACATTCCCCAGTTGAGGAATTTTGCTGTATTCACCTTTTTCATTGGGTGCGAAACCGAAACCGTCCGCTCCGATGACAGAGCCTGCATGAATGGTGACATGATTCCCCAGTACACACTCTTCGTAGATTTTGACGCCATAATAGAGCGTAACGTTGTCGCCAAGGGTCACGTTATCTCCGATGCACACCTGTGGATATATTTTGACATTTTTGCCAATCTTGACATTCTTACCGATAACGGCGAACTCTCCGACATAGGCATCATCTCCAAGTGTGGCAGAGGCGTCGATAGCCGCTTTGTCACTGATTCCCTGTTTCTGGGGTTTGCTGGCGGCATAAAGTTCGAGCAATTTGGCGAAGCAGCTGTATGCGTCATCGACCTTGATCATCGTAGCCGGAACTGCTGCGGTAGGTTCGAACGTTTTGTTCACGATCACGATTGACGAGCGGGTTTGATAGATATAATGCTCGTATTTGGGGTTGGCGAGGAAAGAGAGTGCGCCTGGTGCTCCCTCTTCGATTTTAGCCAGCGTAGAGACGGTCGCCTGAGGATCGCCTACGATTTCGCCGCCCAAAAAACCGGCGATGATTTCAGCTGTGAACTTCATATCGTTGTTTTAGTGTTGTTCGGTTTGTCCGACAGAGACCGATTCCGACTCTGAAGGAGATTACAGATAATCTTTAATATTGATATTTCTGGGCATCAGTGGAGTAGGGTCCCCACCGAAGTTAAGCAACTCGCGGATAACGCTTGACGAAATCGCCACATATTTGGCTGGGGTAAACAGCAGTACCGTTTGCACTTCGGGGAAGAGCGTCTGGTTTACCTGGGCAATATTACGTTCGTATTCGAAATCCACATTGTTACGCAGTCCTCGCAGGATAAAGCGTATGCCCAGTTCACGACAAAAGGCTCCGGTCAGTTCGGTGTAGGTGCGTACTTCGATGCGGTGATCGTCCTGATAGAGGTCACGGATCAGACGTACACGGTTTTCTGCACTGAGCAGAGAGCGTTTTTCCGTATTGACCCCAACGGCGATCACAATGTGGTCGAACAATTCAAGAGCCTGATCGACTACCACTTTGTGTCCGAGTGTAAATGGGTCGAATGAACCGGGAAATAGGGCTTTACGTTCCATGTAGAGGCTGTTAGATGATCTTCTGGAAAAGCTTGCGCAAGCTTACTTCGTTGTTGACCAGTGCCGGCAACTCATCGATCGCTACACGATGTTGTTCCATCGAGTCACGGTGGCGTACGGTGACTGTACGGTCCTCACGAGTTTGGTAATCGACGGTAATGCAGAGCGGTGTTCCGATTGCATCCTGACGACGGTAACGTTTACCGATACTGTCTTTTTCGTCGTATTGGATGTTGTGGTCGAACTTGAGCAGGTTTTTAATTTCATGGGCCAGTTCAGGCAGACCATCCTTTTTCACCAGCGGAAGAATAGCGGCCTTTACAGGAGCCAATGCAGCCGGAATGCTCAACACGGTACGTGTCTCGCCATTTTCCAGCTGTTCCTCTTTGTAGGCGGCAGAAAGAACCTGCAATACCATACGGTCTACGCCGATCGAGGTCTCGATGACATACGGTACGTAGCTTTCGCCGGTTTCGGTATCGTAATATTGAATCTTTTTACCTGAATATTTTTGGTGTTGACTCAAGTCGTAATCGGTGCGGGAGTGGATACCTTCCACCTCTTTGAAGCCGAATGGGAATTCAAATTCGACATCGGTTGCAGCGTTGGCGTAGTGAGCCAGTTTTTCGTGATCGTGGAAGCGGTAGCGGTCGTCGCCGAATCCGAGGGCACGGTGCCATTTCATGCGGGTTTGGCGCCAGTGGTCGAACCATTTGAGCTCTTCACCCGGACGAACGAAGAATTGCATCTCCATCTGTTCGAATTCGCGCATACGGAAAATAAACTGACGGGCCACAATCTCATTACGGAATGCCTTACCGATTTGGGCGATACCGAATGGAAGTTTCATTCGACCAGTCTTCTGTACATTGAGGAAGTTTACGAAAATTCCCTGTGCAGTTTCAGGACGCAGATAGATTTTGTTGGCACCTTCAGCTACCGAACCGATTTTGGTCTCAAACATCAGGTTGAACTGACGTACTTCAGTCCAGTTGCGGGTACCAGAGATCGGACATACGATACCGGCATCGAGAATGATCTGGCGTAACTCCTCGAGGTTATTGTCATTCAGGGCATTGACCATCCGATCGTGGATTTCGTCACGCTTGGCTTTGTGCTCTTGTACGCGAGGGCTTGTTTCACGGAATTTCTGTTCGTCAAAACTCTCTCCGAAACGTTTGCGGGCCTTTTCAACCTCTTTTTCGATCTTTTCGTCCTGTTTGGCGATAAACTCTTCGATCAATACGTCTGCACGGTAACGTTTTTTCGAGTCACGGTTATCAATCAGTGGATCGTTGAAAGCACTGACGTGACCTGACGCCTCCCAAGTTTTGGGATGCATGAAGATGGCCGCATCAATACCGACAATATTCTCATTGAGTTTGGTCATCGCATCCCACCAATATTTCTTGATATTGTTTTTCAACTCAACGCCCATCTGTCCGTAATCGTAAACAGCGCTCAAACCGTCATAAATTTCACTTGACGGGAAGATAAATCCGTACTCTTTACAGTGTGCGATCAGTTTTTTGAAAAGTTCATCTTGTGTCATATCCTTGTTGTTATTGATTATTCGTATTACAGTTTTGTGCTTATTAGACGGCGAAAAATAGTAAAAACTCTCGTTTATTCTATATCATTTGCCCCTTTTATTGCATCTGCCGGTGTTAAACGGGTTGTGACGAACGGTATACCTTGGTCGTCTTCTTCGATCAGAAAGAGTTGGGCTCGTTCATCGGGCCATTCATTCGGCTGGTGAAGCGTGAGCATCAGTTGACCGTTTAAAGTGCGGAATAACATGCCGTGTCCACCGTTACGGGCAAAAAGTGGTTTTGAAAGGTGCTCCCAGGGGCCTTGTATATCTCCGTTGCAAGAGCGTGCCATGCCTAAAGCGTAGCCCTCTTCTCCGAACGAAGACCACAACATGAACAACTCTCCATGTTTGTTCCGAAACATGAAAGGGCCGTCCGTAACGAATTTTTGAGGAGCATAGGGTTTGACCCAGGGGACTGACGATGCACAAAATAATGTAACGGGTTTTCCAACAGGGGCTTTTAGATCCTTTTGTAACGGTAAAGCCTCGACTGTGCCGTCTCCGATCTGTGTCCATTCGTGGCAAAATACCATCCAGGGATTGCCTTGCCGATCTATGTAAAGGGTACCATCCAGTGCGCCCCATTCTTGGGGAGTGATGCGGCCCATGGCATGTTCGGTAAACGGACCGTTGGGCTGATCAGCAACCAGGATGGTTGTACCGCGAAGATTGGCTGTCGTGTCAAAAAAGGTGGCAAACAGATAGTATTTGCCTTGATAGACGTGGCATTCCGGTGCCCAATAGTTTTTAGATCCCCAGAAGCCTTTGTAGGGACGAAAAATGGCATAGGGACCTTGCCACGAAACGAGGTCTTTGCTGGTGTATAAATCGAATCCTGCAGAACCTGGCTTTTGTGTTGACGAGGTGGTTCCAAACAGGTAATAGGTTTGGTTGAGGGTATCGGTTAAAATAAAGGGATCACGGATCCAAATTTCCGACAATGCATGGGTTTTGATGCTGTCTGATGCGGCTAGTTGAGCGTAGGCGCAGGGGGCGACAGTCAAAACCAAGAGTAATAAGCAAAATCGGAGTTTACCCATTTGAGAGAAGTTCAATAACCAAATCGAACAAATATAGCGTTTTTTTTACAGAACTGACAGATGAACTTACGTGGATGGCTGAAATAGAGTCGATAAGGACTAAAAATCTTATCCGATAGATTGCTTTAATAGCGTATCGGAAGAGTAGGTGAGTTAGGGATGAGTAAATAGTCCAAATTTTATATATGCATTAAAGGAGATTTCTTAATATGTGGTTGGATAGGTTTTTTATGAATGTCAATTAGGGCGTTGCTGATAGATGATCTTGTTTTTGGAAAGAGCGACAATAATCATCCCTTTTGCAGTATGGGTGATGAAACCTATTGATATTTTCGTACTTTTGTGATCTATCTTTAAGGCGAATGGGACGGATTTTAGCAATTGATTATGGACGAAAGAGGACTGGACTTGCGGTCACAGATCCGTTGCAGTTGATAGCCGGAGCGCTGGATACGATTCCGACTCATACGCTGATGGATTTTTTACGCAAGTATTTGCCTGAAAACGGGGTAGAGACAGTTGTTGTCGGTTTGCCCCGACAAATGGATGGCTCCTTTTCGGAATCTTACACCTATATTCGACCGTTTGTAGGCCATTTGCAGAAAGAGTTTCCTACCCTCAAGATCGAGATGTTCGATGAGCGTTTTACGTCGAAAATAGCTCAGCATGCGATTCTCGAAAGTGGGGTCAAAAAGAGTCGTCGTCGGGAAGATAAAGGACTGGTCGATCGAGTCAGTGCTGCGATTATATTGCAGGGCTATCTCGATAGCCGCCATTAAGACATTTTTTGTGTTTCAGCTTTTTTGTGAAGTGTCGTGCTCACACTCGTGTTCAGGCTGGAGCTTATGAATGTGTCGATACGGATGGAAGTGATATGAGGCAGGGATGAAGCCTGCCACCATGCGTGTAATGTGTAATTAGAGATTAAAATTAATAGATATGTTTTTGCCGATTTATATTTATGGATCAACGGTATTGCGTAAGACAGCTGTTGATATCACGCCTGATTATCCCGATTTGAAGAAGTTTATTGCAGATCTTTGGGAGACGATGTATGAGGCAGATGGAGTCGGTTTGGCGGCTCCACAGGTTGGAAAAAGTATTCGGGTTTTTGTGGTAGATGCTACGCCGTGGGCTGAAGATGAGCCTCAATTAGCCGATTTTAAAAAGACATTTATCAATGCCCACATCTATGAACGTTTTGGTGACGAGTGGCGGTTCAACGAGGGGTGTTTGAGTTTGCCCGGTATTCATGAAGATGTGATGCGTCCTGCCGGTATCAAAATTCGGTATATGGATGAGAATTTTGTCGAACATGACGAAGAGTTTACCGGTTATGCTGCACGGGTTATTCAGCATGAATATGACCATTTGGATGGCAAACTTTTTGTCGATCATCTTACACCGTTGCGTCGCACCTTGTTGAAAGGGAAATTGACCGCTTTAACCAAAGGAAATGTTAAGGTCGCTTACAAATGTAAGTTGGTGAAAAAATAGCTTTGATTGGTCAAGCCTGCTGCCTTTATTCGACGCTGCAGAAAAGAAATGGAGAAAAGTGTAAGTAGGAATTTTGACGTTAACTGATTTATCGCTTATTAGGATATTAAAAGACGCTGGAGATAAACCTCCGGCGTCTTTTTTATGTATGTTTCTGGGAATGTCAATTAATTGATTTACATTTTTATTCTCTCTTCTACTGGTGCGCATGATTGACAGTTCTCCTGGAGTGCCTTGTTGAAGCTTGGACTTACTATCTGGAAGGGCGGCTATTTATAATTAGAGAGCTGCAGGAGTCAGGGAAGAGGAGCGATTCAGGAATGGGATTGTGAATCTGTATCGTATGGGTATAAAAAAAGAGGGAACCTCACGGTTGCCTCCTTTCCTTGGGGACTTTCACCCCTAAACTACTAACCCAAACTTAAATAAATGAAGAAACCTTTGCATGCCTGCTCCCAAAATGGGAACAACACCTGTTCTTTTGCAGCAATGACGTTTCTTTTACTTGAACATTTCCAAAATCTGTGCCATTTTATCGTATCGCTATGTCGGTAGTTTTATCGTAATGATATGTTTTGAACCATGTTTTATGATTTATCAATGCGAATCCCGTGCCGAAAATGAAAAAAACGTTCGAAAAGCTCTTTTCTCGAACGTTTTTTGTATGGGTTGAATCTATGTTTGCAAAAAATATGGGGGAGGTACGACTAATTCACTTTTCAGTACAAGGGCAATAATGTGGATGACACAAGAATAGATCAGATGATTTGATCATTCATCTGATCGAATGGTTGATTCAATTAGACAAAAATGATCAGAAGCAGGGCTACCGTAAAACCAGTGACGAATCCTGCTGCTACTTGTGCGAGGTTATGGCTGCCGAACCAGAGGCGGGCACTTCCGAGTAGTCCGGTCAACAGAATGAAGATCAGCAAAAGAGGGTACAGTTGGCCCAAACCAGCCGTTTGTAAAGCACACAGAAGAGCGAGTAGTCCGCCCATCGAGATCATGTGGAGGCTGATTTTCCAGAAAGGCGTAATGATCAAGCCGATCAACGCACAGCCAATGGCAGCGACCAGGAAGCGTCGGATCAGAAAGGCGGTCATGACATCCGAAAGCATCATCAGACAGCTGATATATCCCAGCAGTACGATTAACATGGGGATCAATCGTTGCCGAGGCTCAATGAGCCGCAAATCCGGGATCAGATGGAACATGCGGAGCATGCCGATACAAAAGGCCGGGATCCCCCACGTGTTGAGTGCCAGGACAGCTAAGAAAAACCACTTGATATTTATGGGCATTGATGCCATCAAGGTATTGCCAAATAGCAAGATGATTCCTGCCCACATGGGAATAGTCAGCGGATGCAAAATCATGGATATGCATCGACTGAGCCGGTTTAATGTCTGTTCGGTTGGGGTGGTGGGTGGCGTATCGGTTTGGGGTATAGCTTGTATTTGTTCCATATGTTCTTATCAAATCTGTTTCCGCAGACGGGCCACCGGAATACCCAACATCTCACGATATTTGGCTACTGTACGGCGAGCGATATGATAGCCCTTTTCGTTTAAAATATCCATTAATACCTCGTCGGTCAAAGGTTTGCGTTTATCCTCTTTGTCGATGCATTCGCTCAGAATTTTTTTGATTTCATAAGAGGATACCTCTTCACCACTGTCGGTCTGCATCGCTTCGGAAAAGAGCTGTTTAAGCGGAATGATTCCGAATTGAGTTTGTACATATTTGCTGTTCACCACACGTGATATGGTTGAAACGTCCAGGTTGGTCTTGTCTGCAATGTCTTTGAGGATCATCGGTCGGAGTTTGGACTGATCTCCTTCGATGAAATACTCGCGCTGATAATCCAGAATCGCCTGCATGGTCCGCATCAACGTGTCGTGACGCTGTTTGATGGCGGAAATGAACCATTTGGCGGAGTCCAGTTTGTTTTTTACGAACTGAATCGTTTCGCGATCGGAGCTGCTGGTCGGTTTGCCATCTTTGGTCACCATGTTACGGATCATCTCCACATAGCGACGATTGACCTTCAGATCGGGGACATTGGCTCCGTTCAGACTCAACTCGAAAATGCCGTCATGGTAATCGAGAATGAAATCCGGAGTGATATAGGGTTGCATCTCATTTCGTCCGCCGCTGTACAGATTGCCTGGTTTGGGCGAGAGACGAACGATCTCTTCGATTGCATCACGAAAAGTGTCTTCACTGACTCCGAGACGGGAGATCAATTTTTCGTAATGTTTTTTCGTGAATTCATCGAAATAGTCGGTCAGAATTTTTGTGGCAAGCTGTTGAGCTGGAGTATGGTCACTTTGAGATTGGAGTTGGAGCAACAGGCACTCTTGCAAATTGCGTGCGCCGACACCGGCCGGCTCCAATTCATGAATCACTTTGAGCATTTTCTCCAGTTCGTGCTCATCGGTTTCAATTCCCAGACTAAAGGCAATGTCATCGGCAATCGAACGCAGGTCTCGACGCAAATACCCATCGTCATCGATGCTTCCGATCAGGTATTTGGCTAAAGTCTCATCGTGTTCGTTGAGGTGCTTGAATCCAAGTTGTTGGATCAGACTCTCATGGAATGTTGCCCCTTCCGAAAGGTAGATAGGACGTTTCTCATCGTCTTTGGAGAAGTTGTTGACCCGATATTTGTAACTGGGGGTATCGTCCTCGGCAAAATACTCTTCCACAGAGACCTCTTTGGCCTCTTGCTCCTCTTCCGGGCTTTCTTCCTCTTCTAAGACTGGGTTCTCTTCAATTTCCTGTTTGATACGTTGCTCCAGTTGTAAGGTGGGAAGTTCCAGTAGTTTAATCATTTGAATCTGTTGCGGAGAGAGTTTCTGCAACATCTTTTGGACTTGCCTTTGGGATATGGCTGACATAGGTTAGTGTTTTACGGGACAGTGGATCCTACAACGATTGCTAAACAAAGGTAGTAAATCTATTCGATAAAAAAGCCCACTGGTAACAGTGGGCTCGCAAGAATTGTACCAGTGTTTAGAAATCGGCATTCTTCGGTGTTCTCGGGAAGGGGATTACGTCCCGGATGTTGCTCATGCCTGTGACAAACAACAACAGACGTTCGAAACCCAAACCGAAACCACTGTGCGGAGCACTGCCCCAACGGCGAGTATCCAAATACCACCAGATATCTTTTTCTGGGATATTGAGTTCCGCCACACGTTTAGACAGTTTTTCGTAACTCTCTTCACGTTGTGAGCCACCGATGATCTCTCCGATTTTGGGGAAGAGCACATCCATGGCACGGACGGTTTTGCCATCATCGTTAAGTTTCATGTAGAACGCTTTGATCTCTTTCGGATAGTTGATCAGAATAACCGGTTTTTTGAAATGTTGCTCAACCAGATAACGTTCGTGTTCACTTTGCAGATCGAGTCCCCAGCTTACCGGATATTCGAATTTAACTCCACTTTCCATCAGGATCTTGATTCCTTCGCTGTAATCCAGGCGTACGAAATCGTTATTGACCACGAAATTCAGTCGATCGATCAGCTCTGCATCGAACATTTTGTTGAGGAACTCGAGATCCTCCCGGCAATTGTCCAGTGCATATTGGATCAAATATTTGAGGAAGTCTTCAGCCAACTCCATGTTGTCTTCCAACTCATAGAAGGCAACTTCAGGCTCGATCATCCAGAACTCAGCCAAGTGGCGAGGGGTATTTGAATTTTCAGCACGGAAAGTCGGGCCGAAAGTGTAGATCTGCGAAAGAGCCAAAGCTCCGAGTTCACCTTCCAACTGACCGGATACCGTCAGGTTGCAAGATTTGCCGAAGAAATCTTGAGTATAATCTACCTGTCCTTTATCGTTTTTGGGAACATTGTTCAAGTCGAGGGTCGTTACCTGGAACATTGCACCGGCACCTTCTGCATCACTTCCTGTGATCAGAGGGGTGTGCAAATAGTAAAATCCTCGATCATTGAAGTATTTGTGGATGGCATAGGCCATGGCATGACGGATGCGCAGTACAGCACCGAACGTGTTGGTACGCGGACGCAAATAGGCGATCTCCCGCAAAAACTCCATGGAGTGTCCTTTCTTTTGGAGAGGATATGTATTGGGATCGGCTTCGCCATAGATCTCGATCTCTTTGGCCTGGATTTCTACCCGTTGTCCGGAACCTTGAGATTCGACGAGCGTACCGCTTACACGGAGGCAGGCACCGGTGGTAATACGTTTGAGTAAATCGTCGTCAAAATTGGCCACATCGACAACGATCTGAATATTATGGATGATTGAACCGTCGTTCAGAGCGATAAAAGCAACATTTTTGTTACCTCGCTTGGTACGCACCCATCCTTTGGCGGTAACTTCACTGCCGGCGGGTGTCGATTTTAACAGTTCTGCGATTTTTGTTCTACCTCCTTGTGACATGGAATTTCTTTTTAGAGTTATAACTCACAAATATCGTTTTTTTTTTTCAAAATGAGTCAAATAATATTGTTTTTTAGATTCCGGGAAGAGAATAGCTCGCTGTTGTATGTAGAATGACTATATGTAATTGTGTAATATTGATAAAGAAAGAATGGCCTAATGTTGCGTGTGTGCAGGATTGCGATGACATCGCATCTTGTGGTAAATTGGTAGGATAACGATTTAATGATTGCACGTTTGACGTTGTGATAAATACAAAGAAGGCGGAATTAAAGATTCCGCCTTCTTTGTTGTATGGGGGTATTTAATTAGAAGAACCATCGATTGGAATATCATACCCATGGCAAGTCATCGAAATGGTAGGAGAACATTTTTTATTATCACTTGCTTTGTCTGAGTCTGGATCTGAGTCAGAGTCTGTGTTGGGAGTCCAAGTTACACTGGTGTAATCAAGAAAATCTTCGCTTTCAGATAATCTGATAGATAAACTTCCTTCCAAAATAGTTTGTCCGCAAGTAGGTGAATAAATCACAATAGGAGTAGGTGTGCTTACTGTTACCTTTTCAGCGATCATTGAAGGTGTAACACTGTTTGTATTACTAATGGCAAGCTCATATGATGATGAAGTGATTCCAGTCCATGATTGATCCCCTGGATTATCTTTTTGGGTAATCGTCATAGTCCCTGTCCAATCAGATCCTTCAGTATTATATTGTATATCACCATCAGTACTGATTTTTGCAACATAATTACTTAATGAAACATTCCATTTATTCTCCTGGACAGTTTTAATTTGATAAGAAAAGGCATGGATCGAAACCACATATCCATTTATTGAAATTGTATAAGGATCATTTTCACCTAAGTTAACATACCAAACGTTCTCAGGAGTCATCGGTCCTCCGTTGCCAGTATTAATTTCAATATTTCCAGACCGCAATGTATTATTATCAGAAGGTGAAGTCATGAGGCCAATATTGTCGATTTTATAAATATTGTTACCTCTATCGACGATAGTTGCGTTCCCGAATAATTTACTTTTTACGGCACAATTGTTCATAGCTTCAGCTGTAATAACAGGATTAGGATCCCCATTCTGTTCAGCTTCTAAAAGAGTTTCTGTCATCAAAGAGTTGAGACGGAATGCGATTTCGAAAGGGTCCAAATTGTATTCAATTTGGGATGTAACAGACATGAATAATACTGTTCCTACTTCATAATAGTACCGTTCCCATGCATCTCCCGTTGTTTTGTTTGATGATTCACACGAAGTGAGTAGCATGGCAGCGCCGGCTAATAATAGAAAAAATTTTTTCATATTATGGTTGTTTGTTGTTTTAGTATGGAATTTGAGGTGGTAGTTAATTCAACGTATACAACATAGATGTTATTGTACGTTTAAATGTTGCATGAACAATAAATTTGTTCATGTGGTTTTCGCAAAGGTAGAATTAAAATTTGAATAGTGAATTTCTTATGGAAGAAAGAGAAATGATTTTAGATAAAGAATCCTATTTTTGTGCCAATCCAGCGATATTAATTGGTTAATCTTATGGCAACCATGCTATTCAATAAAAAATATAGACCTCTTGACTGTGAGGAGATTGAACTTTTGTGTCAGCAAAGATGCTCGGCGCAAAATTGGTCGGATATCGTTGTTGCGGAAGGCTTTGATCCTAAATATTTGGTCAATGTATCTTTTAGTGGTACGATCCGTTTGGGAGTAAATGGTAAGGAAATTTCCTGTGGTTCGGGAGTGATCCGTCATGCCGGGATTTACAATGCCATGTTGCATAATTGTACCATCGGAGACAATGTGCTTATATATAATGTAGGACGATATATTGCCAATTACGACATTGAAGATGATGTAGTGATTGAAAATGTCGGACAGATTTCGTGCGACGGGGCCAATGCGTTTGGTAACGGGACTGAGGTGTCGGCCATTAATGAAGCTGGAGGTCGTGAAGTGCCGATTTATGACGAGCTTACGGCTCAGATTGCATATATCATGGCCATGTATCGGCATCGCAATCGAACGATCGAGCAGATGCAGGCTATGATAGCAAAACGAGTGTCTGCCAAAACATCCGATCGTGGAGTGATTGCCCAGGCGGCTTCTGTGGTGAATACGACCTCTTTGTTGAATGTGCGGATCGGGGCATATGCCGTTGTGGATGGAGCCTCCACTTTGCGTAATGGAACGGTCAACAGTTCGGCTGAATCTCCGACTTATGTCGGTTCGGATGTAGCTGCACGTAATTTTATTATAGCCCGATCGGCGAAAGTTGATACCGGAGCGATGTTGCGGAGCTGTTTTGTCGGAGAGGGCGTGATTATCGAAAACGGATTTTCGGCTGAACAGTCGTTGTTTTTTGCCAACTGCCACTGTACTCATGGAGAGGCGTGTGCCGTTTTTGCCGGACCCTATACGGTGACCCACCACCGTGCGACACTGTTGATTGCCGGTTACTTCTCCTTTTTCAATGCGGGAAGTGGGGCCAATCAGAGCAACCATATGTATAAATCGGGGCCTGTGCATCAGGGCATTCATCAGCGAGGTTGTAAATTTAGCAGTGATGCTTATATCCTACTGCCGGCCAATACGGGTGTCTTTACTATTGTTAAAGGACGTCATTATCAGCATCATGACACCGATGCCATGCCTTTCTCTTATCTGATTGAGGAGAAAGATGACTCCTATCTGTTGCCGGCGATGAATTTGCGTAGTTACGGTACAGCTCGAGATATTCGAAAATGGCCTGGACGTGATCGGCGTCGGGGAGTGGCCAGTGATTTGATCCGTTACGAATTGATGACACCTTATACGGCTGGCAAAATATTGCAGGCGATTCGTGAGTGTGAATATTTGCAAAGACGTTATCCGACAGCTGAGGAGGTGACCTGGAATCGGGTGAAAATCAAAATGACAGCTTTGCGCAAGGGCTTACTGCTGTATAAACAGGCTTTGCGTAGTTATTTGTATGAGTTGTTGAGGAGCAATGGCGTGGCTTGTACACCGGTCTCTACATTGCCGGATGATGCTTTGGCCGGTTTGGCTCTCTCTTCGAATGAATGGATCGAATGGGTGGATATGGCCGGTTTGATTGTACCCGCAGCGGTGGTTAATCATCTCCTGGATGAGGTAGATGAGGGAAGCGTCGATGAACTCGATCAGTTGGAAGAGCGGTTGAGATCTTTGGATCAAGATTATCCGCAAATGGTGGCTCACTGGGCGGCGTATGCTTTAGAAGCGTTATTGGGGAAACCTGCTTCTGAAATTACGGCTGGCGAATTGCGTCAGGTGATGGAGCAGGGAGCTTCGGATCGCAAAGCATTGGCGGCTGCTGTGGCTATGGATGTGCACCGTGATTTTGCCCCATTGATGGCTGTGGGTTACGGTATCGATTCCGAATCTTGCCGTGATGCCGATTTCCGAGCAGTCCGAGGCGAAGAGCCTGTCGTGGAATTTCCGGAAAGTTGATTATTTTTGCACCGAGGTTAAACGAGCAATTATGAGCATAGTAGCTATTGTAGGCCGTCCGAATGTGGGAAAGAGTACGCTCTTCAACCGCTTGGTGGGCATGCGCAAGGCCATTGTCAACGATACGGCAGGTACTACACGTGACCGCCATTATGGTACGTCAGATTGGAATGGCCGTGAATTTTCGGTCATTGATACAGGAGGATATGCCCTCGGAGGGGAAGATGTCTTTGAGGAGGAGATCCGCAAACAGGTGGTATTGGCCATCGAAGAGAGTGATGTCGTACTGTTTTTGGTTGAGGTATCTACGGGCATTACCGATTTGGATATGGTGATTGCCGATTTGTTGCGTCGTAGTGGTAAAAAGGTGCTATTGGTGGTCAATAAGGTGGATAACAATGACCTGATCTATCAGTCGCACGAATTTTATGCATTGGGACTTGGAGATCCTTTCTGTATTTCGACCATGAGCGGAAGCGGCACGGGAGATCTGCTCGATGCAGTGATTGCAGCGTTGCCTGAAGATGCGACGGCTGAAAAGGTTGATGATCTGCCAAAGTTTGCCATTATCGGTCGTCCGAATGTGGGAAAGTCTTCCATGACCAATGCCTTGCTTGATTCGGAACGTAATATTGTGACACCGGTTGCCGGGACTACACGCGATTCGATCCTGACCCGATACAATAAGTTCGGTATGGATTTTTATCTGATCGATACCGCTGGTCTGCGTAAAAAGAACAAGGTGACGGAAGATCTTGAATTCTATTCCGTATTGCGTTCGGTGCGGGCTATCGAATCGTCGGATGTCTGCATCCTGATGCTTGATGCTTCGCAGGGCATTGAATCGCAGGATATGAATATCTTTTCACTGGTGGTGCGCAACAAGAAGGGGTGCGTAATCGTGGTGAACAAGTGGGATCTGATCGAAAAAGAGAGCAATACGATGAAGGAGTTTGCCGAGGCAATCCGTTGTCGGTTGTCACCTTTCAATGATGTGCCTATTGTCTTTACCTCGGTGTTGAACAAGCAGCGCATTCTGGAGGTATTGCAGACTGCCATGCAGGTTTACTATTCTCGAATTCGTAAAATTCCGACCTCTCAGCTGAACGAATATCTTTTGCCGATTATTGAGGAGACTCCGCCTCCTTCGACAAAAGGTAAATATATTCGGATCAAGTATGTTACCCAATTGGCATCTCCAACGCCATCGTTTGCCTTTTTTGTCAATCTTCCTCAGTATATTAAGGAGGGTTATCGTCGTTTCCTGGAAAACAAGATACGCGAGCGTTGGGATTTCAAGGGGGTGCCTCTGCAACTCTTCTTCCGTCAAAAATAGGTTCCCAGACGATCTATTGGACCGAAAAAAATGTATTTAGATTTGGCGGATGAACATTCAGACTGGATAAGTCTGAAACGTGCATTTCAATAGCCTAAGTATTTTGTGCTGATATAATTAATAAAAGAGTCCCGAAATAAAGTTTCGGGACTCTTTTATTGTTTGGGATGTTTTTATAAGCAAAAAATGTCAATACCATGCTTGTTATTTGACATCTGCTGCAGTTAAATCGACCTGTTGCGAATACCAATACCAGATGGTTGCCAGTTGATCAATCTTAATGGTAGTTCCGGGTTTGACCACAAATTCACTGACACCGATCTCAGTATAAAGATTTCCCCAATCGTAGGTGTAACCCATCTGGGTCCATAGTCGGGGACGTTGAGATGCAGGAGTTTTACGCATTTTTTCGATCCACTGTTTGTGCATAGGATCGACCTGCTCCGGGAAGGTGACCGTAGAATAGTGGTTATGGACGTCCGGGTCTGGAGTAGGGCGCACCAATTTTGAGGAGGGCACCCAAAACTGGACGATATAAGCATACTCTTGTTGTGGCCGCAAACCGAGAATCTGTTTGATACGCATGGTGGATTGGAGCGAATCGAGCAGCGGATTGTTGTGCATGACCATGCCCAATTCAGGGGAGAGACTGACCCACAGGGCTTCGTCATATGAAGCGGGAGTCTGTTTGGTTGGGGACCCTGTCCATTGTGCGACCTCGTCCGTTGTCAGAGGCATGACAACCAAAACCAAAGTATCTTTTTTATCGACCCATTGATCGTCGACACTCCAGAGCCGATCGATCATTTTGTCGGGCGTGATCACTGTACTGCGTTCTACGGCTTTTCGGTACAGACGGTGTTGCCAGGCTAACTCTTTCCGCATTTGGCGTGAAACGGTATCCTCGGTAGAAGTGGAGGCTGTTGTCGTTTCAGAAGACGGGGACTGTTGTTGACCATTAGCAACAAAAAAGGTCATACAGAGTCCGGTAATCAATAAAGGTATTGTTTTCATGGCTAATGCTCTAAATTGTGGTTGTGTGGGGATATCCCCTCTCGACCACCACAAAGAAAAGAAATATTTTAATTGCTTTAGCTATTTTGATACGCGAATCCGGGAGTCGTAACTCTTATAGATGTTCACTTGTTGGTTGGTGTAGGTGTCTCTATTGTTTTGAATATAAGCCGTTAGAGAAGTTAGAGATGGAATTTTATGATCATATTTAAGCGATATTATTGTCTGAACGCAGTGTCTAAATGGAGCGTACTAACGCAATTACAGCATCCGTAAATCTTCTTTGAGGTGTAGGTGTTTATACGTTTCGCATGAATTTGGTTAATTGACAAAAAAGATGAATTTTTGTATACTCCAAAAAATCGATTTGAACTATGAGACATATTGCTGCTTTAACGTGGACGCTTGGATTCGGGATGCTTGTTCCGACCCTGCTTCCAGCCCAGCCTTGGGCAGATCCCTCCCATGCTGCCGAGGGAAAAATCAAACCTCGTCAAGAGTTTATCAGCTATACGATTCGGGATTTAGCTCAGAAGGGTGAAGAGAATGAGGCGCAACACTATTTGCCATTGGCTGGCAAATGGCGGGTCTATTCCTCTACAACGGAACAGGGCGGTATGGCCGGTTTTTATCAACCTCGTTTTTCGACGGCAAATTGGGATGAAACCACACTTCCCAACACGGTTCCGACAGCGGACAAATCTTTATTGGGATTAGTCCCTCCGCAGTTGCCCGCTGAAAATCCATTGGTGCAGTATCGGGCTGCGATCGAGGTGCCGTATCTGTGGTTGGATCGAGAGATGTATATTCATATTGAGGGTGTAGGAAGTGCCTATACGCTTTATGTGAATGATCATAAGGTTGGGTATAGCAACGATAGTCGCACCCCCGCAGAATATAATATCTCCGATGCGGTAACCGATGGTGTGAATACGATCTCGATCGAAGTGTATGGATTCTCTCAGGGGAGTTGGATGGAGACGGGGATTCCTACGTTGACACCTGGCAGCCTCGGCAATATTTATATCTATTCACAGCCCAAATTGCGTATCGAAGATTTCGTTGTTCATGCAACGTTGGATTCGGCTCGTGTTAATGGCGTTGTTTGGGTGACGGTCGTGATGGCCAACAGCTACCGCAGTTCTGAGAAAATATCACTCGGATACGATATCTATTCGCCAGCCGGGAAATTGATTACCTACAATTTGTATGAAACAGAGGTAGAGCCTGAAAGTTTTGACACCCTCCGTTTCAAGGAGTATATCTATCCCAGTATGAAAAAAATGTGGTCTCCAGCTGCGCCCAATCTCTACAATATGATGTTTTATGTGCGTCGGGATGGCCGTATTACGGAATATATTCCGTTCCGTTTCGGATTTAATATTACTGAATTGGAGAATGGCCGCTTGGTGATTAATGGCAAAGAGGCTCAGTTAAAGGTGGCGTCGTACAATGCCGCAGCTGATATGGCCCGGACGGCCGATGAGCTTCGTGCGCTAAAGCGTCAATACAACACGGTATGTGTTTCGTATCCACAGCCTCGCTGGTTTTACGAATTGTGTGACGAAATAGGTATGTATGTGATCGACCAGGCCAACATCAATAGCGATTATCGGAAAGACGACCGCAATGTTGGAGGAGCAGTGGCCAATGATCCTCGTTTCTTGCCCAATTTCTTGGATCGTGTCGCAAGTATGCAGGGACGAGTGAAAAATAATACTTCGTTGATTGCGATCTCCATGGGTGGAGAGAGTGGCAATGGGTATAATTTTTATAAAGCGTATCAATGGTTAAAGGCACATGATACGTTACATCCGGTTACTTATCGAGATGTGCAGGGTGAGTGGAACAGTGACTTCAATTGTCCTGCACCTGAAGATGTGCGACGCTTTTTGCAAGAAAATACGGTTGTCAGAAAAAGTTCGAGAGGACGTCGCTGATGAATATAGAGTTGATTGTCATAGGGAAGACAGACTCTTCCCAAATTGAGACGCTGTTGAACGATTATCTGAAACGGCTGAATTTTTACACCAAAGTATCTATGGCTGTGCTGCCGGATCTGAAAAATCGCAAAACGCTCACAGCCGAGGTGCAGAAAAAACAGGAGGGTGAGATGCTGTTACGCCGTTTTACCGAGAGCGATATTGTCGTGCTGTTGGATGAAAAGGGTAAGCAGATGCGCTCGGTTGAATTTGCGACGTGGGTGCAGAAATGGATGAATAGTGGGATCAAGCGGCTCTGTTTTGTAATAGGGGGACCGTATGGTTTTTCTGACGAGATGTATGCCCGTGCCAATGCCAAATTGTCGTTGTCTGCCATGACCTTTTCCCATCAGATGGTCCGGTTGGTTTTTGTCGAACAGCTTTATCGTGCCTTTACCATTTTAAACAATGAGCCGTACCATCATGAGTGATAGTACGGCCCAAATGTTTTTTACATTAGATCAATAAACTACAACAATCTGATAGTAGTTTATCTTGTTGTTACATGTCTAAATCTGTATCGTCCGAAAGTTCGTAAGGATCCACTGTGCGAACGTGTTTGGCGACATCTTGTCTTTGCTGATTCTTCTCAATGGTGAATTCTACCGTGTCGCCTACTTCGAGATCATTGAAGTCTCCTTCGACATCCTGGCTGTGGAAAAAGAGGTTGTTGTTGGGATACTTGATGAATCCAAAACCATTTTTCAAACTCAAAATTTCACTGATTTCTGTGGAACGCGAGTTTGATAGGTAGTTGTTGTCGCTGCTTACAAAGAGGTTGCGCACAACAGGGTCATTCTGTTCCAAACCCTGATCGATCACATCGTGCATAGCGATCGGGTAGGTGGCCAGTGAAAGCAGTTCATGCGATGTTTTGGTGACCATACGCACATTGTCATCGGTCACATATTCAAATTCCCAACTCAATAACATGATGGGAATACCTAGTGCGCGAATTTTTCGAAGCAGCGGCGTGTAGTCGGTATCTGAAACGATCAGAACGATGATATCGACAGCTCCTTTATAGGCCAGTTCGTATGCTTCGAGTGCGAGCCAAACATCTACTCCGCGCTCTTCACGTCTTCCCTGAACATTGCGTAGGGGAAGGTAGTGGGTGTTGATACCCTCAGACATCAAAATGTCATCAAAAACGCGATCGTTATAGAGCTGATTACCGCGCATTGCGGCGTCAGAAGCGTTTAGTCTTCCCCGAAAGTAATGGGCGGTCGAAATTTGACATTTGATTAATTCGCAGTTTGCCTCTTGAGCTACCCGGTGACGGATGAATTGGTGCAAACCGTTTAGACTGAGTCTTTTTTTCTCCGGATGAATGTAGTTGTAATAATTAGAGGCATGTAACAAGAAATTGCCGTCATAAAAGACGCCAATTCGGCAAGATGTGTTTATCGAATTCATTTACAGTGAATAATATGACTGAAATATATAAATAAGAGAATTTAATAGCGTTTCAATAGTTTTTTGTAGTAGTGGTATGCACGCAAATATACAACGAAAAGGCATGAAAAATGCAATTTTGGTTCAAAAAAGTGAAAAAGAGGCCTTTTGTCGTTTAAAATTGGTCGAAAAGGTGAATTTATTTTCGTGAAGGAAAATGCGAAAAGGCGTTTGAATTAATGTACAGAAAGGTTAACTTTGAACAAAATTTTCTTGACGTAACCTTTATTGGGTAAGGAGTTGTAAATGAGTAGGTGTGTTAGCTGCTAATTTGTTGATTTTCTTATCGTAAAGGGTGATTTAATAAGGAAAAACGAATACAGGAATGAATCTGGATAAATTGCTGGTCGAACTGGAGGGAATTGGACGCATTGCAAAAGAGTGGAAAATGCAGCGTGCAATTGCTGATATTGAACGTGAAATAGTGCTGGCAAAACTTCGGGATATTTATACGGAGATCAAATTGGGTAGTGCAGAGATTGTCGGTTCTGCGCAAACCGCAGACAACAACACTTGTGAAAATTGTATCTCAGCAACTCCTGACTCTTCGGTTCCTGTTTCTTCGAAAAAAGATGCTACTCCATCTGAGACCTTATCTGGTTCGGAGAAGCATGTAGAGTCTCAATCGGTTGCCACTCCTGTTGTTAATGTTGCAGCATCTGCCAAAGCGGAGCAGGGGCAATCAGTGGAAGGTAGTTCTGCTAATTTGCCGTCGACCATCGAACAGAATAACACTGAGAAGGCAACCAGTGTGAGTGGCTCGATTGCAGAACAATTGAACGCTGAAACAGTCGGTGAAGAGCAATCGTTGAATAAATCCCTCATAGCGGAGAATGAAAAGATGGATGAGACCTCCGCATTTGCCGGACTGCCAGAAACTGTAGTTGATGAGCATGCTGGGATGTCAGTTGAAGTTACACCTGCTTGTAACGATACGATTGAACCGGCATCTCAAGATGAAGGATCTGCTGCAATGCCTGAACATTCGTCAGGAAATTCTGTTGGACATTCTGAAGTGCGTGAAGGTATCTTGCGCCGACCCCGTTTGGATAAGCGTTTGATTCTCTCGTTGTATGGCGAAGATCCGTTGCCAGAACCATCTGTCGACCCTGTGATGATGCCTCGTTCGGAATCAGTTCAACCAGTTGTTGAGACCAATGATGTGGAGCAGATGGTTGAGGAGCAAAATGAGCAGCCGTTTATTTCTACAGCTTTGGAAACGGAGAATGTCTCTGTTGTAGCAGAAGAAGCCGTTGATTCAGCCTTGATCTCCGAAGGGGAAAATGTTGTGTCCGACTCTTGTCATGAGGAGATGTCGAATGCCATTCACATTGCAGAGTCTGTCGATGTAAATGAGCCTTCGGATCAGGTCGCAGATGAAACAAACTCGGTCGACAATAATCAAAAATCGTATAACGAAGGAGATCGTTTTGAACCTCTTTCTGTATCTGAAATCCAAGCGAATTTGTCTGTTGGCGAGGCTCAGGATAGTTCATCTGTTGAGTCATTTGCAGGACAGACTCAAGCAGAAAAGCCAGTTGAGCAGGCAACCAAAACTGTGCAAGCAACCCCGGTTCCCCAAACTGAAACTTCTGGTCGTGCGGAATCTGTGTTCGGACAGAAGACACATGCAATGGAAACCTCCCGAGCCGATCAACTGTTTGGAGGCATAAATAAAGTGACGTCTCAGGAAACAGCAGGGGTCGTTAGATTGAAAGAGGGTGATGGCCTTGGCCATTTAGAGATCACCCATAAGAAGGTGTTGGGTGAAGCGTTGGCAGCTCCGACCAAAGCAGTCAATGAGGTTTTGGGGCAGAAAACCCATCATACCGATGTTGCTTTTAAACTGCGTTCCAGCAAAGTTTCAGATTTGCGGCACAGTATTGGAATTAATGATCGTTTTCTGTTAATTCGTGATCTCTTTAATGGAGATACGAAGCTATACGAACAAACTATTTCCGATTTGGAACAATTCACGCATTTGGATGATGCGATGATTTATATCCAGGAGCATTTTGACTGGGATCCGGATAGTGACGGAGTGATGTTGTTGGTAGAGCTTCTGGAATGTAAACTTGAACGCTAATGGGTAAACTATATTTAGTCCCGACACCGATCGGTAATCTTGACGATATTACGCTGCGAGCCATAAAAGTGCTCCAGATGGTGGATATTGTGCTGGCCGAGGATACCCGTACAACTCAGGTGTTGCTAAAGCATTTGGGGCTGGAGAAGCGTTTGTGGAGCCATCACAAGTTCAATGAACATGCCGCAGTAGAATCCGTGGTGGAGACTATTTTGGGGGGTGAAACCGTAGCCTTGGTTTCGGATGCAGGTACGCCTGGTATCTCGGATCCTGGATTTTTGTTAGTGCGGACCTGCCTGGAGCATGGCGTTGAAGTGGAGACTTTGCCTGGACCGACGGCATTTGTACCGGCGTTGATTAATAGTGGTTTCTCATGTGACCGATTCTGTTTCGAAGGTTTTTTGCCGCAGAAAAAAGGACGGTCAAAACGGTTGCAACAGCTGCTAGAGGAGTCACGAACAATGATTTTTTATGAGTCTCCTTACCGGTTAGTGAAAACTTTGACCCAGTTTGCCGAACTGTTTGGAGCGGATCGTGAAGCTGCAGTGTCACGTGAGTTGACCAAAAAGTTTGAGGAGAATGTACGTGGTACTTTGCAGGAGTTGATCGACCATTTTTCGGCTGGTGAGGTCAAGGGGGAGATTGTAATTGTTTTGAGTGGGAAGCCACGCAAGTCAAAACATGAAGCCGACTCCGATGACGAGGAGTAAGGTGTGGTAAATTGAGCAAATGAAGAAGAATCATAGCTCGTATCGAATGAACTTACTATGATTCTTTGAGAAGATATAAGTAAAATGGATTACAAGTCGCTTTGTATAGCTGCATGCGGAATTGCCCGTGAAGCAGGGGAGTATATTGCCCGTCAACGCGAAACGTTTACCTTTGCCGATGTGGAGTTCAAAGGCACCCAGAACATGGTCTCTTATGTGGACAAACAGGCAGAGCGCATGATTGTCAGTTATCTGCAAGAGTTGACGCCGGATGCAGGCTTCATTACTGAAGAGGGTACAGTAGAGGCTGCGCAAAAGGCCGATTTGCAGTGGGTGATCGATCCTTTGGATGGAACAACCAATTTTATTCATGGTTTAGCCCCTTTCTGTGTCAGTATTGGACTGCTTGACCGGGGTGAATTGGTCGTCGGCGTAGTTTACGAGATTAATATGAGAGAGATGTTCTATGCTTGGAAAGGTTCGGATGCATTTCTCAATGGTCGTAAAATATCGGTTTCTTCCACAGCGAAACTTGAAAATTCATTAATTGCAGTGGGCTTTGCCTATTCGGCATTGGCCAATGAGGATGGATTCTTGGATAAAATGGCATGGTTTCAGCAGAATACCAATGGTATTCGTCGCCTGGGGTCGGCAGCTGCAGATTTGGTTTATACAGCTTGTGGATGTTTCGATGCCTTCATGCAGGTTAAGTTGTCCCCTTGGGATGTAGCTGGTGGAGCCTTAATTGCCAAACAGGCCGGAGCCGTAGTGACGGATTACAGCGGTGGGGATAACTTTTTGTTTGGCCGAGAAATTATCGCTGCCAATCCAAACATTTACGAAGAGTTTAAACAGCACGTGTGATGAAGTTGACCTTCTGGCAAAAGATACAATTCTATTTCTTGTGGTGGACTTGTCGTTTGATAGGGCTGCTGCCTGAGCGTGTATTGTATGAAGGTTTGGGAGGTTTGGTACATGTGGTATTGTATCGGATTGTACGTTACCGTTTGAAGGTCGTTCGCGAAAATCTGGCTCACTCTTTCCCTGAGAAAAGTGAAGCTGAGCGTCGGGAGATAGAACGAAAATTCTATTGGCAACTCGCAGAGGTATTTGTCGATACGGTCTATTTGGCTACCATTAGTAAAAAACGTATTTGCGAGCGGATGGTCTATCCCAATACGGCTGAAGTCGAGGCGGCCATGCAGGGACAGAGCTGGATCTCAGCCATGTCTCATTTTGGCTCTTGGGAATTGACCATCAATTACGTTTGCCATACCGATCATAACGTCTTAGCTGTGTATCGTCCGCTGCATAGCGTTGCCTTTGATCTTTATTATCATCGGGCACGTGCCCGTTTCGGCACACAACCAGTGCCTATGAATGATATTTTACGGGAGGTGGTGCATGCTCATCGTCCTGGGGGGCGTCCGGTCATTGTGGCTATGATTGCCGATCAGACACCTCCGATTCTCGATATCAGGCATTGGTTCCGTTTCTTGAATCAGGATACACCCTTCTTTTCGGGTCTGGAGAAGATTTCGACCCGTTTTAAGATGCCGATCTATTTCATGTATATTCGAAAACGACCCAATCATAGCTATGAGGCCGATTTGCAACTGATCTACGATGGTAAGGAGGAGTTGGCCGAGTATGAATTGACGCAGCGTTACATAGACAAGCTTGAAGCTATGATACGCGAAACACCTGAGTTGTGGATGTGGTCGCACCGTCGTTGGAAACACTCACCGGAAAGCGTGGCTCGTTATCATGAAGAGAAGCGTAAAGCCAAAAAATAACGAAGTACGCAAGCATTAGATCATATGAAAGTTAAAATCGTTATTCTGAACTGGAACGGGCGAGCGCATCTCGAACGTTTTTTACCTTCGGTTGTTGCACATAGCGGCGAAGCGTCAGTAGTAGTGGCCGATAACGGTTCGAATGATGATTCGGTGCCTTTTTTACGTGAGCATTATCCTCAGGTTGAGTTGTTGCAGCTGGATCAAAATTATGGATTTGCTGAAGGGTACAACCGGGCTCTGAGTCGTATTGAGGCAGATTGTTATGTGTTGCTGAATTCAGATGTAGAGGTCGAGGAGGGATGGCTGAATCCGTTGGTGACAAGACTGGCGGCGGATGAAAAGGTCGCAGCTCTTGCTCCGAAAATCATCTCTTACGAACGCAAAAGCGATTTTGAATATGCCGGTGCGGCAGGAGGATTCATTGACTGTTTTGGATATCCGTTCTGTCGGGGACGCATTCTCGATACGATTGAGAAAGATCAGGGGCAATATGATACAGCCCGGGAGGTGTTTTGGGCTTCAGGTGCCTGCATGGTTGTACGTGCAGACCTGTTCCGTAAACTCGGAGGATTTGACGGAGATTTCTTTGCTCACATGGAGGAGATCGATCTCTGCTGGCGGATGCAGTTGGCGGGATATCGTGTGATGGTAGAACCCCGTAGCCGAGTCTTTCATCTCGGGGGGGGGACATTGCCCAATAACAGTGCCCGTAAGCTCTATCTGAATTATAGGAACAACCTGTCGATGTTGTTCAAAAATCTGTCTCGGAGATCTCTTTTGCCCGTCCTGTTTGCCCGTATGGTGTTAGATGGAATGTCAGCAATGGTCTTTTTGCTGCAGCGTCGCCCCGATTTCTTCAAAGTGGTGTTTCGGGCCCATATGGATTTTTATCATGCATTGAATACGCTGCGAATTAAACGGCGTGTTATTCAGCAAAGTCGAATTGCGTCGGCTTCCTCAAATATCTACAAAGGCAGTATTATCCTTCGACATGCTTTGGGTAAACGCACATTCGACCATTTGATGTAAGTCGGGTATTTTCTCTTTTATGTAAATAACTTCTGTTTTGTTTGCGACTGCAATGGTTTACCCTATGTTTTACTTGGGGTAGTTTTTGGTGTGCTTATTGGTGTGTGCCTTCAAAAAGGTAGTGACGTACCACAATAGAAGTATCTTCTGATCGACAGTTGCCAATTCAGAATCTATCTATTTTTCGATCAAGGTTCCCCAATAGACCATCAAATAACCGAGAAATACCATCAGCAAAAAGATGACGGTAAAGAGCAGCATGTTTTTGAAAACCATCGATTTCTTAGGTTCGGAATAGGGGCGTGAGTGTTCACGGATCATCTCTTCCTCTTCAGGGGTAAGTGGTTTAGGCATCTTCTTTTGTTATTTTAGCAAAGTGATCGTAAAAACGGGTAATGGTTTCGATTCCGCGGAAGAAGTTTTCTAATGCATAACTTTCGTTGGGGGAGTGGATGGCATCCTGATCGAGGCCAAAACCCAACAAAATGGATTTTAGCCCTAATACATGTTCGAACGTGCTGATAATGGGGATGCTTCCGCCGGAATAAAAGGGTAGTGGTGCTTGACCAAATGTATCTTCAATGGCTTGTGAGGCTGCCTGATAGGCTGGTGAATCGGTTGGGGTGAGATAGGGATAGCCGCCATGCAGAGTGGTCACTTTGACTTGTACGCTGGCAGGAGCAATCGCTTGCATGTGTTTTTCAAACAGTTGGGCAACTTCTCGGTAGTCCTGATCGGGCACCAGGCGCATCGAGATTTTTGCCCAGGCCTTTGATGGAATTACGGTTTTGCTGCCTTCACCGGTGTAACCGCTCCATATGCCATTGACATCCAGAGATGGCCGAATGCCGGTACGTTCCATGGTGGTGAAACCCTCTTCTCCGTGTGTTGCGCGAACCCCGAGTTTCTTGCGATATGCTGCCTCACAAAACGGAGCACGCCCCAATGCCTGCCGTTCGGTTTCGGTCAGTTCGCGTACTTTGTCATAAAAGTGGGGTATGGTGATACGTCCCTGTTCATCAGTCAGTGACGCAATCATTTTGGTTAGCATATTGGCTGGATTGGCTACAGCTCCTCCATACAACCCAGAATGGAGCTCACGATTGGGTCCGGTTACCTCTACCTCCATATAGCAAAGGCCTCGCAATCCGCAGGTGATTGATGGGTTTTTCCAAGAAAGTAGGCTGGTGTCCGATACTAAAATTATATCTGCTTGTAATAGCTCTTTGTGGGCAGTACACCATGTTCCCAGACTTGAGGAGCCAATCTCCTCTTCTCCTTCGATCATGAATTTGAGGTTGCAAGGAAGCGAGTTGGTGGCCAAAGCTGCTTCCATGGCTTTGATGTGCATGAAGGATTGTCCTTTGTCATCATTGGCTCCACGGGCCCAAATCCGTCCTTCTCGAATTTCCGGTTCAAATGGTGGTGTTGTCCACTGATCGATTGGATCTACCGGCATCACATCATAATGAGCATAAACCAGTATCGTCGGAGCTGAAGGATCAACCATTTTTTCGGCATAGACGACCGGATTGCCTGAGGTAGGCATCACCTCTGCACAATCCGCTCCTGCTCGCATTAATGACTCTCGTAACCATTGGGCAGCTCGTTGCATGTCGTCAGCATGGGCGCTTTCAGCACTGATTGAGGGAATACGCAGGAGCTCGAAAAGTTCATCGATAAATCTTGAACCGTGGTCACGGATATATTGTTGTGTAGCGGTGAGTTCTATCATGGTTGTAAAATTTTGCCTTCACAAGATAACGATTTGCCATCGGATTGCAAAACCTTGAAATGTGTCGATTGACCTTAAAGTGTTGGTTTACAGTCGCAATAGAGTAGGGATATGTTAAAAAATATTGTTTCAAATAGCTGGAGAACTAATAAAATAGAGTAACTCAAATAAAAAGACCACTCCGTTGATGGAGTGGTCTTTTGCACAAAAGATGTGTCGAATCAGATTGCAAACTAACGGCAATCAAAATCAACAATTGTTTCGATTTTATTTGGCGACAATTTCGCGAATTTCGCTGATAATCTTTTCAGCCAAAGCATCAGCCGATGCTTTATCTGCACTTTCGCTGTAGATGCGGATAATGGGTTCCGTATTTGACTTGCGAAGGTGTACCCATTGGGTGGGGAAGTCAATTTTTACGCCATCGATGTCGGTAACCTGTTCTCCAGCATATTTGGCTTTCATCTGGGCCAAAACTTTATCTACATCGATGTCAGGGGTCAATTCGATTTTGTTTTTCGAGATGTGATAAGCCGGATATGTGGCACGGAGTTGTGAGGCTTTGAGTCCGCTCTTGGCCAACAGGGTGAGGAACAGCACGACACCAACCAAGGCATCACGACCATAATGCAGTTCAGGATAGATGACACCGCCGTTGCCTTCTCCGCCGATGACAGCTCCGACCTCTTTCATTTTGGTAACCACGTTCACTTCTCCAACGGCTGCTGCTGAATATTTGCAGCCGTGTTTTTCGGTTACATCACGCAGAGCCCGTGACGAGCTCAGGTTAGACACCGTTGCCCCTTGGGTGTGAGACAGTACGTAGTCAGCAACGGAAACCAGTGTATACTCCTCGCCAAACATCGAACCGTCTTCACAGATCAGCGCCAAACGATCCACATCCGGATCGACTACGATACCCAGATCGGCCTGTTCGGCAAGTACGCGGGCTGAAATCTCTGTCAGGTTTTCGGGAATGGGCTCAGGATTGTGGGCAAAGTTGCCGTCAGGTGTACAGTTCAATTCAATCACTTGGACTCCCATTTCACGTAACAGGGCTGGAATCACTACACCTCCTACAGAGTTGACAGCATCGACTACCACTTTGAAACCGGCCTTGCGGACAGCCTCCAGATCGGCCAATTTGAGGGCTAAAGCAGCCTTGATATGTTCGTCGTTGTAACTTGAACGTTCGATAACATGTCCTATGGCGTCGATTTCAGGATAGGTTTCGATACCCGCTTCAGCCAAAGCCAATACCTTTTTGCCTTCTGCATCGCTGAGGAACTCTCCACGAGAGTTGAGCAGTTTCAGGGCGTTCCATTGGCGAGGATTGTGACTTGCGGTCAGAATGATACCTCCATCGGCTTGTTTACCGGTTACAGCAACCTCTACGGTTGGTGTAGTGGCCAGACCAATATTGATGACATCAACACCGCATCCACAAAGTGTTCCCTCTACGATTGAGGCTGCCATCTCTCCCGACAGGCGGGCATCACGGCCGATTACAACTTTCAGTTTTTTGCCTGGAAATTCACCTTTTAGCCACTGTGCATAAGCCGAAGTAAATTTAACCAGATCTATGGGGGTTAGATTTTCACCGGGCTTTCCGCCGATAGTTCCACGGATGCCGGAAATAGATTTAATCAGGGTCATATCGTTATGAATTTTGGCGTAAATTAATTACATTTATACCAAAAACAAAATTAGAATTTTCTTTTATGAGAACCATAGCACCCTCTGAATTAATTATCAACCAGGATGGCTCAATTTTCCATTTACACCTGTGTCCGGGGCAGTTAGCCACAACGATTATATTGGTCGGAGATCCGGGACGTGTGAAGCAAGTGGCAACCCATTTTGACAGTATTGCATGTGAGGTTTCCAATCGCGAATTCCATACCATGACGGGAACGTTTCGGGGTAAACGTATCAGTGTCGTTTCGACGGGAATCGGTACGGATAATATTGATATTGTAGTCAATGAGATCGATGCGTTGTTCAATATCGACTTTAAGACTCGTACTGAAAAAGCGCAGAAAACCTCTTTGACATTAGTTCGATTGGGAACTTGCGGTGCGTTGACCCCTGATCTGAAAATTAGTGATCGCATTTTGTCTCGGATATCGGTTGGTTTCGATGGATTGCTGAACTTCTATAAAGGTCGTAACCAAATTTGTGATCTTGAGATGGAGCAGAACTTTATGGAACAGGTGGGTTGGAGTCGCTTGTTGACGTCGCCCTATTTTGTTCATTGTTCGGATCGGCTGGCTGAACTTTTTGCTGATGTTACTGTTCCAGGAATGACCATTTCAGCTCCAGGATTTTATGCTCCGCAGGGCCGGTATTTGCGTCTCTGCCCAGCTGATCCTGAACTGAATGCCAAAATAGAACGGTTTGAGTATGCAGGTCATCGTTTTACCAATTTTGAAATGGAGGGTTCGGCATTGGCAGGATTGGCCAAACTGCTCGGTCACGAAGCCACTACGATCTGTACGGTGATTGCACAACGGGTTGCACTGGACATGGAGACCGATTATCGCCCATTTGTTGATAAGATGATCGTAACGTCTTTGGAAAAATTGGCTCAAATCTGAAAAATTGGCTTATCTTTGACATAAGGTGGATTGTGTGCAGTCCATCTGTATGAAGTAGTTTTGAAACAACAAAATCGTAGAAAAATATGAAATTCGTAGTATCTTCATCGGCTCTGTTGGGCTTGCTTCAGACGACTAACAAGGTGATCAGCAGTAAAAATACGCTGCCCATTTTGGACTATTTCCTGTTCGATCTCAAAGACGGAGTACTCAAAATTACCGCTTCTGACCTTGAAACTACGCTGGTAGGGACACTGCCCGTAGAGAGTGTGGAACGTGAAGGGTTGATCGCTGTACCGGTGAAGTTGATGCTCGATTCTTTGAAGGAGTTTTCGGAGCAGCCTTTGACCATCGAGGCCAACGAGACAACATGGGAGATTGTCGTAAGCTGGAAAAGCGGTAAGTTGACTTTGCCCGGAACCTCAGGATTGAGTTACCCGGAGTTGCCTCAGTTGAGTGAGTCCAAACAGACCATTACGATGGATGTTGATGCATTGTTGACCGGTATCAACAAAACCATTTTCGCAACAGCTGACGATGAGTTGCGTCCTGTGATGAATGGTGTATATGTCAATATTGAGCCTCAATCGGTCACTTTTGTGGCTACGGATGCCCACAAGTTGGTAAAATATACAGCAGAGAATGCTTCTGACATGGCAGCTTCTTTCATTTTGCCGAAGAAACCGGCTAACCTGTTGCGTGGTATGCTTCCCAAAGAGGAGGAGGATGTAACGATTGAATTTGACGACAAAAATGTATTGTTCCGGTTGAAGAACCAGGTACTCATCTGCCGCCTGATTGAGGGTAATTACCCCAATTATAATGCAGTGATTCCGGCCAATAACCCCAATAAAGTATTTGTCGATCGTGTTGAACTGTTGAATGCAATCCGTCGTGTTGCGGTTTGTTCGAATCAATCGACCAACCTGATCAAATTCGATATTAAACAGGGTGAAATCAATCTGACCGCACAGGATCTCGATTTTTCAGTGTCAGCACAGGAGTCTCTGCCCTGCGATTATCAGGGAGATGATATTGTCATTGGTTTTAAATCTACTTTCCTGGTTGAAATCCTATCCAATCTTGAGACACAAACCGTGTTGATTGAGTTGGCAGATTTGACCCGTGCCGGTGTCTTCAAACCGGTTTATGATGAGCAACCGGCCAACGATACGTTGATGTTGTTGATGCCGATGATGATCAACGCATAGAGGCATGAAACTGAATTTAAAACGGCCGATTGTTTTTCTTGATCTGGAGACCACAGGGGTCGATCCGGCGAAAGACAGAATTGTCGAGATCTCGCTGGTTAAGGTGATGCCTGATGGGACTCAGGAGGTTAAGACTCGTCGGCTCAATCCGGAGATGCATATCCCCGAAGCAGCATCGGCTGTACACGGTATTCACGATGAAGATGTAGCCGATTGTCCAACATTCCGTGAAATTTCCAAATCACTTTGGAGTTATATCAGTGGCTGTGATTTTGCAGGATATAATTCCAATAAGTTTGATATTCCGGTATTGGTTGAGGAGTTCTTGCGGGCTGGTGTTGATGTGGATATGGACAAGTGCAGATTCATCGATGTGCAGAATATTTTCCATCGTATGGAGCAGCGGACGTTGGTTGCCGCCTATAAGTTCTATTGTGGAAAAGATCTTACACAGGCCCATTCAGCTGAAGCCGATACTTTGGCAACCTATGAGGTGCTCAAAGCGCAGTTGGACCGATACGATGAGCTGCAAAATGATGTCGAATTTTTATCGGAATTTTCGACCCGGTCACAGAATGTCGATTTCGCTGGACGAATTATTTATGATGACAAAGGAGTTGAGGTTTTCAATTTTGGCAAACATAAAGGTCGTTCAGTCGCAGAGGTGTTCAGAACGGAACCGAGCTACTATGCTTGGATGATGAATGGTGATTTCCCGTTGCATACAAAGAAGGTAATTACGGCGATTCGTTTGCGAGAAATGAACAATAAGCAATGATGATTCAGCAGATGATGTGACGGGTTGAAAGTTGTTTTTGTCCTGATTTTAGCTCGTAATTGCTGAATGATAAGAGAAAATAAAAGGATTCCTACGTGTGAGGAATCCTTTTTCGCTATATTTGTGATATAGTATATAGAGTGCATATGAGAAAAGCATTGCTGTTATTGGCTTTAACACTGGGTTGCGCATCGCTTTCGCAAGCGCAGCAGTCAATGGAACGCTCATCCAGTCGGGTGACGATTGCCGGTCAGAGTTTCTATGTTCATACTGTTCAAGCGGGCGAAACTTTTTATTCATTGAGTAAATTGTATGACACGGATGAGAAGACCATTCGGGCGTACAACCCGATTGTGATTGATGGATTGAAACGAGGGCAGATGCTGAAGATACCGGTAAATTTATCGGGCCAAAAAGAGCTGTCTGCTCGCAAAATGAATAAACTGTTCGATACCCATATTGTTAACAAGGGAGAGACCGCTTTAGCAATTTCAAAACGTTATGGGATTTCGTTAGCAACTCTAATGGAAGATAATCCCGGACTTGATCCGGCACATTTATCCATAGGGCAAAAGATTAATGTGCGTATTAAAAGTCAGGGTGAGGCAAGTAGTTCAGATATTGACCAAGAATTAGGAGAATATAGTCAGACGTTGAATGCGATTTCGCCTCGGTTTACGCACCATGTTGTTGCAAAAGGTGAAACCCTTTATACATTGAGTAAATTAACAGGTATACCTGCCGATACAATTTTCAAATATAATGCGACGGTATTGCAGGACGGGTTAAAATATGGATCGATTCTCAAACTCCCGATTTCTGCTTCAGAAGTGGAAACTGCGCTTTCTACAGCGGGAGGTATAAGCACAACTACTCCGGCACCTGTGGATGATGATATGGAGGCTCCGACGAATGGTTATCCTGCAAATGAGAGCCCTGCAGTTGTGCCCCTTACTCCTCTTACTCCTGCATTAAGTGGACCTGTGCAGGTCAAACACATAGATATGACAGCTCCTATTAAGGTTGCGGTTTTGCTTCCTGTTAGGGTGGGAGGTACGTCGGATCGACGTTATCTTGAATTTTATCAGGGCGTTTTGCTCGCCTTAGATGAATTGAAAGCTACGGGAGTCTCCACACAAGTCGATCTGTTTAATACGGCGCGTTCTGTTACTGAAGTGCAGAAGCTGCTGAACGAATCGGCCATGAAGCAGGCAGATTTGATTATCGGCCCTGTTTATGAAGATTGCTTTATGCCGGTTGCCGACTTTGCTGCGAAAAATGGCATTCCAGTTGTTTCGCCTTTGGCATCCATGAAGACACCCGGTTTGCCGCTGATGTTTGAGGTGTCACCGTCCGATGCATTCAAATATACCAAGTTGCAGGAGGAGTTCTCGCCTTCAAATAATATTGTCGTGGTATCGGCTACCTCCAATAACGATCCGGAAATGCTCAATGAAATTGTACCGTTGTTACCGACCTCGGCTCGTAAGGTGACTTATGTCAAAGGTTCTGGCGGCAATGCAGCGGAGAAGTGGATTGATTTGGACAAAACCAATGTTTTTGTAGTTCTTTCGCAAAATGAGCAGATGACCGAAGAGATTTTGGCGAGCATCAGTTCTGTTCAGAATACCCGTATATCGCGTGGACAAACCTGTCCTCCGATTAAGGTAGTGGGAAGTTCACGTTGGCCTCGCTTCCAGAATATTGACAAGAACCTCTTCTTTAAGCTGAATTTGCGTTATACCACCAATTATCATGCAGATCGAGGCAATGAACGGGTTGCTGATTTTGACCGTCGTTATGTAGCTGCTTTCAGCTCATTGCCGAGTATGTACTCTTACCGGGGGTACGATGTGGCTAAATTGTTTGTCGGAGCGATAAAGTTGCACGGCAATGAATTTGTGTCGTATGTTAACGAACGAGAGTTGCCGTTGTTACAGACTCCATATCGGTTTGGACAGGTGAGTCCGGATGGAAAATTTGCCAATAACGAGTGGGCGAAGGTTTGCTATAATAGCAATTATACTATCGATGTGCAGTAGTATCGCAGATACATACAGATCTTGGACGATCTATTGTTAATTTGAGTTTCCAGATGAGATATTCGATCCGACCTTCATGGCCGGATCGAATTGTTTTAAGAGTAATTGTTGCGGATCATCTGTTAGGTGGTACTTGTGGGCTTGCCTTCAAGATATAGATTGGAATTTGATCATATAAGTTATTAGTCTTTTCTTGGGAGGAGAAACGATTTTGTATCGGGGGAGGCATAACGTCTATGGCGTTATAAAATTGATAAATTTTTATGTTGCAGGGATGGTAGAGGTGCCGATGCTGGAGATCGGTGATAGGTTTACGACAATTTGGATTGACCTGCATAACTCTTAATAGCCGCAATACACTAAAATATAAAAAGGCTGTTCGTAATATACGAACAGCCTTTTGCTATAAGGTGTTTTCTTGAGTCAGAACAGACTACTGTGTCTTTGTTCAGACTCGATGTGAATTGGCTTCGTTATTTGCCGATCAATTCAACGCTGCGGCGAATAAATTTATCCAGGTTTTCACCTTTCAGCATACCGCCCGCCAACAATGCCAAGTCAATGATCTGACCGACCAATTTATTGTCACGACCCAACTCCTCCAAACGGGTTGAACGCTGTTTGCGCAACTCATTCAACTGTTTTTCAAGGTCAGAACGCTTGTCTTTTTCGGTCTGAGAGATCTCCTCCTCTTTTTTGGCTTTGAGCAGCTCATTGAGATTATTTTCGTCGGTCCGGGTCGCTTCGATCTTTTCGTTAATGCTCTTCAGCTCGTCAGCACCGTAACCTTTCTCCACTTCGTCGAGAATTTCTGCAACCAGCGGATGGTTACCATTGACAACAACGGTATAGCTATCCGGCATTTGACCATAGAACTGCATTCCGCCACCCATTGCTGCCATATCTTTCATACGACGCATAAATTCGTTTTGGGTGATCACAACCGGTTGTTGTTTCTCATCGAGCGGTTCGAAGACTACGTTGAAGTGAGCCTTTTCGTCTTTAGGTAATTGTGCATCGAAAACAGGAGTCAATAACTCTTGCTGTACCGAGGTCAGAGCCATTTTGCGTTTGGTCTCCTTTTCGATCAGTTTGTCGATCACATCAGCATCGACACGTGCGAAACGGGTTCCCTGGTTTTTGCTTTCGAACCAGTTGATGAAGTGGTTATCCAATTGTCCATCCATCTCCAGAACATCGTATCCACGCTCTTTTGCCTCGGCAATAAAGCTGTATTGTGCTTGTTTGTCGTTGGCATAGAGGTAAATTACATTACTGTTCTTGTCGGTTTGATTCTCTTTGACCAGGTTGGCGTACTCACTGAGTGTGAAATATTTTCCCTCTGTGTTCTTCAGCAAAACGAATTCTGACGCTTTTTCAGCAAATTTTTCATCGGTAATGATTCCGTATTCGATGAAGATTTTGAGGTTGTCCCACTTGCTTTCGTATTCGGCACGCTCCTGTTTGAAGATTTCACTCAACCGATCAGCCACTTTACGGGTGATGTAGCTGGAGATCTTCTTAACGTTTGAATCGCTCTGCAAATAGCTACGTGAGACATTCAAAGGAATGTCCGGTGAATCGATCACACCGTGCAGCAACGTTAAGAATTCCGGTACAATGCCCTCTACGGAATCTGTTACGAAAACCTGATTCGAATAGAGTTGGATTTTGTTTTTCTGAATCTCGAAGTTGTTGCGAATCTTCGGGAAATAGAGAATACCGGTCAAATTGAACGGGTAGTCGATGTTCAAGTGGATGTAGAACAGCGGATCTTCGGCCATCGGGTAGAGCTTATGGTAGAAAGCCAGGTACTCTTCCGGTTTAATATCCGCAGGTTTCTTGGTCCACAGTGGTTCGGTGTCGTTAATGATGTCGTCTTTGTCAGTATCGACATATTTGCCATCTTTCCACTCTCTGACTTTGCCGAAGGCAATAGGAACAGGCAGGAAACTGCAGTGTTTTTTCAAAATCTCGTGAATGCGATCACGGTTGTTGAACTCCAAGCTGTCTTCCGAAAGATGCAGAATGATATCTGTTCCACGATCACGTTCGTTTTCTGACTCTTTCAGCGTGTATTCCGGTGATCCATCGCAGCTCCACCCCATCGTTTTGCTATTCTCTTTCCAAGAGTGGGTAATGATCTCTACCTTGTCGGAGACCATGAAAGCTGAGTAGAAACCCAATCCGAAGTGACCGATAATGTTCTGGTTTTTATATTTGGCTAAGAACTCTTCTGCTCCGGAAAAGGCAATTTGGTTGATGTATTTGTCAATCTCTTCTGCAGTCATACCGATACCACGATCCGAAATTGTCAATGTTTTGGCTGCTTCATCCAATTTGACATGGATCGTCAGGTCTCCTAATTCGCCTTTAAACTCTCCGATCGATGCCAATGTCTTGAGCTTCTGAGTGGCATCAACCGCATTTGAAATCAATTCACGCAGAAAAATATCGTGATCAGAATAGAGAAATTGTTTGATAATCGGGAAGATGTTTTCAGTAGTAACTCCGATTTTTCCGTTTTGCATGGTTATCTGTTTTTTGGTTTTGTCATATTTTGGCCTTACAGGCATCAAGGGGAGATCAAAAGGTATGCCATCTGATTTTAAGTGTCATTTTGACAGAAAATGACGGGCGGCGGACCGACAACTCTGTCAATCCGCCGCCCGTATGCGACTTTTATGATCTGTTCAGCCTAATTATGCTTCGGGAAAATAGGGCTTCAACAGGTCCAGAAAATATTTCGGAGCACGACATGCACGACGTGTCACACTATTCATGAATGCAAGCGTTACGGTTCCGGTGTTGATCCGATCTCCATTTTCGCGATAGATCTCGAAATCGAAACGCATCTTCACCTTAGGCATTTCAGCCAAAGTGACCCGGATCGTCAGCAGGTCATCGTCATAAGCCGGACTGATATAGTGAGCTTGAACATCCAAAACGGGGAGCATCACTCCCGCCTGTTCCATCTCCTGGTAGGTCGTGCCGAATTCACGTAACATTTCGGTACGTGCCACTTCATAAAAACGGATGTAATTTGAGTGGTGCACGATGCCCATGCAGTCGGTCTCATAATAGCGGACCCGAAGTTGTATGTCGCGTGTAATCATCTGTGATCAGATTTACTCTCCACGAGTATAATTCGGAGCTTCACGTGTGATTGTTACATCATGCGGGTGGCTCTCCAACATACCGGAGTGAGTGATACGTACGAAACGGGCATTTTTCAAAGCTGCAATGTCTTTAGCTCCGCAATAACCCATACCGGCGCGTAAACCACCAATCAGCTGGTAGATCACCTCTTTGAGTGAACCTTTGTATGGTACGCGTGCTGCGATACCTTCCGGAACCAACTTCTTGATGTCGCTTTCCATATCCTGGAAGTAGCGGTCCTTTGAACCGTGTTGCATGGCCTCGAGAGAGCCCATGCCTCGGTATGCTTTGAATTTACGTCCGTTGTAAATAATGGTTTCTCCGGGTGATTCCTCTACACCGGCAAACATAGAGCCTGCCATAACTGAATCCGCACCGGCAGCCAAAGCTTTGACAATATCACCGGAATAACGCAAACCTCCGTCTGCGATAACCGGAATTCCAGTGCCTTTAAGAGCCTTGGCCACATCATAAATAGCTGTCAGCTGTGGCATACCGATACCGGCAATGATACGGGTCGTACAGATCGAACCCGGACCGATTCCGACTTTTACACCATCTGCACCGGCTTCAGCCAACATTTTGGCTGCTTCAGCCGTAGCGATATTGCCGACTACAACGTCCAGATCAGGATATTTTGCCTTAACACGTTTGAGCATGTTGGGGACATTGATCTGGTGACCGTGTGCTGTATCGATCACAATTGCATCAACGCCTGCTTCATACAGGGCATCTACACGCTCCATGGTGTCGTGAGTAATACCGACACCAGCCGCTACACGCAGACGACCCTTGTCATCTTTGCAAGCGTTAGGATTAGCTTGAACTTTGGTAATATCTTTATAGGTCAACAGACCGATCAGACGACCTTTTTCATCCACAACAGGCAGTTTCTCGATCTTATTCTGCAACAAAATCTCAGATGCATGTTTCAGGTCGGGGTTGTGTGTGGTGATCAGTTTGTCTTTGGTCATCACCTCGTCGATCGGACGGTGCATGTCACGTTGGAAACGCAAGTCACGGTTGGTCACGATACCGATCAAGGTCTGATCTTCCGTTACAACCGGAATGCCGCCGATGTGGTTCTCTTTCATCAGCATCAGGGCATCGCCTACGGTATTGTCTTTGCCGATGGTGATGGGGTCGTAGATCATGCCGTTCTCGGCACGTTTGACCTTGCGTACCTGTGCGGCTTGCTCTGCGATACTCATATTTTTGTGAATCACACCGATACCTCCTTCACGGGCGATAGCGATTGCCAGCTCAGCTTCGGTCACGGTATCCATAGCGGCCGAAACGATCGGGGTATTGATGAGTACATTACGAGAAAAACGCGAAGTGATCGATACCTCGCGGGGAAGCACTTCCGAATAAGCCGGGATAAGCAGGACATCATCGAATGTGAGTCCTTCGGTCTGAACCTTATCAGTAATGAACGACATGTTGGAATAGTTTAAATTTGGGCAAAATTACAAAAAATCCGGTGAAAAATCCACACCTTATCGAGGTAATTTAAACAAATTCTACGCGGACGGCGAAATGTAATTTGGCGAAGTCGCTGTCACATCCGTTCATAGGGGCCTCAGCCTCTGTTTTATCTAAATACGATGATCCTATTTTAGCCCAAATTTCGGAGAGGTTATCTTGAGAAATCGAGAGGTTGCCGTTCTGATCAATTGTCAGCGATGTATGTGTTGACAGCGATTCAGCTGTTTTATTTGGTGAATAGTTAGGCGTATGGCAAATAGAGTTAGATTGGATTACCTGTGAATGATTTAGTGGATTCCATCTTCCGTCAGAGGTTACTTCATTGAAATCGCTTTCGGATTGGGGGATGAAGTGAGGGTAGAGTAAGCATGGATAAGCACCTGGAGGAGGTAATAATTTAACACTTTCAACACCCGTAAGCAGACCGTCACGGTTCAAATAACCGCTTAATGGGTAGTATGTGTCTAAGTAACGGGCAGCTTCCGTTAGATGTCCCGAGGCGATTAATTGGCGGATAATGGTAGAGCTGACTTTATGGTCATCAACACGCTGTTGTGGAATCTGTTGAAGTCGGAATCCATACCGTTCGGCAAACTTTTCGAGTGCATTGAAATCTCCCTGTTGACCATGCCCAAGATGATGATCGTAGCCGATTTCCAAAGTGTCGATATGAAGCTTTTGAACCAAATAGTCATGTACGAACTCTTCGGCCTGCAAACGACTGAATGCCTCTGTGAATGGAATAATGAGTACATTGTCGATTCCCACTCGTGCCAATAGTTCCAACTTCTCAGGCAGTGTATTGAGCTGACGCAAAGTTTGATTCTTGTGCAGAACCAAGCGAGGGTGGGGATGGAAGGTGATGACAACGCTTTCTCCGGACTGCTGTCGGGCCAATTTACAGACATGAGATAAAATCTCACGATGGCCATGGTGCACACCATCATACGAACCGATAGTGACGATCGGTTTGGAGATTGGTGCAAGGTTGTCGAATCCGTGAAAAATTCGCATGTTACAGGTTGTTCTCTTCAGCCTCTTTGACAAAATAGGCTACCTTTTCAAGTAGGGTGGTGATGTCGTAATTTTCGACAAAGATACCACGTGGAAAATTCAATGGCATAGAGGTGAAATTCAAAACCCCTTTGATTCCTGCATTAATAATCGGTACAACCAGTTGTGAAGCGACGGCCGTTGGGGGAGAGAGAATCACAATTTTTATATCGTGTTGTTCGACGATCTCTTCAAAACGTTCCATCGGGTAGCAGGGAATGTGGTCGATTTCATGTCCAACTTTTTCGGGATCGACATCGAAAGCGGTGACAATTTTTAATTTTGAGCGGCGCCCGTTAAAATATTTGGTCAATGCTTGACCAAGGTGTCCCATTCCGATCACTCCAATGTTGACCACACTGCGATTATCGAGAATGTTGCTGATAAAATCGATCAGTACTTCGACATCGTATCCTTTCTTCGTGTCACTTGAAAAACCGATCAGCATCAAATCACGACGGACCTGCACTGCTGTAATGCCATGAATGCCGGCCAAGACGTGTGAAAAAATATGAGTAATGCCCTGCTCATGACAAGACAGCAGGGTGCGGCGATATTCACTGAGTCGCTCGATCGTCTTTTCGGGAATATTCATGGTGGTACATCGAATTTTGAATCGAATCGTTTTTGCCTAAATTTCCTCCTGCAAAGATACTATTTTTTTATATGCTTGGTCTTTACGTTGCCGACATCTTTATTTCGCAGGAAGGTTGTGAGATGTCGTTTGCTGCCTCGGATGACGGGTGTGAAATGGTGCATTTAGGAATGGATAGCAGCAAAAAACACGATATGATCCGGTAAACCTTGTTCAGTCGTGGGATGAAAACTTGAAATGGCAAGATGAGAGAATTAGGGAAATGGATTATCTTTGCGGCGTTTGCAAAATGGATATAAAGATGATCAAAGGGGTAATTTTTGATATGGACGGCGTGTTGGTTGACAATCGTGACGCGCACATTGAGGCGTTTGAACAACTGTTTGCCAAATATGGTGTCCCGTTCGATCGAGAGAAGTTCATGTGTTGTTTCGGTATGACCAACGATATGATTTTTGCCCGTCAGGCACCCGAATTGTTGGAAAAACACTCTGTGGCTGAACTTTCGTTGGAGAAAGAGCAACTGTATCGGTCCAATTTTGAAAAAAGTATTGCTCCGACGCGTGGTTTAGTCGACTTCTTGAAAAGTCTGAAAGCACACGGTATTCGAATTTCAGTCGGTTCTTCAGGCAATACGCGTAATGTGAATTTTGTACTGTCACGTTGTCACATTGCTGAGTATTTCGATGCGATTGCCAATGGGGATATGATTTCGCACGGTAAACCCGATCCCGAAGTCTATCTGTTGGCTGCGAAATTATTGGGACTCGATCCGTCAGAATGTGTAGTAATTGAAGATGCCCCTGTCGGTATCGAGGCTGCTCGTCGTGCAGGTATGGCTGCTGTGGCACTGGCAACTACATTTACCCGCGATCAGATTCCTGACTACGATATTTTGGTTGATGATTTTACGCAACTCTCTTATGAGCAGATCATGCAGTTGCCCAAAAAGCGAGATTGAAAGTCAGCACGTAAAGATATGATCGGCCGGTGTTCTAAAACGCGCCGGGGGAAGATAACAAGAAAAAGCGTGGTGAGACTGACTGATTCCTCTCATCCGTTGAGGTAAGGTCTGAAATGGGGTCTTGTGTAATTTTTATTCTTTGTAGATTAAGGCTACAGCGTGAGCTTCGACACCCTCTTGACGTCCTACAAAACCCAATTTTTCGGTGGTCGTTGCCTTGACCGAGACGTTCTCAACCGCAATCTCCATCACGTTGGCTAATGTTTGCCGCATGGTATTGATGTGAGGACGAACTTTGGGCCGTTGCAAACAAAGTGTACAGTCCACATTCCCGATTCGGTAACCATGACTGGCCAATAATTCGGTAGTCTTGCGTAACAAAATTTTACTGTCTATACCTTTATAGGTATCCGAGTTGTCAGGGAAATGCAATCCGATATCTCCCAATGCTGCCGCTCCCAGCAAGGCATCACATAGGGCATGGATGATTACATCCCCATCGGAATGGGCAACACAACCCAATTCATATTCTATCCGAATTCCGCCTAACCACAACTCCAATCCTGGAGCCAGTGCGTGCACATCATATCCGTGACCGATTCTGAAATTCATATGTCTGTTATTTTGGATGCAAAATAACGAAATAATGGCTAATTTTACCTCTTGAAAATACAAAACAGAGTTTCCATGTCAGAAATAGCAAACTTGTCACCCCGTGCGGTGTGGCAGTATTTTGATGAAATTACGCAGGTCCCACGCCCTTCAAAAAAGGAGGGAAAAATTCGTGCATATTTGGTAGAATTTGCAAAACGGCATAACCTTGAGCATGCTGAGGATGCTACTGGTAATGTCGTAATTCGTAAACCTGCGACAGCCGGGCGCGAAACATATCCGACGGTAATTTTACAGAGCCATATGGATATGGTATGCGAAAAAAATGGCGATGTCGAGTTCGATTTTGAGAAGGATACAATCCGTACCCGTATTGATGGTGAATGGGTACGTGCCGAAGGAACGACGCTCGGTGCTGATTGTGGAATCGGTATGGCTGCAGCATTGGCCATGTTGACCGATTCGAACGTGGAGCATGGTCCGATTGAGGCGCTTTTCACGGTCGATGAGGAGACCGGTTTGACCGGTGCATTCGGTTTGGGAGACGAAATGTTGACCGGTAAATATCTGATCAATCTTGATTCGGAAGATGAAGGCGAGATTTTTATTGGTTGTGCAGGCGGTCTGGATACATTGGGAACGTTTCATTATACTCCGGAACCTGCACCTGCCGGATTGGTATGGTTCCGTATCCATCTGTTCGGACTTAAAGGTGGGCACTCCGGTGACGATATCGAAAAGGGCCGAGGCAATTCAAATAAGTTGTTGAACCGTTTCCTCGCTTACGGGACGGCGGCCTTTGCCTTGCGTTTGGCTGATTTCAACGGCGGAAATTTGCGCAATGCCATTCCGAGAGAGGCGTCAGCGCTGTTTGGTGTTCCGGTTGAGTATGTAAAACCGATGTTGGCCTATTTCGAAACGTATAAGGCTGATGTATTGGCCGAATATGCGGTAACTGACCCCTCGTTTGAAATCATGCTGGCCGAAGAGACCGCTCCTGCCGAAGTGGTAGATCTTGCCACACAACGTCGTCTGTTGGATGCCATTTGCGGCCTGCCCAATGGAGTATTGGCAATGAGCCATGCAGTTGAGGGGCTGGTCGAAACCTCTACGAATCTGGCCTCTGTGAAATTCCCAGAACGGGGAGTGATCGTGGTGACCACTTCGCAGCGCTCTTCTGTGGGCAGTGCACGCGATGAGGCAGCAGCATCAGTAGAGGCTGTATTGAGATTGGCAGGAGCCGACGTGATTCATTCGGATGGTTATCCGGGGTGGAATCCAAATCCCGATTCCTACCTGTTGCGTTTGACAGAAAAAACTTATCAGGATCTGTTTAATAAAGCGCCAAAAGTTCGCGCTATTCATGCCGGTTTAGAGTGCGGCCTCTTTTTGGAGAAGTATCCCCACCTGGAGATGGTCTCTTTCGGTCCGACATTGCGTGGAGTGCATTCTCCAGATGAACGTCTTGAGATTGCCACAGTGGACAAATTCTGGAAACTGTTGGCAGGCGTGATCTCTGCGATCGAAAAACAGTAGCGAACCGATTAGATTATAGCGTGTATGCGCTAAAACATTATCAATAAGAATAAAAAAAGCCCGACTCTATGATCAGTCGGGCTTTTTTATTGTGGAGGATACGAACTGTTTACCATAATCTGTTGTCGGCCATATATTTCCACAGAGGAGCGGCATGTAGAGCCTGTTTGATTGCGTCGGTACGCAGTAGTGTTTTGACCTCGTCGAGTGATAGCAGGTGTACGGTCATCTCTTCGGTCGGTTCGAGATGTTGCGTTGTGATAGGTTCTACATCCGTTGCCAAAAAACAGTGTGTCAAATTGTTGGTCGATCCTGGATTGCCCGAGATCACCATATACTCCTGCCAGGTGCCGTTGCCGTAACCGGTCTCTTCGCTCAGTTCACGTTTAGCAGACTCCAACGGTGAAGCATCGCTGGTTTCGCAGACGCCGGCACAAAGTTCATAAGCCGTTATCCCTAAAGCGTGTCGGTATTGTTTGACAAAGACAAATTTCTGGTCCTTTGTGATGGCCAGGACATTGATCCAGTCGGGATATTCCAACACATAGTAATTGGGAATCTCATTGCCATTGGGCAGCTTCAGATGGTCGCACCGAACCGTAAACCAGGGCTTGCGCGAGAGGTATTCGCTATGTAGTACCTTCCATCCGGATTGCGTTTTTTTATCGTTTTGCATGGTCCGATTGTTTTATAGTTTTTTGAAAATGGGCGTAGATATTAGCTCAGGTGTAGGGTTGTCCTGTCCGTCTTTTGCGCTTGTTTAGAGTCTGAGTGTCTTTCGGCGGTTGATCAGATAACTGCATGTAATATGTTCGGACACTTTGGGGTAAGCAAACCTCTTATTGTATAATTTACAGTTGCGACAGAGCGTTAAAGAAAACGGGTTGCCGATTATTTCGGCAACCCGTTTGTGGACATTAATGTTTATCTGCAAAATGCATTTCGTCGAGCAGGTAACCTGCATCCCCGATGCGGTCGATAACAAAAAGCACGTATCGGATATCGACGATAATATTGCGACATTTGGTCGGATCGAATTCGTAATCACTCATCGTACTCTCCCATGTACGGTCGAAGTTGATGCCGATCAGCTCTCCCCATCGGTTTACCACAGGACTTCCCGAGTTACCTCCAGTGGTGTGGTTGGTGGCCATAAAGCAGACTGGTACCGAACCGTTGACACCCCAACGACCGTAATCTTTGGTCTTGTACAGATCACGCAGTCGTTGTGGAATGTTGTAGTCATAGATATCGGGGTTATCTTTCTCCATAATGCCATCGATGGTCGAGATTGGTTCGTAATAGACCCCATCCAGCGGATGATATCCTTCTACGGTTCCATAAGATACGCGCAGCGTGAGGTTGGCATCGGGATAGAAGACATGATCGGGCTGCATCTCCATCTGCCCCTTCATGTAGAGGCGATAGAGCGTGTTGATCTCCCGGTTGATGGCTTTGTAGGCGCTGTCCACTCGGGTGTTGTAGAAGGTGTCGAAAGCGTCGGCCAGCAGCAAGGCCGGATCGTTTTGCAACAGTTGAGCTTTTGTGGCAGAATCGGCAGCGGCCAGAGCTTTGTACCGCTCAAGGGTGGAAAAGTGGCTCTGAGCAAACAAGGTATCAACAAAGGCATCAATACCGCCGGCTTTGTCAACAGCTTCTCGGAAATAGGTTGGTGTCCATTCTGCCGGTACATCTTTCAGGTATTCGGCCAGTACAGCTTTGGTACTGAGACGGTCGATTGTTTGCGAATAGTTTTTGAAGAAGCCGTCGCCAGCCTTTATCGCATTGGGTTTGTAGATATTTTTGGCTGCGTTTTGTGCAAATTGGGTCATCTCGATTGCCTGGTAGGCCTCCTGATAGTAATCCCGTGCAAATGCGTAGGGCTCCAGTTGTGAGTACAGGGTATGCAGTTGATTCAGAATATCGCGATAGAGCGGCTTGTCGGCAGCCCATGCTGTGAATTGAGCCTCAAATGCCTTTTTCTTGTCCAATGTGCCAAGGCGTTTGAGTCCTTTGCTTTCACCTTGCCACTTTTTCCACTGGTTCGAAACACGAGCATTCTTTGCTGCATACGCAATACGGGTCGCAGGATCTTTGGCCTGTTCGGCATTCATGATTTCGAGACGCATTGTGCGCAGCTTGATTTTGGCCGGATTGCCGTGGTTAACAACGTAGTCGATTGCATCCGATGTCACATATTGCATCGTACGTCCTGGGTTACCGTACACCATGGTGAAATCACCCTCCTGTACGCCAGCTAAAGAGATGGTAAAAGAGCGGCGTGGACGGTACGGGACATTGTCTTTCGAGTAGTCAGCCGGTTTATTGTCCTTATCGGCATAGATGCGGAACATCGAGAAGTCACCGGTGTGGCGTGGCCACATCCAGTTGTCGGTGTCACCGCCGAATTTGCCGATTGACGAGGGAGGGGCTGCCACCAAACGGATGTCGCGGAATTTTTCGTAAACAAACAGAAAATATTGATTGCCGTAATAGAATGGTTCTACCGTGGCGTCATAATGGGTGTTTTTCGTTGCTTTCTCAATCAGTTTAGCTGAGTTTGCCTTGATTTTAGCCTCACGCTCCTGTTGCGACATTTTTTCGCTTACTCCTTTCAGTGCCTGGACTGTCACATCCTCCATCCGGATCAAAAACGATACGGTTAATCCCGGGTTGGGCAGCTCTTCGGAGCGGTTCATGGCCCAGAAACCGTTGGTCAGGTAGTCATGTTCGACACTGCTGTGCGAGCCGATAAAGTAGTAGCCGCAATGGTGGTTGGTTAAGAAAAGCCCCTCATCGGAGATCACTTCTCCAGTACATCCTGTACCAAAAAGTAGGACGGCATCCTTAAGGGAGGCTTGGTTGATGCTGTAAATCTCCTCTGCGGAGATCTTGCACCCTTTGGTTTGCATCTCTTTGATGCGGGATTGGAGCAAGGCCGGAACCCACATGCCCTCATCAGCCACTGCGGGTGCACTCTTCAGGCAGAGTGCGGCCAAGAGCAATAAAACGGTCTTTTTCATGTTTCGGTTTTCGATAGTTTTATTTGGTGTTAACGTTTTACTTTTCGTTTGATGTTTTTTGTATTCTTATCGTTAAGATTGCCGAATTTTTATTGTGTAACAGGTTCAGTTACTGGAGCTAACTGTCAGCATCTTGTGATTCCAGCAAGCATACGTTCGCAAAGTCACCTTGGATAGATTGCGGTCAGGGAAATTGCGTAAAGCTCTTGAATTTTTGACTACAGTTGATCAATAAAACGGTCTAATTCATTGTACAATTTTTGGATTGGCAGTCCCATCACATTGTAAAAGGAGCCGTCGATACCTTGAATCGCCACATAGCCGATCCACTCCTGGATGCCGTATGCACCGGCTTTGTCAAATGGTTTGTAGGTGTCGATATAATATTCGATCTGTTCGTCACTGAGCGGCCCGAAATGGACATCGGTCTGTGAGTCGAATGAATAGCACTGCTTGCTGCTGCGTAATGTGACGCCGGTAATTACCCGATGCGTTCGGCCGCTGAGGGCTTGTAAGGTTGCGATAGCATCGGCCCGATCTTGCGGTTTGCCGATAATCCGATCATCCAAAATGACAACGGTATCTGCTGTAATGAGAATGTCATTGCTTTCGAGCGGGATGGGATAACTCTCGGATTTGAGCTTGGACAAAAAACGGGGTACATCCGCTGCTGGCAGTGTGGCGGGGTAGTTCTCCTCGACCTCATATTTGTCAGCCAGCAAGTACGACAGCCCTGCATCGCGAAGCAGTTGTTGACGGCGTGGGGAGTGGCTGGCTAAAATTAGACGGTAGGATTGTAATTTTTCGTGTAACAGCATATCTGTAATAATCTCTGAAAATCTGTGCACTCAGGCGGGACAGATTTTTTATGCTTATTTATTAAAAAAACGCTGCCGGTTGTGATGTGGCAATGTCTTCAATCGTTCTCATTACCGGATGTCAAAGTCAAGCAGTGTCTGTTTTTCGAGTGAGGCGGTGAGTCTATCTCCCGGTTTGACAGGACCGACTCCTACCGGGGTGCCGGTATAGATCAGATCACCCATTTTCAACGTGACGAACCGTGAAACGTAGGAGATGATTCGATTGACGGAAAAGATCATATCTCCCGTGAAGCCGTGTTGGCGTAACTCTCCGTTGAGACGCATCTCAAAGTGCAGGTTTTGAACATCCCCGCCCAATTCGGCTAATGGAATGAACTCTGGGGAAAGAGCTGCAGAATGGTCGAACGCTTTGGCAATCTCCCACGGAAGCCCTTGAGCTATGCAGTTGCGTTGCAGATCACGTGCGGTGAAATCGATGCCCAATCCCACTTCAGCATAATAGCGCGGCGCAAAACGTTCGGCAATAGCCCGACCCACGCGATTGATCTTGACCACCAGCTCCGTTTCATAGTGCACCTCTTGGCTGAAATCGGGGACATAAAATGGATCGTTGTTGCGCAGTAGTGCGGTATCGGGTTTCATGAAAAATTGCGGCACTTTGGGTAGCTCACGAGTGTGATCGAGCTCCACGACATGTTGTGCATAGTTGCGTCCGATGCAGATGATTTTCATGTTGCTGTGTTGACAATAAAGGTTAGGATTGTGTGGTGCAGTTTTGCCGATCTTTGCGCAGGAACTCGACCATTCTGGCTGCGAATTTGTCGGAGGGGTGTTTGTGTCCGATCAGTTCTTGCAGTTGGGCATAATCCGCCATCATCCGTTCATGTTTGCTGCCACCTGGGAGAATCGCCTCCAACTCTGCAGTTGCATTTTTCATGTTCATATGGTGTTGCAGCAACTCCCGAACAGCTTCTCGGTGCAAAACCAGGTTAACCAGCGAAACGTACGGAATTTTTAAAAATGCCTTACCGATCAGCATTGACGCCCAATCACGACGGTAGCAGACAATTTGCGGTACACCGAGCAGCGCCGTCTCCAATGTGGCGGTTCCTGAGGTGACTACGGCTGCTTCGCTGACAGCCAGAAGCTCGTAAGTTTCATCGCAGATGTAACGTACATCACTGCCTTGTAAGTAGGGAGTGTAGATTGATCGGTCGAGCCAGGAGACACCCGCCACAACAAATTGATATTGTGGATAGAGTTTCGAGAGTTCGACCATGAAAGGCAAATTGTATCCGATTTCTGAACGCCGGCTTCCTGCCAGCAAAGCTATAATCGGACGTTTGTCGAGATGGTTTTTGGCGATGAACTCCTCTCGAGGCAGTAGGGCGGAACGACGTTGATCAATGGCATCGATCAGCGGATTCCCTTCGTATATAGGTTCAATTCCTTCATTGCGGAAATACTCGATTTCAAACGGGAAGATCACGAACAGCCGATCCACATATTTGCGGATCTTTTTGATGCGCGACTCTTTCCATGCCCACACTTTCGGCGCAATATAGTAATAGGTGGGAATACCGACCTCTTTAGCGAAACGGGCTATGCGGAGATTGAAGCCGGCGTAGTCGATCAGAATTAACACATCGGGTTGGAAAGCGGTGATATCAGCCTTGCATTCGTCTATCTGTCGGAATATGGTGCGCAGGTGGAGTAATACCTCCGTAAAGCCCATAAATGAAGCATTTTTGTAATGCATAGCCAGATTTTCCGCACCTCCGGCTTCAGCCATTTTGTCGCCGCCCCAAAAACGGAAAACCGCTTCCGGATCTGCTTTGCGAATGCCGTGGATCAGGTTCGACCCGTGCAGATCGCCCGATGCTTCTCCTGCAATCAGATAGTAGCGCATAGTGTTATCAGTTGTTTTGTGAGTATATACTTGTGCAATTGAGGATTATCGTAAAAGATTGAAACGAACCCGACTCAACTCTTTTTATGTATTGGGTGTTTGGCGACTGTGTGTGGCAGAATGGTCAAAAATAAATAATGCTCAGAAGAACAGCATGACCATTATGTTGCCTGTCATTTCCTAATTGACAAATACTTAAACGTTGTTATTTTTTAATGGTGGGGTCGAGCAGGTCGGGACGTAGCCGTTCTGTACGTTCGAAAGCCTGTTCCTCTTGCCATTTGGCGATCTCTTTCGGATTGCCCGACAACAATACATCGGGTACTTTCCAGCCTCGGAAATCGGCCGGGCGTGTATATACCGGCGGGGCAAGCAAATTATCTTGAAAACTGTCGGTCAATGCCGATGCCTCATCTCCGATTGCACCCGGAATTACGCGTACTACACTGTCGGCAATGATGGCTGCAGCCAATTCACCGCCGGTAAGTACATAATCTCCGATCGAGATTTCTCGGGTGATCAGATGTTCCCGAACCCGATAGTCGATCCCTTTGTAGTGTCCGCAAAGGATAATAATGTTTTCCAGAGTCGAGAACCGGTTGGCTTCATGTTGGTTGTACTGGATGCCATCAGGCGAAGTGTAGATGATTTCGTCGTAGTGGCGCTCAGCCTGAAGTTGTTCAATACAACGGAAAATAGGTTCGGGTTTCATGACCATACCTGCCTCTCCACCGAAAGGATAGTCATCCACCTGCCGGTATTTGTCGAAGGTGTAATCGCGCAGATTGTGAATCACTATTTCAACAAGACCTTTGCGTTGGGCCCGTTTGAGAATCGATTCGTTGAGCGGCGATACCAACAGTTCGGGCACGACGGTCAGAATGTCAATACGCATGGTCAAATGGTTTATTTGTAGTTGATCTCGTGGTTGAGGACTTCGGTGACAAACGGATTGTAAAGAGATTCGTGTCCAATCGTACTCTCCATGCCATGTCCGGGGTAGAAGTGCACATCATCACCCAGCGGAATCAGTTTGTCCAGTATGCTGCGCATGATCCAACTGTAATCACCGCCTGGCAAATCGGTTCGGCCAATGCTCTCTCTGAAGAGTGTGTCACCGGTCAGCAACAGTTTGTTTTCCGGATTGTAGAAGGCAACATGTCCGGGGGTGTGTCCTGGTGTTTCGATAATCTGAAAAACGGTATTGCCGAACTTCAACGCTTTCTGACCTTCCAGGTCGATATCTACGGTGGGAACCTTATCCACCTTGAAACCGTAAATGGCTCCATGGGTTGGGGCTGAGTCGATCAGGAATTTATCCTTGCCGTGGATGGCAAAAGGAATGCCATAGGTCTCCTTGACGTAGTTGACACCCAGCATGTGATCCACATGTCCGTGGGTATTAACGGCCATGACTGGTTTAAGTCCGTTGTCTGTAATGTATTTGGAGAGAGCGGCATCCTCTTGGGGATTGTAGTTGCCGGCATCAACGATGACGCATTCGCCACTTTCGTCTGAAAGTATGATCGTATTCTCCTGAAAAGGATTGAAGGGAAGTACTCCTACTTTTATCATAGCTGCTCGTTGTTTCTAAAAATTTTGATTCATTGCGAATCATAGAATTTCATACAAAGATAGGGATTACTATCTTTGCGGGAAACAAATATGCAGCAAAAGTGGCAAGAAAAAAGGCAAATTATCCGCTGATAGAGTCGCTTGAGATCATTTCCATAGCGGCAGAAGGGAAAGCGCTGGGGCGCTATAACGATGTAGTGGTTTTTGTTCCGATGGCTGTACCGGGCGATGTTGTCGATGTACAGATTCGCACCAAACGACGTCGGTACATGGAGGGGTATATCGTTCGTTTTGTCAAACGTTCTCCTTGGCGGGTAGATCCTGTATGTGAACACTATGGAGTCTGTGGTGGTTGCAAATGGCAACATTTGCCTTACGATCGGCAACTCGAGTTCAAACAGCAGCAGGTGGCCGATCAATTGTCTCGGATCGGGAAGGTAGAGTTGCCTCCGATCAGTCCGATTCTCGGTTCTGCCAAACAGCTTTTTTATCGTAATAAACTCGAATTTACCTTTTGCAACAAACGCTGGTTGACTGACGAAGAGGTGGCCTCTGGAGAGACTTTTGCTGATAGCGAAGCGTTGGGTTTTCATATTCCCAACATGTTTGATAAAGTGTTGGACATTCGGAAATGTTGGCTGCAGGCAGACCCTTCGAATCAGATTCGTATGGCGATTCGGGAGTTTTGTGTTGCCAACGGCTACTCGTTCTATAATGTGCGCGAGCATGTTGGGTTGATGCGAAATCTGATTATCCGTACCGCTTCGACCGGAGAGGTGATGGTAATTGTTGTATTCGGTGGCGACGAGCAGGAGCGGATCGACAAATTAATGAACCATATCGCAGAGCTATTCCCGCAAATCACCTCCTTGATGTATGTGGTCAACACGAAGTTCAACGATACGATTGGAGATCTGGATATTCGTTGTTTCAAAGGACGTGACCATATCTTTGAGCAGATGGAGGGTCTGCAATTCAAAATTGGTCCCAAATCGTTCTATCAGACCAATTCGGCGCAGGCTTATGAACTGTATAAAGTTGCGCGAGAGTTTGCTGAGTTGACCGGCAATGAAGTGGTTTATGACCTCTATACTGGAACAGGAACGATTGCCAATTTTGTGGCTCGTCGTTGTCGCAAGGTGGTCGGTGTCGAGTATGTGCCCGAAGCGATTGAGGATGCCAAGGTCAATTCGGCCTTGAACGGGATTGACAATACGGTGTTCTATGCCGGTGATATGAAGGATGTCCTAAATGACCGTTTTATCGAGGAGAATGGTCGTCCCGATGTGGTGATCCTTGACCCGCCGCGCGCCGGAATTCACGAGGATGTGGCTCATACCGTATTACGGGCTGCTCCCCAGCGCATTGTCTATGTAAGTTGTAACCCGGCGACACAAGCTCGGGATATTGCTATTTTCGATGCAGATTATCGTGTTACACGTATCCAGCCGGTGGATATGTTCCCGCATACGCATCATGTTGAAAATGTAGTGCAATTAGTGCGCCGTTGATTTGATTTTTTCAGGAGTTAGCACTATATTTAAAGACTGACCTACTAACTCCTGTGCACTATGAAACTCCCGACATGTTTATGGATGTTGGGTGCTGGTGTATTTCCGAGTGTCACCTCAGCACATGCCCAACGTATTGAAGACATCATTGAGTTGAATGCCGAATTCAATGAAAATGGTGATCTGGTTGTTACAGCCGACAAAAAATGGATCGGCACTTATTCCATTGCAGTCGAATTTGTCAACGCAACCAATTTGGCTGTACCCCCACGTTATCGGGCAACGGTACGTTCCAGTGGCCCATTGATTACGTTGAAAAACAGAGGGTCATATATCTCTACCCAATGTGGATGGCGGTATATGCTCGCTTTGGGAGATTGGCGCGCAAGGCCTGACATGTCTTTTGTTTATCGATTACCCTATAGTCCTGCCTTGAGAGATACTAAGGTGTCTATTCCTCCTCAGGCTCCACCGAATACGACGGCTTTTCATGCCTCATTGAGAGGTAATCCATTGGTATATCGGTTTATGTTCAACCGTGCAGATACAATCTATGCAGCGCGTAAAGGCTTGGTTGTAATTATCGGCGACCAGAACGCCCCAGAGAGTAAATATGGTGTAATAGCCAATTAAGGCATTAATTATGTGGTGGTTGAACACCAAGATGGATCGTATGCCGTTTATTATGGTTTCACTCGAGGAACCATTGGGGTACAGGTGGGTGAAACGGTGTTTCCCGATACGCCGTTGGGTTGTGCCGGAGCAATTGACTCGACGCACTATGCTGTCGATCTCAGGTTAAGTCATTTGGCAGGCAGAATTTTTGAGAAGGGTAATACATACACCTATACGAAAGCATTTGAGACGGTAGATCTTAATCCTCTTTTTCGTACGGCAGATGGAGATCAAAAGTTAAATTCCGGAAAATCGTATCAAGCGGTGTTATCTGAAGAGTTGGTTACCCAGGAGATGACCAAACGAGAGAAAAAAGCTCGTGCAACTAAATAATAAATTTATCGCTGCAACATTTTTGCAACAATGAACGTCTATTTAATAGTAACCGTTTAAATCATCGATTTATGAAAAGAGGAATGGTTTTGGTTGCGGCCTTGATGCTGACAACTGCGCTGTATGCTCAACAGACAAATGTGATGGATCAACCTTATATCGAGGTGTCAGGTCGAGCTGAAGTAGAGGTAGTTCCTGATAAAATTTATGTTCAGATTACCATTGATGGGGACTCCAAAGGACAGGAGACTGTTCTTCAACAAGAGAAAGAGATGGTGCAACGATTCGATGCGTTAGGTATTGATGTGGAAAAGAAGCTCGTTGTACAGGAGTTGTTCAATTCTGCGTTGAAATCCAATAAAGTGACAACTTTCAAAATGTATCGATTGGAGGTAAACTCTGCTACGCAACTGGCGCATGTTTTTCAAGCCTTGCAGGCAATCGGAATCGCGCAAGCTGAGATAGAAAGCGTTGATGTTTCGAATAAGGAGGAGTTGATTCAGAAAATTCGTGCTGAAGCGGCTCAAAATGCTCGTCAGAACGCACTCGTTCTTGCAAATGCATTGGGTCAGGAGCTTGGGAAAGCACTGTATGTGCAAGATTACACCACTTCTCCCTACGAATATATGAATATGAGCACAAGGGATTATGCAATAGCCGAGGTGCGGGAAGTTGTAGCTGAAGTAGCCCCTGTGCTCGAATTTCAGAAAGTTACATTCAACAGCTCGGTACGCGTTCGCTTTTTGCTGAAATAGCAGCAAGAGAATTGAACAGATGGAATCATCTGTTGGTTTCGGTCTGTTTTTTGTTCTGTAAGTGTTCAGTGCGGTTGCATTTACAAATGTATTTTGTCTTCGATGTAGCATTAGTAAATGGTCCTATAGGTGTTTGAACACGATGGGTCGTTGAATAGTTTGAATGAGTGATTTGATCTTATATCTATTACATTCTACAGATCAAATAACGTTAATCAATAAAAATGTAGATTATGAAACGAATGATGATTGTGGTGGCGGCACTGTTGATGGCGTCTCCACTGTTTGCCCAGCAGAAAACCTTTTTGGATCAGCCTTATATCGAAGTGACAGGTCGTGCGGAGATGGAGGTTGCCCCTGATGAGATTTATGTTCGGATTACGATCAACGAGCAGGATTCCAAAGGAAAAACGACCGTGCTTCAACAAGAGAAAGATATGGTGCGCCGGTTGAAAGATTTAGGGATTGATGTAGATAAAAAATTGGTTGTGCAGGATATGATGAATGCTCAGCTGAAAAAAGATGTGGCTACCTCTAAATCTTACATGTTGGAGGTGAATTCTGCTACGCAGTTGGCTCATGTTTTTCAGGCTTTGCAGACAATCGGTATTTCAGATGCCGCAGTTGAGCGTACAGATGTATCCAATATGGACGAGCTGCGTCAGCAGGTGCGAGGAGCCTCTGCAAAAGCTGCCCGTCAGAATGCGGAGATTTTGGCAGCGGTTCTTGGTCAGAAAGTAGGTAAGGCTATATTTGTTCAAGATAACAGTTACTATTCTCGACCCTATTCCAATGTGGTGTTGACGCGAACCATGAAGGTGGCAGATGCGGGTGTAGCAGCTACTGCAGCCCCAACCTTAGAATTCCAAAAAATCACGATCGACCATTCTGTATTGGTCCGTTTCATGTTGGAGTAACAGGGCAATAATTATATTGTCAAAAGTCCGGGATATTTATTTTGTCCCGGACTTTTTATATGTTATAGTACAGACTTTTGGTGAGATAATGTGCAGTAACATAGAATTGCCAGGTGTGAAATACACTATCTTTGTAAGCAGTTCATTGGGGTTCGGATGGTGGCAATTCCGGAATTTCTTTGCACCTTTGTTCAAAAGTGTTGAAATTGGGAAAAAGAGGTTTCGGTTCACCGGAAATAGAGCGCACAGCCGATGGTTCGCCGACGTTGTGGCATGCCGTATTGGGAGAAGCATATCATTCGCTGCGGGGAGCAGTGGGAGAGTCTCGACATGTCTATATTGAGGCCGGACTTCGTTATGTAATTAATCAAAAACAGGAATGTGAAGACCCGGAAGACACTGCCCGAACGAAACATGATTCGGAGTCGGTGAGTGGGCATACACAACCTGACAGGCTGCAAAATCTAATTCCACTGCGTATTTTTGAAATGGGATTTGGCAGTGGATTGAATGCCTGGTTGACTGCTCAAGAGATGGAGAGATGTGCATATCCCGTTGAGTATGTAGCGATTGAACAATATCCTGTTGATCTGGATGCAGTACAGCAACTCGATTATGCGGCTGATCCGCTGTTTGTCTCTTTGCATCGTGTTCCGTGGAATGAAAATGTGCAGTTGACACGGTATTTTACCTTGAAAAAGGTAAATGGATCGTTGTTGGATTACCGATTTGATACTACCTTTGATTTGATCTATTTCGATGCTTTCGCACCGGATTGTCAACCTGAACTTTGGTCACAAGCGGTGTTTGGTCGCTTGTACGACTCCTTACGACCAGGAGGTGTGTTGGTGACCTATTCTGCCAAGGGAGTTGTTAAGGAAAATTTGCGTGCAGCAGGATTTACTGTCCATCGACTCCCTGGAGCGTTGGGAAAACATCATATGTTAAGGGCTGAAAAAACTTTTTAGTGTCAGATCGGGTGATTGGACTGAACTGATTGAGCGTAGGGCCATTTTATGATTTACACTTTGGTTGATGATTATTGTCCCTGGTAGTCAGAGAAATCGGAAAATATTCAAAATATCGCTGAGATGGAAAAGAGAACATTTACATTCGATTATCTGCATTATGACTCGTTAGACGACCTACCCGATAAAGATCGGAAATTGGTTGAACGGGCGTTGCATGCTTGTGGAGAGGCATATGCACCCTATTCGGGATTTCGGGTTGGTGCGGCCGCGCGATTGGTGAATGGATCGGTGTTTTCAGCCAACAATCAAGAGAGTGAGGTATTTCCGTCAGGAATGTGCGCGGAGCGTATCCTGCTTTATTACATTCAGGCCAATGGGAATCGTGAAGCGATCGATACTTTGGCTATTGTGTCGATGCCGGGAGAGCGTGAATGTTATCCATGTGGAGCTTGTCGTCAAGTTTTGATCGATACGGAAAAGCGTCAGCACCGCCCAATTCGGTTGATTTTGTGTTCCGATCATAGTGCAACCGTAATAGAAGCAGCTCATTTGTTATTGCCGATGGCATTTGAACTGTAATTTTACGGCGTAATTTTGTCGCCGGAAATGTGATACATTTAAGAAAGTCCGAAACAAAAAAAGCTTATTACGCTCAATCTCTCGAATAATCCTTGAAATTTTGGGTTTTATTGGTGTTTGTGAGGCGAAGTAAAGAGTTTGTCTGGAGGTAAATGACGCTTTGAAGAGTTGTCCTATATTATGATGAGTCTTTGGACTATTTCAGGCAAAACGAGAAAAGTACAATCATAAATCAATCAAGAAAAATGTTTGAACCACAGCGAATATTGTACGAAGATAATCATCTGATGGTGGTCAATAAACGTGCCGGTGAGCTGGTACAGCCCGATCCGTCGGGGGATCCTGCTCTCGAAGATGAGATCAAAGCGTTTATTCGAGTACGGGATAATAAGCCTGGTAATGTGTTTCTGGGCGTTGTGCATCGTATTGACCGGCCAGTGAGTGGTGCTGTGATTTTTGCCAAAACAGGTAAGGCTCTTGCTCGTCTCAACGAGATGATCAAGGCACGTGAGATTGCCAAATATTATTGGGCAATTACCGAACGGCCACCGATGCCCGAATCGGGAACTCTGACAGGCTATTTGGTACGGGATGGCCGAACCAATAAATCACGTATTTATACGAAACCGGTAACAGATGGTAAAGAGGCACGTCTCAATTATCGGTTATTGGGTGGCAGTAAAAACTATTTTTTGATTGAGGTTGAGTTGTTAACGGGACGTCATCACCAGATTCGTGCTCAACTGTCGGCTGCGGGATGTCCGATTCGAGGTGATTTGAAATATGGGGCGGCCCGTTCCAATCGGGACAGCAGTATTTCATTGCACTCGCGTCGGGTCGAATTTTTTCATCCGGTAGCTCGTTCTGGACAATCACGTGAACGTCTGGTTATTACTGCCCCTGTCCCCGATGGGGATAATTTGTGGACCTATTTCGAAGAGTCCCAACAGTAGCATTTTTGATAAATAGTTTTCTATTCAAGTATGGAGAGTATGCGAGCTGCGGATTCAGTGAATTGAAAATTTGTGGTTTTGTGAAAGTCCAATAAATACGTATACAGCTTCAATGAAGCATCCAGAACATCGAGTTGTGTCTGTTATTGGGTAGGTTGAGGCTCGTAATACAATGATTCGATGGTTCAGGAGAATTCTGTGATGAACAGGTTGTAGTCCGTGTTTTGATGGGGTGTCTGGCCCCACAGAGCAGACGAACGAATAAATTCAGATAGGAGTTGATACCCTCCTTAGATTTTTTTACCTTTGCCGAACTAATAAATTTTTTGATAAAATGACAAAAGGACCCATTTCTCAGTTTATCACGCACAACTACCGCCACTTCAATTCAGCGGCTCTGGTGGATGCGGCCAAAGGTTATGAAGCCCATCTCGAAAAGGGGGGCAAAATGATGATCACGCTCGGTGGTGCGATGAGTACCGCTGAGTTGGGCATCTCTCTGGCAGAGATGATTCGTCAGGACAAGGTGCAGATCATTACCTGTACTGGCGCCAACCTCGAAGAGGACATCATGAACCTGGTGGCACACTCTCACTACAAACGTGTTCCGGATTATCGCGATTTCACACCGCAGGATGAGTGGAACTTGTTGCAAAATCACATGAACCGTGTGACGGATACTTGTATTCCGGAAGAGGAGGCTTTCCGTCGTTTGCAACAGCATATTTTCAAAATTTGGAAAGATGCTGATAACAAAGGCGAGCGTTATCTTCCCTACGAGTTTATGTACAAATTGCTGCGTAGTGGCGAGTTGGAACAATATTATGAGATCGATCCCAAAGACAGCTGGATGTTGGCTGCTTGCGAAAAGAATATTCCGATCATTGTTCCGGGTTGGGAAGACAGTACAATGGGTAATATCTTTACCGCATATTGCATCAAAGGCGAACTGAAACCTTCGACCATCAAGGGTGGTATCGAAACGATGATGTTCCTGACCGATTGGTATAAGGCCAACAGTGGCGGAGCCGGTGTTGGTTTCTTCCAGATCGGTGGTGGTATTTCGGGTGATTTCCCGATCTGCGTTGTGCCGATGATGTATCAGGATCTGGAGTGGGAGGATACCCCATGCTGGGCTTATTTCTGCCAGATTTCGGATTCGACCACTTCTTATGGTTCATATTCGGGAGCCGTGCCTAACGAGAAGATTACCTGGGGTAAATTGCTGCCCGATACGCCGAGCTTTATCGTAGAGTCAGATGCGACAATCGTTGCGCCGCTGATTTTTGCTTACGTACTTGGCTGGTAAAATTTTTCCATCATATCAAACGGAAACGGTCGCTATCATAGCGACCGTTTCTTGTTGTAAGGTGTGATAAAAATCATGGTTTTTTGCGTCTTTTGACACTTTCAGTTTCAAACTCTTGTTGATCGAATTTGGCTGCAAGAATTGCTTTAGCAGTTTTTTCGTCCTTTTCAGCCACGACCAGCTTGATTTCCAACCACTCGTTTTGCATGGGCATGATGTCGAATGCCGTTTCGTTGATCAGTTCGCATTCGATACCGTTGCTGGCCAAAAGCGTTTGGTAAATCATAGCCTCTCCAGCGGTCGAGAACTTTTTGATAACAACAACTTTCGATTTATCCATAACGTGTAGTTTTAATGTGGTTCTTTCCTACAAGATACATTTTCTTTTATTGAATAACAATTTTTGGGCCGGAATTATTGCTTGAAATTTTAGTTTTTTCAGAGCTTGACGTGTCGAAACTGCGTTGATAAAAATGGTGTTGCAAGATTTGGGCGAGTGAGGGGTTTTGTTATCTTTGCTAAGGAATAAAGAGAGTCTGTTTTTATGAGCCAGTTTGTTCATCTTCACGTACATACGCAATATTCGATTCTTGATGGCGCCTCAGCTATCAAACCTCTATTGAAGCGGGCCAATGCCCTTGGTATGACGGCACTTGCCATTACCGATCATGGTAATATGTTCGGAGTGAAAGAGTTTCATGATGCAGCCGTCAAAGAGGGTGTCAAACCGATTCTGGGGTGTGAGGTGTATGTGGCAACGGGTAGTCGCTTCGATAAAAAAAGAGGACGTGAAGATCGTGGCTATCACCTGATCCTTTTAGCAAAAAACAAGGCAGGATACCACAACCTGGCAAAAATGGTCTCTTATGCTTTTACGGAGGGTTACTATTATCATCCTCGCGTGGATAAAGAGCTGCTGCGTACTTACCACGAAGGGATCATCTGTTGTTCGGCTTGTTTGGGAGGAGAGTTGCCCCAAGCTATCATGCATGGTGATCGCGCAAAAGCTGAAGCTGTGGTACGTGAATTCAAAGAGATTTTCGGAGAGGATTATTATCTCGAAATGCAGTTGCATCGCAGCGGTGATCCTCGTCGGGATTCTGAGGTGTATGAAAATCAGAAGCGGGTTAACGCTGTGATTTTGGAGCTGGCTGCACAGTATGGAATTAAATATATCGCTTCGAATGATGTCCATTTTATCAAGGCGGAGGATGCCGAAGCGCACGATCGATTAATTTGTCTCAATACGGGAAAAGATTTGGATGATCCGACCCGTATGCGATACACCGGACAGGAGTTTTTGAAGAGTCCGGAGGAGATGGCAGAGCTGTTTGCAGAGCATCCAGAAGCCTTGGCGACCACTTTGGAGATTGCAGACAAAGTCGAGGAGTATTCTTTGGAGCATAAGCCGTTGATGCCGAATTTCCCGATTCCGGAAGATTTCCCGATCGATTTGGATCAGTTGAAAGAGGTCTTTTCTAAAAAAGTTAAGGATGAGGCGTTGTTGGCTGAGATTAAGCAGGCATCATCGCTGGATGAGTTGACAACGACGCATCCTGAGTTGGCAGAACCATTGATGATTGCCAAACAGTTCCTCTATTTGAAACATCTGAGTTATGAGGGGGCAAAACGACGTTATGGTGAGCTCGATGAACAGATAACCAAACGTCTCGAATATGAGCTTTCGACCATTGAGTGGATGGGTTTCCCGGGATACTTCCTGATCGTTTGGGACTATATACGGGCTGCTCGTGAACTGGGGGTTTCGGTAGGTCCGGGACGTGGTTCTGCCGCAGGATCCGTTGTGGCCTATACGTTGGGAATTACCAATATCGATCCGATCAAATACGATCTGCTGTTTGAGCGTTTCCTCAATCCGGATCGTATTTCGTTGCCTGATGTCGATGTCGATTTCGATGAGGATGGACGTGCCGAGGTGCTCCACTATGTGGTGGAAAAGTACGGTAGTAAACGTGTAGCTCAGATTATTACGTTTGGTACCATGGCCCCCAAAGCTGCGATTAAGGATGTGGCTCGGGTGGAGAAATTGCCGCTTGCCGAAAGTAACCGTTTGACGAAACTAATTCCCGATAAACCGGGGACCACTTTTGAAAAGGCCTTTAAGGAGGTTCCTGAGTTGGTTGCCGAAACTCAATCCGAAAACCCGTTGATTCGCGATACCCTCAAGTATGCCCAGCAGCTGGAGGGGTCTGTTCGACAAACCGGAGTGCATGCTTGTGGTGTAATTATCGGGCAGGATGATTTGGAAAAATTTGCCCCGATTGCCATTGCAAAGGATGCCGAACTGAATGTTGTGCAGTTTGAGGGGAAACAGGTCGAAAGTGTTGGTCTGATCAAGATGGACTTTTTGGGATTGAAGACACTTTCGATTATCAAGGATGCATTGGAGAATATCGAATCCTCGAAAGGAATTAAACTGGATATCGATTCGATCCCGTTGGATGATGCGGCAACTTACGACTTGTATAGTCGAGGCGAAACTACCGGATTGTTCCAATTCGAGTCGCCGGGTATGAAAAAATATTTGCGCAGTCTGAAACCCAACCGCTTCGAGGACCTGATTGCGATGAATGCTTTGTATCGTCCGGGCCCGATGGAGTATATTCCTTCGTTTATTGCCCGTAAGTTCGGGCGCGAAGCAGTGACCTACGATATTCCCGATATGGAGGAGTATCTGAAAGATACGTATGGCATTACGGTTTATCAGGAACAGGTGATGTTGCTGTCGCAGAAACTGGCCGGTTTTACGGGAGGTCAAGCCGATACGCTGCGTAAAGCAATGGGTAAGAAGAAAAAGGATGTGCTGGATAAGATGAAACCTCAATTCATTGAGGGCGCCAAGAAAAATGGACATGATCCGGCCATTTGTGAAAAGATATGGGGAGACTGGGAGGCATTTGCGTCATACGCTTTCAACAAATCACACTCGACCTGTTATGCTTATGTGTCGTATCAGACCGCATACCTGAAAGCCCATTATCCTGCCGAATTTATGGCGGCGTTGTTGAGTCGCAATCTCTCCGATATCAAGAAGATCAGCTTCTTTATGGATGAGTGTAAGCGGATGGGGTTGTCGGTGCTTGGGCCGGATGTAAATTACAGTAAGAGCCGCTTTTCGGTCGATGAAGGAGGAAATGTCCGTTTCGGGTTGGCCGCAATCAAAGGAGTTGGCGAGGCTGCCGTGAAAGATATTGTCGAGAGCCGTCAGCGTGATGGTAAGTTCAAGTCGATCTATGATTTTATGGAGAGAGTGAATTTGCAGGCGGTGAACCGTAAAACCCTGGAGAATTTGGTTTTAGGTGGTGCATTTGATACCATCAGTGATCTGCCACGCAGTGCCTATTTTGCCCCGGATGGTCGTGAGGGATCGTTCCTCGAGGCTTTGATGCGGTATGGAAACCGCGTGCAAAGTGAAAAGGCCAATGTCCAGCAGAGTCTGTTCGGTGGAGGAGGCGGTGAGGCTGAAATTCAAAAGCCTGAGCCATTGCCGCATGAACCGTGGACACAAATCGAAACCTTGAATAAAGAGCGTGAAGTCATCGGTATTTATCTTTCGTCACATCCGTTAGATAACTTTTCGGTGATCATCCGTCACTATTGTCATACGAGTTTGGGTGATTTGCAGGATCTGTCAGCCATGAAAAACAAAGACTTTACGGTTGCAGGCATGATCACCTCAGTACAGCATCTTACGACGAAAACCGGTAAACCGTATGGCCGCTTTACCATGGAGGATTATAATAGTTCCCATGAATTTACGTTATTCAGTAAGAAATACGAGACATTCCGTCAATATCTCTATGAGGGATACTATTTGCTGATTCGGGGACGGGTTCAGGAGCGTCCTTATAATCCGAATGAACTGGAGTGTGTCATCAATTCGATGATGCAGTTGGCAGAGGCTCAAGAGACCCTGATTCATGAATTGACCATCTCTTTGCCGGTGGCGGATCTGACGGATGACATTGTGACACAACTCAAGACGACGGTAGCGGAGAATAAAGGCAATGTTACCTTACGGGTTAAAGTGGTCGATCAGCAGGCTGATGTGGCAGTGAATTTGTATTCCAAAACATTGAAAGTCGGAATGACACCCGATATGGTACGGTTCCTTGATGACAATTCCTTGCGCTATACGCTGATGTAAGGTATGGGGTGTTAAGTATGTCGTTGAACGTCTCTTGGCGTGTCGTAGCTCCTGAGTTGGTAATGGCATGTTTTTAAGATTACCTCCGCTCATTGGTTAATTTGTTTGTATTGTGCGACTGTAGCATATACGGAATTGATCAAAAGAGCGTTTGGAAAATAAGAGGATATAACATGGCGAAAAATGTTGACAATGCGTTGATCTTTTTCGGAACCAACCGTACAGTATATGTCAACTTATTGCCATTTTTGTGAAAAGAAAATTTTAAATCAAAACAGTATATATTATGGCGCTTAGTATTACATCTGCTAATTATCAGGAGGTTATTGATTCAGGTAAACCCGTTGTAATCGATTTTTGGGCTGAATGGTGTGGCCCATGCCGTATGGTGGCTCCGATTATCGACGAGCTGGCTGCGGAATACGAAGGTAAGGTCATCATTGGCAAATGTGATGTGGACGAAAATGATGCCCTGGCAGTAAAATTCGGCATCCGTAACATCCCGACCGTTATCTTCCTTAAAAATGGAGAGGTCGTTGACAAACAGGTTGGTGCTGGTCCTCGTAACTTGTTCGAGGATAAGATTGCCAAATTGCTGTAAGAGTTTTATTAAATGGCGTATGTGTTAATCGGAGACGCGAATTGTTATCAGGAAGAAGCATAGAGCCGAGTCGTATGTTAGATTTTTGATAACAGGAGGTGCGAATATCCAGAAAACGCGTTTCGATTGATGTTATATATTCAAAAAGAGGCATGAGATAATCATGCCTCTTTTTTGTTTGTCATATTAAACTCAATAGGGAAAAAAGAGCGCAACTCTTTAATCCTATTCTTCTCCGATCAATGTAATTTTGCCTTGAAGCATGGCAATGCGACCTTGTTTCATCAACATGCCGACACAACGTTTAAAGACTTTTTTGCTCATACCTGTCATTTCGGCAATCTGTTGAGGCGTGCTTTCATCGCATAATGGTAACACGCCGTTGTGTTGAGCCAGGAGCTCGAGCAGATGCCCGGCTGAACGTTTTACTTCGTCATATCCCTGCTTTTGGAGCGTTACATCAACGCGATTCTCCTCAGTGATTCGTGAAACGTATCCTTGCAACTGATCGCCGATAGCAATGGAACGAAACAGCTGGTTGTGATATAGCATCCCCCAATGACGATTCTCAATGATCACTCGGTACCCGATCTCGTTGCGACTGGTCACTAAAAGTGTAACCTCTTGATGCGGTTTGATGGTGAGCTGACGGTTGTTAATAAAGCTGTTCATCAGCATGGAGGCTACGACACGTCCCGTCACGTTGTCGTTATAGAGATATACGATATAGCTTTTGCCGGCTTCGACTCTTCCTTGCATATTCCGATTCGGTAAAAAGAGATCTTTAGCTTTTAACCCCCAATCGAGAAATGCCCCGTGAATTGTTTTGTCAACGACACGCAGATATGCAGCCTCTCCTACAGTGGCCATCGGGCAATCAGTCGTGGCAACCAAACGATCTTCTGAATCGCAATATACAAATACATCGATCAGGTCATCCACTTTGTTATCCATCGAAACGTATCGATTGGGCAGCAATACTTCGTTGCCCTCTTCGTCTGCGAGGTAGAGTCCGAAATCGGAAATGCGGTTGACCCGCAAGGTGTAATAGAGACCGGCAGTCAGCATGATGTGAAAGATTCGGAGTGTTTAGATGCAAATATAATGTTGTTCTGTGCAAAGGTACGAAAATCTGACTGTTGCTGCGAACAGCCACAGATAAAAATCAGATATTGGATTGACGGTTGTGTTCTTGTCTTGTCTGATGGACAGATAAGGATGAGGTTTATCTTGTTGCTTTTAGAATAGAGGTTGTAGGAACGTGCTTGTTGATAGAATATTTAGTATCTTTGTACGTTTCTCTGAAAAACAGCGGATAGATGAAATTGTCTCTATTTTTATGTGCGTTAGCCTTATCGGTAGTTGCTTGCGCACAAACTCCATCCGATACGATTCGCTCGACGGTCAATAGTGGTTTTGCTCGTGTCGAAGTGCCACCATTGCCTGACAAATTGGATTTGGCAGGAGAGCCTGTCCCCATGCAGAATCAGGATACGCGTGAAAGTCTTATGCGCGAGATGTTGACGACGTTGTATATGCATTCGCGGACGATGCAGACGCTGTTAGCGTCCAAACGATATTTTGCTATTATTGAGCCAATCTTGGCAAAATATGGTGTTCCCAATGATTTCAAATATCTCTGTATGGCAGAAAGTGGCCTGAATCCTGAAGCTCGTTCAGGAGCTGGTGCTGGTGGCTTATGGCAGTTGATGCCGGCGTATGCAAAATCAGCAGGCCTGTTGGTAGGGGATGAGGTGGATGAACGCTATCACATCGAAAAATCTACTGAAGCTGCTTGCCGCTATCTGATTGATGCCAAACGTCGGTTGGGTAGTTGGACATTGGCTGCGGCTGCTTTCAATGCCGGAGTGGCAGGTGTATCTCGACGATTGGAGAAGCAGGGCGTTGAATCCTATTATGATCTCTTTTTGCCCAATGAGACGTTACGGTATGTCTTTCGGGTGCTCTCATTCAAGTTGTTGATGTCTGATCCGGCTGCATATGGCTATCAAATCGATAAAAAAGAGTATTATCCGTTGTTGCCTGCTTATGAAGAGGTAACCATCGATGATCCTGAAATTGATTGGGCCGCTTTTGCCCGTGAACACGGTACACATTACAAACAGATTCGTCAGTTGAATCCCTGGATTCGGGATTACGATTATACCAACAAAGCAGGCCGAAGTTTTACGGTTAAGATTCCTAAAGGTTCAGCTCGTAAATAAATTCCATGAAAACCGACAAGAACGACATAAATAGCCAAACGATGGCCACTACCGAAACTCATCGTCCTGATAATTGGATCGAGGTTTATGGCGCTCGTGAACACAACCTGAAAAATGTGGATGTGTCCATACCTCGTGATAGTTTGACGGTGATTACCGGATTGTCCGGTTCGGGAAAATCGTCATTGGCTTTCGATACGATTTATGCCGAGGGGCAGCGTCGGTATATGGAGACCCTGTCAACCTATGCTCGTCAGTTTGTTGGTTCGATGGAACGTCCCGATGTGGATAAAATTACCGGTTTGAGTCCGGTTATCTCGATCGAACAGAAGACGACCAACCGCAATCCTCGCTCCACTGTGGGAACCGTTACGGAGATCAATGACTTCTTGCGTTTGCTGTTTGCCAGGGCTGCCGAGGCATATTCTCCAGTAACGGGAGAACTGATGGTACACCATACCGATGCACAGATCGTTGATCTGATCATGCACGATTTCGACGGACGGAAGATTGCCTTGTTGGCACCGGTTGTGCGAGGACGTAAAGGTCATTACAGAGAACTTTTTGAAGGCTTTATAAAAAAAGGATATCTCTATGCTCGGGTTGATGGCGAGATTCGCGAAGTGCACTCGGGCATGAAACTGGATCGTTACAAAATTCACCACATTGAGCTGTTGGTCGATCGGCTCCAGGTGAAGGAGGATGTACAACCTCGCCTGTTGAAGAGCCTTCAGGAGACGATGCGACAGGGAAAAGGAACAACGATTGTGTACGATTACGAAACCAATAATGTCAGGTTTTACAGTCGTCATTTGATGTGTCCGACCAGCGGTATCGCCTTTAATGAGCCGGCACCGCATACCTTTTCGTTTAACTCTCCGCAGGGTGTCTGCCCGCATTGCAATGGATTGGGTGAAGAGGTGGTCTTCGATATGGAAAGGATCATCCCCGACGATAAGAAGTCGATCCGTGAGGGTGCAATAGAACCACTGGGTCGTTATCGGAATAATCTGTTGTTTGCAATGATCGAGGCTTTGGGCCGCAGACACGATTTTACCATCGATGATCCGGTCGGTTCGTTGGAAGAGGAGGCTTTGAATGCCGTATTGTATGGCGATGCCGAGCCTTTGCGCATTGATATGCATGAATTGGGCGGAGCGGGTAGCTACATGATCGCCTGGGAAGGTGTTGCTGACTATATCGAGAAACAGCAGGAGGACAGCTCCAACAACAAGGGAAGCAAATGGAAAGAGCAGTTCGTCATGCGGCGGACCTGTTCGGTTTGTGGTGGATCAAGGCTAAAACCAGAAGCCTTGCAGTTCAAAATCGATGGTAAAAATATTGCCGAACTGGCAGCACTCAGTATCGAGGATTTTGCGGCGTGGATGGAGGGCTTGGAAGAGCGACTATCGAAACGGCAACAAATCATCGCCCATGATCTGTTGAAAGAGATTCGCGAGCGGTTGCGTTTTCTGTTGGATGTCGGATTGGGGTATTTGTCGTTGAGCCGCAGTTCCTGTTCATTGTCGGGAGGCGAGAGCCAACGTATCCGTTTGGCTACGCAGATCGGCTCGAAATTGGTCAATGTACTTTATATCTTGGATGAGCCGAGTATCGGATTGCATCAGCGTGACAATATCAAATTGATCAACAGCCTTAAAGCGTTGCGTGATGCGGGCAATTCGGTGATCGTCGTTGAACATGACGAGGAGATGATCCGCAATGCCGATTGGATTGTCGATGTGGGGCCGCTGGCTGGTGTACGTGGAGGCGAAATCGTTGCGTCTGGCACCTTGGAGAATGTTATGCGTTCTGGAAGTATTACGGCGGAGTATTTGAGTGGACGCCGTAAAATTGAGGTCCCTGCGGTTCGTCGCAAAGGGAACGGAAAGGTGTTGACTATCCGAGGAGCACGAGGCAATAATCTGAAAAACATTACGGTCGATTTCCCGTTGGGCATGATGATCTGCGTAACGGGTGTCAGCGGTAGCGGTAAATCGACATTGATCAATGCAACGTTACGGGCAGCTCTGAACCGTTACCTCTACCATTCGTATGACCAGCCGTTGGCCTACGATGCCATTGACGGCATCGAGAATATTGATAAAATGGTGGTCGTCGATCAGTCGCCAATCGGCCGTACACCGCGCAGCAATCCGGCTACCTATTCCAATGTATTTGGGGATATTCGCAAACTGTTTGAGGCTACGCCTGATGCACAGGTAAGAGGTTTCAAGGCTGGACGTTTCTCGTTTAATGTTAAGGGAGGGCGCTGTGAGGCGTGTCGTGGCGCCGGTGTGCAAACGATAGAGATGAATTTCCTGCCCGATGTATATGTGAAATGTAAGGTCTGCAACGGACAACGTTATAATCGTGAAACGTTGGAGGCGAAGTATAAAGGGAAGAGTATCAATGATGTGTTAAACATGACGATTAATCAGGCTGTTGCATTTTTTGAGGCGATTCCTTCGATTCACATGAAATTGAAGGCTATTCAGGATGTAGGACTGGGATATTTGACACTCGGTCAACCTTGTACGACGTTATCGGGAGGCGAGAGTCAGCGCATCAAACTCTCTGCTGAATTGGCCAAACGCGATACGGGAAATACCCTCTATATTTTGGATGAACCTACGACCGGTTTGCACTTTGAGGATATTCGTGTACTACTCGATGTCTTGAATAAATTGGTTGAGAAGGGTAACTCAGTTATCGTGATCGAGCACAATTTGGATGTGATTAAAGTGGCAGATTACTTGATTGATATAGGTCCTGAAGGTGGTAGTGGTGGCGGTCAGTTGATTGCAACAGGAACGCCGGAAGAGGTCGCCGAAGTCAAGGGTAGTTATACAGGCAAGTATCTTAAGCCGTTGTTGAAATAGGCAGGCGGTAATCCGTATTTATATTTCTTTGGGGCTGAGTATTGTCCTATCTTTTTTGAACCTCTATATGTCGTGTTTCGGAGAGGCTCAAAAAGGTGTACTATTATTTATTTTGACGTTTTTCATATAAGTAGGTTCCGTAATGTGGTTTTATATCAAGGCCTCATATGCATCATTCTATGAGCATTCAAATCTTTATTGGTGATTGCTTCTGAGTGCACCGTATTTATGACAGTTTGAAGTGTAGCAATCTTCGTCAAATGTTATTTATTGTGTGCATAATATGTTGATAATTCCCCTCCCAAGTGTTAAGATCAGCTAATTATATGTGAATAAAATTATAATTACATGTCAATTGGTTGTTGATATATGGTCGGTTATTAACATTAAAGCATAAAAAATCCCCGTCAATCAGACGGGGATTTTTGTTGTGATTAGATTTACTAATTAAAACATATCGGAGTAGGATGTGTTTAATTCACTCTTCCAAATGTTGTACGGGCAAGATGTAAATTGAAATTGAATTTACTTGAACGGCGAATCTGGCTCTTTGGCCATGTGGCTGTAAAAGAGTTTGTCTAACAGACCTGGGGCAAACTTGCCGATAAATGATGTGGCACGCCCGTCGAACTCCATCAAGACTAACCGTTTTCGGCGAGAGATACCGCGTATAATCCGTTGTGCAACCTCTTCTGCACTCATCATTTTGGCTTCGTTGCGAGGTGATTCTCCTTGTTGAGATCCATCGGCAGTCAAAGCCGAGAAGCGTACGTTGGATGCTGTGAAACCGGGGCAGGCAATCATAACATGTAATCCTTTTTTCAAGTTTTCAATGCGGATGGTTTCGAGTAGTCCTGTCATGGCAAATTTCGATGCCGAATAGCCTGTTCGTCCGGGCAACCCATGGATGCCGGCTACCGAAGAGACTCCTACAAGTGAACCCTTCGATGCTTGCAAGTATGGCAGCGCATATTTTGCACAATAGACGGTGCCCCAAAAATTAACATCCATCAGTTGACGCAAAACGTCCAGTTGAACATCATCGAAAAGGGCTCGCATGGAGATACCTGCATTGCAGATCAGAATATCGATACCTCCGAACGCAGAAATTGCTTTATCGATAAGGCGTTTGCATTCAGCTTCCTGAGTGACGTCTGTCTCTTCAAATACAGCCTCTCCGCCCCGGGAAAGAATCTCACCGGCAATTTCTGCCAATTTTGCACTGTGGCGTGCACCCATCACCACTTTGGCTCCCCGATCCGCAAATGCATAACTCAAGGCTTTCCCGATTCCGGATGAGGCTCCGGTGATGACGACAACTTTTCCTTTGAAATCCATATATCTATTAGTTATTTGTTTCTTGTCTAGATAAGATGTGTTTCAGTTAAACCTGCAGCAAGCCGAATTTGCGCAGTTGATCCCACTGTTTGGAGAGGTAAAATACAATAAACGGCTCTTCACTGAATTGTGCGTAAAGCTCTTTGGCTTCAGCCAATGTGAATTTGCAGTCAAGTTTGGATACAATCGGCAATAGGTGCATGATAAAATCCTGATCGGCAGGTTTGAGCCTGAAGGTCTTTTCTGAAGAGTTGCTTCGAATAATGATTCCCTCCTCGGTTCGAACAGCTTGCGGTCCGATCCAGATCAACCGTGCATGATCCGAGTATATACGTGATGAATCGGGCTTGATGAGGTGGTCGGTGATCAAGGTCTCTTCCACTGTGGTCGTAGGAACCTCTTTCCCCTTGAACCATTTGTGTACGGGTCGGTCAAGTCCGTTACCGTACATGTAATTGGCAAGGGCTTCATTCAAGCCGTCGCCTACCATGTTGATGTTGTAGGTGCGAATCTCTGTAAAGGGAATTTCGTTGTTGGCAAATCCATTGGGTCCTTTATTTTTGTGATGTACACCAAACTCTTCGGGCGATTGTCCACTGGGACTGTGGACCGTCATGGCATAGCGGTGCCAGAATGCAGACCCTATCAGTTCGGCCCGGAACAGTTGGCGTACCACCTCCAGCGAATCGACACTCTCCTGGAGTGTTTCGGTAGGGAAACCATACATCAGATAGGTGTGTACCATGATCCCTGCATAGAAAAAGTTACGCATGGCCAAGGTGGCCTGTTCAATGGTAACTCCCTTATTCATCAGTGCAAGCAGCCGATCCGATGCCACTTCCAAACCTCCAGATACGGCAATGCAACCGGCAGCTGACATCAATTGAGCCAAATCCCCCGTAAAACTTTTTTCGAAACGGATATTGGTCCACCAGGAGACTTTGAGGTTGCGGCGTAAAATCTCAATTGAGAGGTCGCGTAGGGTGGTAGGAGAGGCTGCTTCATCCACGAAATGGAATCCCCGACTACCTGTCTGTGTTATGACCTGTTCCATCCAATCGACCAACTCGGTTGCTGATACGCGTTCATAGCGGCAGATATAATCCAATGAGGTGTCGCAGAAGGCACATTTGCCCCAATAGCAACCGTGGGCAAGCATCATCTTGTTCCAGCGTCCATCGCTCCAAAGACGGTGCATGGGATTGGTTACTTCTGTCAGCGAGATGTATTTGTCGTGCGGTAGTCCACTATAATCCGGGCAACCCCGTTCAAGATGAGAGATTGGGCTATCATCGCCGTTATGATATCCTTCGCGGGTATAGGTGTGGATTAGAGGTGCTCCTGTCAGAATTCGTTCAATCGGTAACTCTCCATCGTCCAATACCACGTAGTCAACATATTGAAAGATCCCCTGTTCGGTCATAGACCGCAATTCGGTTGAAGGGTATCCGCCTCCTATGATGACTTTGATTTGGGAATGGCGCTCCTTGATGTGTTGTGCACACCGAAGTGTGGCGAGTAAATTGCCTGGAAAAGGTATCGTAAAACCGATGTGAGTAGGTGACTCAGCTGTAATTTTGTTGTCGAGCAGATTGATCATCTCCTCCTCGATCAGGTTTAGCGGCTGTTGTAGTGCAGCCTCGAGACGAGAGAAGGTGGGGATGGCGACTGCCAGCTGTTCACCGTATCGGACGATTTCGAAATATTCGGTGATAGTACCCCGGATCAGATCACTCAGATCTTGCAGGTAGAGCGTACAGAGAAATTTAGCACAGTCGGAAGTTCCCAGGTTACCAAAAAAGTAATCGAGTTCACCAATTGAATCGAAACGATGGGCTTGGGGAAGAAACTCACCGTTGCAGATCAATGTGGCCAAAGTGTTGTCTCCCTTGCGCAGAAACTCTATGACCGTATCAATCGTATTCAGATAATGGTCTCGCAGAGCGTAGATCCGTTCCAAATTGGGATCGCCATCGATTGCCTCAGGAGTACAGTGATAGAAAATCCGTTGCAGCAGTTCACGGCTGAAAAGTCTGTTGATCAACTCGATGGATAGGTCGTACTGTTCGACCTGATGTCCATGACGGGTCAAATATCCTTTTAAATAGGCAGTCGCCGGATACGGACAGTTGACCTGAACAAAAGGCGGGGTAATCAACAAAAGCTTTTCCATACGATTGTGTGGCGATTTGTGATGTTTGGCAATATGAGATTATCCTTTTGGATTCTGTTAGCTTAATTTTATTTGATCTTTCGGAACTTCTTGTGTGTATTAGGCTTCAATGACTAATCCGTCGTACGCAAAATGGCAATTTTCAGGGAGTCGTGGGTCTTCTTGAACATACCTGCCCATCTGATGGGAAACATGGGTAAGGTAGGTGTGTTTAGGACCTACTAAATAGCTGATATGTAAAGCTTCATCAAGAGTGAAATGCGAAATGTGAGACTCTTTGCGTAAAGCATTAATTACCAAAGTGTCGATCCCTTTGATTTTTTCGATCTCTTGTGGTGAGATATGATTGAAATCAGTCAGATACGCAATTTCTCCGATCCGGAAGCCCAGTACCGGGAGCTTGTAATGTAGTCCTCGAATGGGAATTACCTTAACACCTTTTACCTGAAAAGGCTCCTCTGTGATGGTATGCAGATTAATTTCTGGAACGCCGGGATATTTATGTTCACTGAATGCATAATCAAAATCTTTCCGAATCACCTGTTGTACCCGCTCTTCGGCATAGATATCAACTGCAGCTTTTGAAGTGTAATTGAATGCCCGTACGTCATCCAAACCTCCAACATGATCTTTGTGCCCATGCGTCAGGAGAATGCCATCAATGTGCCGTACATCTTCCCGTAACATCTGTTGCCGAAAATCAGGCCCAGCATCAATCACCAGTACAACGTCATCCTGTTCAATCAGCGCAGCAGTTCGTAACCGTTTGTCCCGTGCATCTGGCGATGTGCAAACCCAACAGCCGCACGAAATTACCGGAACACCTTGTGAGGTTCCTGTTCCCAAAAATGTGAGTTTGGTCATTCAATGAAAATTTGTGTAAATATAGCGATTTTACAGTTAAACGATTCTGGAACTATCGTGTCTTTGTGAAATAAAACAAGGCAGGCGATCCTATTACGATCGCCTGCCTTGTTTTAAATCTTGTTATAATATAGGTCCCTGTCTTTCCCAACTGTAAGGAAAGGACCGAGAATATAGATTATGCTTCTGATGTGGTTTTCTCGAGACGTTTCATGCGTGAGAAGAGGAATGCCGCTGAAAGCAGGCAGCAAACCACCAGGATTCCCCACAACATCCACAAATCGATAGCTTCCCACAGGTAACCGATCACAGCAACCAAATAGTTGCCGATAGCCGTAGCTGCTAACCAACCACCTTGAGCAATACCTTTGTATTTTGGAGGTGCAACTTTCGATACAAAGGAGATACCCATCGGGGAGAGGAACAGTTCAGCAATAGTCAGCACGAAATAGGTGCTGATCAACCAATTTGGGGAAACCAACATGGAACTTACACCACCTGTTGCCTTGATGTCGGCAGGGGCTGGTAAACCGTGTGATCCGATAGCCAATATTACAAAACCCAAAGCAGCGATGAGCATACCGATTCCGATTTTACGTGGAGCAAGCGGCTCTTTGCCACGTTTAGCCAACCAACTGAAAAATGCAACAGTAATAGGAGTAAGCAGGACAATAAAATAAGCATTGAACTGTTGGAAAATTTGTGGAGTAATTGACATCTCTGTTGGCAGGAATGAGTAGGCCAACCAAGCCAATCCGAGTCCAATGATGGCGACTAAAGTAGCCGTGAGCTTACTGCGTCCTTCTTTGGATTGGAATATATTGAGGATGCCATAGAAGCCAACCGCAAATGGAATCAAAGTCAGTAGAGAGAACCCGAACCGGTCGAAACCGCTCACGGCTTTTGCTGTATAGTCACGAGCAAACCAAGTCATGGTTAGGCCGTTTTGGTGGAAAGACATCCAGAAGAAAATGACGACGGCAAATACCAGTCCAAGGGCTACCAAACGATCATGAGTTTGTTGGGGTGTGAGTTCTTTGACTTCTGTACTTCCCTCTTTGACTTTTTGTTTTTCGGTGACATCAGCTGCTGCGTAATATTTGCGGAAACAGAGGAAAATCAGCATAGAGATAATCAATGAGACGCAGGCTACCCCGAATCCGAAGTTGTAGGATTGGCTCAATGAATCGATGTATTGATTGCCGAATGAGGCCAGGTCTGTGCCGGTATAGCCTTGTTCTGCTGCCAATTTAGTAAATTGTTCGGTTGCAGCAGGTGTGATGGTGCCGTTGGTCAACTGATGGGTTAGAGCCGGAATTTCGGCATTATAGGTAAAGCCATCTTTGTTGAGAAAATAGTTAGAAACACCTTGTGCAGCTGAGGGTGCGAAGAAGGCACCGATGTTGATGCACATATAAAAGATGCTGAATGCCAAATCTCGTTTAGCACTGTATTTGGGGTCATCATACAGATTGCCGACCAGAGCCTGCAAGTTTCCTTTGAAGCAGCCCGTTCCGAAAGAGATTAAAAGCAGTGCAGTAAACATCATGATTTTGGCTCCTATACTGGTTCCGGTCGGGATGGCCAGCAATAAATAGCCGACAAACATGATAATAATACCTATTTTGATTGTTTTGCCGTAACCCCACTTATAATCAGCGAAAATACCTCCCACTATCGGTAGGAAATAGACGGCCGCGAGAAAACCTCCAAAAATGGTACTGGTCGCATCGGCACTGAATCCGAATTTGGCCTGCATAAAGAGTACGAAAATGGCCAACATGGTGTAGTAACCGAAGCGTTCTCCCATATTGGCCAATGATAAAACGAAGAGTCCCTTAGGGTGACCTTTGAACATGAGTTGAATGAATTTTTAGATTAGCAATAGTTTATATTAGTCACAAAGATAATATTCTTTTTGGTTTGTCGTTTTCATAAGTTTATGTTATTTTTATAACTATAAAAAAGAGTACAGCTATATTCGATTGCTGTGTTCGAATCGAACAGATGATTTCATAGAAAACGAAGACTATGCAACTACCGAAACATTTGCCTATTGTTGAACAGGATGAATGGCTCAAACCAGTTGAAGATGCCATGATGGGTCGGTATGCCTATTTTCGACGTAGGCTCGACGATATTGAGCAGTCTGCCGGGTCGCTTGTCGATTATGCTAATGGATACCTGTATTTTGGATTTCAATACGATCCAATTCGGCATGGATGGTGGTTTCGTGAGTGGTTGCCGGGTGCTTTTGATGTCTATCTGTTTGGAGATTTTAACGATTGGCAACGCACTGAACTTCGGCTGGAAAAGGGAGATAATGGTGTCTGGTCTATTTTTTTGCCCGATGAGAAGTATGCCGGAAAATTGATACATGGTTCGCATGTCAAAATGCTCGTACACGGTCTGAATGGTTGGCTCGAACGAATTCCGGCTTATATCCGTCGGGTTGTTCAAGATGAGCAGAGCAAAGATTTTACCGGTCAGTTGTGGGCACCTCCGGTTCCTTTTGATTGGGAGGGAGATAGTTTTGACATATCAACACTCGGGACGCTATATATTTATGAGAGCCATGTGGGAATGGCGCAGGAAAAAGAGGGGGTGGGAACCTATACAGAATTTACTGAGAAAATCCTTCCTCGCATCAAACAGGATGGCTATAATGTCGTGCAGTTGATGGCTGTTGCGGAGCACCCTTATTATGGTAGCTTCGGATACCATGTAAGTAATTTCTTTGCACCTTCCTCCCGATTCGGGACTCCAGAGGAGCTAAAAGCATTGATTAAGCGTGCACATGAATTGGGACTTGCTGTAGTGATGGATCTCGTACAGGCCCATTATGTGAAAAATATCAACGAGGGACTTAACGAGCTGGATGGGACCGATCATCTTTATTCACCTTCAGGACTGGCCGGAGATCAGCCCTATTGGGACTCTAAACTGTTTGATTATGCGAAACCGGAGGTGGAGCATTTCTTGTTGTCGAATGTCAAATATTGGCTCGATGAGTTTCATTTCGATGGGTTCCGCTTTGACGGAGTGACCTCGATGATCTATACCCATCACGGTTATACGGAGTTCGATTGCCGTGAAAAGTATTTCAATGATGTAAATGGCGATGCATTGGCCTATTTGACGTTAGCCAATAAATTGGTACACGATTTTTGTCCATCAGCAGTGACAATTGCCGAAGATGTGAGCGGTATGCCTGGTATGTGTGTGCCTGTCGAAGATGGCGGTGTTGGGTTTGATTATCGGTTGGGCATGGCTGTTCCCGATTTTTGGATTCGCCTGCTGAAGGAGGTGCCAGACGAGAAGTGGAATATATGGGAGATGTGGCACATGATGGTTGATCGCCTCGGATCTGTCAAAACGGTGGCTTACTGCGAGTCACATGATCAGGCTCTGGTGGGAGATAAAACCATAGCCTTCCGATTGATGGATAAGCAGATGTACACGGATATGAATCGGGCGGCTGAAAACTTGATTATCGATCGGGGTATGGCGCTGCACAAGATGATCCGACTCTTTACGATCTCGTTGGCCGGGGAGGCCTATCTCAATTTTATGGGTAACGAATTTGGACATCCCGAGTGGATCGATTTTCCGCGAGAAGGGAATGGTTGGAGTTATGCCCATGCACGGCGTCAATGGAGCCTTTCGACCAATGGCTTTTTGCGTTATAGTTTCCTGGGAGCATTCGATCGGGCCATGCTGGAATTGATGCAACGTTACGATGTCTTGGCCAGCGGATTTGCCTATAACCATCAGATGGATGAAGAGAACAAGACCATCGTATTCAGTCATCGTGGCGATTTGGTTTTCATTTTCAACTGGCACCCGCAGCGCAGTATTCCCGATTATGAGGTTACGGTTCCGGCTCCGGGCAAATACCGCATTGAACTCTCATCGGATGAAAAGCGTTTTGGCGGTTATGGACGTATTGATGAAACGCTTGAGGCCTTTTCTTCTCCGCGAAAAGCTGAGGATGGTTCTGTTTCCCATTTTATTAAAATATATAATCTGAGCCGTGCTGCATTGGTCCTGAAAAAGGTGGATGAGTAATCCTAGAAACTTTCCCAGATTGTTTTGAAATGATAGACTGCTTAATGGTGTGTCTCAAAGTATTGGGGTAGGTTCGTCATAGAGTGGCTTGTGTCCAATAGACAGGTGTTGAGAGCTACCCCCTATGAGCGAGGCTGCAACTCTCTTTTCTGGGGAAATAGCCCCATTATATTGGTTAGAGGATGCAGCAATTGGCGAATTTTTGATCCTTTTAAGCCCTTTATTTGGTGTGGTGGGATATAGGGCGTGCCGGATTGCCTACATAAATACTGTCTGCCGGGATATCTTTGGTGACCACAGATCCGGCTCCGACTACAGAGCGAGGACCAATGGTTACTCCGGGAAGCAATATCGCTCCACCACCGATCCAACAATCATCGCCGATGGTGACCGGTTTGCAGATTTCGATCGTACGGCGTTCCCGATAATCCAGCGGATGATGAAAGGTATAAATTTGGACTGCCGGTCCGATCAAAACATGGTTGCCAATTCGGATCGGTGCTCCGTCCAGCATAACGCAATTGTAATTGATGAAACCGCCTTCACCGATATACAGATTGTATCCGTAGTCACAGAAAAAGGGAGGGCGGATCATACATTGTGCTGAGGCATTGGGAAGTAGCTGATTGAGCAGCGTCCTGTATTGTTCATCTTCCATGGTGATTGCGTTGAGCTTTTGCAAAATACGGGCAGCGTATGCTCGCTCTTGAGCCAACGTTTCGTCGTGCGTGTCGAATGGCAGACCCGCAATCATTTGCTCTTTCGCAGTCATGGTGATGTTTAGGCTTATGCAGTAAAGGTGACGAAATAGTTCATAAAGAAATTCCAAATGGTTACCGTGCCGATGGCAAACAGTTTGGCCAAATAAAAATTCATGCGTGCCCGTTCAGCCAACAAATAGATGATACCGTTGTTGATTCCTAATCCGATCAGTGAGATACCCAAAAAGGTAAGGTATTGTTGTGTGATGGCCGGATCGTGACTCGAGAAGGTCCAAATTCGATTGAGAATATAATTGGATGTAGCAGCGCAAATGAAACCTGCCGAGTTGGCGAGGTATTTGTTGATGCGGGCCTTTTCTTTGAGCAGATAGGTAATGCCAAAATCGACGAATACACCACTGCCGCCGACTACACAAAATTTGATGAATTGAGCTAACATGACTTCCTGATCCAATAGGGTTAAGGGAAGATAGTGATCTTATTGTTTTGGAATGACGGTCACTTCTCGCGACTTGTCATTGAACCACGAACATAAGGGCGAATTGGTCAACATGATACCCGCTTCATATTTTTTGTTCTGGGTTAATGACGGAACAACTGTTTGGGCTTGTAAGGTGAGCGTGCCATTGGGTTGAAGTGTGCCGCTGTTTCCCAACTGTACAGGAATGATCTGTACCGGAGTGGCTACTCGTCTCCATACCATATTGACCGTTACCGGCCAGATGCACTGCCGTATCAACGCAGAATCAGCTACTGTTGTCGCAGTATCCTTCGCAGTTGAATCAGCATTCAGAACGGTAGATGGAGTTGAAATATTGTTTGCAATCAAAGCCATTGCGTTGTGCTGATTGAATGCCATTGTCGAGTCGGATAATGTGACGCTATCGCCGAATCCATAATAATAAGGGTAGGGATTGCGGAGGGTCAGCGTAAGGTGTAGTGTGTCGCCCGGAGTGACCTGTTCCGGAATCCCTTCTGTTGTGATGGCGATTTTACGAACCGGAATAAATGGATCGATCTCTACGTAACGGAAAGTTTTGCCGTTTGCTAATTGAAGTTCCGAAGCTCCAGATGTCTGCTCATTTACCTCTGCCAAAATGCTCTGACCTGCCATCTGGGTGTCGGTGGCGAGCAGTTGGTAGTGACTGGTACGGTAGCTGACAACCGGTTGCGCATAGCCAGTTCCACCGGTATAAAAATGGTATTTGGCTGCAGCTGTGTATTTTCCGTCAAAAATGATGGGACGGCCGTCTGCCAGTTTAGCCAACTGACCGTAACTGGTTGTATTATCGAAAACCTGGAATTTGATTCCCAGTGGGTTAAAGATCATCTCTATGCGTGTCAGTGCAACCAGAGCAATCGTAATGCTGCAAACCCAGATGGTGTAGCGTTGTAGTTTATCGCTTTGTCGGATGTAGTAGAATAGTAAAGCAATAATACCGAATGTGGCCGGAATTTCCCATTGAGGTTGTACATAACCACGTACGGTTGAGGAGAGAAAAAAGAGAATGAACGCAGCGGAAATACAACTCAATGCCCGATCGACAGGGCGAGTTGCTCTGTGTTTCCACCAGGCAACCAAAAATATCGGGAACAGAAATGGATTGAAAATCGCAAACAGATTCAGCAGATACTCGGTGACGAAATTGAATTGAAAGTCGCGATTCCGACCAACGAGATGGTACCGGAAAGAAACCCAATCATGTGCGGATTGCCACCATAGGTGCGGAATGATTAAGATTACTGCTACCAAGCAAGCTACATAAAACTTTGGATTTTTCAGCAGCTTGAGGTTTGACAGAATGGTGAACAGAAAAACCAGTGCTCCATGGTATTTGCTGTATGCAAGTGCAGCTAAACAGATTCCCATTAACAGAGCAGAGGTCCAGTTGTTTTTCTCGGTAAAAGTTTTGTAGCACCATAAAAAGAGTGCAGTAAAAAGCATCAGCGGGCCGTCTGGTACGGCAATAAAGCCGTACAGTTGCAAGATTGGCATTGCAGCTGAGATCAGCAGGAATAGTGCGCCGTCGCGTACGGTTGGTGCTTCGGGGCGGATGATTCGCCATAGTGCATACAGGTAGATCGGTTGCAACAAGGTGAAAAAGAAGCGTACCCCAAACTCTCCTCCGAGAAAACCGCCCAAATAGACCAATAGGGCTGTTACAGGAGGGTGATCAAAATAACCCCAGTCGAGCCGTTGGGCGAACATGTGGTAATAGGCTTCATCGTCGGCCAGTTCAGTGAAACCAGCTTGAATGAGATTGATCATCCACCACAGACCTACACCCAGCCAAATCAGCAGTTCGGGATTTTTGATTTTGCGCAACAGATTCATGTAACAACTTTTTTACCGTTAGCAAAGATAGTAAAAAACAAAAGACTGCCGCGTAATGAACGGCAGTCTTTGAAATGTGATCTCATGCAGCAATTGTTGCATGAACGTAATATGCTTCGACTATTTGTCTGACATGTCTGGAATAGGCTTTTTGTAATCGCCGTTGAGCAGTTTCTTGTGGCACTTCTCGAAGCAGTCGAGGGTATAGTTGACATCTTCGAGTGTGTGAACTGCAGTCGGGATGATACGCAAAATAATTTCACCACGCGGAATAACCGGGTAAACGACAACCGAACAGAACAGGTTGTAATTTTCACGCAAATCTACGACAATGTTGCAGGCCTCTTCTACACCACCTTTCATATATACTGGGGTAACAGGAGAGAGTGTTCCTCCGATATCGAAACCACGTTCGCGGAAACCGCTCTGCAATGCACGAACGATCGTCCACAGTTTTTCCTGATATTCGGGGTGGTTGCGAATCAAATCGAGACGTTTGAGTGCGCCCATAACCATAGGCATCGGCAGCGCCTTGGCGTAGGTCTGAGAACGCATGTTGTAACGGAGGTAGTCAATGATGTATTTTTCAGAAGAGACAAATGCTCCGATACCAGCCATTGATTTAGCAAAGGTGTTGAACAGAACATCCACACCGTCGGTAACACCGAAGTGGCTGGCAGTACCACGACCACCTTCACCCATTGTACCGAAACCGTGTGCATCATCTACCAACAGACGGAAGTTGAAATCCTTTTTCATGGCTACGATTTCGTCGAGTTTACCGAGGTCGCCTTTCATACCGAATACACCCTCCGTGATGACCAGGATGCCTCCACCTGTTTCGGCAGCCATTTTGGTTGCATGCTCGAGTTGTTTACGGCAAGCAGCCATGTCGTTGTGCGGGAACACGAAACGTTTACCGGTGTGCAGACGCAGACCGTCGATAATGCAGGCATGTGCTTCGGAGTCATATACAACTACGTCACGACGGGTCAACAGGCAGTCGATGATTGAGACCATACCCTGATAACCGTAGTTGAGCAGGAATGCATCGGGCTTGCCAACGAAAGCTGCCAACTCACGTTCGAGTTGTTCGTGCCATTTGGTTTGACCGCTCATCATACGGGCACCCATCGGGGCTGCCATACCATATTTTGCAGCGGCTTCAGCATCAGCCTTGCGAACTTCAGGATGGTTGGCCAGACCTAAATAGTTGTTCAAACTCCAGTTCAGCACTTCCCGTCCACGGAACATCATTCTCGGGCCAATCTCACCTTCAAGTTTTGGGAAAGAGTAGTAGCCATGACTCAATTTTTGGTATTGGCCAATTGGGCCACCGGCATTCTCATGTATGCGTTCAAAAATATCCACAACAGTAGTTATTAATAAGGTTAAATTAATTCAATTTAGAATTCCTAAATTGAGACTCAGATGAAGAGTCTCTTGAAAATTTCTAATCACGCAAATGTATGTAATTTTTCGGCTCAGTGTGGTGTTTGTGCTGAGATGAAAAGCCCTGAAATAGTAAAATACGTCTTTATACTTACTGCGTGCGCAAGGTTCAAATTTCTTTTATTCTCAAGGGCGATGTGGAAAAGTGTAAAAAAGATACTTTTTTCTACATAAAAACAATATATGTTTTTTCAACTCGTTAAAAATACATAACTTTGCCCAATCCTTGATTGTAGGGCTCTCCTTACTGTTTGTGGATCCGGCTTAAAGCATTGTAGATGAAGATGAAACACCTTTATTGTAAATATCTTGTTTTATTGGCGGCGTTAGGGTCGGTATCGTGCAGCGCGTTTAATAAGTTGCTGAAGAGCGACGACAACGATAAAAAATATACTCGAGCCATCGAGTATTACAATGAGGGTAAATATGACAAGTGCGCCTTATTGATGGAGAGCTTGAATCAGATTTTTGCCGGTACGGAAAGAGCTGATACTCTAGCTTATTATTATGGCGCTGCGCTTTATAAAGATGGTGATTTTGTAACCAGTGGTAAAGTTTTTGATGCTTTTCGCCGAACATATTCACGTAGTCCGTTTGTAGAGGATGCGGAATATATGTATGCAAAGGGGTTGTATTATTCGTCACCTTCATCGAGAAGAGATCAAACTACGACAAGTCAAGCTATTGTTGCGATTGATGAATATTTGAATCGCTACCCTAATAGTTCCAAAAAGGAGTCGCTGCAAGAATGTATTAATGATTTGCAGCAACGGATTTATGACAAAGCGATGGAAAACGCTAAATTGTATTACGATATTGGATATTACAATTCGGCAATTGTTGCGTTGCGTAATGCTATTAATACGTATCCCGAAAGTAATCACCGTGAGTTGCTCTCATATTTAATAGTTCGTTCACACTATTTATATGCTAAGAATAGTGTTGAGACCAAACAACGGCAGCGCTATATGGATATGCAGGATGCTTATTACAGCTTTGTAGCAGAGTATCCGGAAAGTGCATATCGTAAAGAGGCGGATAAAATGCAGGCTGATTCAAAAAAATTCCTTGATAAGTTTAGTGCAAAAGAGGCTGCGAAAGAGAAAGCTAAAGAAACGGCAGAGGCTCATAAAAAAGCTAAATCGGGGAAACATGTGATTGATGATGTTGATCCAGACAATGCTCCGGAATTAAAACCTGTTCAATCCCAAAAAATATCTCCAGATGGGATTTTGAATCCACGCAAATTGAGAAAAAGTAATGAATTAAAACTTGAAAACAGCACCATACAAAATGGAACTCAAAAAAAGTAACATTCCCAACAACACCATTACCCGTAAATTGACTGATCTGGATGCTAAGACGGGTAATATCTATGAATCGGTTGTGATTATTTCAAAACGGGCCAATCAGGTTGCCAGTGAAATTAAACAAGAGTTGAATCGTAAGTTGGCCGATTTCTCTAGTGCGAGCGATTCGTTGGAGGAGACTTTCGAAAATCGTGAGCAGATTGAGATTTCTAAGTATTACGAGAAATTGCCGAAACCAGCTATTATTGCTACTGAGGAGTTCCTCGCTGGCAAGGTGTATTATCGTGAGAGTGATGCAGAAGCTCAAACGAAATAAGAATTTATTTGAAATCGAAATAATACCTGCGGTATGCTTGCAGGAAAGAGAATAATCGTCGGAGTGACAGGAAGTATCGCAGCCTACAAGGCTGCGATACTCGTCAGATTACTAGTCAAAGCAGGTGCCGAGGTACGTGTGCTGATGACCCCATTGGCCAAAGAGTTTATCACTCCGCTCACAATGGCCACATTGAGTAAACATCCGATTCTGGTTGAGTTTTTCAATCCTGAAAACGGAGAATGGAATTCTCATGTAAGTTTGGGTGTGTGGGCGGATGCTTATGTGATTGCGCCGGCTACAGCCAATACTATCGCGAAAATGGCAAATGGTATAGCTGACAACCTTTTGCTTACCACCTATTTATCGGCACGTTGTCCGGTTTTTGTAGCTCCGGCTATGGATCTGGATATGTTTGTTCATCCCGCTACACAATCCAATTTGGAGACTTTGCGCCGGAACGGAGACCATATTATTGAACCTGAGACCGGTGAATTAGCCAGTGGATTGGAGGGTAAAGGTCGCATGGAGGAACCAGAACGTATTGTGTCTGTATTGGATAACTTTTTTGCTAAAGAGGTTGATGACGCAGATGTATGCCAAGATAGTGATCGGAATAGTGCGGCAAGCGATCATACAGATGGTTCTGAGGCCTCAGATTCTTTCGCTCCGCAGGCATATTTGCCTTTAAAAGGGCGTAAACTGATGGTGACTGCTGGACCTACGATTGAACCGATTGATCCGGTACGTTATATATCGAATCACTCGTCAGGTAAAATGGGATATGCATTGGCCGAAGAGTTGAGTCGTAGAGGAGCTGAAGTAGTTCTGATTAGCGGAAAAACTGCGTTAGAGACCCCGCAAGGAGTAAAGCGCGTGGATGTATTGACGGCCGAGGAGATGTATCAGACAGCGCTAACTTGGTTCCCAGAGTGTGACGGTGCTGTTATGTGTGCTGCCGTGGCGGATTATACACCTGTCGAGGTGGCAGATACCAAGATTAAAAAACAGGATGGAGAGTGGACATTGACTCTGCATCAAACTCATGATATTGCAGCTGAATTAGGGCGGATTAAAGTGGATCGGCTGTTGGTTGGCTTTGCATTGGAAACCGATCATGAACAGGAAAATGCTGCTAAGAAATTGCAGAAAAAAAATCTGGATTTCATCGTTCTAAATTCGTTGGCAGAAGCTGGAACCGGTTTCGGAGTCGATACAAACCGTATTACGATTATTGATCGTGAAGGAGATAAACGGGTATTCGGTTTGAAATCGAAACGGGAAGTTGCGTGCGATATTGTCGATGAGATTGAACGACGTCTGAACGAGAAATAATTCCAAAATTAGATAGATTGCGCCATGCTCAAGCGATTGTCGGTAGAGAATTATGCATTGATCGATAAGCTCGACATTGAGTTTGCTCCGGGATTGAATATCATTACCGGTGAAACTGGTGCGGGTAAGTCCATTTTGTTGGGCGCATTAGGATTAATCCTTGGCAATCGAGTAGAGAGCGGCGTGTTGCGTGATCCGCGACGTAATTGTGTAGTCGAGGCTGAGTTCGATTTGAAGGGTTATCATCTCGAAGAGCTGTTTGATACGTTTGATATTGACTACGAGGAGCCTTGCCTCATTCGCCGAGTGATCACTTCAGCAGGTAAAAGCCGTGCATATGTAAATGATTTACCTGTGCAATTAACAGCATTGCGGGCGATTGGCGAACGATTAATTGATATTCATTCTCAACATCAAACCTTGTTGGTTGGAGAAAGCCGTTTCCAAACTACGCTGTTGGATAGTGTTGCTGAGCATCTGCCTTTGATGGAGCAGTATCGTTCCGTATATGCGGAACTGAATGAAGTAAAACGTCAGCATCAGGATTTGCAACGTGAAGCTGATGCAACCAGCAAGGACCGTGAGTATGTGGCCTATCAGTTGGAGGAGTTGCAGGCGGCCAATCTGCACGAAGGTGAACAAGAGGAGTTAGAAACCCTGCTGGAGGAGTTGAGCCATGCGGTTGAGATCAAAGAGATTTTGATGTGGACCTCTCAAATGCTGGAAGGCGACGACGAGGGGGTACTGACACAGCTTAAGAGCGCTGAACAGTCTATAGGACGATTGCAGTCGGTTTATCCTCAGGCTGAGCAATTTTATCAGCGTTTGCACAGTGCCCTGTTGGATTTGAAGGATCTTGCTTCTGAGGTCTCAGCAGAGGGGGATCGGATTGAGGCAGACCCGGTACGTCAGGAGCAGACACAGGAACGTTTGGATTTGATCTACTCGTTACAACAGAAACATAAGACGGATTCTGTATCTGGCCTATTGGCTTTGCAGGCAGAGTATGCGGCAAGGTTAAATGGTATTGATTCATACGAAGAACGTTTGGCTGAACTTGCGCAAAGGATCGGAGTATTACAGGAGAAAGCCTCTAAATTGGCCGCAGACATTACAAATGGACGTAAAAACACAGCTCCGAAAATTGAACAATATGTGATGGAGCAGTTGGCACGTTTGGGAATGGCTTCGGCGCAGTTGCAAGTTGATATACATCCGGCTGGCGAGTTGCAAGCAGATGGGGCAGATGTGATTCGCTTCCTATTTACAGCCAATCGTAATACAGCGTTGCAACCCATTGAAAAGGTAGCCTCGGGTGGTGAAATGTCACGTTTGATGTTAGCATTGAAGACTCTTGTGGTAAGCCATATGCAACTCCCGACGATTATCTTCGATGAGATTGACACCGGTGTGTCGGGTGCTATTGCCGACAAAATGGGAGAGATCGTGACCGCATTGGGAGCACAGTTGCAGGTGATCAATATTACACATTTGCCGCAGGTTGCATCCAAGGGAGATCACCATTTCTTTGTGTACAAGGAGGATACTCCGAATGGAACTCAAACTCGTATTCGTGAACTTACAGCTGATGAGCGGGTAAACGAGATCGCCAAAATGTTGAGTGGTTCTGCTGTGACTCAGGCTGCTGTTGAGCAGGCTCGTCTATTGTTGGGTCGTAAATCATAGTTGTTTCTCTCTTCTCTATGATATGTTAATTGCTGATTTGAAAGTCAGCATATCCTTCATTATTACTTGTCGATCGTTTTTTAGGAGTAAATCGGACACCTTTGTAATCTAAATGAACAAACTGGTAGGGGATAATTCCTTTTAGCCATCGGATCATTTCTTTTGTGTATTGTTGTTAATATAATTGATTTATAGGTGTTTAATTATTTTATGGTTTGGTTTTGATGTCGTAAATCTCTTTTTGAATTGCGTCGTTCTTGTCTCTTTTCGAATACATTTGCATATAGCCAAAATTGGTTAAACAGCAACATCATCTATAATGAGCGAAAAATTATTTGTATTCGATACGACCTTACGGGATGGTGAACAGGTTCCTGGTTGCCAACTTAACACCGTCGAAAAAATTGAGGTAGCCCGAGCTCTTGAGGCACTTGGCGTCGATATTATCGAAGCCGGTTTCCCGATTTCGAGTCCCGGTGATTTTAATTCTGTCCGCGAAATTTCTAAAGCGGTTTCACTTCCTACGATTTGTGCATTAACGCGTGCCGTTGCCAAAGATATTGATGTGGCGGCTGATGCTCTCGCATTGGCGAAACACAAACGTATTCACACTGGAATTGGTGTTTCGCATGAACATATCTATTCGAAGTTGAAATCCAACCCCGAAGAAATTATTGAACGTGCTGTCGCTGCTGTCAAGTATGCCAAAAAGTACGTTGAAGATGTGGAATTCTATGCAGAAGATGCCGGCCGTGCCGATGAAGAGTATCTGGCTCGAGTCGTAGAGGCTGTTATTAAAGCCGGCGCTACTGTTGTCAATATTCCCGATACGACGGGGTATTGTCTTCCATCTCAATATGGTGCAAAAATTGCCTATTTGATGGAGCACGTGGATGGCATTCACAAAGCAATTCTCTCAACCCACTGTCATAATGACCTGGGTATGGCAACAGCCAATTCGTTGTCCGGTGTGATCAATGGTGCACGCCAGGTTGAAGTGACCATTAACGGTATCGGAGAACGTGCGGGTAACACCTCATTGGAAGAGGTGGTGATGGCGTTGCGTTGTCATAAACATTTGGGTATAGATACGGGTATCAATTCCCAAAAATTGATTTCCGTAAGCCGTCTTGTGTCGAACTTGATGAATATGCCTGTACAGGCTAACAAAGCCATTGTTGGTCGTAATGCATTTGCCCATTCATCGGGTATTCATCAGGATGGTGTGCTGAAGGATCGTGCCAATTATGAGATTATTGATCCGAAAGATGTAGGACTGGATGAATCGGTAATTGCTCTGACGGCTCGTAGTGGTCGTGCGGCGCTGCATCACCGTCTTGAAATGCTGGGATTCAAGTTGGAGCAAAAAGATTTGGATACCGTTTATGAAAAATTCTTGGCATTGGCCGATAAGAAAAAGGACATTCGGGATGATGATCTGCTCTATTTAGTTGGAGATGCGACTGGAGAAAAGATTCAGAAACATCTGAAATTAAAATATTTGCAGGTTCTTTCTGGTACATTGCTTCCGACGGCTACTGTGATTTTGGAGATTGGTGGTAAGGAGTATACAGCAACCAGTACGGGTAATGGTCCGGTTGATGCAGCTGTTCGCGCAATCAAGTCTTTGGTTGATCAGAAAGTTATGATTACCGAATTCTTGATTCAGGCGATGAATAAAGGCAGTGACGATGTGGGACGTGTCCATATGCGCACGTGCTGTGGTGAAAATTGTGTACATGGTTTTGCAGCTCATACCGATACGGTTCGGGCTTCGGTGGAGGCTTTTGTTGATGCCCTGAATTTGTTGGGAGTGACTGCCAAAAAGAGTGAATAGTAAACAAACGTCGAAATAAAAACATACATGGGAAAGACATTATTTGACAAGGTGTGGGATGCACACGTTGTCCGTGAATTGGATGAAGGACGTAGTGTACTGTACATCGATCGTCATTATATTCACGAGGTAACCTCTCCGGTGGCATTCCTCGGATTGAAAAATCGGGGATTGAAGGTGGCTCGTCCGGCTCAGACGACCGGTACGCCGGATCACAATGTGCCGACTGTTGACCAGCATTTACCAGTGGCTGAGGAGCAGAGTCGCAATCAGCTTGAATCGTTCCGTCGTAACTGCGAAGAGAACGGAATTGAATATTTCCCTCTGGGAAATCCAGGTCATGGTATCGTACACATTATCGGTCCTGAGCAAGGTTTTACACAGCCCGGTATGACGATTGTGTGTGGAGATAGCCATACCTCGACTCACGGTGCATTTGGTGCGGTTGCTTTCGGTATCGGAACTTCGGAGGTGGAGATGGTATTTGCTTCGCAGTGTATCCTCCAGCCCAAACCCAAAGCCATGCGCATTACCGTGAATGGTAAACGTAAAAAGGGTGTTACCGCCAAGGATATTATTTTGTATATCATCTCGAAAATTTCGGCTTCGGGCGGAACTGGACATTTTATTGAGTTTGCCGGTGAGGCGATCCGTGACCTTTCGATGGAGGAGCGTATGACTGTTTGCAACATGAGTATCGAGTGTGGTGCACGTGGAGGTATGATTGCTCCCGACCAAACCACTTTCGATTATGTCAAAGGTCGTAAACATGCCCCGCAGGGTGCTGATTTTGACAAGGCTGTTGAGCGGTGGAAAGAGCTCTATTCAGATCCAGATGCCCATTTTGATACGGAGTACACGTTCGATGCAGCCGATATTGAGCCGATGATTACCTACGGAACCAATCCGGGTATGGGTGTGGCTGTGACGGCTACAGTACCCTCAGGAGAAGGATTAAGTGGCAGCGATAAAGTTAGCTTCGACAAAGCACTCGATTATATGGGCTTCCAGAGCGGAGAACCGATGCTTGGTAAGAAGATCGATTATGTATTCCTCGGTAGTTGTACCAATGGCCGTATTGAAGATTTCCGCCAGTTCGCGATGGCCGTGAAGGGTCGCAAAAAGGCTCCGAACGTAACGGCTTGGTTGGTGCCGGGATCCAAACAGGTCGAGGCTCAGGCTCGTGCTGAAGGGTTGGATAAGATCCTCGAAGAGGCCGGATTTGTATTGCGTCAACCGGGTTGCTCGGCATGTTTGGCGATGAATGCAGACAAGATACCGGCCGGTAAATATAGCGTTTCAACGTCGAATCGTAATTTCGAAGGTCGTCAAGGACCAGGAGCGCGTACCTTGTTGGCGGGTCCGCTGGTAGCAGCAGCTGCAGCTGTGACCGGTTGTATTGCCGATCCGCGTGAAGTATTCGGTTTGTAAACCGGAGTGTTTAATCTGAAAATAAAAAAGTAAAATCATGTCTATACCTAAATTTACTAAGTTGGTTTCGACCGCAGTCCCTCTGCCGATCGAAAATGTCGATACCGACCAGATCATTCCGGCTCGTTTCCTCAAGGCGGTTGAACGTAAGGGTTTTGGTGATAACTTGTTTCGAGATTGGCGTTATGATAAAGCCGGAAATCAGGTTGCATCGTTCCCGTTGAATGATAAACGTTATGGTGGAGAAATTCTCGTAGCAGCTAAAAATTTCGGGTGTGGGTCATCCCGTGAACATGCGGCGTGGGCCATTTTCGATTATGGTTTCAGAGTTGTGGTGTCGAGTTTCTTTGCCGATATTTTCCGCAATAATGCTTTGAACAATGGCTTGTTGCCGATCCGTGTCAGCGAAGATTTCCTCAATGAAATCTTCGAGGCGATCAAAGCAGATTCATCAGCTAAGTTTGAAGTAGATCTCGAAAATCAGACTTTTACCATTCTATCGACAGGTAAGTCTGCGTCGTTTGATATCGATGGCTATAAAAAAGAGTGTCTGCTCAATGGTTATGATGATGTCGATTATCTGATAAGCATTCGTCCTGAAATCGAGCGTTTCGAAGCAGCTCGCAAATAGGGATACGATTGACAATAGTTCTCTCCGGCCCGATTTCGATCGGCCGGAGTTTTTTATCATAAACCTGTGTGCAAAGTGAGATTGTCTCTCGTTTTCTTGGTGAAGTGGGGCAGTTTTGTATCTTTGCAAAGATTGAATGTTACGACGATGATCGAAATAATGGATACAACACTCCGTGATGGGGAACAAACCTCCGGAGTCTCATTTACAGTCCGCGAAAAGTTGAGTATCGCCAAATTGTTGCTTGATGAATTGCATGTCGATCGCATTGAAATTGCATCGGCTCGTGTTTCGGAAGGCGAGGCTGAGTGTGCCAGTCGTATTGCGGCTTGGGCTAAACGTCAAGGCTTTTTGGATCGGATTGAAGTGTTGGGTTTTGTTGATAATGGGGTCTCTTTAAACTGGATTGCATCGACTGGTTGCAAGGTGCTCAATCTGCTGGCTAAAGGTTCGCAGAAACACTGTACTTACCAGCTACGCAAAACCCAACAGCAACACGCGGCTGATATCTGTGATGTGATTGCTCAGGCAACAGATATGGGTATTGCGGTCAATATCTATTTGGAAGATTGGTCCAATGGTATGATTCATTCGCCAGAATATGTGTATGCCATGATGGATGCACTGAAAGATCAGCCGATTCGTCGTTTCATGATTCCCGATACGCTGGGAATTCTCAATCCGGACAATACGTTTGCGTTTTGTAGCGAAATGGTGCGACGTTATCCGAATGTCCATTTCGATTTCCATGCCCACAATGATTATGATTTGGCTGTAGCCAATGTGCTTGCAGCGGTCAAAGCGGGTGTACACGGCGTGCATACTACGATTAATGGTCTCGGTGAACGTGCTGGAAATGCTCCTCTGTCGAGTGTGATTGCTGTGTTGAATGACCAACTCAAATGTCCCAATGGGGTCGTTGAGCGCAAAATCAACCATGTAAGTCGCGTGGTTGAGACCTATACCGGTGTGCGGATCCCGCCTAACAAACCGGTGGTTGGAGAGAATGTGTTTACACAATGCGCAGGGATTCACGCCGATGGAGATAATAAAGATAATCTCTATTATAACGATTTGTTACCCGAACGTTTTGGTCGAGTACGGGAGTATGCGCTGGGTAAGCTCTCTGGTAAAGCCAATATTTTGAAGAATTTGCAGGCGTTGGGTATTGATCTCGATGACGAGTCGATGCGTAAGGTTACGGATCGTATTATCGAACTGGGAGACAAGAAACAGATGGTAACCTCCGATGATCTGCCTTATATCATTGCCGACATTCTGCGACAGGATGTTCAAGAGAACAAAGTACATATTCTGAATTACAATCTCTCATTGGGACAGGGACTGCATCCGGTTGCAACGCTTAAGATTCGTATCAATAATGCAGATTATGAAGAGACTGCTTCAGGTGATGGTCAGTACGATGCGTTCATGAAGGCGTTGCGCAGGATATACAAGGATCATCTGCATCGCGATTTCCCGATGTTGACCAATTATGCAGTCACGATTCCTCCCGGAGGTCGTACGGATGCCTTTGTGCAAACGTTTATTAGTTGGGAATACAGGGGACAGAGTTTTAAGACGCGCGGTTTGGATGCAGACCAAACAGAAGCAGCGATTAAGGCGACTCTTAAAATGCTCAATAAAATTGAGAATATGCAGTAGGTGTGCTCCTTCGTGGGAGATAGGGACTGAATGTCGCGTAACACGATCATCTGCAAGTCAAAATTTGTGTTGAATCTAATTGTCAGTATAAAAATAAAGGCGACCTAACGGGCCGCCTTTATTGATTGTGTATAGATGATTTGTTAATATCCGAGGATACGCATCATGGATCTGTAGCTCTGCTCTTTGGCAAAGAGACGTGTATAATATTCGTTGTCGTCTTTGTTTCGATCGATGATGATGTGTTTCGGAGCAGGAATCAAGCAGTGTTGGATACCTCCGTAACCACCAAGTGATTCCTGATAAGCTCCTGTGTGGAAGAAACCGATGTATTGTGTCTCATCCACCAGTTTAGGCAGGAAGATGGCATTTGAGTGGGACTCTCCGTTGTAGAAGTCTTCGCTATCGCAGGTCAGACCCCCTAGGAACACCCGTTGGTATTCCAAATCCCAGTGGTTGATTGCCAGTAAGATGTAACGTTGTTTGATTCCCCAAATATCGGGCAGAGTCGTCATGAACGAGCTGTCGATCATATACCAACGCTCTCGGTCGTTCTGCTGTTTTTGATTGATAATCGAGAAGAGAGTTGCTCCACTTTCTCCTACAGTGAAAGAACCGAATTCAGTAAAGATATTCGGTTCGGGAATTCCGGATTGTTCGCAGAAGTGTTTGATTTGGGATACAATCTCTTCTGCCATGTATTCGTAATCGTAATCGAAGGCCAGCGAATTCTTGATTGGGAAACCTCCTCCAATATTCAAAGAGTCGAGATCCGGACAGATCTTTTTTAGCTCGTAGTAGATCCCCAAACATTTATTCAACTCGTTCCAATAGTATGCTGTATCTTTAATGCCCGTGTTGATAAAGAAGTGCAGCATTTTCAGTTTAAACTTCTTATTGGGTTTAATGCGGCTTTGATAGAACTCGAGGATGTCATTGTATCGGATACCCAAGCGAGATGTGTAGAAATCAAATTTAGGCTCCTCTTCCGATGCGATACGGATACCGATTTGGCAAGGACGGTTAATGGCATTGTCCAACAGATTCAGTTCCCGTTTGTTATCCAAAATCGGAATGGTGTTTTCAAATCCGTCGTTAACCAACGATGCGATATTTTCTACATACTGAGGACGTTTGAAGCCGTTGCAAATGATGTAGCTGCTTTTATTGATCAGCCCGCCGTCATACAGAGCCCGAATGATATGGATGTCATAAGCTGAAGAGGTCTCGAGGTGAATGTCGTTTTTGAGAGCCTCCTCCAGAACAAATGAAAAATGTGAACTTTTCGTGCAGTAGCAGTAGTTGTACGAGCCTTGGTAGTCAACTTTTGCCATTGCGACATTGAAGAGACGTTTGGCTCGTTGAATTTGCGAAGAGATCTTAGGTAAATAGGTAATCTTTAGCGGAGTACCATATTGTTTAATGATATCCATCAAGGGAATATCATGGAAATTCAACTCATTGTCTTGGACCGAAAATTCATCTTGAGGAAATTCGAAGGTCTGTTCGATAAGATCAATGTATTTGTTTTTCATCTTCGGTTAATGAATTTAATGGTTAATCCGTCTAAGCTACTTTGGTGAAAATTTGGCAATGTAGCTGAGCTACTTTGACGAAAATTTCACTGCAAAGGAGAGGAAACTTTTTGTGAAAAGCAATATTTAGCATGAAATAATGTCTATATTAAGTTGTTATTCGATATTTGCAGTGTTTACAATCTGCGATGAAGATACCGGTCGCATCGATGATTTATCACTTTTAATTGAGAACAGAAGGTGGAAAGAAAATCGTTGTGGCATTTGTTTTCGTATGACGGTATGACTTTTGTTTTCGGACAGAGAGAAAGAAAAGTATTCTATTTTGATTTAGGTGGGTTTGCTTGTTTCTGTTGAGAAAAAGGTCTATTTTTGTTATATGGTGTAGAATGGGTCAATGTGTTCTTGCACTATAAGAACAATTTCTAACTTGATATACAGGTTAAACTTATAAGGAGATGGTTAATAAAATTATAGTAGATAGCCTTAAGGCTGGGAAACGCATCGTTATTCCCCAATTTGGAGCTTTCCTGCATAAGGATACTGATGGGGGAATCGTTTTTGTTCCTTTCCTGAAAAAAGATGATGGTGTATTGGCCGGTTTGCTCAGTTCAAATTATGGTTTGAGCAGTGAAGAGGCGTACGGTGTTATTGCTGAATATGTTGCACAAGTTAAAAAGAGTGTCACAGAACGTGGCTGTTTTGTTGTAGAGGGTATTGGCCAGTTGAAGATCGACTCGAATGGAGTTTGTTATCTGGAAACAGATCTACGTGACAATAAAATACCGACTACACCTGGAACTTCTGCAGCACGTCTAGTGGCGCCATCACAGCCTGCATCTACAGCCGCATCCTCATCAATGGGCGGAGCATCACGAGTAGGGCAGTCTCCGATTTCTCCATCTCAACCTGTTTATGGTCAGCCTGGCTCGAATGGGGCTTCGGGATATCAAGCACAAAGTCAGTCGGGAAGTCATGTGCCTAATGTTGGTGTGGGTGTAAATGTTCCAAATCAGGGTAGTGTAGCCTCTTCTCGCCCCCAATCTGTTCAGGCGAATATTACAGGTGGTACGACTCAGACAAACGGAACGATGTCATCTCGTTCGGCTACAGCGCAGCCTTCATCCCAGGCAACTCAGGCTGCTTCGGCTCGCTCTGCAATGGCAGGAGATGTTCGTCCTGCTACACAATCTGGTTATCAGCGTCCTGGTCAGCAAGGTCGGCCTCAGCAGATGCAGCCTCAGTCTTCGTATGCTTCATCCCAATATACGCAACAACAGCAAGGCCGACCAGCTGCACAACAGCCAGCTCAGAATCAGCAGACACAAGCACGTCCCAATATGCCGGGACAACCTTCTTTTTATGGTGGTTCTCCGTATGGACAGCCTCAAGGGGGTGCTTCGGTTCCTCCGTATGGCGGAGCCGGTATGCCACCACGCCAACCTCAGCCGCAACAACGTCAGGGAACTGATAAGTTTTTGGTGGTTGCGATAGTCGCAGCGATCATTGCGTTGGGTGCAATTATATATGGTGTGATTTTCGCTTCATCGTCCGCTCCGAAAATAGATCCCATGGAGCTTCCGGTACATCAACGTCCTGCTGTGTTGGATTCTATTCAAAAAGAGGATTCGATTCAAGCCGCTGAGGCAGCAGCCAAAGAGGCCGCAAAAACAAAATCCAAACGTTAATCCGATTAGACAATGGCAATGGATTTAACGACGCTCAAACAGCGATTCAACATAATTGGTAATAATTCGGCTCTGAACGAAGCCTTGGAGGTGGCGGTAAGGGTAGCTTCGACTGACCTTTCGGTATTGATTACTGGTGAAAGTGGTGTCGGTAAAGAGGTGTTTCCTCAGATTATACATGCCAATAGCCCGCGTAAGCATGGGACATACATTGCTGTAAACTGTGGTGCTATACCCGAAGGAACGATTGATTCCGAACTGTTCGGTCATGAAAAAGGCGCTTTTACGGGAGCTTCCGAGAGTCGCAAAGGATATTTTGAAGTGGCCGATGGCGGGACAATTTTCCTGGATGAGGTGGCTGAATTGCCCCATACTACTCAGGTCCGTTTGTTACGTGTATTGCAAACTGGTGAATATATTCGCGTTGGTTCTTCCAAAACACAAAAAACCAATGTGCGTGTAGTAGCAGCGACAAATATTAATTTGCGCGATGCAGTTCGTGATGGGCGCTTCCGTGAAGACCTCTATTATCGTCTCAATACGGTTCCGATTACAGTGCCGCCATTGCGTGATCGCAAGGGCGATATCTATCTGTTGTTTCGTAAATTCGCGGTAGATGTTGCCACGCTGTATCGCATGCCTGTTATTACCTTGGATGAGGGAGCTCGGCAGGTATTGGAGACCTATCCTTGGCCTGGAAATATTCGTCAGTTAAAAAATGTGGCAGAGCAGATTTCAGCGGTTGAAGAGTCTCGTAATATCACGGCTGATATTCTCAAGAAGTATCTTCCCGATTATGCCCCTTCATCGGTACCTGTTTTCAGACCGCAAGCCCAGGGCGAAGTCAATGAAGAGAGAGAATTGCTCTACAAAGTGCTTTTTGATCTACGGAATGATATGAACGATCTGAAGCGGATGATGGCGGAGCTAATGGCTGAGCATCGGGGGTATGACCACAAGGGGGGAGATGTGACAGCTTTGTTGCCTCGGAATTTGCCGGCTCCAGTTTCGACGCCGACTGTACATCCGATGCCGGTATCCTTCAATGATTATGCAGAACCCGAAGAGGTGATTGAAGAACCGGCTGCACGTGAAGGTTTGACAAAAGAACAGGTGTTACGTGAGGCGATTATTAAGGCTTTGCGTCGTCATGGTGGCAAACGCCGTGAGGCAGCTAAAGATCTTTTTATTTCAGAGCGTACGCTTTATCGTAAAATCAAAGAATTGGGAATCGATGAATATTAATCGGAAAAGATATAGTGTAACCTTAAGATGGTTCATGCCGGTCATGGCGTTTGTATGCGCTTTATTGTTGAGTGGGTGTACGGTTAAATATTCGTTTTCGGGGGCTTCGATTGCACCGGAAATCCAAACCGTATCGATCGCTCGTTTCCCTAACAATGCATTGCTGGTAGCTCCGATCCTCAGTTCCACATTGACGGATGCGTTGCAGGATCGTTTTACCAGCCAGACCCGGTTGGCTGTGGTGCCTGAAAACGGTGATTTGCAATTCGAGGGAGAGATTACCAACTATACTTCCACGCCTGCGGCCATTTCAGGGAATGAAACAGCGGTTATGAACCGATTGACCATTACGGTACGCGTTCGTTTTACCAACGCTTTTCAACCTGAATACAATTATGATAAAACCTTTTCAGCGTATTCGGATTACCCGAGTTCTCAACTGTTGCAGGAGGCTGAAGGTACATTGATCCCTGAAATTGTTGAGCAATTGGTCGAAAATATCTTTAATGATGCAGTAGCCAACTGGTAATGGATGCTTTTAATCAATATCTTGGTCGTCCCGACAGTGCTGAAATTCCATCAAATGCCGTATTGCAAGCATTGATTCGGCGGTATCCGTGGTTTACAACGGCGCGAATTGTGCAATCGAGGATTAGTGGTAAAATGGATCCTGAATTGGCATTGCGTTTGACGGTTCGTCCTGTTCCGGATATATTGTTGCGTTCTGTAGGGCTGAATAAAGTAGTAGATAATACACCCTGCGGTACGATTTATTCTTCTTTGGAGACAATGTCGAAGAGGGAGAAGCCGGAAAATGTGGAATTACAAACAGACGTTTCTAATGTTGCGGATCAGCATGAAGTTGCTGTGAATGAAACAGCAACGTTAATTACAGAATCGGAAGCGCTCCCTGTGGAGTCTGGTGCTTCTAAATTTTCAATAGCACAACGAGAGATTTCACATACATGTGATCATCCGTCGCAGGATCGTTCCGTATCTGTGGATGCTGAATGTGTTTCTGCATCTGGATCTGAATCGCGACTGTCTGAGGATACAATGCTTGGGCAAGGAAACGATCAGATGAATACGGATGCTACAGCAGATCAAGAGCAGCATAGATCCGCTGATTTGACGTTGGAGGTGATAGATCGTTTTTTGGCAGAAGAGCCTAAACGCATGGTTCCCCGAGAAGGTATTCCGGAAGGGGATATATCAGCTGACTCGGTGGAAGAAGATGACGATATGATTTCAGAAGAGTTGGCTGAAATTTATCGAACACAAGGGCTAACGGAGCGAGCTAAAGCAATATATACCAAATTAAGTTTGCTATATCCGGAAAAAAGTGTTTATTTTGCCGAAATTATCGACCGGATTAATGAAAATCCGAAAGATTGATGAATTTGTAATCGTTTAAACAAGTAACGAAATGTATATTTTTTTCATTGTATTGATTCTTATTGCAAGTGTTTTGCTGATTCTTTCAGTGTTGGCCCAGAATCCTAAAAGCGGTATGGCAGCCAATTTCGGTGCATCGAACCAGGTGATGGGCGTTCGCGAAACTTCCAACTTCCTTGAAAAATTTACTTGGGGTTTGGCAATTGCTATTTTTGTGTTGAGCCTTGCAGCTACCATGACTATGCCATCGGCCAATATTGCTAACAGCAAAGGTGCAATGGAGAGAGCTATTGAGCAGGCAACCGAAGGTAATGAAAACCTGTTGGCTCCTGCACAGCAGCAAACTACACAAGATGCAGCTCAGCAAGCCCCTCAGTCTCAGCCTGCCGCTCCTGCACAGCAGCCTGCAGAATAATTAGGACGATACAATGAATGCGGAGTTTGTTGTAATTCCGTAATTAGCCGATATTGATAAATGGAGAGAAGATTCCTTTAGGGATCTTCTCTTTTTTTGTGTGATTGAAATAAAACAATCCGAATATTTTATGTTTTAGTCTGATTTTGCTATTTTAGGAGTAATTGATCGGAGGAAGTGAAACTATCAATCGGTTAACTGCAATAACCAGCTTTGGCCGTAATGTACGGTACCCCAATGAAACATATCCTCATTGTCCTTTTTGTCATGTTGGTGCCGTATCGGATGCTGGCACAAGGTGGTGTGTTGACCTCCGATGATTACGATGAGGAGGTCCGTCGTGCAGAGCAGTTCCAATTCAGTGAAGAGTATGCATCATTGATGATCATGCCACTGGAAGCCTATCCGGATGCATTTTCAGCTTTGTCTGATTTCAATTTTTCTTTTGTTCGTTATAATCGGCGAGGTTACGATTATCGTTATCGTAATTTTTCAATCGATGGCGTGTCACTGTATGATCCGATGACGGGTAATCAACAGTGGAATTTGATGGGTGCCATCTACAATTCGTACGGACCAGTTGAATCTGAAACGGGATTAGCTCCAGGCTCATGGAGTCTGGGTGGATTAGGTGATACTCGTGCTTATTCCCGCATGGCAGGAACCGTTCCCAAACGTATATCGGTTGGTATGATGTTTACCGACCGTCGGTTTCGTGGTGGTGTGCGGGCGGGGATATCGTCCGGATGGATGAAAGGCGGTTGGGCTATTGCTGGGGCTGGTTCCCGGCGCTGGGGCAGGGATCAGCATATTCGTGGCGTCTATATGGATGATTGGACCGTGTATGCTTCTATCGCCAAAAAGTTGGGAAAGAAACATATACTTTCAGCCGCATTTTTATTGGCACCATCAGATCGTGGAGTACGGGGCGCCGCAACTCAAGAGGCTTTTGAGTTGACCGGTGATCCGTTGTACAATCCCTATTGGGGGTATCAGGATGGTCGAATCCGTTCCTCACGCACTCGTAAATCTCAGCAACCTATGGCGCTTTTGGCGTGGGATTACAAACGTGATGAGGACTTTAAGATTCATACAGTGTTCTCCTATTTGGGTGGTGAAAGCAGTTATTCAGCTTTGGATTGGTTCAGTGTCTCCAACCCAACGCCTGACTATTATCGGTATATGCCCGGCTATCAGGCAAACCCCGAAGTTGCTAATGCTGTAGAGCAGGCATGGCGTCAGAGAGACCCCAATGTGACTCAAATCAATTGGAATGAGCTGTATTATGTCAATCAGCATGGCACGGCATCTCCTGCTTCCTATGTGGTAGGAAGTGCTGTGACGGCGAATCGGAGCTTTCAGCTCAATTCGTCTTTTGATTGGCGGATGGACAATGCGAGTTATTTGAGAGGCGGCATTCAACTGCGTAATGATCGGGTGTCCCGTTATCAACGTTTGGAGGATCTGATCGGTGGAGACTATCTGTTGGATGTCGATCCCTACCTGATTGACGATGAGTATTACGGAGATCAAGCGATCAATGATTTGCAACATCCAAATCGTCGGGTCGGTGTGGGTGAACGGTATGGGTATAATTACGACCTGGATTACAGTTCGTATGGCGCGTGGGCTTTGGCCGATCTGCATAGCGAACAGAATTTGGGACTGTATGGTTATGTGGGTGGACAAGTCGCTCAAGTCTCTTTCTCAAGGATTGGCCGTTACGAAAAGGAGCTTTTCCCCGGTAGCCTGTCTCTTGGCCCTTCTGAAAAGTTGAATTTCACGGAGTATATGCTTAAAGGGGGAATTGGTTATGCATTTACACCGGCGCACTCCCTGGAGATGTGTGTTGCTTATGGTGATTTAGCACCGGTGGCTGATGCGCTGTTTCTGGCTCCGGAATATCAGAATCGGACCGTTGCCGACCCCCGACCGATTAATCTATTGGCTGGAGAACTGGAATATCGGATCTCGTGGCGCAGTGTCGATATTGGATTGTGCGGATATGTGACCACAACCCGCGGAGAGGGGGATGTCCGCCATTATTATGATGATTTGGCCGGAGAATACGCCAATATGGAGCTGAGTGGAATCGATAAACTGTATGCCGGTGTTGAACTGGGAGTAACCGTGCGGATTACCGATCGGTGGAGTGTGCGCGGTGCCGGAGGGTGGAGTCGTAATCTCTATTTGAGTGATCCGGCAGTGTCCATTTATGCCGATCACGATAACCGGCCGATTGCCGAAGGATCGACGGCTTATCTGAAAGGTTATCGGTTGGGAAATACTCCACAAGTGGTAGCTTCAGGGGAGTTGCGCTATTCTGGGGCCAAAATGTGGACTGCAGCGGTTTCTGTGAATTATGTGGGCAGTAATTATATTGATATTAGTCCGGTACGACGTATGCGTCGGGTGATGGATTATGCAACCTCTCCGGAGGCTTTGGCGCAAATGACTGCACAGGAGCGTTTCGGAGATGCTACGACAATTAACCTTTTTGTGAGTAAAACGTTTCGGATTAAGAGCAGTTATTTGACATTGAGCGGTTCGGTCAACAATTTGGCCAACCGTCGTCATATTGTGTACAGCGGTTATGAACCGTTGCGAATGGTACGTACCGGAAGCGGTTTGGACCGAACGGTGGCTCCGATGGCGTCACGCTATTATCATGCCTATCCGAGAACCTATTACCTGACGATTAATTTCCGATTCTGATGCAAAATATTGTTAACATAAGATGTGTTAAATCTGTTGTAATACATCGTGTTATGCGACGATGTTCGTGTATGAAAATCGGTGTGCTCGTGGGTTTGTTGTTGCTATTATTCAGTAATATATCCTGTGATTACGACCGGTTTGATCCTCCAAATTCGGAATCTGGTTCGGTACCGGTTACGACGATGGATATTGCAACGTTGCGAACTTTTTATCAGGATGATCCGGTTTATGTCGTTGGTCAACGAAGTGTTGTGGTGTCAGGATATGTTACGACATCGGATCAGTCCGGTAATTTCTATCGTAGCTTTTTTATTGAAGATGAAACAGGAGCGGTGGAGATACGTGCCGGATTGTATGATCTCTATGCAACTTATCGATTGGGACAACAGATAACGGTAGTGGTCGATTCGTTAACATTGGGTATGACGAATGGTGTGTTGCAGTTGGGGCTGGCCAGTGCAGCCTATGAAACCGATTATATGAATCATAGGATTGTAGTGGATAAACATCTGTTTCGTAATGAACGATTCGAAGAGGTGATCCCACGCCCGGTAAAAGCCGGAAATCTTAAAGAGGAGTGGCTCGGTACCTTGGTGCGGTTTGAAGGTGTGCATTTGGATGGGGCTGTCGATACGACATGGGCTTTACCGGCATCCCTTACATCAAGTGGAGTTCCGCAAAGCGCCTATTTGAAATTTCGGGATGAAAAGTCCGATTCGATTTATGTCGTAACCAGTGGTTATGCCTCTTTTGCCGGGGAGACGGTACCGACCGGTACTGTATCGTTAACGGGGATTTTGATGCAGGGTAAGGTCAATGGAAAATCGGTCTATCAATTAAAAATGAGGGATCTGCAGGATGTGGAGGAGTAGTCGATTCCTTAAGACATTATTGTTCGGAATACTGTGCATCGGGTGTGTGGAGAAGAGTGATCCATATCCCGATCCGTCCCAAGGAGGTGACGGTGAGCCTGGAGCGGGGACGGCACTTGTCTCGATCAGTTATCTGAAGGGTTATTATACGGGTTATCCTACACCCATTACCAAAGATTGGGAGTTGCAGGGCGTGGTGACGGCAAATGACCGTTATGGGACATTCCCTTACGGATTGGTCGTGCAGGATGCAACAGGGGGTATCGAGATCAAATTGTCAGGAGATGATCTGTTTTTGACCTATCCGATTGGACAGCCAATCCGTATTCGATGTCAGGGATTGGTGTTGGGAGCTTATGGTGGTTATGTGACGTTGGGTAGTGTATCATCAGACGCCGATTATCAGAATGGATTTATTTCGCAAACTGATATTTCGGGACGATTGTCAAAAAGAGGTGAAATCGAGCCTGTATTGCCCGATACACTTCGTTTTGCAGAACTTGAACCCAAACATGTCGGCTGTTTTGTCGCTTTTGAGATGGTGCAGTTTGTGGACGAAGAGTTGGGGTTGACCTGGTGTGACGAAGCTTCGGACAGCAATCGACATTTAGTTAATGTTGACGGAGATACTCTGTTAGTGCGTACCAGCCGTTATGCCCGTTTTGCCGATGATGTGTTACCGATAAGAAGTGGCTATGTAGAGGGGATTCTCGGGTGGTTCAATAATAGCTATCAATTGCGTGTGATTGATGCCCGTAATGTGATTATGGAATCCCCGCGATTTTGAGATAACATTCCTATGCGCATTTGAATAAAACGCATCGAACGCAAAAAGCAAAAGCGTGTTTAAGCAAACGATGTGTTGGAGATGTGGGGTGTTTGAATGCATTATGGGGAATGCGTTATGATGATTGAGCATGGTCCGGACTGTGCTTCGCAGACTCCATGCTCAGCAACCTCTTTTTTTTGCGGAGAAAGAAACAAGAGTATGCTATATGCAGTGAACAAGATGGAGAATTAACGATTCTCCTTTTGCAGGGCTTCCCAAATCATATCTTTGAGTTGGGTGAGATGATAACCTGATACCGATGAGATAAAAATGGATGGAATTCCCTCCGGTAATTCTTGGGTTAATGCCTCTTGCAACTCTTCATCGAGCAGGTCACATTTTGTGATGGCCAACAGTCGTTGCTTATCCATCAACTCGGGGTTGTATTGTTGCAGTTCGTTCAACAGGATTTGATACTCTTCATGAATGTTGTCCGTGTCGGCCGGAATCATGAACAACAAAATCGAGTTGCGTTCGATGTGACGCAAGAAACGGATTCCCAACCCCTTGCCTTCATGCGCACCTTCAATAATGCCCGGAATATCGGCCATCACGAAGGATTTGTGGTCACGGTATTCGACAATGCCCAAATTGGGCTCCAGTGTAGTAAAAGCGTAATTGGCAATTTTGGGCTTAGCTGCTGAAACAGCTGCCAATAGTGTGGATTTGCCGGCATTGGGGAACCCAACCAAGCCGACATCTGCTAAAATTTTCAGTTCAAGGATGAACCAACCTTCACGGCACTCTTCTCCGGGTTGAGAGTAGCGAGGAGCCTGATTGGTTGCCGTGCGGAAATGCCAGTTACCCAAACCGCCACGACCTCCCGGTAACAGAACGAGCTCTTCACCGTCCTGGGTGACTTCACCCACTACCTCGCCGGTTTCTGCATCACGTGCAACAGTTCCTAGCGGTACGTCAATAATGACATCTTTGCCATTTTTCCCCGTACTGCGAGCGCCTCGTCCCGGTTCACCGTTTTCGGCGAAAATGTGGCGTTGATATTTGAGGTGGATGAGTGTCCAATATTGGCTATTGCCTCGCAGAATAATGCTGCCTCCTTTGCCTCCGTCACCACCGTCTGGACCGCCGAATTCGATGAATTTTTCGCGGCGGAAATGGCTGGAACCGGATCCTCCGTTGCCGGAGCGTCCGAAAATTTTGACATAATCAACGAAGTTCGAAGAGGCCATACGTGTTGGGTTTCTGCTTGAATTTCATGTAAAATATGGGACAAAGGTAGGAAAATATTTACCTTTGTCCAACTGGGAGAAAATTCCAAGCGGTTAAAGATTATGCCTAAACGAGCTACGCGTCGTGTTTCGAAAAAGACGCAATGGAAAATAATTGTATTGTTGTTCTGTGTCGTGGCTCTTTTGTTGTGGGTCTCATACCGAACAGGGGCGGTTGGGTCGCGTGGTGGAGTACCTACTACGCAGATGGCTGCACAGTCGGACGATGTTAGATCGTCTCAGCGAAATGGAAATCAAAAGGATAATGGTTGCCACAACTCCCGAAATCAACAGCGTGAGAGCCGTCATGCGAACCGAGATGGTGAAAAAGGTTCGCAGCACGATGGTCAGTTGTCGCCAAATGACCGTTCAAGGGCTGGAGCTGTATCGGATAATCGGGGCAATCATACAGAATGTGATCAACAGACGCTGAAACAAGGAGATCGGCTGGCTTTACCTTATTATAAAGATAGTACGTTTGTGTTGCGGAACGTCGCCGCTCGTTACACGCTTTGCTATGATACGATGTATCAGCAGGCTGCATGGGTTGCCTATATATTGACGCGTGCAGAGGTGAATCGCAAAGGAACAGAGCGCCAAAATGCGTTTTGCAGCGATCCTACTGTGGTACAACGTGGATGGCCGACAGCACGTGATCGAGATTATACCCGCAGCGGTTATGATCGGGGACACCTGCTCCCCTCTGCCGATCGTGACGATACACCGGAAGAGAATCGGGCAACTTTCTATTTGTCGAATGTTTCACCCCAGAGGCCGGCACTTAACCGTCAAATCTGGCGACTGTTGGAAGAACAGGTCCGCAAATGGGCAAAACAGTATGATTCGCTTTATGTGGTTACAGGCCCGGTGTTGGTATCCGGTTTGCCGAGGATCAAAGGAGGTGTAGGTGTGCCACGCAGATATTTTAAAGCGTTGTTGGTGTGGCAGAATGGACGTTACCATGCCATTGCCTTTTTACTTCCCAATCAGGAGAAGATTTCCGGTAAGTTCGGTGATTATGCCATGAGTGTAAACGATTTGGAAAAGATTATCGGATACGATCTTTTTTGGCGTTTGCCGGATCAGGTGGAAGAGCGGGTCGAATCGGAGGTTGATACCAGTTTTTGGAGAGCTGGTGGTACAAAATGAGACGATCGCTGTGGTGGAATTAGGCGAATACCTTATATTATTTACCGTTGGACTGGATTACAGTTGGATGGTGAGTTGTTAAAACGGATACGCGAGAAAGCGATGTTGTGCAACACAAGTGATTTAATTGGTGCAGACGACACGTGTATGTCATCATTGTAGATGATTGGTTGCATGCTGCCGGATGGATTGAAGACTAAAAATTAGAAAACGAAATAAATACAGATTATGCACAAATCAGGTTTTGTGAATATTATCGGTAATCCCAATGTGGGAAAATCGACACTGATGAACGCTTTGGTGGGGGAGCGTCTTTCGATTATCACCTCGAAAGCCCAGACCACGCGCCATCGTATTTTGGGAATTGTGAACGGAGAGGATTTTCAGATTGTCTATTCCGATACTCCCGGAATTCTCAAGCCGAATTATAAACTGCACGAATCGATGATGAAGGTGGTGCAGGGGGCATTGAAAGATGCCGATGTGATTTTGTATGTAACCGATGCAACCGAAGGGACAGACCATCGCAGTGAATATGTCGATAAAATCCGCCTCAGTGGTATCAAAACGATCTTGGTGATCAATAAAATTGATTTGACAACGCCTGAGGAGTTGGAGAAATTGGTAGATGAGTGGGAAAAGATTTTACCAGATGCAGTGATCGTTCCGGTGTCGGCTGCTCATGCATTCAATATTGGAGGGTTGTTTGATCGGATTCTCGATATGCTGCCTGAGGGTGAACCCTATTATCCCAAAGATGCCTTGACCGATAAAACACTCCGTTTTTTTGCGTCTGAGATTATTCGTGAAAAGATACTGCTTAATTACGATAAGGAGATACCTTATTGCGTTGAGATTGCAATCGAAGAGTATAAAGAGGAACCTGCAATCGATCGTATTTCAGCGGTTATCTATGTTTCTCGAGAGAGTCAGAAGGGGATTATTATCGGCCATAGAGGCTCCAAACTCAAAAAGGTGGGCTCAGAGGCGCGTGCCGATCTGGAACAGTTCTTAGGGAAAAAGGTCTTTTTACAACTTTTTGTCAAGGTGAACGAAGATTGGCGTAACAGCGACCGTCAATTGCGTCGTTTCGGCTACGAAGAGTAACCTGATTTGGAAAGAAATTATCGATAAATACGATATTTTTTTTATTTCAAGGAAAATCACTATCTTTGCAAGCCCGCAAAATGCGGGTATGGATCACATAATTCACACAAGTATTAACTTTTAAACGTAAAACAGTGGAGTCATTAAGCTACAAAACAATCTCCGCCAACGCCGCAACGGTCACCAAAGAGTGGGTTTTGATCGATGCTACGGACGCGGTGGTGGGCCGACTCGCTTCGCAGGTGGCCAAAATCCTGCGTGGTAAGAACAAGCCCAACTTCACTCCTCACGTTGACTGCGGTGACAACGTCATCATCATCAACGCTGACAAGGTGAAGTTCTCGGGTAAAAAGATGACGGACAAAGTGTATACGCGTCACACCGGTTATCCAGGTGGACAGCGCTATGCAACTCCGGCCGATTATCTGCGCAAGAAACCCGAATTTATCGTAGAAAAGGCTGTGAAAAGCATGTTGCCTCGCACCCGTCTGGGCGCTGCCTTGCTTCGCAACCTGAAGGTGTATGCCGGCAGCGAACATCCGCATGCAGCTCAGTCACCCAAAACTATCAAGTTAAACGAGATTAAGTAATGAGTATGGAAGTTGTAAATGCCGTCGGACGCAGAAAAGCTGCTGTAGCTCGCGTTTACGTGAAACCCGGTAAGGGTAACATTACGATCAACCAGAAGCCTCTGGATACCTATTTTCCGCTGGAGATTTTCCAGTATGTCGTAAAACAGCCTCTGCTGGTTACCTCGACTACTGAAAACTATGACATCACCATCACTCTCGATGGCGGCGGAATCAAAGGTCAGGCTGAAGCTGCCCGTTTGGGTATCGCTCGTGCTCTTTGCGCAATCGATGCAGAGATGCGTCCGGTGCTCAAAAAGAACGGCTTCATGACGCGTGACCCGCGTGAGGTTGAGCGTAAGAAACCCGGTCAGCCCGGTGCACGTCGCAAGTTCCAGTTCAGCAAGCGTTAATATCTGCGCCTGTGGAGCACAGAGTGGGTACAAATTTCAGAGACTGCGACTCTGGTTGCACTACTCGGTTATTGCCCCTCTGCGGAAAATCGCGGGGATTGTCAAGGACACTACCGCTGCGATTGATGTAAAGAGAATTAAAACAGATTTAAACAGTTAATCAAAATGCCAAGAACTGATTTTAATCAATTGTTGGAGGCCGGAGCTCACTTCGGTCACCTGAAAAGAAAGTGGAATCCTAAAATGGCTCCATATATTTTCATGGAGAAAAACGGAATCCACATCATCGACCTTCACAAAACGGTGATGAAGATCGATGAGGCCGCATCCGCACTCAAACAGATCGCTAAAAGCGGTCGCCGTATCCTGTTTGTTGCAACCAAAAAACAGGCTAAGGATGTAGTTGCGGAGATGGTATCCGCAGTCAACATGCCGTATGTTACGGAACGTTGGCCGGGCGGTATGCTTACCAATTTCCCCACAATACGTAAAGCTGTCAAGAAAATGGCCATGATCGACAAGATGACGGCCGATGGAACTTATGACAACTTTTCCAAAAGAGAGAAACTTCAAATCAGCCGTCAGCGTGCTAAACTCGAGAAGAACCTCGGTTCTATTGCTGACCTGACCCGTCTGCCTGCCGCCCTGTTTGTTGTGGACGTGCAGAAAGAGGCAAACGCCGTAAAAGAGGCAAAACGCCTGAGCATCCCCGTATTTGCAATGGTTGATACTTGCTGTGATCCTACGGATATCGATTATGTAATTCCGGCAAATGACGATGCTACCAAATCTGTGGCTGTTATCCTCGAGGCTGTAACCGGTGCGATTGCAGAGGGTCTTGCAGAACGCAAGCTCGAGAAAGAGAAAGAGGCTGCTGAAGCTGCTGCCAAAGCAGAGAAAGAGCCGAAACCTCGTTTGAAAAAGGCTGTAAAGGCTGAGTCAGCAAAAGCTGAGCCGGCTGCTGAAGCAGCGCCTGCTGCAGAGGCTGAAGCTCCCAAAGCTGAGGCTGCAGAATAATTCGAAATTGCTTAAAAAAGAAAAAGACAATGGATATTAAAGCTGCTGATGTTGCCAAACTCCGTGCGATGACCGGAGCCGGCATGATGGATTGCAAAAAAGCGCTGGTAGAGGCCGAAGGCGATTTCGAACGTGCAAAGGATATTATCCGCGAAAAAGGTAAACTGGTTGCTGCAAAACGTGCTGATCGTCACGCAACTCAGGGTGTTGTAACTTCGAAGATCGTTGGTCAGAAAGGTTATATGCTCTGCTTGGCATGCGAGACTGACTTCGTAGCTCAGAATGCTGATTTCGTAGCTGCTGCCAAATCAATTCTTGACATCGCTGTAGAGGCTGATGCAGAGAACCTGGAGGCTTTGTTGGCTGTTGTGAAAGATGGTAAAACCGTTGCTGAGATCGTAACCGAGAAGTCAGGTCAGACCGGTGAAAAGGTTGAATTGGCTTACTATGGTAAGATCGAGGCTCCGATGTGCGTGACCTACATTCACATGAACAGCAAACTGGGTACCCTGATTGGTTTCAACAAAGATATCGACAAAGAGGTTGCTAAAGATGTAGCTATGCAGGCTGCAGCTATGGCTCCTGTTTCGATTGACAAAACCGATTGCGATCCTAAAGTGATTGAGCACGAGCGTATGATCGGTCGTGAGCAGGCTCGTCAGGAGGGTAAACCTGAGGCTATGTTGGATAAGATCGCCGAAGGAAAAGTCAACAAATTCCTCAATGAGAATACCTTGTTGAATCAGGCTTTGGTTAAGAACAACAAGATCACCGTCGGTGCTTATATCAAAGGCGCAGACAAAGATGCAACTGTTGTCGCTTACAAACGTTTCTCACTGAACGACTAATTAGTAAAGTCATTGATACGATTGAGGGCTGCCGATCTGGTAGCCCTCTTTTTTGTCTTGATTAGTATGATAAGCACTTATTATCAAGTGCCTTTGCTAGAATATGTTTTCTGCTTTGAGGTGTAAAACGGCTGATTGTTAAGTGATTGATGTTAAATTAGACCAGTGGATGCGAGTGCCTACTCATCAACGACTAGTTAGAATTTTAATTGGGATTTGTTTTATATATAGGGTAGAATAGTCTTGTTAAGACTTGATAGTAGTGAATGTTTGGTCAGCTTCGACAGTTTCTACCTCATTGAGTTCGACATACCACAGATACCCCCGAACACTCTTGTATCCCATTCGACGCAAGAGTTTCATATATGATTTTATCTGCATGTAGTGCAATTTCTCCTTGTTTGATCCGAATTTATAATCAATAACCACAGCTTCGGCTCCTTTCGTGACAACGCGATCCGGACGTTTAAGCGTGGATTTGTCGTTTGGAACAACTATTTCTGCTTCAGTTCGTACAGTATCCCATTTCGGATCGAACCAGGAACGAATTAATGGATTGGTGAATGCATCCGTAATGGTGTCGTGCAAGTGTTGTGCCTCTTCATCGGTCAGCGTTCCATTGGCTCTCAACAGCGCAAGTTGTGCATCGATTTCCCCCTCATGTTTGATGTTTTCAAATACTTTGTGCATCAGAATACCATAATTGCGGGGAGCTAACGGAATCTCCTTGCCTTCATCAAAATAGCGTTGTGTCGCGAGTTTAAATCGCAGTTTAGTATCTGGTCTGTGAACCGGATAGCTTGACGATTGTACAGGTACAAGAGCTTCAGGCTGTTTGTGGAAGGGTGTCCCAAATTCGTAAATTTCACGGTCTTCGAGCTCTTTGACTACGCCTTCAATTTCGCCCAATTTGATGGTGGACTGGTCGTCCGTTCGACTGTTAGATAGAATGGAGTCTAACAGATCATTAATGGAATCTTTTGTCGATCTGTCGTCGTGTTTAAACATCAGATGCAACTCCTCTTCGGCACGTGTGATGGCTACATAAAAGATGTTGATGTTGTCAATGTGGGTCAGAACAGTTTCACGATAATAATCTGCAGAAAAATAGGTGTTAATCAGATCTTTGCGGTATGAGATCGGAACAGCACCCAATGCGTCGAAACTGGACGCTTGAGTCGATGCCCACAGTAATGTGCTTTTGGGTGTCAAGTTCCAGGCACATTTCGGGACAATAACTGCTTTGTATTGTAGCCCTTTTGCTTTGTGGATCGTGATAATGGTGATGGCTTGTTGATTTTGAGGCAGGTTGATCGATTTTGAATGTCCGGTTTCATCCCACCATTTGACAAATAGCGGTAAATCTGCAATCTTCGAGGTGCTGAAGGTATGTACCATTTCTTGAATGGCCTGTATATAGGCAATATCTTCGGCGTGCTCTTGTAATTGATAATGGAGTACCACCTCTTCGAACGCCTCTTCAATCCCTTTGAGTCGTAAATTCTGCAAAAAGGTTCTCTCCTCATCCGGTAGAGGAGTGCCAAAGTCTCGATTCAAATATTGGTTATACAAGGCCAGTCGAATCGAATCATCTGGAACCGAAGCCAATTTAAATGCGACAATGATAAATGTTGCGATAGGGGCGTTCCCGATTGTAAGTGCCTCTTGCGTTACCAAATCGTAACAGTAGGGAGACTCTGGATGTGCAGTCTTGTAGGTGAGTAACTGTTTGGCTATTTCTGTTCCATCGTGGTTGGACCGTACCAAGATGGCAATATCGCCCGGAGCATAACCACGTTGCTGGAGCTCTTCGATGGTGGCAATCACCGGTGCCTTTCCCGTTTCCTCTTCGTTGAAATCCTTATTGAAGCTGGTGATACGGACATAACCCTCGTTTAATGCTTTGTGCCCTTGTTGTTTATGCTCGTGATACGCATTGATCAGCATATCTTGTAATTCGGTCCGGGTAGAGGTTGTCAGAGAGCCATTGTCATAGCCGGTTGCGATCAGAGCATTCAGATTTTCGTTGTCCCGTTGGACACAGGCATCGATGATCTCATTGTTGAAATGGACGATAATTCCTGTACTGCGATAATTGACTTCAAGCGTTTGATCGAGTATTTCACGAAAATGTTGGTTGACATCATGCCCTAAAATACGCCAATCTCCACCTCGCCAGCGATAAATCGATTGTTTGACATCCCCCACCAATAAAACAGGCGAGCGATCATCTTGAGCTAACGCATTATCAAGCAGTGGTAGAAAGTTTTTCCATTGCTGTTGTGACGTATCCTGAAACTCGTCAATCATGAAATGAGAGTAGGTATTCCCGGCCTTTTCGTAAATGAAAGGGGTGTCATTGCCACTGATAAGGCGATTCAGCAAACCGTTTGTTTCAGAGATGGGCATAATACCTTGCTCCTGGCAAATCTTGTCGATCTCTGCGGAGAGATCGGTCAACAGAGCCAGGCTGCGATAGTTTTGTTGTATCTGTACCAGTGTGTTGTGAAACCGGTAATTATCGTCGTACAGCTTACAAAGAGATTCGAGTAATGGACGAACCAGTGGGATGATGGCTTGAATATCCGTTTTGCGTGGAGACGTTTTTTTGTACCATTTTTCATCAGATGCCAAGGCATCGGTAACGCGAGGACCATATGCATCGAATTTACCTTGACTTGCCTTGATCAGGTAACCAGAGAAGCCACCGCTACGATAACTGAAATCATCACAGCTCAAACCGTGGTCTGCAATGATTTTTAACGCTTCGTCTCCAAGCTGTTTCCAGCGTTGAAGTAGGGCTCGGTCCTTCTTCTGAGCCTCACGTATGGTCTCTAAAATAGTCTCTTTTGGACAGGCTTCCGGTAAACTTTTGTATTGTTCAGTGAAGAGCTTAACTCCCAAATTACGGATCTTGGTACGAAGATCCCATGAATTATTATTTTCAATATTTTCTTCAGCAAAAGCCGTAATCCATCGACGTAATGCCTTATCTTCAGCAATTTTCTCGATCAGGCGATCTATTGCATTGTCTAACAGAGAATCGGTCTGAAGTTCGAGAGCAAAATTCGCATCGATATCCAACTCTTTGAGAAATGCCCGGATAATGCGTTGAAAGAATTTGTCGATGGTGAGTATATTAAAGTGGCTGTAGTCGTGCAGAATTTTGGTCCGAGCGTCTGCAGCACGCTGACGAATCAGCTCCGGAGTGTAATGCAACCGTTTCTCGAGCATGGGTACATATTCGTTCGGGCAACCTTGAGCCAGTTCATTCAGTTTGCTGACAATACGTTGCTTCATCTCCTCTGTCGCCTTATTGGTAAAGGTCACGGCCAGGATGTTGCGATAAAGTCCCGGTGTTTCGATAACTCGAGCGATATATTCGTATGTGAGTTGGAAGGTTTTACCTGATCCTGCAGAAGCTTTGACGATATGGATGCTGCCCATTTGAATATAGTGCTGAATGATTAGTCCGAAGTTCGGATTGCACTCTAAAGTTACGGGAAAGATTGTGAATTCCCACGCAAAAGTTTATATTTGTGTAAAGCAAAATTTAAAATTCAGGTTATGAAAAAAATCGCATTGCTGTTTTTGGCTATGACCATTTCGTGGGTTGCATCAGCACAGCAGTCTATTGTCAGCAAACGTTTGGATCCGTTTACTACCGTGGATCTGTCGGGAAATTTGCATGTGGAGTTGATTCGTGCTGATTCAGCTTATTTAACGGTTAAGCTGCATGGTACAAACAGCAATCGTCTTGTGTGGGGTGTAAAGGATGGTGCGCTCAAAATCCAGTTACGTCCCGGTGGAGATAAAGATGCCAATGGTGAGGTCAAAATCTACTATACGTCGTTGTCCCAGATTAAAATTTCTGAAGCGAGTGTTTCCATTCAGGGAACATTGACTCAAGGAATGATCGACGTGAATATGGATGCAGGTGCGATCTTTAGTGCAGACCTGAATGTGAAGGATATCTGTTTGAAAATCGGAGGGAATTCTGTAGCCAATTTGACAGGTTCAGCAAAATATAGCACCTTGTTTGCTTCAGCAAAATCCAAAGTGAACGCGCGCCAAATGGTTTGTCAGGATGTACGGGTGGAGGCTGTATCTAGTGCAGAGGCCTACGTACAGGTAGTCGAACGTATTCAAGTAGTAGCCAATACAGGTGGTGCTGTGTATTATCAAGGCGAACCCGAAATTTATCGTAGTGCGACCAAGATGATGGGAACCGTAAACAATATCGGTAAATAGGTTTGCGGTTTTCTCTCCTTTTTATAATGTAATATAATATAATCAACTCCTTTACACGAGGTGCAACTTCATACAAAGACGAATCGTTAGCTATTTGTAACGGATGTGTTGCATCCGAGAGGAACTTCCGAGAGAGCATTATGCGTAGCTTTATCGATGAGGTGGTTGCCTCTTTGTATGAGCGTTACGGGGATGATATCTCCTCGTTGACTTTGTTATTTCCCAGCCGCCGTGCCCAGCTTTTTTTTACCGATTCTCTCTCTAAAATTACTCAGAGACCGGTATGGCAACCTCGTTTTGTGGAGATTAACGGTCTGATGCAACAGATCGCGGGTATCCATTGCGGTGATCGTATTAAGTTGGTCACCGAATTGTACAAAGTGTACAGTCGGTATCACCACGAAACCTTTGACCAATTCTATTTTTGGGGCGATATGCTCCTGTCTGATTTCGATCAGATTGATAAGTATCTGATCAACGCTGATATGCTTTTTGCTAATATCAGTGATTTGCGGGAATTGGAAGATTATCGCTCCTATTTGACGCCTGAGCAGATTGCCATTATTACCCGTTTTTGGCAGAGCTTTGGAAAAGAAGGGGACTTTTCGAAGGAGAAGGAGCAGTTCATATCGATTTGGCGAACGCTCCGAACGATCTATCAGGAGTATAGACAAAATCTTTTTAATCAAGGGCTTGCTTATGAGGGGATGGTGCATCGATTGGCTGCAGAACGAATCATGGCTAATAATTTGCCTGAGCAATTTCCTGCGCCAGACAGTCGCTATGTGATTGTCGGATTCAATGCGTTATCGGCTTGTGAAAAGAGATTGTTCTCCTGGCTGAAAAATAGTGGCCGAGCAGAGTTTTGGTGGGACTGGGACGAATATTATGTGAATAATCCCGACCATGAAGCGGGGCTTTTCCTTCGCTCAGACATACGGGAATATCCTGCTGTTTACGATATGGGAACACATTCCCATTTTGTTCAATCCAAAGAGATCGTTGCAGTATCTTCTCCGTCAGACAGCCTGCAATGCAAATATGTGCATGAATTTTTATCGGATCTGACAAGGAGGGGGATCAAACTTGACAAAAGGACCGCCATCGTATTGACAGATGAAAGTTTGCTGCTTCCGGTTTTGTATTCGTTACCTGATTTTGATGGACTCAAATTTAACGTAACGATGGGGTATCCGATGCGACAGACAACGGCCTATTCGTTTGTTGAAAGGCTATTGGAGTTGCAACGCCGTAAGCGGATCCGGAAACGGGATGGAATGTTGCAGTTCTACCATAGTGATGTAGAGGGAATTCTTACTCATCCATACGTTCTGGAACAGGATTCGGTTCGTGCCGGAGAGATTGTGGCGGACATTCAGAAACGTCAACGTGTATATGTGGATGTTGAACAGTTGTCGATTCCTGGTGCTGCAAGTTTGATCTTTACGGCTGTGGATAATTGGCAAAGTCTGTCGGAGTATCTGCAACGGATTTTAGCCGAAATAGGTAGCCGTAGTGATGTGGCCGAGGGGGCGTTGAGACGGGAGATGTTTTCAACGATTATCGATACTTTGTGTCAGATTACGAACTCTTTGCAAGATAGTGGCGTAGAGATTACCATTCCCATTTTTGCCTCATTGCTACGAAAAATTTTACAAGGCATTCGTATCCCTTATAGTGGTGAACCGCTCAATGGCGTTCAAATTATGGGAATTCTCGAGACACGAAACCTCGATTTTGATCATGTGTTGATCCTTTCAGCCAATGATGATACATTCCCGGGAAATTTGGCGATTACATCTTCGTTTATACCACACAATCTTCGTTTGGCGTATGGATTGCCAACACCAATGCATCATGAAGGGGTGTATGCCTACTATTTTTATCGATTGTTGCAACGAGCATCAATTGTGCACATTGCATACTGTTCATTGAGTGATGAGCGTCATACAGGTGAGCCGAGTCGATATATCTATCAGCTGGATTATGAATCGAGTCATGAGGTCGTACGCAAAACACTCTCTTTGAGTGTAAACCTGGTACAGAATCAACCGATCGAAATCCCGAAAACAGGAACTATTGCAGAACGATTACGAGCCTTTTTAGATGATGGAGGAAAGGCTTTTTCGCCGACATCCTTCTATTCATATTTGGATTGTCCACTCAAATTTTGCCTGCAGAGATTGGAACGTCTCTCTCCTGAAAAGGAGGTTGTTGAAGAGATTGATTTGCCAATGTTCGGTACAATTTTGCATAAAGCCATCGAATTCTTATACAAACCATTGAGTAAAAATCCGGATCCAATTCCAGCTATTCGAAAACTGATCGGATCGCAGCAGGTAATCGATGCGGTGACCCAGGCTGTCAACAGTGAATATTTGCATGATTTGTCTCACAAGGCCGAAGAGTATGACGGTAATGTAATGTTGGTACATGGAATTGTGGCCTATTATATTAATCGTTGCATTTTGGCTTATGATGTTGAACATCCTGGCTTCGTGATCGAAGAGTTGGAAAAGCCTGTTTCAGCACCGGTGACCTTTATGCTCAATGAAGAGTCTCACTCGGTGCTATTTAAAGGAGTAGCAGACCGTTTGGATCGATTGTCAAATGGTCAAGTCCGAGTTGTAGATTATAAGACAGGGGCCCCCAAGCAGGTCTTTAGTGATGTGGATGCGTTGTTTGCAGCGGATACGAAAACTCGCAATGCACCAGTGTTGCAGACGATGCTCTATTCGATGATGGTGCATCACACTACAGGTATGGATGTGCAGCCGACTTTGTATGTGGTGCGTCAGATGAATAGTGCGGAATATTCTCCTCTTTTGGTTCATCAAGGGCTTCCTGTGCAATCGTTTTTGCCGTATGCAGATACTTTGCAGGAAAACTTACACAAAACGTTGGCTGAATTATTCGATTTTTCGATTTCTTTTAAACAGTGTCCCCATCCTGAACCATGTACATATTGTGATTTTAAGGAGCTATGCCGTAGGTGAGTTGTGTACGATTCTTTGAACAGTAGAATAAATAAATGATAGTTATATAGGTAGAGTAGGATAGTCGTTTTGCATTTAATAAAACGTGTCTCAAGAAGGAGACTGTTGCTGCGTTGACTGTGAGGATGTTGTTGATACGATGAGTAATGATGCTGTTCTTTGTTATACAATTTTAAGAAATAAGTAATTAGAGCTATTTTATTGTGATTGTCAGGTAAAGATATAATGTAGTTATAGCGATGTCAGTAAACAATAAACGGAGCCTACATATAGGCTCCGTTTATTGTTTTAGCAACAGGTGCTTTATTAGTTGATTGTCATCATTTCGCGATATTTGGGCAGTGGCCACAACTCGTCGTCAACAATCAGTTCCAACTTGTCGATTGCTTGACGGATTACCAACATAATCGGACGAACCTCATTCCAATAACCATTTGCACGTTCCTCAATGTCCTCTGTGTGGTTGTACTTCTTACGCGCATTGATCATTTGGCGATTGTTCTCACGGATGGACTTGACATACTTGGCAATCTTGGTGATTGCAAGAATCTCCTCAGAAGCTAATTCCTGGTATTCTTCCGGCATAATGTCTTTCAAGCCGCGTACATTTTGAATCAGCACATTCTGGTATTTGATTGCAGTCGGTACGATATGGTTGGCTGCCATATCGGCCAGTACTCGTGATTCAATCTGGATCTTCTTGACCAAAATCTCCAAATTAATCTCATAACGAGCGTGAATCTCCGATTCGCTGTAAACCCCATGTTTGAGCAAGAGGTTTTTGTATTCTGGACGGTTAAACAGCTTAAAGGCTTCAGGAATGCTGCTGATTCCCTCCAAACCGCGCCGAGCGGCTTCATCCAACCATTCTTGGCTGTATCCATTCCCTTCGAAACGGATTTTTTTCGAAGCAATGATGTATTTGCGGATTACCTGCAGGATCGCTTCATCCTTCTTGATGCCTTTGTCGATCAGTTTGTCCACCTCTTTTTTGAACTGGATCAACTCTTCAGCCATCGCTGTATTGATCACAGTCAGAGGTGCTGCACAGGTATATGATGAACCCGTTGCGCGGAATTCAAAGCGGTTACCGGTAAAGGCAAATGGCGAAGTGCGGTTTCGATCGGTATTATCCAACAAGATGTCAGGAATCTTACCGATGTCGAGTTTGATATCGGTTTTTTCATCTGGAGTCATCTTCTTATCGCTCACGCGTTCCTCCAAAGAATCGAGCATGGCCGACAGGGTAGAGCCAGTAAATACCGACATGACAGCTGGAGGTGCTTCGTGTGCTCCCAAACGATGCGAGTTCGACTGAGTGGCAATCGAAGCCATAAACAGTGAACCATAGTCGTTAGCAGCCTTGATGGCGCAAACAAAGAAGGTGAGGAACTGGATGTTGTTTTTCGGAGTTTTGCCCGGAGCCAACAAATTGACTCCCGTATCGGTCATCATGGACCAGTTGCAATGCTTCCCTGAACCATTGACTCCTGCAAACGGTTTTTCGTGGAAAAGCACGCGCAATTTATGTTTGAGAGCAATCTTGCGCATTACGGTCATCAGCAAAGTGTTGTGATCGACAGCGATGTTGGCCTCTTCAAACATCGGTGCACATTCGAACTGGTTGGGGGCCACTTCATTGTGGCGAGTCTTGATGGGAATACCCAAGCGATACGCCTGCTCTTCAAACTCTTTCATGAATTCGAGGACACGACCTGGGATTGCACCAAAATAGTGGTCATCGAGCTGTTGGTCTTTGGCTGCAATGTGTCCCATCAGGGTACGGCCGGTCTGCATCAGGTCAGGGCGGGCAAGGAACAAAGCCTCATCCACGAGAAAATACTCCTGCTCCCATCCCAACGTGACATTGACCTTCTTGACATCCTTATCGAAATATTGGCAGACATCTTCTGCGGCTTTCCCTACGGCTTGCAGGGATTTGAGCAAAGGTGTCTTGAAGTCAAGAGCTTCACCGGTATATGCAATAAAAATACTCGGAATACAGAGTGTTTTGTCTAAGATAAATGCAGGTGACGAAGGATCCCAAGCCGAATAACCGCGAGCTTCGAACGTATTGCGCAATCCACCGTTGGGGAAGCTGGAAGCATCGGGTTCCTGTTGGACGAGCAGTTCTCCTTTGAATGTTTCGAATGAACCACCGCCTTGCATAGGTTCAAAAAATGCATCGTGTTTTTCGGCTGTTGAATCGTTTAGGGGTTGGAACCAGTGCGAATAGTGGGTAGCTCCACGTTCCAAAGCCCAATTCATCATGCCTTGAGCGATCTGGTTGGCAAATTTGCGATCAATACGACGGCCTTCGTCAATTGCGTTGCACAGACTTTCGTAAGCATCTTTTGCAATGTATTGCCGCATCGTCTCACGATCGAATACATCGGCTCCGAAATAACTCGATATTTTCTTATCCGACAGTTTGGTTTCGATTAATTCCCGTCGGGATATTTCATCCAATGCGTTGAAGCGTAAAATTGCCATAATTTCGTTTTGGATTAAGGTTTATAGGGGCAAATGTAGGGAAAATAGCTTAGAAAAGATAAAAGCCCCTATGAAAAAATAGGGGTAAAAGATAATTTGTGATCTTTTTTGAGAAAATTAGTCGAAAGATTGCATGCCACTCATCGCGATGCGGATTATTTTCCGATAATCTTTGTAATCCAGTTCCATAAAGAAGTAGTGAACAGGATCGACTCGCATTCCGTTGTGGATAATCTCATAGTGCAGGTGTGGAGCTAAAGAAAGCCCTGTATTTCCAGATTGGGCAATGATATCTCCACGGCGTACTTTTTGGCCTGCTTTGACATAAATTTTACCTAAGTGACTGTATGAGGTTTGGTAACCGTTACCGTGGTTAATAATAACGGTATTTCCCGAAGAGGCCCGTTGGGTAATGACACGACTAACCTGGCCATCGGCTGTGGCGAATACGCGTGATCCTTCGCCAACCGTATAATCGACACCTTGGTGTGCGGTTAACGTTTTATAAAAAGGGTGAATACGCATGCCATACGAAGCGGTTAGGAGGGTTAAATCCTTGTTGATAACAGGTTGGATGGCCGGAATGTTATTTAACTTTCCCTGCAGTGAATCGACATGTTGCTCCATCTCTGCGATGAGATACAGTTGTTCTCCTGTGCTTTTTTCAAGAGCATTAAGTTTCGAGAAGAAAAGATCCCCCAACTCGCGGTTGGTTTTTGATAGCAGGGCGTCGTGCTCGGCCAGCTCTTTCTCTTCATAATCACTATCGAAATTGTAGGGATCAGCCTCGAACAGTGTACGGAAAACATGACGATCACGTTCAACTACATTATCCAGTATTTTCTGTATGGTGTCGTAGCGTGCGTTCAACTCTTTATATTCGTTTTTCAACAATCGTGTCGATGATTTCATGTTGTACTCGACAGGCGTGTCAAAAAAGAATGAGAATGCAATATAATAGAGTATAGCCATACCGATCCATGCAAAAACATGGATCACAGCTCTCCAGAATTTTTTTCGGAAAGTGAGTTTCTGTTCGTGCCAGTGTGGTACGAGCTCTTTGAAGCGGATGTGTTGTTTCGACTGTTCCATGTGATTTATTCCGTTTCAAAAGTGGTGGCCTGTGCTGATTCGACAATCTTGATGAACTCCTCTTCGCTCATGTCACGACTGAAGTAGTTGAGCGGGTCAACGTGCATCCCCCGATAAATTACTTCGTAATGCAGGTGTGGCCCTGTCGAGCGTCCCGTGTTGCCCAATTCTCCAATGAGTTCACCTCGGCGGACATACTGTCCGGGAGTGACCAAAATTTTATTCAAATGGGCGTATCGAGTTTTGTATCCGAAGCCGTGGTTGATCAAGATCTGTTTTCCGTAACCTCGTGAACCTTCATTATCATAAGCCACACGGCCGTTACCTGTAGCATAAACGGGGTCGCCGATGTGGCCGCCAAGATCGATCCCCTGGTGACCAGTAATTCTTCCTGTGATCGGATGACGACGGGACCCGAAAGCTCCGATGTTGCCTCGTAAGTTCCGTTTATTGATGGGGCAGATGGCCGGAATAGCCTCTGCCATCAACTCTTTATTTTTGCTCAGGTCTTCCAATTCATCGAGAGATTTTGACTCTAAATAGAGCAAGCGGGTCATGGCATCCAACTCTTTCCACGTGGTGAGCATCAGAGGTGTATAGAGATCGTTTTGTAAATGGTGGTATTTGCTGTCGGGATATGGGGTGAAAACACCTTGGATGTTGGTTGTGTCGCTACCGAAAAGAGGTCGGTACACGTTGTTATCCCGATGCCTGATCTCTTCGAGGCGTGTGGTTGCCGCCTGAAGTTTATCGTTGAGTATATTATATTTAATCAGCAGTTCGTTGTTGTCTCTGCTGATGCGATACATTTTGGGGGTGTAAAAGAAGAAAGAAAAAAGTAGATTGACGATTGAAGCCAAAATAAAACCGATCAGGATCTTGCGCAACAGCCGATAGAATTTGATCCGGAATGGTATGGTCATTACCTCGTAAGTGAGGGTCTGAGGGTTAAATTTATATCGATTTTTGGCCATCAAATCATTTTCTGTGCACTCTGCACAACAAAATTAGACGATTTTATGTAATTTTACAACCTCTTTTTGAACGCATAATATTAACGCTGCAAAACAGCCGGATAGTATATCTGTTATGGACTCGAATCAAATCAGAACGACATTTCTCGAATTTTTCAAGAACAAAGGGCATCTGATTGTGCCTTCTGCTCCGATGGTGGTTAAGAATGACCCCACTTTGATGTTTACCAATGCGGGCATGAACCAGTTTAAGGATATTTTTCTGGGGAACTCGCCGATCAAACACAATCGGGTTTCCGATTCGCAGAAATGTTTGCGCGTTTCGGGCAAGCACAATGACCTTGAGGAGGTAGGACATGATACCTACCATCACACCATGTTTGAAATGTTAGGCAACTGGTCTTTCGGAGATTATTTTAAGAAAGAGGCTATTGCCTGGGCTTGGGAGTTGCTGGTCGATGTATATGGACTGCCTAAAGATCGCCTCTATGCTACCGTATTTGAGGGTAGCCCTGAAGAGGGAATCGACCGTGACAGCGAGGCCTATAATTATTGGAAACAATTTTTGCCCGAAGATCATATTCTGTTGGGTAACAAGCATGATAACTTCTGGGAGATGGGTGATACCGGTCCCTGCGGCCCCTGCAGCGAGATTCATTATGACTTGCGAAACGAAGAGGAGCGTGCCAAACTTCCCGGCCGCGAATTGGTCAATGCCGGCCATCCGCAGGTGATCGAGATTTGGAACCTGGTCTTCATGCAGTTCAACCGCAAAGCCAATGGACAGCTCGAACCGCTGCCTTCGCATCATGTCGATACCGGTATGGGCTTTGAACGTTTGTGCATGGTGTTGCAGGGTAAACAGAGCAATTACGATACGGATGTGTTCCAGCCTACTATTCAGCGTTTGGCTGCGATGGCAGGTAAACAGTATGGTGTAGATCCCAAAGCTGATGTTGCTATGCGTGTGATTGCAGACCACTTGAGAGCTATTGCCTTCTCGATTGCGGACGGTCAGCTGCCTTCCAATGTGAAAGCGGGTTATGTTATCCGCCGTATTTTGCGTCGTGCAGTGCGTTACGGATATACCTATTTGGGATTCAACGAGCCGTTCATGTGCAAATTGGTGGATGGCTTAGTACAGCAGATGGGAAATCAGTTCCCCGAGCTGAAAGCCCAGCAAGAGTTGATCACCAAAGTGATCGCAGAGGAGGAAAGTGCTTTCTTGCGTACCTTGGCGACCGGAATCAACCTGATGGATGGCGTGATTGCCAAAGCAAAAGCGGACAACAAGGATACGATTAGCGGTAGCGATGCGTTCTTATTGTATGATACCTATGGATTCCCGATCGATTTGATCGAGCTGATTGCACATGAAAACGGCATGAAGGTTGATTTGGAAGCATACGGCAAAGAGTTGCAAAAGCAGAAAGAGCGTTCACGTAATGCAGCAGCTGTTGATACGGATGATTGGGTGGAACTCTTCCCGATCGCCGAGAGCAAGTTTGTAGGTTATGATACGTTGGAAGCCGATGTGCGTATTTCACGTTATCGTCGGGTGAAGACGAAAAACAAGACCTATTATCAACTGGTGTTCGATCGGACTCCGTTCTACGGTAACTCTGGTGGACAGGTAGGTGACAAAGGTGTAATCACCGCAAATGGTGAGACGATTCGCATCACGGACACTCAAAAAGAGAATAACTTGACGGTTCATCTGGTGGATCAGTTGCCTCAAGATGTTACGGCTACGTTCCATGCGGTTGTTGATCAGGAGTTGCGTGCTGGCAGTGCCAATAATCATACGGCAACTCACCTGTTGCACAAAGCGTTGCGTAAGGTATTGGGTACACATGTTGAGCAGAAAGGTTCGTTGGTAACACCAGAGTATTTGCGTTTTGACTTTTCGCACTTCCAGAAGGTGACCGATGAGCAGATCCGCGAAGTGGAGCGTTTGGTCAATCGGGATATTCGGGCCAATTATTCGCTTGAGGAGCGTCGCGATTGCCCGATTGATGAAGCTCGTACCCTCGGGGCCATGATGTTGTTCGGTGAAAAATATGGTGATCGTGTCCGTGTAGTCAAGTATGGCGATTCGGTAGAGTTGTGCGGTGGTACTCACGTTTCTGCGACCGGAAACATCGGATTCTTCAAAATCTTGGGTGAAAGCGCTATTTCGGCTGGCGTTCGTCGTATTGAGGCGGTTACGGGGGCTCCTGCTGAAGAGTTTGTCTATCATTTGGAAGATCTGCTCAAATCGGTTCAGAACGCTCTGAATAATCCTTCTGTAGAACAGGCTGTTAAACGTCTTTTGGATGAAAATGCAGAGATGAGCCGTCAGATCGAAGAGACAAAACAGGAACGTATTGCCACTTTGAGAGAGACTCTTGCCAAAACATGTGTCGAGGAGGATGGTATGATGCTGATTGCTCGTCAGATTCCTGCTACGGCAGATGTTATTAAGAATGTAGCGTTTGGTATCAAACCGCAATTCCCGAATTTGGTTATGGTGGCCGGTTCAACAGTAGGAGGTAAGGTGACTTTGACCATTATGTTGGGTGATGATATCGTAGCCAAAGGTGTAAATGCTGCTCAGGTAGTTCGCGAAGCCGCTAAAGAGATCAACGGTGGCGGTGGCGGCCAACCCTTCTTTGCAACAGCCGGCGGTAAAAAGGAGAATGGAATCGAAGCAGCTATTTTGCGAGCTGTCGAGTTGATTCGTGCTCAATTGGCCGGTAAATAACGTTTGAGCGAGATATAGGATAGAAATAAGAAAAACATTGTTAAAGCATTTGTTGTTATGGCAAACAAAGTATTGCTGATGATTTTGGATGGCTGGGGCAAAGGTGACCACGGCCATGATGATGTAGTGTATTGCGCTCATCCCGAGTATATCATGGGATTGGAGCAGAAATATCCCCATGCAGAGTTGCGTACGGACGGCGAGAATGTCGGTCTGCCCAACGGTCAGATGGGTAACTCAGAGGTAGGACACCTCAATATTGGTGCAGGTCGTGTCGTTTATCAGGATTTGGTAAAGATCAACATCGCTTGCCGTGATAATTCGATTCTGAAAAATCCGGAGATTGTCAAAGCCTTTACTTATGCCAAGGAGAGTGGCAAACAGGTCCATTTTATGGGCTTGTTGTCAGATGGTGGTGTTCACAGTTCGTTGGACCATGTCCTCAAACTTTGTGATATCTCTAAAGAGTATGGTGTAAGTGACCGCACTTTTGTTCACTGCTTTATGGATGGTCGTGATACCGATCCCCGCAGTGGTAAAGGGTTTGTTGAAACTCTTGAAAACCACTTGAAAGTCTCTGGCGGTAAGATCGCTTCAATCGTTGGCCGTTATTATGCAATGGACCGTGATAAACGTTGGGAGCGAGTTAAGGAGGCATATGACCTGTTGGTTAATGGCGTCGGTGAAACGGCTTCGGATCCGGTAGCTGCCGTACAAAAATCATATGACGAAGGAGTTACCGATGAGTTTATTAAACCGATCGCTTGTGTAGGTGCTGACGGCAAACCTCAGGGATTGATTCAGCCGGATGATCTGGTTATCTTCTTCAATTTCCGTAATGACCGTGCCAAAGAGTTGACCATTGTATTGACTCAGGAGGATATGGCTGATTTCGGTATGCACAAGATGCCGTTGTATTACTGCTGCATGACTCCGTACGATGCGAAATTCCAGGGTTTGCATATCCTCTTCGACAAAGAGAATGTGAACAATACGATTGGAGAGTATGTCGCTTCGCAAGGTCTCAAACAGTTGCGTATTGCTGAGACTGAAAAATATGCTCACGTAACTTTCTTCTTGAATGGTGGTCGTGAGGATAAGTTCACCAATGAGGAGCGTATTCTGATTCCATCGCCGAAGGTTGCAACATACGATCTGAAGCCGGAGATGAGTGCTTATGAGGTCAAAGATGCCTTGGTTGCGGAATTGAATAAAGGTAAATTCGACTTCATCTGTTTGAACTTCGCAAACGGTGATATGGTTGGACATACCGGAGTGTATGAGGCCATTGTGAAAGCAGTGAAGGCGGTTGACGCTTGCGTTCGCGAGGTTGTCGAAGCTGCTAAAGCCAATGGTTATGAGGTGGTCTTGATTGCCGATCACGGTAATGCTGACCATGCAGAGAATGCTGATGGTACTCCGAATACAGCACACTCTTTGAATCCGGTACCTATTGTCGTGGTTTCAGATCGCGTCAAGAGCGTTCAGAATGGGGTGTTGGCAGATGTAGCTCCTACCGTTTTGAAACTGATGGGACTTGATCAGCCTGCAGAGATGACCGGTAAGGTGCTTGTAGATATGAAATAACGATTCTGCCTTTTTATTAGACGGCGCGAACTGATTAGGTTCGCGCCGTTTTTTTATTGAACAGTAGTTAATGGATAGTTAAAAATCAAATAAATATTTATTTGATTAATAGTGGGATAGATCGTTATTTGATTGATCTTTAAGTGGCAAACCAATAGCATAGCAACGGTTTGATCCTATCCTGTGATGGAGCATTTTAAATACGATCATGTTCTTATTGGGATTGGTTTTCTGTAAAGTAAGTGGATGGTCGTTGGGTTGCGAGCGATAGCTTGAAATGGATTCTCTACGCCAAAACAGGATAAACTCGAGAAAAAGAAATGGAAAGGTGAAGGAAGATGAATCCTATAACGATACCCATTAGCGACAATATATGCCACGGATATGCAATCAACGATAAACGGTGTATCTAAATGGACGGGTGTTACATTTCGCCAATTAATCCGCGTATCACTATGGAAGCACAATAACATCCGAATAGGGCTGGCATGTAGGAAATTGTACCGACATTCGATTTTTTGTTGGTCTCTTCACATAAAATCATGGAGCCTTCACGAACTGGCTCGGGCGAAAAGACTACTTGAAAACCGCTCCGAATTCCCAATTTGTGCAACCTTTTGCGGAGCATGTGTGCTAACGGACAGTGGTGAGATTTGGAAATGTCTTTGATTTCCAATAGGGTTGGGTCGGTTTTAGCTCCGGCACCCATGGAACTGACTAACGGAATGTCACGATCCAACGCTCCTTTTATAAGGTTGACCTTGGGTGCCAGTGTGTCAATCGCATCGACAATATAATCGAAATGGCTGCGATCCAGCAGCGCATCGGTCATGTCATCTTTGATAAATTCCTGCAATACATCCAACTCTATGCCGGGATTAATATCGCGTAACCGCTCTGCCAAAATGTTTGCTTTGGGAGTTCCGATAGTGCTGTGCAGGGCGATTAGTTGTCGATTGATGTTGGAAAGGGAGACGCAATCGGCATCCACGATTGTTAATTTGCCTACACCACTTCGAGTCAACATCTCAGCTGCATAGGCGCCTACACCACCTAACCCTACCACTAATACATGGGCTTGCTGAATCATGGCGAGTTTTTCTGTGCCGAGTAGCAGTTCTGTTCGTTCGAGCCAGTTGTTGTTCATAATTGGAGTATTGGGTATATTAAATGGTAATAAGGTCTGATCCAAAAATATGTTGGAAATTGGTTGATGTGGCTTGTTGAAGCAATGGGATGGAGTGTCCAGTTATCTCTGATGCTCCAATGTACATATCTTTTATTGTTTGTTGGCTGTCATCGGTTTCAAAAAAAAGTCGGTCGAGCGGTACAGTTTGCAAGGTTTGTCGGGTTTTGGGTGAGTCCCAAGTACGAGGCCCGAATGAGAGGTAACAACCCGACTGTAAAAGTCTGCTGGCCAACTCTGGTGAGCCAATAAAGCCGTGAACAATGGAGATGGTGTGTGGAACTCTTTTTAGGATCGAGATCAACTCATTGTAGGCTTTAACACAATGGATGATAATCGGTAGGGCATGTTCTAATGCCGTTTGCAGCTGCCATTCGAACCAAAACAGTTGTCGTTGTTTTTGCTCGGGTGATTTTGCGGTGGCATGGTCCAGTCCGATTTCGCCAATAGCTATGCATGACGAGGTCATGGCACGACACAATGCGTCTTGATAGTGACTATCCTCTGACGGTGGAATCTTTTCAGCATCCCATGGGTGAATCCCAATAGCATATACATGGTTTGCTAAAGGCGTTGTTCCGGGAATTCGGTAAGAATTCAAGGCTCCAGGAACCCCCAATCGATTGTGGGTGTGTATGTCGATATATGGAGTGGACAACGAAGCCATGTGGGTGCGCCTATAACCAGATTTAGATGACAAAGAGTAGAACAAAGGTAACAAATTGGCGGTAAATGTTGGTTTGGCAGTTGGATTATATAAAGTTGATTTATTATATTTGTTACTTAGTTTTAATGTTTCAAAGAAATAAGATTGATATGAAAAAAACGCTGTTTCTGATAGCTGTATTAGGAGTGTCTGCAGTGTCGGTAATGGCCAAAAGTCCGAAAGCCGCAGATAAATCAAAAGCAACAGAACCTGAGACCTATCAGTTTACGGATTTGAAGACAGTTCCGGTTACCTCTGTGAAAGATCAATCCCGTTCGGGTACTTGTTGGTGTTTTTCTGGGATGGCTTTGATTGAGAGTGATGCTTTACGGGAAACTGGTGATACACTAGACCTTTCGGAAATGTGGATTGTGCGCCATGCCTATTATGATAAAGCGTTGCGGTATGCCCGTATGCATGGCAAGACCAATTTGGACGCAGGTGGAATCTCCTATGATGTTCCCTATCTGATGGCGCAGTATGGCATTGTGCCGGATAGTATCTACTCGGGTTTGAATTATGGTACGAAAAATCATGTCCATGGTGAAGTGAATGCAGTGATTCAGGCCTACATGAATGCGATCATCTCTGCTCCGAATAAGACTTTGTCCACGGCATGGAAAGAGGGGCTGAACGGTATTCTGGATGCCTATTTCGGCAAGATGCCGGAGACCTTTACAGTGGATGGCAAAAGTTATACCCCGAAGAGTTGGATGGAGGCTTGTCAGATTGATCCTCAGGAGTATGTGCAGTTGACGTCGTTCACTCACCATCCGTTCTATGAAAAGTTTGTACTGGAGATTCCGGATAACTGGACCGCATCTCAGGCTTACAATGTGCCGTTGGAGGTGCTTCAGCAGGTTATTGACAACTCTCTGGAGGCTGGCTATGCAGTGAATTGGGCTGCCGATGTCAGTGAAAAAGGGTTTGTCTTCAATAAAGGTTTTGCAATCATTCCGGTGACCGATGTGGAAGAGATCAGCGGATCGGACCGCGTTCGTTGGGCTAACCTGACCGAAGAGGAGGTGAAGAAAATGTCACAAGGCCCCACGGGACCTACTCCTGAAAAGAGCATTACCCAACAGATGCGTCAGGAGGCATTCGATAATTATGAGACGACGGACGATCATGGAATGCTGATTGTCGGGATTGCTGAGGATCAGCAGGGACATCGTTTTTATAAGGTGAAGAACTCATGGGGCGATAAAGGTTTATACAAAGGGTATCTGTATGTGTCAGTGCCTTATGTGCTGTATAAAACCACAGCCATCATGGTGAATAAAAACTCTATTCCCCAAGAGGTGAAAACGAAACTTGGATTGTAACCTTTTTGATGGGTTTGATATGAGTCAGGACCCATAAGAATAGTAGGTATAGATATAGTTGCAAAATACATTTGGACATGTCGAAAGTCATCAAACTGAAAAAAGGGCTAGATATATCGCTGGTTGGAGAGGCTCTGCAGGAGAAGGTGCAGCAGCCTTTACAGGGAGAGTATGCTCTGGTGCCGGATGATTTCCGAGGGGTGATTCCGAAAATGCTGGTCAAAGAGGGTGAGGCCGTCAAAGTGGGTACTCCGCTGTTTTTTGACAAGTATCATCCTGAGGTGCTCTTTTGTTCACCGGTCAGTGGTACGTTGGCTGCCGTTGTACGGGGTGCAAAACGTAAGATCATGAAGGTGGTGGTTGCAGCCGATGCAGAGCAGACAGCGGAACATTTTGAGATTCCCGATTTGGCGGCTGCCGATAAAGCGGCTGTGACCGAGGTGTTGCTGAAAGCTGGTTTTTGGCCGATGATCAAGCAGCGTCCGTTTGGTATCATTGCTGATGCGGCAACGACACCAAAAGCCATCTTTGTTTCTGGATTCGATTCGGCTCCTTTAGCTCCGGATATGAATTATGTCTTGAGCGATCGGTTGGATGATTTGCAAATGGGATTTTGCGTGTTGGCCAAATTGACTCCTGGTAAAGTCCATTTGGGATTGAAAGATGGAAGTCACGGGGTGCTTGATCAGATAGAGAATGTCGAAAAACATTGGTTTGCAGGGCCTCATCCGGCAGGTAATGTCGGCGTACAGATCCACCACATCGATCCGATCAATAAAGGTGAACTAGTGTGGACGGTGGATATTCAGCAGGTGGCCATGATTGGACGACTGTTCCGAACCGGCAGCCCCGATTTTACGAAGGTGATTGCCGTAACCGGTAGCGAGGTGAAACGTCCTCACTATCTGCAGGTAGTTGCTGGGGCTAAAATTGAAGGTATTGTCCCTGACGCTGACTTAACGAATGCAACGGCACATGTGCGCCGTATCAGTGGGAACGTGTTGACTGGCCGGGCTGTTGCGACGGATGATTTTCTGGGCTATTACAGCAACCAGGTAACGGTGATTCCCGAAGGAGATCATTACGAACTGTTGGGATGGGGAATGCCTCGCTTGAATAAATTCTCGGTTTCGCACAGCTACTTTTCGTGGTTGATGCCCCATAAAAAATATGTGCTTGATGCAAACCTCAATGGCGGGAAACGTGCCTTTGTGGTGACAGGACTCTACGATAAATATTTACCGATGGATATCTATCCGCTCTATCTGCTCAAGGCTATTTTGGCCGGAGACATCGATAAGATGGAAAATTTGGGTATCTATGAGGTGATTGACGAGGATCTGGCTCTGTGTGAGTTTGTCGATCCGTCGAAAAATGATATCCAGGCCATTGTGCGGCAGGGTATCGATCTGATGATTAAGGAACTGAACTAAGCCTGCGGTGATGAATGGATTGAGAAAAATATTGGATCGAATCAAACCCGATTTCGAACCCGGGGGCCGTTTCGGTAAATTGCATTCGACCTTTGATGCGTTTGAAACGTTCCTTTTCGTGCCGAATACAACGACACGCAACGGTAGTCACATTCGCGATGCAATGGATCTGAAACGGACGATGATCGTAGTGGTGGTAGCTTTGTTGCCCTGCTTGTTGTTTGGTATGTACAATGTTGGTTTGCAACATTTCCGTGCTTTCGGAATGCCCGATATGTCGTTTTGGAGCTGTTTCGGGTTCGGTTTCTGGAAAGTGTTGCCGATTATTGTTGTCTCTTACGTGGTCGGATTGGGAATCGAATTTATTTCAGCCCAGATTCGCGGCCATGAAGTCAACGAAGGCTTTTTGGTAACCGGTTTGCTGATTCCTTTGGTCATGCCGGTGGATGTCCCGCTGTGGATGGTTGCCGTGGCAACAGCTTTTTCGGTGATTATTGGCAAAGAGGTCTTCGGAGGTACAGGAATGAATATTTTTAACCCGGCGCTGTTGGCCCGAGCCTTTATTTTCTTTGCTTACACACCTTATATCTCTGGAGAAAAGGTATGGATTGCCGGTTTAAGCAAAGGTGAGGGCGTTGTGGATGGCTTTTCTGGTGCGACACCGCTGGGTGATGCCGCAGCGGCCGTGCTAAATCACGCCCAGGAAATCGTTTGGACGCATGGTTCGCCGTTGGAGTGGTTCCTGGGAACAATTCCCGGCTCTATTGGTGAAACCTCGAAAGTGGCAATCTTGATTGGCGCCGTCATTCTGTTGTGGACGGGTGTCGCTTCGTGGCGTATCATGTTGAGCGTCTTTGCTGGAGGATATCTGATGGGACTGTTGTTCAACCTGATCGGAGCCAATGCCTATATGGATATGCCGGCCTACTATCATCTGTTGATGGGTGGATTTGCATTCGGTGCAGTCTTTATGGCTACGGATCCTGTTACAGGCAGTCAAACCAATACAGGTAAATATATTTATGGCTTCCTGATTGGCGTTCTGGCGGTGATGATCCGGGTGGTCAATCCGGGCTATCCGGAAGGCATGATGCTTTCGATTCTGTTGATGAATGCGGTGGCTCCGTTGATCGACTATTATGTGGTCGGGGCCAATATCCGCAGACGGACACGGCGACTCAAAACGGTTAAGTAAGGAGGAGTGAAGATGAATAAGAATAGCAATACATATATTATTCTGTACGCCTCGATTATGGTGATTATTGTGGCGGCGGTCCTCTCATACGTTTCGCTGTCGTTGGGTAAGATCCAGAGCGAAAACGTGCGAATCGAAAAGATGGGGGATATTCTCCGTTCCGTTGGTCAGGGCAAGGGGGCAGATACTGCGTCTGACAAGGCGACCTATATCGCCGAACAGTATCAGAAATATATTGTTGATAGTTATGCGGTTGATGCTGCCGGAAACCGTGTCGATGGAGCTGATGCCTTCAACTTGTTGATCAACCTGAAGGCGGAGTATGATAAACCGCAGGCTGAACGTCGGTTACCGGTATTTGTCAGCCGTGACGATCAGGGTAAGACCAGTTATGTGATTCCCATTTGGGGTAAGGGCCTGTGGGGACCGATCTGGGGATATATCGCCTTGGCTGATGATTGGGATACGGTCAATGGAGCCGTGTTTGACCACAAGAGCGAAACGCCCGGTTTGGGTGCAGAGATTGCATCGTCTGGTTTCCAAGCCCAGTTTCGGGGTAAACATATTCTGGACAGTACCGGCAGGGTAGTGGCCATTGCCGTGGAGAAGGGCGGAGCAGATCCCAACGATCAGCATGCAGTGGATGCCCTTTCGGGAGGAACGCTGACCTCTCGCGGAGTCGAGGATATGCTGAAAAGTTGCCTGGGAGACTACGATCGCTATATTCAACGGCAACGTGAAACTGTAGGAAGCTCGGTTTCAACGGAAAAGGCTGATGCAGTCGCAGCGGATAGCGTTGCGCAGAGTGGTAGTGTGACAGAAGAACAAGTTTCGGTGGCTGCAAAATCAGCTTCGTTATCAACTGAAAAATCAGATCGAGATGAGTGATAAAAAGGAAAAGGAGCCGTTTTTCTCGGCAAAGAACCTCAAATTGCTGACCTCACCGTTCGGTGCGACAAACCCTGTTACGGTGCAGATTTTGGGTATCTGTTCCGCATTGGCTGTTACTGCCAAGTTGAAGCCTGCTTTTGTGATGGCACTGTCGGTGACGATCGTGACAGGCTTCTCGAGTATGATCATTTCATTGATTCGCAAGGGTATACCGGATCGGATTCGTATCATTGTCCAACTGGTAGTAGTGGCAGCCTTGGTGATTTTGGTCGATCAGGTGCTGAAGGCCTTTGTTTATGATGTCAGCAAGCAACTCTCGGTGTTTGTGGGTCTGATTATCACCAACTGTATCATTATGGGACGTATCGAGGCCTTTGCGTTGGGAAACAAACCATGGCCCTCGTTCTTGGATGGAATTGGCAATGGACTTGGCTATGGAATGATCCTGTTGATTCTTGGATTCTTCCGTGAATTGTTAGGTGCTGGAACGCTGTGGGGATACCAAATCATCCCTGATAGTTGGTACATCAAAAACGGCGGTTTTTACGAAAACAACGGTCTGTTGCTGCTGCCTCCGATGGCTCTGATCGGTGTGGGACTGATCATCTGGGTACAACGCAGTCGCAATAAAAAATTGATTGGAAAATAACCCGTACACGGTTAAAACATAGGATATGGAGAACATACTGAGCATATTCGTCAAGGCTGTTTTTGTCGAGAACATGGTGTTTGCCTTCTTCTTCGGCATGTGTTCGTATATTGCGGTCAGCAAAAGTGTCAAAACAGCGATGGGTTTGGGAATTGCTGTGACGTTTGTCATGGTGACCACCGTGCCGTTGAACTATCTGCTCAACGAATATGTGCTTTCACCTGAGGCGCTGGCCTGGATCAACCCGGAGTTCGGAACCGATGGAGCACATCCAGTTGATTTGAGTTTTTTGAGTTTTATCGTTTTCATCGCAGTTATCGCTTCGTTTGTACAGTTGGTGGAGATGGTAGTTGAGAAGGTTACGCCGACCTTATATAACCAATTGGGAATTTTCTTGCCGCTGATTGCTGTAAACTGTGCGATTTTGGGTGGATCCCTCTTTATGCAGGAGCGTGAATATGCGACACTCGGAGAGGCTTCTGCCTTTGCACTGGGCTCTGGAGTAGGTTGGTGGTTGGCCATTGTCTTGATGGCGGCTATTCGGGAAAAGATGGCCTATTCCAATGTCCCGGCCCCGTTGCAAGGTGCTGGAATCACCTTTATTCTGACCGGTCTGATGGGTATTGCCTTCATGACTTTCCTCGGAATCCAATTGTAGAGATAGAATTGGTGCTGAAATAAACGATTAAAGCGTATAAAATGGGTTTATCTATCATCATAGCTATTGTAGCTTTTTTGATCGTTACGTTGATCTTGGTGGCACTACTGCTTTATGCTAAAGCCAAACTGATGCCATCGGGAGAGGTAAAGATCGATATCAATGATGGCCAAAAAGAGTTGACCGTTTCTCCAGGTGGATCCTTGTTGAGTACCTTGGGTAATAACGGTATTTTCCTGCCTTCGGCCTGTGGCGGAGGCGGTTCTTGTGGTATGTGCAAATGTCAAGTTTTGGAGGGCGGCGGTGAAATTTTGCCTACTGAAGTCAACTTCTTTACGCGTCGTCAACAAGCCGAAAAGTGGCGTTTGGGATGCCAAGTCAAGGTGAAGGAGAATCTCCGCATTCATATTGACGATGCTGTGCTCGGAGTCAAAAAATGGGAGTGCACCGTGGTCTCCAACAACAATGTGGCCACCTTTATCAAGGAGTTTGTAGTTAAACTGCCGGAAGGAGAGGCGCTGAAGTTCCGGTCTGGACAGTATATTCAGATTGACGTCCCGAAATACGATGAGATCAAATTCAGCGATATGGACGTTGCCCCTGAATATCATGAGGATTGGGATCAGATGAAGATGTGGGGATTGGTTACGCACAATCCCGAATCTACCTTCCGGGCTTATTCAATGGCTAACCATCCTGCTGAGGGAAATATAATTATGTTAAACATTCGTATTGCGACACCACCCTGGGATCGTGCTACCGGTAGCTTTAAAAAGGTGAACCCCGGTATCTGTTCCTCTTACATCTTCTCGAGGAAGCCGGGAGATAAGGTGACGATTTCGGGTCCTTATGGTGATTTTTTTGTCAAGGATACGCCCAACGAAAAGATGTTTATTGGTGGTGGAGCAGGTATGGCACCGATGCGTTCGCATATTTTCCATCTGTTCAAAACCTTGAAAATTACCACTCCAGTTACCTTCTGGTACGGGGCTCGCTCACGCCGTGAGATTTTCTACGAAAGCGATTTTGAAGAGATTGAAAAGGAATTTCCAAATTTCCAGTTCCACATTGCGCTGTCTGATCCCAAACCGGACGACAATTGGAGCGGCTATGTAGGATTTATCCATCAGGTTGTATTCGATAATTATCTGAAAAATCACGAGGCACCCGAGGATATTGAATACTACTTGTGTGGTCCGCCAATGATGACGGCTTCGGTTAATCGTATGCTCGATGAGTTAGGGGTACCACCCGAAAATATTATGTACGACAATTTTGGAGCCTAATTGACGGAATATGAAAATCCTGACAGGCAAAACCATCCAAGAGGCAGATCGATACACGATCGAGCACGAACCCATCTCCAGTCTCGATCTGATGGAACGTGCTTCTGAAACGTTGGCGCAATGGATTGCTAATCATATTGCACAGGAGAGCGTATTGTTGCTTGTCGTTGGCAAGGGTAATAATGGAGGCGATGGTTTGGCTGTGGCTCGTATGTTGCATGGGGCTGGGTTCGATTGCCGGGTAGCCCTGATTTTCGAACCTGAACAGCTGTCGGAACAGTGTCGCCAAAATTTGGAGCGTTTACCTGCTGAGATTCCGGTGAGTCAGGGACTGGATTTTGACATTGACCCGGAGGTGGTGATTGTGGATGCCTTATTGGGTACAGGGGTCCGAGGCGAGGTGCGAGGAGTAGTCGCTGAGGCCATCGAACGGATCAATGAATCTGGATGTCGTGTTGTTTCGATTGATATTCCCTCTGGAATGTTAACGGAATATGGAAATACGGCCGATCGGATCATGGTACATGCTTCGGTTACGCTAACCCTTGAATTCACAAAATTGGCCTTATTGTTGCCCGAAGCGGGTGAGGCTGTCGGACAGTTAGAAGTTCTGCCAATCGGTCTTTCAGAGACCTTTATTGATCAGGCGGCCTCTCCGTATGTATACGTGGATGAGGAGTTGATTCGAAATATCATCTTGCCCCGTCCCCGTTTTGGCCATAAGGGGTGTTTTGGCCATGCCTTATTGATTTGTGGCTCGGAAGGAATGGTTGGGGCGGCTGTTTTGGCTTCTGGGGCTGCACTTCGTTCGGGATGTGGATTGGTAACTGTGCATCTACCTCGAGAAGAGCGTTTTGCCGTACAGGCCAATTATCCTGCAGCGTTGGTCAGCTGTGACCCAGGAGCATGGTTTACCCAATTGCCCGCACAGATTGACCGTTATACTGCTATTGGTATAGGTCCAGGACTCGGGCGTCACACCGAAAGTGTAAAAGGGTTACGAGCTGTGTTGCAATGCGGCAAACCATTGATTCTGGATGCAGATGCGCTGAATTTGTTGGCTGAGCAGCCTGATTTACTGGCTCAAATACCTGCGGGTTCGATTTTAACGCCTCACTTGGGGGAATTGCGCCGCTTGATTGGAGATTGGACATCGGATCAACAACGCAACGAAAAGGTGCAGGAGTTGGCTCGTCGTCTGACGTCGATTGTGGTGGTGAAGGGGGCGCATACGATGATTTGTACTCCGGAGGGTACCTGCTATTTTAACTCGACAGGAAATGCAGGTATGGCCAAAGGTGGTAGCGGAGATGTTTTGACTGGATTAATTACAGGCTTGCGAGCTCGTGGTTACAACGCTTTGGAAGCGGCTATTTTAGGCGTTTATCTGCATGGAGTGGCTGGTGATAAAGCAGCTGATTATTATAGTCAAGAGGGGATGAATGCCGGAGATTTGGCTGACTTTATTGGTGAAGGCTATAGAGAGTTAGAAGATCACCCGTTTGAAAATTGACTATAGCGCTTATTGTTTCACAACTTTTCGTATCTTTGCTCAAAATCAAAATCTAATTGTTATGGCAAGTATTAGAAGAATTAAAAACGAAATAGACTATCTGGTTAGCGAAGTAATTTCGGATGGTTATATGGCTTTGTACTTCAATGGCGAGAAACGCGATGCTATTGTTGCTGTAATTGAAGAGGCTGTGGCCATGCGTAACAAATTATACGATCAGGTTAACCATCCTGCTGACAAACAGAATAAAAGTTTGGTTCGCAAACATTATGCACAAGTTCGTCGTGATATGATGAGCGGTGTAGATGGTTTGTTCCGTAAATTAAGTGATATTTGCAAATAGAGTATTGCTCTCATTTCAAAGTTATCGGCTTTGCATATTATGCAAAGCCGATTTTATTTATGGGCTTGTCAACTTATTTATAATGTGTGTAATGCTGAATCTAATTTGTAATTCGTAGATTTTTTACGAGTGAATAATAGATTTACTATAATGTATAAAGCCGTGTAGCTTTTGCTTATTGTTCGTGAGTTTCGAGAATGGTGTGAGGAACAGTTCCGTGCGAAAGGAGTTGAATAGGGCAGTCGTAATTGTGTAACTGTTCTGGCGTAATAATATTGGAGTTGTGTCTATGGACATGCCGATTGACACAGACAATAGATTTTACATACGAAGTAATCGTGCCCAAATCGTGTGACACCATGACGATAGCCATGTTATTATTCAGTTGACGCAGAATGGTATATAGCTCTTTCTCGAATTTGTTGTCAACAAAATTGGCAGGCTCATCAAGAATCAGCACTTTAGGATCAGCAATTAAAGCCCTGCAAAGCAAAGTACGTTGTAGCTGACCTCCCGACAATTCGCCAATAGGGCGTTCTGCGATTGATGCAATACCGCATAAATCAAGCAAATGCAAAGCCTTTGTTTTGTCTTTTGTGGTATATCTGCCAAAGAAGCGTTTTTGCGCTTGCAGGCCCGATAATACTACCTCTTTAACTGAGATTGGAAAGGATTTGTCGATGTCGGATACTTGAGGCATATATCCAATCGCACGGTGTCCATTATTCTCAATTTCAGGAGCATAAATAATATCACCAGAGTAGGGGATCGCCTTGAGTATGGCTTTAACAAGGGTGGTTTTCCCTCCACCATTGGGACCTATAATGCCTATGAAATCCTGTGGATAGATCTCTAAAGTAACCTCTTCGATAGCATTGGTTCGTCCATCGTAACTGACGGAAACATGTTGTATGGAGATCAAACTGTTACTCATGGATGTGCGATTTGAGTACAAATATTCAAGGTGTTTTGGATCAGGTTTGGCGCAAGCGGATCAAATGGAATTGCAGGTATGTCTAATTCATTTGATAGCGCCTCTACACTGCTGCGACTAAATTGTTGTTGATAGAATATTTGATTGATATTTAATTTTTTAACGGTATCGATTAATTGTTTGAGGTATTCTGCAGAGGGCTCTTTCCCTTCTTTTTCGAGTGAAATTTGGCGCAGATTGTAATCTCGAGCTAAATAAGTAAGTGCTGGATGGTATATGATAAAAGCAGTATTACCAGTTTGAAACATTTCGTTTAGAGCATAGTCTAAAGAATCCAAACGTGAGATTAGTTTTTCATAATTTGTTTTGTAGCGAATAGAGTCTGGATAGAGTGCTGTCAGACCGTCGTAAATGTTTTTAGCTATTACTTTGGCTGATCGTGGAGAATTCCATATATGAGGGTCAATCCCTGTAATAGACGTTTGAGCAGTCATTGAACTCTCTCTGAATTGCTCATGAGCAGTATCGACAGCGTTAGATTCAGAGATTGAATGATGATGCTTTTCAGAATGGAGGTGAGCGTGTCCAGTAATTAAACTAATACCTTTCGAAACATTTATGTTTCGCACATTGGGCATATTGTGTTGTATAGAATTGTTTAGCTGTTGCTCGTAATCCAGGAGTCCAGTGCTAATATAAAATTGAGATTGAGCGACTTGCCTCATTTGGGTTTGGGTGGGTTCATAAGTTTCAACATTTGCACCTGAGGGAACCAAAGTATTGATTACAAAATCTGAATCGACTATCTGTTCAGTCAAAAAGGCCAATGGAGCAATACTGACAGAAATGGTTGGTCTATGATCTACCTTTTGTTGTTGACAACTTGTTGTAAAGCAGAACAATATAGTAAATAGTGTGATCTGAAAAATTTTCATATTGAGAAGTAATATTTCTCATGCTAAGGTACTCATTGATTGCTTAACCTCAAAATATAGATGTTTGGGGTTGATACGGTTTTAGCAAAGTAGGGTTTTATTATTATTTAGATTGATATGTAACCGTGATATTGGCTATCAGATCTTATTATTAATGATTTAATTTATATTATTTAACATAATATAAATTATAATTCATATATTAATGGGATAAATTGAACTAGTTTATATGACTGGTTTCAGGATTATTCTTCCGGTGTGTATGTAATGAATGTTTTGTTTTTGAATAGAATGATGATTTTTTCAATGTCGGATGAACTTTGATTGTTCTTTGTGTCGATATTCTTAAACGTTTTTGAATTACCCTGTGACGTATGTTGGTCTGATGATAAATTTTGATTGTGTTGATCAGAGTTCTCAGATCTTTTTCCTGTGGACTGATTGGTTGCGTTTAAACCGGAGACTTGAGCTGTAAGATTGACATCAGGGTGTTTGTCATGCTCAGAAATTATCGACTGAGAATCGGATATACTGGACGAATGGTTAGGTTCGGACATTATAAGCGATTCTTGAGAAGTTGTCTGAAATGAATCGAACAGAGTTTCTGATGTATTGGCGGAGGTATTAGGTATAGTCTGTTGTGGTATGTTTGAGGTATCTTGATTGAGATTTTCCAATTGAGGTATGGTCGGTTGATGTATCAAGATCTCTTGTTTGGACTGAGGGTTGGAAGATGATTCGTTGGTTCGATACATGGGGCCTTTTCCCATAATCAGCCAATCGGGGGCAATTTTAGGGAAACGCTGGAGCATTTTTTCAATGAAGTCAAAACTAGGTTTATTACGTCCACTTAGAATATGGGTAATGCTTGATTGCTGCACTCCCATAATTTGAGCGAAGTTTGATCTTGAGAGACCTTCGTAATTTAGGAACTTTTGTAGTCGATCCTTCATATTAGATAATTTTTACAAATATAAACAATATATTAACAAAACACAATGTATAAATTTCACATGTAACAAATGAAATGCTTAATCAAACTATTTACAAATGTAACGCATATAGCGAGCAACATCTATTATAAGCCCCATATTTTTATATATATAAAGTAAATATAAATATAAATCACTATAATTTGCTTATAATTATGCTATTAAGCGCTTATAAATATATTATTGTGTATTTATATTACATTAACTATTCTTCATATAACAATTAATAACAATTAAAACTTTAGTTTAATAAGTTTATATAACTGATTAATAGTGTATTAAGCATTGTGAATACAACTATTGTTATAGACTGTTATTGATTGGAATTTATGCGCGAGAAACATACATTTGCAAAATGTAAAATCAGACAAAAAACAATTAGATCATAGATGATTGTTACAAAAGTAATAAAATAGAGTCAATTTACATATGATATGTATACAAATGTGAATAAAATAATTTACAAATGGAATATTTTGACAGAGATTTTGGTATTCCCTACCTCGTTACGAACACTTTATTTATATGAATTTTATCAGAATATAATTATGTTAAATAAAAAAGCGCTCCTTTTGAGAGCGCCTTCGTTTAGTTAAAAGTCTGATTTATAGTTTAATCATCTCAGAAATTTGAGAGAATTCTTCCGGTGACAATTGTAGTTTTTCTTTATGGAAATCTACATCACTTTCACTATTTATAGGAATAAGGTGTATATGTGCATGCGGAACCTCCATACCAAGCACTACTACTGCTACGCGTTTGCACGCTATTTTCTCTCCTATTTGCTTCGCTATTTTTTTTGCAAACACCATCATGCCTGCTAGCGTGTCGTCGTCCAGATCGAAAATGTAGTCGGTCTCTTGTTTGGGGACAACTAATGTATGGCCTTTAGCTAGTGGATTGATATCCAAAAAGGCAAAATAACGATCATCCTCGGCTACCTTGTAGCACGGAATCTCTCCTTTGATGATTCGTGTGAAAATTGAAGCCATATCGGTTATTATTTAGTTAATTCGGTCTCGAGAGTTTGTAATTTGCCGTCGAGTTTGTGTTGTACTGCATAGAACTGCTCTTTCGAAGGTAACTCTTCTCGAACTCCGAAATAAAATTTGATTTTAGGTTCGGTGCCTGATGGACGAATGGAGACGATGGTGTTGTCTTCAGTGAAGAATTGTAATACATTCGACTTTTCCATCTCAATTGGTGTACGATTTCCAGTCTGCACATCGAGAGCTTCTGAAAAGAGATAGTCTTTGATGGTAACAATCGGTGATCCACCTATAGTTTTAGGAGGATTTGCACGGAATTCATCCATCATTTTTTTGATCTCTTCTGCACCCTCTTTGCCTTGGCGAACGATGTAGATCATAGCCTCCTTATAGAAACCGTATTTAACATAAATCTCTTTGAGAAGGTCGTATAAGGTCATGCCTTGGCTTTTGGCCCAAGCAGCTGCTTCAGCAGCCAAAGAGCAGGCGCTTACTGCATCTTTATCGCGTACAAAATCACCAGCTAAGAAACCGAAACTCTCTTCACCGCCACCGATATATTGCATTTTCCCTTCAAGATTGCGAATGATTTCGGCTATGTATTTAAAGCCTGTCAAGCATTCGAAACATTGAACGCCATAGGATTCGGCAACCTGGTTGATCAAACCGGTTGTTACGATGGTTTTGATGACGAATTGTTTGCCGTTTAATTTGTTGAGTTCGCTCCAGCGACGCATCAGGTAGTACGCCAAAAGAGTACAGGTCTGATTGCCATTGAGCAGGACGTAATCGCCCTTTTCGTTGGGCAGAGCTACACCAATACGGTCTGCATCGGGGTCGGTAGCCAATACCAGGTCGGCTTCCTCTTTGGCTGCCAAATCAATGGCCATTTTCATCGTCGCGCGCTCTTCAGGGTTTGGCGATGCAACTGTCGGGAAATTGCCATCGGAGATGTTTTGCTCTTTGACCGTAATAATATTATGGAAGCCAAATTTACGCAATGATGCAGGTACTAAAATAACACCGGAACCGTGCAAAGGAGTATAGACGATTTTCATGTCGCTATTGGCCTCAATGGCTTCTGGTGACAATGAAAGGCTGTGAATGGTGTCGAGGTACAGGTTGTCGAACTCTTCACCAAGGATGGTGATATTCTCTTTGCTGGTTGTAGTGAGAACTTCGTCAGGAGAAGTAATTTTTTGTACCTCTGCGATGATGTTTTTGTCATGTGGCGGAGTGACTTGAGCTCCATCAGCCCAATAAGCTTTGTATCCGTTATACTCTTTGGGGTTGTGAGAGGCGGTAATGACTACTCCGCTCTGGCATCCCAATTGACGGATTGCGAAACTTAATTCCGGTGTTGGACGCAAAGAGTCAAACAGATATACTTTGAATCCATTTGCGGCAAAAATAGAGGCAGTATGTTCTGAAAAAAGGCGGCTATTGTTACGGCTATCATGGCCGATTGCCACTTTGATTTTTTCATTTGGGAAGGCCTTTTTCAGATAGTTGGCCAACCCTTGGGTTGCCATACCTACTGTGTAGATATTCATGCGGTTGGTACCGACACCCATAATGCCGCGCAAGCCTCCGGTTCCGAATTCGAGGTCTTTATAAAAACTCTCGGTTAATTCCTTTTTATCGTTGTCAATCAGGTGTTTAACCTGTTGTTTGGTCTTTTCGTCATAGTTGCCAGTCAGCCACTTTTGGGCTTTTTCAAGCACGATCTGGTCCAAATTTGTGTCCATCGTCTTATGTGTTTTGTTTATACTATCTTGAAATTAGAGTCGAAAAAACTTATAGACAAAAATAAGAATTATTTTCTGAATACTCTATATCAAACGATTAAAAACCGACCCTATTGTATCCCTTATTTTTCTATATAAATTTAAGTTAAATAAACAATATAGTATGTGGTTTTTTTTTCACATTGTTATTTACAATTTTGCTTAAGCAAATCGAAATAATCCACTCTGATAATGATCGTTAATAACCAGACCTATAGAGAGGTGTGGCAAACTTGCTTGTCCCAAATTAAAGAGCAGACCTCCAGTGAGGAGTTTTCCAAATGGTTCAAGCCGATAGTCCCTCTTGATTTCGACGGTACGACGCTTAAGTTGCGCGTTCCGAACGAAAGCTACGTATATTATATAGAAAAACACTTCATCAAGTTGTTGACACCGATCATTCATCAGCAATTCGGTTTGAAGGCTCGTTTGCGCTATGCGGTTCCCCAATCGGAACAGCCGGCGCCAGTTGTTGCCTCCGAGGCAGATATGACTGCTATCAACACCTTTGCTGCACGGACCGATACGGCAAATATAAAAAATCCGTTTGTGATTCCCGGTATTCGCAAATTGGTAATCGATCCTCAGCTTAATCCGAATTACACGTTTGATACTTTTGTTGAGGGAGAGTGTAACCGATTGTGCAGGTCTGCGGGGGTTTCGGTAGCTGTTAGTCCGGGTACCACCCCATTCAACCCCTTATATATATATGGTGATCCAGGGTTGGGTAAAACGCACATTGCTCAGGCGATCGGTATGGAGGCCAAACAACGTCGTCCTTCAATGCAGGTACTTTATGTGTCGATGAACAAATTTCAGGCACAGTTTACCAATGCGGTGCGTTCCGGTGAGATTAACGATTTTATCAACTTCTATCAGATGCTTGATATGTTGATTATCGATGATATTCAGGAGTTGGCCGGTAAGGTGAAGACTCAGAATGCCTTCTTTAATATTTTCAACCATTTGCATCTTTCAGGGAAGCAGCTCGTCTTGACTTCGGATAAACCTCCTGTGGAGTTGAAGGATATTGAGCAACGTCTGTTGACTCGTTTCAAATGGGGCTTGTCGGCACAGTTGATGTTGCCTGATTTTGATACGAAGGTTAAGATTATCCGTAACAAGGCGTATCGTTTGGGTGCCGAAGTATCGGATGAGGTGGTCGATTTCTTGGCGAACAATATCAATGCAAATGTGCGTGAAATTGAGGGCGCCCTCTCGTCATTGGTTGCTAATGCATCGTTCCTGGGTAAGAAGGTGACGGTTTCGTTGGCCAAAGAGATTCTGAAGGTGTATGTGCAGTTCACTCAAAAAGAGATTACAATCGATCATATTCGTAAGGTGGTTTGTGAGTATTTGGATTTGAGTGAAGAGAAATTCAATTCGCCTCGTCGAACTCGTGAGGTGGCTCAGGCTCGTCAAATTGCCATGTATTTGAGTAAACAGCATACGAAGGCTCCACTGACGGTCATTGGAGCATCGATTGGCGGAAAGAATCATGCAACTGTTTTGCATGCATGCAAGGCGATTTCCAATTTGATTGAGACGGACAAGGTGTTCCGTCATCAGATCGAAGAGATTGAAAAGCGGGTTCTTGCCAAATAAAGAGCTGACATAGTTTGAAACCTTAATGATAGAAAGTTTTTCCGGGCTTGTTTTGACCGGGAAAACTTTTTGTCTTTTCAGGGTTTTTCGTATCTTTACAAAGTATATGCCCTTTTACGAATTGTAGAACCGCGTAAAAACTATAGGTGTATTATGACACAACTTAAAGTAGGTGATATTGCTCCGCAGTTTACCGGGGTGAATCAAAATGGTGATTCAGTTTCGTTGTCTGATTTTCGGGGCAAGAAAGTGATTCTCTATTTCTATCCCAAGGACAATACTCCAGGTTGTACGGCGGAAGCATGCAGTTTGCGAGATGGACGGGATGAACTGCAGCGGATGGGGTTTGAAATAGTTGGAGTAAGCCCGGATAGCGCTAAGTCTCATATGAACTTTATTGCCAAACATTCGCTCAATTTTACTTTGTTGGCGGATACGGACAAAAGTATTGCTACGGCATACGGGGTTTATGGTGAGAAAAAGTTCATGGGACGTGTGTCGATGGGAATTTTGCGTACAACCTTTGTTATTGACGAACAGGGAGTCATCGAGAAAATTTTTGAAAAAGTAAATACGAAAGAGCACTTCACTCAGATTGTGGAGGCTTATCAAAAGTAATTTTATACAGACATAGTGATTTATGGCAGATAAAAGTCAGGTAAATCCCGAGAAACTCAAGGTTCTCAGCGCCGTAATGGACAAGATCGAAAAGGATTTTGGTAAAGGCGCAATCATGAAGATGAGCAGCAAGGCTGTTGAATCTGTTCCCGTGATTCCGACTGGATCGATTACGCTGGATCAGGCGCTTGGTATTGGAGGATATCCCAAAGGGCGCGTGATCGAGATTTTTGGTCCGGAGTCTTCAGGTAAGACCACATTGGCGATTCATGCTATTGCCGAGGCTCAGAAAGCTGGAGGTATTGCCGCCTTTATTGATGCAGAGCATGCTTTTGACAGCACCTATGCTCAGAAATTGGGGGTAGATATCGATGAGTTGTTGATTTCACAACCCGATAATGGTGAGCAAGCTTTGGAAATTGCGGACCATCTGATCCGTTCCAGTGCAATCGATATCGTGGTAATTGACTCTGTGGCCGCTTTGACCCCGAAAGCTGAAATTGAGGGCGAAATGGGTGAAGCGAAGATGGGTTTGCAAGCTCGTTTGATGTCTCAGGCATTGCGTAAGTTGACAGCCAGCATCAGCAAAACGGGTACCGTATGTATCTTCATCAACCAGTTGCGTGATAAGATCGGTGTGGTGTACGGTAACCCAGAGACTACCACAGGTGGTAATGCGTTGAAGTTTTACGCCAGCATCCGTATCGATATTCGCAAGGCATCTGTGATTAAGGATGGCGAGGAACAGCTTGGTGCTCGTGCCAAAGTCAAAATTGTGAAAAACAAGTTGGCTCCCCCATTCCGCCGTGCAGAGTTTGATATTATGTTCGGTGAAGGTATCTCGAAAATTGGAGAGATCATCGATTTGGGTGTCGATAAGGGAATCATTAAGAAGAGCGGATCTTGGTTCTCGTACGGTGATCAGAAACTGGGTCAGGGACGTGATGCGGTTAAAGAGTTGCTGAAAGGCAATGATGCTTTGCGAGAAGAGATCGAGACCAAAGTACGTGAGGCTTTGGCAGCCGGATAATTTTCGGAATTGAAGATTTAAAACGGTACGGATATGGGGTACAGTCCGGAAGATGAACAGATGGTCGATGCGGCGTTCGATCGCCTGATGGAGCATTGTGCAAAGATCTGCAAAACCCAGGAGGATGCAGATCGGATCAAGCGTGCATTCTTTTTGGCGAAAGAGGCTCATGCCGGTGTGCGCCGTCGCTCCGGTGAACCCTATATCATGCACCCGATCTCCGTAGCGATGATCGTGGTGGACGAGATAGGCCTTGGCGTCAAATCGGTCATGGCGGCTCTGTTGCACGATGTAGTTGAAGATACGGACTATACGGTGGAAGATATCCAATCGATGTTTGGGCCCAAAGTAGCTCAGATGGTGGATGGATTGACCAAGATGTCCGGGGTATTCAAAACAGAGGCGTCGGAGCAGGCGGCTAATTTCCGAAAAGTGTTACTGACATTGTCAGATGATGTTCGGGTGATTTTGATTAAGATTGCGGACCGTCTGCACAATATGCGTACACTGGGCAGTATGCCTCCACACAAACAGATGAAGATCACCAGCGAGACGATCTATCTGTTTGCTCCGTTGGCTCATCGTTTGGGGTTGTATGCGATCAAGAGTGAGTTGGAGGATTTGACGCTCAAATATCGTTTCCCCGAAGAGTACCGGCAGATCGAGCAAAAAATTCAGGAGACGGAGCCAGATCGAACCAAATTCATTGAAAAGTTCAATGCTCCGTTGATCGAGGCACTGAAGGAGAATCGCATCGATTTTGAAATTTCGGGACGGGTCAAATCTGTTTATTCGATTTGGTCGAAGATGCAGCGTAAGCAGATACCGTTCGAGGAGGTCTATGATCTGTTTGCGATTCGGATTGTGTTCAAACCCTCTCCGATGATTCCGGAAAAGGCTCAGTGTTGGCACATCTATTCATTGGTGACCGATATTTACAAACCTAAGCCGGATCGTTTGCGTGATTGGGTCAATATACCCAAAGCCAACGGTTATGAGGCTCTCCATTCGACAGTGATGGGGCCTGATGGCGTTTGGGTCGAGGTTCAGATTCGTTCGCAGCGAATGGAGGAGATTGCCGAACGCGGTTTTGCTGCACATTGGAAATATAAGAGCAGTGACGCAGAAGGTCGTGATGAGGGAGAATTCGATCGCTGGATCAAACAGGTCCGTGAGGCGTTGAACAGCCCGACGGAAAATGCGGTAGAGTTCCTCGACAATTTCAAATTGAGTCTTTATACCAACGAGATTGTTGTCTTTACGCCGAAAGGTGAATCCCGTACCTTACCTCAAGGGGCCACAGCGCTTGATTTTGCGTATGATATCCATACCAATATCGGTAATAGTGCGATCGGAGCCAAAATTAATCACAAGATTGAATCCATTTTTACGCCTATTCAGAGTGGGGACCAGATAGAGATTATTACCTCGCAGAATGTACGGCCCAAAGCGAACTGGCTGGATCATGTGGCTACCACGAAAGCCAAGCAGTGTATCATCAGCTTCCTGAAGAAGGAGAAACTCAACAACATCAATACAGGCCGAGAGCAGTTTGAAGCTCGTATGCGTGACTTCGGTATTCCGACCAGTTCTCGTGCTCGGGTTTTCCGTAAGGTTCTGCCGGCCTATGAGTGTACCACTAAGGATGAGTTTTACAGCAAAGTTGGGGCTGGAATTATTAATCTCGACGGTCTCGGTAAGGTTTTGCGCGAAAATTCGGCCAGCAAAATTCTGAAATTCTGGTCATTGCAGATTCCGAATCCGTTTAAATTTTTGAGTGCGGATGAAAAACGGAAATCGCAAAACGGGAAGGAGCAGAAGATTGATCCCACTTCCACGATTGATCGAGCGATTGAGCATGTAGATGATCCCGAACAGCCTCAGTTTGTAATTGCCCCTTGTTGTAATCCTATTCCGGGAGATGAGGTGGTCGGTTACAAGAATCCGGACACCCACAAGGTTGATGTTCATAAAAAAAGTTGCAACGAACTGATCAAATTGGCCAGTCAACATGGTAACAATTTGACCCCTGTTACCTGGTCGAGCCACAAGGCAATGTCTTATTTGTCGATTATCGAGGTTCGAGGTATTGATCGTGTGGGTATTATGTTGGAGTTGTTGCAAGTCATTACCGGAGAGTTGAATATCAATATTCGTGAAATACACCTTCAGAGCCATGATGGTATTTTTGAGGGCGACATCAGCTTGTATGTTAAGGGGCTTGATGACTTGAAAATGATCATGGATAAGGTCGGTAAGATCAAGGGTGTTGAGAAAATCACGCGCGTTGAGAATGTGAAAGAGTAAACGGAAGTTTGGTTATGGAAGAGTTATTGCCTTTGTTGATAGCTATTGGAGCTTCCATAGCTCTCTCTCTGTTAAAGAAAAAGCCCGGACAACCGACTGAGTCGGATCAGTTGCCTCAAAATTCACCTTGGGATGATCTTTTGGAGGAGATCGAACGTGCTCGTAGATCCACAGAGGAACCTCAGACGCCGTCTACCCCAACCTCCACTGAAAGTGTGGCTGGAGAATCTACGATAGCAACAACCTCTTCTTCGTCTTCAGCAGATTCATCACACTCTCCTATCCCATCTCAGGCGTCAATTCCGCAGAAAGTATCCCCGGTATCTCAGCAACGAGGAGTAGTTTCCCCTTCAGAGCAGGATGTAGTACCTTCTGTTATTCCTTCAACCATGTCTGTTACGCCTGAAAATAGCAGTCTCAATAGAATGGGTGATGCAGTTTTTTCGTATGACGACGAAGCTATTCAAGCTGCGATGCGACGGGTTGAGCAGATGCAATCAAGTTCATTTTCTGTACCTTTTGAATTGGATTCCACTTCTGTAGATTCCACAGACGATGAACGCCAAGAAACCGTTGTTGGGATTGACGAATCGCTGTTCCCTGGTGGGTTTGATTTGCGTACAGGTGTGATTTACTCCGAGATTCTCAAACCTAAATTCAAGGATTAAGAGATATTTTTGCGGTTTGTGCTGGGAACAATAACTATAGATTTGAGTGATTAATGCCATTTATGTAAGTACCTGCTGAAGCAGCATAGGCGACGTGAAACAAGTTGTATGTCCGAAATTATTTCGGGCATATTTTTGTTTTCAGACATTGTGCGGCCAATGCCGGATCGTCAGCAGAACAGATACACGATACGACGGCTACACCATCTACTCCGGTTGCCATGACCTGTTCAACATTATCCAGATGAATGCCTCCAATGGCTACCGTGGGATGAGTCGATAATTGTGCAGCCGTGGCAGTGCCCTCTAAACCGAAAGGTGTGGCTGTATTGGTTTTCGTTGGGGTGCTGAATATTGGGGAAATGCCAATGTAATCAACATCCAATAGATTGGCCTGTTTGATCTGTTCAAAATTTTCGACGGATAATCCGATAATCTTGTCCGGACCCAATAGCTGTCGGGCTATAGCGTATGGCATATCGGTTTGACCGAGGTGTAAACCATCTGCCTGAATAGCTAAAGCTACATCGATGCGATCGTTGATAATGAGAGGTACCTGGAAGTCATTTAATAATGCTTTGAGTCGTTGTCCCAAGGCCACAAACTCTCTGGTCGAGCAATCTTTTTCTCGTAGTTGTACCATCGTAACTCCGCCTCGCACAGCCTCTGTGACGATCCACTCCAGATCGCGTCCCAAGGATAGTGCGCGATCCGTGACCAAATACAGACTCGGATCAAATTTCATGACTGATTACTGTTTCAGGGTGTTGACGATTGACTCCGGAGTGAGCGTGTACAGTTGATCTAAAAAATTGACTTGCAAACTTCCCGGTCCTTTGGATTGGAGGGTTGCTAGCTCCCCAGCGATACCCATCACTGCCATGGCGTGTGCTGCGGCCTCCAGCATATCGGAGTTGATTCCTGCAAAAGCGCCGGTAATGGCGCTGGCTGTGCAACCCATTCCGGTGACACGCGCCATCATTGGTGATCCATTTTTGAGAATATGTACGGTTTTGCCGTCTGTAATGTAATCTTCGATGCCACTGATTGCAATGACAGTGCCCAGTTGTTGGGCCAATCTCTGGGCAGTTTCGATAGCATTATCGGATGCTGTTGTACTGTCTACCCCTTTGGTTTTGATCTGTTGTTGTGTGTCTAAAAGCTCAGCCGCCAAAGCCATAATTTCGGATGCATTGCCACGAATAATGGATGGGGTAAACTGTTTAAAAATCCGTCGAGCAGTTCGGTTACGATAGTTGGTAGCCCCAACTCCAACTGGATCAAAAACAATCGGAACATTATGTTCGAGAGCTGATTGTCCTGCCAACAACATGGCTTCGACCCAGCGTTCACTAAGCGTACCCATGTTGAGAACGGCAGCCGATGCCATAGCCGCCATTTCGGCCACCTCTTCCGGGGCATGTGCCATAACGGGAGAGGCTCCGAGTGCCAATAGCGCATTGGCCGTATTGTTCATGACCACAAAGTTGGTAATGTTATGGACCAGTGGAGCTTTCTGACGGATGGCGTCAATATCTCTGAGTAAATGTTCTGTGTCGATCATAGCAATCTGTCAATTGGGATGATAAGACATGAATGATAGAAAATTCTGCTGAATGGCTGTTTATTTAACACGGATTAGATTTAGTCCGTCCCGTAGAGGAAGAATAACGTTTTCCACTCGATCATCTTCAACGACCATCCGGTTAAACTCTTTGATTCCCTCGGTAAAGCGATCGTTTGCCGGTGTAGGCTCAGTCACCTTGCCGTACCATAAGATGTTATCAGCTAAGATGTAACTGCCGCTGTGTACAGCCGTTTCCATAACCATACGATAATATTGCGGATATTCCCGTTTGTCGCCATCAATGAAGATCAGATCGAATTTTCCCAAAGTTGGGGCAATATCCAAAGCTGATCCGATGTGTTGAACAATTCGTCCGGCCATCTGTACCTCGGCCTCTCGGAAATATTTGGCAGCAATATCTTCCAATTCATCGTCAATCTCGATGGTGTGAAGCTCCCCACCCTTGTCGAGCCCTTTGGCCATACAGATGGCCGAATAACCGGTAAAAGTTCCGATCTCAAGAATGCGTTTTGGAGCGAGCATTCGAACCAACATTTCCAGCAGTTTTCCCTGCAGATGGCCTGAGATCATTCGGGGTTGAATCACCCGCATGTGGGTTTCTCGATCCAGGGCGGTCAACAGCGGATCTTCCGGGGTAATATGTTGGTCAATATAGCGTTCCAGATCGTTCATCGAGGTTGAGGTTTATCGGTAAATTAATGTCGAAAGGTTGTTTCCATAGATCTCCTGAGCTACTTCGACCAAATTGTCTATGGTGACATTCTGTATTTTGCGACGTATTGAGTCTATCGTTTCAACCTGATTGTAGTAGAGGTAATTGCGGGCTGCGCTGAGCATGTAACTTTCGTTGTTCTCCATGGCTATAGTCATTTGACCGATATACTGTTTCTTGGCCATAGCGAGTAGATGTGGAGTTATTTCACCCCGTTTGAGTTTGTCGAGCTCTTTGTGGATCAATTCGATACATACGTCGATATTGTCACGGTCGCAACCAAAATAGATCGTGGAAATGCCGGTATCACTCAGTGAGGTAAATCCGGCTTCGATCGTATAGGTCAATCCATTACGTTCACGAACCACCAAGTTCAATAAGGAGTTGGCTGAAGGCCCCCCCAACATGTTGGTCAGTAACGATAACGGAATTCGCTTCTCTTCCTGGAGATTGTAGGCCCGATTGCCGATGATGCAGTGCCCTTGGTGAGAACTGCGGTGTAAGGTTTTGGTATCTGGTTGATAGTGGTCAGTGCGATCCCGTTCAAAATTGCGCAGATGCGTCGAAGCGTCGGCAAAGTAACGATTACACAGGTCGGTAAAACGTTTGGGTGGAATATTGCCGATAATCGAAAAGACCATCTGATCGGTGTTGTAGGTACGGCCGATGAAACGCAGCAGATCTTCTCGGTTGAATCGCATCAGTGAACTTTTACTCCCGAGGATATTGTGCCCGAGCGATGTTCCGGCAAAGACCATATCTTCGAAATCGTCAAAAATCCGTTCAAATGGGGTGTCTTTATAAGAGTTGATCTCGTCGATGATAACGCTCTTCTCTTTGTCAATCTCTTTTTGAGGAAAAACGGAGTGAAAGACGATGTCGGCAATCAGTTCGGCAGCTTTGGCCACATCCCCCTTAAGTGTAGTTGTGTGAATGACGGTCTCCTCTTTGGTCGTATAGGCATTCAGCTCTCCTCCGAGGTTTTCCAACCGACAGTTGATGTGGTACGCTTTACGGTGCGTCGTTCCCTTGAAAAAGGAGTGCTCAAGCAGATGGGCCAAACCGTACTCTGACGGCAGTTCATCACGGCTCCCTGTATTGACGGTTAGTGCACAATGGGCTACGGCCGAACGGACCTGCTTCAAAATACACCGAATACCATTGGGTAAATTATATTGGATCAACTCCATGAGATTGCGCGAAAAAATAGAAATTACTTGCCTGAACGACTCTTGCGTTGGGCTTTTGACGTTGCAGATGAAGCGGGTTGCTTCGTTGGACGTGATTTGGAAGGTTTGTCCGCAACTGCTTGAGTCTTCGGATTGGCTTTGCGTGCTGTATTCATGGCCAAAAAACGGCCGGTGTAGCTCTCTTTGCATTTTTTGAGTTCAGCCGGGGTTCCTTCAAACACCACATATCCTCCTTTATCACCTGCCTCCGGTCCGAGGTCAATCACCCAGTCTGCCGATTTGATCACATCCATGTTATGTTCTACAATCACGATGGTGTGTCCTTTGGCCATCAAAGCGTTAAACGATTTGAGCAGTTTGCGGATGTCGTGGAAATGTAGGCCTGTGGTCGGTTCATCGAAGATGAACATAATGGGTTCTTGGGCATTCTCCTTGATCAGGAAGGAGGCGAGTTTGACACGTTGGCTCTCTCCTCCTGACAGGGTCGATGAGGATTGCCCCAATTTGATATAACCTAATCCCACCTCTTGCAAGGTACTCAATTTTTCGATGATCTTTCGATTGATGGGGTCTTGTTCCTGATATTGGCCGAAAAAGTCAATGGCATCATCCACGGTCATCTCCAAAATGTCGTAGATCGATTTGTTGTGGTATTTGACCTCCAGCACATCATCTTTGAAGCGTTTTCCCCCGCAGGCTTCGCATACCAATTCAACGTCGGCCATAAACTGCATGCTCACCTTGATTACACCTTCGCCTTGGCACTCTTCGCAACGTCCGCCCGCAATGTTGAACGAGAAGTGCGACGGATTCATGTTGTTGTGTTTGGCATACGGTTGGTCGGCAAACAGTTTGCGGATATCGTCGTAGGCTTTGATGTAGGTGACGGGGTTGGAGCGCGAGGATTTGCCAATCGGATTCTGATCGATGATTTCGATTGATTTGAGTCGGTTCACATCGCCGGCAAGTCCTGAAAAGCTGCCCGGCTTCAAACCTGTCTCGTACAAGGCACGCCGTACGGCTGGATAGAGAATCCCTTTGACCAGCGAAGATTTGCCGCTACCGCTGACACCAGTCACACAAGTGATCACTCCGAGCGGAAATTTGACATCGATATGTTTCAGATTGTTCTCACAAGCTCCTTGTACCTCGATGTAGCTGTTCCATTTACGGTACTGTTTTGGCTCGTCGATTGTTTCCCGTCCGGTGATATATTTGGCGGTAAGGCTTGTCTCTGAGTGGACTAGATCCGCCACTGAACCTTGAAAAACCACTTCTCCGCCTTGATAACCTGCCAGTGGCCCGATATCAATGATGGTGTCTGCTGCCCGAATAATCTCCTCCTCGTGCTCGACGACAATGACAGTATTGCCTAAATTGCGCAACTTTTTGAGGACTCCGATCAGTTTGTGGGTATCTCGAGGATGTAGTCCGATACTGGGTTCGTCGAGAATATAGAGTGAGCCGACCAAGCTACTTCCCAAAGAGGTAGCCAGGTTGATGCGTTGGCTTTCGCCTCCAGAGAGTGTCGAAGAGAGTCGGTCGAGCGTCAAATATCCCAATCCGACTTCGTTCAGATATTCGAGCCGGGAGGTGATCTCGGTCAGAATACGGCTACCCGTTTGTCTGTCATGCTCGTCGAGCTTCAAATCCGCAAAGAAATGTTGCAACTCTTCGACCGGCATGGTGACCAGTTCGGTAATGTTCTTTCCACCAATTCGGACATAGGTAGCCTCTTTGCGTAGGCGTCCTCCTTCGCATTCGGGGCAGACGGTTTTCCCCGTGTAACGGGACAACATAACCCTATATTGGATTTTGTACCGCTCCCCTTCCAAAAACTTGAAGAATTCGTCCAAACCGTGGAAATACTCATTGCCTTTCCATAACAGGTGTTTCTCTTGTGGAGTGAGCTCGTAGTAGGGACGATGAATTGGGAAGTTGAATTTCGAAGCGTGGGCAATCAGTTGATCTCTCCACCATTTCATGGTCTCTCCCCGCCAACAGGCAATAGCGTTTTCGTAAATGCTTTTAGATTTATCCGGCACGACCAGATCTTCGTCGATGCCAGTCACTTTGCCATATCCTTCGCATCGTGGGCAGGCTCCCATTGGATTGTTGAAGCTGAACATATGTTCCGATGGCTGTTCGAACTGCATACCATCCAATTCGAAACGCGAGGAGAATTGTTCGACTCGTTCCTGACCCTCCTGGCTGATTACCAGATCGCACGCGCCGTTTCCTGTATTGAAAGCAGTAGCGACAGAATCCCCTAATTTGCTGATTAATTCCTCGTCATGGCTCGCTTTGACACGATCGATTACAATCCGGATTTTTGTCGGATCATATTGCTCGGCATGTTGAACAGCATCCTCGATATAGAGCATTTGGCCATCGATATGGATGCGTTGAAATCCTTCACCGGAGAGGGCCAATAGCTTCTCAATTACGCCCTGCCCTTTGCTGAGCTGCAACGGGGCCGTAACCAATACACGAGTCCCTGGTTCAAGACCAATAATGCATTTGATGACATCTTCGACCGTATTGGAGGTTACTTCTCTGCCTGAAACGGGTGAAAAGGTGTGTCCGATACGTGCGAAAAGCAGTTTGAGGTAATCGTATATCTCCGTTGAGGTGCCGACCGTTGAGCGGGGATTCCGGGTATTGACCTTCTGTTCGATAGCGATAGCCGGTGCAATACCGGTAATGAAATCGACATCGGGTTTGTTGATTTTTCCGAGGAACTGGCGGGCGTAGGCCGAAAGACTCTCCACATAACGGCGTTGCCCTTCGGCAAAGATGGTGTCGAAGGCCAATGTCGATTTTCCCGATCCCGACAGACCGGTAATTACCACCAACTGGTTATGCGGAATCTTGACCTCAATGTTTTTGAGGTTATGGACCCTTGCCCCCTTGACATGGATCATCTGCTGCGATGAAGGATCGACATGAGCCTCCTTTCCCGCAGTGACAGAATGATTTTGTATGTCAGAACGTTGTTCGGACACGGTCGTTTATTTGGTAATCTCGATACTGTTTTGGTGGGTAATCTTCTCGCAGTATTTGCACCGTAACGAGATTTCGTCACCTTGCAGGACTGTGAATGAGGTACGCACGGGTTCCATGTTGGTAATGCACTTAGGATTAGCGCACTTTACGAACCCTTCAATGGTTTCGGGAACCTCGACGGCCCTTTTTTCGACCACTTCGTAGTTTTTGATAATGTTAACTACGGCCATCGGAGCCACGAGAGCGATGCGGTTGATTTCATCCTGATGGCAGAAACGGTCATTGATTTTGATGATCGCTTTGGTGCCCATCCGTTTGCTTTCGAGGTTCATACCGAATGTGATGCGGTGAGTCTCGGTGTCGAGACCCAATATTTTGATGATTTTGAACAGACTGTTGGCCGGAATGTGATCGATGACGGTACCGTTCTCGATTGCCCGGACTTCTAATGTTCCTTCCATGACCATGGCTATATCGACTGTTTTATTTGACTACGCCCAGCAGGTAACTGATGATTGCCATGCGGGTGTAAACTCCGTTTTCGGTTTGTTGGAAATAGTAGGCTTTGGGGTTGGCATCCACATCTTCGGCGATCTCACCGACACGTGGCAGCGGATGCAGGATACGCATGTTCTCTTTGGTATCTTTCAGCATGCTGTTTTTGAGCACATATACATGTTTGACCCGTTCGTACTCCATGGGGTCGGAGAAGCGTTCCCGTTGTACACGGGTCATATAGACGATGTCGGCCTCTTTGATTGCATCTTCAATACGGCTGGTCTCGGTGTAAGAGATACCCTTTTCGCGCAGGAACAGTTTGTATTCTTCCGGCATTTTCAACTCTTCGGGAGCCACAAAGGTAAAGGTGGGATTGAAGTGCGACAGGGCTTGCAACAGCGAGTGTACCGTACGTCCATATTTCAGGTCACCAACCATCATAATGTTGATATGGTCGAGTTTGCCCTGTGTTTTTTTGATCGAATAGAGGTCTAGCAGTGTTTGGCTCGGATGCTGGTTGGCTCCGTCACCGGCATTGACCACCGGTACTTTTGAGATTTCGCTGGCATAACGGGCCGCTCCTTCGATGTAGTGGCGCATCACAATCATGTCGCAGTAGTTTGAGATCACCATGATTGTGTCGTGGAAGGTCTCACCTTTCGAAACGCTGGTGTTGGCAGTATCAGAGAAGCCGATGACACGCCCCCCCAAATGGTTGATTGCACTTTCGAAGCTCAACCGTGTGCGGGTTGAGGGTTCGAAGAAGAGTGTTGCGATGACTTTGCCGGCCAATACCTGCTGATGCGGATCAGCCTCAAAACGTGCGGCCAGATCCATGATCTTGAGTATCTCGTCGCGTGAAAAATCGTTGATCGATACCAGGTTTTTCTTTCCCATAACCTTTCTTGAGTTATTTTATTGATCGTCCGTATCTATTTCCAACCCTTCCACTTTGGAAAGTCTCTCTAAAAGTTGTTCCGCCCTGCTCTGCCGGATCGAGAGTGTCATTGTACAGAGGTTGTCGAACTGTTGGTCAATGATCTGTGGTTGCATCTCCTTGACAATGCGCATCACATCGTTCATGGCCAGATAGCTGAAACGGATTGTTGTTTCAATATCGACCGTTCGTTGTTCGATCACAGCATTCTCCAATACAAGAGCTGCCGAAGTTTTGTAGGCTTCGATAAGCCCTGGAACACCCAGTTTGGTTCCTCCGAAATAACGTACTACGACAATCAGTGCGTAGGTTACCTCTTTGGACAACAACTGACCTAAAATCGGTCGGCCGGCTGTCGAGGAGGGTTCTCCGTCGTCATTGGCCCGGAAGCTCTCCCCTTTGGGCCCCAAACGCCACGCATAGCAGTGATGGGTAGCATCGTAATAGCGTTTGCGCAGGGCATCCAGGTGTTCTTTGATCTCTGCTTCACTGCGAACCGGGTAGGCGTAAGTCAGAAATTTGCTCCCTTTTTCTTTGTACAGAGCTTCGGCTTCACCGCCCAGCGTATAGTAGGTATCGGAAGTCGTTTGCTCCATCGGTTCAATTGCTATTTAATTCTCGTAAACATCCGATTCCAGCGGATATTTTTCGGAAACGATTTTTCTTTGTCTGTGGAGAAGAGCACCATTGAGGCTTTTCCCACAATGTGATCTTCCGGCACAAATCCCCAAAAACGTGAATCAGCCGAATTGTGTCGGTTATCCCCCATCATGAAGTAGTAATCCATTTTGAAGGTATATTCCTTAGTTGGCTGGCCGTTAATGTAGATTACCCCATTTTTCCCCTCCAGGTTATTTCCTTCATAAATTTCGATGATGCGGCGATAAAGCGGAAGGTTTTCAGTAGTCAATTGTACGGTCGCCCCTTTAGCCGGGATCCATAACGGGCCGTAATTATCGGCATTCCAGGCGTATTGGTTAGGATCGTGTGGGAAGACGTTGGGATCAGTGCCTTCGGCTTCGTATTTGGCAATCTCAACGACATTCCGCATGTTGCGTACTCGGTTCAGATTCTCCTCGGTCAGAGGCAAAATATAGGTGCGTTCGGCTGCATCGTAACTGATGTCTGCCATGGCAATCCCCATCTCTTCAAATACTGCAGGATTGATGGTGGTGCCGTTTGTGCGGATGAAATAGACGTATTGCTTTCCTGGAATGGACTCTTGTTTTTTGCCGTTGACGAACAGATCTGAATGGATGACCTGGATCGTGTCTCCGGGCAGTCCTACCGCCCGTTTGATGTAGTTTTCGCGTTTATCGACTGGACGCGTGATGATTTCATGTTCAGCCAACAGCCGTACTCGACCCAGTGAATCTCCATAACGCCGTTGATACTCGCGCAAAAAATCGTAATAGTCGGCAGTTGGATTATCCAACAGAACGGTATCCCCATCCGGGAAATTAAATACAACAGCATCATTGTGTTGGATATGGCCCAATCCTTTGAGTCGGTGATAAGGCCAACTAATCCATTCGACAAATGATTTTTTTGTCTGCGACAGCGGCATGGTGTGATGTACGAGCGGGAATGAGAGCGGTGTATTGGGCATGGCGGGACCATAAGCCACTTTGCTTACATAGAGGTAGTCTCCCACCAGCAATGTTTTTTCCATTGAAGAGGTGGGAATCACATACATGCCGAAAATAAAGGTCCGGATCAGGGTGACGGCGATTACTGCAAAGAGGATCGACTCGATCCACTCCATACTTTTTTTGTAGGTTTTCGAGCGTTGTTTGAGGGCTCGATGCCGACTTCCGATCCAACGATCGAGGTATTTTGAAATATAGATGTCATAGATGACCGGGAGGCCCAACAATAGCCACAAGTTGCCTGTCCAGACAACAAATATCAACAGATAGATGACCGACACAGTGCCGAATTTCACCCATTTGTTGCTCCAGATTTCTTTGATCTTGTTCACGATTGACATTTTTTGTGAATTTGGGCCTTTCTCCGTTGCAATTACCTTAAGCTTGCATCAGATCCTTCATGGAGAAGATTCCGGTTTTGCCGTGCAAGAATTCTGCCGCAAGTACTGCTCCCAAGGCAAAACCGCGACGGCTTTTAGCCATGTGGGTGATCGAAAGGGCATCTACATCCGATTCATAGGTAACAGTATGAGTGCCGGGAACAACGCTCCGACGAATGGCTACTACCTCCAACTCTTCGGGTACGGTAGTTGTACCGCATACCCATTTCTGTTTGCGATCGAGGTTTTCGAGAACACCTTCGGCCAAAGTGACGGCCGTGCCACTCGGAGCGTCTTTCTTTTGGGTATGGTGGGTCTCTTCGATGGTGACATCATATTCGCCAAACCGGTTCATTAGTTGCGCCAGGCGACGGTTGATCTCGAAAAAGATATTTACACCGATACTGTAATTCGAAGCGTAAAAGAAAGCTCCGTTTTTCTCTTTACAGAGCTGCTCTACTTCGGGTAGTTTATCGAGCCAAGCGGTGGTGCCGCAAACAACAGGAACCCCTGCTTCAAGACACTTTACTACATTGCCGTACGCAGTTGAAGGCGTAGTAAATTCGATGGCTACATCTACCTTCTGGAGGTGTGCGGCATCGAGGTCATTGGTATTGTTCAAGTCGATAATCAGAGGAATGGTATGGCCACGTGCGATCAGGATTTGTTCGATCTCCTTGCCCATTTTGCCGTAGCCTATCAGAGCGATCTTCATAGAAGTAATTGTTTCCGCAAAAATAGCTTAATTTTCTTGAAAAGCGAAAAAATAGCAGGGAACAGAAGGTGTGGTCTCGGTTAATTTGGGACAAAATTTTATCTTTGTATGAAAATTCGATTCTGTGCGTTACTTTTTGGAACTTTCCTATTCGGGAAAGGCATACAATGGTTGGCAAATACAGCCCAATGCCCCATCTGTTCAGGAAACGTTGCAACGGGCTCTTTCTACGTTGTTGCGTACTCCGACGGGAGTGGTTGGGGCTGGTCGTACCGATACCGGGGTGCATGCCGCTTTTTATGTCGCACATTTCGATGTGGTAGAGCCATTGGCAGATACACAGCGCTTTTGTTACCATTTGAATGCGATTCTGCCTGCTGATATCGCCGTACAGCGTGTACGACGGGTCAGCGATGAGGCCCATGCCCGTTTTGATGCGACCGAGCGCGAGTATAAATACTATGTATCGCCACAGAAAGATCCTTTCAGCCGTGATGTGACCTACCAATTGATCATGCCATTGGATTTGGAGAAGATGAATTGTGCAGCTCAGGCATTATTAGGAGAGCAGCTGTTTACAAGTTTCAGCAAACTCCATTCCGGGAATAAAACCGATCTATGCTGTGTAACAAAGGCTGAATGGAACGAAGTAGATGGACGTTATGTCTTTACGATTGCGGCAGATCGTTTTTTGCGCAATATGGTGCGGGCGATTGTAGGAACTCTAATTGAAGTGGGACGAGGTAAACGTTCTGTCGAGGAGTTTAAAGCCATCATCGATGGGCGTGACCGGGCATTGGCAGGGACATCAGCTCCTCCACAAGGCCTGTTCTTGACCCGGGTAGATTATCCGGCAGAGATTTATAAAGATTGAGAACTGTAAATGAACTAAATAAACCATAAATTAAATTAGTAAACCGAATAACCATGAAAACTAAAATTCTGGAGAAATTCAAAACATTATACGGTGAAGGTGCTGCATGTTATGCCTCTCCGGGCCGTGTCAATCTGATCGGCGAGCACACCGATTATAATATGGGCTTTGTAATGCCTGGCGCTATTGATAAAGCGATTTATGTAGCGATCAAACCTAATGGCGGTACGGTAAGTCATGTCTATTCGGTTGATTACGACGAAGCGGTTGATCTCGATTTCACCGGTGAGAAACCGGCTCAACAATGGGCTTGTTATGTATTCGGTGTGGTAAAGGAGATGGAAGAGCGCGGAGCCAAAGTACCGGCATTTGATATGACCTTCGGTGGAGATGTGCCTCTGGGGGCAGGTCTCTCCTCCTCTGCTGCATTGGAAAGTGCAGTTGGTTTCGCATTGAACGACACTTTCAACCTTGGATTTACTCGTGAGGAGTTGGCTAAAATCGGACAGATGACCGAACACCATTATATTGGAGTACGTTGCGGTATTATGGATCAGTTCGCTTCATTGTTCGGTGAAAAAGGTAAGATTGTGCGTCTCGACTGCCGTTCACTCGAGTACAAACTTGAACCGTTTAATCCTGAGGCTGCCGGATGCAAAGTAGTATTGTTCGATACCCAGGTTAAACACACTTTGGCCTCTTCGGAGTATAATGTTCGTCGCGCGCAGTGCGAGGCTGGTGTCGCTGTTGTAGCTAAACATGTTCCGGGTATTGAGTCTCTGCGTGATGTGACCATGGAGATGCTCGATAAATACAAAGATGAGATGGACGAAGTGGTTTACCGTCGTTGCAGCTTTGTAATTAATGAGAATCAGCGTCTATTGGACGGCTGCGCAGCTTTGGAGCAGGGCGATTATGTAACCTTTGGTCAGAAAGTTTACGGTTCGCACGAAGGATTGAGTAAATGGTATGAAGTGAGCTGCAAAGAGCTTGATTTCTTGGTAGATATTGCCCGCAAGAATCCTGGTGTATTGGGTGCTCGCATGATGGGCGGTGGTTTCGGCGGTTGCACGATCAACATTGTTAAAGCCGAAGCTTATGATGCCTATGTTGCTGAGATTACTGAAAAATTCGAAAAAGAGTTCGGCCGCAAACCTCGTGTAATTGAGGTGGTTATTTCGCAAGGCGCTCACAAAATCGAATAAGTCAAGATCGAAGAGTCGATGAAACGCTTTTGGTGTCTTTGTGTGGTGTTGATGTTATTTGTGGGATCTGGCTGCACAGACGAAAAAGGACAGGTTTATCCCTACTTTATCGGGATTGATGAGTATCGTTCCGGCAGTTCATTGGTTGGTCCCATGCTCTATTTGCAATCATTGGGCATTCAGGATCAATTTACCGTGGAGACACAGGATGATCGACAGGTTGCCGACAGCAAAGCAGCTGCAGTGTTTGAAACGGAAATGAGTAAAGTTGATCCGGTAATGATCGAGTCGTTTGAAGGTTGTTATGTGCGTTACGTGTTGCTGGCACCCGATTCGACGACCCTTCAGCAATGTGAGTTCGGAACGAAATAAATACTGTTCATCGATATGAAAAACGGGAGACTTTTGATGGAGTCTCCCGTTTTTTTGTGTTGCGAGATGAATCTAATCTGATGCAGAGGTACGATATGGTTATCTTGTTTGAGGATTTATCTATTGTATGATTAACTCTTTTATGTTGTACTTGTGTTGTGCGGCAAAATCAACAGAGATGTGAAACTTTGGGTTCGACCTTTGATTCCATCGATTGTGATAGGATTCCATCTTGGGGGAATAGAAACAAAAAAAATCCCGCACCTTTTAATATGGGCGCGGGATTTTGTCTTAGAGTGGGAATAGTCCTCAAACTATTGAGGTAAATTCTTTGTTTTAACCACTTTCAGTTTGTCTCCGGTACTTCCGGCAACAGCTTTTTGCCACTCTTCGTTATATCCTGGGAAATTCGGTGATGCAGGAATGTTGCGTCCGTTTCCATTATCCTGGAATTTGCCGTCTTTTTCTTTTTTGACGTTACCATCCATATATTTAATCAGCAGATATTGATCCAACTGTTGCCAACGATCGAACATGTTTTGAGCGGTGGTAACCGAGAAGTTGGTCAGGAAATCGATTGCCAATTGAGGATCTTGTTTGTACAGCAACAGAGCGGCAGTATCGACAGCCGGAATCTCCTTTTCGTTACGGTTGTCGATTTCGTTGATTACTTTGATAATATCTTTGCTGATCAGATCGTAACGAAGATAAGCGAAGTTGGTTACACGGTTGAAGAGCCAGAAAGCAGAGGTCGGAGAGTATTCAGTCATATGGCCGTTCCCTTCGCGGAAACATTCAGGTACGCGCTTTGAAGAGGTGTAGATCGGAGTGAGGCATGAGGTACCTGAATCATCCACACCAAACCACAGAATACCTCCGATAGCATCTGGCAACCAACTGCGAGCCTGTCCCAACATCCAGAAGCCGGTTTGTTGAGTCGCCACAGCGCGCTCGTTTAAATATTCTTGTCCATCCACAGTGAAATTCATCGGACGCCAACGGTACGGCAGATTATGTCCACCGGCTCCGATGTCATTGCGCATATCCATTGGGGTGTCTTCGAAATGGTCGCGCATCAGCCATGCCACCTCTTTTACGCTCAGTTTCTTTGTGGGTTTTACAAAGAGCGGCAGGCGTTTTGAGGCATCATAGCCCATTGCATAGTCAATGTACTCTTTCATCCCTCCTTCGGTGACCCGATTGAAAGCACTCCATACACGAGCCTCGCAAGCGCGAAGTCCACTGAAATCGAGAGGAGCATAGGCATCAGCGAAACTAAAATTTTTATCGGCTCCTTTATAAAAACCGGACTCTCTCGCAAATGAAATGACATCGGGCGAATAGAGGCAATTTTCAGGATCGTTCAATGGGAATGTTGTGATGCGGGCTTGGTTGGCATGCATTCCAATGTAACCTTCCGGAACACGCACGGCTACCCATACTGCACCTTTGTTGACGTTTTTCCCATCGACCATTTTAACCCCTTTACCGATCAGCTCCATGTGCCAGACTTCGTTGGGATCGGCAATAGAAAATGATTCACCGCTGGAGTAATAACCGTAGGTATTTACCAAATCACTCATTACCTGAATTGCTTCACGCGCCGTTTTTGCACGTTGCAACGTGGTGTAAATCAGTGTGCCGTAGTCGATAAGACCGGTTGTGTCACGAAGATTTCGACCTCCAAAGGTGCTTTCGGTGATGATCAGTTGGTGTTCATTCATATTGCCGACAGTCGAATAGGTCGAGGCTGCCTGAGGAATTTCACCAAGGTATTTACCGGTATCCCATTCGTAAACCGGCATCATGGTTCCAGCCGGATAGGTAGCTGCCGGATGGAAATAGAGGCATCCGTATAGCTGGTGTGAGTCGGCCGTATAGGTGACCATGGTTGAACCATCTGTGGTTGCACCTTTTGAGACGAGAATGTTGGTGCAGGCATGGCTGTCATAAGAGGCCATAAGAGCGGCGGCCAAAAACAAAGCCGTCAGTTTTCTTTTCATATTCTGGGTTTTTGATTAATTTTGATTCGTTTGTTCCGTGTGAACATATTAAACAAAAATACGGAAAATTCTATAATATACATAGCTTAGTCTGACAGATAATATGGCGATTGTAGACAAATTAAAAGAGGTTGAGAGTTCATTGCCTGCACATGTGCGTTTGGTGGCAGTATCCAAAACATATCCGGCTGAGGTGGTACGTGAAGCTTATGATGCAGGTCAACGTATATTTGGCGAAAATCGGCCGCAGGAGATGGATGCAAAATATCATCAGCTCCCGACAGATATCGAGTGGCATATGATCGGCCATTTACAGACCAATAAAGTGAAATTGATCATTCCTTATGTATCCATGATTCATTCCGTGGATTCTGTGAAGTTGCTGGGTGTGATCAATGATCAGGCATTGAAACACAACCGAGTGGTGGATGTGCTTTTTGAAGTGCATATTGCTCAGGAAGAGAGCAAACACGGTTGGAATGCAGAAGAGCTGATCGACTATTTGCGCAGTGGTGAATATCGAACAATGTCTGGCGTTTGTTATCGGGGATTGATGGGAGTCGCTACCAATACCGATGACGAACAGGTGGTTAAAACGGAGTTTACGGGACTCCATGATTTGATGGGTCGTTTGAAATCGGAGTTTTTCGATGATCGCTTTGATACCCTTTCGATGGGAATGAGTGGCGATTACCGTTTGGCCATAACGTGTGGTAGTAATATGGTGCGTATCGGTAGCGCAATTTTCGGTGCCCGCCAGTATGTTTAATTATTCAGATCGGGTGTTATTGAGTCTGTGATGTTATAAGTACATGATTCCAACAGTACAAGTTATCAGTTGGTTCGTTTAGATATCGACTGTTGACAAGGAATTTTCAAAACAACGTATAAAGATAAAAATAGGGACGATTCTGAATGAATCGTCCCTATTTGTTCGATTTCTTCATGTAATTATTTGATTCTGAGTTTTTTGCCTAAACGTAAAATTGTATTTCGATTGATGCCGTTTAAACGGCAGATCTGGTCGATCGAAACACCATAACGGATCGCTAATTTTCCCAACATATCACCCTGTCGAATGGTGTGATAGACCGCATTACTGGAGTTAAGGGTGGGCTGTTTAGAAGTAGATGTAGATTTCTTTTGACTTTGTTGAGCCTTGGCAATCTGATCTAAGATATCCGCAGAAGTGGTGTCACTGTCATTGGAGGCTAACAGCGGCAGATCGTAGGTGTCATCCTCTTCGAGAATTTCTGAAGCTCGCGAATGGATATTAAAGAATGATTTTTCAAGTGCGAACGTTTGGTATTTGAGGTGTCCGGACTCAAAATCAATCAAAAATTCGGGATCAAATGTCTGGTCTTGATAACGGATTTCGAAATGCAAATGGGGACCACGGCTACGTCCCGTATTTCCACTAAATCCGATTACCTGGCCGGCTTTGACATATTCGTTGGGTTGTACGTTTAATTTGGAAAGGTGGGCGTTCCAGGTTTCCAAGCCGTTGCGGTGACGTACAATGACTAAATAACCGTATCCTCCGGTATTGTATTTGGCATAGCGTACACGGCCGTCGAATGTTGCATAGACAGGTTCTCCAATTTTTAAAGGGATGTCTACCCCATTATGGCTTCTGTATCTGCGCGGGCCATATTTTGAGAAGATTTTACCGATAACGGGAGCGTGGAATTGATCCAGATTTTCCACCAGTTGCAATTCTGTGATCGATGGCAAATCATTGTATTCGATATCTCGATATGCAAAGACGCCGGTTGTATCCCAATGTTGGGTGTAGATGTCGAGGGTATCCAGTTTTTGGAGGTCAGGACGGAAATAGGACCACGTATTGTTGCTGTATAAGATGATTTTGGTTTCGGGATCGCTGGTGGCAATGGTGTCAAGTGGCCGTTTGGGCAACTCTTCCAATTTTGGTGAGGAGTTATTGATAGAGCTCCTTCTCCGGCTTTGAGCTGACGAGTTGGCAACGGTGCATAAAGTAATGACGATCAACAGGAGGTAACGCACAAACATGCAATGGTGAATTAATTTTTTCAAAATTAATGAAAAAGAGATGAAAGAGTGTGTTAAAAGTGTGTAAAATCGCTATTTCGTTTCATTAAGATACTGTTCAGCAGCGCAAAGAGCCTCGAAAAAATCATCTCCGAAACGACGAATCAAAGGTGCTTTCAGCATACGATATAGAGGTATTCCTTTTTCTTTGCCGAACGTTAAAGCATCATGACAGACATTCCAGTGGTGGTAGTTCAATCCGATGGTGCCGTTGTTGAAAGTGACCAATCGGATCGGATACAGATGACATGAGATGGGTTTAAGAAAAGAGCATTTCCCTTCGTTGTAGGCCCGTTCAATGGCGCAATAGGTGATACCGTTCTCTTCGAATGAGTATGCGCATTCGGCATCATTTATTAACGGGGTTGTATAGTCTCCGTCTTCATCGATGACCATGAATCCTTGTTGCTCGATTGCCTTGATGCCTTCAGGTTTCATATAGGGACGGTAAGTTTCATACTCTTCTTCAAGAATATCTACTTCATCAGCCTCAAGGGGTGCACCTGCATTGCCTTCCACGCAGCAAATTCCTTTGCAATGGGACAAGTCACAGCAAAATTTGGTTGTAAGAATTTCCGTACTGATGATTTTATCATCGATTTGGATCATGGGACTTCGGTTTAATAAATAGCACTGTGTAACGTAATTCAGGTGAAGTTGTAGGGTTTAGCGAGAAAACTACAACTTTGGCGATCATGTGTTTGTGATTGAAATAAGCTGTAATTGTAGAAATTAGACAGGTGTATTCCAATCAAATTTTACCAAACAAAAGTAGCACATTGTGTGTGGAAATACAAAGAGTCAGACTTTTGTGTTCTGCTGTTTTTTGGCTATTTTTGGGAGTCTAATGAAAAAATATTCATTCTCTAAACTACTGATTTAATATGAAACTTGTAAAGTCCATTGGAATCGGTTTGTTGAGTTGCAGTTTTGCCATGTTACAGGCAGCAGTTCCTCAAGAGACGATTCTGGTTACGACAGACAAAACCGACTTGGTTCTCAAAGTTGATACGACTGGTCGGTTGTGTCAGTCCTATTTCGGTACATCATGGAGCGATGCGGAAGGTATCGAAGCGTTGCAACCTGGAAAAGATGCCTATCAACCTTATGATCTGAAGAATTTTTCAGAACCGGCTTTCCGCATGGTACATGCAGACGGCAATACCTCCTCGCTGTTCAAGTATGTGTCACATACTCAGGAGGAAATTAAACCGGGTGTAACCCGTACCGTGGTAACGTTGCGTGATGAGGTTTATCCGGTGGAGGTCAAATTATTTTATGAAACCTACAGCAAAGAGAACATTGTCAAAGCTTGGACTGAAATTTCTCATCAGGAGAAAAAGCCTGTGTTGTTACAGGATTTTGCCTCTTCCCTGCTCTATTTCTCTTATCCCCAATATTATTTGACAGAGTTTACAGGTAAATGGGGCAATGAGGTCAATATGACTGAAGAGCGATTGGCTCCGGGTCGTAAGATTCTGGACACCCGTTTGGGAGCACGTGCGGCTATGTTGACTTCTCCATTTTTTATTTTGAGTCTGAATGGACCGGCTCGTGAAAATGAGGGTGAAGTTCTGCTCGGAACGTTGAATTGGACAGGAAACTTCCGTTTTACATTCGATATAGATAATAACCATGATTTGCGGGTTGTTTCCGGAATCAATCCTTATGCTTCGGAATATCGTTTACAACCCAAAGAGGTTTTCCGTACACCGGAATTTGTTTTTGCATACAGCGACTGCGGTACTGGTGCAGCTTCACGTAGTTTCCACAATTGGGCTCGTGATTATCAGCTCAAAGAGGGTCGTGGACCACGTTTGACGCTGTTGAATAACTGGGAGGCGACCGGTTTTAATTTTGACGAGCAGAAGTTGTCTCACTTTATGCAAGAGGCCGCAACGCTCGGTGTGGATATGTTCCTGCTTGATGACGGTTGGTTTGGAAACAAATATCCTCGCAGCGGCGACAAGAGTGGTCTTGGTGATTGGGAGGCCACAAAAGAGAAGTTGCCACATGGTGTTGCCGGTTTGGTCAGTGCGGCAGATAGTGCCGGAGTGAAATTCGGTATTTGGGTAGAGCCGGAGATGGTTAACCCCAAAAGCGAACTGTATGAGAAACATCCGGAATGGGTAATCCATTATCCCAACCGTGAGCCTTACTATTATCGCAACCAGTTGGCGTTGGATCTTTGCAATCCGGAGGTGCAGGATTATGTCTTTGGTATCATCGACAAGCTGTTGAGTGAAAATCCGGGATTGGCCTATTTCAAATGGGATTGCAACAGTATGTTGACCAACCCATACTCCTTCTATCTGAAAGAGAATCAATCGCATCTCTTTATTGAATATGTGCGCGGTTTGTATAACGTTTTGGATCGTTTGCAGGCTAAATATCCGCATGTTCCGATGATGCTCTGCTCTGGCGGTGGTGCCCGTTGCGATTACGGTGCTTTGAAGTATTTTACTGAGTTTTGGGCCAGCGACAATACCGATCCGATTCGCCGTATTTTCATTCAATGGGGATTCTCCTATTTCTTCCCGTCGAAAAGTATTGGCGCTCACGTGACTTCATGGGGTGAACAAAGTATCAAATTCCGTACGGATGTGGCGATGATGGATAAACTTGGGTTCGACATCAATATGGATCGTCTCTCTGAACCAGAACGCCAATTCTGCCGTGATGCGGTGAAAACCTATAACCGGCTTTCTCCGATTATTCAGGAGGGTGATCAGTACCGTTTGGTTTCACCTTATGGTTCAAATCATGCGGCTGTGATGTATATGACTCCGGATAAGAATCATGGAGTGTTGTTTGCATATGATATGTATCCTCGCAAACATGTAGAGCGTCTCTATCCGATTCAGTTGAATGGCCTTGATCCGCAGCGTAAATACAAACTCGTTGAGATCAACAAGATGGATGATGGCTCGTTGGTGCGTCCGTTTGTTGATGAGGGAAAAGTTTACACGGGTGAATACCTGATGAAGGTGGGCGTGCAAGCCTTCTCTGATTTGCAGGAGCGCAGTCGTGTGATTGAGATCATTGCGCAATAAAGAGTAATCTTACGTAATATCATGAATAAAGAGAGGAGCGATCGTTCGATCGCTCCTCTCTTTTTATATTGGTATGTAGGATATGGATCAGGAGTTAAACAATGTCTTTTAAAATGTGTGATTGGTGGTAGGACTACCCCATATACAGCTTATTTGTGTGTTATCGCTCCCTCCTACTCTTGTGTAATTCTTGTGTGTTATTTTGAGGTCTCAGCAATGACCAGGTTGAACAGTTCCGTTAAACTCATTCCCATAGCAGCAGCCTGCTGCGGAATGATACTGTGTGAACTCATGCCTGGAATGGTGTTGATCTCGATCATGTATGGGGTATCGCCCTTAATAATAAAGTCGATCCGAACCACACCACGGCAATTCAGCCGTTTGTAGGCAATCAAGGTCAGACGATTTACCTCTTTACGAACTGCATCCGGCAAATCAGCAGGTGTGATTTCATGTGAAAGTCCCTGATATTTGGCTTCATAATCAAAGAATTCTTTTTGAGAAACCAATTCGGTGATTGGAAAGACATACTCTTTGCCTTCGGCAATCATAACGCCGCAACTGATTTCACGACCTTCGATGAACTCTTCCATCAAAACCTGATCACTCTCTTTGAATGCTTCCTGTATAGCAGGTAGAAGCTCTTCAGGTGTCTTGACTTTAGTTACGCCGAAGCTACTACCGCTTGCGTTCGGTTTGACAAACAATGGAAGGCCTAATTCCGTAATGATCTGATCCGGATTTACCTCTGAACTTTTGTTCAACAGGATCTCTTTGGCCAAATGGATTCCGCTACCGGTAACAGTCCTTTTGCAGGCTGACTTGTCGAATGTCAGCACCGATGAAACGAACCCGCATGAAGAATAAGGGATGCCCATCATATCGAGATAGCCTTGCAAACGACCATCTTCGCCTGGTGTTCCGTGAATAATGATCAGCGCATATTCGAGTTTAATTTTTTCACCGGCAACGGTCAGCGTAAAATCATTGCGGTCCAACTCGCTTTTTGTACCATCAGGAGCCGTGTAGGTCCAATGTTTATCACGTAGTACGATCGTATAGGGTTTATAAAGCGTGCGATCTAAGATTTTTTCGATGTTAGCGGCTCCTTGCAGAGCAATTTGCCACTCTGAGGAGTCTCCTCCTGTCAGTAATGCAATATTCTTTACCATGATGATGGTTTATTGATTTCGAGCGTAAAAGTAACGTTTTTGTCGTGACGATGAATTTTTATTGATGAGAAATCATTCAGTCTGACGTTATGGGTGGACTAGCAATGATTTATTCTACGTCTGTAGTATATTTATTGAATGTTGTGATTGAAATCTTATTGTGTATGGGGCAAGATTACGGATTGAATTGATCGACGTAATGGTAAGCGAAGATTTCTTTGACCAACAGACTGTACTGTTGCGCTTCGGTATTTTCAGGGTCAAGGCGCAATACTTGCATAAAATCGTTCAGGGCTTTGTCAAAGGTACCCCCCTGATGATATAATTTTCCGCGTTGCAGGTAAAGCTGTGCGTTATCAGGATTCGACCCGATTGCATCAGTCAGTTGTTCTATGTGTTGTAGAAGTGTTATCTTATCGGTAGCCATATAATTGGTGTAGTTTGATATACTCCCAAACCCCTTCAGGAAGTTCATTAGTAATTGCTGACTCCTCAATGAGGTGTGTTTGCTGATCTGTTTGAGGAACTGGGGACTGAGGTGTTGTGAGGAGTCCTATTTGTTTTCGAATATTAGTGGCTGCCTGAGGAAATAGAGGAAAATCTGCTAAATAGTGCATTCTTCGGGTGAGATTGTTATCAGGCATGGGCCATCCTTTGCGGGGATAAACCAATATGGGATAATCCGCAACGATCTCATTATGGGCAATCCACCGATCGAAACATTGGGCATTGTCGCTGCCGATCAATAAAGCAAATTTTTGCTTTGGATAGGTGTTTGTTAGTGCATGTAGCGTATGGATCGTGGCAGAAGGCTTGGGTAGATGAAATTCAATATCACAAACCTGAATTCGATCGGCACAGGCGGAATGTTGTACCGCAATACGCGCCATTTGCAGACGATGCTCCTCTGGAGCCAGATCGGTAAAACGTTTCAGCGGATTTTGTGGTGAGACCACCATCCATAGGTTACATTGCGGATAGCGATTCAGTACCTCTTCTGCCAAAACAATATGCCCTTTGTGGATCGGGTTGAATGACCCACAATAGAGTATGGTATAGGGCTCTGCTTGCATACGGGTGAATGAAGGGACTCATCCGATGAAGTCCGCTACCTGTTTTTTTGCTTCGGTTACGGCCGTCTTCAGATCATCATTAACGACGATACAGTCAAATTGATCGGAATAGGTCAACTCTTCGGCGGCTTTAGCCACTCGTTTGGCAATCATCTCCGGAGAATCTGTGCCCCGATCGACGAGCCGTTGATGGAGTACCTCGATTGATGGAGGCATGATGAACAGGGATAGTGCTTGTGCTCCGAATATCTTTTTCAAGTTTACACCGCCTTTGACATCGACATCGAATACAATGACATGACCTTTACTCCAGATGCGTTCCAATTCACTGCGAAGGGTTCCATAGCAGGTTCCGGCATAAACCTCTTCCCATTCGACAAATTCCTGATTGGCCACTTTGCGCATAAATTCGTCATGACTGAAAAAATAATACTCTCGGCCATTGACTTCAGCACCTCGTGGAGCACGGCAAGTAGCTGAAATAGAGAATTCCAATTGTGGAAAATATTTGAGCAGTTGACCGATAATGGTTGATTTTCCCGAGCCGGATGGGGCTGAGAAGATAATTACTTTTCCACCTGATGTGTTGGAGTTGCCTTGTGTCATTGTCTATGAAAGTTAATACGCTATCTGTAAAAGCGACATCAAATACAAATTCCGTTAGAACGTTTCGGGGGCTGTAGACTTATACAGAATGGTCGTTCTGTGAAGCTTTGTTGCCGAAAAATCTAACTTTTGCTTTGGAGTGACTTACAAAATATTGAGTACTTGTTCTTTGATCTTTTCGAGTTCATCTTTCATCTCGACAACCATTTTTTGCATGGTGGCCTCATTGGATTTTGAGCCCAGCGTGTTGATTTCGCGACCCAATTCCTGAGCAATGAATCCCAGTTTGCGTCCTGCCCCATCCTCTCCATGAGCCACTTCACGGAAGTAGTCGCAATGGTTTTGAATGCGTACTTTCTCTTCTGTGATATCCAATTTTTCCAGATAGTAGATCATCTCCTGCTCGAGTCGATTATTATCTACCTGGATCCCAATAGCCTCAATATTTTCCCGAATGCGTTTTTTAATTGTTTCGGTTCTCTCTTTTTCGTAGGGGGTGACACCATTTTTGAGAGCCTCGATTTTGTCAATACGTTTGAGCAGGTCGGCTATCAATTTGGCTCCTTCCTGTGTTCGGAACGCATCGATGTGTTCGAGCGCTTCGTTGACCGCATGCATCAACGTGTGTTCTTCGGTTTCAGAGAGGGTTTGGTTGTCGGTCTGAACCACATCAGGCAAACGTAAGATGGTCTGCAATACAGCTGCGTCGACCGGTTTGGTTCCCCAGGCCATACTTTTCCCATCTGCCAAAGCCATCAATTGATCATAATAGTTGTCAAAAGCCACTTTGTTGATGGTTACGCAGCCTGAATCACCTGTAATTTCAACTGTGATAAAAACGTCGATTTTTCCTCTTTGCAGGCGTTTGGTGACTGCATTGCGAATTTCGTACTCTTTAGAACGGTATAATGCAGGCAATTTGACTGTTAAGTCGGCCTGTTTGCTGTTCAGGGAACGGATCTCGACGGTGATTTTTTTGTTGTCGAGCATGGTCTCGGCTTTGCCGTAACCGGTCATTGATTTAATCATATATTATCGGGCTTTGATACCCCCAAAAGTAATCAATAATTTTCAATAACGGACTGCCCTAAGCGTTGTATTGTATCAATGTGTGGATTAAATCAGATTGTATGGCCGGAACGATATAAATACGAGCTGCTTTTGTGAGGTCTGTTATTTATTTAGGATTCTTGATTCTTTTAATATAATATGATCATTAGTTTAATTTAAATATGAAAGTCGTTGAAAATTTGATTCGGTGATTTTCGCACAGTGTTTGAATCTATTTAAATATGACAGCTATTGTGTGGAATCCTTGGTCTGTAAATTGGATTTGTTACGAACGATCAGGTTATGTCCGGGAATGGATGTCGTGATTAGTATGCCTTTATGTATATAAAAGTTAAGATATATGGGCTGTGTGCTCTCTCCCGGGAGTCATGATAACATTTGGCGCACCCTTGTCCGTATCATCAATAAAAAAATGTTAAAAATGGTTTATGCTGGAGAGTTGTTGTAGAAAATGGATAATTTGTTGTTCAAAATCCGAAAAAAATCGGTATTTTTGAGAAAAGATCTTTGATTGATCTCGATTCAATAAGCAAGAATACAGACAAGAACGTTATGAAAAAGCACAACTTTAGCGCCGGGCCGTCGATTTTGCCCCGCGTTGCGATTGAAAATGCAGCTCAAGCCATATTGGATTTCAATGGTATGGGACTATCCCTGCTCGAAATTTCTCATCGTACTCCTGATTTCGAGGCGGTTAATGATGAAGCTGAAGCGCTGCTGCGTGAATTGCTGAATGTGCCTGCCGAATATAAAATTCTCTTTTTGGGCGGTGGTGCCAGCACACAGTTTTATGAAGTGCCTTTCAATTTGTTAGAGAAAAAGGCCGGCTATGTCAATACTGGTGTATGGGCGAATAAGGCTATTAAAGAGGCTCGCCTGTTTGGTGAAACCCAGGTAATTGCTTCGTCAGAGGATAAAAACTTTACCTATATTCCTAAAGGTTTTGAGATCCCGACCGATTTGGATTATCTACATATCACTACCAATAATACTATTTACGGTACTGAGTATAAAACCGATATCGACTCTCCGGTACCTTTGGTTGCTGATATGAGTTCCGATATTTTGAGCCGTCCGGTGGACGTTTCTAAATATGGTTTGATCTATGGTGGTGCACAGAAAAATATGGGCCCTGCAGGTGTGACTTTTGTAATTGTTCGTGAGGATATTTTGGGTAAAGTGAGCCGTAAGATTCCTTCAATGATCGATTACCGCAACCATATTGCTAGCAAATCAATGTTCAATACGCCTCCTGTATTCCCAATCTACGTAGTACGTGAGACATTACGTTGGTTGAAGTCCATTGGAGGTGTGCCTGCTATCCAAAAACTTAACCAAGAGAAGGCTGCCCTACTCTACAATGAGATCGACCGCAACTCCATGTTTAAAGGTACAGTCGTTAAGGAGGATCGTTCGGTGATGAATGTATGTTTCGTTATGGAGGAACCGTATGCAGACCTTGCCGCTGAATTCCTTGAGTTCTCCAAATCGAAGGGTATGGTTGGCGTTAAAGGCCATCGTTTGGTTGGTGGTTTCCGCGCTTCTATATACAACGCTATGCCTAAAGAGAGTGTTCAGGCACTGGTTGATTGTATGCAGGAGTTCGAGAAATTGCATGCCAAATAGTATATGGGACTTATCATGACATATCGGCCTTCCCAGAAAAAGAAGGCCGTTTTTTTTCAATCGCTTATTACGATGAAAGTATTAGTTGCTACCGAGAAACCATTTGCCAAGGCTGCAGTGGACGGAATTCGTGAAATCATTGAGGGGGCCGGCTATCAGTTGGCCCTGTTGGAAAAGTACACCGATAAAAGCCAGCTATTGGAGGCTGTTGCCGATGTCGATGCTTTGATCGTGCGGAGTGACAAGGTAACGGCTGAAGTGATTGCAGCGGCTCCGCAACTGAAGGTCGTTGTGCGTGCTGGTGCTGGATATGATAATGTAGATTTGGCAACCTGCACTCAGCGTGGAATTGTCGTGATGAACACACCGGGACAAAATTCAAATGCCGTAGCGGAATTGGCTATCGGTATGATGATTTTTATGGCTCGTAATCAATTTACCCCGGGAACCGGTTCTGAAATTCGGGGAAAACGCCTTGGAATTCAGGCTTATGGTCATGTCGGACGTCTTGTTGGACGGTTGGGAAAAGCCATGGGCATGGAGGTTTCAGCACATGATCCGTATGTCAATCCGGAGGTGTTTGCCGAGGATGGTGTGATGGCTGTTGATTCGGTTGAGGCTTTGTATGAGCAGTCAGATTTCCTATCGTTGCATATTCCTGCTACGGAACAGACTAAAGGATCGATTGGTTACAGCCTCCTCAGTAAGATGCCTAAAGGGGCTACTCTGGTTAATACGGCTCGTAAAGAGGTGATTGATGAGGCTGGTTTGGCTCAGGCTCTTGAAGAGCGTCCTGATCTGAAATATATCACGGACATTGCAGCCGGTAATCAAGCTGAGCTGAATGAAAAGTTTGGTAAACGGGTGTTTGCAACGGCCAAAAAAATGGGCGCAGAGACAGCTGAAGCCAACATTAATGCCGGTTTAGCAGCAGCGCGTCAGGTTGTTGCCTATTTTAAGGAGAACGATACGCGTTTCCAAGTAAATAAATAGTGTTGAGTAAAACGAATTTCAGATACAGTATAATATGGTCAGAATCAAACCTTTTCGAGGTATTCGTCCCCCTGCTGAATATGCTGCCGAGGTGGCTTCACGCCCTTATGATGTGTTGAATTCACAGGAGGCGCAAAAGGAGGCTACAGAGAAATCGCTGCTTCATATTATTAAACCAGAGATTGATTTTGCTCCGATAGCTGATGAACATTCTGATGAGGTGTATGCACGTGCTGTCGAAAATTTCCAGACTTGGCGAAAAAAAGGTTGGTTGGTGCAGGATGATACTGAAAAGTATTATGTCTATGCACAGACGATGGATGGCCGAACTCAATATGGTTTGGTAGCGGCTTGCCATTTTGATGATTATCTTCAGGGTAAAATCAAAAAGCATGAGTTGACTCGTCCAGACAAGGAAGAGGATCGCATGGTGCATGTCCGGATTCAAAATGCCAATGTCGAACCGGTCTTTTTCTCTTATCCAGCTAATCGGGAGATGGATCAAATTATTGACGGAATCGTTACCACGCATGAACCGGTTTATGATTTTGTGGCAGCAGATGGTTTTGGTCACCGTTTTTGGGTGATTGATGACGAAGCGATCCAAAAGCGTATTACAGAGATTTTTGCCGATATTCCGGCTCTGTATGTTGCCGATGGCCATCATCGTACAGCTGCGGCAGCACGTGTCGGTCAAGAGAAGATGAGCCAGAATCCTGATCATACCGGTAATGAGGAGTATTGCTTCTTTTTGGCTGTAATTTTCCCTGACAATCAGTTGAAGATTATTGATTATAACCGATTGGTCAAAGATCTCAACGGGTTGACAACAACACAGTTACTCGATGCATTGACTGAGCATTTCGAGGTAAAAAAGTGTGGAGCTGAGATTTATCATCCCGATCGTTTGCACAACTTTGCCATGTATTTGGATGGAGCTTGGTATAGTTTGACGGCTAAACCAGGAACATACGACGACAATGACCCGATTGGGGTGCTGGATGTAACAATCTTGTCGAATTTGGTATTGGATAAGTTACTGGGGATTAAGGATCTTCGTACCGACAAACGAATTGATTTTGTCGGAGGTATTCGGGGATTAGGAGAGTTGCAACGTCGTGTAGATAGTGGTGAGATGCAGGTTGCTTTTGCGCTCTACCCTGTCTCCATGAAGCAGCTGATTGACATTGCCGATTCAGGTAATATTATGCCTCCTAAGACAACTTGGTTTGAACCGAAACTGCGCTCAGGATTGGTGATCCATAGCCTCGACTAAACACTATAGTGTTGTTTGGCTGACAGATAACGCCCTATTTCTTTGACTGGTAGAATTTGACAGCCAACAAAGATCTGGGCGTTTTTTGTAAACAGAAACAAACGGGTGTCATGAATAGGTGATAAAATGAAGTGTATTTCATTTATAATCTGTTTGTTAATAGACTTTTATAAGTCTTAGGTATCGTAAAATCACATATAATTTGTAATCATTTTTATGCCTTTTCGATAAATTTGTAATCAAAATAGAACAAATTATGTCTAAAATTAAAGGTACGGTTGTTATTGACAAGGAACGCTGCAAAGGTTGTAATCTTTGTGTGGTAGCATGTCCGGTACAGGTGTTGGCACTGGCTGCCGAGGTCAACGCTAAAGGTTATAATTATTCTGAGATGGCACATCCCGAAGATTGTGTTGGGTGTGCAAGCTGTGCGATTGTTTGTCCTGATAGCTGCATCACTGTTTATCGTCAGAAATTCGAAGACTAATTCTCTTCGAAACTAATAAGCTAAAAATCCAGTCAGATGGAAGAGATAAAATTGATGAAGGGAAATGAGGTAATCGCTGAAGCGGCCATTCGTTGTGGCTGTGACGGTTATTTTGGTTATCCCATTACCCCGCAATCGGAAATCTTGGAGACTCTCTCTGAGTTAAGGCCATGGGAGACAACCGGTATGGTGGTTGTTCAGGCCGAAAGTGAAATTGCCGCAATCAATTTGGTATATGGTGGCGCTGCATGCGGTAAAAAGGTAATGACCTCGTCATCCAGTCCCGGTATCAGTTTGATGAGTGAGGGGCTGAGTTATTTAGCGGGAGCTGAATTGCCCTGTTTGGTAGTTGATGTATCACGTGGAGGTCCGGGACTTGGTACGATTCAGCCGTCACAGGCTGACTATTTCCAGGTTACAAAAGGTGGCGGACACGGGGATTACCATTTGATCGTATTGGCTCCCTACTCTGTTCAGGAGATGTATGATTTTGTGTCATTGGGTTTTGATCTGGCATTCAAATACCTCAATCCGGTTATGATTTTGGCCGATGGCGTGATTGGTCAAATGATGGAGAAGGTGACACTGGGACCTCAGCAACCTCGTTGGACCAACGAATATATTGCTGAAAAATATCCATGGGCACTTACTGGTAAACCTGCCAGTCGTAAACGCAATATAGCTACTTCATTGGAGCTGGAACCTCACGAACAGGAGAAGGTAAACCAAAAATTGCAGCGCAAATATGCAGAGGTTTGTCAAAATGAGGTTCGTTACGAGACTCTTCAATGTGAAGATGCTGATTATGTGTTGGTTGCTTATGGATCGTCAGCCCGTATCAGTGCCAAAGTAGTTGAAATGGCTCGTGAACAAGGTATTAAAGCTGGTTTGTTGCGTCCGATCACTTTGTATCCGTTCCCATATGAACCGATTGCTGAGTTGTCGCATCGGGTCAAAGGCTTCCTCTCTGTGGAGATGAGTGCTGGTCAAATGATTGAAGATGTACGTTTGGCTGTTGAAGGACGTGCAAGTGTAGAACATTATGGACGTATGGGTGGTGTGATCCACTCTCCAGATGAAGTGTTCGGAGCACTTAAGAGCAAGTTTTCTCTTTAATGGAGGTGAGTGATGGCAAAAGAAGTTGAGATAAAACCTGAAAATTTGGTATATGGTCGCTCCTCACTGATGTTGGATGCGACAATGCACTACTGCCCGGGTTGCAGTCATGGTGTCATTCACAAATTGATTGCAGAGGCGATCGAAGAGTTGCATCTTGAGCACGATTCGATCGGAGTCTCACCTGTAGGCTGTTCAGTATTTGCATATAATTATATTGATATCGACTGGGCTGAAGCGGCTCATGGACGTGCTGCAGCCGTTGCATCTGCTATCAAACGGATGCGTCCCGACAAGATGGTCTTCACTTATCAGGGAGATGGAGACTTGGCTGCAATCGGTACCGGAGAGACGATTCATGCCTGCAACCGAGGTGAAGGCATCGCAATCATTTATGTGAACAATGCAATCTACGGAATGACCGGAGGACAGATGGCCCCGACTACCTTGTTGGGTATGAAGACAGCTACTACTCCTATGGGACGTGATCCGAAGTTGAATGGGTATCCGTATAAGGTTGCGGATATGGTTAAATTGCTTGATGGAGTATGTTATGTAACCCGTCAGGCAGTGCACACTCCGGCAGCTGTTCGTAAAGCCAAAAAAGCGATCAAAAAGGCGTTTGAAAATTCTCGAGATAATAGAGGGCTTTCGTTTGTTGAAATTGTAGCGACCTGCAATTCGGGATGGAAAATGTCGCCAGTAGATGCTAACAAATGGATGAGTGAACACATGTTCGAAGTATATCCGCTTGGTGATTTGAAAGATATTTAATCGGAAGGCTATGATTAAGGAAGAGATAATTATTGCAGGATTTGGAGGTCAAGGTGTACTCTCGATGGGTAAGATTTTGGCTTATTCCGGAGTGATGCAGGATCTTGAAGTGAGTTGGATGCCTTCGTATGGTCCTGAAATGCGTGGAGGAACGGCCAATGTAACAGTCATTGTGAGCGATCATCGGATTAGCTCCCCCATCTCCCATGAATACGATACGGCGATTATTCTTAATCAGCAGAGTTTGGACAAGTTCGAACCCATGGTGAAGCCCGGTGGTGTATTGATTTATGATCCGAACGGTATTTCTAGACTCCCGATTCGTAAAGATATTGAGGTTTATGAGATCGATGCAACTGCTGAGGCAGCTCGTTTAGGAAACATCCGTGTGTTCAATACAATGGTTTTGGGTGGTTATCTCAAAGTACGTCCGTTGTTGCAATTTGAAAACGTAATGAAGGGGTTGGCAAAATCGCTTCCTGAACGTTTGCACAAATTGTTGCCAGCGAATGAGCAGGCGATCCGCCACGGTATGGAATTAATTCGTAAAGTCGAATAATATACCTCTATTCGTAAAAGATAAAATCCGGCTAAGCAGCCGGATTTTTTTATAGGTGTATGTAGGTTATTTCAACAAAGAATTGTAGCAATATTTTTATTGTTATTATCTTCTTTTTTGGTGTATTACCTTCCTAAATATACTTAAATTCGTTTGATCGATGTGAAAGTTTATCAGTCAACAAATTTAATAGTGAGCTACTGGGGTGTTACGGCCGATCGTTGTTGAGAGTTTCCGATTCGTCGTGCAGATGTGGCAGGCTTAGTTTATACTTGACTGCGATTACACGTGAAGCAATGACAGCGATTGCTGCCAGAATTTGGGTGAGATTTTGTGCACATCCATAATGGAGACATATTCCAAATACAATACCTCCAAATACACATGCTAAAGCATAGATTTCTTTGTGAAAGATCAGAGGAACCTCATTGATTAAAATATCACGTAGAACACCTCCTGCTGCACCGGTAATCGTTCCCATGATGATAGCTACCCAGAATGGATAGCCTGCATCCACTGTTTTTTGGATTCCAACTACGACAAATAGAGCTAAGCCGATTGTGTCGAAAATAAAAAAGGTGTTGTTTAGTTTGACCAAGTAACGTCGCAATAGAATAACGACAACCATAGCAATGCCCGTTACAATCAGATAGACGCTGCTCAACATCCAGAAAGCCGTTTGATCTAATAATAGATCACGGATGGTTCCACCACCGATTGCAGTGATAAGTCCGACGACATATGCCCCGAACCAATCGAATTGTTTGGCTGCAGCCAATCGAATGCCACTGATAGCAAATGCTAAGGTGCCGAGACTCTCAATGATAAATGGCAAGGTGATGGTCATATTGGAATATAGATTTGGAATGCGGTATTGAAGATACCGATGATTGAAGAATCAAAATATGGAACAGATATTTTGAGGGATCAAAGCCGTCGCCTATAATAAAAACATTCTTTTGTTGGGTGTAATATTATCGATATTATAAAATTGCTCGAAATGGGTTATGTGGAAGGCCTTGTGGTTGATCGTTGTACCGAGTTAATAAATAAACTCACAAGGCCTTATCTTTCCCCATCTTTTTATAGAAAGCAATCAGAGATTATTTATCGGTTATATAGTATTTAGTGTGAGCTGTTTGCATGGCACATTTAAAGGCCCTATTGGCAGTGATATGTTTCGATCTCTTTAAAACCACGCAGCAGTTCATCGGTTTGCATCCTGCGCTTACCAGCAAGCTGCAATTCGTTTACAGAGATCCATCCGTCAGCACATGCAATTTTTAACGTGTGTTTGTTGTCCGAGACGATTGTTCCGGGCTGTTGATTGTGTGGGGTGGTTTCAGGAGTAACAGCGTAGATTTTCAGTCCTGAAACACTATTATCTCGTTGTAATTCTGTCCATGCAGCCGGATATGGACTCAACCCCCGGACTAAATTGTTGATCTCAGCACAACTTTTAGTCCAGTCGATTTTGCAGGTCTCTTTGAATATTTTTGGAGCATCTTTCAGGTCGGTCGTATCGGTTTGAGGTTGAGGAATGGGACGCGTATCGCCTGCTGCAATTTTTTCGACCGTTTGGATGACCAATTCTGTTCCGGTAATCATCAATTTGTCATGTAGTGTTCCAACATTGTCTTCCGGCAGAATGGCAACAGTCTCTTGACCCAAAATATCCCCCTTGTCGATTTCGTGGTTCAACAGGAATGTGGTAACTCCGGTTTGAGTCTCTCCATTGATAATAGCCCAATTGATCGGAGCAGCTCCACGATACTGAGGTAAAAGCGAGGCATGGAGGTTGAAAGTGCCCAAACGAGGCATGGCCCAAATAATTTCGGGAAGCATACGGAAGGCAATGACAATGGCCAGATCGAGGTCGAGTGCCCGGAAGGTTTCGACGAATTCGGGGGCTTTCAACTTTTCAGGCTGGAGAACCGGTAAACCGACCGATACAGCATAACGTTTCACGGCCGACTCCTGGACCTTCAGTCCTCGGCCTGCCGGTTTATCCGGTGTTGTGATCACGCTGACGATGTTATATCCGGCTTCAACCAGTCGTTTTAGGGGCATGACTGCGAAGTCGGGAGTCCCCATATAGGCTATACGCAATTTTTTACTCTCCATGAATCCTTGTGTGTAATGAGGCACAACCGATGTTTATGCCGTAATTTCAATGTGGTTGCCGTCCGGATCTCCGATAACGCTTTCGAAAAATCCATCTCCGGTTGTACGAGGTTCGCTGATAATTGAGTAACCATCCGTCCGCAAACGTTCGGTCAGCTCATAGACGGCTGCAACACTGCCGGCATTGAATGCAATATGACAAAAACCTGTATGTTCATGATCGGCTGCAGCGACAATATCTGTGCGACGTATCAGTTCGAGGGCTGCACTGTGCCCGAAACGAACAAAATAGGATTCAACCCCTTTACCAGGGTTGACATATTTGTCACTACTCTCCCCTCCGAAATAGGTTACATAAAAATTCCGTAACTCTTCGAGGCGCGTGGTCCATACAGCAATATGAGCGATCTGCATTGTGACAGGTGTTAGGGTTGATGTCAATTAGTGTTTGTGCAGGCCGAGTTTGTGTCCCATGAGCATCTCTTTGGTCTCGAGATACTTTTCGTTGTATTCGTTGGGCTGAATGACGATAGGTACATTTTCGACGATACGCAGACCGTAACCCTCCAATCCTGCACGTTTTTGAGGATTGTTGGTCATCAGGCGCATATTGGTTACACCGATTTCACGTAGGATGCTGGCCCCTACTCCATAGTCACGTTCATCAGCTTTGAAGCCCAATTTGATATTGGCTTCAACGGTGTCGTAACCCTCTTCTTGGAGCTTATAGGCTTTGACTTTGTTCAACAGACCAATTCCACGCCCTTCTTGGATCAGGTAAACGATTGCTCCTTTACCCTCTTTCTCGATCATACGCATTGCTTCGTGTAGCTGGCTGCCGCAGTCGCAGCGATATGAACCGAAAATATCCCCGGTAACGCACGAAGAGTGAACACGAACCAAAACAGGTTCGCCCTCTTCCCATTCGCCTTTGACCAAAGCTACATGTTCCAAACCGTTGCTTTTCTGACGGAATGGAATCAATTTGAAGTGGCCCCACTGGGTAGGCAAATCGACTGTTTCGCCGCGTTCAACGATGGATTCGCTGCGCAGACGATATTCAATGATTTTGGCGATTGAAATGATTTTCAGATCGAAACGTTTGGCAATTTTGACCAGATCCGGCAGACGGGCCATTGAACCGTCCTCATTCATGATTTCGATCAGCGCACCTCCGGTTTGCAGACCTGCCATTCGGGTCAGATCCACAACGGCTTCTGTATGGCCAGGACGGCGCAATACGCCTCGGTTGCGGGCACGTAACGGGAAGATATGGCCGGGACGTCCCAGATCGGAGGGCTTGGTTTTGGGATCAACCAATGCCCGAATGGTAGCAGCACGATCATGAGCGCTGACACCAGTCGTGCATCCCTCTCCCAATAGATCAATTGATACGGTGAACGGGGTTCCCAGCAAAGAAGTGTTATCCGCCACCTGCATATCCAGTTCCAACTCTTTGCAACGATCTTCGGTCAATGGGGCGCACATTACACCTCGACCGTAATGCAACATAAAATTGACGATCTCCGGAGTGATCTTTTCGGCAGCTACGATGAAGTCGCCTTCGTTTTCGCGATCTTCGTCATCGACAACAATGACGATTTTACCTTGGCGAATATCTTCGAGTACCTCTTCTACACTATTGAGTACACTCTCTCTTGTCATGATTTTATCTTTTTGGTAGGAATTATTTTTAAAACAAATGCTTTCAGCTTCTTGAAATGTAGAATGTACCATTCTGCATTGAACAGATTCGAGTCATTGGTGGCCTTGTAGGTCAAATAGACCGAAATAGGCAACAGAATGAAGGTTGCAATCCACATGCCGGCAAATGAGCCCCATGTGCCCTCTTTTGCCATTTTTTCTCCGGTGATCGAGATGATGTAATAGACCACGAAGAAAGAGACGGAAACTACAATAGGCATACCCAAACCTCCCTTACGGATGATTGCACCTAATGGAGCTCCGATCAGGAAAAAGATCATGATGGAAACCGGCAGGGATAGCTTGCGATGCCACTCCACTTTGTATTTGTATAGTTGGGTCAGGGCTTCTTTCGACGTGGTTTCATCGAAAGAGAACGACCCTTGTGAGGATCTTACCATGGACATAGCCCGTTCATAAAGAGCCTTTTTCTGGTCAAGATTCATTTTGGACAAAGTGTCCAAAACGGAGAATTTGTTGTGTTTGACCGGAGGTGTTGCGCTATCCCGAAGTAGCCATGTTGTATGGGTAAACATTTGTGAACGGATCAACGGTTCGAATGATGCTGCTGCGGTTTCGTTACTTACCCGTTCCAAAGAGTCGATACCGATCATCAGTTCCCGTGTGTTTTTGGTTTGGCTGCTGTTGAAGAGCGACATATCACTGCGTTCAAAGTCGAAACCAGCCAAAGGAATCACACCGTTCTGTACATCGAAAATATGGTGACGTAGTGTGCTGTTGTTGTACCAGTCGTAATTGCGTGACTCTTCGTAGGTCTCTCCATTGTAAAGGGTCACGAGCAGATATTTTTTATCGTCAGAGAGCGTAATATATCCTGAGTCGGCGACTGTAGTGGTCATGTTGCCCTCCGGATTACGGGTATCATAAATGAGAATGTCGGTCAATAATTTGGTTTCGGGATTCTGTTCCCCGACACGAATACTCATGTTGTCGATACCGTTGAAAAAGATGCCGTCTTTGAACTCTATCGACTGTTTTTGTTGACGAATGTCATAAAGCAGTGCATAAATCTTTTTGGTAGCGTATGGGACCAGATTGTTGGCGACGAAAAAACTGCTGATTGAAATAGCTCCTACAACGATGATCAAGGGGCGGAGAATACGAGGCAATGAGATTCCGGCCGACTTCAAAGCCAGCAATTCATAATTTTCACCTAAATTGCCCAATGTCATGATGGCTGCCAACAGTGTCGCCAGTGGAAGACCCATCGGAATCAGGGTCATGGCAGCCCAGAACATCAATTCACCGATAACGCTCATGTCGAGGCCCTTACCTACCAACTCGTCGATATAACGCCACATGAATTGCATGATCAACACGAACATCACAATGAAGAACGTGAGGACCATTGGCCCTAAATAGGATTTTAAGATGAGTTTGTGGACGGTTTTCATCGGCTTTTCAGGCTTCGCTTATTCCGAACAAAGGTAGTCGTTTTTACGGCAATAAGCGTAAGAGTAAGTACAAATATTGTGGAGGCCCCTGATGGAATGTTGGTTTTATAACTGATATAAAGCCCGGCGAATGCACTTAGTGCAGCGATTATGGAGCCATAAATCAAAATGCGATTGAATGATTTGGAGATCAGGTTGCCAATTACCGCCGGAATGGTGAGCAGCGAGATCAGTAACACAATTCCTACTACCCGAATCGAAATGACAATGGTGATAGCCACCAATGTGGCCATCAGATAGCTGACGATGCGAGTCGGAAAGTTTTGACTGCGGGCGTATTCTCTGTCGAAAGCGACGTAGAGAATGGGTCGGTACATGGTGGCGAAAATCAATAGAATGAAGGCATCGACAATGGCCATCCAAATAATGTCGGTGGAGGTAACGCTCAGAATGTTTCCAAAAAGGAAACTCATCAGGTTTGGTGCGTATCCGGGCATTAAATAGATGAAAATAATGCCTATAGCCATACCTAACGACCAAATCAAACCGATTGCAGAGTCTTCTCGGATCTGTTTGCGGGAGGTGAATGTTTCGATACCCCATGCGGACAGTATAGCAAAGATCAATGCGCCCAGCAAAGGATTGGCTCCGAAATAGTAGGCCATGCCAATTCCTCCGAACGAGGCGTGCGTGATGCCTCCGCTGAGAAAAACCAGCCGTCGGCAAACCACATAGGTGCCGATAATTCCACAGGCTATACCGCATAGCAGGCAGGCTAATGCAGCATGAGCGAGAAATTGATATTGAAAAATTTCGGCAATGAAATTCATGGATGCTATCGGAATAAAGAGTTACAAAACTACGGTTTTTTCTAAAATAATAGTGTAGTTTTTGTACATTTGTCATCCAATTTCAAAACGTTTTTAAAGATGGCTTCACCCCAGAAGGTCGGTTTTTATACGCTTGGATGTAAACTCAACTTTTCGGAGACCTCTACCATTGCTCGTCAGTTTGAACAGGGAGGTTTTGTTCGGGCTGCCCGTGGGGAGAAAGCCGATATTTATGTGATCAATAGCTGTTCGGTCACGGAACATGCAGACAAAAAGTGCCGTAACCTTGTCCGCCATTTAATCAAAGAGAATCCTGAGGCGATTGTTGTGGTGACGGGATGTTATGCCCAACTCAAACCGCAGGAGGTGGCAGCAATCAAAGGGGTAGATCTGGTCATTGGAAACAATGATAAAGGTTCGATTTATGATCGCGTTGCAGCTCTACCTGCTAAAAGCGGAGCGATGATTCATACCTGCTCGGTTGAAGAGTTGACCGGATTTTTTGCAGCTTTTTCCAGTGGAGACCGCACCCGTTCGTTTTTGAAGGTTCAGGATGGTTGCAGCTATCGTTGCAGCTACTGTACCATTCCGTTGGCACGTGGGGCCAGCAGAAACCTTCCGATTACCGATTTGGTACGTGAAGCGGAAGCCATTGCGGCTAAAGGACAACGTGAGATTGTGTTGACTGGTATCAATGTGGGAGATTTCGGCCGTACGACCGGGGAGTCATTTGCCGACCTGTTGCGGGCTTTGGACCGTGTTGAGGGTATTGACCGATATCGTATTTCGTCGATTGAGCCCAATTTGTTGACCGATGAGGTTATTGCGTTTACGGCAGGATCCCAGAAGTTTCAGCCCCATTTCCATGTGCCGTTGCAGAGCGGATGTGATCGAATCTTGGCATTGATGAGGCGGCGATACAATACAGCCCGTTTTGCCGATCGTATAGCTGCTGTTCGCGCGCAAATTCCTGATGTCTTTTTCGGTGTCGATGTGATTGTTGGTTTCCCGGGTGAAACGGATGAAGATTTCGAACAGACCTACCGTTTTTTAGAACAGGAGGTGCATCCTGCATTTTTGCATGTGTTCCCCTACTCTGTTCGGCCCAATACACCGGCAGCGGTGATGCCAAATCAGGTACAATCCAGCGTGGCAACACAGCGTGTGGAACGACTGAGTGCTCTCTCTGCGCGTTTGTATCGTGAATTTGCGATGGCTCATTTGGGACAGGAGGCCAAAGTGTTGTGGGAGAGTACACGTCATGGAGGTAAAATGTTTGGATTTACTGAAAATTACCTCAAGGTTTCGGTTCCGTTTGATCGAGAACTGATTAATACGATAACACGTGTTCGATTGGACCGTATGGATGAAGAGGCTCTGATCGAGGCAACTATTCTCAGTGACTGATACGAATCCAGACGAAAAATTGTATATTTGTTGGTATGGAATTAGGCAAAGGTTTAAATATGGGAATCAAACAGAAAATCAGACTTGGATTTTTTGCGCTCGGATTGTTGCTTTTCTTTTCGGGATTGATGTCCTATTTCGAGTTGAATAAATTGAGTCATTCTACTCGTGATATGCTTGATGCCAGTCTGAAAAATATGGAGCTCTCGAAAGAGATGCTCGATGCAGTTCAGGATCAAAATACGGCATTGCTGCAAATGCTTGTGGCTGGTGACAGCAGATATGACTCGTTGTTGTTTATCGGGCGAGCCCGTTTCGATGCGGCGATCGGTAAGGCAAAAGTCTCTATTCGTGACTTGCGCGGATTGGATTCAATTTATGCCGCCAATGTACAATATACGACGGTCATCAACACCTTTTTTGCGGATCAGTCTAAAAAAGACCGTGATGATTTGCAGTGGTTTGTTGATGTATATAAGTCGTCGTACTATAATTTGACAGCATCAATTAAAAATTTCATGATCTCTTCCCAGAGTGTCATGGATGCCAAAACGGCTCAACTGGAAAGTAATGCCTACCGTGCAACAATGCCCGGAATTATAGCTTTGGCTATTGCTATCATCATCATCGTGATGTTCTCCTATTTGATCGATCTGTATTATGTAACGCCGGTGTTAAAGATTACAGAGGGGTTACGTAATTATCTCAATTCTAAAATTCCGTTCAAAGTGACCATGGAGGGGCGTGATGAGGTGTATAAACTCAAAGAGTACATCGAAACGATGATCGGATTGTTGAAAAACAAGAAAAACGAATAGCGTAGGAGGCAGAAGATATGCGTCTGAATGTCGTACTGAGATATACGGGTTTGATGCTCCTGTTGAATGCGGGGTTTATGTTGGTTTCGGCCTGCATATCGCTATTCAATAATTTGGATACCGGCTTTTATCCCCTTTTGTTGAGCTTTTTGTTGACTTCAGTTTTAGGCGCATTCCCATTGATTTTCATGCCTAAAGGAGAGCAAATCAGTACTAAAGAGGGCTATGGTATTGTGGTTGGTTCTTGGATCGTGGCGTGTCTGGCCGGTATGTTGCCATACATGCTTTGGGGTGGTGAATTTAATTTGATCAATGCTTGGTTCGAAAGCGTTTCGGGATATACAACCACGGGTTCAACCATTTTGAATGATGTGGAGGCTCTGCCAGACGGCATGATGTTTTGGCGTTCGACAACCCATTGGTTGGGTGGTGTCGGAGTCGTGATGTTTGCTTTGGTGGTGTTGCCGTCGTCTGGAGCTCAGAACCGTATGAAATTATCCAACATGGAGCTATCCTCCATGGCTAAAGAAAATTATCGATATAAAACCCAGAAAATTCTGCATATCCTGTTGGTAGTTTATGTCGGACTGACTTTCGCTCAAACCATTTTGTTGAAACTTGCCGGCATGGATTGGTTTGATGCGGTGAATAACTCGTTTTCGACCATTGCTACCGGAGGTTTCAGTACTAAAAACCTGAGTATTGCCTATTACGATAATGTGTGGATTGAGATCATTATGATCTTTTTTATGGCTGTAGCTGGTTTGCATTTTGGCTTGATTTTCGCAACATTAACAGGGAAAAGCAATAACGTCTTTCGTTCAGAGGTGAGTCGGTATTACCTGATTTCATTATTGGTCGGCAGTTTGATTATGGCACTTTCGTTGTGGATCAATGATGTCTATCCCACTTTCCTATCCTCATTCCGTTATAGTCTTTTCCAGGCGGTATCTGTTGCCTCTACCACAGGGTCTGCAACAGCCGATACAACTGTATGGCCTCCGGTCGCTGTTTTATTGATTATCTTTTTTACCATGCAGTGTGCCTGTGCGGGGTCAACTGCAGGAGGTATTAAATGTGATCGTATTTTGCTTTCGTTTAAGGCAATCAAGGCCCAAATTTTGCAGTTGCAGCATCCAAATGCCATTATCCGTGTGAAAATGAATGGTATGATTCAGGATAATGCTGTGGTCAATCAAGCTATTCTGTTCATTTGGTTCTATTTGATGATTGTTGCTGTGGGCGTATTGTTGATTTCATTCTTTGGAATCGATCTGACCACCAGTTTTGGTATCACCATTGGCAGTATGGGTAATGTGGGGCCGGGATTGGGGGAAGTGGGCTCTTTGGATAATTATCATCTATTACCTCCTGGCGTCAAATTTATATGTACGATCTTGATGCTGTTGGGACGTTTGGAACTATTCGGTTTCATACAGCTTTTTTTGATTAAATGGTGGAAATAAACAGAGTTATGTCAAGATATAAACAGCTATTGTTTAGTGCGGTTCTCATCGTAATGCCCTTGGGTGGCTTTGGGCAGGTCGTGGCACGTGTAGCCGGATTGGAAAACAATGCCCGATATATGGATCTTTTGGTCCAGGAACAGCGCCTGCAAAAACAAGAAGATTCAGTTGTCAATGTTATTGCGACAACGCGTAAGTTGTTTGCATCGGCTACCGCTGCTGAGCGAGGACAGTATGGGCAAGCTATTTTGAAGTTAGAGAGTGACCTGTTTGAGATTCGTAATCAGATTGGAGAGGTTGGAGCTTCGATTAGTTCGATAGAGCAAGAGTATGTGATGGCACATATGGATGTTCAAAGTGTTGCTCCCAGCACGCCTGCTGTTGATACCGCCAAAAAACAGGTGCCGAATTTGGTCTATAACGACTATTTTAAAACCAATCTTTCACCGACGGACTACCAATCATTATGTAACTCTCAAGAACGTGAAAGTCTCTTGTTGCCTGGTTTGATCAGTCAATACATAGCCAACTATCATCAGATGGAGGCTATGGCCACTGAATATGATACGGCAGGACGTGCTCAAGCAGAAGAGGCATGGGCCAAATTGCAGACGATGACCGGTATTAATGCTGCTTTGTCGGATTCGATAGCTCATGTGTGGAATTATATTTATGACAATAAAATATATGCCTATAACTATCTGCTCGATCGATTAAATAAAAGTGAATTACTTTCAAAGTTTGATGGTCAATTCCGTAAAATCAGTCAGCAGATTGCCTCTATGCGTGACAAAGTTGCTTCGGATGTTGTATATGGCTATCCCTTAAATAAAAAACTGGTGCTTGATTACGAGATGGCTTTAGCCGAAATGTTGGGTTATACCCAGGCGTATGATTCATTAGCTAAAGCAGTTCGAATGGTCAATACTTTGGATTATGCCTTTGCACCAGTGAATCCCTCCCCACGCAATTTTATTGAATATGGGGCTATTGAGGTTACTACCCCATCGAAATATAATTCAGCACACCCGATACCTGAAAACGAGATATTTAAGTTCGGAACCGTTTACAAAGTACAGGTTGGCAATTTTGTGCGTAAACAACCTGTCTCGATATTCCGTAATGTATCCCCACTCTGTTATGAAAAGACGGATGAGGGACGATATATTTATTATGCTGGAGCTTTTAGGGAGTTGTCAGAAGCCCAAGAAGCTGTGTCCCAATTGTCAAAGATAGGCTTCCGTAAACCAACACTTGTGGTATGGCGTGACGGTGTTTTCGAGGCATTGGGTGAAGATGCTGTGTCATCCAGTGCATCTTCAGACCAGGCAGAAATCTTATATCGGGTTGAGTTTACCGATTCGGGTGAAGAGATGAATGAAACGGTAAAAGAGATTCTTTCGACAGTAGCTCCGGATAAAGAGACCTCCCGTTCCACCGTAGCAGAAGGAGGATATGTCTATTCTATAGGAACATTTGCAGATCGCGAATCAGCAGAACTTGTGGTTGAAAAGTTGAATGCTGTCGAAGGCATTGCAGCTAAAGTCGTGGAGCTATAATGTCGTTTTTTAACGAAAAATCGTTAAATTGCCATAACATTTTGCTCGAATCGATTTTATATGTGGTTAATTATAGCTCTTGTATTAATCGGCGTACTGTTACTGGTGGCTGAATTGGTTTTGCTGCCAGGAATCAGTGTGGCAGGAGTTGGGGCTCTGTTGGCATTCGGAGTAGCGATATTTTATGCCTTTTTTGAATATGGAGTTTTATGGGGTGTCGTAACCCTTACGGTTACGGTTGTGTTAGCTGTCATCGCTGTTTTTGTCTCATTACGTTCCAATACATGGCAGCGACTCTCATTGAAAACGACTATTGATTCTGCCTCTACTCCAACACCGCAGCAAAATAATATCCGAATGGGTCAGGTGGGGATTACATTGACCCGTTTAGCTCCGATGGGAAAGGTTCACATTGGTGAAGTTACCGTGGAAGCAAAGGCTGTTGATGATTTTATTGATCCGAAACAACCTGTTGAAGTCATTGGATTTGATAATACCGTAGTGATTGTAGCCCGATCTAAAGAGAGACATCAAACAGAGACAATAGTCAAAGAGAAAGAATAGGATTTTACTAATTTTTAAATACAAATTTATGAATGGACTCGGACTTCTGATTATCATTGCGATTGTTGCACTGATTGTATTGTGGTTCATCTCTTATTTTTTACCTGTTGGATTATGGTTTTCGGCTTTGGTTTCTGGAGTGAGAATCAGTTTGATACAACTGGTATTGATGCGTTTCCGTAAGGTTCCGCCTTCGGTCATCGTTAATCAAATGATTGCCGGGACGAAAGCAGGTCTCAATCTTCAGGCTAATGATCTTGAGGCACACTATTTGGCCGGAGGAAATGTCCCCAATGTAGTTACGGCATTGATTTCCGCTCAAAAAGCAAATATCGCATTGGATTTTAAAATGGCAGCTGCCATTGATTTGGCTGGCCGCAATGTGGCTGAGGCCGTTCAGATGTCTGTAAATCCCAAAGTGATCAATACCCCTCCGGTTGCTGCGGTGGCAAAAGATGGTATTCAGTTGATCGCTAAGGCTCGTGTAACGGTGAGAGCCAATATTAAACAGCTGGTCGGTGGTGCCGGTGAAGATACGGTATTGGCGCGTGTCGGTGAGGGTATCGTTTCGTCGATCGGATCATCCGACTCACACAAAAGCGTATTGGAAAATCCTGATTTTATCTCTCGGGTGGTACTTGAAAAGGGGTTGGATGCAGGTACTGCATTTGAAATCCTTTCGATTGATATCGCTGATATCGATGTAGGTAAAAATATTGGTGCAGTATTGCAGATGGACCAGGCCAATGCCGACAAGAATATTGCCCAGGCTAAGGCGGAGGAAAAACGGGCTATGGCAGTTGCGATGGAGCAAGAGATGAAGGCTAAAGCCCAAGAGGCGCGTGCTAAGGTGATTTTAGCAGAAGCTGAGATTCCGATGGCGATTGCTGAGGCGTTCCGTTCTGGTAATTTGGGAGTCATGGATTATTACAAATTGCAGAATGTCCAGGCAGATACCCGTATGCGCGAAGGCATTGTTAAAACTGAAAAGAAATAATCTTGATTGATATTATCATCGGATGATTTAGTTTAAGATGGCAAACCATCAGCATGCTGATGAGAAATCCGATTGATAAAGAAAAGAGATAGCCAGTTAATAGACTACGATTAAAAATTCCCCGTCCAAACTCAGTGAAACTGTATGTTTGGACGGGGAATTTTTGTGTCAAAACATAACTATCGATGTCGGATATAACACCACTTCATTGTATAGACTATGGTTGTTTTAAGTGCACTCTCAAAGTACATGTTCATTTTGAAAGTACATTACCGATAGTCAATCATATTGATGTGACAGTTTTTGAACTATTTGTTATTCGTATTTTCGACGATATTGCGCGTAAATGTAATGAGCACCTCATTAAGGAAGGGGATATGGGGAAATTGTATTTTGTTTCGTTTTAGATTTGGCATAATCGATGATTCCGACTATATTTGCACATCCATTAAGTTTCGTGTTTACGAAGATATGGAGGCTGCTCGGATGGTGGAATAGGTAGACACGAGGGACTTAAAATCCCTTGGACAGAGATGTCCGTACGGGTTCGATTCCCGTTCCGAGTACAAAAACGATTTAATATTCAAACGTTCGTCCTGAAATTGAAGGTTTGACAAGATTTACAAAGGCAGAGGGAATCAAATTGATTCCCTCTGCTATTTATTTTACGAAATATAGATAATGTATCTAAGTGAAAAGAGTTCTGGATAAGTGATAAATGTAAATCTTATAGAAGTTGTTTCAGAAGGGTTTGAGCTTGATTAATAGCCTTCTCTCCTCCCTCTATCCAGTGAATCGTAAGATCGCGCCGGAACCATGTCTCTTGGCGTTTTGCATAACGGCGGCTGTTGCGCTGGATCAATTCAATTGCAGTTTGTCGGTCGTATTTGCCTTCGAAATAATCAAACCACTCACGATACCCTACCGTTTGCAAGGCATTGAGATGGCGTAATGGATAAAGCGTTCGAGCCTCTTGTTCCAGCCCGGCTTTGACCATCAGTTCAACACGTCGGTTGATACGGTCGTACAATATCTCGCGTGGATAACGAATCCCCAATTTAATAATGCGAAAAGGACGTTGTTTGATTGCCCCGCTTCGAACCTCGCTGTATGGCCTGCCGGTTTGTATGCAAATTTCCAACGCGCGGATGACTCGCTGAGGATTGCTGCGATCCACAACGGCGTAATAGGCTGGGTCTAATTCCTGTAATTGCGAGCATAGCGGCTCTAATCCTTCATTACGTGCAACGGTAGTCAATTGTTCTCGTAATGCAGGATCCGTTTCCGGCATGGCATCCATGCCGTTGCAGATAGCGTCAATATAGAGTCCAGAACCGCCAACCAAGAATAACGTATCGTGTGTGTGAAACAACTGTTCCAGCAGGGCTAATGCATCCACTTCATAGCGACCGCACGAATACTCTTCTGTGACACTGCGTGTAGCGATAAAATGGTGTGGTACTGCTTGCAACTGGTCCGGAGTGGGTGCGGCAGTACCTATCGGCATCTCACGATAGAATTGCCGTGAATCTGCCGATAGTATCTCCGAATGGTAATTTTGTGCCAGGGCAATGCTCAGGTCTGTTTTGCCCGTTGCAGTTGCACCGACAATTACCACCAATGTTTTATTAGTCTGTTTACTCGTCATCCGTATAATTTTCGTCGCCTTCGAAGCCTTCAAAATCGCTCATAATCTCATCGAAGATCGAACGGTTAGTTGGAGAAGCCTCAGGGTCAAACTGATCAGGAGCCTCCCCATTGGCCAACATGACCTGCGGATCTCCATCTTTATCGCGTTGGGCGTCGATTAACTCCAAATAGAGTGCTCTGTCACCCATGACATCAAATTGATAGATCAGTCGGTTGTAATTACCCAAGATAGCCTCTGCCAATGTCAGATTGGTCATTGGTTTGGGAGTGTTGGGATCATTATCCTCCATACCCATATCCATGTACGTGTATTCTGCCAGCCGGTTCCACTCTTTATCAGAGAGGAAAAACGATGTCATATTCTCTTTCTCGTACTTGAGATCATCGCTGATAAAGGCATGCAAATCGGCCAACGTCATGCTGGGAGGTAGCAGATAGTCACGCAGGAAATTGTCATCCTCGTCACTTAACATTCTGAATTGTAACAGCATATTGGTAAGTTTTAAATTCCTTGTAAAAATTTGATTACGTCAATTCCATCCGGGTAATCCTCAGGTGCGGGATGTTGGGCTTGACCAAACGTCACTGTACGTGGATGATGGATGCAAGTGCTGACACAACATTGGATTTTGTTGTCGTGTTGTTGTATCCACGTTTCGACATCGGTTAGCGTATGGTAGCGCGTTAATGTAATCTCACTGATCCGATTGCTAGGTTCCTCTCCTTCGCGCAATACAAAAAATCCACCATCTATATATCGATGATTCAGCATTTGATTTAACGCACGGGTTTGACGGTAATTGTGCAGAAAAGGTTCAAAGGTGATGCAGCGTTTTTGTAAAACTGCTACTAACGTTTTAATGTCGTATGTTTCGGGAACGAATATTTGGCTCACATTACGACATCCCAAACCGAAATAGGTGAAAATGTCGTCACCCAATTTTTGCAGGTCGGCTGGTGATTCGTCGCCGCTGAGCACAGCAATGCTGTGGCGGCTTCCGCGTATCAGAGCTGGAATATCATGGTATTCGCTGTGGAAATAACGGTTCGTATTGTCGCTGCCGGTAGCAATGATGGCATCAAGAGTGTCGTTTGCTGCCAGTTTGTGCAGGACCAAATCCGGATCGATCTTTTGCAGCATTTGCACAATCTGATCAGTCAATACTTGATCTTTAGACGATGGTTTGTACAGGCAGATGTGCCCGCACAGCAGTACACACATCAGATCAAAAAAACCGACCAGCGGAATATTGCCAGCCATGATAATGCCCACTTTCTTGCGAACAGAGGTTGCAGGGATAGGATACTGTGCTAGCCACTGCTCAAGTTTTGTAGGTTGGAGCATATCGTTGCAAATAGCCCGGATGGCATATTCGATCGATTTTGGGGTAAACCATGCGTTCTCTGCTATGGCCTGGTCGATGACAGGAGTCAGCTCTCCGTTATCGAGTGCAGCTGTTAGTTGGCGGCCCAGTTCGATAAACGTATTGATTGGATATTTTGGAGTGCGAACCATACAACAAAACTACAAAAAACTTACCTTTGCTCAATATCGAACCCCAAGAATCGTTGTGATATGAAATTTTTAGCACTGATCCCTGCGCGTTATGCTTCGACCCGTTTCCCTGGTAAGCCTTTGGCTGATTTGATGGGTAAACCTATGATCCAACACGTTTATGAAAAGGCACATGCGGTGTTTGAAGCCTGTTATGTGGCGACGGATGATGAGCGAATTCAGCAAGCAGTACAGGCGTTTGGCGGTAAGGTGGTTATGACCTCAGAAAAACACCCCAGCGGCACGGATCGTTGTCGTGAGGCTTGGGAGAATGTGTGCCGTGAAACAGGCGAACAATTTGATGTGGTAGTGAATATACAAGGAGATGAACCGTTTGTTTCGCGTGAACAGTTGGAACTGATTCAACAGTGCTTTGCAGATGCACGTACCGATATTGCTACATTGGTTAAACCATTTGGTGCTAACGAAGATATTTTTAATCCCAATTCTCCGAAAGTAGCCGTTTCTGCCCAAGATTATGCCCTCTATTTCAGCCGCTCGGTGATCCCTTATCAGCGTGGTATGGAATCTTCACAGTGGCAAAACAGTTTCAAATATTTAAAGCATATCGGTATGTATGCCTATCGGACTGAGGTGTTGCGGGAGATTACGGATCTGCCTCGCGGAGTTCTCGAACAGTGCGAATCTTTGGAGCAGTTGCGTTGGTTGGAGAATGGTTATCGTATCAAAGTGGCGGAAACGAATTCAGAAAGTTTGGCAATTGATACACCGACGGATTTGGAGGCTGCACGGGCATTTATGGTTCGGCGCGGTAATTGCTAATCTTTTCTGTAACGCGGTTTGGAGAATCGTGAAAAAACGGTATCTTTGTTCTGTCATGGCGTTCTTCTGTAGTTCGTCCGGACTGCACCGCGTGACCTCTTTTATCTTGTAAATCCCTATTATCATGTACGATAAAGATGCCCTTCAGGGCAAAACGCTTGCCGAATTGCGTGAAATCGGTCGTCAGTTTGGTATTAAAGCCCAAATGCGCAAGCAAGAACTGGCAGACAAAATTATTGAATTATCCGCACAACAAAATGTTGCAGCTGTTTCCACTGAATCAGAACAGACTGCTGTTGAACAGCCACAACGTCGTCCGGGACGTCCTCGTAAACAGAATGTTGTGGCCGAAGAGAAATCGGCTGTCAAAATAGGACGTGTTATCCAGGGGGAACCATACCGCAAACAGCGTGGTCGTCGTGCAAAAGATAATAAGGAGAATGGCGAACATCTTGTAGAAAATGCATCGGGTGCAACTGTTGCACAGACGACTGTTACAACGAATGCAGAGCCGACAGGTCTTCGTCAAAGCATTGCTGCAATGCGAGGAGATACTGCAAACTCGGTAAAACGTCACAAACGTGAACGTATTACTTTCAATAAAGCAGTGAGAAATACGGTGTCGGAACCTGATCCTGAGGCTGAATTGTTGCAGGAAGCTGAAGTCGATTATAGCGATATCCCGGAACTTCCGATTGCTGACACTCCGGCTGCAGAAATGCCTAAGCAGGTTGAGTTGGCAATGGCTGACCATGAAGATGTGGCCACAAAACCTCTTCCCCAGCCCCATATTCGTAGGGATGCTAAGGATGACTTCCTGGGTGATGTTGAGGGTGAAGGTGTTTTGGAGGTGATGCCGGATGGTTATGGCTTTTTACGATCGACCGATTACAACTATTTGAACTCTCCTGATGATATTTATGTCTCCCCATCGCAGATCAAATTATTTGGATTGAAGGTGGGCGATACGGTCCAAGGTTTGATTCGTCCCCCAAAAGAGGGTGAAAAGTATTTTCCGTTGGTTAAGGTGAATCGGATCAATGGATTAAGTCCTGATGAGGTACGGGATCGGGTGCAGTTTGAATACATGACTCCCCTCTTCCCCTCTGAAAAATTCAATTTGACCGGTAATGGACATAACAACCTCTCGACACGTGTGATTGATCTGTTTGCTCCAATCGGTAAGGGACAGCGTGGTTTGATCGTAGCTCAACCTAAGACTGGTAAAACCATGTTGTTGCAGTCGATAGCCAACGCCATTGCTGACAACCATCCGGAGGTCTATTTGATTGTGTTGTTGATCGATGAACGTCCTGAAGAGGTGACCGAGATGGCCCGTCATGTCAAGGCTGAGGTGGTTGCATCGACATTTGACGAGCAGGCGGCCCGCCATGTCAAGGTGGCCGAGATGGTCCACGAAAAGGCGAAACGTATGGTTGAATGTGGCCATGATGTTGTCATTCTGTTGGACTCGATTACCCGTTTAGCCCGTGCTTATAACACGGTACAACCAGCTTCTGGTAAAGTGTTGTCGGGTGGTGTGGATGCCAATGCGTTGCATAAACCCAAACGCTTTTTCGGAGCAGCCCGTAATACCGAAGAGCGTGGTTCCTTGACTATTATTGCAACAGCTTTGATTGATACGGGATCGAAGATGGATGAGGTGATTTTTGAAGAGTTCAAAGGTACTGGTAATATGGAGTTGCAGCTGGATCGCCAGTTGGCCAATAAACGTATCTATCCGGCCGTTAATATTGTGGCGTCGGGTACCCGTCGTGAAGATTTGCTGTTGAGTAAAGAGGTAATGCAAAAGATTTGGGTATTGCGTCGTTATCTGGCCGATATGAACCCAACTGAAGCGATGGAGGTGATCAAAAAACACATGGAATCTACTCGTTCAAACGAAGAGTTATTGGTTACCATGAATCAATAGCTTGGATAAACAAGATCTTGATTATCAGTTTTTGTCGTGATTATAAGTGAAATGGGGCGAACCGAATTTTGAGGGGTTTGCCCTATTTTTTATTTATTTGGGAATATCTATGTAATTGTACATATTTCCGTGCTGTTAGTTGATATGATTACAAAAAAAAGTATAAGAATCACCATGACCACAATCGAAATGTAATGACCATATAGGCAGTGTTTAGGGGATGGATAACAGCTATATGGATTCAAATAGGTTTATTTTCACAAATAACCTAATAGGCTGTTGTCTTTTTCAGAAGCATAAATATATTCTGTCGATATTTGATGCCCAGATGAGAATTTATAGAAATGCTGCCTGCACAGTTTTCCACAGCTTTAAGCGGAGTTGGGAATCAGATAGTCTTTTGTTGGTTCGTGTTGGATGGATGCTGTTGGAGAGGAAAACCATGAATAGCTGTTTGTCGCGATCAATCCAGAAAATAGTCCCTGTGAAACCGGTATGACCAAAACTGTTTTGTCCGCCGAAACCACTTGTCGGTCCACGTTTGTCAAAGCCTAAACCGCGATAAACGCCCTTTTTGAGTAAGGGTGACGAAGTGAAAAGGTCAATGGTGAGAGAATCAATAATTTGCTTGTTCTGATATTGTCCATGATTGAGCATCATTTGGCAGAATGAGGCCATGTCTTTAGCTGTGGAATAAAGACCTGCATTTCCCCCTATTCCATTGGAAACGGCAGCTAATTCATCATGTACATATCCTTGTAACAAATCGCGTCGCATGAGTTGGTCGTTTTCGGTTGGAGCAATATTGTTACGTGAGTACCAGGCCAGGGGACGGAATCCTGTATGATGGCACCGGAGAGCTGTAAACAGCTGGGAGGTGAGCGAGTCTAAACTCTGTCCGGAAAGGTGTTCTGCAATGAGTCTCAGCAGATACATATTGGAGTCATTGTACAGGTATTTGCCACGCTTTTCAGACCGGTAGCTTTGGATAATTTTGCGCTGTACAATGGTGTCGAATGCTGGGTTGATCCAGAGTGAATCTGTAACTCGGCGATAATTGGCCAGCGAAGTCGTTGTTAGATAAGTCGTATCGAAGGTAATGTCTCGCACCATATATAAATTGCGATCGACGTGATATGGATATTGGTCACTGTGTCGATTACTAAATAATTTCGTGCCCTTTGCTGGCTGTATTAATTCAGGGTAGATTACAAAGGGCCTTAACCCGGATGTGTGGGTGAGCAACTCAGTGACCGTAATGTTTTGTATGGGTGTATTATGAAATTGTGGCAGTATCTTGTCTAATGGTTGATCTAATTGGACTAACCCTTGATCATATAGATGCATCAATACAAATGTTGTAGCCAACACTTTTGTACAAGAGGCGACATCATAGAGGGTACTGTCATTAACAGGTATATTATGTGAGTAATCCAAAAAACCATAGTTGCGAGCGTAAAGTATCGTATCTGCGTTCCCACAGATAAAAGCTGCTCCGGGGAATGCATGGTTATCCAGCTCGGCATAAATCATGGAATCGATTTGCTGCTGAATTTGTTTAGGCAGATCTTCTCCGAAACCGTTAAAAGAGAAAAATGCTAGGTAACAAGAGACTATGGCAGTTTGAATTCTCATTGTACTCTTCCCTATTGAGGTAAAATTTGCAAATCCTGGAAAGCTACGATCGATTCTCCATTATCTCCCGTTATATTGATGCGGACTGCTTTAACAGGCGTGGATGGGTGAATGGTGGCACAACCGTTGGCATCCAGAACACCTGCATCAACAAAATTGTGTCCGTCATGTGAGTAGGAGACCTCTCCTTGTGTGACAATGTAGCGTGTGATATTTGGGATGCCTGTTCGAACGATAATGGCACGGCAAGTGACGGGATCAGTAAAATTGTATTGCAGAAAATCACCGGTTTGGCATGCTTGTGTACTACGACTGTATGTGGTTGGATTGTAGTCAGCGATACGTTGCGATGGAAAACGCGATGAGAATGTAAGCGATGACGAAATTTCAGTCTCTGGCTCAAGATAAGGTGAAGGTCGAAAACTGAAAACGGTTAGATTTTCAGCTGTACTGTTGTTCGTTACAATTAATGTCAGATCGGCATTGCGATTGCGAGGATCCATATACAGTCTCAGGGGGGCAAATGGATTGGCCTTTTGTCCGTATCGAATGATCGAATATGTGGTGTCGGGACCGGTTATGTTCATCCGGTTAATAACTGTTTCCGGATCGCTTGGGGTGATGGTCAGATACCATATTCCGTCGCGATCTATATATTGATTGAGCGGGAAGGTGATGGTGTCACGACTCCGGGCCGGTAAAATCTTAGCCGTGTCGGTTGATATCGGGATAATCGGACTGCGTCGACCTTGATAAAATGATCGGAATCGATACCGTTCTTGAAGGGTGTCGAATATGGGACCGGTGTACTGCAGCGATTGTTGGGTAGGTTCACTATCGTCTTTAGTATAATAAATGGATGCTCCTGGTAGTGCAGTGGCGGTGATCATACCTTGTTTGTAGTTGACTTCTGGAGGGAACAGATAAAAATCGATTCCCATCGCTGCGAGTCGAGGCAAATGTCCCTGAGTTAATCGCGAATAGAAATCCTCCCAGTTGCGTTGAGACGGTTTACTCCACCCTACTTCAGCCAAAGCGCAGAGTCGAGGATAACTCTGGTATTCGAAAAAACGGTTTGGACGATCCAGTAATTCAGCCCACAAGGCCGCTTCGACCCCTCGGACATATTTTTGTTTTAGTGGATCAGAGGTGAGCTTATCGGGTTGAAGTGAATATATTCTGCGTGTATCGACTAACCACGCCCAAGTGTGTCCACGTTCGAACGCATTTTGTTTCATGTCGATGTAGCAATAGGATGCAGGCATGACGATGACGGGCTGCTCTTGATCAATCGCCTTTTTGCATGTGGCCAAATCGTGCCATCCGGAGATCATCGTATGGGAGGAAAGAGCTGGAGATAATGCCTCGTCCCAAAAAACACAACGTTTCCCCTCTTCATGTGCAATTTTTTCTACTCTATTGACAAAGTATTCGTACAGCTTTTTAGGGGATTTCATTCCGTGAGTTTTGATCAGCTTTTGGCATCGTGGACATTTTTGCCAATAACGGGTGCTGACTTCGTCCCCTCCCAAATGTAAATAGTGCGATGGGAAAAGAGCAGCCACTTCATGAATAATATCCCGGATCATCTCGAAATTTTCCTCCCTGCCTACACATACCACATTCCCGGTAACTGTAATATCAGTCATCTCGGATTCATCAGTTGCAGTAGGGGGGCAGCAGAAGGTTTCGGGGTATGAGGCTGTCAGAGCCAGAGCATGTCCGGGCAGATTGATTTCGGGGATGATTTCGATGTTGCGGAAAGCAGCATAACGGACAATTTCATGGATATCGTCTTGTGTGTAGAATCCTCCATAGCGTTTTTGTCCCGAACCATAAGCTGGTTCCAATACTTCATCAGGCCCCCGCCAAGCTCCTTTTGAAGTTAAAAATGGGTATTTTTTTATCTCTATACGCCACCCGTTGTCATCGGTGAGATGCCAGTGAAAACGGTTGAGTTTATGCCGACTCATCCAGTCCAGGTATTGCATGACCTGCTCTTTTGTAAAAAAAGTGCGGGACACATCGAGCATGGCTCCTCGATATGCAAAGCGAGGAGCATCGACAATAGTCACGGCATGCAGTTGTAATGACGTAATGTTGGGTAGTGAGTCTTGAATTAGAGAATCTCGCTTTGCAAATACTTCCGAAGGCATAAGCTGAAACAGGGTCTGCAGACCATAAAAGACGCCACCTCGATCTCCACCTCGGATGACGATTGAACGGGGGGTTACTGCTAACGAGTAGGCCTCGTGTGTCAAATGTTGGTTTTTCCGTAGCGAAATGTAATTTGTGTCCGGAGCATGGGTGACAACTGCAAGTCGGAATCCACACAACTGTTCAATATGATCGTTTAGATAGTTGGCCAGGTCTTTAAATTCGTGTGTGACCAAAACGGTTTGTGAGGTAATGGTAAAGGCTCCTTCGTGACGAGTGACCTGATTGGGTTGAGGAATCAACTGTTGACCAGATGTGGAATTGGTAGCAGTAATCCATAATACAGGTAACAGAATTCCCAAAATCAATGTGTGGAGAGATTTACTCTTCATACAGCAGGTACGGTTTTCTTTGGATACGGAATCGTTCAACATCATTTTTCCAGCGGGCTTCGATCTGTTCTGCATCGGCTCCGGAGATAATCATGTCGCGCACATAAGCTACTCCAGTCAATTTATTGAAAATAGGCAGGAAAAAGCTCTCGCCTCCGCCAATTTGCCGATAGCAATCAACCAAATATTTCAGATCAATACCTTCATGCCAAATACAGCTGTCTGTGGGAAGAGTACGTAAATCTTGCCCATGACAGATTTCATCTTTTAAAGGTGGATTCTTTGCCCCTGGTGTGCTGTGTGGGGTGAAAGTATAATCTCCCTGCAGCTTGGGATGCCCATAGATCTGAAAAGGAAAATCGGTTCCACGTCCGACACTAATGGGAGTTCCCTCAAAATAGCAGAGCGATCCGTATAGGTAGATTGCTCGCATATTGGGCAGATTGGGAGAGGGTTTGACCGGTAGCGTGTAGCGAGTTTGGTGCGTATAGTGCAAACAAGGAATTACCTGCAGATCGCATTTTTGCTGATTGGCAAGCCATCCCTCCCCATTGATCATGTGGGCTAACTCTCCTAAAGTCATACCGTGAATGATGGGAATCGGGTGCATACCGACGAACGAGCGAAACTTGGGATCGAGAATTGGGCCATCCACATAAAATCCATTGGGATTGGGACGGTCTAGCACGATGAATTTGATTCCCTGTTCAGCACACGCCTCCATCATGTAGTGCATGGATGAGAGGTAGGTGTAAAAACGCAACCCGACATCCTGAATGTCGAACAACATGATGTCAATTCCCTGCATCTGCTCCGGCTTGGGTTTTCGGTTGGCACCGTAGAGAGAAACAACCTCAATACCTGTTTTGCGATCACGTGTGCTGGCGACGTGTTCACCGGCGTCAGCCTCTCCTCGAAAACCATGTTCTGGAGCGAAGATGCGACAAATATTGATGCCGCGTGCGAGCAGTGTATCCACGATGTGGACCTCTCCTACTCGGCCGGTATGGTTGGTCAGAATGCCAATTCGTTGTCCCTGGAGCAATGGCAGGTACTCCTCCATTCGTTCTGCTCCGACAATAACTTTCGAATCGGCTGTTTTATTGATTGACTCAGTAGCACAAACAGTCAACGTGCTACCATAGCCTATGGTTAAACATACAACGAGGGATGCAAAAAATCTATTCAACGGTTACGGATTTAGCGAGGTTACGAGGACGGTCAACATCCCGGTTTTTGTATACAGCTATGTGGTAAGCTAACATTTGCAACGGTAGCGAAACCACCAGAGGAATCAGACGTTCATCCACTTTCGGAATTTCGATGACGTAATCCACCATTTTAAAAACTTGGTCATCTCCTTCAGTAACGATAGCGATTACTTTTCCTCGACGAGCTTTGATCTCTTGAATATTACTGATTGTCTTTTCATATACGCTATCAGAGGTTGCAATGGCTACGACAGGCATTTCGCTATCAATGAGTGCAATGGGGCCATGCTTCATCTCAGCAGCAGGATAACCTTCGGCATGAATATAGGAGATCTCTTTCAGTTTAAGGGCACCTTCCAGAGCGACAGGATAGTTATAACCGCGACCCAAATAGATGAAGTTGTGGGCGTAAGTGAAGATCTTGGACATGTCTGCAATCTGATCGTTGAGCTTCAACACCTTCTTCATCAATTTAGGAATTTGTTGCAGGTCATGGAGCATGGTGGTGTATAATTCGGGGGCAATGCTCTTTTTTAGTTTTGCCACGGCTAAAGCCAACATAATCAGTACAGTCACCTGTCCGGTAAAGGCTTTGGTTGAGGCAACACCGATTTCGGGTCCGACATGGATATATGAGCCGGAATCTGTAGCACGTGCAATCGAAGAGCCAATTACGTTACAAATTCCGTAAATGAATGCTCCCCGATTACGGGCCAATTCGACTGCGGCCAGTGTATCTGCTGTCTCACCTGACTGAGATATGGCAATCACGATATCATTCGAACGAATGATCGGATTGCGGTAACGGAACTCTGATGCATATTCCACTTCGACAGGGATACGGCAAAGCTCTTCGATTAAGTGTTTGCCTATTAGTCCTGCATGCCATGAAGTTCCGCATGCTACAATGATAATTCGGTTGGCGTTGAGGAATTTTTCTTGATTATCACGGACACCTGATAAAATAACATCCGTTCCTTCCGGATTGACACGTCCCCGGATGCAATCGATAATTGTACGAGGTTGCTCGTAAATCTCTTTCAGCATGAAATGAGGGAAACCGCCCTTTTCAAGTTGGCTGATATTCATTTCCAGCATTTTGACGTGAAGAGGTTTCTCGACATTGTCAAGCGTTACAATTTGTAATGGCTCGCCACGGCGGATAACCGCAATCTCCTCATCATTAAGATAAACCACCTCTTTGGTGTGTTCGATGATCGGAGCTGCATCCGATGCCAAAAAACGTTCTTCACCCTTAATGCCAATTACTAAAGGACTACTTTTGCGTGCTGCAACAATCAGATCCGGATTATCCTTTTCAACGATGGCGATCGCATAAGCTCCGACAACCTCATGAAGAGCCAATTGTACAGCAGTACACAGGTCGCAATGGTTGGTCTGTTTGATGAATTCGATCAATTGTACCAGTACTTCTGTGTCCGTATCGCTTTGGAAAGTGTAGCCATGCTCCCGAAGTGTCTCACGCAATACAACATAATTTTCGATAATGCCGTTGTGAATCAGTGCGAGAGTTTTAGATTGGGAATAGTGAGGGTGTGCATTGACATCGTTAGGTTCTCCGTGTGTGGCCCATCGGGTATGTGCAATGCCGATGGTTCCGGACAAATCTTTGCCTTGAGCTACATGCTCCAAATTGGTAACTTTTCCTTTGGATTTGAATACCTCCAACTCTCCATTGTCATGAACTAATGCGATTCCTGCACTATCATAACCACGATATTCGAGTCTTTTTAAGCCTTGAATTAGGATTGGATATGCTTGTTGTTGGCCCAGGTAGCCGACGATCCCACACATAAAAGAAAGATTTTACTTTTTACAACATTTACAACGACAAATATACTCTTTTGAGTATAATATCGTACCTTTACAAGGTTTAAAAAAATGAGTATGGTGAATAATAAAGATAAGCGTTTAGAGGCATTCGGACGGCTGCTCGATGTGATGGATGAGTTGCGGGTAAAATGTCCGTGGGATCGGGTTCAAACCTTTGAATCTTTACGTAGCAGTACGATTGAAGAGACGTATGAATTGGTAGATGCTCTGCTTGATCACGATATGAAAAACGTGAAGAAAGAGTTGGGTGATCTGCTGTTGCATGTGGTGTTCTATTCGAAAATCGCTTCTGAGGAGGGTGCGTTTGACATTGCAGATGTCGCCAATACCGAATGTGATAAATTGATCTTTCGGCATCCTCATGTGTTCGGAGATGTCCATGCTGACACTCCCGATGAGGTTAAACAGAATTGGGAAGATCTCAAACTGAAAGAGAAGGAGAAAGAGCATGAAAAGAAGCGGGTTCTTTCGGGTGTTCCCCGTACTTTACCCTCTATGGTGAAAGCTTATAGGGTGAGTCAAAAGGCTGCTTCGGCCGGTTTCGATTGGCAGAGCAAAGAGGATATTTGGCAAAAGGTTCAGGAAGAGATTGCTGAAGTACAGGATGCCATGCAGCGAGGAGACGAAACCAATAAAGAGGAGGAGTTCGGTGATCTGTTTTTTGCATTGGTCAATGCAGCACGACTGTATGGCGTGAATGCGGAAACGGCACTGGAAAAATGCAATAAAAAATTCATATCTCGGTTTACCTATATCGAAGATCAGGCCGAGAAACAAGGTGTAGCTTTGCGAGATCTCTCTATGGATCAGATGGAACAGTTGTGGGGTGAAGCCAAATCATTAGAGAAAACAGATAAGGAAAAATAAAAAGGAAATGGCAATTATTAAATCAGTACGAGGTTATACTCCGGTAATTGGAGAAAATACCTTTTTGGCAGATAATGCGACGGTAATTGGAGATGCAACTATTGGTCGAGATTGCAGTATTTGGTTCAGTGCAGTGGTTCGTGGCGATGTGAACACGATTACGATCGGTGATCGGGTCAATATTCAGGACGGTGCCGTAATTCATACCTTATATCAACGTTCTGTAACGGAAATAGGTAATGACGTGTCGATCGGTCATAATGCGAACATTCACGGTGCAAAAATCGAAGATAAATGTCTGATCGGCATGGGGGCTACGGTTTTGGATCATGCTGTGGTCGGTACAGGTTCGATTGTGGCGGCCAATGCTTTGGTGCTGAGTGGTACAAAAATCGAACCTGGAAGCATTTATGCCGGCATTCCAGCTAAACGGGTCAAGGGAGTCACTCCGGAGCAGGTCAAGGATATTATTGAACGTACGGCTCGTGATTATGTGATGTATGCATCGTGGTATAAAGAAAAAGAAGATAAATAGTGTAGAATTTATCATTTTGATTAATTAACTATTAAAGCGGATATTTCTGGTTTTTATCGTGAAATATCCGCTTTCTGTCGTAATAATTGGGAGAAGGCGGAAAATCTCGATATATTTGTATATAACCAAGTTACTTCATATTTGAAAACGTTATAGAAAATGGAGATTTTACGTGCCCGGACACTCCTTCCGACTTTTACAATTTTTTGTACTTTATTTATTTCAACTTCGGCTATTTTTGCTCAACAACGTGGCGTTCTTTCTGGAACCTTGCAAGATGTCGATACCAAAGATGTTATGGCAGGTGCTTTGGTTGAGCTTTATCCTCTTTCAGACTCATCTGCTCGCAAATATGTAACGGCAGATGCGCAAGGCCGATTTTCATTTGTAGGGTTACCTTATCGTGAGTATGCGTATCATATTTCTTTCTTAGGGTATGATACTTTGTCTGGTAGGGTGAAAGTGAATCGTTCAGCAGTAGCTTTGGGTGTTTTGAAAATGTCTCCCAAAGCACAAGATTTGGATGAAGTATTGGTCTCAGCACGTGCTATGAGAACCTCGGCTAAAGGGGATACTGTTGTGTATAATTCAGATGCGTATAAGGTGACACAAGATGCTATGACCGAGGACTTGCTGAAAAAAATGCCGGGTATTAGCGTTCAGGATGGTACAGTGACTGCACAAGGTGAAACGGTACAGAAAATTCTGGTTGATGGTAAAGAGTTTTTTGGAAGCGATGTGGCCACTGCAATCAAAAACCTTCCAGCAGAAGCTATTGATAAGATAGAGGTTTTTAATAAGCTAAGTGACCAAGCGGAATTTAGTGGTGTCGATGATGGTGAAGGATACAAGGCAATTAATTTGGTAACCCGTCGTGGAATGAATCACGGGATGTTCGGAAAGTTCTCGGCTCAATATGGATTTAATGACAAATACAATGTCGGAGCGAGCTTGAATATCTTCAATGATAAGCGACGCTTCTCGATTATCGGTATGGCCAACAATGTCAATCAACAGAACTTTGCTATCGATGATATTTTGGGCGTAGTCGGTGCTGTAGATAATAGTGGTGGAGCTCGTCATCGTAGTGGTCGTGATATGGCCAATTTTATGGTTGGCAATCAAAGTGGTATTTCGAAAGTCTATTCATTGGGTGTTAACTATTCAGATGAATGGGGTAAGAAGGTTAAATTTGACGGTAGCTACTTTTTCAATTCGACAAACACTCACACGGTCACTCAAACAGATCGGGATTACTATCTGAATAACGATTCCACCCAAAATTATGATGCATTGGGAATTCGGGATAGCCGTAACTATAATCATCGTTTCAATGGACGTCTCGATTATCGGATCAATGAAAATAACTCGTTGATGTTTCGTCCCAGTGTCAGTTTACAGACTTACGATGCATCAAGCAGTGATACTTCAACAACCATGTTGAGTACGAGTGTACTGGAAAATGCATTGGTCAATCTGTTTCGTAGTACGGCTACCTCCCATACCGAAGGTTATAATATCTCTGGGAACCTGATTTATCGGCATAAGTTTGGAGAGGTTAAAGGACGAACGTTAACAGTTTCGTTCGGAGGTGGGATTTCGAAAAATGATGGCACTCAAGATAAATATTCCTTGACGCGTTATTTTGATCCTGAGTCAGAGTCCTTGCTCGATCAGTATATCAATAATAATTCGCGATCTTATCGTTTGAGCGGTCGGATCAATTATTCGGAGCCGATTACTCCTAAGTCGCAGTTGTTGGTTAATTACAATATTAATTATAGTTATTCGGATCTTGACAAACGTTCGTATTCAGAACCTGAAGATATTCAGATTGACAGTTTGTCCAATACCTATAACAGTGGTTATTTGACCCAGCAGGTTGGTCCGGGATATCGATACAACAACGGCAAGGTGATGTTCATCGGTTCTCTATCCTATCAATATTCAACTTTGGCCGGAGATCAACAGTTCCCGTTGCAAACCAATACCTCTGCCAGCTTCAATAATATGGTATATCGGGCCATTTTGAATATTAAGTTTAATTCGACCAATACGTTGAGGTCTATGTTCCGTTCATCGACCAATAATCCTTCTATTACACAATTACAGGATGTATTGGATGTCTCGAATCCGTTATTCGTATCCCAAGGTAATCCGGATCTGAAACCTGTTTATACTCATCAATTCTTTATCAATTACGTCAATACGAATGTCACCAAAGGGCGTACTTTCATGGCGATGTTGACAGGTTCGATTAGATCAAATTATATTTCCAATGCAACATTGATAGCGGATAAGAACGGATATGAAGTAAAAGACCCGGCAGGAAATGTAATCACGGTATTGAACAGTGGTGCACAGTTCTCTCGTCCGGTGAATATGGATGGATATTGGAATTTACGCGGAGCTGTCAATTATGGCACGCCGGTTTCATTTTTGATGAGTAATATCAATTTTGATTTAGGTGTAAACTACTCTGCCCTTCCCAATATCTTTAATGAAATTAAGAGTACCACCAATACCATTTCTTATACGGGTGGAGCCGTATTGGGCAGTAATATCAGTGAGAAACTTGATTTTACGTTAGGGTATAATGTCGGGTACAATGTTGCCCAGAACTCCGTGCGTAAAGAGAGTAATAATAATTACGTGAATCAACGGGTAACCGGTAATTTTAAATGGATTACTTGGGGGGGTATTACATTACAGGCTAATGGATCCTACCTCAAATATACCGGTATTACTGACTCATTTGTTGAAGATTATTTCATGCTGAATGCCTCGATTGGTAAGAAGATATTTAAAAATCAACGGGGTGAGATCAGTGTAGCTGCCTATGATTTGTTGAATCAGAACAAAAGTTTTTCACGTAATGTAACGGCGACTTATATTGAAAATGTGCAATCCAATGTTTTGGGCCGCTATTTTAGTATCAATTTCGTTTATAATTTACGTCGTTTCGGAGATAAAGGAGGATCATCGCAATTTAAAGGTAATCCCGATTCTTTACGAGATCACCGGAGACCACCTGTAGGCCCTCCACCCCCACCTCCCGGTGGACCAATGTAGTGTAATGATATTATCATAAACAACGCAGGAGTGTACTCCTGCGTTGTTTGTTTATAGATGTGACTTATTTTGGATTTTGCTGCTTGAGGAGATCTCGAATTTCGGTTAATAATTGAATATCGGCAGGTGGAGTTGGTGGGGTGACCGGAGTCTCTTTTGCTTTTTGTCGGTTTAGTTTGTTGATCAGTTTGATGAAGAGAAAAATGGTAAAGGCAATGATCAAAAAATCAATGATGGTTTGGATAAAACTGCCATAATTGATCGTGACGGCAGGAATTATCTCTCCATTTGCAGCTACAGACGCTTGTTTTAAGGTAATCACCAGATCTGTAAAATTTACCCCACCGATAAGGGCTCCGATAGGCGGCATGATGATGTCGCCAACCAATGATGAGGTGATTTTGCTAAATGCAGCACCGATAATGACACCGACAGCCAAATCGATGACGTTGCCACGCATGGCGAATTGTTTGAATTCATTTAAAAATTTACTTTTCATGTTTTATACAATTTGTGAATAGAAAATTTAAGTCCGTCTATCAAATGTAATGAAATTGCACCACATAATCGTATCCTGAGTGTTAGATCAGGGACGAATCAATCTGTTTTTAGCTAAAATTTTTGTATTTTGTTGGCCCTTTAGCGCATTTTATATTAACCCTAATCAAAAAGTAACAGAATTATGAACTTGAAAACTTTATGTATTCTGGCTTTGGCGTGCTCGTCGGCGACTTTGTCGGCGCAGAAAAAGCCGTTGGATCAGAGTGCATATGATGGTTGGAAGTCGATTGCTTCACCGCGGATTTCCGACAATGGTGATTGGATCTGCTATTCGATCACGCCGCAGCGAGGAGATGCTTTGCTGGAATTTTACAACACTCAAACGGGAAACGTTACGCGGATAGAACGTGGTAATGGTGCTGCTCTGTTCAATAACGGCACTTGGGCTTCGTTTAAAATCGCGGTTCCCTTTGATTCGGTGCGTAAGGCAAAGATTGCCAAAGTGAAAGCCGATAAGATGCCCAAAGATACTTTTGCTGTGATGAATTTGGCCGATATGAAGGTGATCAAGCTGGATGGTGTCAAATCCGTAAAGACAGCACCTAAAGGCGCTTTGTATGCCTATACGTATGAGGTAAATCCAGTCAAGGATACTGCTGATACTGCAAAAAAAGCTAAAAAATACGATCGTTTGGTGATTGTCAATTTGCAGCTTGGAGACAGTACGGTTGTGGATAGCGTTAAGAATTTCCAAGTTGCTGAAAATGGAGCTTCTGTGCTCTACACTCGTGAGGCGGATTCACTGAAATCGGTTTGTCTTTATTCTGTCGATCCCAAAAACGGAGTTCAGTTGACTGAGCTTTGGTCCAGCAAATTGGGTCAAATAGCCTCTTCTATGGCTCTGGACAAATGGGGAGCTCAAGGAGCGTTCATGGTGACCAGTGATACCGTTAAGCATGCATTGTATGACCTCTATTATTTTGCTACGGCCGATTTAAAAGCCCGTAAGATTGCCAATGAGCAGATCGTTGGATTGCCTGGTGGCTTTGCGGTCAGCAAGTTTGGTAATTTAGCGTTCAATCGGGACGGAAATCGTCTGCAGTTTGGTATTGCACCTAAACCCAAAGAGGAACCAAAAGACACACTTCCTGCTGACGAGAAATTCTCGTTGGATGTTTGGAGCTACCGTGATACCGTGTTGATGCCTATGCAACTCGTCAATAAAAAACGGATTGCGGAGGCAAACTATATGGCCGTATATTTCCCGAAAGAGAAACGAGCTTTAGCTTTGGGTGATATCGAATTGCCTTCAATCACATTTGCCGAAAATGGAGATGCACCCTATGCGATCGGTACGACCAGTCGTCCATACAGCCTCTATACCGGTGAGGATATTCAAATGTACAATCCGTCGGATGTGTATTTGATCGATTTGAAGAGTGGAAAACGGACTTTGATTCGTAAAGGTGGTTATGGTGGTACCTATCTGTCACCGTCAGCCAAATACGCAGCTTATTACAATCTGCCCGATTCATCTTGGTATGCGATCGATACGAAAACGTTGAAACATACTCGTCTGACTGCAGATATTCCCTATCCTTTCTATAATATCGATGACGATCATCCGGGAACTCCCCCTCTGTATGGTATGTCGGGTTGGACCACCGATGAGAAGATGTTGATTCCGGATCAGTTCGATCTTTGGTTGGTCGATCCTGCAGGCAAAGAACCAGCACAGAATCTGACCAAAATCGGTCGTGAGAAGAAGACCCAGTTCCGTTTTGTCAACATGAGTCGTGTAGATGGTAAATCGGTGGTGGATTTGAGTCGTCCGATGATGTTCCTCTCTTTCAATCGTGAAAACAAAGAGAATGGTTATTACCTGTTGCAGCCCGGTCAGCAGATTCAAAAACTGGTAGAGGGCCCGTATATTTATGCGATTGTAGGTTTTGCCCGTGAGGGGGATCGTTTGATTTATACCCGCGAAAATTTCAATGAATTCCGCGATCTCTGGACCAGTAACGAACAGTTTGGCGATGCGAAAAAATTGACCAATGCTAACCCGCAGCAGGCTGATTACAAATGGGGATCGGTAGAACTGTTCAAATGGACCGATTTCAATGGCAATGAGTGTGAAGGATTGCTGCACTTCCCTGAGGATTACGATCCTTCACGTCCTTATCCAACCATTGTCTATTTTTATGAGACACAGACGTTCTTGCGTTATCGTTACAACACGCCGGCTCCAAGCCGTTCTATTATCAATCCGGTTTATTGCACCAGCAATGGCTACGTTGTCTTTATTCCCGATATCAAATATCGTGATGGACATCCGGGTAAAAGCTGCTACGATATCGTAGTGAGCGGTACTATGGCGTTGATTGAGCGTGGTATTGCCGACAAAGATCATATCGGTCTCCAAGGACAGAGTTGGGGAGGCTATCAGACCGCTTATTTGGTGACTCAGTCTGATTTGTACGCATGTAGTGCTCCGGGAGCTGCTGTGACCAATATGTTCTCAGCTTATGGTGGTATCCGTTATGAGTCGGGTAGGTCTCGCGCATCACAGTATGAGACAGGTCAGAGCCGAATCGGTGCCACTCCATGGAAACGCCCAGACCTTTATATTGAGAACTCTTCTGTATTCTTTGCTGATCGGGTGAAAACTCCGCAGCTGTTGCGTCATGATGATAATGACGGTGCAGTGCCCTGGACTCAGAGTATCGAATACTATATTGCGTTGCGTCGTTTGGGCCGTCCGGTATGGCTGCTTAATTACAATGGCGAACCCCACAATTTGGCGTCACGTGCTGCCTGCATGGATTGGGATAAACGCATGTATCAGTTCTTTGATCACTATCTGAAAGATGCCCCCATGCCTCGTTGGATGAAAGAGGGTATTTCAGTTACTGAAAAAGGAATTGATCAAAAATATGAACTGGTAGAAGAGTAAATAAGAACTTCCTGTATTGGATTTGATGACAAATCCGAACCTAAGATAATGAGCGCTGCAACTGTCAAGTTGCAGCGCTCATTGTTTAAGGAGGGTAATAGGTGTGTGATGTGTTTTGTCAGAAGAAAGTCCTGTTAGAATTTCCTGAATGTATATAGAGAAATACTCTTCTGCGAACGATAGGAATGTGTCTGTGCTTAATGATTAGTTTCTGGATGTCACATGCTGATTGAGTAACAGATTGATCCGATTCTCAGTGTCTTATAATGTAATTCGAGGAAGAATTATTAGTAGTGATTGGATTCCCCCTATTCTTATGATTGAATGAGTCCGACTTTATCCGAAAAGCTAGTATTCAGAACACTTTCGAGAAGATATTATAATTATTGGGTGCTACATTATAAGGTGATGGTTTGTCCAGTCTTGTTACTTTCAAATGCTGCCTCCAAAATGCGCAGGTCAGTCACGATATCCTCGTGAGAGACGGGCGGTTGAGCCCCGTTACACAGTGTATCGTAAATGGCATCATAATAACTTAGGTAATTGCCCGGTACAGTCGGATATTTGCGACGTCCTGCATCATTATTCAGAATTCCCCACTCTGTTTCAGGTTCTGTAGCCCAAGATCCGCGATTTGGAGTGGCATGGCCGTATCTTAATAATCCCTCTTGCGGATCCAGCCCAAATTTAACATAGGAGCCGCGTGTGCCGTGTACAGCGAATCGGGCCCCCTCTTCACGAATCAGCATGCCGGCACGTAAAGTGACAGTCAGGTCAGGATATAGCATTTGAATCAAACTGTAATCATCTACGCGACTCCCTTGGCGTTGAATGGTAATATGGGCCCAGACTCCCGATGGTTTGCCGAATAGAGTTAGGGCTTGATCACAAAGATGTGAACCTAAATCATAGGTGATTCCATTGCCAGGCAGTGGCTCTTCACGCCATTGTGCCCGGGCTGAGGTAATGTCGGGACGATAGCGTTGGAAAGATGATTGAAACTCGACAATATGGCCCAATTCTCCTGATTGGAGAATCTGGCGTATGGTGAGAAAATCTCCATCGTAACGTCGATTTTGGAATACCGTGAGCAGTTTGTTTTGTCGTTGTGCCAATAAGATGAGCTCTTCCGCCTCAGCAGATGTAGCAACAAACGGTTTTTCGACAACCACATGTTTCCCTGCTAAAAGAGCCTGTTTGCAGTAGTCGAAATGTGTTTGCACCGGAGTGTTGACAATGACCAACTCGATATCTTCTGCGAGCAATTCTTCGAATGTGCGGACCGTTTTGACCTGCGGGTAAATTGTTCGAGCAAGATCTTTACTGCGTTCGGCAATTACGGTCAGATCAAATCCTTCATGGATATTCAGAAACGGAGCATGAAAAACTTGTCCGGATAGTCCAAATGATGCAATTCCTGTTTTAATCTTTTTCACAAGGCTGAATGTTATTGATTGGTTGCAGATGATTCGTTTTCAGTTTTACGCAGAACTCGCCGCATTCCTACACAAGCTAAGATAAAATATACGCCTGTCAGAATCCATAACGTACGGAATTGTGTGCCCACTTCCGCCAAGGTGGCTCCCATGGTCTGAATGCGCAGAAATCCATCTACTCCACTGCTGCTGGGAATGATTTTCGCTCCATTGAAGAGCCAGGTCGGGATACACTCTGATGGCACAGATGCACCGCTGAGCATGAGTACAGGAATTGATGTGAACAGCAATAACAAAAGCGAATTCTCACGATGTTTGAACAAGGTGGATACGGCTATACCTAAAAACGTGCATGAAAGCAAATATGGAATTAGGAATAAAATGAGATCCATCGTGTCTCCCTTAACCGGATAGCCGAACAACTTGTAATGGAATGTCAACAGGTAAGTTATTGTGATACAATAGATGGAGATAAAAGCGGTTGATTTACCCAAAACAATCGGGAACACCGACATGCGGGATTGCCCTGTCGGAATCAGAGTTCGGTATAACTTTTTCTCGCGCCAAGTTCCACCGACCATACCGATGCCTATCAAAAGGGTCTGCTGAATAATCACAAGTAGGATTGCTGGCATAATAAAGGTAGCGTAACCCAAATAAGGGTTGTACAGGTTGTGGACGGATGTGACAACCGGACTACTCAAGGCTTCGGCCTGCTTTGTTGAAGCCCCTTTGGATACAAAGCGCAACCATTCGACATGATAATTGGATTGTCCTATACTGCCCGCAAAATCGAAAAAGACTTGGCGATACATCAGGAAATAGCTGGCATCGGCATAAATGGCGATGTTCACCTTTTCGGTTCGCATAAGTTTCTTTTCGTAGTCGCTCGGAATAACGATTACTCCATAAACCTTACGTTCAAAAAAGAGTTTTTTTGCCTCCTCCAGACTGGTCGGTTTATAAGCGACATCGATATTCGGAGTTGCATCAAAAGCGCGAATGAGTTGTCGACTGGAAGGGGTATGGCTGTTATCCACCACAGCGACGGGAATGTCTCGTAATACCTCATTTTTATAGGCAAGAGAATAGGCCATCGAATAGATAAAGATCGCCCCTACCGCAATTAGCAGTACCCCTGCATCGTGAAAAATATTACGATATTCGCTACGTAACACCGAGGTGTATTCGTGGAATTTATGTTTGAATCGTGTTATTTTCATCTTACAATCTCCCCCAGAATTTTTCTTCGGTGCATATCCGTTTCAACCGAGGCAACATGATCAATGGTAAAAGCAGAAATAGCATCATATAGCCTAAATAGGCAAGTGAGTTGATGGCTGGCGCTCCCCGCATAGCCTGGTCGATGAATATTTCTACGTAATAGGTCATTGGGAAAAGGCGTCCGAATAGTTGTAAAGGCCAATCCATAGCCATGAATGGAAAGGTCAAACCGGAAAAGGTAAACGAGAGTACGGAATAACCTCCGCCAATCGAAAGTGCCAAACGAAGATTACTCAAAACGGCAATCATAAAGACACCAATGGCTTGGGATCCCATGACGTAAATCAGTCCTGAGACAAACATCAGAAGCACATTCCCTTGCAATGGAACACCCAAAAACTTGAATAAACAGGTATTCATTAGCATGCACAAAGCAAAGAAAATGACCGTATAGGGTAATAGTTTTCCGGTCAGGGCTACAAGGATGTTCCCGCCTCCGGTTGCAAGCCATTCGGTAGTTGTGCTGTTTTTGAGTTCGACGCCAATGGTAAAGATGGTGGTCAGTAATGTGAACAGCATCAGCATCAAGGGCAGAAAACTGGGTAACAGATAGTATTCGTAGTTGGAGAATGGGTTGAACAGAATATGTTTCTCGAAATAGATTGGCATCATCAGATCATAAGCCTCTTTTTCGGATACTCCCTGTTTCATTAAAGTTTGAATCTGGATACCGGAGGAAAATGTCGTGATTACAGTTTGAATATCACGATTGAGCATGCCGTTCTTAACGAGGTTTAACCCATTGATATAAGCCGTAACCGTAGCCTGCGTATTGCTGTAAATGTCTTTTTCCAGATCGCGAGGGATGGATACGATGGCTTCGATTTTCCCCTCTTTCATCATCTTTTCACCTTGGGCAAAATCAGAGATATGGTATGCTACTTTGGCCGAAGGAGTCGCATCGATCATTCGCCCTAACTGTCTTGACAGAGGTGTATTGCCCGGATCGTAGATAGCGATGGGTATATCATGGGGTACACCCGTGCGGAAAAGCAGGATGAAAATGACGAATGAGAGAATAGGCAATCCGACTGAAAGCCTGAAAAAGGTTTTGTAGTCGGAAAACCTTTCTAATTCGCGCCGAAATACAGCAAGGAAATCCCGAATCGCTTTCATAGATGATTATTTAATTTCGTCCCAGTTGACGGTTACGGTCATTCCTGGGCGTAATCCTTCGATAGTGTCGATTGGTTTGGCTTTGACTTCAAAAGTGCGGATGTCGAAATCACCACGAGTTTTGGTTGCAGACCATGTGGCATACTCCGCTTGAGGAGCCATGTAGTTTACCTTTAATCGGATCGTTTGGGCCAGTCCGGGGACATAGGCGTTGAGTTCTGAACCGATTTTTACTTTAGGTAACAGATCCTCTTTAATGTTGAAAGTTACCCACATGTCATTCATGTCGAGCAGTGTGATAACCGGATAGCCCGATCCAATCAATTCACCCGGTTCGGCAATAACGGTTGAGACCTCACCGTCAATCGGAGAATATTGGATAGCATCTTTAGCGTATGACTCCACTTCAGAAACCGCCCCAGATGCTTGAGCAACCAGAGCTGCAGCCGCTGCCCGATCTTCACGACGAGCTCCTTCTACAGCCATGTCATATTGTGATTTAGCGGCCTTAGCAGTGGTGGTCATTGCCTCTAAATTGGCCGATGCCTCATCAAATTTTTGAGCAGGCAATACCCCTTGTTCATAAAGGTTTTTAACACGATCGTAACTCTTTTGCGCAAAATCGCGACCAGCTTCAGCCTTTTTCCACATGTTGAAAGCCGCTTCGATCTCTTGACTGCGTGCTCCACGGCGAGCCTTTTCGCTCTGGGCGCTGGCAGCATCACGAGCGGCCTGGGCCTGTTGCAATTTTGCCTGCACTTCTGGCGTGCTCAAAATGAACAGTTGTTGCCCTTTGGTGACCTTTTGGCCCTCTTTGACATCCATCTGTTCGATACGTCCGGGTACTTTCGACGAAACTTTGATACTTGTTGCCTCTACCTCCCCTTGAATGAAGTTGGGTACGGGCTTGATGGCAAACCAACTGATCAGCGATACGGCAACAATGACAATGATGATACCGATAGTCAGTCCGATTACATTACTCTTTTTCATATGTTTATTTTGTTTTATTGTCTTAATAGTGATTGAAATGTGTGATTATTCGTAGCGGATGGGCATGGCGGCAGAACGTTTGGCGTATTCTCCAAATGCTTCGCTGTCACCACAAGCTTCGAGCAATCGAGCCAACATCAGATCATAATAATAGGCGGCCTGTAAACGTTCAGTTTTGATCTTTGCCAGATTGAGTCGTGCGTCTACGACATCGGAAGATGGTGCTGCACCCTCTTTGAATGCGGTCTCTTTGATGCGGAGATACTCAACGGCAAAGTCATGTGCCGTATTGATTGAGGGCAATTGTACGCTGTATGTGGTCATTTCGTTGTACAATTTGTCAATCAAGGTTAAAATGTCATTCTGTGCTTTCACATTCAATGCTTCAACCTGTTTCACCTGGGATTTTGCCGCACTGAATTTATATTCACGATTCAGACCGTTGAACAGTTTGAATGAGACACCAGCCCCGACAGCCCAACGCGGCATCAACGGCGTCATTTGATAGTTGTAGAATGAGGCAGCACCCATCAATGCAATCTGGGGCGTAAAATCAGCACGTTGCAAACGCACTCCTTCAACAGCCAAGTCCTTTTTCAATTCTACTTGACGCAGCAATGGATTATTCTGTAATGCCAGCTGTTTAAAATGGTCAACCCCCTCGATCTGATCGAGAATGAACATATTGGTGATGGGTTGAAATTCATAGCTGCCACTGTTGTTCAGCGTGTTGCTAAGAGCACTACTGAGGGTTGCTGCCGTTTTTTGTGCGGCCAAATATTCTCGTTCGGCTTCAGCCACATGCATTTCGGCATAAAGACGTTCGCTTTTTGCAATAATTCCATTGGCTTCCAAAGCTTTGGCATCTTCTAAGTGATGTTGCATTCCTTCGAGAACTTGACGGCGTACCTCGACTACCTGTAGGGCCAGAGACAGTCCATAATACCGTTCAGTCAATTCTGAAATCAGTGCATTTTGAGTTTGAAGACGTTGCTCTTTGGTCTCTTCTATTTTGATTTTGGCTGCGTTGTTGGCAGCATTGATTTTACCACCGGTATAGACGGGAACAGTGATTGTTCCTCCGACTGTTCCTACACTGCGGTCTTGCAATGGCATGGCCCAGTTTTGGGCAAGCAAGGTTTGAGCCTGTTGTAACACATCGGGAGGTAAAACGTTGCCCACACTTCCTAAAATACCGCTGACTGGTGCTTTGAGATTGTTCATGTCTATACTGATGTCTTTAGACATATAGACATAGGCTCCATTTACCCCGATTTGTGGCAGACGCAAACCATATGCTGCTTTACGTTCCCGTTCAGCAGCTTCAATGCCATATGAAGAGGCTTGAAGACTTGGGTTGTTGTTTAGGGTTAAGTTGAGTGCTTCATCGAACGTGAGAGCCTGTTTTTCTTGTGCTCCGGCTCCTGAAGCCAGACCAAGCGCACAAATGATGAATACTATTTTTTTCATTAGTTGGTTCTATTTAATTGCACACATGGATAATTCAGTGATTTTACGTGTTTCAGCATCCAGATTACAGTCATGGGGACCGAAATCGAATCTGAAACGTGTTGCAAGATATTGCAGAGGAATCCCAACCAATGCAATATAAAAATCTTCAACGGTGATCTCATTGCGGATTGATCCGCTCTCTCTCCCCTTCTCGATCAAGGTTTCTCCGATGCGGATGATCTGCTCCCGGACAGATGGCTTGTTGGGAATGGAAAAGTCGTTTAATAGCATAATCACAAATTTGATCCGATGAGGATTTGTATTTGCACTTTCAAGAATGAAGCCAATTATGCCTTCAACGATATTTTCTATGCGATCATTTTGTTGTATCAGCTCATCGATCTTCTCTGCGATTGTATGGAGTGAATCGTTCAGCAGGTCATTCACCAGGTCCTCTTTACTTGGGTAATGGCGGTAGAGATAGCCTGCCGATACTTGTGCGCGTTTGGCTATGGCAGCTACCGAACTACCTGTAATCCCCTTTTCACTAATAATCTCCACAGATGCTTGGCGAATCCGTTCAATGAGCGATGTGTCTATTCTCTTCACCATAATTTATTAATGAATGAATATTCATTCGCAAATATGTAAACATTTTATTAAACTGCAAACGATAAATGAAGGAATGTTCATTTATTTACGAAAAGATCATCCAAATAGTTGAATCTTATAAGATCCAATCCTTGCCTAAAAAGGATTGAATCGATAGACGGAGATGTAAAATAATTATTATAAGCTATTGAAATATAATGTGATACTTGGCTTGTCTGGGTTGCAATTGACTAAGAGACCTAATTATATATGTGTATATTTTATTTGAACATGTGCTCTTTGTGGCTGAGATATTTAAAGAGGTGCATATGTGTCCGGTAAAAATCCGGACTAGTTATTATAAAGTATAACAATTAAAAT